>CAVVJT010000006.1:0-125026 GCA_963748625.1 uncultured Chloroflexia bacterium | reverse complement strand
AGCGGTCATCCTCCTGACCGCCCGGGACGACGTTATCGACCGGGTCGCGGGGCTCGAGATCGGCGCGGACGACTACGTCACGAAGCCATTCGAGCCGCGCGAGCTCGTCGCGCGCGTCGGGGCGGTGCTCCGGCGCCTGGCGCCGGTCACCGCGTCCGTGGGTGCGTCGGCCGTGCTGCCCGCGACACGCCGCTACCTCGACCTCGACATCGACGAGCCCGCGCGCGAGGTCCGCCGCGATCGCGCAGACCTCGGGCTGACCCGCGCCGAGTTCGACCTGCTCGTCGCACTCACCGAGGTGCCGGGGGTCGCGTGGACCCGGGAACGGCTGGGCGACCGCGTGTTCGGCGAGGCGTACGACGCCTTCGACCGCACGATTGACAGCCACGTCAAGAACCTGCGCCGCAAGCTGGGGGAGCGGACCGGCGGGCTCGAGTACATCGAGACCGTCCGTGGCGTCGGCTACCGGGCGGCACGCGAATGACGCGGACGGTCCGGCTCGTGCCCCGCGGGCTCGGCGCACGCCTGGCCCTCGCCTTCGCCGCGGTGGCCGTCGGGACGGCCGTGGCCGTGGCGATCGCCGCGCCGCCGATCGTGGGGCGGGGCTTCGCCGCGATGCAGGAAACCGGCGCGCCGTCCGCCAGCTTCGGGCCCGGAGCCGGGCACGGCACGGGTCCGGGTGCCGGCAAGGGTCCGGGTGCGGGCATGGGGATCGGCCAGGGGGCGGCATACCTTGCCCAGGCGCAGCAGGAGACGACGACCACCATCATCGTCGTCGCCGTGCTGACCGCGGCGATCGCGTCGCTCCTGGGTGTGCTCATGGCGCGCCGCATCGCCAGGCCGCTGCAGCAGCTCGAGGCGACGGCGTCGGCTGTCGCGCACGGTGATCTGGCGGCCCGATCGGGCCTGTCCGGCCGGGCGGATGAGATCGGCTCGCTCGGCCGATCGTTTGACGCGATGGCCGCTGACCTCGAGCGCAACGACGCGTCGCGACGCCGGTTCTTCCAGGATGCCGCGCACGAGATGAAGACCCCGCTCGCGGTCATCGAGGCCACCGCCGCCGCGGTGATGGACGGCGTCTACGAGCACGACGACCGGCACCTGGAGACGATCCGGTCCCAGGCCCGCCTGCTCGGACGCGTCGTGGACGACCTGCGGACGATCAGCCTCGCCGAGGCCGGCGCGCTCCCGCTGCGCCTGGAGGCCGTGCCGCTCAACGAGGTCCTGCCCTCGATCGGAACGGCGTTCGCCGCCCGGGCGGGTGCAGCCGGCGTGACGCTGTCCACCTCGCTCCCCGAGGGCCTGCCGCTCGTGGTGGCCGCGGATCGGGAGCGCCTGGGCCAGGCTATCGCCGCCCTGGTTGACAACGCGATCCGGTTCGCGCCATCGGGTGGCCACGTGCTCCTGCAGACCGGTCTCTCGCCCCGGTCCTCGAGCCTCGCCCGGGTCGAGGTCCTCGATGACGGCCCGGGCGTCCCGGCGGAGGACATGGCGCAGGTCTTCGACCGCTTCTACCAGGTGGACCCGAGCCGGGACCGTGGTTCGGGCACCTCGGGGCTGGGCCTCGCGATCACGCGCGCCATCGTCGAGGCCCACGGGGGGACCGCGGGGGTCGAGAACCCGACCGGGGGCGGCGCCCGATTCTGGCTCGACCTGCCGATCGCCCGCCCCGCCTGAGGCGGTCCACCGCGAGCGGTCGGCGCGGTCGGCGCGGTCGGAGCGAGGTCTACCGATCCGCGTCGATCTGTGCGAACCGCTCGAGCGCAGCGTCGATCTCGTCGGGCGTCGTCATGCGGCCCAGGCTGAGGCGGACCGCGCCCATGCCGACGTGCGGTTCGACGCCCATGGCGGCCAGGACCGGGGAGAGCTCGATCGAATTGGCATGACAGGCGGATCCCGTGGAGGCCTCGACATCGCCGAGCGCCGCGATCACGTCGGCGCCGGGTCGGCCGACGAACGAGACGTTGAGCGTGTTCGGCAGGCGTTCGTCGGGATGGCCGTTGAGGACGACGTGCTCGCCGAAGAGAGCCTGAAGCCCATCCCAGAGCCGGTCGCGGAGGACCCGGGTGCCGTCGAGCGGACCCAGGTCCGACGCAAGCTCGGCCGCCCGCCCGAGGGAGGCCGCCAGGAGAGCGCTCTCGGTGCCGGCCCGCCGCCCGGACTCGTGGCTCGCCCCGTGGATGAGGGGCTCGAGGCGGACCCCGCGCCGGATGTACAGCGCGCCGACGCCCTTGGGCGCATACGCCTTGTGGCCGGCGATCGACAGCAGGTCGACACCGAGCTCGTCGACCCGGGTCGGGACCTTTCCGACGCTCTGCGCCGCGTCGGTGTGGAGCAGGACGCCGCGCTCGCGCGTGACCGCGCCGATCTCGGCGATCGGCTCGATCGTGCCGACCTCGTTGTTGGCGTGCATCACGCTCACGAGGATGGTCCGCGGGGTGATCGCCTTGCGGATGTCGTCGGGATCGACCCGCCCGAACCCGTCGACGGGCACCAGGGTCACCCTGGCTCCCAGCCGCTCGAGGAACCTGGCCGGCTCGAGGGTCGCCGGGTGCTCGACGGTCGTCGTGACGATGTGGTCGCCACGGTCACGGAGGGCGAAGAAGGCACCGGTGAGCGCAAGGTTGTTCGCCTCGCTCCCGCCGCTCGTGAAGACGACCTCGTCGGGGGCACAGCCGAGGAGCCCGGCGACCTGGGAGCGGGCGTGGTCGATGATCGCGCGGGCCTCACGGCCGCGGGCGTGGAGCGCGGACGGGTTGGCGAACGGGCCGCGGAGGAGCGGCTCCATCACCTCGATCACCCGCGGGTCGATCGGCGTGCTCGCGTTGTAGTCGAGGTAGATTCCGGTCATCGCTCGTCCTCGAGCCCCGTGGCCACCGGCATCCCGGCAAGGCGCCACTCCGGGTAGCCGTCCTCGAGCCGCCGCGCGCGCCGGCCGAGCCGCTCGAGCAGGCCACCCCCTGTGGCGACATCGCGCAGTACGGGCCGCGGCAGTAGGCGACGATCTCGAGGTCGGTCGGCAGCTCGGCCAGCCGCGCCTCGAGGTCCGGCAGCGGGATCGAGATGGCACCCGCGATGTGCCCGGCTTCGTACTCCTCGGACGGGCGGAGGTCGACGATGATCGCGTCGCCGGCGCGCACCCGGGCGAGGAGGACTTCACGGCTCACCGCCTCGACGGGGGGGCCGAGGTAGCGGCGAGTCGCCTGCTCGGTGTCGCCGAGCCGCGCCGCGACCGCGCGCAACGCGGCGAGCAGGCCGTAGGCGTCGTCGTCCGCAATCCGGTAGAGGATGCGGTTGCCGTCGCGGCGAGAGGCGACGAGCCCAGCCCGTCGCAGCGTCTGGAGGTGCGCGGAGGCGAGGGCGACGGAGACGTCGGCCCGCGCGGCGAGGCTCTCGACCGAGCGCTCGGCCTGGGCGAGCAGGTCGAGCATCTCGACACGATGGGGGTTCGCAAGCGCCTTGCCGACCCGCGCGAACGCCTCGTGCAGCTCGTTCTTCGCCGCCCGGCTGCCGACGGCTGCCTCCGGCGTCGCCGGCCCAGGCTCCTGCACGCCCACTCCTCCGTTTCCCGTCACGCTTGCTATTCTACAACTTGTTTGAATAGTTGAGGCTCGAGCTCGTCCCCGGCTCGGGATCGAGGGAGATGCCCGATGAAGATGCTCATCATCCTGAACGAGCCGGCGTACGGCAACGAGCGGACCTACAACGGTCTCCGACTCGCACTCTCGCTCGCGAAGAGCGAGGGCGTCGAGCTTCGTGTCTTCCTCATGGGCGACTCGGTGACCGCGGCCAAGCCCCGCCAGAAGACGCCCGATGGCTACTACAACCTCGAGCGGATGCTCAAGGGCCTCGCGCCCAAGGAGGTGCAGGTCAAGGCATGCGGGACGTGCATCGACGCCCGCGGGATGACGGACGAGCCGCTCGTGGAGGGCGTGTACCGCTCGACACTCGCCGAGCTGACCGAGTGGGTGATCTGGGCGGACAAGGTGATCACCTTCTGAGGAAGGGCCATCCCCTGGCGCGGTCCGCGCGAGCGGTCAGGCCGCGATGCTGCTCGCCACGCGGATGACCGGCGGGTGCTCGAAGTGCTTCTTCACCGTGCACTGTTCGGCGGCGCGAACGACCGCATCGGCGTACTTGGCCGGGAACCCCGCGGGCAGCTCGATCGTGACCTGCACGTCGCTCACCAGGCGGGTCGCCGGGTCGGTCTGCATCCGCTGGACGAGGCGGATGCCATCGGTCGGGATGCCCCGCTGCTGGCAGAAGCCCAGCACGTAGATGCCCGCGCACGTCCCGATCGTCGACAGGAACGTCGCGAAGGGCGTCGGGGCCGACCCCTGGCCGCCGCCCTGGGGCGGCTGATCGGTCGGCACGACGAAGCCGCCGAAGTGCGCGTCGACTCGCGCGCCCCCCGG
The DNA here is from genome assembly GCA_963748625.1 of uncultured Chloroflexia bacterium. Lineage (GTDB taxonomy): Bacteria > Chloroflexota > Limnocylindria > Limnocylindrales > CSP1-4 > CAIXZV01. The sequence goes on along the minus strand of CAVVJT010000006.1, from coordinate 120,611 downwards.
AAAGTCGATGGTCATCTCCATGGCACGAAACCCTCTTCCTGCCGGCACGTCGTGATGAACCCAGGATGGCACCGGTCTGCTCAATTCCGGGACTGGACGCTCGCGTGCGCGGCCTCCGGGGCGCAGCATACCTATTACTTGCGTAGTTGCGCAAGTATGCATGAGGATGTCAGGCGGCGACGATCTCCACGAGGAGCCCGCCGGCTCGCTGCCGTTCCTCGATCACCACGAGACCTGCGTCGCGAACGGCCTGGAGCACGTTGTGGTCGAGGCGGCATCCGCCGCTGACTCGGGACCAGGCCGGCGCCGACCGCTCCTGGAGCGCCCCGATCGCTCGATGCCGGGCCCGAGCGTGCTCCAGCAGGCGGATGGTGCCGCCGGGGCGCAGCACCCTCCGGGCCTCGTTCAGGCTCCGGCCGACATCGCCGACCGAGCACAGGATGAACGTCCCGACAACCGTGTCAAAGGATCCGTCGGCGAAGGGCAGCGCGGCGGCGTCTCCCTCGACCAGGGTCACGCGCCGTGCGACGCGGCGGGCGCGGCGAGCGGCAAGCGAGAGTGCCGCGCCGCTCAGGTCGATGCCGTGGACGACCGCGGAGGCGTGGTAGATCCCGAGGTTGGACCCGGTCCCGATGCCGATCTCCAGGGTGTCGCCCCGGGCGCCGCCGACGACGCGAGCACGGGCGTGACGCAGCCCGAGGCGGTCGGCCGCGCGCATCCCCGCATCGAGCAGGCGGGCGGTGCGCACGTCCCCGACCTGGAGGTCCGGCGTGGCCGCGCGAGGAGCGAGGAAGCGGTTGCCGGCCAGGTTGGCCAGTTGCATGAGGATCGAGACCGCCATGAGCTCGCGCCGGTGGCGGCGGCTCAGGTCCGAGGGCGACCCCGCCCCGTGCGAACCCGACACGGCGACGCCCTGCCCGAACGCGTAGGCGGCGGCCTCATCCGGCGTGAGAGCGTCCTGCCGCAGCCCAGTCCCCGTCGCCCATCGGCCGTGCACCATCTCGCACGTCTCGCAGCGATTGATCGAGTTGACGCCCAGCATTGCCGCCTCGCGGATCCGCGGTGGCACGCGGCCGGGCAGCAGGTAGGCGGACGCGACCGCAGGGAGGTGCCGGACGAGAGGTGGCACCCAGTGCCGGAGCGCACGGCTCGTGAGCTTCGGTCGTACCGCTGGCGCGCTCAGCATGCCTGGACTCTCCTGCGGTTCGGGACGCGAGCCGGGTGCCGACCAGCTCCCCTACTCGGTCGGGGCTCCGGCCGCCACGAGATCGGCCATGCCGCCTCCATCGACGATGTCGGTGAAGCCCGCCTTCGCCATCTCGTCCGCGGCGATGGCGCTCCTGCGGCCGGAGCGGCAGTACAGGAGGTACGAGGCCTTCTTGTCGAGGGTCGAGATCTTCGCGGCGAAGTCCCCGGCCTCGACGTCGATGTTCTGGGCGCCGGCGATGTGCCCGGCGGCGTACTCGGCGGGCGTTCGGACGTCGATGACGACCCGCGAGTCGAGCATCGCGACGGCCTTGCTCGCGTCGACCGTCTGGACGGCGGCTGGCGACGAGCCGCCGCACCCAGCGATGACGATGGCGGCCAGGGTGACGAGCATGAGCACGAGGAGGCGGTTCGGCAGGCGGTTCATGTGGAGGCTCCGTGGGTGCGTGACCGCGCTCGAGCGCGGGGTTGCGGCAGACAAGGGGGGCGGATCTCACGGTACACGGCCATTGCGTACTTGCGCAAGTAGCCAAGCGCGGCATGAGGACGTGGCCCCCGACAACGCATCGCGGTTCCGACTGCTACCGCGTGCTGACCCGGGTGTCCACGGTGTGCGCGTGCACGTAGTCCCAGTCGAGGTTGATGCCGAAGCCGGGCCCGTCGGGTAGCCGGTAGCGGCCGTCGGCCACCCGCGTCGACATGTCCGTGAGGCGCCAGAAGAACGGGTCGCGCTCCTCGTCGAAGCACTCGGTGAAGGTGTGGTCCGGCACGGACGCCAGCAGGTGCGAGCTGACCTGGGGCTCCTCGTGGTGGCCCAGATGGACCCCGAAGGCGGCGCACAGCCCGGCGGCCTTGCGCCAGATCGTGGGCCCGCCGGCCCAGGAGGCGTCGAAATTGGAGACGTCGATGGCGCCGTCCACCACCAGGTCCCGGAGTCCGTGCAGGGTGGTCTCGCTCTGGCCCGCGCAGACCGGGACGCCGGTCATGTAACGCACGTCGCGCATCGCTCGGCGGTCGTTCGTCCAGCGGCACGGCTCCTCGAACCAGCGCAGGTCCAGGTCGCTCACCCGGCGTGCGAAGTCCACCGCCTCCGCGAGCGTGTAGCCCTGGTTCGCGTCCGCCATGAGCACGAAGTCCGGTCCGGCCGCCTCCCGGGCGACCCGGAACCGCTCCGCGTCCACCTGCGGCGAACGCCCGCCGACCTTGAACTTCAGGCCGCCGAAGCCCTGCTCGATGTACCGGCGCACGGTGTCGGCGGTCTGTTCGGCGTCGAGGTGGTAGTAGCCGCCGATGACCGAGATCGGCACCTCGTCGGCGACCGCGCCCCACAGCCGGTAGAGCGGCAGGCCCACGGCCCGGCCCAGCGCGTCCCAGACCGCGGTATCCAGGGCGGCGATGGCCTGGAGCGCCAGGCCCCGGTCCCGGAGGATGTTGTTGGTCGCCGGCTCCATGTCGCGCCAGCGGCCCTCGGGATCGCGCGCGCTCCGGCCGAGGATCGCCGGCGCCAGCTCGTCGTGGATGATGCCCACGATCAGCGCCTGCTCGGCGTCCGTGTCGCCGCTGTAGGTCTCGGCGGTGACGCCATCCGCCGTGGTCAGCCGGACCACGATCGTGCAGCGGTTGTCCATGGAGTAGGCGGAACCGGAGAACCGGCGCCCGAGCGGAGCGCGCAGGGCGATGGTCTCGATGCGGTCGATGACGAGCGATCCGGGGTCCAGGCGGGCCGCGGGTCCGATCTCGGATACGTCCATGGGAACTGCACCTGCGCTTGGCACGGGGCGGCAGCCTCCATCCTCGGGCCGGCGAGTCGCGGTGCCGCTCGCCCACAGCATAGGACCGACGGGCGGAGGGTCGGGGTCCGCGGCGCCGCGAGGCCTGGGGGCGCCGGTGGGGCCACAAGGCGGCAGAGCTGACACGCGTCCGAGTCAGTCAGGGCAGGCTGTCGAGGAGATCACCCCCGATTCTTGACGAATCCGGTCCGAGCTCCTCGTCGGGACCCCCGACATGAACCGGTGCTGAGTCGCCGCGAGGCGCGAGGCGCCGCCGCGAGGTGCGCACGCGACGCGCCCCGCGAATTGACACGTCGGGGCCCCTTCGATACCGTCGGAGCATCGATGTGCGCCATCTATCGCTTTACCTGCCCGGCATGACCGCTCCCGGAACCGACTAAGTCCGGGAGTCGGCGGTTCGTGCCGGGTGAGCAGAGGTCTCGGACCTCTGCTTTTTTGTTCTCCGCGATCACTCCACCGTTCGAAGGACCAGCAGTCAGATGTTCGTGGTGATGCGGGCCGGAGCCGGCGAGGCCGAGGTCATCGGCGTGAAGGGCCTGATCCTGGCCGAGGGGTTGACCCCGTTCGAGAACGCGGGCGCCGATCGTACGGTCATCGCGATCGTGGGTGAGATCGGCAAGCGCCGGGACTCGCTGCAGGCGCGGCTGGAGGGCACCCCCGGCGTCGCGAGCGTCACCCGGATCTCCAAGCCCTACAAGCTGGTCTCGCGCGAGTTCCATCCCGAGGACACGGTGATCCGTGTGCTGGACGCGGCGATCGGTGACGGGTCGCTCACGGTCATGGCGGGCCCGTGCTCCGTGGAGAGCCGCGACCAGCTGATGGAGACGGTCGACTTCGTGGCAGCCCACGGCGCGACGATCATCCGCGGTGGGGCGTTCAAGCCGCGCACGAGCCCGTACAGCTTCCAGGGCCTGGGCGTGGAGGGGCTGCGCTACCTCGCGGAGGCGCGCCAGCGGAGCGGGATGCCGGTCATCACCGAGGTGATGGAGCCCTCACAGGTGGACATCGTGGCCGAGTACGCCGACATCCTCCAGATCGGCACCCGCAACATGCAGAACTTCTCGCTGCTGCTCGCCTGCGGGCGCGCGGGCCGGCCGGTGATGCTCAAGCGCGGCTTCGGGGCGACGATCGAGGAGTGGCTGATGGCCGCGGAGTACATCGCGTCTGCCGGCAACTCGCAGATCATCCTGTGCGAGCGCGGGATCCGGACGTTCGAGACGTCCACGCGCAACACGCTGGACCTGACGGCGGTGCCGCTGGCCCATCACCTGACGCACCTGCCCGTCATCGTCGACCCGTCGCACGCCACCGGCAAGCGGTGGCTGGTGAAGCCGCTCGCGATCGGTAGCGTGGCGGTGGGCGCCGACGGGATCATGGTCGAGGTCCATCCCCGGCCAGACGAGGCGCTGTCGGACGCCGAGCAGCAGCTCGACTTCGACGGGTTCGAGCGGATGATGTCCGCGATCACGGGCGTCCACGAGCACGTCCGCGACCTCCACGGCGACCTGCTGCGCGCCAGCGGCGCCTGACCGGCGATGATGGCGATGCCTTCCGACGCGGTGGTCGTGCGCCCGGCGACGCGGCTGCGAGGGCGTCCGTCGCTGCCCGGCGACAAGTCCATCTCGCACCGCGCCTTGCTGCTGGCGCTCCTCGCCCAGGGCGAGAGCCGGATCGCCGCGGCCGGCGACGGCGCGGACGTGCGGTCCACCGCCGGGATCGTGGCGGCGCTTGGCGCGACGGTCGAGCGGGTGGCCGAGCGTGCCGGTCGCGTCGACTATCGCGTCGTGAGCCCGGGCGGCGACGCCCTGCACGAGCCCGAGGGCATCCTCGACTGCGGCAACTCCGGGACGACGACCCGCCTGGTCGCCGGGCTCATTGCCGGCCGCCCGCTGTTCGCCGTCCTCGACGGGGACGCGTCGCTCCGCCGCCGCCCGATGGGCCGGGTGGTCGAGCCGCTGCGTGCGATGGGCGCCGCCTTCTCCGGGCGCGGCGGGGACACGCTGCTGCCCATGGCCGTACGGGGCCGCGCACGGCTGACACCCATCGACTACCGGACCCCCGTCCCCAGCGCCCAGGTCAAGTCCGCGATCCTGCTGGCGGGGCTGACGGCTGACGGCGAGACCAGGGTCATCGAGGCCATCGCCACGCGGGATCACACGGAGCGCATGCTCCGGGCGCGTGGCGTCGAGGTGCGCGAGGAGACCGCGGCCGACGGCACACACGCCGTGGCCGTGGCAGGCCCGGTCCATGTCGCGGCTATCACGGAGACCGTTCCCGCGGATCCGTCGGGCGCCGCGTTCTGGCTGGTGGCCGCGTCCATACATCCCGACGCCGAGCTGCGCCTCGAGGGGGTCAGCACGAACCCGACGCGGCGTGCCATCATCGACATCCTCAGGCGCATGGGCGCATTCATCGAGGAGATCGCCATCGAAGGGCCCGGCGGCCCGGACGGCGAGCCCCTCGCGGACCTCGTGGTCCGGTCGAGCGAGCTCCGGGGCATCGACCTCTCCCCCGCCGAGGTGGCGGGGGCGATCGACGAGATCCCGATCCTCGCCCTGGCCGCGGCCGCGGCGTCCGGCACGACACGCATCAGGGGAGCCTCGGAGCTTCGCCACAAGGAGTCCGATCGCGTCGCGGGGATCGCGGCCGGACTGGGGGCACTCGGCGCGGACATCCGCGTCGTGGGCGACGACATCGAGATCCAGGGTGGACGCCGGTTGACCGGCGCGGCCACCGAGACGCACGACGATCACCGGCTGGCGATGACCTTCGCCGTGGCCGGTCTCATCGCCGAGGGCGAGACCGTCATCGACCGATCGGGGTCGGCGGCGATCTCGTACCCCGGCTTCTTCCGCGAACTCGAAGGGATGCGAGCATGACGAAGCGCGTCGTCCTCATCGGTCACCCGGTGGCCCATTCGCTCTCCGGCGCCATGCAGCAGGCGGCCTTCGACCACCTGGGCATCGACGCGACCTACGAGCTCTGGGACCGCGCCCCGATGAACCTGGCGGAGGCGATCGCCGAGCTCCGCGGCGAGGACTTTCTGGGCGCCAACGTCACGATCCCCCACAAGGAGCGGGTCGTTCCGCTGGTGGACAAGCTCACCGAGGAGGCCCACGCGACCGGCGCGCTCAACACCATCACCAGGGAGGGCAAGAAGCTCGTCGGGCACAACACGGACGTGCCGGGCTTCAAGGACGCGCTCGACAGGCTGGTGGGTCGCCAGAAGATGCCGCGCCACGCCGTGGTGCTGGGCGCCGGGGGCGGAGCCCGGGCGGTGGTCCACGGCCTGATCCGCGAGGGCTTCCAGCGGGTGGTCGTGTTCAACCGCCACCTCCACCGGGGCGAATCCCTGGTCAAGCACTTCAGCCGCAGCGCCGCCCACATGGACCTGCGGGCGATGCCCTGGCACGAGTCCATCATCGAGGCCGAGCTGGCCAAGGCGAAGGTGCTCGTCAACGCGACATCGATCGGGCTGATCGACGACGTGTCGCCGGTGCCCGCCGAGATCCTGCCGCCGGACCTGCTGGTGCTCGACCTGATCTACGCCCAGACCCGGCTCCTGCGCGACGCCGAGCGCGCCGGCTGTGCGACCTCGGACGGCGGCGTGATGCTCCTCCACCAGGGTGCCGCCGCATTCACGCTGTGGACCGGGCAGGCGGCCCCCCTCGACGTCATGCAGGCGGCCCTCGAGGACGCCCGCGCCAGGGGCCTGACCTCGGCCGAGGGCGAGCCGGGTGCTGCCGAGCCCGAGCCCGTCGGGCCGGGTGCGGCCGAGCCCGAGGCCGTGCCGGGCGCTGCCGAGCCCACCGGGGCCTGACGGCAGGCGCGAGGACCCGCACGTGGAGCGCTTCCGCTTCATCACCGCCGGCGAGAGCCACGGCCCCATGCTGGGCGCCGTGATCGAGGGCGTGCCCGCCGGGCTCGCGCTCACCGAGGGCGATCTTGCCGTCGACCTCGCCAGACGCCAGCGCGGGTACGGCCGCGGGGCACGCCAGGCGATCGAGCAGGACCGGGCGCGGATCCTGTCAGGGGTCCGTCACGGGCGCACGCTGGGCTCGCCGATCCTGCTCGAGATGGCCAACCGTGACTGGGCCAACTGGACCCGGGTCATGCAGGTCGGGCCGCTGACGGACGAGGACGCGGCCGAGCTCGCGGCGCTGGCGGCGGAGGGCAACAAGCGCGCCCAGCCCGTCACCCGTGTGCGCCCCGGCCACGCGGACCTGGCCGGGTCGCTCAAGTACGGCTTCAACGACGTCCGCAACGCACTGGAGCGCTCGTCGGCTCGCGAGACCACGGCCCGGGTCGCGGCCGGCGGCGTCGCGCGCGCGTTCCTGCGCGAGCTGGGCATCGAGGTGTGGTCGTTCACCGCCGAGGTGGGCGGCGTGGCCGTCGACCCGTCACGCTGCACGCGGTCGCGCGAGGAGGCGGACGCCTCACCCCTTCGCTGCCCGGACCCCGACGCCGAGGCGGCGATGATCGCCAGGATCGACGAGGCGCGCGGCAACGGCGACACCGTGGGCGGCGTGTTCGAGGTCGTGGTCCACGGGGCGCCCATCGGCATCGGCAGCTACGTCCACTGGGACCGACGCCTGGACGCGGCCCTGGCCCAGGCCGTGATGAGCATCCACATCGTCAAGGGCGTTGAGCTTGGCCTGGGCTTCGAGCAGACCCGCCGGTTCGGCTCGCAGGTCCACGATGTGATCGACGGGCGGCGCGAGGATGGGACATGGATCCACCGCAGCAACAACGCGGGCGGTCTGACGGGTGGCGTGACCAACGGCGAACCGATCATCGTGCGCGGCGCGGTGAAGCCGATCTCCACGCTGGCCCGGCCGCTGCCGACGGCGGACCTCGTGACGGGTGAGCCCGTGGACAAGGCGCACTACGAGCGGAGCGACATCTCCGTCGTCCCGGCCGCGGGCGTCATCGCGGAATCGATGGTGATGCTCACGCTCGCCCGGTTTGTCCTCGAGAAGACGGGCGGCGACTCCATGGCCGAGGTCCTCGACAACCTGCGCCGCTACCAGGCCCGCATCGCCGGCACGCCCGCGGCCCCGGTTCCCGGCGACGGCAGCGGTGGGCACGGGACGGCTGGCACGCCGCCCGCCACGCCGTCCGACCACGCCGCCGACGCGTCCGAGGACGCCTGAGGCCCCGGGGGTGGACGTCGTCCTCGTCGGGCTGCCTGGATCGGGCAAGACCGCCATCGGGCGGCGGCTCGCGCACCGCCACGGGGCGGAGTTCGTGGACCTCGACGAGCGGATCGAGGAGGCCGCGGGCCGCCGGATCCCCGAGATCTTCGCGGAGGACGGCGAGGCGGCCTTCCGGCAGCTGGAGCGTGAGGCGGTGGCGGCGCTCGGTCCGGCCGACACGGAGCCCGGGGTCCGGCGCGTGATCGCGCCCGGCGGGGGTGCCGTGGTGGATCCGCGCAACCGGTGGGCGCTGTACCGCGGCCGGGTCCCGATCTGGCTCGACGTGCGCCCCGAGGTCCTCGCCCAGCGCCTGCGCCGCTCCCCGAACGTGCGCCCGCTGGTCCACGGTGGCGACCCGCTGGGCCGCATCCGGCAGCTCGCCGCGGCCCGTGAACGCTTCTACGGGGCGGCGCGCCGGCTCAACGGCCTGGCCGAGGCGGGTAAGGTCGTGGACGCGGCGGACCTGCTGGCCGCGACCGGGCCATCACGATCCACCACGCTGCTGCGTGCCCAGACGAGCGCCGGCGAGCTGGTGGTGGGCGAGGGTGTGGCGGCCGACGCGGTGGGCGTCGCCCTGCGTCGGCTCGAGGCACGACGGGCGATCCTGGTCTCGGAGCCCGGTGCCTGGGCGGCGTTCGGCGAGGGCTTGGTAGAGGCGCTGCGGGCCGACGGCTGGCCGATTGAGCTGGTCATGCTCCCCGCCGGCGAGGATGCCAAGCGGCTCCCGGTCATCGAGGACGCCGCGCGACAGCTGGCCCGCCTCCGCGCCGAGCGGCGGGAGCCGCTGATCGCGGTGGGCGGCGGTGCGCTGGGCGACCCAGCCGGGTTCCTGGCGGCCTCCTACCTGCGCGGCGTGCCGTGGATCGGCGTGCCCACCACGCTCGTGGCCCAGGTGGACTCGTCCATCGGCGGCAAGACGGGCGTGGACCTGCCCGAGGGCAAGAACCTGCTGGGCGCCTTCCACCACCCGGCCTCGATCGTCCTCGACATTGCCGCGCTGCGATCCCTCCCCGAGCGGCAGTTGCGGGCGGCCCTGGGCGAGATCGTCAAGATGGCGGCCCTGGGCGACGAGGCGCTGTTCGCGACCCTGGAGGCCGACGGCAAGTCGGTGGCTACCGGCACGGCCGCGGCGTTCGAGACCGGTGTCATGGCGGAGATCGTGGAGCGGCCGGCCTGGGCGAAGGTGACCGTGGTCGCCTCGGACGAGCGCGAGCAGGGGGCGACCGGCGGGCGGATCACCCTCAATCTCGGACACACGGTCGCCCATGCGCTCGAGGCCGTGGACGGCTACGAGAACCTCCTCCACGGCGAGGCGGTGGCCTACGGCACGCGGGCCGCGGTGCGGATCGGCGTGGCGATGGGCGTGACGCCGCCAGACCGCGCGGCGCGGATCGAGGGGCTGCTGACGCGGCTCTCCCTTGGTGTCGCCCCACTCCCCTACCCGGCCGGCGCGGTGGTCGAGGCGACTGCGACGGACAAGAAGCACGCGGGTGGACGGCTTCGTTGGGTGCTGCCGACGGCCGACGGCGTCGTGGTTCGCGACGACGTGCCGGACGAGATGCTGGCCGAGGCCGTGCGAGGCGTGCTCGCGGGGACGGAGGCAGGCGCGTGACCGGGCGCGTGACCGGCGACCGGGGGGGCACCCGGCGACCCATACCAACCGACGCAGAGCGCGACGAGGCGGCTGCGGAGCTCGCGCGCGTCCGGGATGCCATCGATGAGCTGGACAAGGCCATCGTAGAGCTGCTCAACGAGCGCGCGAGCCTGGGCCGCGAGGCGGGTCGGGCCAAGCGCCTGGCAGGCCGCCGGGCCATCAAGGACCCCGAGCGCGAGCGCGAGGTGCTGATCCGCGTGGCCCTGGCCAACATGGGCCCGCTCGCACAGGCCGACCTGCTGTCCATCTATCGCCGGGTCGTCGCCGCGACGCGAGGCCTGGAGTCCCGTGACCGGACCCATGACGGCCGATCCGGCACCTGACGACGCGGGCGGGCTGTTCGTCCCGGTCATGTCCGACGCGGCGCGCCCGGATCCGCGTGTCCTGCCCATCGAGCCCGTCACACGGTTCGCCCCAGCCCCAACCGGGTACCTGCACCTCGGCCACCTCGTCAACGCGCTCTACACCTGGGGGATCGCACGCGCGACCGGCGGACGCGTCATCCTGCGCGTGGAGGATCATGACCGCGGACGTTCGCGGCCCGAGTACGAGGCAGCCCTACTGGACGATCTCGAGCGCCTGGGTCTCACGCCGGACGAGCCATCGCCGGGCGACTTCCGCGTGGGCCCCACGCCGTATCGGCAGTCGGACGCCGCTGATGTATACGAGGCCGCGCTGGATGTGCTCCGCGGCCAGGGGCTCGTGTACGCGTGCGACTGCGCGCGCTCGACCTTCGCGGCCTGGGAGGCGGAGCGGGGCCGCCCGTGGCGAGGGATCGGGTGCCCGGGCGGGTGTCGCGAGCGGGCACTCCCCGACGACGGGGGCGCGAGCCTGCGGGTGGCCGTTGGGGCGGGCACGGAACGCTGGGTGGACCTGCTGGCCGGTCCACTGGCGGACGAGCCGGCGGCGGCCGGGGACCTTCTCGCGCGGGATCGTGCCGGCAACTGGACATACGCCTTCTGCGTGGTGGTCGACGACGCGCGTCACGGCGTGGACCTCGTGATCCGCGGGCGGGACCTCCTGGACGCCACACCGGTCCAGATCCGGCTGGCCCGGCTCCTGGGCCGCGAGACCCCGCCCCAGTTCCTGCACCACCCGCTGATCCGGCGGGTCTCCGGCCAGAAGCTGTCCAAGGCCGAGCGCGACACCGCGGTCCGCGCGCTGCTGGAGGAAGGGCGGACCCCCTCCGAGCTGTTCGGGATCGCGGCCCGCCTGGCTGGGCTGCAGGCGAGTACGGCCCCCATCGACACCGCGGATCTCGCGGCCCCCTTTCGTGCCGCATGACCACGTCCGCGCAGCCTGACCGGCCCCTTCTGCTGCTCGACGTCGACGGCGTCCTGCTGGTGATCCGCTCGTCCTGGACCGAGGGCGACGACGACCTGGACCTCGAGCCCGACCTCGAGCCCACGCTCCACCCGGAGGCTGCCGGGTGGCTGGCCGAGCTGGCGGAGGTCTTCGAGCTGGTCTGGGCGACGACCTGGGAGGACCTGGCCAACCGGGTGATCGCGCCCGCCCTTGGGCTGACGTCCCTGCCAGCGATCGAGTTCGACATGGACCGCCGACTGCCCACCGCCAAGCTGCCGAGCGTGATCGCGTGGGTAGGCGACCGGCCGTGTGCCTGGATCGATGACGACCTGTGGCACGACGCCGACACCTGGGCCGCGGGACGTGCTGTTCCAACGCTCCTGGTCCACGTGGACATGACCGAGGGCATGGAGCGGCGTCACGTGGACCGCCTGCTGGCCTGGGCGGTCGAGCTGGAGCACGCCTCGGAGACCCCCCGGGGGTAGCGCAGGCGGGAGGTCAGCGCAGGCGGGGAGCCAGGGCACCGGCACGAGCTCCGGACCGCGGGTCCTGGTCGGATCGTCGAACGGATCAGGCCGGCAAGATGTGCGGGTCCAACATTGGTCACGGCGTGCTGGGCGATGCGGCGCGCTCGTGCTCAGAGCGGCGGCGGACGCCACCCACCTGACGCCGCCTCGACGACCCCCGCCGCTGCCAGCGCCACGTCCTCCCGCCAGGGCGAAGCGACCAGCTGGACGCCGATCGGGAGACCCTCCGGTGAGGTCCCGCCACGCACCACGGCCGCGGGCCAGCCGGTGAGGTTGTGGACATCGCTGTAGGAGTCGCCGAACCAGGAGGCGTTGCTGTCGCCGTGGTGGATCGCAGGCTGGGGCATGACGGGGCAGACGACGAGGTCCACGTCCAGGATCCAGCGCAACAGGCGGGACCGGATCTCGTCGACCCGCTCGACAAGCGCCGAGAGCGCGTCGGCATGGAGCGGCGGTACGACCGTCACCCAGCCGCGCGTGTCGTAGGAGCCCATGCCCGTGGTGCCCGCGGCGGTGATCAGCCGCTGCAGCCAGGCATAGCCGTCGGCCCGGATGAGGCGCTCCCAGGCGTCGACCGCCTCCGCCATGGCCGGGGGCAGCCGCTCCTCGACCCTCGCGCCCGCGTGCTCGAGCGCACGGGCCGCGGCCCTGACCACGGCGACGGTCTCCGGCGTCGGCGTGCGGATGCCGTTGTCGGTGAACATGACGACCCGCAGGTGCTCCAGCGCCACCTCGCCCGGGTCCCCCAGCGCGACCGGTGCGACGTGCGGATCCTCGCCGTCCGGCCCCGCGATGAGCGGCAGGAGCAGCACCAGGTCCTCGACGCGCCGGGCCATCGGCCCCAGCTGGGTGAGGGACTCGAGGATCCCCGTGAACGACGGTGTGTGGCCCGTCCGCGGCACCCGGCCGCTGGTCGGCTTGATCCCGACGATGCCGCACACGTGGGCCGGCTGGCGGATGCTGTCGCCCGTGTCGCTGCCGATGTCGAACGGCGAGCCACCAGCGGCCACGATCGCACCCGCGCCGCCGCTGCTCCCGCCGGGCGTGCGGGCCAGGTCGTACGGGTTCGACGTGCGCCCGTAGACGTCGTTGTCGGTCTCGTCGGACCAGGTGAACTCGGGCGTGTTCGTCTTGCCCAGCAGGATCCCACCGGCGGCCCGGAGGCGCGCAACGACCGTCGCATCGCGGACGGGGACGCGGTCACGCCAGCCGAGCGTCCCGGCCGTCGTGACGAGCCCGGCGGTGTCGAGCGAGTCCTTGATCGTGAACGGGACGCCGTGCAGCGGGCCGGGCGCGATGCCGGCCGCGAGGGCCTCGTCGGCGCGGCGGGCCAGCTCGAGCGCGTCGGAGGCGAGCCGGACGACCGCGTTGAGGCGTGGGTTGACCTCGGCGATGCGGTCGAGGCAGGCACATACGACCTCGACGGACGACAGCTCCCCCTCGCGGATCGCCGCCGCGAGCCGCGTCGCCGACCGGAAGCAGAGCGGGTCGTCGGTCATGTGCGCCAGCGTACCTACCCCGCACCCGGGTCCGAGCGGTCCTCGATCTCCCAGGCGTGGTCCAGCGCGTGCCACGCGATTCGCCGGGCGGCGTAGCGCAGGGGCCACTTCTTGCCCGCGATGGGCGACCCGTCGGAGGCCTGGCGCAGGATTGCGAGTACCGCGGCGCGCCCGGCCGCGGCCGGCCGACGCTCCGACGGCGGGATCCCCAGCACGGACGCATAGGCCTCGTCCCCGCCGTGCACGTGCTCGACGACCTTCGTGCGGTTGCGGCCGCCTCCGCGCGGGCCCTTGCGCAGGTTCTCCGGGGCCGCGGCGGCGATCCGGTCGAAGGCCGCCCAGGACGCCTCGACGATGGCGGCCAGCCGCGCGGCCTCCCACGCGGCCACGGGACGCCGGTCCGCGTCGGCGACGATCGAGGGGGCCCCGAAGGCCGTGGTCGCATCTCCGTCGCGACGCTCCGCGACCTCGACCGCGAGTTCGTCCGTCTCGAACGTCTCGCCTGCCGCGCGGGCCACCTCGGCATAGCGGGGAGCCGCGTCGAGCAGCGCCTCGATGGCCCCTGGCTCGTCCCGGCCGGCCCGCGCAAGTCCCGGCCAGTCGAGGGCGGAGACGAAGACCCGCTTGGGTGTGGTCTCCACCAGGAGCCGGATCCCGTTGTCGTTCATCAGGGCCAGTATGCGCGGCTCGCGCCGGGGCCGGCGATGTCGGGCTACCCTTGCGCGACCGATGAGCCGAGAGAAGGAACCACAGGCCACGATGACCAGGATCAGGTTCACGCGCTCGCCTGCCTTTGCGACCGTCGCGGAGGGGCTGACGCTGGCGGCTGCGTACTGGCGGGCGTCCATCGAGCGCTGGGTGCTCGCGGTGGTCGCCGTCGCCGTCGCCAACGGCCTGGTCGGCTGGCTGTTCGGCAGCACGGTGATCGACCAGCAGACGATGGCCCGGGTCCTCGTGCCGGGCACGGCCGGTCCGGAGATCGACCCGTCCGAGCTGCCGAGGCTGCTCGCTGGACCCCTGGCGGTGGGGCTCGTGTCGATCGTTGCGAAGTGGTTCTTCGTCGCCAACGCGATCGCCGGCCTGCGCGGGCGCGACGTCGCCCTGCCGTGGGTGCTGCGCTCCGGGTTCCGCGCGCTCCTCGCGGACATGCTGGTCGCGATGATCGTGCTCGCGCTCATCACCACCGCGCTGGCGTTCGGCGCGGTGGGTCTGATCGTGCTGCTGGGCTTCCTCCCGGTGCTGGCCTACGTCGCGATCCGGCTGCAGTTGTGGACGCTCGCGATCTTCGACGGCGAGGGCATCGCGGGCGGCCTCTCGACGTCATGGACGCTCTCGCGCAGGGCGGTCCTGCGGATGCTGGGCTGGGGGCTGGCGGTCCTCGGGATCTCGTTGCTGCTGGTCGCCGCCGACCTCCTGGTCTCCCTGATCCTGGTCGCGGTGCCGGTCGTGCCCGGCGTGATCACCTCGGCGATCGACACGAGCTTCGCGGCGTTCTCGGCGATCGTGCTCGCGATCCTGTACGAGAGCCAGCGGCTGCGGACGCTCGCCGGGGCCGCCGTCGCTACGCCGCCGGTCACGTACCCGAGCGACGCCGACGGCCCGCTCGAACCGCCCCCGCCTCCGCCAGCACCGCCGTCCGACCCCTGGGCCGGCTGAGCGAGCGCCGGTCAGCGTCCGGTCGCGGCCCGGAGCCTCCCGACCAGGGCGCCCAGAGCGGCTACGTCGCGCCCATCGGGGCCCAGCGCATCCACGAGGGCCGACGCCACGATGACCCCGTCCGCGCCCGCCCTGGCGATCGCGCGCACGTGGGCCGGCCGGGACACGCCGAAGCCAACCGCCACCGGGACCGGGGACACGGCCCTGACCTCGCGCACGAGCCTCGCGACCGTCGGCGGCAGCGAGGTTCGGGCGCCGGTGACGCCCACCAGCGAGACGCAGTAGAGGAACCCGCCGCTGCGCGCCGCAACGGACGCACGTCGGGCCGGCGCGGAGGTCGGCGCGACGAGGTACACGACCGCGATCCCCGCCTCGACGGCCACGGCCTCGAACGGCGCGCCCTCGTCCGGCGTGAGGTCCGCGACGATGACGCCGGCCACGCCGGCCTTCGCCAGCGCCCGCGCCCGGTCCCGACCATCGCCCCCGCCGATCAGCTGGTTCGCGTAGCCCATCGCCACGACCGGGACGCCCGGCCGCGCCGCGGCGATCCGTCCCACCAGCGCCAGGGACCGATCAAACGTGGCGCCGGCCGCGATCGCCCCCTGGGAGGCCCGCTGGAGGGTGGCGCCATCGGCCAGCGGGTCGGAGTACGGGAGCCCGACCTCGAGCAGGTCGGCCCCGGCGTCGATCGCCGCACAGGCCGCCGCGAACGAGGTGTCCGCGTCCGGGTATCCGGCGACGACGTACGGGATCAGCGCCGCGCGTCCCTCCGCCCGCGCCCGGGCGAAGGCCTCGGCGATGCGCCGCGCGCCCGACGTGTCGTTGGTGTGCGGCGCGGCCGCGGCGGCGCGGAGCCCGGCGCTCATCGGATGCCCTCCCACGGCTCCACGTCGTCGAACAGCTCGAGGGCTGCCATGTCCTTGTCGCCGCGCCCCGAGAACCCGACCAGGATCACGGCATCGTCCGGGTACGGGGTCCCGGACCCCTCGAGGCCAGCGAGCAGCTTGGGCAGGGCCGCCACGGCATGTGAGGTCTCGAGGGCAGGCAGGATGCCCTCGGTCCGGGTCACGGTCTTCATGGCAGCGATCGCCTCGCGGTCCGTGGCGGTGCCCACCTCCATCCGCCCGGCCTCCGCGAGCGCCGCCAGCTGCGGGCCCACGCCCGGGTAGTCCAGCCCGGCCGACGCGCTGTGCGCCTCGATCACCTGGCCGTCACGGTCCTGGAGCATGAGTGAGCGCGACCCGTGGAGGATCCCCGCGGTGCCGCCGGCGATCGCGGCCGCGTGGCGGCCGGTGGCCACGCCATCGCCCGCGGCCTCGGCCACCGCCAGGCGGACCGACGGCTCACCGATCAACCGGGCGAGGAGCCCGATGGCGTTCGACCCACCGCCCACGCAGGCGAGCGCCATGTCCGGGAGACGGCCCTCGACGGCCCGCAGCTGGGCGACCGCCTCGTCCCCGATGCGCCGCTGGAAGTCGCGGACGATGGTCGGGTACGGGTGCGGGCCCATCGCTGAGCCCAGCACGTAATGCGTGGTCTCGACGTTGGTGACCCAGTCGCGCATCGCCTCGTTGACGGCGTCCTTGAGCGTCGCGGTGCCAGACGTGACGGATCGGACCTCGGCGCCCAGGGCGCGCATCCGGAGGACGTTGGGGGCCTGGCGGCGGATGTCCTCCTCGCCCATGAACACGACGCACGGCAGCCCCAGGAGAGCGCAGGCCGTGGCGGTGGCGACGCCGTGCTGGCCGGCCCCGGTCTCGGCGATCACGCGCGTCTTGCCCAGGCGCCGCGTGAGCAGGGCTTGACCCATCGCGTTGTTGATCTTGTGGGCCCCGGTGTGCGCCAGGTCCTCCCGCTTGAGGTAGAGCCGGAAGCGCGGGATGACTGGGTCGCGGCGTCCGGCCGCGATCGCCTGCCGATGGGCCTCGATGGCCACGGCCTGGGCCAGCCGATCTGCCCGGTACAGGGCGGTGGGGCGCCCGGCGAAGTGCGCCAGCAGGTCGTCCAGCTCCGCCCAGAACCGGGGGTCGTGGCGGATGGCGTCGTAGGCCGACTCGAGCCCCTGCAGGGCGCCCATCAGCGTCTCGGGCACGTACCGGCCGCCGAAGTCGCGTTCCTTCCCCCAGCGGCCCGCCGCGTCGACCTCGAGAAGCCCCGGATGAACCGGGGTGGGGCCGAAGGCGGCGTTGGGCCGATGGCGACGCGCGTCTCGGGCCCGCTTGGCGAACAGGGCGACCCTCACCGGATCCTTGTGCGGACGCACGCCCGGTGTGCGAGGCGCCTCGGTCCCGGATGCGACGTCCACGCCAACGGCGGGCACCGCGAGCACGGCCTCGCCGACGTTCGCCGGGTCGAGGCCGCCGGCCAGGGTGATCGGGACCTCGCGGGCGACGGCGGCGGCGAGGGCCGCGTCGATCCGGATCCCGGTCCCACCAGGGTGGGGACCCCCGGCGGCGTCGAGGAGGATCCCGGTCGCGCCAGCCTCGAGGAACGCCCGCGCGGTCCCGACCACCTCGTCCGCGGAGGCGCCCTGGGCCACGCGCAGGGCCTTGGCGACGGGGCGGCCGACGGCAGCGACGGCCGACGGCGGCTCGTCGCCGTTGAGCTGGACCTCGTCGGGATCCACGGCGGCGATCACCCGGGCCAGCTCCGCCGCCGGCAGGTTGGCGGTGATCACGACGATCCGCGGCCCGGGGCGGTCCCCGGAGGCCGACGCCCGGGCCAGGTGGGCAAGCTCCACGCCCTCCTCGATCGTCAGGGCACGGGGCGTCCCGGGGGCGAAGTTGAGCCCGATGGCGTCCGCACCAGCCCGGACCGCGGCGAGGATCCCCGCCGCGTCGGTCACGCCGCAGATCTTGACCCGTGGCGCACGGGCGTCGCCAGCGGGATCCACGGGGTACCGGCCCGCACCGACGAAGGCACGAGCGGCGGCGGCGGGATCGGCGGCGCGCATCAGCGCCTCGCCCACCAGCGCCGCGTCAAACCCGGTGGCCCGCCAGCGGACGATGGTCGCGGTGTCGCGGACCCCGGACTCGGCGATGGCCAGGCGATCGCCGGGGATCTCGTCCCGCAGCCGGACGGCCCGCTCGGGGTCCACGTCGAGCGTCCGCAGGTCCCGGTTGTTGATCCCGATGAGGCGGGCGCCGGTCGCGAGAGCACGATCGAGCTCGCGGGCGTCGTGCGCCTCCACGAGCGGCTCGATGCCCAGGTCACGCGCGGCCGCCACGAGCCGGGCCAGGCGCCGCGCCGGGTGCAGCACCGCCAGCAGGAGCACGAGGTCTGCACCTGCCGCCCGGAGGAGGTCCAGCTGCCGCGGATCGACGACGAACTCCTTGGCCAGGACGGGCACGGAGACGGCCGCGCGCACGGCGCGCAGGTCCGCGAGGGAGCCTCCGAACCAGTGGGGCTCGCACAGGACCGAGATCGCCTTCGCGCCACCGGCGGCATAGGCCCGGGCGCGCGCGACCGCGTCGTCCGCGGCGGCGATGGACCCGGCAGAGGGAGAGCTGCGCTTGACCTCCGCGATGAGATGGAGACCGGGGGCGGCGAGCGCCTCGGCAACCGGGCGCGGCGGCGGGGCGGCGGCGACCGCTCGCCTCAATCCGTCGCGGCCCAGCGCATCCAGCTCCGGGACGACGTCGGCCAGGCGCCGGGCCGCGATCTCGGCGACCACGCCCGCGGTCATGCCCGGCCCCCGTCAGCCGCCGATGCCGCTTTCGCTGCCGCGGCTGTCGCCGCCTCGGCCGCGCGCCGCTCCGCCCGCAGCTTCCCGAGCAGCTCCACCGCCAGGCCTGCGTCCACGGCGAGGGCCGCCCGATCCACCCCACCCTCGATGGTCGCCACCTCGCCCGCGGCCACGAGCGCGGCCCCGGCGTTGAGCAGGACGACGTCCCGTCGCGCTCCCGGCTCGCCGCGCAGCACGCCCTCGACGAGGGCCGCGTTCGCTGTGGGATCGGCGCCGCCCAGGGACGACGTCTTCGCCTTGGCCAGGCCCACGGCCTCGGGATCCACCTCGCGTCGCTCGATGCCCGCCGGGGTCACGTCGTAGATGACGCCCGTACCATCGAGGGGGAGCTCGTCCACGCCGGCTCCACAGACCACGAAGGACCGCTCCGTGCCGAGGCGCTGCAGGACCTCGGCCACCTTGGGCGCGATGGCAGCGTCCCCCACCCCGATCAGCCCGCGGGTCGCCCCGGCCGGGTTGGTGAGCGGGCCCAGCAGGTTGAACGCGGTCCGCACGCCGATCTCCCGGCGCGTCGGGCCCGCGTGGCGCATGGCCGGGTGGAACGACGGTGCGAACAGGAACGCGAAGCCGAGCTCCGTCATCGCCCGTCCGGCAGAGGCCGCGTCGTGGTCGATGCGGACGCCCAGGGCGTCGAGCACGTCCGCCGAGCCCGATCGCGAGGTGATCGCCCGGTTCCCGTGCTTGGCCACCGGCACGCCCAGCGAGGCCACGATCAACGCCGCGGTCGTGGAAATGTTGAACGTCCCGGAGCCGTCACCGCCGGTGCCCACGATGTCGATGGTTCCCGCCGGCGCCTCCACTCGCACGACTCGCTCGCGCATCGCGGACGCGAAGCCGGCCAGCTCGTCCACGGTCTCGCCGCGCATCCGCAGGCCCATGAGCAGCGCCGCCAGCTGCGAGGGTGTCGCCTCGCCGTCCATCACCGCGCCCATTGCGAGGCGTGCGTCGTCCATGGACAGCGACCTGCCCTCCACGATCGCCGCCACGGCGGCCCTGACCAGCTCGCTCATCGGACGGCCCCGATCGTCCCCGCCGGCGCCGATGGATCGTCCACGGGCGCGCCCAGCGGTGTCCCTTCGGCCCCGACCCGGTCGGGCACCTCCGTCATGCCACGCGTGGCGAACGAGCCGGTCGCAGCATCGAGCAGCGACGCCTCCCCCTCCCCGGCCAGGCGCAGGAAGTTCGCGAGCAGGTGCGGACCGTCGGGCGTGAGCACGGACTCGGGGTGGAACTGAACGCCCTCGATGGGCAGCGTCCGGTGGCGCAGGCCCATCACCACGCCGTCCTCCGGGCTGGTGGCGGTCACGTAGAGCTCCTCGGGCAGCGTTGCCGGATCCACGCACAGGGAGTGGTAGCGGGCGGCCGGGAAGTCCTGCGGCATGCCCGCGAGGAGACCCGTGCCGTCGTGGTGGACGTCGCTGGCTTCGCCGTGGACGAGGGTCGGCGCCCGCACGATCGCGGCGCCCCAGGCGGCCCCCATCGACTGCATGCCGAGACAGACGCCGAGGAGCGGGATCCTGCGCTCGGCGGCAACCTGGATCGTCGCGACGCTCACACCCGCCGTGCCTGGGTTGCCGGGCCCGGGCGAGATGACGATGCCGCGCAGATCCTCGCCGGGATCACCGGCCATGGCCTCCACCTCGTCACGCGTGATCTGGTCATTGCGGATCACCCGGACGTCCGCGCCAGCGGCCTGGAGCGCCTGCACGAGGTTGAAGGTGAAGCTGTCGTAGTTGTCGATGACGAGGATCATCGGGGGCCGGCCTCCGGCGGTTCGGGGGCGCCGGCGGCGGACGAACGCGGGACGGCGGGCGCGGCGGCGAGCTCGATCGCCCGGCGAAGCGCCGCGGCCTTGTGCTCGGTCTCCTCGAACTCGCTCTCCGGGATGCTCTTCGCCACGATGCCCGCCCCGGTGTGGACGTGGGCCTGGCCATCCTTGAGCACCGCGCTCCGGATCGTGATCGCGGTGTCGAGGTTGCCGTCGTAGCCGAGATAGCCCACGGCGCCACCATACAGGCCGCGGCGCTCGCCCTCGGCCGCGGCGATCAGCTGCATGGCGCGGATCTTCGGGGCGCCAGTGAGGGTGCCGGCCGGGAACACCGAGCGCAGCGCATCGAGGGCGTCAAGCTCCGGGCGGAGGCGTGCCTCCACGTGGCTCACCAGGTGGAGGACGTGGCTGTAACGCTCCACCTCCATGTACTGGCTGGTGCTCACCGTCCCAGGCCGGGCGACGCGCCCCAGGTCGTTGCGGCCGAGGTCCACGAGCATCACGTGCTCGGCACGCTCCTTGGGGTCGCGGCGGAGCTCGTCGGCGAGGCGGTCGTCGTCGGCGGGGGTCGTGCCGCGGGGCCGCGTGCCGGCGATCGGGTGCGTGGACATCCGGTCGCCCACGACCTGGACG
Source organism: uncultured Chloroflexia bacterium (assembly GCA_963748625.1). Classification (GTDB taxonomy): domain Bacteria; phylum Chloroflexota; class Limnocylindria; order Limnocylindrales; family CSP1-4; genus CAIXZV01. Next base: position 99,633 of record CAVVJT010000006.1, on the reverse strand, counting down.
AGCAGCTCGGGGCTGGCCCCCACGACCTCGAAGCCCGGGGTTCGCGTGAAGAACAGGTAGGGCGACGGATTCACCCGCCGCAGGGCGCGGTAAAGGCCGATGCCGTCGATGGGAGCGCCGTCCACGGCGGCCGGGAGGTCGAACGATTGTCGCCGCGCGAGCACGACCTGGATCGCCTCGCCGGCGGCGATCGCGTCCTTGGCCTTCTCGACGGCCCGGATGTACTGGTCTCGTCCGAGGCTGGTCTCGACCTGGCCGAGGTCCGCTGCGCCGCCACCATCGGCCGGGCGCGTGAAGCCCGCGCTCATCTCCGCGGCTGACGGGCGGGCCGTGCGCTCGAGTGCCTCGAAGATGGCCCGCTCGGCGATCCGGTAGCGGCCCTCGAGGTCCGGGGCCTCGGTGTGGAGCGACGCGATGGCGGAGAGCTGGTGCGTCAGGTGGTCGAAGACGATGACGAGATCGGTCTCGATGAAGCTGGCGAGCGGGACACCGACCGGGTCGCGGTCTGGCAGCGGGACGGACGGCTCGAACGCGGCGATGGCGTCGTACGAGAGGGCGCCGACGGCGCCGCCCGTGAAGCGTGGCATCCCCTCGACCGGGACGACGCGGCGGCGCGGGACGAACGCGCGCAGCGCCGCGAGGGGGTCCGGGGTCTCCGCGGTGGCCACCGGGAGGTCGGGCGCGTAGTCGGTCACGCCCACGGGGCGGGAGGTCGTTCGGGCAACGCCGTCGCCCACCTCGAGCAGGCGCCGGGGGCCGATGCCCAGGAAGCTGTAACGGCCGAGGCGCTCGCCGCCCTCGACGGACTCCAGCAGGTAGGCGGGCGTGGTGCCGTCATCCAGCCGGAGGAACGCGCCGATCGGCGTCTCGAGGTCCGCCGTGCGCGTCGCGCGCAGGAGGATGGTGTCCGCGGTGGAGGCCAGGTGCTTCGTCTCGGTGAGGCTGAGCGGGTCGGTCATGGTGGTGGTCCTTGAGAATCGAAAACGACCGTAATCGTCTCTTCCGGGACGAAAGGTCGTTGGTCCTTCCGCGGTGCCACCCACGTTCGGCGCTGTGCCGCACTCGTGACCGACGGATCCTGAGCGGCGGGTCCCGCCCGGTGGGATCGATCGGCGCTGCCCTGTATCGCTGGCGCTCTGCGCCGGAGCCTACTGGTCGTCCGCTGCGTCCTCGTCCGCTGACGCGTCCATGGTCGCCGCCCCGCGTTCGGTCCGGGGGCTCCCGGGTCCATTCGCCGCCGCCGCCATCCCGGCTCGCACCAGCCGCCGGGTCTCTGTGATGGCGCCCGACGGGTACTCGTCCCGATCAAGGCCCGTATTCGTGATGTGGGCGGAGGATAGGGGCGGCCCGCTCCGGCCGTCAAGCCGTGCCTGGGCTCGACAGCCGTGCCTGGGCCATCGTGAGCTCCCGGTTGTGCTCGGTGGCCGGGTTGTGCCCCGGTCCCGGGACCGGTTGCCGCTATCCAGGTGCCCGTTCGGGACTGGCAGTCATGGCTGCGGCGTCGCGATGGGCCACGAGGGGACTGGCAGTCCACACTCGGACGGGATTCCTGGCTCGCGATGGTCCTCGCGGGGACTGTCAGTCCCAATTCACCGTCCCGGAACGCCCTATCTGCGACGGACAGTCGCAAGTCGGCGCCGTTGAACCCGCAGCTAAGCGGGCGGCGCGTCGCGAGCCCGTCGGGCTGCCGAGGCCCGCGACGGAGACGCCGCGACCCGGGGTCAGCGTGACCTGCGCGCCCTGGACATGGCTCGGGCGCCCGGGCGCGGCGCGCCGTCGTCTGCCGGGCCGCCGTCCCCGTGATGCACCGTTCCGCCCGAAGGAACATCGAGGGACGTGAAGTCCCCCGAGGCGACGTCCGTGTCGACCCGGACGTTTCGGCCGAGTCGTGTCCCGGGAGGGATGAACGCGCGCTTGCCGATCACCGTGATCCCGGTCGTGAGCCTGTCGGGCTCCTCGGCGTTGACGATCCAGCGGTCCTCGCCGTAGCCCACGATCGCACCCGCGCCAATCGTGACGTGCTTGTCGATGATCGACCCGTCAACGACCGCCCCAGCCCCGATCTCGGCGTCGAGCATGATCACCGAGTCGCGGACGACTGCGCCGTCGTAGACCTTGACGCCGGGCGAGAGGAGGCTGTTCACGACCGACCCGTTGATGATGCAGCCGTGGCTGGCCAGCGAGTGACGGAACACGGCGTCGGGGCCGGACTTCGCGGGCGAGCGTTCCTCGGATCGCGTGTGGATCAGCCAGCTGCGATCGAAGAGGTCGAGGGGTGGGACGAGACCGACCAGGTCCAGGTTCGCCTTCCAGAATGCCTCGACCGTCCCGACATCGCGCCAGTAGCCCTCGAAGCGGTGGGCGAAGACCCGCCGGCCCGCCTTGATCATCGCCGGGACGACGTCCTTGCCGAAGTCGTGCCGGGTTGGCGTCAGCCAGCGCCGGAGGGCATCGGGCGAGAAGACGTAGACCCCCATCGAGGCCAGATCGCCCCGGGGCTCGGCCGGCTTCTCCTCCCAGTCGATGATCCGGTCATCGCCGTCCGTCAGGCAGATCCCCATCCGGGACGCCTCGTCCGGCGGCACCGTGAGGACCGCCACCGTGAGGTCTGCCCCCTTCTCCAGGTGCGTCTGGATGAACGGCCGGTAGTCCATCTTGTAGATGTGGTCCCCCGCCAGGACGAGCACGAGGTCCGGGTTCTCCTCGGCGATCGGCGTCGCGTTCCGTCGGACGGCATCGGCCGTGCCGGAGTACCAGCCCACCTTGTCGGTCCGGGAGAGATACGGCTGCAGGACACGGATGCCGCCGCCGAAGGAGCGGTCGAGATCCCAGGGGCGCCCACGGCCGATGTGGTCGATCAGCGAGCGGGGGCTGTACTGGGTCAGGACGAGCACCCGGTCGATCCCGGAGTTCACGCAGTTGGACAGGGCGAAGTCGATGATCCGGTACTTGCCGCCGAACGGGACGGCCGGCTTGGCGCGGTGATCGGAGAGGACGGAAAGGCGCTCGCCCGCACCACCGGCAAGGACGACGGCAACGACGTTCATCGGGCACTCCCCACGGCTCCGGCCCGGCCCCATTCGGGGCTTGTCGTGATGATCGCAGGGGGCGCACGTCCGTCAAGGTCCACATGGTGGGTGGCCCAGTCCCGATGTGCGCGTGAGGTTGAAACGCGAGAGGGGCGGCACCGCCGCAGCGGTGCCGCCCCGTCTCGACAGCGGGATCAGTTGGGGCGAAGGGTCCCGGACCAGACCTGCCAGGCGAGGAGCGACTTGGCGACCAGGCTCAGGACCATGTAGGTCTTCTCACCGGCGAGGTAGTTCTTCCAGCGGCCGACCTTCTTGTACTGGAGGACCATCGTGATGGCGAAGACGTTGAAAGCGAGGAACAGGCTGCCGATGATGATGTACACGAACGAGGGGATCGAGTACTCCGCCGGCAGGCCCTCCTGGATGTTGTAGGCCCAGATGACGGAGAAGATCGCGATCCAGGGGACGATCCCCGCGATGCAGCCGAAGATGAAGTGCTTCCAGTCCGGCTTCTCGCGTCCCTCGTTGGCCGCTTCCATGCTCCAGCCGAACAGGTTCATCGCCGCGTTCACTCCGGCGATCGCCACGAGCGCCGTGAACTCGGTGATGTAGCTGATGTAGGCGATGGCCACGATCATGACCGAGGACGAGAATGCGTACTCGATCCAGCGGAGCGGGTTCATGCCTCGCGCGAGCCACGCCTCATAGCGCGCGCGCAGCGGCCAGCCGGCGACGAAGTGCGCGATGGCGCTCATCAGGAAGAAGCTGGCGATCAGGTAGGCGAGCGGGAAGGAGAACAGCACGACCTCGGTCGGCTCGACACCGGTGAACTTGCCGTCTGTGATGATCGGCTTGACCGTGGGCACGACCGGCTCGAACAGGGTCGTCGTCTTCGAGATCAGGACCATGAGCAGGAACTGGCCGCCGTGCGCGAACACCAGGAACCGGTTCCAGCGGCGCAGCGAACGGCTGTTCCCCTCTGGGATCGCGGCGGCAGTCTCCGTGTGGATGGGTTGCGCGACTGTCGCGCCGGTCTGGGCTGTCATTGGGCTCGGGATCTCCTCGGAAGTTGGGATTACTTCCACTATTCGGCACACCGGTGCCGTCGGATTGGGTGAACTGCGGCTACGGCATCGGCGCCATCGCTGCCACGAGCGCGTCCGGGTCCAGTGACGCAACCACGTCGGCCGGCCCCAGGATGGACACCAGCACCGTGCCCGCCGGCGCACCGACGATGTACTGGACCGCCGTCAGCGCCACCCCGTCTCGCGGCGGCAGCGCGTACTCGAGGCGCACGGCCTCGCCGAGCGGCGTGTCCACCCGTTCGCGGGCTGTCTCCTCTGCCCCGAACGCGTCCTTGAACCCGTCGCCGATGAACCCCGCCACGAAGTCGAGCAGCGGCCCACTGACCGAAGGCTGGGCGACGAGCACGGCGATGTTGGTGGCCAGCCCGGCGCCGGTGCCGGCAGTCGAAGGATCAAACGCCACGAAGGCTGGGACGGCCCGGTCGCCCATCTCGGCGGCGGCCGCCAGCAGGGCATCAGCGCCTGGATAGCGCGCCACGATGTCGGCACGCCGATCCGGATCCTCAAGGGCATCCGCGTCCGCCTGCTCCCAGCCCCCCGGCACCGGCAGGCGGGCGCCGGCCGCGGGAACATCCACGAGCACGGTGCCGGACGGCGGCGCCGCCGGCGTCGTGGCCGACGTGGGCGCCGCGGTCGCGAGCGGGGCGGTAGGCGAAGGCGACGGCGAGGGCGAGGGCGAGGGAGTTGGCGACGGAGAGGGCGACGGCGGTGGGCCGATGCAGGCCGCGGCAATCACCCCGGCAAGTGCGAGCGCCGCCGGGCCGGCCATGACCTGCGCAGCCTCATCCGCCGACCTTGATCGCGACCGTGGTCGTCATGTTCCAGCGCACTCCATCGGGCACGTTGCCGGCCGGGACCACCACCACCCCGTACACGATCCCGCCCTGGCGACTCTCACCATACGCGCCGATGCGCGCCACCGTCCGGGAGATGCTCGTGCCCGACGACGAGCGCGGTGCGTGCGCGGTACTGGCCCAGGACGCCCCGGACCTTCCGCCAGCGCACGCCGATTGCCATGGGTGGCCCCCAGCCCTAGCCCGGCGTCGAGCGATACCGCTTCACCAGCGCCGGGATCGAGTAGTTGTCCATGGCCCGGCCCAGCCTGGCGCTCATACCGTACTCCGCCACCACCTGCTCGTTTGTCGGCGCGTCGGACAGCTTGATCATCGCCGCGTACTGGCGCAGCTCGGGCAGCATGGCGACCGTCCACATCGCCAGGACGGACACCATGAAGGCCACGGCCCACGGATCGCCCGTCGTCAGCCACAGCCAGGGCACCATCAGGATGAACCCGGTCCACTCCAGCACGAGGATGTTGCCGGAAAGAAACCCGATGACCATCCCAAGGGTGAGCATGAGGACCAGCCCGATCGGGTCGATGACGAGCAGGGCGCCCATGATGGCGGACTCGCCCCGGCCGCCCTTGAAGCGGTGATAGACGGGCCAGTTGTGCCCGGCGACGCCCGCCGCGGCGGCGAGGTACAGGTAGGGCTCGCCCGGGTACAGCAGGCGCAGCACGAGCACCGGGATCGCGACCTTGGCCATATCCAGGAGCGCCACGAGAAGCCCGTATCGCTTGCCCAGCTTCATGCGCACCGACGTGGCGCTCACCGCGTCGCTGGTGAAGGTCACCCCGTCGCCAACCTCGGTGACGATGTACGTCACGTCCACGCTGCGATCGACCCGCCGGGCGACGAGGCGCGCGAACGAGATGGAGCCCAGCAGGATAGCCCACGGCAACGGCGGCCAGGGCGATCATCGGGTCCATGGCTCAGGCTTCCTCCTCGGTCGTGCCGCCGCGACCGGTGTCACGCCCTTGGCGCTGCCAATCCTGGCGGCGAGGGTGGGATTCGAACCCACGGGACTTGCGCCCGGCGCTTTTCAAGAGCGCTGCCATAGACCACTCGGCCACCTCGCCGCGGGCGAGCATACCAGCGGGCGCCGTGCGGACGGCCGGCGCGTTCCCCGGTATCGTTCGCGCGTGATCCGCGCACCCTTCGCCGACCGCGACCTCGCGCACGGCCACCTGATCGACCTGCGGGACGTCGTCAAGGACTACGTGACCGACGCCGGACCGTTCCGCGCGCTCAAGGAGGTCTCGCTCCAGGTGGACGCCGGCGAGTTCATCGCCGTGGTCGGCCGCTCCGGCTCGGGCAAGTCCACGCTGATGAACATGATCACGGGCATCGACCGGCCGACCGCCGGCTCGCTGGTCGTCGGCGGGACGAACCTCGCCAACCTGTCCGAGAGTCGCATGGCGCAGTGGCGCGGCCGGACGTGCGGGGTCATCTTCCAGTTCTTCCAGCTGCTGCCCACGCTCACGGTGGTCGAGAACGTGATGCTGCCGATGGACTTCGCGGGCCTGTGGTCCACGAAGGAGCGCTACGAGCGGGCGATGCACCTGCTCGAGCTCGTCGGGCTGGACGACCAGGCGCGCAAGCTCCCGGCGTCCACGTCAGGCGGCCAGCAGCAGCGCGCGGCGATCGCGCGGTCGCTCGCCAACGATCCGCCGATCATCGTGGCGGACGAGCCCACCGGGAACCTGGACGAGGTCACGGCCGAGGAGGTGTTCGAGCTGTTCGAGACACTCGTGGCCGAAGGGCGGACGATCGTCATGGTCACCCACGACCACGAGCTCGCGGCGCGCACGCGGCGGACCGTGCACATGGTCGACGGCCGGATCCTCGACGGGACCCTGGAGGAGACGCCGGCCGCCTGACCGGGTCGGGTCGCGGGTCGCGGGTCGCGGGTCGCGGGTCGCGGGCGGCGCGACCGCCCGGGGGTCCGACCGCCCGGGGTAGGACCACCCGGGTTCGGGTAGTTCTACGCCTTGACGACGCAGGTGCCGGCCATCAGGTCGAACCAGCCGCGCTTGCGCTTGTCGACCAGGACCCACAGGAACCCGATGTAGAGGACGAGCTGGCTCACGAAGAAGCCGAACAGGCGGACGAACCCCGTCCCCCAGCCGATCGGTCCGCCATCCTCGTCGCGGACCACCTTGACCTTCGTGACCTTCATGCCCGGCGTCTGGCCGCTCTTCTGCCAGAAGTACGGGAAGTACAGCAGCCAGATCGCGAGGATCGCCACGAAGTACAGGATGAAGCCGAGACCCGCGATGAAGTTCCGCCCCGATTCACCGGCGAGACCGATGACCGTCCCGAGCACCAGGCCCAGCGCGAGCGCGGCCGCGCCTGCGATGAACCCGTCGATGAGGTAGCCGACCAGGCGCGCGACGGGGCTGGCGAACTGGACCCCGGGCGCGGGGCCATCCGGGGCGGCGGGCGGGAGCGGCTGGTAGGGCTGGGTCATGCGGAGATCCTCCATCTGGTGGCGGGCGCCGGCCGCGGAGCCCCCTCAGGCTGTCACCGGTCCGCCAATCCTATCGGCGCCGACATAGGGGCGCAGCACCTCGGGCACCACCACCGACCCGTCCGCTTCCTGGTAGGCCTCGAGAATCGCGGCCACGATGCGCGGCAGCGCGAGCCCGGAACCGTTGAGCGTGTGGACGAGCTCCGGCCTGGCGCCCGGAGCCGGGCGATAGCGGATCGCCATCCGGCGCGCCTGGTAGTCGCCGAAGTTGGAGCAGGAGCTGACCTCCAGCCAGCGCTCCACACCCGGTGCCCAGACCTCGAGGTCGTACTTCTTGCGCTGGACGAAGCCCATCTCGCCGGTGCTCATGAGGAGCACCCGGTACGGCAGGCCGAGGCGCTGCAGCAGCACCTCGGCACGGGAGGTCATCCACTCCAGCGCCTCGGGGCTGTCCTCCGGCTTCTCGAACAGGACCATCTCCACCTTGTCGAACTGGTGGACGCGGAGGATGCCGCGCGTGTCCTTGCCGGCGGCGCCCGCCTCGCGCCGGAAGCACGGCGAGTAGGCCGCGTACCGGATGGGCAGCTGGGCGGCCTCGAGGATCTCGTCGCGGTGGAGGTTGGTGACCGGGACCTCGGCGGTGGGGACCAGGTACAGATCGTCACGCGTGGCGACATACATCTGGTCTTCCTTGTCCGGGATCTGCCCGGTGCCACGCGCGGACGCAGCGTTCACGACCGCCGGCGGCCAGACCTCGGTGAAGCCGTGCTCGGCGGTGTGGACGTCGAGAAACCAGGAGATGAGGCTGCGCTGGAGCCGCGAGCCCGCGCCCTTGTAGACGGGGAACCCGGAGCCGGCGATCTTCGCGCCGCGCGGGTTGTCGATGATGTCGAGGGCCTCGCCGATCTCCCAATGGGGCCTGCGCTCCCAGGTGGTGCCATCCGCGGCCGACACTTCGCGGCTGCCGTTCTCGCCCCATGTCCGGACCGTGACGTTGGCATCCTCGCCGCCCACCGGGACCTCGGGGTCCGCGGGGTTGGGGATGCGCAGGAGCAGCTCCTCGAGCTCGGCCTCGGCCGCGGACAGCTCGGCGTCGATCTCGTCGATCCGGACGCCGGCCGCCGTCGAGGCGGCACGCAGCTGGGCCACCTCAGGTCCATCCGGGCGCGCGCCGCCGCGAATGGCCTCGCCGATCTGCTTGGAGACCGCATTGCGCTCCGCCTTGCGGCCGTCCGACTCGGACTGGAGCCGGCGTCGGCGCGCGTCGACCTCGATGGCCTGGTCCACCAGCGCCGGATCCTCGCGCTTGTCGATGGCGCCCTGGCGGATCCGGTCCGGCTCCTCGCGGAGCCGCTGCACGCCGACACTCATGCGGTCGCCTCCCCGGTGGCTGCGGCGCCGGCCTCGGTCAGCCGGCCGATCACGAAGTCGCGCTCAAGGCTCGCCAGCAGCCAGCCCGCCCGGGGGCCGTTGGAACGGCCGAGAAACGCCAGGTAGAGCGCGTTGAAGGCGGCCTTCGCGTCGAGCCCGTTCTCGGCGGCCACGGCGAAGATCGCGGTCTGCCACTGCTCGCCGGAGGCCGGGGCGTCACGGTGGACGGTGAGGGCGAGCTCATGGAGGAACTCGTGCTGCTCGGGTCGCAGTTGCCCGGCCTCGGGCGGCAGGGCGTCGCGCCGGATCTCGATCCGGGCGCGGTCCGGTGCGTAGGCCTCGAGCCAGCGGCTGACGGCGGCCAGGCGCTCCTCGAGATCGGCCGCCTCGGCCTCCGTCAGCGCGGATCCCTTCTCGGCGACCACGCGAGCGTGGACATCCACGCCCGGGACCTGGACCAGGAGCGCCAGGTGAGCGAAGGCCGGCCGGAAGGCGTCCGCGGCACGGGCGAGGTCCGCGGCCGGATCGAGGAGCGAGTAGCGGAAGATGGACTCGTGGCCCGACGGGAGCTCGCCCTTCACCTCGCGGCCGGCGGTGGCGGCGGCGAGCCGGTCGAACTCGTCGAACAGGCGCGGGATGGCGTCCGTGCCCTGCGGGTCGAACTCGATGGCCGACTCGGGGCGATTGCGGACGAACAGGAAGCGCAGCTGTTCGGGCGGGATGACCTGGCCGATCGTGTGCGCGGCGGCACCCACGCCCTTCGAGGTGGACATCTTCCGCCCGCCGAGGTTGAGGAACTCGTACGGGAAGTTGAGCGGGGGCTGGCGATCGAACACCTCGCGGGCGACGGCGTCGGACCGGTCACGTGACCCGCCGGCCGTCGCGAGGTCCTTGCCGTTGGGCTCGATCGTGACGCCGAACAGGCTCCACTGGGCCGCCCACTCGAGGTTCCAGGGCAGCTTCGCGGTCCCCCCGAACGGCGCGATGCGGCCGGTCCAGCCGCAGCCCGCGGCCCAGGTCACGAGGTCCGGCCGACAGGCGACCGACACCGTCTCGCCGTCCCAGTCGGACGCGATCGTCGTGCCGACCTTGCCGCAGTCGGGGCAGACCACGCCGAGGGGGAGCCAGTGCTCCGGATGTTGGACGTTGGCCACGCGACGGTAGATGTCGCGCACCACGGCCGCGCGGTCGAGGGCGGTCCGGATGAACGGGTCCATCTGCCCGGTGGGGTAGATGTCGCTCATCCAGTAGTAGCGGTCCGGGTGGATGCCGAGACCGGCGAAGACGTCGATGAACGTCTGGGCGTGGTGGCGGGCATACGAGGCGTGACAGTCGCCGGCCTGATCCGGGATGTGGGCCAGCGGCGCGCCCATGTAGCGGTCCACGGCATCGGGCGTGAGCAGCGCCTGCGCGTCCATCGAGTCCATGTCGTCCACGCCGTAGAGGAGCGTGGTCTCGAGACCCCTGGCCCGTAGGGCGCGCGTGATCACGTCGAGGATGACGGGTCCGCGGAGGCTGCCGACGTGGACGGTGCCAGACGGGGTCTTGGAGTCGTTGACGACCTGCGGGCCCTCGACGCTAGCTGCCAGCTCGTCCGCCCAATCCACGTCAGGTGCCTCCCTCTCCGGGCTGTCGCCCCTGCCGCCCGATGGCGGCGTTGCCCCCTCCGCTATTTGATCTCGAGGATCGTGTAGGCGAAGTCGCCGGCGGGGACCTTGACGACGACCTTGTCGCCCTTCCTGCGGCCGAGCAGGGCGCGGCCCACGGGTGATTCGTTGGAGATCCGGCCATCGGCCGGCTTGGCCTCCGCGGAACCGACGATCGAGAACGTCTCGGTGCCGTCGTCACCCTTGACCTTGACGGTCGAGCCGATCTGGACGTGGTCGGTCGAGGTGTGCTCGTCGATCAGGCTGGCGTTCTTGATCATCGTCTCGAGGGTCTGGATGCGTCCCTCGACGAAGGCCTGCTCGTTCTTGGCGTCCTCGTACTCGGCGTTCTCGGACAGGTCGCCGTGCTCCTTGGCGTCGTGGATCCGCTGGGCAATCTCGGGCCGCCGGACGTTCGTCATCTCCGCGAGCTCGGCGCGCAGCTTGTCCAGGCCATCCCTGCTGATGTACGTGGTCTTGGTGTTCACGCGGGCGAGACCCCCGAGGCGCGGAACCGGCACCTGCTGGTGCCGCCGCTGGGTCGGTTTGAACAAAAGGACCCCGGGGCGCCGTTCATGCGCCGCCGAGGGTCACGGATCGGGCCGAATGGTATCGGCGAAGGCCCGGATCGTCAAAGCGGGGCGGGTGCAGCAGTTGACGTAGCGCGGCCATCCCGGCGGCCAACTCCGCGTCCGCCGGGCGCGCAGGTGCTTGCATGCCACGCAAGGATCCTTGGTCCTCGTGCCGCCGGCGTGTGCGGCATGCAGGCCGAGAGCACGATCGGGAGGAACTCGTTGCTCACGGACGCAGCGACCTTGCTGGCGACGCAGGCTGACAGCACGACGGCCGGGGAACGTTGCGCCGCATGCACGTCGCGGGCTCAGAACCGGAGGAGCGGCGCACCTCGAGGCACCGTCGGTCAATCAGGCATCTCCAGACCCCAGCTCTCCGACGCGGCGCGATCCTCTACTCCGGGATCTCGGCCAGCTGCTCCAGGCGCCGCCGGACGCGCCCCATCGAACCACGGTCCGAGAAGGCCACGAACACCGTGTCGTCGCCGGCGATGGAACCAGCGACCTCGGGCCAGCGTGCACGGTCCATCGCCGCGGCGAGGGGGTGCGCGGATCCGGGCAGCGTGCGCAGCACCAGCATCGTGCCCGCCTCGCGGATGTCGACGGGCATCTCGCGCAGCAGGCGGCGGATGCGCTCCTCGCCGCTTGCGTCCGCCTCGCGGAGTCGCGGCGGGAGCGCGTAGGCCTGGGTCCCGTTGCGGCTGGACTTCACGAGACCCAGCTCCGCGACGTCCCGCGAGATCGTGGCCTGGGTCGTACGGAAGCCACGCTCCCGCAGCGCGGCGGCCAGCTCCTGCTGGGTCCGGATCGGCCGTTGCTCCACCAGGTCGCGGATCGCCCGCTGGCGAAGCTGCTTCATGACCTCCACGAGGATGCCTCCGGGACGCTACCGGGCCAGGAAGGCCACCACGACGATGGCGGCCAGCACCAGGCGGTAGACGACGAAGATGGTGAACGAGTTCGTGCGCAGGTAGCGCAGCAGCACGGAGATCGCGAGGATTCCCGCCCCGAAGGACGCGAAGACACCCACGACCAGGGTGATCGGCTCGGCGCCGCCGACCTCGCCGCGCAGGATCTTGAGGGTCTCCCAGGCGACGGCCATCGCCGTGATCGGCGTCGCCATCAGGAAGCTGTAGCGGGCGGCGTCGGCCCGATCGAGGCCGGCGAAGAGCCCCGCTGACATGGAGATGCCGGACCGGCTGATGCCCGGGACCAGGGCGATGCGCCTGGGCGAGCCCGATGCCCAGCGCCCCGCGTGACGTGAGTCGGTCGATGGTGTGCGTGCGCGGACCCCAACGGTCGGCCGTCCACATGATCCCGGCCCCGATCACGAGCGTCACCGCCACGAGGCCGGCCTGGCGGAACGACCCCTCGGCGAGGTCGTTGAGCAGGAAGGCGATGGCCGCTGCCGGGACAGTCGACAGGAACAGCAGCCACGAGAGCCGACGGTCCCGGTCGTCCCGGAACGAGCGGTCCCGCAACCCCGCGAAGAAGGCGGGCACGAGCCTCGCCCAGTCCTCGCGGAAGTAGACGAGCAGCGCAGCCAGCGTGCCGGCGTGGAGCACGACGGAGAACGCCAGCGACTCGATGAATGCGTCGTCCCAGCCCAGCAGGTACGGGAGCAGGATGGCGTGGCCGGACGAGGAGATCGGCAGGAACTCGGTGAGCCCCTGGGCGATCCCCATGACCAGCGCCTGGAGGATCTGCTCCATCACATCTCCTGGCCGCGCCGGATGACGCGGCCAGGCCTGGGCGCCGCCGAGGACGCGCAGCGAGCGCACCCCGCCGTGCGTGAGCGAGCGCCCGCAGGCGGCAACAACGGCATAGCCCGTCAGGTGGCGCGGCCTACCGGATGAAGAGTGGAGCGAGGACGAGCGTGATCGTCGCGATGAGCTTCACGAGGACATGCAGCGACGGGCCGGCGGTGTCCTTGAACGGGTCGCCCACGGTGTCGCCGACGACCGCGGCCGCGTGGGCATCGCTGCCCTTGCCGAGCACGTTGCCGTCCTCGTCCTTGAGGTTGCCGGACTCGATGTACTTCTTGGCGTTGTCCCAGGCGCCGCCGCCGTTGTTGAGGACGGTGGCGAGCAGGACGCCCGCGATGGTGCCGACCATCAGGAAGCCCGCGACGGCCTCGTAGCCGAGCAGGACGCCGACGAGGATCGGCGTGATCACGGCCACCATGCCCGGGGCCACCATCTCGCGCAGTGCGGCCCGCGTGGTGATGTCCACCACCCGTGCGTAGTCCGGGCGCTGGGTGTAGTCCATGATCCCGGGCATCTCGCGGAACTGGCGACGCACCTCGACGATGATCGACTGCGCCGTCGTGCCGACCGCGCGGATCGCGAGACTGCTGAAGAAGTAGACGAGCATCGCGCCGATGAACGCGGCGACGAACACGTTGACGTCGGCCATGTTGACCGAGTTGAGCAGCTCCACGCCAGGCACGCCCGCCGCGATCTGGTTGCCCAGGATCAGGTTGACCTTGTCGATGTAGGCGGAGAACAGGAGGAAGGCCGCCAGCGATGCCGAGGCGATCGCGTAGCCCTTGGTGAGGGCCTTGGTGGTGTTGCCCACGGCATCGAGCTTGTCCGTGATCTCGCGGGCGCCGGCCTCGGCCCGGGAGAACTCGGCGATGCCGCCGGCGTTGTCCGTGATGGGGCCGAAGGTGTCCATGGCGAGGATGTAGGCGGTCGTCATGAGCATGCCCATGGTCGCGACCGCCGTGCCGAAGATGCCGCCGACGTTCACTCCGTTGCTGTTGTACAGCTCGGCCTGCGCACCCAGCCAGTGGCTGGCGATCAGCGCGACACCGATGGTCAGTGCGGTCACGGCCGTGGTCTCGTAGCCGACGGCGGTGCCGCTGATGATGTTGGTCGCCGGGCCGGTCCGGGACGCCTCGGCGATCTCGCGGACCGGGCGGAACCCGCCGGCCGTGTAGAACTGCGTGATGTAGACGAACGCGATGCTGGTCGCGAGGCCGACGATGCCGGCGAAGAAGAACCAGACCCAGACCGGGAGGCCGTTGGCCGAGGCGCCGTCGGTGGTCTGCATCATCTGGTTGGTCACGAACGCGAGCCCCACCACGGACAGCAGGGTCGTGACCCAGTAGCCGCGGTTGAGGATGTTCATCGGGTTCTCGGTCTCCTTGCCGCGGATGAAGAACATCGCGATCATGGTGGCGAAGAGCCCGAAGGCACGGACGACGAGCGGGAAGAAGATCCAGGCCGAGGGGTTCGGCCAGCCCAGGTCGGTCGCGATCTTGAACACCGCGACGCCCAGGATCATGGCGCCGATGTTCTCGGCGGCGGTGGACTCGAACAGGTCCGCGCCGCGGCCGGCGCAGTCGCCGACGTTGTCGCCCACGAGGTCGGCGATCACGCCCGCGTTGCGGGGATCGTCCTCGGGGATGCCCTTCTCGACCTTGCCCACGAGGTCGGAGCCCACGTCCGCGGCCTTGGTGTAGATGCCGCCGCCCAGCTGGGCGAACAGGGCCACGAAGCTCGCACCGAACCCGAAGCCGACGATGAGGAACGGCGCCTCCTCGACCGTGACGTCGCCGACGAAGACCTGGAACAGCGTGAACACGAGCCACACGCCGAGCAGCGACAGGGCGACGACGAGGAACCCGGAGACGGCCCCGCCGCGCATCGCGACCTGGACCGCCTCGACGAGGCTCCGGCGCGCGGCGGACGCGGTGCGCACGTTCGAGCGCACGCTGATGGTCATGCCGATGATGCCCGAGAGCATCGAGCAGCCCGCGCCGACGAGGAACGCGATCGCCGTCAGGACGCCGATCGGGAGGCCGGCCAGAGATGGCACGTCGGCCACCGCCGGCGTCTCGACCAGCGCGATGACGACGCCGATGATCACGGACGCGACCACGGCGAGCACGGCGATCGTCGTGTACTGGCGCTTGACGAACGCGTCGGCGCCCTCGCGGATCGTGTCGGCCACGTCCACCATGGCCTGCGTCCCGGTATCGCGCGACATGACGTCGCGGGCCAGGTAGGCCGCGAACAGGATCGCGGCGATGCCCGCGATCGGGATGATCCAGTAGAGCGTTGATTTGCCCATCAGCGTCTGCAGAGCCTCCTACCCAGGGTTCGGAACACCGGTGATCCGTCGTTGTCTCGTCGAGCGAACGCCGGGCGGGAGCGCGGGCACCCGCGCCTGACGTGGGCACGTCGCCAACGGGGGTTCGGAACGCAGGGGAACCGCCGCGTCGGCCGGCAGAGTGTATGCGTGCGCGTTCGCACGGGTCAAACGACTTCCGGGCCCTGGTGGATGGGATGCAGAGACCCATGGAGCCTATGCATTCGACTCCCGGACCGGTCCTCCCGGGCCAGACGGCCCTACCCGCCGACGGCCGCAGACCCAGTCCCCCGCACGCGATCCCCGGGCGCAGAGCCCCCGACCCCTATACTCCCCGCTCGTGAACCGTCGATCCAGCCTGGGGTGTCTGTTCGAGGTCGTCGAGACCCTGGTCCTCACCCTCGTCATCTTCTTCGTCATCCAGACATTCATCGCGCAGCCCTACCAGGTGCAGCAGAACTCGATGGAGCGGACCCTGGAACCGGGGCAGTACGTGCTGGTCGACAAGCTCACCCCGCGCTGGGACGCCTACAACCGCGGTGACATCGTCGTGTTCAACCCGCCCGAGACCTGGACCAGCGACCCCACGCCGTTCATCAAGCGGGTCATCGGCGAGCCGGGCGACACCGTAGAGGTCAGGGACGACGGCCTCGTCTACATCAACGGCGTCGCCCTCGACGAGCCGTACACCTACGCCAACGACGCGGGTGTCAACGAGCCCACGGAGGTGTCCCCGGACCAGACCAGCTGGGTCGTCCCCGAGGGCCAGCTGTTCGTGATGGGCGATCATCGCCAGAAGTCCGCGGACTCGCGCCTCTTCGGCCCCATCGGCGTCTCCGACGTGGTCGGCCGGGCATTCCTGCGCTACTGGCCGATCAACACCTTCCAGATCCTCCAGACGCCCACCTACCCCGACGTCCCAGCGGCGCCCTGACGGGCGGCCGGCCGAGCCGTGACACCCGTCCTCGTCACTCTTGCGGTCCTCGTCGTGGCCGGTGCGGTCGCGGCCGTGGCGGCGGCCACGCCGCGCCTGGCGGTCCTCGGGCTGCTGCTCGCGGCGGTGGGCGCTGCGTACATCGCCGACCCGCTTCCCGGCCCGTTGGGCCTGGGCGCACGGCTGGCCGGGACAACGCTGGGCATCTACCTCGTCTGGATCTCGCTGCGCGGGGCGCCCGCCGCCATGCCGGCAGCGACCACCGGCTGGGTCGGGTCCGCGGCGATCGCGACGGCCGCATTCGCGGCCGGGTGGCTGGCGGTCGGCACCTTGGGAGCGGCGTTGGACGGCGGCACCCCGGAGGGACCGGGGAGCGGCGGCCTGGCCCAGGCGCTGCTTGCAGGCTCCATCGTCCCCCAGGCGGCGCTCGGCGCAGCCCTGGCCCTGACGGCGCTCGCCGTGCCCCAGGTCGTGCTGGCCCGGGACACGCTCCGCCTCGGCGTCGGGCTGCTGCTGCTGCTCTCGGCGGCCGGCCTCGTGGCCAACGCGCTGGAGGTTCGCCTCGATAGCGTGACGGAGCTCGGCGGGGCGCTGATCGCGGCCTTCGCCGGCGCGGGCGTGGCCGCGGTGATCGCCGCTTCGATCCGTCGGGGTGGTGACCTCGTGATCCGCGACGCGCTCCGGCCGGACGCGGCAATCCGCCACCGGGCAGCGGACGACGCGCACCGGCTCGCGGACTCCTGATCGATGCGCCTCCTGCTGCTCCTCGTCGTCGGCGCCCTGGGGACTAGCATCGCCATGTGGGGACTCCCCCGGGGCGGGCGCGCCGCGCGCGCGGGCGTGGCAGCGGGGGTGCTCGCGCTGCTGGTCATCACGGCCGACGCGTTCGTCCTGCGGCCGGCCCGCCTCACCGACACCGGGCAGCCGATCACCGGCCTGTTCGACGCGCACCTGGTCACCACGGACTTCCTGCGGCTCGTGGTCGGCCTGTGGGGCCTCGAGAGCCTCGTCCTCGTCTTCATGGCATGGCTGCTGGGAGGCCTGGCGCGGCTCCGGGGCCTCCTCCCGGCAACCCTCGCCGCCATCACGGGTGGCACGGTGGCCATGGCGTCGGCGGACCTCGGCGTGGGCGCGGGCGCCGCGGCGGCGACCGGCCTCGCCGCCCTGATCGTGATCCTGGCGGTCGAGGGCCCGGCGGCGGTTGCGGCCGCGGCACGCGAGCTTCGGGTGACCCTGGTCGCGGGCGCGGTCCTGCTGGCCGTGATCGCCGTCGTCCCGATCGCCGCGCGCCTGGCGCTGATCGCGAGTGGCGTCGGGTCCGATGTCGCCGCCGAGCAGCGCGGGCTCCGTGGCCGGGCCGGCGCTGGGGCTGCTCACCGTGGCGGTCGGCCTCGCGGTCGCGGGCCGCTGGGGCATGCTGCCGTTCCACGTACGGGTCTCGAGGCTCACCGACCTGGTGCCGCCCGAGACGCTCCCGCTCCTCCTCGCCTGGATCGCAGTCCCGCTGACCGTGGTCGCCTTCGCTGCCGTCGACCGGCTGATCGCGCCGCTCGCGCTGCCGCTCGCCGGCGAGCGGACCGTGCTGGTGGTCCTGGCAGTGCTGACGCTTGTGGGCGCCTCGCTGGCCGCCTGGCTCCACGACGACATCCGACGCGTGACCGGCTACCTCGTGGTCGCCGACTCCGGGCTGCTCCTGCTCGCGATCGCCGCGATGGACCCCGCCGCCTGGGGTCCCGGACGGGCATGGGTGATCGTGCTGGCCGCGTCCAAGAGCGCGCTCGCGGCGTGGGCCGCCGTGACCGAGGACCGGTTCGAGACCCGCAGCGTCCCCGACCTGCGCGGGTGGGCGCGGCGCTCACCCCTGCTGGCTCTCGCGCTGGCGATCACGGCGCTCGCGACGTTCGGGTTGCCCGGCTGGGTGGCGTTCGACTCGCGGAGCTCGCTGGCGACACTGGTCGCCGAAGAGCCGTGGAGCGGCCTGCTGCTGCTGGCCGGGTTCCTGACCCTGCCGACCTACCTTCGCCTCCTCGCCGTGGGCGCCGGCCGCGTGACCAGCCGGGTGGACCGTACCGCGCCGGAGCGGATGGGCCGCCGCCGGCGTCAGGCCGAGTCGCTGCCGGTGGAGCTGGAGGGCTGCGGAGATCGGGGCGGAGGCCACGCAGGGGTGCTCCGCCGAGCGGGGCGCCGGAGCCGGGCAGCAAGTCGCGGCCGGGCCGGGCGTGGCGGGCGTGGCGGGCGTCGCGGCCGCAGCGGCACCGACCACGACCGTTTCGGTGACTGCGACGGCGGCCGCGGGTGCAGAGCGGGCCGCGCTCGCCGGGCAGCGGCTCGCCGCCGCGTTGCGGCGGAACCGAACGGAGCTGTTGTCCGGCGGCCGTCCTCGCCCTGGCGATCCTCGGCGCCCTGGCGAGCTGGGGAGCGCTGGGCATCGCGGACGCAGCCGCAGAGCCGGCGCCGATCATCCTCGGGCCGGGCAGCGACTGACCGCTGCGTCTACTCCGCAGGGGCGAGCACCCAGCGGTCGATCTCCCGCTCGTAGCTGATCAGCTCCTCGGGGCGGAACCACAGGGCGAGCTCCGCGGCGGCGTTCTCGGGGCTGTCCGACGCATGGACCAGGTTCTGGGCGGTCTCGACGGCGAGGTCGCCGCGGATCGAGCCCGGGGCGGCCTCGTGCGGCCGCGTTGCTCCGTTCATGGCCCGGACGATGGCGATGGCGTTCGGGCCCTCGAGGGCGGCGGCCACGAGCGGACCCGAGGTGATGAAGTCCACGAGCCCCCGGAAGAACGGCTTCTCGCTGTGGACGGCGTAGTGCTGCTCGGCCAGCGCGCGGTCGACCTGGACCAGCTTGAGGCCGACGATCTTGAGGCCTCGCTCCTCGAACCGGGTGATGACCCGGCCCACGAGCTGGCGCTGGACGCCGTCGGGCTTGACGAGGAGGAGGGTGCGCTGGAGTTCCGCCATGGGAGCTTGAGCCTCGGATCTGGGGCGATGCCGGGCGCGCCGGATCGCGGGGTGGTCGGGTGGAGGAACAGGGTAGCGCGACCGCGGGCGCGCCGCTGGCACGCGAGAGCGCCGCATTGCCGACGTCTCCGGCGCCGCCGCGGTCAGACCTCGTCGTCGTCCGGCCAGAGCGTCGTGACGTCGACCGGTTCGGGTGTGGGCTCCTTGCCCCGGGCGCGGTCGAAAGCCGCGAGGGCCTCATGCTCGCGGCCCAGCAGGCGCAGCGCATCGCCAGCGACGAGCGCCAGGTACGGCTCCGACGCCCGTCCGCCGATCGCGGTCAGCACGCCCTGGGCGAACTTGGGCTCCAGGCGGATGGCCACGCCGAGGCGCAGGGACGCGAGCGCGACGTTCCCCGCGGCGAGCGCGGCGCGCCCACCGGCGAAGGCCTCCGCCGCGGCGGCCGAGGCGGGCGACTGGTCGTCGTCGACCGCCCGTGTCCGGTGCCCGGCCAGGGGCGGGGCGTCGTCATCGATCGGCGCGTCGCCCGGCCAGATGAGGCTGCGCGGCATGCCGGCGAAGACCTCATCGAGCGACAGGCCCTCGCCTTCGAGCGCACGGGCGGCCAGGCGTCGCGCCTCGGCGGGTCGCCCGACCCCGGCGATGGCCTCGGCCGCGATCACATAGGCCAGCGGATCCTCGGCGCCACGGCCGAGGGTCGCGTTGGCCGCCTCGCCCGCGCCTGCGAGGTCGCCGGTGCGCCAGCGCGCCTCGGCGAGGTCCAACAGCGCGAGCTCATCGAGCGATCCACGCCCGGCGTTCGCCTCGAGCTCCGCGCGTGCCAGCGCGAGCAGCCCCATGCGCAGGTGCAGCCGCGCGAGGCGGAGCGAGATCGCTCGTCGGCCGGGCTCCTCGCTCGTCGCGTCGGCTGCGTCGGTCGGCCGGGCTCGGTGTCGGCCGCGCGGCTCGGTGTCGGCCACGGGCTCGGTGTCGGCCGCGGGCCTCGGTGTCGGCCAGCGGGCTCGGTGTCGGCCACGGGCTCGGTGTCGGCCACGGGCTCGGTGTCGCGGCTCGTTCGGCCGCTCGTCCAGCCCGATACCGGATCGACGACCTCGATCGAGCCTTCGACTGCCACCGGATCCTCGTCAGCGGCCGCCAGCTCGTCGTCCGGGTCCGGCCGTCGGCTGCGCGCCCTCATCGCGCGAGCCGCAGGTGACGATCCAGCCCGCGGAGGTAGCGCCCCGGCGCCACCACCGCCATCCGCAGCGCATCGTCCCGGAACAGGACGCCCGCGAGCCGCTGGATGTCCTCGGAGCGCACGGCCTCGACGGCGGCGAGCGCATCGTCCAGCGTGTACACGCGGTCGTGGAGCGCCTCCTGCCCGCCGATCCACGACGCGAGATGGCGCGTGTCGTCCATCCGCAGCTCCAGGCCGCCCGAGAGGTACGCCTTCGCCTTCGCCAGCTCCTCGGCGGCAACCGGCTCGTCCACCAGCCGCACGAGCTCGGCCAGGATCGCCTCGATCGCCGCCGGCAGCTGCGCCGGGTCCACGCCGGCCGAGATCTCGATGGCACCGGCGTCGGCGTACTCCACGACGCCCGACGAGACGTCGTAGGCCAGCCCCAGCTCCTCGCGCACGCCCAGGAACAGGCGGCTCGACATGCCGTCGCCCAGCACGGCGTTGAGGACCGCGAGGTTCCAGGCGTCCGCGTGGTCCCGGCCGAGGCCCGGCAGGGCGATCGACAGCTGCGCCTGCGAGGTGTCGCGCTTGCCGGTCAGCACCCGCGGTCCCGCCGGGAGCGCGGGCGCGGCCGGTGCCGTCGGCACGACCCCGTCCCCGGACCCGAACGCCGCCGCAACCAGGTCCACCACCTCGTCGTGCTCGAGGTCCCCCGCCACGGCGACGACCGTGTTCGACGGCCGGTACAGCGCGCCCCAGAAGTCGTGGATCGCGGCCGCCGGCAGGGAACGGATCCCTGCCTCGTCGCCGCAGATCTCGCGACCCAGCGGCCCGTCCCCGAAGACGGCGGTCTGGATCAGCATCTGGCAGTACTCGGCCGGGTCGTCGAGGTACGAGCGGATCTCCTCGACGATGACCGTCCGCTCCTGGTCGATGTCGGCGTCGGTCAGGCGGGGACGCACGACGAGCTCGCCCAGGACGTCGATCGCCCTGGCGGCCTCGCGGCGCGGGACGCGGGCCCAGTAGACGGTGGACTCGCGGTCCGTCGCGGCGTTCGCGGACCCGCCCACGCCCTCGACCGCCTCGCTGATCGCCCGGCTCGACGGGTAGCGGGCCGTGCCCTTGAACGTGAGGTGCTCCATGAAGTGCGCGACGCCGGCCTCCGAGGTCGACTCCAGGCGCGACCCGGCCAGCACGTACGCGGCGACGGCGACGGATCGGGAGCCCGGGAGACGGGCGGAGATGACGCGCGGCCCCGCGGGCAGCTCGGTGCGTTGGAACATCGTGAGCGATGGTAGCCCGAGCGCCGTCGGCCGGGCGGAGACGACGCGGTCGGGCCGCAACCACACGGCATCCCGATGGCGACGCGCGCGTGACTTCGCGGCCGCCGATGCAGCCTATGATGGCGGCCTAGCACGACGACCGACGGCGGGGCGTGTCGCGCGGTCCTGCGTGTGCCAAGCCGCGTCCCGCGAGTGAGGAGAGCTATCGATGGTCGGTCGAACTGGGCGGGTCCTGGCATTGCTGATGGCGGGATCGCTGGTGCTCGGTGGATGCTCACAGGCAGCCTCGAGCCCGGCGGCGTCGGAGGCGGCTTCGTCGGCCACGGGCTGTGTCGCGGGTGCCGCGGCGGGCACCCAGATCCCCGAGGCCGTGGAGGGCAAGTTCAACGTCGCCATGGTCCTCATCGGACCGCATGACGACGGCGGCTGGAGCCAGGCCCACTACGAGGGCCTCCAGTACCTGTGCGAGAACGTCGACAACACCCACATCGCGTACATCGAGAACGTGCCCGAGGGTGCCGACTCCGAGCAGACCTTCCGGTCGCTCGGGCGCAAGGGCTTCAACTTCATCATCGGCACGTCCTTCGGGTACATGGACCCGATGGAGACCGTCGCCACCGAGTTCCCCGACCAGACGTTCCTCCACCTGACCGGGTACAAGAGCAACGGCAAGAACTTCGGCAACTTCTTCGGCGCGATGGAGACCATGAAGTACCTCGCCGGCATGCTCGCCGGCTCGCGCGCGAAGGCCGACGGCAACCCGAAGGTCGGGTACATGGCCACGTTCCCGATCCCCGAGGAGCTCCGCTTGGGCAACGCGATCATGCGCGGCGTCAAGGAGACCTGCCCCGAGTGCACGATGGACGTCGTGTTCATCAACACCTGGCACGACCCGATCAAGGAGAAGGCCGGCGCCACCGCCCTGTTCGACGCCGGAGCCCAGGTTGTCTTCACCGGCGCGGACACGGGTGCCGTCGCCGACGTCGCGCAGGAGAAGGGCAAGTGGGGCATCACGTATGACCACCCGGCCTCCTGCAAGGTGGACGCCTGTCTGACCGCCCCGTACTGGATCTGGGGTCCGGAGTACAGCCGGATCGCGGAGCAGGTCAAGGCCAAGACCTATAAGGCCGGCTACGAGTACTTCGACGCCGACGCCGGCGCCATGGGCCTGCTGGGCTTCATGGAGGGCGAGACGCTGCGCAAGGGCGTGGCCACCCTGCCGGAAGCCGACCTGAAGCTGGTGAAGGACACGCTCGCGACGATGCTCAAGAGCAGCACCGGGCGGTTCGACATCGTGTTCCCCGGCCCGATCGTGGACAACACCGGCAAGACCCTCCTCGCCGAAGGCAAGAAGCTCCAGCAGTCCGACCTCGACCAGTTCCCGCCCGGCGCCCCCGGCTCCGAGTGCACAACCTGCATGTACTGGTGGAACGAGGGCATCACGGCCGAGTTGCCGAAGCTCGGCAACTAGGCGCAAGGAACCTCGATGCCGGAGGGTGCGACCGCGTGCACCAGGCGCCCTCCGGCATTGACCGCACCCCGGTGAGCGGGCAGCGACCGACGGCCGTCGCCGGACCGGTGCCGGCCGTCGAGCTCCGCGGCATCGTCAAGCGGTTCCCGGGCGTCGTCGCCAACGACGGCGTCGACTTCGCCCTCGCGACCGGCGAGGTCCATGCCCTCCTCGGCGAGAACGGCGCCGGGAAGAGCACGCTGATGAACATCCTCGACGGGCTGTACCAGCCCGATGCCGGGGAGATCCTCATCGACGGGCGGCCGATGGCGTTCCGCTCCCCGCGGGACGCGATCGCCGCCGGCCTCGGGATGGTCCATCAGCACTTCACGCTGGTCGCGTCGATGACCGTCACCGAGAACGTCATCATCGGCCTCGACCAGCCACGCTTCCGGCTCGACCTCGGCCGCTACGACGCCGAGATCGGCCGCCTCGCGGAGGAGCACGGCCTGAGCGTCGACCCGCGGGCGAGGGTCTGGCAGCTGTCCGTCGGCGAGCGACAGCGGGTCGAGATCCTCAAGGTGCTGTATCGCGGCGCCCGGGTCCTGATCATGGACGAGCCGACGGCGGTCCTGGCGCCGCAGGAGATCGACGACCTGTTCCGGACGCTGCGGTCGATGACGGCGGCAGGGCGCAGCGTGGTGTTCATCAGCCACAAGCTCGGCGAGGTCCTCTCGATCGCGGACCGGATCACCGTCATGCGCAGGGGGAAGGTCACGGCCGCGTCGCTGCCTGCGGCGGGCGCCACGCAGGCCCAGCTCGCCACGCTGATGGTCGGCCGCGAGATCCTCGAGAGCCTGGAGCGCACGCCGATGCCCCCCGGCGACACCGTGCTCGCCCTCGAGCAGGTCGAGGCGGACGGCGACAAGGGAGTGCCCGCCCTGCGCGGCGTCTCGCTCGAGGTCCGCGCCGGCGAGATCGTCGGCATCGCAGCCGTCGCGGGCAACGGCCAGAGCGAGCTGGCCGAGGTCATCACCGGCCTGCGCCCGTGCCGTGGTCGCGTCCTGGTCGGTGGCGAGGACATCGCCAACCGGCCGGTCCGCAAGGCGATCCAGCGCGGCGTGGCGCACGTGCCCGAAGACCGAACCGGCGTCGGTACCGCGCCGAACCTGTCGCTGGTCGACAACCTGATCATGAAGCGTTACCGCGCCTCGCCAATCGGGCACGGCTGGACGATCGACATGGGCGCGGCCCGGGCCGCCGCCAGCCAGCTGAAGGACGGCTACGACATCGTGGCTCCATCGATCGAGACCCAGGCCCGCCTGCTCTCCGGGGGCAACATCCAGCGCCTGATCCTGGCGCGCGAGATCGAGTCCGAGCCGCGCCTGATGATCGCCGTCCAGCCCACCCGCGGGCTGGACGTGGGCGCGGTCGAGCTGGCCCACCGGCTGCTCCTCGAGCGGCGGGCCGCGGGCGCTGCGATCCTCCTCATCTCGGAGGATCTCGACGAGATCCTCGCGCTCTCGGACCGGGTTGCCGTGCTGTACGAAGGACGGATCGCCGGGATCACCGACGCCGCGGATACCGATATCGCCCGGATCGGCCTGCTGATGACGGGCGGCACGAGCGGCGACCACGCGCCGGAGCCTGCGACCGACGGAGGCGCGGGATGACGATTCTGTCGTGGCGGCCTGCCGTACACGCTGAGCCTCGAGCCGCGACTCGAGACGTCGCGCTGGCTGTCGCCGGCCCTGACGGCGGGCGCCCTGATCGTCGCGCTCGTCATCTCGGGGCTCATCCTGGCCATCGTGGGCGCCGACCCGATCCGGGTCTACGTCCACATCGTCGGCTCGTCCCTGGGCAGCGTCGGCGCCATCTCGGACACGCTCGTCAAGTCCACCCCGCTCATCCTGACCGGCCTCGCCTGTGCCCTCGCCTTCCGGATGCGGCTCTGGAACATCGGTGCGGAAGGCCAGCTGCACCTCGGTGCCTGGGCGGCCAGCGCCGTGGTCCTGGCTCCACTCCTGCCGGCCGGGACGCCGGGGTTCGTGGTCCTGCCGGTCATGCTGGTCGCGGGCTTCCTCGGCGGGGCCGCGTGGGGCCTGATCCCGGGGATCCTCAAGGCGCGCTTTGGTGTCAACGAGATCATCGCCACCCTGATGCTCAACTTCATCGCCCTCGCCTGGATCCAGTACTGGGTGTTCGGGCCATGGACCGAGGGGGGGTTCCAGATGACGGCGCAGTTCCCCGTCGAGGCATGGCTCCCCCGCCTCGACGACCTCGCGGACGCATACCCCGCGTTCAGCGGTCTGACGGTCCATGGCGGGTTCGTCGTCGCGCTCGTGGCGGCGGTGGTGGTCTGGCTCATCGTCGAGCGCAGCGCGTGGGGCTACGAGATCCGGCTCATCGGCGACAGCCCTCGAGCCGCGAAGTACGCCGGGATCCGGATCTCACGGAACATCCTGCTCGTGTTCGCCGTGTCCGGAGGCCTGGCGGGGATCGCGGGGATGACGGAGGTCTCGGGCGTCGTGCACCGCCTCCAGGACAACTTCTCGCCCGGCTACGGCTTCACGGCGATCATCGTCGCCTACCTGGCGAAGTTCCACCCACTGCGGGTCGTGCCGGTCGCAATCCTGTTCGGGGCGCTCATCCTCGCCGGCCGCGAGATCCAGCCCTCGGGTGTGCCGGCGATGATCCAGGGGATCATCCTGTTCTGCCTGATCGCGAGCGAGGTCTTCCTGCGCTACCGGGTCAGCATCGTCCGCCGCCTGTCGTCTGCGGGCGCAGTCGCCGGCGTGGAGCGATAGCGTGGACCTCGAGCTGATCGCGGCGGCCGGGATCGCGGTTGGGACGATCCTCCTGTTCGCGGCCGTGGGCGAGATCCTCGCCGAGCGATCCGGGGTCATCAACCTGGGCGTCGAAGGGATGATGCTCCTTGGCGCCGTCGTGGGCTATGCCACCGCCGTGTCGTCCGGCAACCCGTGGCTGGGCGTCGTGGCCGCGATGCTCGCGGGCGGGCTCCTCAGCCTCCTCCACGCGATCATCACGATCACGTTCCGCGCCGACCAGGTCGTCTCCGGGCTGGCCCTCACGTTCCTCGGAACCGGCCTGGCGCGCGTGCTCGGGGAGGGGCTCAGCAAGGCGGGGGCGATCTCCCTCCTGCCCCGCTTCTCGATCCCGCTGCTCTCGGAGATCCCGGTGCTCGGTCGGATCGCGTTCACCGAGCAGAGCATCCTTGTCTACGTCGGCTACCTGCTGGTGCCCGCAACCTGGTACTGGATCAACCGGACGCGACCGGGCCTCCACCTGCGGTCGGTGGGCGAGGAACCGGCGGCCGCCGACGCGCTGGGCGTGAACGTGTTCGCGACCAGGTACCGGTACGTGTTCGCGGGCGGGATGCTGGCCGGCCTGGCCGGAGCGACGATCACGCTCGCCGTCCAACCGGGCTGGTTCGGCTCGCTCACCGTGAACGGGCGCGGCTGGATCGCCGTCGGGCTCGTCATCTTCGCCCAGTGGTCGCCGTTCCGGGCCGCGGCGGGCGCCTACCTGTTCGGCGCGGTCGTCCAGCTCACGCTGTCGATGCAGCTGCCGCCCACGATCCTCGGCCTGGCGAACCCGTTCTACCAGTACCACCCGAACACGTTCTTCCTCGACATGCTCCCCTACGCGCTCGTGCTCATTGCGCTCGTCGTCGGGTCGCGCGAGGCGATGCGCAAGCGGATCGGGGCGCCGGCCGCCCTCGGCATCCCGTACGTTCGGGGCGAGCGAGGTCGGTAGCCCGGCGTCGTGGGCGGAGCGGACGGCTCCCTCGCTGGTTCTCCGGTCCCCCCGCTACTCCTCGGGTCCCTCGAGGCCGGTGAGCTCCATCTGCACGAAGCCATCCATGTCGAACTCGAGCTGGCGTGGCGCCGAGGGTCCCTCTCCGTCGCCACCCGCACCGGGCGTGAACTCGATGACGACCCGCTCGTCGCCCTGGACCAGGGTGTACACGAGGAGCTGGTCGGGGCGGGTCTCGAACTCCAGGTGCTCGAAGGAGTCCACGTTGACCGAGATCGAGATCGGCGTGAAGTACGTCGACATCTCGGGCTCGTCGGCAACGATGCGCTCCACCCACCCGGTCCCGTGCGCGACGAGATCCCGTCCCCGGTAGAACCGGTAGGTGACGGTCTGCTTGAGGATCGGGCGCAGGACGTGCTGGACGTCGGTCCGGCTGGTCACGACACCCTGGTTGACGAAGAACTTCGCGGGCGGTTCGCTCGCCACGATGGGCTCCCAGTGCGTGCTGTGGGGGGCTGGCAGCGGCTCGCCGCTCCGCCATCCCGGGACGTTGCGACCAGGCCCAAATGCTAACGGACCGGACCGGTTGCGGGACGGTGTGGTTCGCAGCGTCCCGCGACTCCGGGCCATGTCCAACCGGTCTTCGCTCCGGCAAGGCGAACCTCGGTACGGCACAGCGTGGTCGCCGCGCGCAGCTCGCACGTATGATCGTCGCATGCTGCTCGCCATCGACATCGGCAACACGAACATCACGCTTGGTCTCGTGGAGGGTGGCTCGATCGTCGGAACCCGCCGGGCCGGGACGCACCGCGCCACCACGGCGGATGAGCTCGAGCTGCTGCTGGACGGCCTCCTCGCGCTCGACGGCCGGAGCCTCGACGGCGCGAGCGGGGCGGTGCTCGTCTCCGTGGTGCCGTCGCAGACCGCGCTGGTGGAGGCCGTCGCCAACCGGCGCGGCATCCCGATCCTCGTGGCCGCCCCCGGCACGATCCCCATCGCCATCCGCGTGGACCGCCCCGGCGAGGTGGGCCCGGACCGGATCGTCAACGCGCTGGCCGCCCAGCGGCTCTACGGCGCACCCGCGGTCGTCGTGGACATGGGCACGGCCACGACCTACGACTGCGTCGGCGTGGATGGCGCGTTCCTGGGCGGGGCGATCGCCCCGGGCATGAAGCTGGGCCTCGAGGCCCTGGCCGCCAATACCGCCCGGCTGCCGCGGATCGAGCTGCGCACGCCCGACCGCGCGATCGGTCGCGACACCGTGAGCGCGATGCAGAGCGGCACGGTCTTCGGCTACCAGGCGGCCGTGACCGGGCTCCTGGCGCGGATCCGCCGCGAGCTCGCCGAGCAGACCGGCACGAGCCTCGAGGGGGTTCGCGGAATCCTGACGGGCGGCCTCTCGATCGAACCGTGGGCCGGCGACGTGGAGGGGGTGGAGATCATCGACCCCGACCTCACCCTCAAGGGCCTCGCGATCCTCTACGCCGAGGTCGCCGGTGGCGAGCCGCTGGTCGGCACCCTGTGAGCGGTCGGCTCGAGGGCCGGCTGATCGGCCTTGGCGTCTGCGGGTCGATCGCGGCCTACAAGTCCGTGGAGCTGGTGCGGCTGCTGCGCACGGAAGGTGCCGACGTCGTCGTGATGCTCACGCCGGCCGCGACCCAGTTCGTCGGACCGCTCACGTTCGCGGCGCTCTCGCGGCACGCCGTGGAGACGGACGTCCTGGGGCTCCTTCCGGACCAGCGGATCGGGCACATCGTGGTCGCCGACGCCGCCGATGCGCTGGTGATCGCGC
Organism: uncultured Chloroflexia bacterium; assembly: GCA_963748625.1. Classification (GTDB taxonomy): domain Bacteria; phylum Chloroflexota; class Limnocylindria; order Limnocylindrales; family CSP1-4; genus CAIXZV01. Next base: position 71,170 of record CAVVJT010000006.1, on the reverse strand, counting down.
CCGCCACGGCCCGCTGGCTGGGCTCGATGGCAAACGGGATCGCGAACGACACGGTGACGGCGGCCTGCCTGGCGACGACCGCCCCGGTCGTGGTCGCGCCGGCCATGGACGGCGACATGTGGACGCACCGGGCGACGCAGGACAACGTCGCGCGCCTGGAGCGGGACTTCGGCTACCGGATCGTGCCGCCCGAGATCGGGTCGCTCGCGTCGGGCCAGTCCGGCATCGGGCGGCTCGCGGACCTGTCGCTGATCGTGGACGCGCTGGTCGCGGCCGTCGAGGGCAGGCCCGTGCGCCAGCCCGACGCCTCGGAGCGCCCGCCGGCCACCGCGCCCTGGGTCGAGCCGGACCTCGAGGGCCGCCACGTCGTCGTCAGCGCCGGCGGGACCGCCGAGGCCATCGACCCCGTCCGGTTCATCGGCAACCGCAGCACCGGCAGGATGGGCGTTGCGATCGCCGATGCCGCCCTCGCCCGCGGAGCACGCGTGACGATCGTGGTCGGGCGCTTGGAGGTCCCGCTGCCCGCCGGTGCCGCCATCGTCCGCGCCGAGTCCACGGCCGAGATGCGGACCGCCGTCCTCGACGCCGTGATCGACCACCCCGCCGACGTGCTGGTGATGGCCGCCGCCGTCGCCGACTTCCGCCCGCGGCGCGCTGCGGACACGAAGCTCACCCGTGGCGGGGGCCTGACCCTGGAGCTGGAGCCCACGGAGGACATCCTCGCCGAGGTGGGGGCCCGTGCCCGGGAGCTGGACCCGCGTCCCGTCATCGTCGGGTTCGCCGCCGAGACCGGGTCCCTGGACCGGGCACCGGACAAGCTCCGCCGCAAGGGCGCGGACCTCCTCGTGGCCAACGACGTCGCGGAGCCCGGCTCCGGGTTCGGCACCGACACCAACCGGGTCGTGATCCTGGCGGCGGACGGGTCCCGGGACGACCTGCCGCTGCTCACCAAGCGCCAGGTCGCCGACCGGCTGCTCGACCGAGTGGTCGCGGCGTTGGACGAACGTGATGCCCGGGCGCACACTGCCTGACCATGGAGACCACCCGATGAGCGCCCAGTCCGAGATCGTCCGCCGCCTGTCGGTGGTCGACATCGCGAAGCTCTACGCGGACGGTGTCCGCATCGCGACGATCACCGCGTACGACTACCCGACCGCCGCGCTGGTGGACGAGGCCGGCATCCCGCTCATCCTCGTGGGCGACTCGCTCGCCCAGGTGATGCTGGGCTACGACACGACCGTGCGGGTCTCCATGGACGAGATGCTCCACCACACCAAGGCCGTCGTGCGGGGCAGCAAGCGGGCGCTGATCGTCGGCGACATGCCGTTCCTCTCCTACGCCACGGCCGAGGACGCGGTGGCGAATGCCGGCCGCTTCCTCCGCGAGGGTGGCGCCCAGGCGGTGAAGGTCGAGGGCGGCGTCCGGAGCGCCCGGACCATCGAGGCCCTGGTTCGCGCCGGGATCCCGGTCATGGGCCACATCGGGCTCACGCCGCAGGCGATCAACGCGATCGGCCGGGTCCGCGTCCAGGGCAAGAACAAGGAGCAGGCGCGCGCGCTCCTCGCGGACGCCCTCGCGGTCCAGGAGGCCGGCGCCTTCTCCATCGTCCTCGAGCTCGTCCCGGGCCAGCTCGCCGAGGCCATCACCGAGCGCCTCCACATCCCGACGATCGGGATCGGGGCGGGCGCGGGATGCAGTGGCCAGATCCAGGTCATCACCGACACGCTCGGCTGGGGCGACTGGACCCCGAAGCACGCCCGCAAGTACGCGGACCTGCGGGGCACGATCCTCGAAGCGATCCGCGGGTACCGGAAGGATGTGGAGGCCGGCGACTTCCCCGGCTCGGCGGAGACCGTGCTGATGGACCCGGCCGTGCTGGACGATGTCCTGGGCCGCACCGACCAGGACCGAGCCGGAGCGGCGGGGATTGAGAACCTCGCCGGCATCCCGCTCGACCGCGACCTCTAGGCGCGGCTCCCCCACCCGCCCGCGAACCGGCCCGACGCGCATGGAGGTCGTCCGCACCCGCGCGGATCTCCGTGCCGTGCTGGTCGCGGCGACGAGGCCGATCGGGCTCGTGCCCACCATGGGCTGGCTGCACGCGGGGCATGTCTCGCTCGTTGACCGGGCTCGCGCCGAGAGCGCCACCGTCGTTGTCTCGATCTTCGTCAACCCGCGCCAGTTCGGACAGTCCGCGGACTTCGCGCGCTATCCCCGCAACGAGGCGCGCGACCTGGCGATGTGCGAGGCCGCGGGCGTGGATGTCGTGTTCGCACCGTCCGTGAACGAGGTCTACCCACCTGGCTTCGACACGCGGGTCGCCGTGGGCGCCATCGCGGGACCGCTCGAGGGCGCGGCGCGGCCCGGACATTTCGACGGGGTTGCCACGGTGGTCGCGATCCTGTTCGCGCTCGTGGGCGCCGAGCGTGCCTACTTCGGGCTCAAGGACTACCAGCAGGTCGCGGTGATCCGGCGCATGGCGCTCGATCTCGCGCTGCCGACGGAGGTCGTGCCCTGCGAGACGGTGCGGGAGCCCGACGGCCTGGCGATGTCGTCACGCAACGCACGGCTCACGCCCGAGGGCCGCAAGGCAGCTCCCGTGCTCCGGCGCGCGCTCCTCGCGGGCGCGGCACGGGTTCGGGACGGCGAGGAGACCGGCACCGCCGTGCGCGACGCGATGCTGGCGATCCTCGCGACGGAGCCGGCTGCCACGCCAGACTACGTGTCCGTGGCCGACCCGGACACCCTGGCCGAGCTTGAGGTGGTCGCGGGGCGGGCCCTGCTCTCGCTGGCCGTTCGGATCGATGATGTTCGCCTGATCGACAACGAGCGGGCGCCCTAGCGAGGGCGGCAAGCGGGCAGGTGACGCGGCCGGCTGATCACACGGTGGGATTGGCGCACGCGACGTCGCGCGGCCCGCCGCCGCTGGGTGGCCGGCGAGCGGCCCATTCGTCGGTCGGGTTCTACGTTCGGTGGCTTCCGCCGGACATACCGGCTGCCAGGGAGTTGGAGTTTGGCCAATCGTCCCCTGCAGCGGACGAACGATCGGCCGCGGACGACGAATGGGCCGCCGGGCGGCCCGGGGCATCCGGCGCGCGCGGACGGGACCGGGCCGGCGCACCAGTTGGCGGGAGGCGCCTCTCAGGCTGGAGACGCAGCCCCGGGCCCTGGAACCGGGACCGGCCCGCCCGTCGGCCGCCGCCCGATCGCCGCCCAGACCATCACCGCGCCAACCGCGGCGATCACGCCGCCGACCGGGTACACGGCCCAGAGACCGCCGATCGCGGCAACCTGTCCGGCCATGATCGCGCCGGCGATCGTCCCGATGGAGAACGCGGCGCTCCCGAACAGCGCCTGGGCCGTTGCCTGCAGTCGCCCGGGCACGCGCGCCGCCACATAGCTCGTGGTCCCCACCATCGCCAGCGCATACCCGCTGCCGCCCAGCGACGTGAAGGCGATGAACGTCAGCGGGCTGTCCGCCACCGTCCAGAACCCGGCCCGGACGACGAACAGCAGCGCGCCGATCACGATCAGCCGCTCCACCCCGATCCGCGTCGCGAACCGCGCGAACAGGATCATCATCGGCACCTCGAATAGCGCCGACGTCGCCCAGCCGATGCCCACGAGTTGCGTGTCCCCGCCCAACTCGATGATGCGCAGCGAGAACAGCGTCATGGACCCCACCGCGGACGTCCACATGACGCATGACCCGGCGAAGAAGAGGGCGAGGCCGGGCAGGCGCAGGAGACCCGTCGCGGCCCTCGGTCCCACGCTGCCCACCTTCCGAGCCCCGCGCGGCCGGCCGAGCAGCGCCACGGCGGCGATCCCGGCGCCGGTCATCGCCACCGCGTAGACCACGAACATCGTCCGCAGGTCACTCGCGGCGACCAGGATGCCGGTCCCGATCGTCCCGGCCATGAACGCGATCGATCCCGCCACGCGGGCCTGGCCGAAGCGCTCCCGCTGCGGCCACAGGCGCTGGATGGTGCGGGCGTCGATGAGCGGCGTCAGGCCCGCGGCGCCCACGGACAGCATCAGGACCGCCACCGCCAGCCCGGGCATCCCGGGCGCCATCGCGAGACCCACGGCGGCCAGCGCCGCCCAGATCGCCGCCACCAGGTACGGGAGACGCATGTCGCCCAGCCTGTCAGCGACGAGGCCCCACGCCGGAGAGGCGAGGATGGCGACGACCGCTGGAACCGCGGCCAGCACGCCGATGAGGGCGATGTCGATGCCCATCGCCTCGAAGTAGACGACCGCGTACGCCGTCCACGCCCCGATGGCCACGAACTGGAAGCCGTACACGACCCACGAGGGCACGATCGACTGCGGGCGAGCGGCAGGGATCGCGACGACAGCGGTGCCGGCGATGACGGCAGGCGGGATTGAGGCGGCGGCGGGAGCGTCGATGGGGGCGTCGGCGACGGCGGGCGGGGCGTTCGTCAGTCGAACCTCGCCTCGGTGGCGACCTCGAGGAAGCGGTCCATCTGCAGGTGCTCCCAGACCAGCTCCTTGATGAGCTCGATCTTGCCGACGTCCGCCGGGTGCGTCTTCACGAGGAGGTCGTGGACCACGGACGCCACGGTGTAGGTGTCCTCGGGGACGATGGCCGTGAACAGGTTGGCATGGCGGATCGCGGCCAGGACCTCCGGCCGCGGCTCATAGCCACCGGTGAGCACGATGCCCAGCGCCTTGCCCTCGGGGCCGGCGTCGATGGCCCCGGGCGTCTCGTCCACGAGCGTCTCGAGGTGCTCGATGGCGCGCGCGGGCGCCGAGTCCGGCAGGTGGGCTGCGGCCAGCGTCAGGATCGCGTCCTCGCGGTCCCCGGGCACGATCACGAGGGTGCCGGGACCGACGTGCTCCAGCATGTGGTTCGGTTCCATCGCGCCGATTGCGACGCCATCGATCACCCGGTCCAGGTCCGGCCCGGGGCAGATGACCCGGCCCTTCACGCCACGCAGCACCATGTCCAGCGTGGGACTGGACAGGATGGGCTTGTAGGGCAGAACGCCCAGGAGCGGGATCCCGTGCAGCGCGAGGCCGCGCTCCAGCGTCTTCTCGATCCCGGGCGACTCGTCAACCCGGAGCTTGTTCACGATGGCGCCCGCGACCGGCACCCCGTGCGCCTCGAAGTGCGAGGCGTTGAGCACGATCTCGTCGATCGGCCGGCCCACGCCACCCTCGGAGATGATGACCGTCGGCGCCCGGAGCATCGAGGCGACCCGTGCGTTCGACAGCCCCACGACCGCGCCGACACCGGCGTGGCCCGTGCCCTCGATGAGCCAGATGTCGTGGTCGGCGAAGTACCGTTGGGCCGCGAGGATCGGGCCCTCCATGTCCTCGACCACGTCGCCGGCCAGGTAGCTCTTGGTGAAGCCGCGCGGGATGTGGATCGGGCTCATCGCGGTGTACGGGTCGGGCAGGCCGAAGATCGTCTTCATCAGGACGGCGTCCTCGTCGCCCGGCTCCCCGTCGATCATCATGGTGCGCTGGCCCACGGGCTTGGAGAATCCGGTCCGGTAGCCGCGACGACGGAAGCCGTCCAGCAGCCCGACGCAGGCCGTGGTCTTGCCGCGGTTCTGGCCGGTGGCGGCGAGGAACAGCTGGCGCACGCGGTTGCCGCTCAGCCCCGCGAGGCGGTCTTGCGTTCGATGAGCTGCACGACCTCGCGCAGGCGCGTGAGCGACTCCTCGTCCACGCTGTCGGGCTCGAGGTACGGCCCGAGGCGCTCCATGATGTCCGTGACCAGGCCCAGGAACACCGCGGCGTCGGCGATGAAGAACTGGGGCTCGTTGTTGTAACGGACCATCGTGAGGCGGCCCTGGAGCACCCGGCGCTCCTCGACGTGTGCGACCTGGGTGCTGAAGTTGTGGCCCTGGATACCGTCGGGGTTGTTGAGGAAGTTGAGCGCGTTGTCGATGGCGAGGCCGAACCGCGCCCGCCAGGCGACGAGGCGCTCGTAGACCTCGGGCGGGATCCGTACCTCCGCGACCTCCTCGAAGACCTCGGGGGCGACGGTCACGAGCCCGACGAGCGTCGTACCGGCCCGGGCGCCCAGCATCACCTGGAGGCTGCGCTCCAGGGTGAAGACCTCGGAGTCGAACCGCGGGCTGGTGATCACATCGGTCAGGAGATCCTCGACGTTGTCGAGGCTGCCGGGGTCGTTGAGGGCGTCGGCGAGGTGGAGGATCTCCTCCTTGAAGAGGAACTTCTCCTCGTGGTCAAGCATGGAGGGATGGTAGCAGGGGGCCGGGTCGGCCCTGACGCCCGCACCGCCCCCGGAGGCGGCGCCCGGTGGTCCGAACCCACACCCGGCCGCGACGACCGGCCCGGCGCGACTCGACCCGGCGCGACTCGACCCGGCGCGACTCGACCCGGCGCGACTCGACCCCGGGTCATGCCGGCACGCGGCGTGCAGGGCTCGGGCGCCGAATCACCCTGATCGCGGCCCAGCTCCTCGTTGCGACCTGCCGGATGACTCCGGGCTGAGTTGCCGGGGAAGAGACGCGGGAAGACCGGGGAATTGAAACGGCCCGGGCGAACCCGGGCCATTTCGCGCGTAGCCAATCGCTACGGCCACGATGGCCGCGGGGGGCTTACGGGTAGAGGCCGCGGAGGGCGGTCGCGTCGGCGACGCGCTTCACGGCGACGAGGTACGCCGCCGTGCGCATGTCGACGTCCTTGAGATGCGCCATCGCGAGGACCTCCCCGAAGGAGCGGTCCATGATCTCCTTGAGCTTGGCGTTGACGACGGCCTCGCTCCAGTGGTCGCGGTTCAGGTCCTGCACCCACTCGAAGTAGCTGACGGTCACGCCGCCGGCGTTCGCGAGGATGTCCGGGATCATGAACACGCCCTTGCTCGCCAGGATCTTGTCGGCCTCGGGTGTCGTGGGACCGTTGGCGGCCTCGGCGACGATCTTGGCCTTCACGTTGTCCGCGTTCGCGGCGGTGATCTGGTTCTCGTAGGCGGCCGGGATCAGGATGTCGCAGGGCAGCTCCAGGAGTTCCGCGTTCGTGATCGTCGTGCTGCCCGGGAACCCGACGACGGTGCCGTGCTCCTTCTTCCAGTTGAGCACGCGGTCGACGTCGAGGCCGTCCTCGTTCTTGATGCCGCCGCCCGTGTCGGAGACCGCGATGATCGTCGAACGCTCGTCGGCCATGAGCCGCGCCGCGATGTAGCCGGCGTTGCCGAAGCCCTGGACGACGGTCGTCGTCCTGGCGAGGTCCATGCCGAGGTGCTTGGCCGCGTCCACGATCGTGAACACGCAGCCGCGCGCGGTGGCCTCGTTGCGACCCTCCGAGCCGCCCAGGCTGATCGGCTTCCCGGTCACCACGCCGGGGACCGTGTAGCCGACGTGCATGGAATACGTGTCCATGAACCAGGCCATGATCTGGGGCGTCGTGTTGACGTCCGGCGCCGGGATGTCGCGCTCGGGTCCGATGAGGATCGAGATCTCGGTGAAGTACCTGCGGCTGAGGCCCTCGAGCTCCCGCTGGGACAGCTTCTTGGGGTCGACGCTGACGCCGCCCTTGCCGCCACCGTACGGGATACCCACGACCGCGCACTTCCAGGTCATCCACATCGCGAGGGCCTTGACCTCGTCGAGCGTGACGTCCTGATGGTACCGGATGCCGCCCTTGGCGGGGCCTCGGCCGAGATTGTGCTGGACGCGATAGCCGGTGAAGACCTGGACGGTACCGTCGTCCATGTGCACCGGGAAGTGGACCGTGAGCTCGCGGCGCGGCTCGCGCAGCACATTGCGCAGGCCCGGGTCAAGGTTGAGCATCTCGGCCGCGAGATCAAACTGGTGCTGCGCGACCTGCCAGGCGTTGATCGGCGCCGTTGCCTTCTCCGTCGTCATGGAACGGAAGATCCTCGGTGGCGGGGCGGTGGACGCCGTCCCTGAGCGATGGGTCGTCATCCGGACGACCCCACGGGGGCGGTTTCGAGTGCCGGCCACGGCATGGCCGGCCGCTCGTCGCACGCCGCCTTCGAAGTCCGAGTATAGCCACGAGACGGCCCCGCCCACGGGCCGCTCGTCACCCTGCCGCAACCAATCCGTCACCTCGCCGTCCCTGTCGAGTGGCAGGGGTCCGGGACGCTGCCGAGGTTCTCGCCCGCACCGATGCATCGCAACCGGCGACTCGATCAGGCCTCGTAGATCGCCACGGCGCCGACGCAGCCCGGGCCAAGGTGCGGGCCAACGGACGGCCCGACGGTCATCGTCTGGACCCTGGCCGGATCCAGTCCGGCCCGCTCGATGAGCCGGGCACGGAACTCCTCGACATCGGCGTTGGTGGTGTGCAGGACGGTCACCCGCTCCATCGGACGCTCGGTCAGGAGCTCCAGGCAGCGCTCGCGCGCCTTCGCCCGGGTCCGCACCCGCTCGGCGTTCTCCACCAGGCCGTCGGTCACCGTGATGATCGGCTTGATCGAGAGCATCGTGCCCATCGCCGCGCGCGCGCCGCTGATCCGCCCGCCGCGCTTGAGGTACTCGAGCGTGTCCAGCGCCACGTACAGGTTGATGCGCGTCCTGGCCTCCTCGAGGGCCGCCGCGATCACCGCCCCGGTCGCCCCCTCGGCTGCCATCTCCGCGCCTACCTGGGCCAGCATCCCGTGGCCCATGGACGCGGAGCGGGAGTCGATGACGTGGATCTCGCGGTCCGGCAGCCCCTGCGCGCCGAGCGTCGCGGACTTGAGCGTGCCGGACAGGTCGCCCGACACGGTGATGCAGACGACGGCGCCGGCGCCGGCGCCGAACGCCGCCTGGTAGGCCTTCCCGAAGTCGCCCGGCGAGGCGGCGGCGGTCGTCGGGAACGGCGCGTCGGGCGCGGTCATCCGGGCCCAGAACTCGTCGGTGGTCAGGTTGACGTTCGGGCGGAACGTCTCGGACCCGAAGTTCACGACCAGCGGGACGATGGTGATGCCGGCCGCGGCCGCGACCTCGGGCGGCAGGTCGCTGGCAGAGTCGGTGACGATCGCGACACGGGACACGGGCTGGGCCTCCTCGGGCGCTGACGGTTGCCGCCGCGGGCGGGGCTCCCTCTCGGGACACGGATCATACGGAGCGGCGTGGCTCGGCGACAGCAACCGGCGCGCACGCCCGCGCGGCCACGATCAGTCCCGGCGGAAATTCGGGCACGACCGCACGGTCCCGACCCGATACGCTTCCATGCATGGCGCGTCCCATCCTCGCGGTGATCTTCGGCACCTTCACGCTGCGACTCGCGACGGGCGTGACCGGCGCCATGCTGATCTACTACCTGGCCGTCCTGCCCCGGTACGGCGGCGAGACCGTGGAGGCATGGGAGATCGGCGTCCTGGGGGCGCTGTTCTACGCGAGCGAGCTCGTGCTCTCGCCGATCTTCGGTGTCCTGTCGGATCGCGTCGGCCACCGCCGGATCATGCTCGTTGGCCCGGCATTCGGCGCAGTCGCCGTCATCATCACGGCGTTCGCGGTCAGCCTCCCGGTCATCGGTTTCACCCGCCTGCTCGAGGGAGCGTCGACGGCCGCGTCGGTACCCTCGATCCTGGGGTTCATCGCCTTCGCCACCGCCTCCGACGAGCTGTTGCGGGGCAAAGCCGTCGCCCGGTTCGAGGCCGCGACCCTGGCGGGGCTGCTGCTCGGCTTCGTCGTCGCGGGCCCGCTGTTCGCTGCCTTGGGCCCCACGGCGTTCCTGGCCAACGCGGTCCTGTACGGCGTCTCCTTCGCGATCTACAAGCTGGGTGTCCCCGAGCACGCCGAGCCGGCGCCGGCGGCCCACGGCCACGATCCCGACGAGGGCCTGCATCGCTACCTCCGGATCCTGCGCGGTTCCCACGTCTGGCTGCTGGCGCCCACGTGGATCGCCATCAACGCCACGCTCGGCCTGTACACCAGCCAGACACTGTTCCAGCTGGTCCGCGAGCCCGACCCGCGGTTCTCGGAGCAGCAGCTCATGGGCGGCTTCGACCCGCTCCAGGTCAGCGCGGGCCTGGCGATCGGCGGGCTCCTGTTCTTCGCGGGCCTGTTCTACTGGGGCGGCAAGTTCAAGAGCATGCGCAGGACGTCGATCATCGTCTACGGGATCATCGGCGGCGCGGTGATGCTGACGGCCGCCGCGGCCATCAACCACGTGGGCGCCGACCCCCTGCCGCTGCTGCTCGCGCTGGTCGTGATCGCGGCTGCGGGTCTGTTCGTCCTCGCCGGAGCCACGCCCGCCGCCATCGGCCTGCTCGCGGACATGACCGAGGCCTACCCCGACGACCGGGGCGCGATCATGGGCCTCTACTCGGTGTTCCTGGGCCTCGGTCAGATCGTGGGCAGCATCGTGGGCGGCGTGGCGGCCCAGGCGGCGGGGCTCGACGGAATCCTCGTCGCGTCGCTGATCCTCCTGGCGATCGCCTTCCTGCCGCTGAGCAGGCTGCGCCGGTACGAGCACCAGGTGGGCGGCGTGGCGGCCGATGCCAGAGCCTGACGTGGCGCTCGTTCCCGCCCGGCTGGTCCGCGGAACCCGCGGTGCCGTCGTGGCGCCGCATCATCTCGCGACGGCGGCCGGGTTGGCCGTGCTTGCGGCCGGCGGGCATGCCGTGGACGCCGCCATCGCCACCAACGCCGTGCTGGGCGTGGTGATGCCCAACGGTTGTGGGATCGGCGGCGACGCGTTCTGGCTGGTGTGGGACGAGGCGGCCGGCGAGCAGGTGGCCCTCAACGGCTCCGGGCGCTCACCGGCCGGGGTGGACGCCGCCGGGCTGCGCGACCGTGGCCTGGACCGGATTCCGCTGCGCGGGCCGCTCGCCATCACGGTCCCGGGCGCGGTTCGCTCCTGGGCCGATGCCCATCGCCGCTGGGGCCGCCTGTCCCGCGACGCGGTGCTCGCGGCGGCGATCGAGCACGCGGCGGCCGGGTTCCCGGCGTGGGCCGGGCTGGTGGACGCCGTGGAGGGGACGGAGGCGAGCCTGGGCCGGGAGCCGTGGACGGCCGGGTTCCGGAGCGTGTGGCGGCCCGAGGGGCGCCCGTGGCGGCACGGCGAGCTGATCCGGCTCCCCGCGCTGGCCGCCTCCCTGCGCACCCTCGCCGTCGACGGCTTCGACGCCTGCTACGACGGTGACCTGGGTGAGCGGATCGCGGCCGGGCTGCGGGCGTTCGGCGGCGCGCACACCGCGGCCGACCTGCGGGAGCACCGCAGCACCTGGGGCTCACCGATCTCCACCACGTACCGGGGCGTCCGGGTCACGACGCACCCGCCCAACAGCAGCGGCGTTCTGGCCCTCGAGATCCTCAACGTCCTGGAGCAGTTCGAGCCCCCGCCGGGCGCCCGCTTCACCGGTCACGGCTGGTCCGACGCCGCCTGGCCACACCTCCAGCTCGAGGCCGCCAAGCTCGCCTTCGGGGACCGCGACCGGCTGCTCACGGACCCTGGGTTCCGCGACGTCCCGGTGGAGCGGCTCCTCTCGCGAGAGCACGCCTTGGCGCTGGCCGCCCGGGTCGATCCGTCACGCGCCGACCCGGCACCGCCCCCGGCTCGCACCCTCGTGGGCGGCACGATCTGGCTGGGCGTCGTGGACGCCGAGGGCAACGCCGTCAGCCTCATCCAGTCGAATGCGGCGGGCTTCGGGTCCGGCGTCCTGGACCCGGCGACAGGCGTGCACTTCCAGAACCGCGGCGCGTCGTTCTCGCTGGATCCGTCCCACCCCAACGTCCTCGAGCCGCGCAAGCGAACGGCCCATACCCTCATGCCCGGGATGCTGTTCCGCGAAGGAGAACGGCGCCCGTGGGTCGTTGCCGGGTCCATGGGCGGCGACATCCAGCCCCAGATCCACGTCCAGCTCGTGTCCGCACTGGTGGACGGCGGGGCGGACATCGCGACCGCGGTTGCGGCGCCCCGGATCACGGTCGAGCCGGACGGATGGCTCGCGCCGCCCGTGCGCGTCCTCACGGACGGCGAGCTCGGGGACGGGGTGGTGGCGGGGCTCCTCGAGCGGGGGCACCGACTCGGGCACGTCTCGTACGAGGGCGGCCTGGGGCACGAGCACGCCATCGAGCTGGTGGACGGCGGACCCGCGGCGGCCGGATCCCTGGCCGCTGCCACGGATCCCCGGAGCGCGGGGCTGCCGGCGGTTCGATGAGCCCTCGGACGGGTGGCGGACGGCCCGGAGCAGCCGCCGCCGGGTGGTATCCTCCGCCAGCCGGTGGCAGCCGCGTTCACACCGATCTGCCGCCGGCCCCGTGTGGACAGCGGAGGCGCCCGTGACCTCGAACGTCGGCCAGAACTACCCCTACACCAGCGAGACCGAGGCCGTTCGCGCGGCCTGTGTCGCCGAGCTGATCGGGGGGCGCGAGGGTCTCGCCGACAAGCTCAAGGCCGAGGCCATCCCCCTGGACCACAACGACCGATGGTGGGTGTGGAAGTGCCCCACCACGGGCTGCGCCGGCCTCCTGCATGCCGCGGGCTACGCCATCGAGAAGCGCGCGGTCTTCACGGTCTGCGACGGGACCTGCGCGAAGTCCTTCCTGCGCTAGTCCCCCGGCGGGCCGCTTGAGCGACACTAACGGGGCCGACGCCGAGCTGCGGGCCGCGCGCCACCGCCTCCTCCTGGACACCGCGGGCATCGCCGTATCTGCCGTCGGGTTCGGGTTCGTGTTCGGGCTGGCCGCCCGCGACGCCGGCTACTCGACCATCGAGGCGGCCGCGATGAGCGTGTTTGCCTTCTCCGGCGCGGCGCAGTTCGCGGCCGTGGGCTACGTGAGCGCCGGCCTGCCCTGGCTGCCCATCCTCGTGCTCACGTTCTTCCTGAACGCCCGCCACCTGCTCTACAGCGCATCGCTGGCGCCGCGGCTGCGACAGCTCCCGTTCCTCCAGCGCGCCGCGATGGCCCACGTGCTCACCGACGAGGCGTTCGCACTTGCCGCCACCCACTTCCACCGGATCGGGCGCGTGGACGTCCCGGGCTACTGGATTGGGGCGGTCCTGGGCGTGTTCATCCCGTGGAACCTCGCCACGCTCGCCGGGGTGCTGCTGGGCGGCGCGATCGTCGACCCTTCCGCGTACGGGCTCGACGTCGTGTTCCCGGCCGCGATGGCCGGCCTGGCGGTGGGCCTCGCGACCGGCCGCCGCGAGATCGTCGCCGCGGGGGCGGGCGCGGCGATCGGCGTGCTGTTCTCGCTGCTCCTCGGGCCGAGCGTCGGGATCGTGGCCGGAGGCCTCCTCGGACCGCTGATCGGCATGGCGATACCCGACGGCGGCTCGCAGGTGGCGCCGGAGTCGGACCTCACGGGCCTGCGCGTGGACCTTGACGAGGCGATGGCCGAGGTCGACGAGCTGCCGGCCGGGGGGACGCCTTGAGCACGGAGCTCGTTCTCCTCGCGCTGCTGATGGCAGCTGTCACGTACCCCTCCCGGGCCGTGCCGCTCCTGGCGCCGGGCATCGAGCGCCTGCCGCCCCGTGCCCTTGTCTACCTCCGGCTCGTCGGGCCTGCCATCCTGGCGTCCATCGCGGCAACCCAGACCCTCGTCCGGACGGACGACGCGGGGGCGCGGTCGATCGTCCTGGGCCCGGAGATCCTGGGGGTGCTAGTGTGCGTGGCCGTGGTCGCCTGGCGCAGGAACCTGCTCCTGGGGCTGATCGCGGGCGTCGCATTCGTGGCGCTGGCCCGGATGCTGAGCCTGGGCTGACCGGACGTGGTGGGCCGTTCCCGCCCCACTTCCGCCCCGCTTCCCGCCGATTGTCCGCCCAGCGGACGCTATCTCGCCCCATCCCGCCAGCGGTCCGCTCCACGGACGGTATCGGCTCCGGACGGCGGTCCTTCCGCCATCCGTCCGGGTGGCGGACGGTAGGCAGGAGCGTCTCGCCTACGGTCCGCGTGATGGACCAGCGGCGGGAGGGTCGCGCGCGTGATGGCGAGCCCAGGCACGCACCACGGTGCCCGGTGTCCACCCGACCCGACCCACCGGTGGCAGATGGCCGGACACGGTCCGCTCCACGGGCATCCGACAGGAACCAGGCTCACAGCCCGCGACGGGCGCGACGGGCGCAGGTCCGCATGGCGGAGGCCCGCCTCCGCTCAGCCGCGCCGGGCCTCCGCCTCCACCTCGACGCGGAGGCTGGGGCGCATCAGACCCGCGACCACGACCAGGGTTGCGGCCGGCCGAACATGCCGGAACAGCTCGCCGTGAACCGCCGCGACGACGTCGGCATCGCCCGGGTCCACGACGTACATCCGGGTCCTGACCACGTCGTCAAGGGCAAAGCCCGCCTCGATCAGCGCGCCCTCGACGATCGCGAATGCCGCGCGCGCCTGGCCCGCGGCGTCGCCCGGGTTCCGCGACTCGCCGTCAGGCCCAGCGTCCGTGGTGCCCGCCACAAAGCAGGCGTCGCCCACGGCCAGGGCCCGCGAGTAGCCGGCGCGTGCCTCCCAGGGCCCTCCGCTCCCGACGTGGCGGCGACTCACCGCGCGACACCCGTCCTCGCCAGGCGTTCGGCCCGCCAGCGCCGGACTTCGGGGTCGCGCCCGACGGCCACGATCAACGCGGCGAGCAGCGTGGTCCGGGGAACGATCGACGCGACCTCCAGGTACTCCTGCGGCGAGTGGTCCATCCCGCCGATGGGGCCCAGCCCGTCGAGCGTGGGCACGCCCATGCCCGCAGTCGTGTTCGCGTCCGACGCTCCGCCGGTCATGGCGTCACGGAGCTCGAAGCCCAGCTCGTCGGCGAGGCTCACGGCACGCTCGACGAGCCTGCAGGACCGCTCCAGCTTCTCCATCGGCCAGTGACGGCCGGTCTGGACGGACTCCACCGTGACGTCCGGCACGAGCTGCGGCGCGAGGACGCGGGCGATCGCCGCCTCGACCCCCTCCAGGCCCTCGCGCGTCACCGCCCGCACATCCACCTCGAGCGAGCATCGCTCCGCGACAACGTTCGGCCGCGTGCCGCCCTCGATGACCCCGACGTTGACCGTGACCCCCGCCCAGCGCCCGTTGAGCGCGTGGAGGTCCAGCGTGATCCGGGCGGCCTCGAGGACCGCGCTGCGCCCCTTCTCGGGCTCAACGCCGGCATGGGCCGCCCGCCCGGTCACCGTGACGACCAGGTCCAGCGTCCCCTTCCGCGACGACACGATGTCGCCGTTCCCGCGCGCGCACTCGAAGACCAGGCATGCATCGGCCTCGCGGGCGAGCCGCCGGATGTGCGGCGTGGACACCGGCGACCCGATCTCTTCGTCCGGATTGGCGACGAACACCAGGCGCGCGAACGGGACGCCGCCCAGGACCTCGCGCACGGCGGCGATCGCGTGCAGCCCTGCCAGCAGCCCGCTCTTCATGTCCGTGACACCGGGGCCCGTGGCGATGCCCCCCTGGATGGCGAACGGCCGCTCCTCGACCGTCCCGGGGTCGAAGACCGTGTCCATGTGGCCGATGCAGAGGAGCGTCGGCCCGTCAGGGTCGGTCCCTCGCAGCTCGCCGATGACCGTCTCGCCCAGGTCCTCGTCGTTCTCGTGCGCCGTCACCGCAAAGCCCAGGATCCGGAGCCGCTCCGCGGTCCAGTGGCCGATGGCGTCCACGCCGGCCTTCGTGTAGCTGCCGCAGTCCGTGTTCACGAGCCGTTCGAGGTCGGCGAGATAGGCCGGGTAGGCCCGCTCGATGCTCGCCCGCAGCGCGGCGAGCTCTTCCGGTGCGACGAGGGCGTTGTCGGAGCGAACCATGCGGCCAGTCTATCGGCACACGACCCCGCGCCACGTGGCGCCGGAGCGGGCAGTCGCCGCGGTGCCCGCTCGCGTAGAGTTTCCGAACCGTGCGACTCGTGGAGATCCGGCTGCTCGAGGGCCCCAACGTCTACCGGCTGCTGCCGGTGGTCAAGGTCGAAGTCACCGTCGGCCGGACGCGCACCTGGAAGGGATCCCGGACGCCTTCGGATGGGTCCACCGTGCATCTCGCCCGTCCGGTGCCGATGCGCGAGTGGCCGGATCCCGTGGCGGATATCGTGGCCTGGACCCGGCGGCTCCGCGCCGACCATGGCGAGCATGCGGGTCCCGCGGTCGTCCACCGGGCGTCGGATGCCGGCCGATGGGTGATCACCTGGCCCTGGTCGGGCGCCGAGCGGGCCCGCCTGCTCGCGGAGGCCGCGGTGGACCTCGCCGGCCGGTCTGTCTCGGCGGCCCGTCGCGTGCACCTGACGATGACCCAGGAACGCCTCGTGGACAGCTGGGAGGCCCGGATCGCGGAGGCCGGCGCTGCCCCGCCGGCCTGGATCCGCGACGCCGATCGGCGGATCTCCGTCGTGTCCATCACCGGGACCAACGGCAAGTCGACCGTCACCCGGCTGATCACCCACATCCTGCTGCTGGCCGGGCACCACGTCGGCACGACGACCAGCGACGGGATCCTCGTGGACGAGCGCATGGTCGACGCCGGGGACTGGACCGGGCCGGGTGGCGCGGCGGCGGTCCTGCGCCGGGACGACGTGGACGTGGCGGTCCTGGAGACGGCGCGCGGCGGCCTCGTCCTGCGGGGCATGGGCTATGAGTCCAACGAGGCGAGTGTGTTCACCAACATCTCGGCGGACCACCTCGATCTGCAGGGCATCCACACGCTCCCGGAGCTCGCCGAGGTCAAGGCGACGGTGTGCCGCGTGACGAAGCCCGGCGGACTCGTCGTGCTCAACGCCGACGACCCGCTCGTGGCGAGCATCGCGCGCCGGGTACGAGCGCGCGTGGCCTACTTCTCGATGGACCCGGGTTCCTCGCCGCTCCTCGCGCGCCACCGGCGCGCGGGCGGGCTCGCCTGGGTCCTCGATCGGGGCCGGCTGGTCGAATGGGACGGCGCCGCCGCGCAAGCCCTGCTCGACGTCGCCGACCTGCCCGTCGCGCTGGGCGGCCTGGCGAGGCACAACGTCGCGAACGCGCTGGCGGCGGCCGGCGGGGCACGGGCGCTGGGTGCGACGCGCGAGCAGGTCTCGGCCGGGCTCCTGGACTTCCGGCCGTCTGCAGACCTCTCGCCGGGGCGACTCAACCTGTTCCGCCTCGGCCGTCGGACGATCATCGTGGACTTCGCGCACAACGAGGCCGGCACGGAGGCGATCCTCGACGTCGCGTCGGCGATCGCCGGCGGGGAGGCCGAAGGGGTCGCGCCCGTGACCGCCATCATCGGGACCGCCGGCGACCGGCCGGACGACACGCTGCGGGGGATCGGGCGCCTCGCCGCGCAGCGGGCGCAGCGGGTCGTGCTCAAGGAGACCCTCGCCTACCTGCGCGGACGTGATCGCGCGGAGATCGTGCGGGTCATCGGCGAGGGGCTCATGGAGGGTGGCCTGGACCCAGCGACGGTCCCGGTCTACGAGAGTGAGGCAATGGCCCTCGATGCGGAGCTGGTCGGTGCGGGCAGCGTCGCCGCCGATGGGCGCCCCGACGCGCCGCGGGTCGTCGTGCTGTTCTGCCACCAGGATCGGGACCAGGTCTTCGCGCTGCTCGAGCGCCTGGGGGCGCGTGGGGTTGACGTGGCCACGGAACTCCTGGCCCTGGCGCCGAGGCTCACCGACCAGGGGCGCGTTCGGGAGTAGGGCGGGCTCCGGGGGCTCCCCGGTCCGCTGGGCGGACCGTTCGTCGCCGCACCCGGACGCTCGGTCCCCTGGGCGCGACCAGACCAGTCCCTCGCAGCCGCTACGACGGCAATTGGCCGCCCAGAGGACGGTTCGCCGCCAGAGGGCGACAGATGGGCCGCCGGGCGGCCATCGTCAACGTGTCCCGGCCGTACGCCGACCCGCCCACGCCGGCGGTCGCACGCGTTGCCGCCGAGTCCGCAGCGCCACCGTCATCACCGACGCCACTGGCGTCAAGGGGGACACGGCCGAGCTGCCGATCACCTTCACCCAGGCCGGCGAGCAGCGGCTCGTCTGGCAGGTCTACCTGTCCGGCAGGGCCGACGGGACGACCGCCGACGTGACGAGCCACTGGTTCGTCGAGGTTGATGCCATGTCCGGAGCGACTGCCCTGCTCGCGTCCGGCTGAGTGACGCACACTCCGGTCGCGGCCCGGCTTTCCCCCTGCCGGGTCGCGGGTGCCGGCTGGTCGCTGGAAGGGCTCGGCACAGCCGACGGTGTCGTCGGCGTGCCACAACCCGCGAGTGGAGATCCGATTGCCGCTGCAGCGAGCACCAGGGTCGCGAACCGTCGTGGTGCGCTGTCTCGTTCCATGGCTCCCCACCCTGCCGTGCATTGTCGAGACGATGATGCGCCCGGCAGGCGGCGGCGTTCGGCCCGTGGGGGTCGGCAACCCCGATTCGTGCTCAGATCAGCCCAGTACGATCGGCCGATGTGGTCGCTCGTCGACTGCTCCTCCGCACCGTCGTGGCCCGGATCCGATACACCCAACGCGAGCCATCCTGAGCAGCGCGGCCGGGGGTATGGGTTCGCCAGGTGCGCGGACCTCGAGCTCCGCGCCCCGCGGCCCACCGGAGCCCGTCACGGCACGCCCGCGTCGCTCATCCCAGCGGAGCCTCCAGCTCGCCCGGGTCGGCGAAGGCGGTGCCGCCCTGGTTGCGCCCGGCGAGTGCCATCGCCTGCCGGTACACGTCCACTGCATCGTCGGCGCAGACCACCACGAGGTCACCCGGGGCCGAGCGACGCAGGGCCGCGCGCACGGCGGACGCCTCGTCAAGGATCTTGTCGATCCGCACGGCCCGGCCACCGCCCTCGCCGCGGGCGGCACGGATCCCCGCGGCGACGTTGGACGCCGACTCGCCGGGTTGCCGCCCGCGCAGGTTGCGGTCCTCGCGGATGACGAGCTCGTCGAACGCGGTGGCGGCCAGGGCGCCGTATTCGCGCTGGTCCTGGTCGCGGCGGTCGCCCGGGATCCCGATGACGCCGATGGCTCGCCCGGTTCGCGGCGGTGCGGCCGAGGCTCCCAGCACGCCCGCCCGCGTCTGCGGCTCCACCATCATCCGGTTGACGAAGTCCGCCAGCTGGCGCATGCCGTCCACGTTGTGGCAGTAGTCGATGACCACGCGCGTCCCCGCGACCTCCACCAGGTTGAGGCGGCCCGGCGCCTGGAAGAAGGACGTCGAGAAGGTCCTCAGGCCCTGGCGGATGTCGTGGATGTGGGCGCCCATCGACCACGCGGCGGCAGCGGCGGCGAGCGCATTGGCGACGTTCATCCGCGCCCGCCCGCCGAACGTGGCGGGAATGAGGTGGGTGTAGAGGACCGGCATCTTGCGCGGGCCGTGGCGCAGCACGATGAGCTCGCCCTGGGGCGTGTCCTCGAGACAGAAGGCGGCGTTGCCACGCGCGGCGTGCCCGTCGACGCGATCGAAGCCCTCCTCCCCCTTCGCCTTCGACATCGAGAACAGCACTACGCGTCCGCTGCAGTGGCGTCCCATCCGGTAGACGAGATGGTCGTCGGCGTTGAGGACCGCGGTCCCCGCCCGCGGCACGGCCTCGACGACCACGCCCTTGACGTTGGCCAGCTGGCCGAGCGTGTCGATGCCGCCGATCCCCAGGTGATCGCCGGTGACGTTGGTGACCACAGCGACGTCGTTGCGGTCGTAGCCCAGGCCCTCGCGAAGGATGCCGCCGCGGGCCACCTCGAACACCGCCGTGTCCACCGTCGGGTTCTGGAGGACCATCTGTGCCGATTTCGGCCCGCTCATGTCGCCGCGCTTCATCAGCCGGCCGTCGATGACGATGCCGTCGGTGGACGTCATGCCCACGCGCTTGCCCATCAGCTTGAGGACGTGGGCGGTCATCCGCACGGTCGTCGTCTTGCCGTTGGTCCCGGTGACGGCGAGGATGGGGATGCGGGCCGGAGTGCCGGGCGGGAACAGGAGATCGATGACCGGCTTTGCGACGTACTGGGGCTCACCCTCGGTTGGATGCGTGTGCATCCGGAAGCCGGGGGCCGCGTTGACCTCGACGATGCCGCCGCCGGTCTCGCGGACCGGCTCCTCGATGTCCGGGCAGATGAAGTCGATGCCGGCGATGTCGAGGCCGACGACGCGGGCCGCCGTCTCGGCGATCTCCACGTTGTCGGGGTGGGCCTCGAGGGTGCGGTCGATGGACGTGCCGCCGGTGGACATGTTGCCCGTGAGGGCGAGCTTGACGAAGGCGCCGGCGGGCGGCACGTCGTCGGGGGCGAAGCCCTGGCCCGCGAGGACCGCCTCGGCGTTGGCATCGAGCCTGATACGGGTGAGGACCTTCTCGTGCCCGAGGCCCCGGCGCGGGTCGGCGTTGGTGACCTCGACCAGCTCGCGGATCGTCCGCTCGCCGTCGCCGGTGACGCTGGCCGGGACACGCTCGGCGACCGCCGCGAGTTTGCCGCCGATCACGAGGCAGCGATAGTCGCGGCCGGTGATGTACGACTCCACGATCACGTCGCCGCCGCGGCTCTGGCGCAGCGTCTCGGGCCAGGCGGCGCGGACGGCGGCCTCGTTCAGCAGGTCCAGCGCGACGCCCCTGCCGTGGTTGCCGTCGAGCGGCTTGATGACGCATGGATAACCCAGGCGGCGGGCCGCGGCGACGGCCTCGTCCTCGGTCTCCACCATCTCCGAGCGCGGCACCGGGAGCCCTGCCGAGTCGAGGAGGCGGTTGGTCAGCTTCTTGTCCGACGCGATGTCCACCGCGATGCCGCTCGTGCGGCTGGTCATCGTGGCGCGGATTCGCTGCTGGTGGACACCCTGGCCAAACTGGACGAGCGAGTAGCGGTCGAGGCGCATGTACGGGATGTCGCGGCCCGCGGCCTCGTCGATGAGCGCCTGGGTGGAGGGCCCGAAGGCGAGCCGCTCCGCCATGAGGATCAGGCTCTCGAGCTCCGCCATGAGATCGAAGTCGAAGGCCGGGTCGTGGGGCGCCACGAGGTGGTTGACGAGCCCGACGGCCTTGCGGCCGGCCTCGATGCCGACCTGCTCCTCGCGGTACTCGAAGATCACGTTGTAGCGACCATGCTCGCCGGTGCCGCGGGTCTTGCCGTGGCGGACGTCCGTGCCGGCGAGGTTCTGGAACTCCAGGGCGATGTGCTCGGCCACGTGGCCCGCCCAGGTCCCATCACGGAGGCGCGTGATGAACCCGCCTCGCCGGCCCAGGGAGCAGGCGTGCTCCTCCAGGGTTGGCAGCAACCCGACGAGGGCGTCGACGAAACCAGGGATCGTGTTGCTCGGGAACTCCTCGAGCACGCCCAGATCCACGACCTGGCGGATCACGGGCTCCCTGGCCCAGTAGTTGGCGCCGCGCAGGACGCGGGTCTCGAGGATGCGCAGGGTGGGCTCGGGACGCAGGCCGCCCGGGATCGCGTCCGAGGCCCTCCGCCGCGGCGTGGCCGGGTCCGCCTCCGGCGTGGCGCCGGCGTCCGGCGTGGTGGCGGCGGCCGGAGCCGCGGCTGCGCCCCCGTCCGCGGTCGTGTCGGCGGCCGGAGCCGCGGTCTTCCTCGGCCGCTTCGGGGAAGCGGGATCCGCCTGCGCCACTGGACCCTCCTCGCGTGCGTGGGGAACCGGAGTGTAATCGCTGGGCGTCGCGCTCGGTCGAGCCTCCCCCGAGCCAACGTCGCCGCCAGGCTGAGCACGCGCGTCAGCTCGAGGCGATCTCGCCCTCGATGACCTGCAGGTCCGGCGCCGAGACCCGCGTCCGCCGACGAATGTCGAAGCGGTAGCCCGCCGGCAGGCTGTGCAGCACCACCCCGCTGATCATGAGGGGCCGGTGGCCGCGGATCTCCCAGGCGTCGGTCTCGGACGCCGCGCCGTCCACCACGGTGATGGACCCGCGCCCGATGACCTCCATCACCTGGTCCGGGCCCACGACGCCGGCCGTGTCCTCGTCCACGCCGAGGCCCAGCAGCGACGGGTTCTGGGCGATCAGCGACAGCAGCCGCCCCAGCCGGTTCCGCTGCTGGAAGTGCTGGTCCACGATGACGCCCGGGAGCAACCCGAGACCCGCGGCGATCTGGGCCATCCGGTGCTTGGGCGTGGCGCCCGACGCCCCGAACGCGATCATGTGCGACGAGATGGCGCTTGCCCCGGCGGAGGTGCCTGCGACCACGGCACCGGCCATGAAGCGGGCCATGATCGCGTCGGCGAGGCGCGTCCCGCCCAGCATCGACGAGAGCCGGAGCTGGTTGCCGCCGGTCATGAAGATGCCGGTGGAGTCGCCGATGATTCGCGCCGCGTGCTCGTCGTTCGCCTGCGCGCGGCTCACGGCGTTGAGCGGCGCCACGTTCGCAGCACCCAGCTCGGTGAACACGGACCGGTACCGGTCGCCCGCCTCCATGCCGAAGGAGCTGGCCGTTGCGATCACGGCGATCCTCGCCTCGGGCCCGCCCGCGAGCGCGACGAATTGGCCGAGGATGACCCGATCGCGGACCTTGTCCTCGGCCCCGCCGATGACGATGACTGTCCCGTGCGGCATGGTCCCGGGAGTCTAGCAGCGCCCCAACCGGGCCTGAACGCGCGAGAATGCAGGTCGATGGACCCCCAGGCGACGCTCCACCGACGGCCGGCCCGACGCGCGGGCGTGATCCGGCGTGCCCTCCACCAGGAGGCGACCCGGATCCGCGAACCCCGGCGCATCGTCGCGATGGGCATCCTCATTGTCGTCTTCGCGCTCGCCCTGGCCGGCATGACGGCCCGCGGCGAGACCGCGGGCGCCGATGCCCGCGCCTACTGGGCCGCGGTGCGGATCTGGCTGGAGGGTGGCGACCCGTACCACCCACTTGGACCGTTCCTGCCCTACGTCTACTCGCCCTGGATGCTCCCGCTGTTCGTCCCGTGGGCGCTACTGCCGTGGGAGGTGGCCTGGTTCACGTGGCGCGGGGTCCAGATCCTGCTGCTGCTGTGGTCCATCCGCTGGGCCTACACGCGGCGGCCGCTGCCGACCGCCATCCTCGTCGGGCTGATCTGGTTCCCGATGGCGGCCAACCTCGACACGGGGAACATCAATCTGCTGCTGGCGCTCGCGCTGTTCGGCGCCCAGTTCACGGGCCCCAGGGTCGGCGGCCTGATCTGGGGCCTGGCGACCTGGATGAAGTGGGTCCCGGCGCCCCTGTGGTTCGTGCTGCCGCCGCGGGCGCGCTCATGGGGGCTGGTGTTCCTGGCCCTGTCCGGGCTGCTCTCCCTCGTGATGCTGCCGATGACGATCGTCCAGCTCCAGGTCCTGTTCGGCTTCGGGGAGCGACCCTTCCGGGCGGACTACCTCGTGTTCATCTGGTCGGCCGTGCCATGGTGGTGGCGGCTGCACCACCCCTTCGCCTTCCTGAGCGCGTCCGCGTGGGTGGCCGCGTTGCGGATCCAGCGCGACCGGGCGGTCCGGTGGGGTCACGCGTTCCGCACGGAGCCCCGGGCGACCGTCCGCATCGGGCGTGCTCGATCGGCAGCGTGGCTGCGCGCATACCTCGGCTTCGACGCTGGCCGGCACGACCCGGCGTCGAGAGGAGGCGCCGCGGCCGTGGCTGAGATCGGCGACTGACCGGTCAGGCGGCTGCGGCCTCCGCCCGTGGGTGGCGGTCGCGGCGCGGCTCGACGACGGGGCGAAGGGTGACCGCTGCGCTCGCGAAGAACGCGACGGCGAGAATGAACACCACCCTTGGGCTGAGGGGCTCGTTGCCGGCCGAGGTCACGAGGTCCAGCACGACCCCGCCGATGGCGACGGAGAGAGGCCCGGCCGAACCGGTGGCCACGTTGCTCATGCCCATGTAGCGGCCGGCCGACGCTCGCGGGATGATGTCGGTCATCAGCGCCCAGTCGACGGCCAGGAAGCTGCCGTTCGCGGCGCCGAACAGCGCGGCGCCGACCATCGCGATCGGGATGGACGGTGTCAGGGCGATGATCCCCGCACCCGCGGCACCGCCAGCGCACGCTGCGAAGATCAGCGGCTTGCGCCCGATCCGGTCGGACAGGCGGGAGGCGGGCAGGATCGCCACCACGTTGGCGGCGATGACGACGATCAGGATGACGACGTACATCGAGTTCGCCTCCTCCTTGGACATGAAGAAGGCGCGCCCGAGGTAGATGACCACGAAGTTGACGAGGAGCGAGCCGGCGACCAGGAACAGGAGCCGGGACACCAGCAACCAGATGTAGGACCGCTCCCGGAGGATGTCGGTCGCCCAGGCCTCGCGTGCGATGCGTGCCCAGGACTTGCCGTGGCGCGGCTTGGGCGGCATGCCCTTTCCGACCTTGAGGACCACGCTGGCCATGGTCACGAGCTCGACGATCGCAACCGCCACGAGCGAGAGCTCCATGACGCCGAGCGTGACGGACAGCGATACGAGGAGGAACCCGGTGACGTTCCCGACCACCTGCATGAGGCCCACCATCCCGCTCGCCATGCCGACCTGCGGCTCCGCGACGAGGTCCGGGATGTAGCCCTGGAATGGACCGCGCGCGATGTTGGTGCTGACGGCGAGCAGCAGCATGAAGGCCGCGAGCATGAGGACCGAGTTCCCCATGGCGATCCCGATCAGGAACACCACGTCCAGCAGGGACCCGAAGACGATGTACGGCTTGCGCCGACCCCACCTGGAAACGGTGTAGTCGCTGATGTAGCCGACGGTGGGCTGGATGATGATTCCCACGATCGCGGCGCCGATGCCGATCATGAACAGCGACTTGCCGACGTCGTCCCTGGGCACCAGGCCGTCGAACTCGACACGATTGGTGATGAACAACCCGACCGCGGCATCGATGGCGGTGAGGCCCAGCCAGTAGGCCGAGATCCGCATCAGCTGCGTCATCGGCAACAGCGCGGTGGGACGGGCCCCCGCCTCCGGGTCGACCTCCGGCGTGGCGTCGCCGGTCAGGGGGATCGCGCCGGTCGCGGTGTCGTCCACGGTCGTCCTCCCATCCCCCGGGTCGGGGCCCCGCTGGGCTCGTGATCGGCCGGTCAGATCCCTCCGCAGGAACGGGTCTGCCGACGGAGGCCGGCTCTGGCGGGACGCCCGTGCGCATCGAGCGCGACAGTGCTCTGGAGACGCGCGAGAGACCGATCTGTTGCGCCCTTCGCCGCGTCAGGGAACAGGGCCGGCGCGGATCATACGCGCCGGTGAGTACCATGATGTCGTGACCGAGCCGCGCCACATGGACCACGACGGCGCGATGCGGATGCTCAAGGCCATCGCGACAGCCTTCGATGAGCACGACCTCGATGCGATCATGGCCCACTTCGCCGAGAACGCCGTCTTCGAAGGGCCGCGGGGATCGGACTCGTGGGGCACCCGGTTCGTTGGCCGGGAAGCGATCCGCGAGGCCTTCGCCGCCCGCTTTTCCAGTATCCCGGACATCCGGTATCGGCAGGATCAGCACTTCGTCGACGGCGACCGCGGGGCGTCCGAGTGGACCCTGTCCGGGACGACGATCGAGGGAGCGCGAATCGAGGTCCGAGGCTGCGATCTGTGGGTCTTCCGCGATGGCAAGGTCGTGACGAAGGACTCGTTCTGGAAGATTCGAACGACCGGGTAGCGCCAGGCGGTTGACACTGGTGCACGCTCGCCAAGTCGTGAACGATTCGTGCCGCCCGTTCGTCAGGTTCGATGAACGGAGGCAGGCGACGATGCTGGGGAGTCTCGTGGGGGAACCGATCCGGGAGCGTGCTGGAGCGTCGCTGCGCGTCATCGACGCGCGGGCGGACGCCTTCCGGCACCTCGTGGACCGGCAGTTGGACGCCTCCTACCGCCTTGCCGCCGTGATCCTCAACGACCGGGTCGAGGCCGAGGACGCGGTCCACGACGCTGCGGTCGCAGCCTGGCGGGCCTTCGCCTCGCTACGCGATCCCGGTGCGTTCGACGCCTGGTTCGCGCGGATCGTCGTCAACGGCTGCCGCGACCGCCTTCGCGCGAAAGCCCGCCACCGGGTGGTGGACGTCGGCCGGGACCTGACCGAGATCGAGCACCCGCGCGTCGCCGACGCGTCCGAAACGACCGCTGTCCGCGACGCGCTCTCGCGGGCCCTCGACGCCCTCTCGCCGGACGAGCGCCTGGTGGTGACGCTCCGGTTCCACGGGGATCTCACGGTGCCGCAGGTTGCGACACTCGCGGGCGTGCCTGAGGGGACCGTCAAGTCCCGCCTCCATCACGCGATGACAAAGCTCCGCACCGTGCTCCTGGAGGCGGACCGATGAGCGACCAGCCGATCACCGACGCCACCGACGCGCGACTCGAGCGCGAGTTCCGCGGCCTCCTCGCCGACCGCGATCCTGGCACCGCTCCCTACGCCCTGCGCGACGGCGTGGCCCGCGTGCCGGAGACGGCGCCACGCGGCGCGGACCGGGCGCGGATCGCCGCCAGCGTTATCGGGACGGTGATGGTCGCGGCGGCTGCCGTGATCGTCGTCGTCGCGCTGGGCAATCGCGCGGTGCTCGACGCCACAGTGGTGGGCGCATCACCGGCTCCCGGGGACGTGTCACCAGCGCTCGGGCCGGGGATCGTCAACTACCCCGACATCGCCCAAGCCGGCCAGGTCGCCGCGTTCATCGGGTTGGGATGCCTTGCCGTCGCCGCCATCCTCGCATTGCGCCGCCGGCGTCGTGCGTCGCTGATGGTGCTCGCGGTGATGTTCGCGATCCCGATCGCGGCGGCGGCGCTGTCCCTCCTGCCCGCGGCGGTAGCCGACGAATCGGATGGTGCCTACGTGACCGACATCGTGCGCGCGGAGATGCCCTCCGGGTACACCGGCCGCCAGCTCGTGTACGCGGCCGGACAGCCGTACAGGACGGGCTTCTCGATCGCCAACTCCGGCCCACTGCCGATCCGTCTCAACGGCATCCTGAGCGGCGGGGACGCTCCGTGGCAGCGGGTGGACATCGTCGACGATCCGATCAACCTCCTCGACCACCCCTTGGGGGACCCGGGCAGGGCCCCAAGCCGGCCGTTCGAGCCACTCACGCTCGGACCACGGCAACGTGTGTTCATCGTGCTGACCGGGGCACCGGACACCTGCGGCGTGATCCTGGCGGACCCGGCGTCGCCCCCGCCCGGTACCGACTTCAGACCCACCACGATCCAGGTGTCCTACGACGTCCTCGGGTGGCCCCGCGTGTCCGACCTCGAGCCGAGTCACGAGATCGTGGTGCCGGTGGACTTGACCTGCGAGCTCGGCTCCTAGCCGAGGACCATCCGCTCGTACTCCGGGAAGTAGCGGCCGATCAGGGGCAGGTCGAAGCGGCCCAGGATGGACTCCTTCGGCTCGCGGGCGAGCAGGAAGGCGAAGGACCGGCGGACGAGGTCGTCCGGGGTCGGGGCGCCGGGGGCGAGGCGGGCAAGATCAGCGTTCGAGATGCCCACGACATGCGTCGTGGGAGCTCCGGCACCGCCCACCGTCACGCGGCAGGTCCAGCCGCCGGGAGCAGGCTCGCAGCGGACGTCGACGGGCGTGTTGGGATTGTCATTCATGCGGGGCTCCTCGGGTCCGGCTGGCACGTGGGGCACCAGAAGGTTAGGCGGGGCAGGTCCTGGCCCTGGTGCTCGACGCGGATCAACGTGTCGCAGTGCGGGCAGGGACGGGCGGCGCGCCGGTACACGTGGCGGGGCCGGCGCCCGGTGGCAGCGCCCTCGCGCAGGACGTCGCGGGCGAGGTCGATGAGCACGCCGAGCAGCTCGTCATCGACCTCGCGGACCGGCCTCCACGGCGACACCCGCGCCTGCCACAGCACCTCGTTCTTCACCTCGTTGCCGATGCCGGCGAGCGCACGCTGGTCGAGGAGCGCTTCAGCGATGGACCGGTCCGCCCAGGCAGGATCCCGCAGCCGTCGCAACGCCTCGGCGTCGTCGAACGGGTCCTTCAGCAAGTCCGGCCCGAGGCGGCCCAGGGCCGGGTGCAGCCCCTCGGCCCGCTGCTCGAACAGCTCCACGGTCGGGGCGTCGAAGCAGACGGCGACCGATCCCGGGACCTCGATGACGAGCCGCGCCCGTGCGGGCGGGAGGCGCCACGGTTCGCCCGGCCGGTAGCGGTGCCACGAGCCGTTCATGCGCAGGTGCGTCCGCACCACCAGGCCGTTGTCGAAGCGGATGAGGAGGTTCTTGCCCTGCGCTTCGACGCCGGTCACGGTCGCGCCGACCAGACGCTCCACTCGCGGACCCGGCGCGCGGGCCGACGCGGCAGTCACCGTGCGTCCGACCAAGTACGGCCGCAGGCCCGCCGCGGTGCGGACGAGCGTGTCGCCCTCGGGCACCTATGCGACCTCGGGCAGAACCGCGAGCCCCTCGGCGATGGCGGCCTCGGCCAGCCGCCGGTCGAAGGTGACGAAGGTGGGTTGATCGGCCGGCGTGGCGATGCTCAGCGCCGATGCGAGGTGGATGGCATCCAGGGCGCCGAGGCCATGCCTGTCGGCCAGGGCTCCTGCGCGCTGCGGCAGCGTGCCCTCGAGCCGGACCTCCACGACGGATCCCCACAGCTGCTCGAGCTCCAGCCGGACGGTCGGGTACGCATCGGGGAGGATCCGCCCACCACGGAGCGCCCGCGAGATCGAGCCGCGAAGCTCCGCGTACGCGACGATCGACACGAAGGCATCCGCCGTGTCCGTCCAGAGCGCCTCGACAGTCTCCGCGTCTCCCTCGTCGAGGAACAGCTTGACGAGGGCCGAGGCGTCGAAGCAGGTGCTCACCCGCCCTTGACCTCGCGGAGGATGTCCTGGATCCCGCCCTCGACATGGACCCGCTTGAACTCACTTGCGGGGCGCTTGGGCAGGGTCGGCAGGTTGACCTTCCCCTCCCGGTAGAGCTCCATCGTCCGCTCCGAGAAGCGCATCGGGACAATGGTCCCGATCACCCTTCCGTGATCGGTCACGGTGACCGATCGTCCTGCCTTGACCTCGTCGAGATAGCGCGACAGGTGGTCGCGCAGCTCACGGACACCCGCCGTCAGCGGGCCCGCATCATCGACGTCCAGCGGCGTTGTGGCCTCACCGGTCCGGATTGTGGCGCTTTTGCGGTCGCTCATGTATCCATTATACGACGTCGACTCACCGTCGGCTTACTCGAGCTCAGCGAATTCGGGCGCACCGGAGCGGGCCGTGGGTACGGCCGGTCCGCCGGTGCCGTGGACCGCAGCGCGTACCCGCGATACCCGGTCAGGAACCCGGCTGCCAGCAGCGCAGGGCCGAAGGGTGATGCCGCGACCGGCTCGCCGTTCACCTTGCCGATCACCAGCTCCCGGACGCGCCCGTCGGCAACGAGATCCGCCAGAGACCGGAGGGCGCCGGTCAGGGCCTCGGGGTCATCGCCGGCCGGCAGGACCTGGAGCGACGTCCCGCCGCGGTCCAGGTAGAGCACCGCCGCGCCATCGACCATCGCGACGTACGCCCCGGCGGCGCGCTGGAGCGGGCGCCGGTCGGCCTCGTCGCGCCGGGGCCACGGGATCGCGGCCCCGTACGGGTTCGCTGGATCTGCCGCCGCCAGGAGCTGGACGATGCGGCCGTGCTCGCCGGCGAGCTCGCCGGGCTGGTCGCGCAGCGCACGCAGACGGTCGACGGCACCCGGGAGCGCGAACTGGGCCGCCCCCAGGCCATCCACGAAGTACCCGCGACGGATCCGCCCGGCTTCCTCGAGCGCCCGCAGCACCGGGTAGACCGCGGAGAAGCCACCGTCCACCGCCTCGCCGGCAACGGCCTCGCGGGTAAGCACGCCGTGGCGCTCGAGCAGGACGAGGGCTTGGGCGTGAAGGCGCTCCGTCCGCGTGGGCTTGGTGGCCGCGGCGTCGGCTTCGCCACCCGCCTCATCGTCCACCAGCGACCAGCGACCGGCGGCCTCCGGGGGTCCCAGGGCCGTCAGGCGTCCCGGTCGCGGCCGGTGGTCCTTCGCGGGCCGCTTCCAGCGCAGGGCTCGCAGGGGGGCGAAGGTGTCGTTCGTGACCTCGCCCGCCCAGACCAGGTCCCAGAGTGCGTCGAGCGCCTCACGGTCAGTCCGGGCCCCGGACGCGGCGAACAGCTCCCGGTAGAAGCAGGCGCCGCGACGACCGAGGTGGGCACGCAGGCGCCCGTGGATCTCGCCCGCCGGCCGCTCCATGCCGTCCGGCGGTCCGCTGGGCCGCAGCAGCTCCCGGCCGGGACGCAGGAGCACCACGCGGCCGTCATCGCGGCCGAGGCTCCCCCGCCCCACCCAGGCGACCTCGCCCATGGCGCCCAGCTCGTCGAGGAGCCGCGGCTGGTAGCCGGGGATGCGGGCCGGGAGGACGTCCCGCTCCAGCACGGACGCGGGGATCGGCAGGCCCGCGAGCTGGTCCACGACCTCCGCGAGGCGTTCCAGCGCCGCGGAGCCGCGGAACGGAGAACCGGCACTCCCCGTCGCGGACGGCGAGGCGGCCACGCCCTGCCACGCGGGGAGGAACCGGGCCAGGGTCACGGGATGGACGGGCTCCACCTCCCGCCGGAGCGTGGCGAGGGATCGCCGGCGCAGGAGCCGCAGCACCTCCGGATCGCAGAACTCACGCTCCGCGCCGCCCGGACGGAACTCTCCCGAGAGCAGGGTTCCGGCCGCCACCAGCCGGTGGAGCGCATCCTCCACGACGCCGGGCGGGAGCCCCCAGCGCCGCGCCGGCTCCGAGCCCAGGAACGGCCCGTGGGTCCGGGCGTAGCGCGCCAGCAACCCGTCCAGCGCGCCGGCCACCGGCGCGAGGAACGCCTGCGGCACGCCGGGTGGTGCGCTCACGCCCACCCCGTCGCGATAGCGCGCCACGTCCTCGATCGCGATCCAGCGCTCCTCGCCGGCGATCCGCGCCCGCACCGCCCGCCGCGAGGCCGCCAGCTCCGCCAGGTGAAGCGACGCCTCCACGCGCCCACCGGCGGTCCGCGCCCCCGCCTCGTCCGGGCCGAGGTCGCCCAGCCGGCGCAGGAGGTCGTGGACCTGGTCCGCGGTCTTCGCCTGCCGCTCCTCGACGAGCGCCTGGAGGCTGAGCTCGAGATCGGCGAGCGTCGCGGGGTCCAGCAGCTCGCGCAGCTCCTCCTGGCCCAGCAGCTCCCGGAGCAGGTCGCGGTCCAGCGTCAGCGCCTGGGCCCGTCGCTCGGCCATGGGGGCGTCGCCCTCGTACATGTACGCGGCGACGTAGTCGAACAGGAGGCTGCTCGCGAAGGCCGAGGCCCGCGCCGTCTCCACCGAGTGGACGGTCAGCTCCCGCCGCTGCACCCCGCCCAGGATCTCGCGCAGGGCCGGCAGGTCGAACACGTCGGCCAGGCACTCGCGGTACGTCTCCACGAGGATCGGGAATGAGCCGTACCGGCTGGCCACGGCGAGCAGGTCCGCCGCGCGCTGGCGCTGCTGCCAGAGCGGGGTCCGGGTCCCGGGCCGCCGTCGGGGCAGGAGCAGGGCACGCGCCGCGTTCTCGCGGAACCGGCTCGCGAACAGGCTCGACCCCCCGACGCGCCCGACCACCAGGTCCTCCACGTCGTCGGGATCCGGGAACAGCAGCTCCTCAACGCCGTCGAGGCTCGAGTCGCCCTCGGGCAGCCGGATCGCGATGCCGTCGTCGGAGTAGATCGTCTGGACCTCGAGGCCGAGGCGCTCCTGGAGCCGCGCCTCGATCGCGAGCGTCCACGGGGCGTGCACGCGGCCGCCGAAGGGCGTGAGGACGACGAGCCGCCAGTCTCCCAGCTCGTCGCGGAACCGCTCGATGACGATGCGCCGGTCGGTCGGGAGGGCGCCGGTGGCCTCCCGCTCGTCCTCGAGGTAGGCGAGAAGGTTGTCGGCCGCGAGGTCGTCGAGGTCGTGGTCATGCCGCAGGCGCTCGGCAGCCCGCGCCCGCCCCTTCGGACCCTTCGCGAGGTCGGTCTCCACGTCGCGGACGAACTCCCCGATCGCCCGGCCCAGCTCCACGGGCCGTCCGACGGCGTCGCCGTGCCAGAACGGGAGCTTGCCCGGCACGCCCGGGGCCGGGGTCACCGTGACCCGGTTGGCCGTGATCTCCGCGACCCGCCAGGAGCTGGCGCCAAGGACGACGACGTCGCCGTGCATCCCGGCGCGCAGCTCATAGACCATCTCCTCGTCGAGCTCCCCGACCCGGCGACCCGGCGTCCCCGCTTCGCCTTCGAGGAACACGGGGTACAACCCCCGGTCCGGGATGGTGCCGCCGCTGGTCACGGCGACGACGCGCGCGTCGCTCCGGCCCTCGACGCCGTCGGTCAGGCGATCCCAGGTGACGCGCGGCTTGAGCTCCGCGAACTCGTCCGACGGATAGGCGCCCGCGAGCATGCCGAGGACGCCCTCCAGGACCTCGCGCGTGAGTGTCTCGAAGGGTGCGGCGTGGCGGACGATCTCCAGCAGCTCGTCGACGGTGAAGCGCTCGCCGATGGTCATCGCCACCAGCTGCTGGGCGAGGACGTCGAGCGGGTTGCGCGGCAGGACGGTCGGCTCGATCCGGCCATCACGCATGCCGCGGACGACGACGGCCGTCTCCAGGAGGTCCCCGCGGTGCTTGGGGAAGATCACGCCCTTGCTGGGCTCGCCTACGTGGTGGCCGGCGCGGCCGATGCGCTGGAGTCCGCGGGCGACCGATGTCGGGCTCTCGACCTGGATCACGAGGTCCACGGCGCCCATGTCGATGCCCAGCTCCAGGCTGCTGGTCGCGACGAGGGCCGGGAGGCGACCGGCCTTCAGCTCCTCCTCGATCTCGAGACGCTGCTCGCGCGCGATGCTGCCGTGGTGCGCCCGCACGAGCTCCTCGCCGGCGAGCTCGTTGAGACGCTGGGCCAGGCGCTCCGCCAGGCGGCGGCTGTTGGTGAACACGATCGTGCTGTGGTGCGCCCGGATCAGCTCCAGGATCCGCGGGTGGATCGCGGGCCAGATGCTGGTCCGCCGCTCGCCGCCCAGGACCGGGCCGCCGGGCTGCTCGTCCATGGGCAGGACCTCGCCCAGGCGGGCCATGTCCTCCACCGGGACGATGACCTGGATCTCGAGGGGCTTGCGGGATCCCGTGTCGACCACCGCCACGTCGCGGCCCTCGCCTACGCCGCCAAGGAAGCGTGCGATGGTCTCGAGTGGTCGCTGGGTGGCGGACAGGCCGATGCGCTGGAGCGGGAGGACCGGCACGCCCGTCGCCCCCGACGCCGTGGCGGTCGCGGCGGTCGCGTGCAGGCGCTCGAGGCGCTCCAGGCTCAGCGCGAGGTGGGCGCCGCGCTTGGTCCCCGCGACGGCGTGGACCTCGTCCACGATGACCTGCTCGACGTCCCGCAGGACCACGCGCGCCTGGCTCGTCAGCAGCAGGTAGAGGCTCTCGGGCGTGGTCACCAGGATGTCCGGCGGGTGGCGGACGAGGTCGCGCCGCTCGGCGGCCGGGGTATCTCCGGTGCGGCTCGCGATCGAGATGTGCGGCGGCTCCTGCCCGAGGCGCTGCGCAGCCAGCGTGATGCCCGCCAGCGGGGCGCGCAGGTTGCGTTCCACGTCGTAGGCGAGGGCCTTGAGCGGGCTGATGTACAGGACGCGGACGCTCGCGGGGTCTCCGCGCGTGGGCCTGGGCCGCGGATCCTCCACGAGCCGGTCCAGGCACCACAGGAACGCGGCCAGGGTCTTGCCGCTGCCGGTGGGGGCATGGATCAGGGTGCTGTGGCCGGCGCTGATCGCCGCCCATCCCTGGGCCTGGGCCGGCGTGGGGGCCTCGAACGTCGCCTCGAACCAGGCCCTCACCGCGGGCCCGAAGGGTGCGAGGGGATCCTTGCTGCGCGCGGCCACCGGACGCCGAGTATAGGTCGGAGCGGCACTTTCGTACAGATGTTCTAGCGCCGTTCCCAGCCGCCGGACAGCCAAACGGCGGGCCCATGCAGGCCCGCCGTTTGTGGTACCTGGCCGATCGCGTGGTGGGGGGAGGAGGGTTCCACGCGGTCGACGTCAGTGCGCTGACGAGATTGTCGACGATGGGTGCGCTCCGGTGCCCGTGCCGTAGCGACCGAGGATCGAGGACGACGGGGGGCCGACGGACCCCTCCCACGCCGCCGGCTCCGGCCCATGCGGCCCCTCGCCGTCACCGACCCCGCCCGGATCAGGCGCCCGGCAACCTCGCGACCAGCGTCCACGGGTCGTCCCGGGCCAGGTCCGGCGATGTCGCGCTGATCACGAAGCCCGCTCCGTCGAGGAGGCGGCGGGCGATCTCGAGGCGCGTCGTGACGTCTGCCGGCTCGACCACGTCCCGCTCCGCCACGCCAACACGTGCCTCCATCGGAGTCCGTGGCGGCCGCCCGTCGACGAGCGTCCTGAGCAGCGCCGTCCCCAGGCCGGCACCCCGGAACTGCGGGGCCACGCCCAGGGCGAGGAGCGACTCCTCGGCCGGTTCGGTGGCGGAGCGGGCGGCCAGGGCGACTCCCACGATCATCGGTCCGGACACCGCCACCACGACTCGCGCTCCGTCGAGCGCCGCCGCACGCAGCAGAGCCAGCGCATCCGCGGGGTCGAACGGCGCGACGACCCGCGGCACCAGGCCGAGACCGGTGAGGTTCGCGACCGTCACGGCGCGCACCGTGGGGGTCGTGTCGTGAGCTGGGCCCGCGACGGCAACCCCTGGCGCGCCCCCGAAACCCGTCAACGCGCGCTCATGCGGTGCGGTCCCGCTCAGCAGCTCGTGCCCGGCCCATTGCAGTGCCGGCGACCACCAGCCCCGGTCCTCGGCCTCGCGCACCAGCCGCGCCAGGGCCACGGCACGGACCCTGGCCAGCATCGCGAGCGACCGCTCCTCCGCAGCCCGTTGCGGTGCCCCGGCCGCCTGCCCGGCGTTCGGCTCGTCCAGGAACGACGTCGGCATCCCCGGAGCCCCGAACGACGACGCGTCCGACGACCACCGGTCGCGCCACGCCTCCGGCGTCAGCTCCGGCGGCTCGCGGTGGGCGCCCGCGAGCCACGTGAGGGCCCAGGCTCGCGGCACCACCCGGTACACCTCATACCCGCCCCCACCCGTCGCGAGCCACCGCCCCCGTGCCCAGCGGTGCGCGACCGCATCCACCACCCGGGCCGCCTCCGCCATCGCCGTCGTGGTCACCCGGAGGTTCGCCAGCGGGTCCCAGGCGTGCGTATCGGCCCCGTGCTGCGAGACCACGACGTCCGGCCCGAACACGGCGGCGAGCGTCGGCACGAGCGCCCGGACGGCAGCCAGCCAGACCGCCTCCCCGCTGTACGGCTCGAACGGCATGTTCACGGCCGACCCGGCCGCCGGCCCACCCCCGAGCTCGTCGAGGAACCCTGTCCCGGGGAACAGGTACCGGCCGCTCTCGTGGAGCGACAGCGTGAGGACCCCCGGATCGCCACAGGTCAGCGCCTGGACACCGTCTCCGTGGTGGACGTCGAGATCCACGTAGAGCACGCGCAGCCCCTCGGTGCGGGCCCGGACAACGGCCAGGGCGACGTCGTTGTAGATGCAGAAGCCCCACGCCCGGTCCGCCATCGCGTGGTGGAGGCCGCCGCCGGGGTGGTGGGCATGGAGCGTGCAGCCGCCGATGATCGCCTCCATCGCGGCCAACGAACCGCCCGCGACGGCGGCGGCCGCCTCGTGCATGCCGGCGAAGGCCGGGTTGTCCGCGAGACCGAGCCCCATGGCGCCCCTGCCGGACGGGTCCGCCGAGAGCCTGCGCACGGCGGCGACATATTCGGGCAGGTGGAGACGGAGCAGGGCGTCGAGGGTAGCGGGCTCGGGCTCCAGGCCCGGCGCAGCCCCCAGCTGACGCAGGAGGTCGATGCCCGGCCCGAACCGGCGGGGCGTCAGCGGATGCGACGGGCCGAAGTCATAAGCGAGTGACCGGGGCCCGAAGACGAGCAGTGGACCCGCCGTGCTGGACATCCCCGGGACGATACTCCGCGGCACGGTCGCCGGGCAGCGGCGCTGCTACCATCCCGCGCATGGACCTCGCGCTCATCCTCGTCGTCGTGCTGGTGATCGTCCTCATCTGGCGCGGGCCCAAGACCCTGCCCCTGCTCGGCCGCGCGTTCGGCCAGGGCGTCAAGGAGGCGCGCAAGGAGATCGAGGGCGTCAAGGACGACACCACGACGACCGAGACCGAGACGGCCGCGACGGCCGCGACGGACGAGACCAAGCCCCCCCAGTCCTGACCCGGCTGCGGCACGCGGCGCTGCCCGCCGGGAGCGTCAGAGGGCCAGGGCGTAGGCCCACAGGCTGATCCCGGGCACGGGCTCGAAGTCCCTGTGCGGCGCTCGCCGGAACCCGACCCGCTCGTAGAGATGCTGCGCGTCCGTCCACGACGGCGCGGTCACGATCACCAGACCCGTGCGGCCCGCGGCGCGTGCGCGCTCGAGGCAGGCCTCCACCAGTGCCCGCCCGACGCCCCGGCCCCGAGCCGCCATAGCGACGCCGAGCATCCGGAACCCAGCCTCGCCCGGCTGCTCGATCTCCGCGAACGCGCTCGTGTGGTCCCGGACATAGCTCACGCACCCGAGCAGCCGGCCGTCACCGTCAACCGCGACCAGCACGACGGTGTCGGTCGCCCGCCCCCGCACGTCGCGCACGTGGGCGAGGTACCCGTCGCTGTCCTCCATGTCCGGATGCGTCCGGTACGCCGCCACCACGAGGTCCCCCGCGGCATCGAGCTCGTCGTCCCGGGCGAGGCGAACGGTGACGCCCTCGATCACGACCCGACCAGCAGCGCGTCCAACGCCTCCGGCTCGTGGACGGGCTGGCGGCACGCGAAGTCGCGGCACACGAACGCCGTCGCCCGCCCGCGGAGCGCGAAGCGGTCCACCAGCAGCGGCACCGCCGACGTCTCGGGTGCCGCGGACACGGCCAGGACGCGGAACGGGTGGTACCCGCGATCCGCGATGCGCACGAGCCCGCGGACCTCATCGTCACCCCGGTCTCCGATGATGGCCACCTCGGTGATCCCGGAGTGCGCGAGTTCCAGGGCGCACAGCCACTGCGCAAACCCCGTCGGGTAGCGGGCGAGATGCGGGCCCACCGTCGCGAGCGCCCGCTCGGCCGCGGCCCGGTAGCGGGCCTCACCCGTGAGTGCGGCGAGACGCAGCAGGACGGTGCTGGCCATTGCCCCGCCGGAGGGAACGGCGTTGTCGCCGAGGCCCTTGGGGCGGACCACCAGCGCCTCGCCGTCGTCGGCGGTGTCGAAGAACCCTCCGGCCGGATCGGCGAACCGCGCCAGGATCACGTCAACGAGGCCCACGGAAGTCGTGAACCAGGACTCGTCGCCGGTCGCCTCGTACAGGGCGAGGAGGCCATCGGCCAGGTTCGCGTAGTCCTCAAGCACGCCATCGGCCGTCCCACGACCGTCCTTCCACGAGCGACGGAGGCGTCCGTTCTCGCCCAGGAGCCG
Organism: uncultured Chloroflexia bacterium; assembly: GCA_963748625.1. Taxonomy (GTDB): domain Bacteria; phylum Chloroflexota; class Limnocylindria; order Limnocylindrales; family CSP1-4; genus CAIXZV01. Next base: position 33,983 of record CAVVJT010000006.1, on the reverse strand, counting down.
GGACGTGACCCCGCGGGCCGCCGCGACCCCGGCGTCGCGGTAGCGATCCGCTGCCACGTCCAGCTCCGCGCTGCCCACCGCCCCAAGCGCCCGGGCCGCATCGGCGAGAGCCCCGATCGCGAGGCCGTTCCAGGCCGCCAGCACCTTGTCGTCCCGGGCGGGCTGGGGCCGCGTTGCACGCCGTTCGAGCAACAGCCGACGCGCCGAGGCCAGCCGCTCGCCCACCTCCGCCGGCTCGAGCCCGAACCGCTCCCCCAGCTCCGCGTCGTCGCGCGTCCGGGACAGGATCGTTTGACCCTCCCAGTTCCCCTCGTCCGAGGCGCCGTACGCCGCGGCGAACAGCGCGGCATCGGCGCCCAGGACCTCGCGGATCTCGGGGGCCGACCAGACGAAGGTCGCACCCTCCTCCCCATCGGTGTCCGCATCCTGGCTCGCCGCGAAGCCGCCGTCGGGCATCCGGAGCTCGCGCAACAGGTAGCCGAGCGTGCCCGTGGCCGTCTCCAGGTACCCGCGGTCGCCGGTGAGCGCCCACGCATGCACGTACACCCGGGCGAGCAGCGCGTTGTCATAGAGCATCTGCTCGAAGTGCGGGACCAGCCAGTGGGCGTCCGTCGAGTAGCGGTGGAAGCCGCCGCCGAGTTGGTCATGGACACCACCGGCCGCCATCGCGTCCAGGCTCCTGCGCGCGATCTCCAGGGGGCGCTGCCCACCGCCCGCCGCATGTCGTCGCAAGAGGGCCTCGATCAGCATCGGCTGCGGGAACTTGGGGGCGCGGCCCCAGCCGCCATTGACGGGATCGAAGGCCTCCACGATGGCGGCGGCGGCCTCGTCCAGGACGCCCGCGGTTGGCAGGCCCGACGACGCCGAGGCGGCCCGCTGCTGCTCGGCCAGCGCCTGGACCAGCTGCGCTCCCGCCTCCTCGAGCTCCGCACGCTGCTCGAACCAGGCGAGGCGGACGCCCTCGAGCACCTGGCGGAACGACGGCAGGCCGTGGCGCTGCGTGTCCGGGAAGTAGGTGCCGCCGAAGAAGGGCCTGCCCTCGGGCGTCAGGAAGACGCTCATCGGCCAGCCGCCCTGACCGGTGATGGCCTGCACCGCGCCCATGTACAGGGCGTCGATGTCGGGGCGCTCCTCGCGATCCACCTTGATCGCGATGAAGTGCGCGTTGAGGACGGCGGCGGTCTCCTCGTCCTCGAACGACTCGCGCTCCATGACGTGGCACCAGTGACAGGCCGCGTAGCCCACGGACAGGAACACCGGGCGGTCCAGCTCGACCGCCCGACCCAGCGCCTCCGGACCCCACGGATACCAGTCGACGGGGTTGCGGGCGTGCTGCAGGAGATATGGGCTCGTCTCACCGACGAGTCGGTTGGAGCGCCGGTGGCGCGGGTCCGGTGCGGCCATGTCCCGGATGGTACGCGTGCCGCGGATGGATCGGATGATCGGGCCGGGGTACCGAACGGTGCACGGATGCCCCGGGAACCTGTGCTGAACGCTACATGGCACGCAGAAGCCGGCTGGAGTTCACTATGCACGGGTTGGCACGCCCGACTAGAGTAGGGGCCGCAGGATCACCGCCAACTCCGCTCGCGGCCTGGGAGACGGATCGCTGGATCGCCGGCTTCGCCTGACGTTCGTCGCGCTCATCGCGCTGGTCGGCGCGACGGGTGTGGCTGCGCCCGCGGCCGCGGCGACACCCGTCCCGAAGGTCGCGCTCATCGTCGGACCCGCGGGGGGCATCACCGACCGCTACCGGGCCCTCGCCAACGATGCGGCCAAGGCCGCGCAGGCCGCCGGCGCCGAGGTCGTGATGGTCTATTCGCCGAACGCCACATGGCCGGCCGTGAAGAGTGCCGTGACCGGCGCCTCGATCGTCGTCTACCTGGGTCATGGCAACGGCTGGCCGAGCCGCTACCGGGACGCACTCTACCCACCGACCCAGAACGGCTTTGGGCTGAACCCCGTCGCCGGCGGTGACGACAGCACGCACCAGTACTTCGGTGAGAAGGTGGTCGGACAGCTCCGGTTCGCGTCCAACGCCGTCGTGCTGCTGAGCCACCTGTGCTATGCGAGCGGCAACACCGAGCCCGGCCTGTCGGAGGGCACGCCGGAACAGGCGGTCCAGCGTGTCGACAACTACGCAGCCGGCTTCCTGCGCGCCGGAGCCCGGGCCGTCGTGGCCGAGGCGTATCTCGGGCCCGCCTACTACGTGAAGGCCCTCCTTCGCGGCCGCGGGAGCGTCGAGCAGATCTGGGCGGCATCACCCACCGCGAACGGCAATCACCGGATCGCAGCCGCCAGTGCCCGCACCCCTGGGTACGCCGTCCGCCTGGACCCCGAGCGCGCGAGCGGCGGCTTCGTCCGATCCCTGGTGGCGAAGGGCCTCACGGCCGCGGAGCTGCGTGCCGGGGCCGCCGGCCGGCTCGGTGGCGTCGTCCTCGGCCCGACAGCCGGGCCCTCGCTGACCTCGACCGGGATCCGGTTCGCCGAGCCGTCCTTCGCCGCCCTGCCGATCGCCGGGACCAAGACCCGTCTCACGCTCCCGCTCGCAAGCGGCAAGTCCAAGCAGATTCCCGCCGGCGCCCAGGTATCGGTCCGCTGGGACCCGATCCTCCTGGATGCACCACCCGCGCCGGAGCCGTCGGTCGCGCCGACTCCGTCGCCCACGCCGGAGCCCACCCCGTCGCCGACCGCGCTGCCGGAGCCGGCCCTGCTGGCCCCGCCGTCGCCGACAGTCGACCCCAACGCCATCGCGCGCTTCGAGCGCCCCAATGCCCCGACCATCGCGCCCGAGGCCACCGTCGAGCCCATGCCCGAACCTGCCCCCACGCCGTCGCCCACGCCGTCGCCCGCGCCGTCGCTCGCCCCGACTCCGACCCCGGTTCCGGAGGCGCCCGAGGTGGACCTCGTCGTTCCCGAGCAGTTCGGCTCAGTGGTGGAGCCGGTACGTGCGCGCCGCGGCACAAGCGGTCTCGGGATCGACGTCGCCTACCCCGCAGAGCCCGGCCTGTACCGGCTCACCGCCACGCTGCACACGCCCGACGGCGTCGCATACGACGCGGCCACGCAGGCCATGCTCGTGCCGGTGCTCGTCCGGGTTGGTGGCGCGATGGCCGTCGCCTACGGTGTGCCCGCGACGCTCTCGGCAACAGCCGACGTGTCCGTTGACTTGCCGGTCCGCGTGCTCAACGCCGGCTCCTCCCGTTGGGACCAGGTCCTCGCCGCTCCGTTGAGCCGGGTCGCGGGCGAGCCGGAGGTCGAGCTGCGCACGACCACCGTGCCGCCGCTCCTCGTGGCCACGTGGGTCTCGGCCGACGGCCTTGCGGTCCCCGCTCCGCTCACCGTCCGCCTCGACGATGCGGTCTCCGCTCCCGGTGGAACCTCCGACGCGACCCTGGAGCTCCGGGCACCTGCCGAGCCGGGCACCTACCTGCTGCTGCTCGACGTGTTGACCCCCGAGAGCGGGCCGCTGTCGGCGATGGGCGGCGCCCCGGCGATCGTCCGCGTCACCGTCAACATGGCGGCCCCGACCCCCACGCTCGACCCGACACCGGCCGCTCCGCAGCGCTAGCGCCGGGCGGCACGACGCAAGGCCCGGACGCGTGACCACCAACTTCGTCCCCGGCTTCCTGCCCTCCGTCCACGGGCTCGCCTTCGCCAACGCGTTCCCCCCGGGTCCCACGTTCCGTCTCGGGCCGTTCGACTCGCGGATGCTCGGATTCGGTGACGCGTCCGCCGGGCTGTGCGGCGGGATGGCCCTCACGGCCCGCGACATCCACGAGGCGGGCCTCGTCGCCCCCGGCGACCAGCGGACGCCGCCCGAGAACGGCTCGCCGCGCTTCCGCGCCCTCGTGCGCCGCCAGGTGCAGTCGCTCGACTGGATGCGGGTCCCGCTGCGCTACCTGGATCTCCAGGCCTTGCGTCCGGACCCGCCGGCGGGCGTCGCCCTGTATCTGCGTCGCGAGCCGCCCCGCGTCGAGGCCATCCTGCGCGAGTGGCCCCGCATCCGCGCAGACATCGACGCGGGCCACCCGTCCGTCGTTGGCCTCATCCGGGCGACCGGCACCTCGCCCTGGAGGCTGACGCAGAACCACCAGGTGCTGGCGTGGGGCTGGGAGGCCGTCCAGGGACGCATCGCTCTGCGCGTCTACGATCCGAACCATCCCGGCCGCGACGACGTCGAGCTGCGGGTGGCGCTCGCGGACGCGCCCGGAGTGCCGTGGCGAGACCGGATCACCATGACCCAGACCACCGGCGAGCCGCTGCTGGGGTTCTTCCGGCAGCCCTACCCGCCCGCGACGAGTGTGCGCGCCTGGCGCTAGTCAACCGCTGCGGCGGGTCCGCTGGCTCAGCCCCGCGCTGGCACCCGCCGGCGTGTCCGCGTCAGGGACCGGGGCCTCGCACGCCTCGCGCGGGCCGTCGCACCGGTAACAGCGGCGCGCCGCGAGCCCGTTGTACGAGGCGCAAGTGGCACAGAACCAGGGCGTCTCCGGCAGGCCGGGGCGCCGGTCCATTGCCCTGGTGACGGCAACCAGGCCGTACGTGCGCCACAGGTCGGCGAGCTCGTCGACCGCGGTCATGAGGAAGCGCCGGAAGATCGCGGCGAGGACGACGATCAGGATCGCCGCGAGCACGATCGGGATCACCACCTCGGGGCCGGTGTTGAGCTCGTCGGGCGTGGCGATCGGTGTCACGTCGCGATCCTGCGCCAAGCCGGGCGGGCGGGCAAGGGCCCGATGGGGGCATGCCGGGCGGAACGAGGTCCACCTACAGGGGCGGCAGCGCCTGGTGGTCGGCCTGGAGCTCCGCCCACGGGTCGCCGATGGCCGCCACCCGTTCTCCGACGGTGCGCACGGTCCAGCGATCCGGTGCCAGGTCCGGCTCGTCCAGCTCCTCCCACCGGATCGGCGCGGATACGGGCGCGCCCGGGCGTGGGCGGACGGCATACGGGGCGACCAGCGTCTTGATCGGCGCGTTCTGGGTGTAGTCCAGGCGCGCCCTGCCACCGCGATCTGCCTTCGCCCACTCCCACGAGACGAGGTCGGGCACCGTCGCCCCGATCGCCCGGGAGAGCGTCTCGATCCAGGCACTGGTCTCGGCAAAGGTGTAGCGGCCGCGTTCGACGGGGATCCAGGCCTGGAGACCGCGACTGCCGGTGAGCTTGGGATAGGCACGGACGCCCAGGTGCTCGAGGGCGGTGCGGAACAGGCGCGCCAGGGCGAGGGTCTCCGCCCACGTGGTGTTCGTCCCGGGGTCGATGTCGATGAGCGCGAAGGTGGGCGTCCATGGGTCGTGCAGCACCGACGTCCAGGCGTGGATCTCGAAGGCCGCCTGGTTGCCCAGCCAGCACAGGGTGGCCGCCCTGTCCGCGACGAGGTGGTCGTTCGGGGCCCGGTCCTCGCGTTCGCGGAAGCCGGTCTCGCGCCAGATGGTGAGCCAGCGCGGGGCCGAGGATGGGATGTCCTTCTGCCAGAAGCCCGGTGCACCCGACCCGTTGGGGAAGCGCTGCAGGTTGAGCGGGCGATCCGCCAGGTGCGGGAGCATCACGGGTGCGATGCGCGCGAAGTAGGCGATGAGCTCGCGCTTGGTCACCGCCGCCTCGTCCACGCCGTCACGCGGCGGGAAGAGGACCTTGTCGAGATTCGTGAGCCGCAAGTCCTGGCCTGCGGCGTGCCAGGTGCCGTCCGCCTTGAGGCGGCTCAGTGCGTCCATCTCCGCCTCGGAGACGAGCCACGCCGGATCAACGTCACGCGCCACGGGCGCCGTTAGCGGAGGCGCGGACGTCACGGGCGCGACCGCTGTCGCCGGCACGACGATCGCCCCGACATCGTGCTCGGCCTTCGTCGGGTCGACGGCGAGCTCGCGCACGACCTCCCGCGGATCGCGGCCGGGCTCCAGCCCCCTGTAGGCGGCATGACGGACGTGCGCGTCACGGGACCAGCCGCCGATCTCCGCCCGGATGACCAGCTCCGGACGGATCCAGCGCACGCCGGCCAGATCGCCGCCCCAGCGGCCCTTGTAGCCAGACGGCGGCGCGGGGTCAAATGCCGGGGCCTCGGCCTCCAGCGCCTCCAGCCGCGCCAGCAGGTCCTTGCGCGTCCGCCCGTCGAACCCCGAGCCCACCTTGCCGGCGAACCGCAGCCGCTCGCCGTCATACACCCCCACCACGAGGGCGCCGAGCTCCTTCGCCGTCCCCTCGCCCGGCGTCCAGCCGCCGACGACCAGCTCCTGTTCCGGCCGGGCCTTGATCTTGAGCCAGGTCGAGGCGCGCCGGCCGGGCTCATAGCGGGACCGGCGGTGCTTGGCTACGATGCCCTCGAGTGCCTGGGACTTCACCGCCTCGAAGAACGCGATCCCCTCGGTCTCGATCGCCGGCGCCACCTGGACGCGAGCCGACGGCCGGATCACCAGCTCGAGGAGCTTCTTGCGCTGCTCGAGGGGCACGTCCAGCAACGAGCGCCCGTCGAGGTAGAGCAGGTCGAACGCCTGGAACACCAGCGGCACCGGTGCTACGCCACGCCCCGCCCCGAGTCGCTCCTGGAGCAGCCCGAAGTCCGGCCGGCCGGATGTGTCGAGCGCGACCACCTCGCCGTCCACGATGGCCTCGCGCGCCTCGATCCACGTCGGCGGGGTCAGCAGACGCGGGAAGTAGGCCTCGGCATCGTGGCCGTTGCGCGTGAACAGCGAGACCTTCCCGTCGCGGACCACGGCCTCCACGCGGTAGCCGTCCCACTTGACCTCGAACAGCCAGTCCTCGTCACGGAACGGCTTCGTAGCCAGGGTTGCCTTCATCGGCTCGAGGTAGCGTGGGATCGGCGCCTCCCGGGCGCCGGAGAGGTCGATCTCTGCCGTGGCCGCCGGGGCCTCGCTCATCCACATCGCCGGGGCGTTCGCCTTGACCTCGTCGTTGGTGCGGCCGGATCTGACGCTCTGCGGATGGTCCTCGGCGTCCCAGCCAGCCGCGGCGTGCTCGTCGCGCTTCTTGATCAGGAGCCACTGCTCGCCCTCGTCATCCTCGAAGGCGGTGCGGGGCGCGGTGCCGGGTCGGCGGCTCGTGCGGACGATCGTGAAGCGGCCGTTCATCTTGTGACCGCGGGCACGGAACTTGAGCTCGCCCTGCTCGATGGCCGTCGCCGGGTTCGGCGTCTCCTTCTCCGGCTCCCAGGTACCCCAGTCCCAGACGATGACGTCCCCGGCTCCGTACTGCCGGGCCGGGATCACGCCCTCGAAGTCGAAGTACTCGATCGGGTGGTCCTCGACGTGGACGGCCATCCGGCGGGCATCGGGGTCCAGTGTGGGGCCCTTGGGCACGGCCCACGAGACGAGGACGCCGTCGATCTCGAGGCGGACGTCGTAGTGGAGGCGCGTGGCCCGGTGCCGCTGGACGACGAACCGGCGGGACGTGGCGGCGGGCCCGGAAGACTCACCCGTGGCGACCCCGCCCGGAGCGGGCTCCGGGGTCTTCGCGAAGTCGCGCTTGCGGCGGTACTCGTCGAGCGGCATGGCGCGAGTATGCCGCGCCGCCGGCCGAGCATCGCGGACCGGAGGTCAGGTCAGTGCCCGCAGCGCCTCGATCACCGGGGCGAACGCCCGGACGCTCACGATCCGGTTCGGGCGCAGCTGGACCTGGACGTGGTCGATGCCCAGGTCGCGATACCTGCGCAGCCCCGCGGCGATCTCCGACGGTGAGCCCCGGAGCGGGTCGTCCCAGGAGCCGCGCGCGTCGAGCTCGTCGTCCGGGCCGGCCGTCGACCCGATCTCCACCATGGCCTCGGCCGAGCGGCGGATCGTCGCGGGGTCGCGGCCCACGTCCTCGCAGGCGGCCCCGAGCGCGGCCAGCATCGGCGCCAGCCCCGCCGGCGTGCGCATCCCTGCGTTCCACTCGTCCGCGAGCTCGGCGGCCAGGCGGAGCATCCGGGGCGCCGCGGCGCCCACCATCACGGGCAGGCCGTCCGGGCGCGGACCGCGCGGTCGGACCAGGGCCCCGCGCGCCGAGTCGACCCGTCCCTCGTGGTCCGCACGCCCCGTCCGGAGCATGGACGTGATGATCCGCAGCCCATCCTCGAACCGGTCGAAGCGCCGCTCCCAGGGGAAGCCGAACGCCGCGAACTCGGGCTCGTTCCAGCCGGCCCCGAGGGCGAGGATCACGCGCCCACCCGAGACCTCGTCCAGCGTCTCGGCCATCTTCGCGAGCAGCGCCGGGTTGCGGTACGGAATGGCGGTCACGTAGCTGCCCAGGCGTACGCGCCCGGTCGCCACGGCGAGCGCGGAGAGTAGCGTCCAGGACTCCCAGGCGCCGCTCCAGCCCGTCCCGGGATCGCCGAACCCCACGTGGTCCGAGACCCAGACGGCGTCGAACCCGACGTCCTCTGCGGCCCGCGCCATCGCCGCGATATCCGTCCAGCGGGGCGTCGCTCCATCCATCGACCCCTCGACGTAGGGCAGGTTCAGGCCCAGCGAGGGCCAGGGCAGCGGCGGGTTGCGCATGGCCTGGGCGACGACCTCCGGATTCGGGCTGTGAGCGGGCCTCCCAGTATGCCGCCGGGGGACGGATGACCCGTCTGCGTGCGCCGTCGGGCTCAGGCGCTCTTGCGGCGCCGCGCCGGTCGCGCCTCGCCGTCGGCCACGTCCGCGGCTTCGTCGACGGCGGGCACACTCGCCGTGGCCCCCGCGGGGCGCGCCGCACGCTGCTTCTTCGCGTCCGCGACCGACACCGGGGCCGGGTTGCCCTTCGCCCGCTCGTCCGTGGCCGCCTTGACGCTCGCCTGGAGCAGCTTCATGAGGTCCACGAGGTTGGCGCCCTCCGCGACCGGCTCGGGCTGCGCGACCTCCACGCCGTCCACCTTGGCCTGGATGACCGAGAGGAGCGCCTCGCGGTACTCGTCGCGGTACTTGGCCGGGTCGAACTCCTCGGTCATCGCCTCGACCAGCTGCTCGGCCATCCGCAGCTCCGCCGGCTTGAACGCGAACTCCTCGGCCGGCAGGTCAAGCTCCTTCGTGGACCGGATCTCGTCCGGCCAGTGGAGCGTGGTCAGGAGCATCGTGTCCTCGAACGGGTCCAGCGCCGCCAGCGCTTCGCGATCGCGGATCACGACCTTGCAGATCGCCGTGAGCCCCTTGTCCTCGAGCACCTGGCGCAGGAGGTAGAACGCCTTGCGGCCAATCTTGTCGGGCTCGATGTAGTACGCCTGCCTGGTGAACTGCGCGTGCTGGCGAGTGGTGTCGTCACGCGGCGCGAACTGCTCGATCTCGATGGACCGGACGGTCTTGAGCGGGACCTTGTCCAGGTCCTCGTCCGTGATCACCACGTACTGGTCGGGCGCGTACTCGTAACCCTTCACGGTCTCACCGCGCGAGATGACCTTCTCGTCCTCGGGACACCAGACCTTCATCTGGATCCGCGAGAGGTCGCTCTCGTGGAGCATGTTGAAGCGGATCGCGTAGTCGGACTCGGTCGCGGTGTAGAGCTTCACGGGGATGGTGACGAGGCCGAACTGGATGGCCCCTTTCCACATCGAGCGTGCCACGAGGATGCTCCGTCAGGACGCGGCACCGGGTTTCGGACGGGTCCCGAACCCGCCCGGCCGGACCGGGACGGTGACTCTACCACTCGACGGCAAGAGGTCCCGTGGCGGGGGCGATCGTGCGCTGCGGACCACTCGCGCGTGGCTCCTACGGGACGATGACGAAGGCGTCCAAGTCCACCCGCGGCCGGCCGGACGTGCCGAGGACCACGATCTTGAGGGTGTGCGGTCGGGCCGTCGCCCAGGAGCGCGTGAACACGACCTGGCGATGGGCGGCGGAGGATCGGCGGAAGTCGACCGTCGCCGCCAGCGCGCCATCGAGGTAGACCCTCGCCTTGCCGCGCCTGGGGCTCTTCGACCCGACGAGCGCGATCGCACGGCCCGTGAACGAGCGTGTGACCCAGGCGCTCCGGGTGCGCGAGGAGAGTGACGTGCCGCCGGACATCCACGACCGGTAGTAGCGCGTCCAGGCGCCCGACCGTGCGAGGGTCGGGCTGGTGTCCTGGGACAGGACGGGTGCGAACGCCGCGCTCTCCACCCATGGGCTCCAGTTGCCCGCGGCGTCCCGCGCGCGCAGGCGAGCGGCGTAGGTGTGACCGGGCTTCATCCTGCGGCTCGTCTGGCGCGCCGTAGCGGACAGCGTCGCGGGGCCGCCGAGGGTGCCGTCCACGCGCCAGCGGACCTCGTAGCGGGCGACGGTGCCCGCCGCGTCCGACGCCGCGGCCCACGTGCCGACCGAGTTCAGGCCGGCGCCCAGGCTGGACCCCGGGCGCAGGGCGAGGACCGGGGCCGTCGCACTCGGAGGGGCGCTGTCCACGACCACGGGGAACGTGGATCCCCGCTGGCGAGTCCCATCATCGGCTGTGACGCTGACCGCGTATGTCCCGCCGGGGGTGCCGGCCGGAACCGCGACCCGCAGCGTGGCGGCCACCTGGTCCTGCCCGGCCAGCGTCTCGGAACCGAGGGTCGCCTTGAGCGGTGCCTTCGCGGTGACGGTGAGATGCACCGCGGACGAGAAGTCCTCGGCGCGGACGAGCGAGACCGGGAGCTCCAGTGACGCACCGGCCGCGCCGACGAGCGCGGAGCGCGAGGTCCCGGGCGTCGCGTCCAGGGTGAAGTCGCCGAGGGCGACCAGGTGCGAGACGTCCAGTAGCGGCTCATGGATCGAGTCCGGGTCCGTCGCGGTATTCCAGTCGAGGGTCCCGGCTGCACGGAGTGCCGCGCGGACTTCCACGGGCGTCGCGAGCGGGCGCGACGACTTGTACAGCGCGGCCGCGCCGGTGACGTGTGGGGCAGCCATGGACGTCCCGGACACGTAGCCATAGCGGTTACCCGGCAGGGTGGACCAGATGCACTTGCCGGGCGCGATGAGGTCCACGTCCGCTCCGTAGTTGGAGAAGTCCGCGAAGGTGTCGTCCCTGTCGTAGGTGCCCCACGAGTAGCAGAGCGCCCCTCCGATGCCCCCGGCCTTCCCGTCCGAGTCAGCCAGGGCCGAGACCGTGATGACCTCGTTGTAGCTGGCCGGCTTGAGGTTCGCGGCGTTGAAGCCGTTGTTGCCCGCTGCGGCAACCACCGTGACACCCGAGGCCACCAGCCGGCAGACGGCCTGGTGGATCAGGTCGTTGTTGACCAGACCGCAGGCCTGGTCATCGGTGCCCTTCTTCGCGACCGACATGTTCACGGCCTCGAACAGGGGGCGGCTCGGGTCGAGTGGGTCACGTTGCGCGGTGATCCAGTCCAGACCACAGACGTACCAGCTGATCAGCCCGTTGCCCGCCGAGTCGAGGATCCTGACCGACCACAGACGCACGCCCGGAGCGACCCCGACGACGCCGATGCCGTTGTCGAGGGCACCCACCGTGCCGGCCACGTGCGTGCCGTGGCCGTTGGCATCGCCCCAGCTCGCGGGATTGGTGGTGGCGCAGCTGATACCACCCGCGATGTTGAGGTCTTCGTGCCGCCGTGAGTCCTTGCCGCCGATCCCCGTGTCCACGATCGCAACATCGGCGTCCACCTGGGATCCGTCACCGTTGATGTCTGCGATCAGGCTCTCGCGGCCGTTGACGCGGCGGACTCCTGCGGGGATGGACTGGCCGGCCATCGAGATCACCTCGTCGGGAATGACGGCCTGGACATCAGGATCGCTCCGCAGCGCCGCGAGCTGGTCGGCCGCGAGGCGCGCCGCATAGCCGCGGACCACGTGGCGGAAGGTCTTGTCGGCCTTGACCCCGTGCTTGCCGGCATTGCTGCTGGCCGCGTCCACGCTCTTGCCGGCACGGCTGGTGGCCGCGTCCACACTCTTGCCGTCCTTGAGGATGACGATGTACCGGCCCGCCGCGGAGAGCGGCGCCTGGGCATCGGCCTCGCCAGCGATCACGGGTGCCGGGTGCTGCGAGACGGCGGCCGCGGGCTGGGGTGCGATGCTGCCCACGGCCGTCACGAACAGGAGGGTGACGGCGACCAGGCGGGTGGCGCTTCGCATGAGGCCTCCGAGTGCGCTGTGGCCGACCCCGGGAGCGCGATGCATCTCCCGGGCTGCCACACAGGGTCGCTCCCCGTGGACCCGGTGAGTATGGCCCACTGGTCCTGTCGGGCACCAGTCCCGGGTGGACGTCGAGCGCAGTACGAATGCCGTGCAGCCGTTTCGTGCCCGGGAAGCGGGCTTCCGAGCGGAGGTCGCCCTCTGTCAGGCGGCGTCCTTGACCACCCTGAGCTCCGCCTCGGCCTCACTCACCCGGGCCAGGATCCCCGCGCGCATCGCGTCCAGACCGTCGGCAACGGACCTGGTCACGTTGGCAACCGACGTCAGCTGGGTCTTGAGTGAACGGATGGCCTCGAGCTGCTCCTTGACGCCGGCCAGCGCCCGCCCGATGGCCCGGGCATCCACCTCGACATCGCGCTCCCCGAGCTTGACGAGGGCCAGGAGACGAGCGAGTCGCACCGCGGCCTCGAGGTACGCCAGGTCCGGGGCGTCCGGGTCCACCACGACGTGGACGTCCTCGCCGCTGACGGTGAACGGCGCCACACCGGTGGGCGCGTGCTTCGCGCTCCAGGCCGCGACTGCGACGGACGCGCCACGGTTCTCGCGGGCCTCCCGCAGCTCCTCGCGCATGGCACGCGGTGACATCACCCGGTCCTTCGCCTCGATCACGATGCGGACGTCCGCGCCATGGGTCAGCCGCGGGTCCAGGGTGAGGACGAAGTCGCCCTTCTTGGAGCCGACGAGCGCCCCGGACTCCGTCCCTGTCCGGTCCAGGAGGTCTCCTGCGCCGCGGGCCAGCTCGCCGAGCATCCCCTCAAGGAGGTCCTCGAAGTCCCCGCCCTTGGCCGCGGACCGCGACCGCTCGTCGGCACGGGCCCGGCTCGCCGCCTCGATGGCCGTGAGCCGCTCGTGGACGCCCTTGAACCCCTCGTTGATCTCCTGGCGGAACTGGTGGAGCGGGGAGCCGAGCCGCGTCGGATCCAGGAGTACCGCCAGCCGCGAGGCGTCACCGTCGAAGTAGGTGCCCAGGAGGACGCGGATGCGCCCGATGGCGGAGTCCCGCTTGGTCTCGTCGAACAGCTCGGTGACGAACTTCTGCAGTGCGCCACGGTCCCCCAGGAACCGCTCGAGCGTGCGGGGCAGCCGGCCGTCACCGTCCGCGAAGTTCGCGCGCAGGACGTCCTCCACGGCTCGCGCCGCCTGTTCATTGGCGGCCGTCGTCTGGGCGACGAGCTTCTCGAACTCGCGGCGGACAACGTCCGTGTCCATCGACGTGGCCGCGTCATGGAGGGCAAGCAGGCCGATGCGCAGCGCGCGCTCCACGAGGGCGGGGCGCTCCGCCTCGTCGCGCTCCGCGAGGGCGGCGGCGAGCGCACCGTCCACCAGGACCAGCCGCTCGACCACGATGCGCTCGCCGTCGACGCGCACGGAGGCCGGGCCGGCGATGGACCGCAGGGGAGCGGCGGAGGGGTTGGGCAGCGGGAGGACTCTGGCTTCCATGGCACGGATCCTGGACCTGCCCCGTGCCACCTAGGCTGTCACGCCCGGCAGGCTATCCCGGGCGATCTCGTGGCTCCGGCCTAGGACGCCGCGCCAACGTGCCGGCAGGAACGGTGCGCCCGCCGCCCGGCGGGATGCGGTGCGACCGGCGCCCGCAGCTCATCGGCGATCTCCCCGGCCCACGCGCGGACGCGCTCGGTGTTGAGCGGGCCCAGGCTCTCGAGCGGATCTGAATCGGCCGGCAGGCCGATCGGCCCGAAGACGGCCGCTCCACGGGCACCGACTGCACGGGCGACCAGGACGACGCTGCAGTCATCGGCATCGCCCGCAGCGACACCCGCGGGGCACCGCCCCCGGCCGATAGGCCCGGCGCAGAACAGCCAGACGGGTCGCGACGCAAGTGAGGCCTCGTGGCGGCTCAGGAACCCGCCTCCATCGGACCGGCGGCTGGGCACGAACACGCCGCTGCCCAGGATGACGGCCGAGTACGGGGTGACGTCCGTGACCTCGGACGCGACCTGGCAGTCCACGATGAACCCGGCGCGGCGAAGGACGGTGGCGACCGCGCCGGCGATCCCGGCGGTTGATCCCGCCCGGTTCGCGAACGCGACGAGCACTCGCTGGTCGCCCATGGCCACTCCCTGCTGCTTGCAGCGATCGTCGATCGACCGGCTGACGGCCGGGAGGGCCCTTGGGCCCCGAATCCGGGGGGCCACGCCCGCCGTGATCAGGGCGCCTCGGCCCGGGCCGATTGGATCGGGCCCGGTGGCCCCCGAATCCCGGGACCGGCACATCCGCGATCGGCGGGCGTTCGGCCGCGCGTGACATCCACGCCCCGGAGGTACGATCCCGGTGATGCACGCTTCTATCGTCCGGCGCAGCGTCGCGGGTCTCGTGCCGGTTACCCTGGCCGTCGCCATCCTGGCCACGTTCGCGCCCGGACCGGTAGCGGCGATCAGCCCGCACGTCGCGTTCCAGGCCGGCCGCGAGGTCGCCAGGGGCGGGACTGGCACGCGGGGCGAGGCAGACGCCCTCACGGCCATCGTGCCTGGCAGCGTCAACCGGAGCTCGATGCAGATCGCGGCCACCTATGCCGTCGACGCCCGCCTGGCGGTCGCCGCCCGGAGCCTGCGTGGCTCGGTGACGATCACGGCCCGCAACGACTCCGGCGCGGGCATCGACCGTCTCCGCCTCAACACCGTCATGGGTCCGCTCGGCCGACTCGCCCTGGGCAGGGTCACCGTGGACGGACGGGCCGTGAAGGCCACCCGCAACGGCCAGACCATCACCGTCCCGCTGGGCGGCGTCCTGCCGGCCGGTGGGAGCGCCACGGTCGTCGTCCCGTTCGGCGCCACCCTGCGCTCCACCACCGGTGGGAGCACGTGGCTGTTCACGCGTGCCAACGGCATCACCAGCATGTACCGCTGGGTGCCCTGGATCAGCCGCACGACCACCTTCGCCCGGCCCAACTTCGGCGATCCCTTCGTCACGCCGGTGAGCCCCCGGGCCACGCTCCGGCTCCGCACCGACGTTCCGCTCAAGGTGGTCGTCAACGGGAGGCGCACCTCGATCTCCGCCGACGGCCGCACCACGACCTGGGCGCTGGCCAACGTGCGGGACATCGTCGTCAACGCCGCGCGCGACTACCGGACCCGGATCCGCGATGTCGGTGACACGTCCATCCGCGTGCACACCCGCCCCGGCGAGCCCTCGGCCGCGATCATGGACGCCGCCGTCAACGCCGTCACGAAGCTCGAGGCGAAGCTGGGCCCCTACCCCTGGCCGATCCTGCGGATCGTGCAGTCCTCGGGTGGCCTGGGCATGGAGGGCCCCGGGGTCGTCTGGATCCCGGCCGGCGTGGCGCACTCGAACCTCCGCTACCTCCTGATGCACGAGATCGCCCACCAGTGGTTCTACGGCCTCGTGGGCAACGACCAGGCGCGCGAGCCGTTCGCGGACGAGGCGATCACGGACATGGTGGCCCGCTACCTCACCGGCACCCGGCGCGGATCCCGGTGCACGCATGGGACCCTCGACAAGGCGATCTACGCCTACTCGGCCGGCTGCTACTACGAGCGCATCTACATCCAGGGCGGCAACCTCCTCGACGATGCCCGGCGGAAGATAGGCAGCGCCGCGTTCTTCGGGGCCCTCCGCGGCTACCTCGCCGACCATCGCTGGCAGCTCGTGCACACCCGGACGCTGCTGGATGCCCTCGACGCCGCGACCCCGTTGGACCTCGCTCGTGGCTGGCGAGCCCGGTTCCCAACCCTGTGTTGAGGTCACCCGTGCCGTCGCCCGATGCCTGGCTGCGCCTTCGCCTCGCCACACCCGCCGACGGGCCCGCATGTGCCGCGATCTACGCGCCGTACGTGACGGACACCTCGATCTCCTTCGAGCTCGCGCCGCCCGACGGCGTCGAGATGGGCGCCCGGATCGCGCGGACGATCGAGGGGACGCCGTGGGTGGTCGTGGAGGTGGCCGGCGCCGTGCGGGCGTACGCGTACGCGACCCGTCATCGCGAGCGCCCCGCCTACGACTGGACCGTGGAGACCGCGGTCTACGTGGACCGCGCATTCACGCGCCGGGGTCTCGGGCGGGTCGCGATGCACGCCGTGCTGGCGATCCTCCGGGTGCAGGGCGCCCACCTCGTCGTCGCCGGGATCACGCTGCCCAACGAGGGCTCAGTGGCGTTGCACCTGGGGCTGGGGTTCGAGCGGATCGGGGGGTTCGAGGCGATCGGCTGGAAGCGTGGAGGCTGGCACGGCGTGGACTGGTTCGCGCTCGAGCTTGGGCCGCGGGAGGACGAACCCGCGCCGCTGATCCCGCTACCGCAGCTCGCCGGGACGGCCGCGCTCGAGGCTGCGCTGGCGGGCGCGCTCGCGGACGACGACTGAGGCCGACCGGGAACTACGGGCAGGCGACCGAGCCCAGCTCGTCCGGGTAGATCGGACGGACTGCGATGGCGTAGCTGATCCCGGCCTGCTCGACGACGACGCCCGGCGGGACGCCGCGCGCGAACCCCGCGACGTCGGCCGCCGCCGCGCCATCGACGGCGGCGCATCGCGACCAGACCGGCGTCGCCGCGGGCGCGCCGGCCGTGGCCAGGTCGACGGCCGGCGTCCAGGACACGCGCGGCGCGACGGCACCGCCCGGGAAGTCCTCGTACGGCCCCCACCACAGCAGCAGCGCGGGTGGCGCCCAGGGCACGACGCCGGCCAGTTCGCGGAGCCGCCCGATCGCCCACGACGCGTTCGCGCGCAGGCCGAGCTCGTCCAGCGGGAAGGCCGCGCCGTCCACCGGGTCCAAGCCGAGTGCGTAGACCAGCAGCTCCGTCCGCCTGGTGCCGTCGTCGGTCCGGATCCGCGTCGTGCCGGCGTCGGCCAGTCCCGGCAGCTCGAGCGAACGGTCGACCGCGAGCCCCGTGCCCGCCACGGTCGCCCAGGCCTCGTCCAGGCCAGCACCGGCAAGCCCCGTCGACATCGTCGACAGCATCGTGCCGCTCCGTGGGTTCGAGGCGACCAGCGTCCCGTCCGCGTACAGGGTCGCCGACCGCGGGTCCCAGGTATCGGGGATCGATGTCGGCCCGCCGAGCTCGTCCACGATGATCAGCGGACGGCCGGGGTCGAGGCCCTCGGGGGCGGTCGGTGCGACGCTCGGCACCGGAGCGACCGGTGCGCATGCCGCGATCGAGACCGCGACCGCGATCGCGAAGGCTGCGGCGATCCCGCGCCTCACCGTGCCGGACCGACCGGGCCAGGCGCGGCCGTCAGCGGTCGCTGGGCCGCCGCCCGACCACCCACCACGCCGCCGGGAACACGACCGCGGCCGCGAGGGCCTTGACGATGTCGAAGGCCAGGAATGGCAGCAACCCCGTCGCGATGGCCTCCGCGGCGGACATCCCGGTGGTCACCGCGAGCCAGGGCACCCCGATCGCGTAGATCACGGCCGTGCCGAGGAGGGTCGCGCCTGTCGCGCCGCCCAGCCGGCGGTCCCACCCGAGCTCTGCGAGCCGCCCGACGAGCACTGCGGCGGCCACGAACCCGATGAGATACCCGCCTGTTGCGCCCCAGATCACGGAGATGCCGCCCGTGCCCTCGGCGAAGAACGGGAGGCCGATCACCCCGAGGGCGACGTACAGGATTGCGGCCATCCCACCGCGGCGCAGGCCCAGCGCCCCACCCACGACCAGCACGCCAAAGTTCTGCATCGTGAACGGCACGGGGTTGCCCGGGATCACGACCGAGATGCGCGCGGTGAGGAAGATCAGCAGCGCGCCGGCAATCACCAGGCCGATGTTGCGGAGGCGGGGCGACGTGCGCTCCCCCACGCGGACGGGGACCAGGAAGTCGGCGATCACCAGGCCCTTCTCGGCGACGGGCAGCCGGCTGAGCGACGGGATCGCGTAGGACATGGTCTCCCTCGTGGGCCGGCGGCAGAGCGCCAGCGCTGCCCGGAGTCTACCAAGTCACTGGCGGCGTGCAGCGGTTCCGGGCAGTCGCGGTCCCGGGAGAGACCGGCTTCGGGCTACTCGCCGCGGACCGCGCTCACGATGGACCGCCGTCCGGCGATCCGCGCAGGCTGGGCGGCCGCCAGCATCGCCAGCGAGACGCCGACCACGAGGACGACGGCGATCGTCGGCAACGGCAGGTGGATGCCGACGTCGATTCGCCCGCCGGACGCCGCCACCAGCACGATCCCCAC
Organism: uncultured Chloroflexia bacterium; assembly: GCA_963748625.1. Taxonomy (GTDB): domain Bacteria; phylum Chloroflexota; class Limnocylindria; order Limnocylindrales; family CSP1-4; genus CAIXZV01. The sequence continues at coordinate 15,773 of CAVVJT010000006.1, read as the reverse complement.
GGCAACCCCGGTCACCGACCCCACCACGGAGCCGATGAGCCCGAGGATCCCGCCCTCCACGAGGACGCTGCGCCACACCTGGCGGCGGCTCATGCCGGCGGCACGGAGCACGCCCAGCTCCCGGACGCGCTCCCAGGTGTCCATCGAAAGCGTGTTGACGATCCCCAGGCCCGCGATCACGAGGGCGGCGACGGCGAGCAGGTCGAGCAGCCCGAAGACGCGGTCCAGCGCGTCCCCGAGCGCACCCTCCACCGCCGAGATCGGCGCGACGGTCAGCGCGTAGGACGTGGCGAGCTCTGCCACGGCTGGCGCGGCGGTCGATCGTGCGTCCGACACGTAGCGGATCGCGAACGCGTCCGCTCCGATGACGCCGAACGCGGCCTCGGCATCGGGCCAGCCGACCAGCACGGCCTCGCCGGTGCGGCCGGGGAACGAGCGCTCAACGATGCCCGCGACCTCCAGCGCAACGGGACCACCGGCCCCGACCACGGCGAGCACATCACCGAGGCCGAGTCCCAGGCGCTGCGCCCGGGCCCGGGGCAGGATGACGGCGCCCCCCTCGTCCAGGGCATCCAGGGCGGCGGCACGATCCCCGGCCGTGAACGTGAGACGGCCGTCGGCGGCGAAGTCGGTGCCACGGATGGCCGTGGCCTCGAGGCGGGAGCCCTCGAAGGCAAGGTCGAAGTTGGCGAGCGGCGTCGCGAGGGCGACGCCCGGCAGGGAAGCGAGTTGCTCGTCCACGCCGCCGTCGCCGACGGGCGCGGCCGCGATCGCGGTCAGGATCTCGTCACCGGGGACGACGTCGGCGAGCCAGGCCGTGGCAGTGACGCGGGCGTTGGCGCCGACGACGCCGAGGGCGACGACCATCGCGAGGCCGACAACGAGCGTGCCGACCGTGAGCGTGGTCCGGGCACGATCGCGCGCGAGGGCGGCGCGCGCCAGCCGCTCCTCGAGCCGCAACCCCAACCGGAAGGGCAGGCCGGCCACGTGCCCCAGCGGGCCGAGGAGCGCCGGGGTCACCAGGACGCCGAGCAGCATGAGGGCGTAGATCGCGACCGCGAGCGCCCACCCCGTCGGCGAGGCGGCGGTGACGGGCAGCAGGAGGATCGCCATCGCGCCAACGGCGATGACCACCACGATCAGCCAGCCAATGCGCGAGCGCGCACCGGCAGCAGCGTCCGAGCGCGCACGAAGGGCGGTAACCGGGCTCACGGAGGCGGCCCGGCGGGCGGGCTCCAGGGCGGCGACCAGCGTCACCAGGATTCCGACGGCCAGGCCCGCGAGCAGGACCGGCGCCGTGAGCTCGGGCGCGTCCAGGGTGACGCTCCCGACCACACCCAGCCATGCCGCGACGAGCAGCGCCAGCGCCCAGCCGCCGGCAACCCCGAGGAGCGAGCCGGCCGAGCCGAGCAGCAGCGCCTGGACCTCCACGATCCGGACAAGCTGGCCCCGGGTCGCGCCCCCCGCGCGCAGCAGGCCGAGCTCCCGGATCCGCTCGACGACCGTCATCGAGGTTGCGTTGAGCACGAGGAAGGCGGCAGCGAACAGCGTGATCGACGCCAGCAGCGCCATCATCGCCCGGATGTCGGCCGTGCCGGCGCGCATCGACGCCGCGACGTCGCCCGGGACCGAGAGCACATACGGCTCGGTCACGAGCGCGTCCTCGATGGCACCCTTGACGGCGTCGGCGTCGGCGCCCGACGCGAGGACGATGTCCACCCGCGTGATGCCGTGCAGGGCGTGATCGGAGGGCTGTTCCCCGTCTGCCAGGAGCAGCCGGTGGGCCGTCGCGATCGGCAGGATGACCGTGCGGCCAGAGGAGCCCAGGGCCGGTCCGTCGCCCGCGAGGATCCCGGTCACGGAGACCCTGACCGGCGCGCCGGCGCCGAGGATCGAGATCTCCGAGCCAAGGGCGAGGCCCTCCGTGGCCGCGAGGCCCTCCGTCACCAGGGCGCCGGCATCTCCCGTTGGGGACAGCGGTGCACCGCGGACGACGACGAGGTCGCGGACGCGGGGCTCCCGGGCCGGGTCGATCCCGAGGACGGTGACGGGCTGCGTGACGATCGGGCGTCCGGGGGCCGAGCCGATGAACGACCGGCGTTCGATCGCGGGTGCCGTGAGGGCCACGCCCGGCACGGCGTCGAGCGCCTGCAGGCTGGTGTCCGACAGCCCCGTCTCCGCGAACGCGGCGACCCGCAGGTCCGCACGGCCGACCATGGACGCGACGGTCCGCTCGATCGACGCATCCAGCCCCGCCCCGGTCGCGAGGGCCGCCACGAGCACGGCGACGCCGATCGCGATCCCGAAGATCGTCAGGACGCTCCGGGCCGGACGCGCGACCAGCCCGCGCCAGGCATACCGGACGAAGCCGCGCATGGCGGGCGGCTAGAGACCCAGTTGGGCGAGACGGGCGATGAGCGGCGCCGCGGCGTGATCTGCACGGCGTCCCAGGACGATCTCGTCCTGGATCGTTCCGTCGCCGATCACCAGCACCCGGTCCGCGTAGGCCGCCGCCTTGGCGTCGTGGGTGACGAGCACGATCGTCTGGCCGCGCTCCACGCAGGTCCGCCACAGGGCGTCGAGGATGTCCTGCCCGGTCCGGAAGTCCAGGTTCCCGGTGGGCTCGTCCGCGAACAGGAGTGCCGGGCGGGTGACGATGGCGCGCGCCACGGCCACGCGCTGCTGCTCGCCGGCCGAGAGCTGCTCAGGCTTGTGGCGCTCCTTGCCGGTGAGGTCCACCAGCGTGATGGCGTCGCGGATGCGCGCGGCGACGTCGCCGCTCCGGGGGTCGTGGCCGGCGATGGTGAACGGCAGACCGACGTTCTCGACGACGTTGAGCAGCGGGACCAGGTTGAACGACTGGAAGACGAACCCGGTTCGCTCGCGGCGGAGGCGGGTCGCCTGGTCGTCGGAGAGCCGGCTGATGTCCTCGCCCTCGAGGAGCACCTCGCCGGACGTGGGCCGGTCCAGGCCCCCCAGGAGCTGGAGCAGGGTGCTCTTGCCCGAGCCCGACGGGCCCATCAGGGCCACGAACTCGCCGGACGCCACGGCGAGCGAGACGCCTCGCACAGCCTCCACCGTCTCGCCGGGCATGGGGTACTGCTTGGTGAGGCTGCGGGCTTCCAGGATGGGCGGGGTGGCGCCTCCGTCCTGCGTCGGAGCGACGTCGGGGGCCGGTGCGGTCTGCGTCATGAGCCTGGTCGGGCTCCCTGCTGCGGCGGTGTGATCCATACCGTAGCGGTGCGGTCCGGTGCGGTCAGGGGCTCGATGGTCCCGGGTGCGGCTGGGACCCGAAGACGCGATGCCGGCCTGGGCCGGCGCCTCACCACCCGAAGAACTGGGCCGACACCGCGGAGAGGATGGAGTCCACGAGCCCTTGTCCGGTGGGCTGGTCGGTCACCCGCAGGCCGCCGGCCGGGAGGTTCCCCGCGTTCCAGACCGCGGGTCGTGCCGGGACCACGGGCGGCACGACGGCCACCGGACTCGCGGACGGGGTGGGCTTGGGCCGAAGCGTGGGGCTCGGCGTGGGGCTCGGCGTGGGGCTCGGGGTAGGGCTCGGGGTAGGCGATGGGACCGGGGAGGCCGTGGGCTGCGGCGGCGTCGCGACCTTCGGTGGCTGCGCGGGCTGCTGCGTCGGCCGCGGGGTGGGCTTGGGCTTGGGCTTGGGCTTCGCCGTCGGCTTGGGAGTCGGTTTGGGCGTGGGCTTGGGCTTCGCCGTCGGCTTGGGAGTCGGTTTGGGCGTCGGACCGGCGGTCGGGCCGGCGGTCGGGTTGGCTGGAGGGTCAGCGGTCGGTTTGGGTGTGGGCTGCGGGGTTGGCTTCGGAGTCGCTAGTCGCGGCGGTGCCGTTGCGCACTTGTCGGCGAACAGCACCGTCCAGACGTAGTGGTCGCCGGTGGCGCGGTAGGCCCCGACGGCCACGACGTCCCACGCCTTGCCCATGATGTTGGCGCGGTGGCCGGACGAGTTCATGAACATGTCGAAGACGTAGGCGGTCACGTCCGCCTCGGACGCGCCCGGCCAGGTTGCCTGGCCGATGTTCTCCCCGGCGACCTTGAAGCAGTAGTTGTACTCGTGCTGCATGTACCAGAACACGTTGTGGTCTGTTCCGGAGCCCGGGATGGTGTGCGAGAAGTAGTCCCGCTGGACCATGTCCTTGGTCCGCCAACGGGCGATCGTACGCAACGCCGTGTCGAGCTTGAGGGTCCGCAGGCCGCCCGACGCCCGGGCCTGGTTCTGCAGCGTGATCAGCTGCGACTCTGAGCCGGAGCTGATCGTGTTCTCATCCCACCCGTGGACGACGGGGGCGAAGTACAGCCCGGCGGAGGAGCTGAGCGCCACGGCCAAGGCGACGGCGACGGCGACGCGCCGGGTCGCTCGGTGCAGGGCGGGACGATGATGGAGCTGCGTGAACCGGAACATGCGGGTGCAGGCGTCTCGCAAGGTGCCCGGGGGATTCCGGACCTGCCCACACCCTAGGCCCCGGCCGCCCCCGGTTCTCCGCCGCAAAGGTCCCGGCCGGACCCGCCCGGGGTACCAGTCCCTGTGGCACCCGGCCCCTGCGGCACCCGGCCCCTGCCCGAGGTCGGGTACACTCCCCCTCGCCCCATGGGTCGACGCGCCACGGGCGCGACACTCCGGGCAACTTGGTGGCCTTAGCTCAATGGCAGAGCATCGGATTGTGGCTCCGAAGGTTGCGGGTTCGAGCCCCGTAGGCCACCCCAAGTCCCCGCCACTGGCTCGGAAGGACCCATGACGCAGGATCGGCGCGTCTCCATCATCGGCCTTGGCTACGTCGGGCTTCCCCTCGCGATCGCCTTCGCGGAGGCTGGCCTCGAGGTCGAGGGCGTGGACGCGTCGCCGGACCGTGTCAAGGAGCTCAACGCCCGCCACTCCCCCATCGACGACGTCAGCGACAAGCGCCTGGCGGCCGCCCTCGACGGCGACCTGCGCGTGGTCTCCCCGGCCGAGGCGCGCCCGGGCGACGCGGACGCCCTGTTCGTGTGCGTCCCCACGCCGATCACCTCCACCAAGGATCCGGACCTCGGGCCCGTCCTTGCGGCGGCGGCCTTCGTGCGCGACGGACTGCGGGCCGGGCACCTCGTCGTCCTCCAGTCCACGACCTTCCCGGGCACGACCACCGGCCCCTTCCGCGAGGTCATCGAGGCATCGGGGCTTACCGCGGGCACGGACTTCGACCTCGCCTTCGCGCCCGAGCGGGTGAGCCCCGGCGACCCGGCCAGCTCCGGGCGCGGCGTCCCACGCCTGGTGGGCGGCTCGACCGAGGCCGCCACGGAGCGCGCCGCGGCCCTGTTCCGAAACGTCAACGACCAGGTGGTCCCGATGTCCTCGCCCGACGCCGCCGAGATGGCCAAGCTGCTCGAGAACACGTTCCGCAACGTCAACATCGCGTTCGTCAACCAGCTGGCGCTCCTGTGCGAGCGGATGGGTCTCGACGTGTGGGAGATCATCGACGCCGCGGCCACCAAGCCGTTCGGGTTCATGCGCTTCACGCCGGGTCCGGGCGTGGGCGGCCACTGCATCCCGGTGGACCCGTACTACCTGGCCTGGCGCGCCCGCGAGTTCGACTTCACCGAGCGCTTCATCGAGCTCGCCGGCGACATCAACTTCGGCATGCCGCGCCACGTGGTGGACCTGGTCGCCGAGGCCCTCAACGACCGCGGCAAGGCGCTCAAGCGAGCGCGCGTGGGCGTGGTGGGGGTGGCGTTCAAGCCGGACGTGCAGGATGGGCGCAACTCGCCCGCGGGAGCCGTCCTGCCGGGCATCGTCGCCCGCGGCGCCGAGCTCCGCTACCACGACCCGCTGATCCAGCGGTTCCGTGACGACACGGGGTACGTGCACGAGGGCGTCGGGCTGGACTCGCTGCTCCACTGGGCGGACGTGTTCGTGGTCGTCACGGCGCACAAGGCGATCGACTGGGACCACTTCTACGCCGAGGCGCCGCTCGTCGTGGACACGGTGAACAGCTCTCGTGGACGCGCAATCCGCGCGCGGCAGGTGCTGCGCCTCGGCGCCGGGTGGTCCGGGGACCAGGCGAGGTAACCGGCGCTCGGGCCGGCCTACGGATCGATCTGCGGCAGACGGGCGTACAGGCGCTCGGCGAGCGCCCGCGAGTACGTCGCGGTCAGGTGGTGCTGATCGCGGAACACGAGCAGGCGGCCGATCACGGCCGGGCAGGGGTCCGTCCGACAGACCCACGGCGTCGGGTCAATGAACGCCGCACCGCTCCCCGCGGCGACGGCGGCTTCACCCGCGGTCCAGCCCGGGTTCACCACGTCGGCGAACGGCATCGCGCAGGCCCTCGCATCGTCGAGGTTCGCCGACAGGCAGACCGGCGGATCCGCCTGGGCGCGCGGCGTGTCGCCGATCACCACGACGTGCCGGGCGAGGGCTGCGAGGCGCTCGAGGGTACGGCCCGATGCGGCGTCCCACTGGTCCCTGACCTCCGCGATCGGGACCGCCACGCCGCCGACCATCGCCTTGTACCCGCGCGAGTCCGACACGACGACCAGGTCCGGCCGCTCGGCAGCCATGCGCCCCAGGGCGGCTTCCCGCCAGCGGCTGCACTCCTCGTAGGTGCGCTTGACGATCTCGGCCCAGATGTCGATGTCGGCGGTGGTGCAGGCAGACTTCGTCAGGGAGACGAGCCGCCAGCCGCGCTCCGTCGCCAGGCGCTCGAGCGCCGGGAACCACTGGGCGGCGTGGGAGTCACCGAACAGCACGACGGTGACGTCGCTCCCGGCCTCGCCAAAGACGCAGTCACCCGGGGTGACGCTGGGGACGTCCAGGTGGCAGTCATCGGCGTAGATCACCGGCAGGTCCTTGCTCGCGGTCGCGAGCGATGGCGCCAGGTCCGCGGGCACTGGGGCCGCAGCGAGCGGCGGCAGCGTCGCGGCCGGCGTGGGCGTGGCCCCAGAGAACTGGGAACTGCTGGGATGCGCGGACGCCGAGGCGGCGGGCGAAGGCGTCGGGTCGGGCGGGAGCGCGACGCTGGAGACATCGCCGCCGACGGCGGGGCCGCCCGACGACACGGCGCCCGCGGCGAACCCGATCGACGCCGTCATCGCGACGACCGTGACGGACAGGACACCCGCCATGGCGAGCGAACGGCGCGTCTTCAGGCCGATGTAGCGGCCGTGGCGGATCGGGTCCTCGACCCACCGCTGGGTGGCGGTGGCGGCCACGATCGCGAGCCCGACAAGCGCGAGCCGGACGGGCCACCGGAGCGCCTCGCCCGCCGCGGCCTCGGGCAGCGCGAGGATCGGCCAGTGCCAGAGGTACAGCGAGTACGAGATCAGGCCCAGGAAGCGGATCGGCGCGAGACCAAGCACCCGACCGGCGGCGTACCGCGTGGCTCCTGCCGGCGTGGCCCCGAGGCCCGCGGCGATGACGAGGGCCGCTCCGATCGTCGGGACGAGTGCAGCGACGCCCGGAAAGGCGACCGACGTGTCGAGGACCAGGCCGGCGGCCACGATGAGCGCCAGTCCGATCCAGCCGGCCGGCGCGGCTGCGCGGGCCGGGACCCATCGGGCGGCGCCGGGCAGCGCGAGGAGTCCGCCAAGCGCGAGCTCCCAGGCCCGGGTCGGGAGCGAGAAGAACGCCCACGGCTGATTCGTGCCGGTGAGCCAGATCGACAGGCCGAGCGACCCCACCAGCACGGCGGCGAGGACGATCGCGAGGCGGCGGATGCCCGCGTCGTGCCGGCCCCGCAGGAACGTCGTGCCGGCGACCACCGCCAGGAGGGTGGGCCAGAAGATGTAGAACTGCTCCTCGACGCTGAGGCTCCAGAAGTGGAGCACCGGCGATGGTGCCAGCTCGGAGCCGAGGTAGTCCGTGGCCTGGACGGCGAAGCGGATGTTCGACACGTACAGCGCGGCGCTGATCGTGTCGTCGGCCACGGCGGGCACCCGGAGCGGCGGCAGGAGAATCGCCGAGGCGATCATCGTGACGACGAGCACCAGCGCGGCCGCGGGGAGGAGCCGCCGCGCCCGGCGCGCATAGAACCCGGACAGGCTCAGCCGGCCGGTGCCCATCAGCTCGCGGACGATGATCCCGGTGATGAGGAAGCCGGACAGGACGAAGAACACGTCCACGCCGATGAACCCGCCGCGAACGAGCGGGGCGCGCGCGTGGTAGAGGAGGACGAGGAGGACCGCGACCCCCCGTAGCCCCTCGAGATCCGGGCGGAAGCCCGACTTCTCGCTCATTCGTGACCCGGCGCTGAAGAGCGCGCGGTCCTGCGCACGAGGTCCCGGTAGTGGCTCGCGGCGGAGGGCCACGTGTAGCGCTCGGCGGCGATGGCGGCCACCCGTCGGCGACGTGCCACCCGCTCCAGCGGGTCGACATCGAGCACGCTCCGGATCGCCTCGGCGACTGCCTCCGGTTCGAGCGACGCGGCGACAACCCCCGCGCCGGCCTCGTCGACGATGCGCGCCATCACGTCGAGCCGGGGGCCGACGACGACCGGCGTACCGACAAGGAGCGATTCCCAGAACTTGTTGGGCGTCGACTCGCGCTGGTTGAGCGAGACCGGCGGGAGCGTGAGCAGCGAGACGTCGGCGGACGCCGTCCACCACGGCAGCTCGTCGGGGTGGACGGCCGGCAGCGTGAAGTGCCGTCCGGTGAACCGCGGCTCCCGATCCCGGGCCCGGCAGCGCTCCAGCCAGACGCCGAACCCGAGGAGCACGAGGCACGCCCGGTCGACGCGGAGCACGGCCTCCGCCGCCTCGTCGAGCCCGAGGTTCGGGCTCAGCCGGCCCTGGAACAGGACGATCCGCATCTCGGGCGAAAGTCCGAGCGCCTGCCTGATCCGGTCAGACCCCTCCGCGACGCCGGGCGACGGCGGCTCGGGCCAGTTGGGAATGACGGCGGGCAGCTCCACGCCCCAGCGCGCGGCCAGCCGCGTGGCGAGCGCCTCGTTGACGGTCGTGCGTGCGTCGGCCGCCCGAGCCCATCGCCGTTCGCGGGCGAGGTGGATGCGCCGCAGCACACGGGGGATCGCGACCATGCTGTTGCCCTCGAACGTGTTGTCGACGGCGTCGAAGATGACGACGGACCGGCGCCCGGACCGGCGGTCCTTCCGTGCCGCGGCAAGCGCGGCCGCGACCGTCAGCCCGCCACACGCGTGGTACAGGTCGGCCGGGGCCAGCTCCCGGTCGAGGGTCGCCCACCACGCGCGCGTGGTCTCGGGCCACAACACCCATCTGCGGCGCTTGCGCAGGTAGCGGACGATCTGCCGCGCCCGGGAGCGCAGCCAGCCCACCTTCCGGGCGGGCAGCGCTCGTGGCGGGGTCGCCGATGCGAGGGGTGGGGTGCCACCGGCGCGGGCACCCGGGCCCGCATCCAGGGCGATGTGGTGAGTCGCGAACCGGGCGAACCATCCGCTGGGCACGTACCGGCGGACCGTCACCGGCCCGTCGCGCTCGACCTCGGGCATCCCGCTCGTCGAGATCGCGGCGATCTCGACGTCATAGCCCTCCCCCACAAGCGTGCGCGCGATCCGCAGCGCCCGCGAGTAGGGCCGAGCAGGACCGCCCACGAGGACGACCGCGCGGCGGGCGGGGCTGCTCACGGCTTGCGGCGCGCGCGCGGGCGCAGGAGCGGGAGCGGGCCATGGATCGCCCGGAGACGCACGCTGACGAGTCTCCCGATCGTGAGCCTCCGAGCAGAGACCCCGAAACCAGGCCCCATCATGACGAGAGCTCCACTGCCAGTTGCTCGTAGAGGGCAACGAGGCGGGCGCTCTCGGTCTCCCAGTTCCAGCGTTCGTGGGCGGCACGGAGGATTCGGCTGCGCAATGCCGCGCGCTCGGCCGCCGGGAGATCCACGATCGACCGGATCGCGGTGGCGATCGCCTCGGGGCTGGTGGGATCACAGACGGCACCGAGCGGACCCGCAGGGTCGCCGAGGATGATCCGGCGACGTTCCGGGAAGTCGGACGACACGACCGGGAGCCCGACGGCCATCGACTCGAAGAGCTTGTTCGGCGTTGACAGTCGCTCATTCGCGGTGGCCGGCTGATTGGGCATGACGCCGACATCCGCTGAGGCGACCCAGGCGGCCAGCTCGTCGGGTGGCACGGCATCGAGCAGGTGGACGCGCCTACCGGACTCCGCGTCGGCTGCCCTCGCGGCCAACTCGTCGCGAAGGGGTCCGTAGCCGAGGAGTACGAGGTGGACATCGTCCATGCCGGGTCGAAGCACCGCCTCGACGAGTTGACGAAGCCCCCGGACCTCTGAGAGCCTGCCGTGATACAGGGCGATCCGGGCCTCGGGCTGCAGACCCAACCGTTCCCGAAGCAGGTCCGGGGCCGGATCGGGCGGCGTCCAGCGAGGTGGCGCATTGTGCACGACCACCGATCGTGAGAAGCCCAGGTTCTTCCGGAGGATCTCCTCGAGTGTCCTGTTGACCGTCACGAGCGCGACGGCGTGCCGCGCCAGGCGGCGTTCGAGCGAACGCAACCAGAAGCGAGCAAGCCTGCCCTGGCGCGCGTTCCGTCCCGACTCCGGGTAAAGCTCGTGGCTGTCGTAGACAACCAGCCCGCCGCTCCTGTCCGCAGCGGCGACCGCGGCAACGAGCCCATCCACGTCATGGCCATGGTGAACGTCGGCGTCAGGGGCAACGCCGGCGGCTGCGTGGGCCCACGGGATCACCGACCGGCGCCAGGACATGACGTAGTCGAGCTGGCCATGCCGTCTCATCCCTGGCGCCCGATCTCCGACGAGCCTGTAGGAGAGCAGCCTGTAGACGATCCAGGGCAGCGCCACCAGGATCGCCAGCAGCTTGGCGCCTGCACGGGGCCAACCGGAGGGTCCGGCCCGCAGATTCCTGAGCCACCCACGGGCGACGACCCTGCGTGCCCGCCATGGATAGCCAGCCCGCTGCTGGACGTTGCGCCACCGGGCCTCCAGGCCGTAGTCACGCGGGACTCGGACGAGGCGGACCCCTGAAGGGCGCTGCTCCTCGGTCGGCAGCTCGACATCGGCCGAGAGCCGCGCGACAAGGACGACGTCATGACCGGCTGCCGCCAGGGCGTCGGCCTCCCGGAGCACCCGCGTGTCGCGCGAGGCGTCGTTGGCGACGTACATCGCGACGCGGAGACGTCGGCGATCTGGCCCGCTCATCCCGGACCTCCGCGCAGGGCCTCGCTGATCGCCTCGGCCGCGCCGGCCGGCGCCAGGGCCAGTGTCCGGGCCCGCTCGACGGCGAGCGCCGGTGCCTCGCGCGGGTCGGCGAGCCGTGCCAGCTCCCGGACGGCGAGTGCCTCGTCGAGGCCCACGATCACCATGCGGCCCTCGGATCCGGCCACGGCCTCCACCCACTCGGTGCGACCACGCAGGATGAGGCACGGGGTCCGCAGCCAGGCGGCCTCGCGCTGCACCCCGCCGGAGTCGGTGAGGACCGCAGCGGCATGGAGCTGGAGCGCCAGCGTCGTGCGGTAGCCCTGCGGCGCCACGACGTGCACGCCGTCCGCAAGGCGGATCCCCGCGCCCTCGAGTACGGCAGCTGTCCCCGGGTGGAGCGCGAGCACGACCGGCCGGTCCGCCGCGACCGAGGCCAGCAGCGACGACCAGGCGCGCAGCGCGTCCGGGTCGCGGTTCTCGGCTCGGTGGACGGTCGCGAACGCATACCCGCCAGGCGTGAGAGGGAGGTGCAGGGCGGCGGCGATCCCCGCAAGCGCCGACGGATCCCGCACCTCGGCGGCGACCCGCGCGGCGAGGTCCTGCATCAGGTCGCCGACGAGCCGCACGCCGTCGCGGATGCCCTCGGCGGCCAGGTTGTCGACGGCCGTGGGGGTCGGCGCGAAGAGCCACGTCGAGAGGTGGTCCGCCATGACCCGGTTGAGTTCCTCGGGCATGCGCCGGTCGAAGCTGCGCAGCCCCGCCTCGACGTGCGCCACCGGGATGCCGAGCTTGGCGGCCGCCAGCGCGCCGACGAGCGTGGAATTCGTGTCGCCGTAGACGAGGACCGCGTCCGGCCGTTCCGCGACGAGGATGGGCTCGAGGCGCTCGAGCATCCTCGCCGTCTGCTCGCCGTGGGTGCCGCCGCCGATGCCGAGCGTGTGGTCCGGCCTGGGCAGGTCCAGCTCGCGGAAGAAGCCGCCCGCCATCGCCTCGTCCCAGTGCTGGCCGGTGTCGACGAAGACCTCGTCGTGGTCGCGCCGGAGGACCGGTGCGAGCGCCGCGGCCTTGATCAGCTGCGGTCGCGTGCCGACGACGCTGACGATCCGCACGGGCTACGCGTGCCCGCCGCGGGTCGCCGCCTGGACGCCGACGCCGACATACGCCACGCCCTCGGGCAGTGCGAGGCCCCGGAGGCTGTTGCGCCCGTCGTAGACGGCATCGAGCGCCGGGAACCAGGCCGGGTCCAGCCCGGCGAAGGCGCGGTCGGCGGTCTGGGTCACGACGGCCCGGAACGGCCCTGGCTCGCCCCAGGTCCACGCCCGGGCGCCGAGTGCCTCGATCTCCGCGGGATCCATGAGCGGGTCGTAGGCCGCGACGTCCGCGCCGGCCGCGCGCAGCTCGTCGATCAGCGGGAGCGCCCGGCTGTACGCGAGCTCCTTGACGCCCTCGCGGTATGTGATGCCCAGCACCAGGACCGGGACCCCGGCGAGGTCGCCCAGGATCGCCCCGAGCGCCGCGATCGCCCGCCCCGTCTGCCCGTCGTTCACCTCGCGCGCCGTCTCCACGAGGCGCAGGCCGGGGGCGCGCGCGAGCAGCAGGTGCGGGTAGACGGGGATGCAGTGCCCCCCGACGCCGATCCCCGGCTGGTGGATGTGGCTGTAGGGCTGGCTGTTGGCGGCCGCGATGACCTCGGTGACGTCGATGCCGTGGGCGTCTGCCGCGCGGGCGAACTCGTTGGCGAGCGCGATGTTGACGTCGCGGTACGTGGTGTCGGCGAGCTTGCTGAACTCGGCGGCCTCGGACGAGGACATGGCGACGACCTCGGCGTCGAGCACCGAGGCGTAGAACTGGGCGGCCCGGTCCGTGGACGCCGCGCCGATCCCGCCCACGAGCTTGGGGTACGCGGCGAGGTTCGCGAGCACGGCACCCGAGAACAGGCGCTCGGGGGAGAACGCGACGAAGAAGTCGTGATCCGCGACGAGGCCTGACGCGCGCTCGAGGGCCGGTGCGAACCGGCGGCGCGTGTCGCCGATGGGCAGCGTCGTCTCGAAGATCACCGTGCTCCCGGCGTGGACGCCGGGGGCGATGGAGGCGACGGCCGGGTCCATGTAGCGGTAGTCGGGCTGCCGGTCCGCGTCGAGCATGACGGGGACGATGAGGACGACGACGTCCGCGGCGCGGGCGGCCTCGGCGGCATCGAGCGTGGCCCGGAGGCGGGCCTCGGCGTGGACGCGGGCGACGAGCTCCTCGAGCCCTGGCTCCTCGCCCACATGCGAGCGGCCGGCGTTGATGGCGTCCACGACGGCCGGGTTGACATCCACCGCGACCACGCGCCAGCCGTGGCTCGCGAACTGCGCGGCGAGGGGAAGGCCCATCTTGCCGGCGCCGACGACGGCCACGGTGCCCGCGGTCCCGGCCTCGCCCGTCCAGGCGTCGACCGTCCGCGCCGGGGCATGGACGCACGGGCTGGGCGGCACGGTGATCGAGCCGCCGAGCATCGACGCGCCGGTGGAGGGACGGCTGACGATGCTCACGCAGTCGCGCCGTCGCGGTCGAGGAACACGGGCGTCACGGTGGACGCCGCCTCGAGGAGTGCTGTCGCGATGTGGACCGCCCAGGCACCGTCCTCGCCGTCGACGTAGGGCCGATCGCCGGTGCGGACGGTGCGGACGAAGGCGTCGAGCTGCGCCTTGAGGGGCTCGTGGGTCTCGACCTCGATCTCGAGCACGTCGCCCGTGAACGTCGGGGCGTAGCCGGCAATGAGCGAGCCCTGGGCCAGGTCCGACTTCGTGAAGGTCAGGCGCTGGGTGAGGTAGTCGAGCTCGAACATGCCCTCCTCGCCGATGACGGTGAGTTGGCGGCGCTTGGCCGGCGTGAGCCAGTTCACGTCGAGCATCCCGGACGCGCCCGACGGAAAGTGCAACAGCCCGAACAGCAGGTCCTCGTGCGAGGCGTGCTTGCGCTGGGCCAGCTCCGCGTAGACGCGCGTCGGCCGCTCGCCGGCCACCCAGCTCAGCATGTCGGCGTCGTGGGTGGCGAGGTCGACGGTCACGCCGACGTCGCGGATGCGCGCCGGGAACGGGCCCGCACGCCGGCTGACGATGGCGAAGATGCTGGTGAGCCAGCCCTCGTGCAGCAGCTGGCCGAGGCGCAGGACCGCGGGGTTGTAGCGTTCGACGTGGCCCACCTGGACCGGCACGCCGGCCGCGCGGCCCGCGGCAACGATCGCCAGCGCCTCGGCGTAGGTCGCGGCAAGCGGCTTCTCCACGAGGACCGGCACGCCGCGCGCGATCGCCGCGTGGGCCAGCGGGCTGTGGAATGTCGTGGGGGCGGCGATGATGATCCCGTCGAGCTCGCTCGCGGCGATCATCGCCATCGGGTCCGTGAAGCCCACGGCACCGGTCTGGGAGGTGACGGCCGCCACGGCGTCGGCGTCCGGGTCGGCGACCGCGGCCAGGCGCGTCTCCGGGTGCCCGGCCACGACGCGCACGTGGTTGCGGCCCATGGAGCCCAGGCCGACAAGACCGATGCGGAGCTTGTCGCCGCCCACCTGTCCGGTCACCGGGCCACCGGCGTCGCGACGGCGCGCACGGCCTCCACGATCGTCGCCAGGTCCCCGTCCGAGAGCATCGGGTGGACCGGGATCGCGAGCACCTCGTCGGACAGCCGGTTCGTGACCGGGAGGTCGAGGTCCGCCGCACCCGGCATGAAGGTCTGCAGGTAGGCCTGCTTGTGGATCGGGATCGGGTAGTAGATCAGCGTCCCGATGCCGCGCTCGGTCAGCCCGTCGATGACGGCCTGCCGCTCGCCGGGGAAGCGCATCACGAACTGGTGCCAGACGTGGTCGCGACCCTCGGGCACGGATGGGACGAGGTAGTCGCCACCGAGCTGCGCGGCGAGGTAGGTGGCGTTGTGGCGGCGGCGGTCCGTGCGCTCGTCGAGGCGTCCCAGCTGCGCGAGGCCGATCGCCGCCGCGAGGTCCGTGGGCTTGAAGTTGGTGCCCAGTTCCTCGTGGTGGTACCGGACGCGCATCCCGTGGTTGCGAAACAGCCTCAGCCGGTCCGCCACGCCGTCGTCGTCGGTCGTCGCGAAGCCGCCCTCGCCGGTCATCAGGTTCTTGGTGGCGTAGAGGCTGAACATCGCCGGGCCGAACTGCCCCGCGCGCTTCCCGCGGTAGGCGGCGCCGTGGGCCTGCGCGGCGTCCTCGATGATCACGAGGCCGTGGCGCGCCGCGATCTCGACGAGCGGATCCATGTCGGCCATGAGGCCGTACAGGTGGACCGGCATGATCGCCTTGGTCCGGGGCGTGATCGCCGCCTCGACCTGCGCCGGGTCCATGCAGAAGTCGTCCGCGCGGACGTCCACGAGGACGGGCGTGGCACCGGCGCGCAGGATCACGCTGACCGTCGCATTGAAGCTGAACGAGACCGTGATGACCTCGTCGCCCGGGCCGATGCCCAGCGCGTGCAGCACGGCCTCCTGGGCCACGGTGCCGTTGCTCATCAGCACGGCGTGCTTGACGCCGCAGTACGCGGCCCAGGCCTCCTCGAAGGCGATCGTCCTGCGGCCCATGGCGAGCATGCCGGACCGGAGGACCTCCAGGACGGCCTCCTCTTCGGCCGGGCCGATGT
>CAVVJT010000005.1:0-135752 GCA_963748625.1 uncultured Chloroflexia bacterium | reverse complement strand
GCCTACCGCCTGTACGTCCTAAGCGACCGCAAGAAGCGGACCACCGAGGCAGGTTGGTACAACGGCCTCGTCCAGAGTTGGACTGAGGCCGTTCGGCTGGCCGCAGAGAGCCCAGCGAGCGGCCGTCCAGGGTCAGCTCTTCGGGGAGGGATAGGGCGTGGCGATCACCAACAACGAGCGAGTCGGCAAGGCCCTCGACCTCCTGAAGGCGGGCCTCGGGCCATTCGTCGAGCGCGAGTTCAGCAACCGGTATGGCGCGAGCGCCCTCCAGCGGGCACAGCGACTACGTCACGAGCGACCGCCTCAACATCGACCAGCCCGTCGCGCTGTGGGACGCCGCGGCCCTCCTCGCGCTGATGTGGGATGCCTGGAACGACGTCTTCCGCGACGCCCTCGGGCACGCGGACCGCACCTACGTGAGCGAGCTCCGCAACGTGCGCGTGCGCTGGGCGCACCAGGAGACCTTCTCCGGCGACGACGCCTACCGCGCGCTCGACACCGTCGAGCGGCTGCTCGCCGACGTCTCGGCCGAGGAGGCGGACGAGGTCGAGCAGGCTCAAGCAGGAGCTCCTGCGCATCCGCTTCGAGGAGCAGCTCCGCTGGCGACAAGCGCAAGTCCACGGCACGCGCCGTCGAGAGCCAGGCGACGGGTCGCTCAAGCCGTGGCGCGAGGTGGTCCACCCGCACCAGGACGTGGCCTCCGGGCGCTACCAGCAGGCCGAGTTCGCCGCCGACCTCTGGCAGGTCCACCTCGGCGAGGGCTCCGACGAGTACCGCGACCCGGCCGAGTTCTTCCGGCGCACCTACCTGACCGCGGGCCTCAAGGAGCTCCTCGCGGGCGGCGTCAAGCGCCTGCGCGGGCTCGGGCGGCGATCCGGTCGTCCAGCTCCAGACCAACTTCGGCGGCGGCAAGACGCACTCGATGCTCGCGCTCTACCACCTGTTCGGCGGCACGCCCGCCACCGAGCTGCCGGGCGTCGAGGAGGTGCTCAAGGAGGCCGGCGTCGGCGACGCTCCCGAAGGTGAACCGGGTCGTGCTGGTCGGCAACAAGATCTCGCCGGGCAACCCGGTCACCAAGTCCGACGGCACGGTCGTCCGGACCCTGTGGGGCGAGCTGGCCTGGCAGCTCGGCTTCGCCAAGGGCGGCGTGACCGAGGCGCGGCGGGCGTTCGAGCGCGTCCGGCTGACGACGAGCAGGCGACCAGCCCCGGCGACGCCTGCGCGAGCTCATCAACGACTACGGCCCGTGCCTGATCCTGATCGACGAGTGGGTCGCCTACGCGCGCCAGCTCCACGACCAGGGCGACCTGCCGGGCGGCTCGTTCGAGACGCACTTCACCTTCGCCCAGGCGCTGACCGAGTCGGCCAAGCTCGCGAAGAAGTGCCTGCTCGTCATCAGCCTGCCGGCGTCGGACACGACCGGCTCCCCGCACGCGGTCGCCGACGACGTCGAGGTGGGCGGCGAGCGTGGCCGCGCGGCGCTCGACCGGCTGCGCAACGCCGTCGGCCGCGTCGAGGCGTCCTGGCGGCCGGCCAGCGCCGAGGAGGGCTTCGAGATCGTGCGCCGGCGGCTGTTCGAGCCGATCGTGTCGCGCGAGCAGTTCGTCGCCCGCGACGGCGTCGCCCGCGCGTTCCACGAGCTGTACCGGACCCAGCAGCAGGAGTTCCCGCCCGAGGCCCACGAGCCCGAGTACGAGAAGCGCCTGCGCGACGCCTACCCGATCCACCCCGAGGTGTTCGACCGCCTGTACAAGGACTGGTCCACGCTGGTGAAGTTCCAGCGGACCCGCGGCGTGCTGCGCCTGATGGCGGCGGTCATCCACTCGCTCTGGGAGAAGGGCGACCGCAACCCGCTGATCATGCCGGGCAACATCGGCATCGACGATCCGCGGGTCCAGTTCGAGCTCACCCGCTACCTGTCGGACAACTGGGTGCCGGTCATCGAGAAGGACGTCGACGGGCCGTCGGCGCCTGCCGCTTCGGATCGACGGCGAGGTGCCGAACCTCGGCAAGTACGCGGCGACCCGGCGGGTGGCGCGCACCATCTACCTGGGCTCGGCGCCCACGGCCAACGCCGCCCACCGCGGCATCGAGGACCGGCGGATCAAGCTCGGCTGCGTCATGCCCGAGGAGAGCCCGGCCGTCTTCGGCGATGCGCTGCGCCGGCTCGTCCACGGCCGCGACCTACCTCTACCAGGACGGCACCCGCTACTGGTACTCCACCCAGCCGACGGTCACCAAGCTCGCCGAGGACATCGCCGAGCAGCTCCGGCGCGAGCCCGGACAAGGTCGACGGCCGAGATCGAGCGGCGGGTCCGCGAGGATGTCCGCCAGACCGGGCTGCTTCCGGCGGGTCCACCCGATGCCGCACACCGGGCAGGACGTCGCCGACGACCTCGACGCGCGGCTGGTGGTGCTCGGCCCGGACTTCCCGTACTCCAAGGAGGCCGGCAACCGCGCCGAGGAGGCGGCCTGGAAGATCCTGCGCCCAGCGCGGCGGCGCCCCGCGGCTGTTCCAGAACACGCTCGCGTTCCTCGCGGTCGATGCGGCCCGGCTCCAGGACCTCGACGAGGGGGTCCGCAAGTACCTCGCCTGGGCGTCGATCATCGGCCAGAAGGACACGCTCGACCTCTCGCCGCACCAGCTGCGCCAGGCCGAGACCCAGCTGGCCTCGGCCAACACCACGGTCGCCGCGCGCCTCCCCGAGGCGTACATGTGGCTCCTGGTGCCGGTCCAGGACAAGCCCACCGACCCGGTGCGGATGGAGTGCTTCAAGCTCACCGGGACCGAGGCCCTCGCGGTCCGGGCGTCCAAGAAGCTCAAGAACGAGGAGCTGCTCCTCGCCGGGCTCGCCGGCACGCGCCTGCGCATGGAGCTCGACCGGGTGCCCCTGTGGCGCGGCGACCACGTGTCCGTGCGCCAGCTCGCCGACGACTTCGCCCGCTACCACTACCTGCCGCGCCTGACCGGGCACGGACGTGCTGGTCGAGGCCGTGCGCAACGGCCTGGGGCTCATGCTCTGGAATGTCGAGGGCTTCGCCTACGCCGACAGCTACGACGAGGCTGCCGGCCGCTACGTCGGGCTGCACGTCGGCCAGATCGTCAACGTGTCCGAGAACGACCTCTCAGGGCTGCTCGTGCGCCCGGAGGCCGCGCAGGCGCAGATCGACCGCGAGCGGCCGTCCGAAGCCCGAGCCGCCGGCCTGAGGACGACCACACGGACGACGATGACGACACCGTGTCGCCCGCCCAAGCCGCCGGAGCCGCCCGTCGGCCCGAAGGCGCCCACCCGCTACCACGGCACCGTCCGCCTCGACCCGTCCCGCGCCGGCCGCGACGCCGGCCGCATCGCCGACGAGGTGCTCGCCCACCTGGTCGGCCTCGTCGGCGCCAACGTGACCGTCACCCTCGAGATCGAGGCCGACATCCCCGGCGGCGCCCCCGAGAACGTCGTCCGCACCGTCACCCAGAACGGCCGCGACCTGAAGTTCACCTCGGGCGGCTTCGAAAGTGAGTAGGGGTTCCCGCGATGAAGGCTGACACCGTCGATCTGGCCGCCGTATTTGGTCAGCCCATCCACTACGTTGTTCCGCTCTACCAGCGCCCTTACGTCTGGACACGCGATCTCCAGTGGGACCCTCTTTGGGAGGATGTCCGGCAGGTCGCGGACCGCCAGTTGGATGCCACCCCTGCCAACGACTCGATCCCTCACTTCCTTGGTGCGGTTGTCCTCGACCAGCTTCCGAACCAGGTCGGCAAGATTGGCGGCCGCACGGTGATCGATGGCCAGCAGCGACTGACCACGCTTCAACTGATGATTGCGGCGGTGCGGTCGATCGCGACCGAGCGCGGCTTGGTCAACCAGCGCAAGGAGATGGAGGGACTTCTCTTCAACGCCGACTACCTCGTGCGGGAAGTCGGCGACGAGTTCAAGGTCCTGCCGACAGCGCGCGATCGCACCGCTTTTCGTGAGGCCCTGGGCGACGGTGTCGTGGCAGCCACCGGCGGCCACCGGATGCACGAGGCCTACCGGTTCTTCCGCGGTGCGATCCTCGCATGGGCCAGCGAGTCCGGCGACGAGGCGACCTTCGCCCGGCATATCGACGCGCTTGCCAACGTGATCTGGAAGCGCCTCGTGATCGTCACGATCGACCTTGATCGCGGGGACAACGCCCAAGTCATCTTTGAAACCCTCAATGCGCGAGGAACACCCCTGCTGGCCGCAGACCTCGTCAAGAACCATCTGTTCCAGCTGGCCACGATCCAGGACGCGAACCTCGATGACCTGTACGAGAAGTTCTGGAAGCCCCTGGACACCGACTGGTGGCGAGAGGAGAAGCAGCAGGGTCGCCTGAAGCGACCGCGCCTGGACTCGTTCATCAACCACTACCTGGCCATGTCAACCGGCCATGAAGTCGTCTCGCACCAGCTGTTCCAGGAATTCAAGCGCTACCTGGCAAACGGCCAGAGGTCGGCAGCCGAAGAGTTGGTCACGCTCGAGCGATACGCCAGGGTCTATGCGAGGTTTGAGAACGAGCCGTCGACAACGGAGTTGGGCCTCTTCCTCTATCGCCTCAACACGATGGAGGTCACAACCGCGTACCCGGCGCTGCTTTGGCTCCTCGGGCCTGACGGTCTCGCCGATCCGGTGGAGCAGCGGGCCGCTCTTGACGCGATCGAGAGTTGGCTCGTGCGGCGCCTGCTGATCCGAGCCACCACAAAGAACTACAACACGGTGTTCCTTGCACTCCTGAAGGCTGTCCGCGACGCGGCTTCGGTTCGAGGAGGGCCGCCGGTGGCATCCGATGTGATCAGCCATCTCCTCGGGCTTGCCGGAGAGAGCCAGGTCTGGCCAACGTCGAGCGCTGTCCGAGCTACGTTGCGAACCATTCCTGCCTACTCGGTCTTTCCTCGCTCCAGGCTGCGCATGGTGCTCGAAGCCCTCGAGCGAGCCCAGTACGTTGGGATGGAGGAGAAGGTCACCATCGAGACGGATCTGACAATCGAGCACATCCTTCCGCAGCAGTGGGGGGCACACTGGCCACTGCCCGAGGGAGTCGACCCGATCCAGGGCCGGCTTGACCGCGATGAGGTCAAGCACAGGCTGGGCAACCTGACGCTGCTCACCCAGAAGTTGAACTCCGCGTCGTCGAATGCGGCCTGGTCCGAGAAGCGGCCGAAGCTCGTGAAGTACAGCGTGCTCCACCTCGCCGATGACCTACGCGAGGCGGCCGTGTGGGATGAGGCGGCAATCGCACGACGAGCGCGCCACCTCTCCGACGTTGCCGTGGGGGTTTGGGCTCGGCCCGACGACGGCGACGGCGAGGAGCCGGTCGACGCAGCGGAGGCCACATCGGTGGGGTCGTCGAGGCCCGCCGGACCACCCGATCCCGATGATCCGTCGGCGTTTGCCTCGCCCCTCGCGATTGCGGACGAGGTCGGCGTTGGGCCCGAGCTTCGGCAGATCATCCGAGCCTGCAGGGAAATGGGTCTGCACCCCCGGCCAGATCGCTACAGCGTCATGATCAGCCCGCCGTCTGACAAGCGGTTGTACCTCTTCACGCTCTGGCCGCAATGGGATGAGGGCGGCTCCTTCAAGCTTTGGAAGTCGCCGAAGGCTTTCGCGAAGAGGATTCCGGGGGTGTCGCTCCAAGCGGCGCAGGCTGTCCTCGGGGCATCCGAGGACCCCGGAGTCCTCCTGCCCCATGACACCGAGTCGCTCCTGGAGTCGATCCGCGGGCTCGTTCCGGCTGAGTGGGCCACGACATCGTTCGACGATCGGCGGGCAGAGCTGATTGCGATGGGAATCCCGAACATGGACCGTGCTCCGGGGGATGTCCTGCGTCTGATCGACCATCGAGCTGACGGTTCGCCAGACATCGCGCTCGAATTCGCCGGGCGTGCGATGGAGCTCGAAGGGGTTGTCCTTCGTCCGCAGCAGAGCAAGGGAGATCCCTGGTACTTCCAAGTGCGTCACCCGAAGTTCAGCCAGGTCGTGTCCTACTGCTATCCCCGGCGCGGGGAGATTCGGCTCGAACTCCGGCTGCCATCCGACCACGAGACTCACGGGCTCGCAGAGGTCAGAGAGGGCAATCAATACGGCATCGTTGTGACCGCCCGGGATGCCGAGCAGGTAGACACCACGCTGCGGCTGCTGAGGGACGCGCTGACGCGGGCCGACTGACAGGCTGAGGGAGTCGCCTAGAACCCCGTGCGCGGGCGCTGGGCTATCCGAAGCGGGGGACGCTCATGGACATGCTGGCCTGCCCCGCGTGCGGGGCCCCAATGGTCGAACGACGTCGCCGCGCCGACGGCGCGCTGTTCCTGGGCTGCAGCCGGTTCCCCGCCTGTCGCGGGATCCGGGCGGCCGATTTCCTCCTCGGTCGCCGCCGCTCCCATCGCCCCGGCCCCGCCCCTGCCGCCGGTCCGCTCGGACTCGGCGGCCAGCGCCGGCGCATCGGCCGCGACCGAGTTCGAGCGCCGAATGGCCAAGCACGCTGCCGAACTCCCGGCGAGGCGTCGCAGGCTCCGTCTCATCGGCGCGGGCTTCATCGGCATCGGGCTCGTCGTCTGGATCGTGCTCCCGTCGCTCTGGATGTCGGCGGCCGTCCTCGCGCTCTGCGGCATCGTTGTCGCGGTCGCGGCGCCGCCCATCGCGCAGTCCACGCAGTCCTGGGCCACCGGCGCCGAGGGTGAGGTCGCCACCGCCGCCCTCCTCGACCCGCTCGTGCCGCTTGGCGCCGTGGTCCTGCACGACCGGCGCATCCCGGGCAGCCGCGCCAATGTCGACCACATCGTCGTCAGCCCGGGCGGCGTCTTCGTGGTGGAGTCGAAGAGCTACACGCACGAGGTCGGCTCGCGCAGCGGCGTGCTCACCACGGGTGGCCGTCGGACGGGTGCGGTGGCCGAGGTCCGGCGCGAGGCGGCCGCCGTCGAGCGGGTGATCGATCGGCCGGTGGTCCCGCTGATCGTGGTGCATCGCGCGCGGGTCTCGGTGCGCACGGTGGACGGGATCCGGGTGCTGCGCCCCTCGGAGCTGCAGGCCGCGATCACGCGCCACCCGGCGGTGCTGTCCCCGGCGGAGGTGTCGGACCTGGCCGCCCGGATCGATGCGGCGATGCCGCGGGCCTGAGCGTGGCAGAGCTGCCGGGCCGTGGATCCCGCTCAGCTCCAGCCGTGGATCGACTGCCGCGTCACCGCACCTCGTTCGGAGGACCACCGGCCAGTCGTCGCGCGCGTAGTCCTTTAGATGGCGACATGCATGGCCTCGTGGTCCCGGACACAGCGCTGTGTCGCCTTCCTCGCTCCCGGCTGCCGGCCGACCTGCTACCCGCCCAGGTCCTCCGACCGCACGTGCGGGAACCGGCGGAAGTCCCGGTCGCGGGTGACGATCGTGGAGACCCCGTGCTCCAGCATCAGGGCGGCCAGGTGGGCATCGGGGACCAGGTTGCCGGTCGGCAGGGCGTCGTCCGCCACCTCGCGGAACCGCGTCCAGAACGCCGGTCCTTCGCCTGCGGTTCGGACGTGCGGCCGGGCGAGCAGCTGCTCGATGTTGGCGATGGCCACGTCGAGGGGCAGCGGGTTCGCGAACACGGACGGGTGGGTGGCGAGCCGCAGGTAGGCCATCACGGTCGGCCAGAACAGGGTGACCAGCTCCGGGCCGGCGGCGAGCTTCTCGAGGGCCGCCCGGGCCGCCGCGTGATGCGGGCTCGCCGCGTCCGACGCGTAGAGCAGGACGTTGGCGTCCACGGTGCGGCTCACGGCTGGTCGATCAGCCGCCGGACCGCCTCCTTGTCCTCCAGGTCGATGCGGGCGCCCATCGGCCGGGCAGCCCAGCGTGAAGGGAGCGGGCGAGCCGGCCGGGTCGGCGTCGAGGCCCGCGGCCAGCAGCTCGGACGCGACGCGGCCGAGGCTCTTGCCCTCCCGCCGGGCTCGCGCCTTGAGGTCCCGCAGGACGCCTGGATCAAGGTCGATGGTGGTGCGCATGATGCGTGATGCTAGAGGATGTCGCATCTGATGTCATCCGCATGGTGGTGGTCCTCGGACCGCGGTCCCGCGCCTCGTTAGCCGGCAGGAAGTCCATGAGCGCTGCGAGCACGGCGTCGTCGCCCTGGCGCGTGACGCCCTGCGGGCTTGATGTGGGCGGTCAAGCGGCCGGTTCGATCCTCCTGATCGTCGCGACCCGATCGAGCGATCGGTCGAATGACGCGATCGCGCCCACCCCCGTCCGCTCCGCGCAGGCCACGAGGTATGCGTCGGCGAGGTCCAGGCGCTCCACCTCGTAGACCTCAACGGTTCGCTGCAGCAGGTCCGGGTCCACCACGCGGATGGCCGGGAATGCGAGGATCGAGCGCAGGATGGTCGCGAGCGCTGGCCTTGGGACCTCGTAGAAGGATCCGAGCACGTACGCGACCTCGGCGAACACGAGGTCGGGGAGCAGGAGCTCGTCGGCGGTCGCGAGATAGCGGGTCGCCCGGTCGGCCATGTCGGGGGGGTCCCCGGTCAGGTGGCGGACGAGGATGTTCGCGTCGAGGAATGCGGTCATCGGCGCGCGCACATCATCGCTGCGTCCTCACCCCAGCTGCGCCCCGTCATCGACGTGTTCGGGCGCGCGTGGCCCGTGTCGCGTCGAGCACCTGGTCCCAGGGCGTTCCCCGCTTGGCCGCCGGCACCGCCACCGACCCGGCCAGCGCCAGCAGGTGAGGGGTGCGGGCCACGACGGCATGGTCCCCTTCGACCCGGAACGTGACGCGGTCGCCCTCCTCGAGGTGGAGCGCCTCGCGGACGGCCCGCGGAACGGTGAGCTGGCCCTTGGAGGTGAGCTTGGCCGAGACTTCCATGATGATCCTTACATCTGTAGTGTCGTAAGGATCATACACTCGGGGTCGCCTGCGCGCCGGGCGCCCGCACCCGGATCACCCGCAGCCGCGCCTCGTCGTGCCATCGGAAGCGTCGGACCTCCCCGTGGGCCTCCGCGTGCGCGACCAGCCCCTGCATGAACCCGATCCCGGTCGCGTTGTCCTCGTTCGCGAACGCCTGGATCGGCGGGTTGGTCAGTGCCGAGGACAGGAGCACGATCGTCTTCGCGCGCCCCCGGGTGATCGACACGTTGAGCCGGTTGAGCGAGTAGATGAACTCGCTCTCCACCAGCGCGGCCTCGACGTCGGCCACGCCGTAGGAGGCGATGACCGCGTCGCACTCCTGGCCCTGCATCTTGTCCACGGTGCCCACGAATGCGCTCGTGCCCCACGAACCCTTCGCGCGCAGCTTGCGCTTGATGAGGCCGATGTGGGCGTGGTGGGGGCTCACGATGAACACGCCGTCCTCCCAGAAGTCGGCGTCGGATGCATACGGTCTGCCGTCGGGCGCGAGCAGGCGCCGGCGCAGCCGCTCCGCCACGTTGGCGACGATCGTGGCCTCGAGCTCGTTCTCGTTGGTGGCCCGGAAGTCGCTCGACTCAACGATGACCAGCGGGTACGCGGGGTCGACCAGGATGCCTTCGAGGCCGTCGCCCGGCCCCCCGGCCAGCGCCAGCCGCCGGTGCCGCACCACATCGTCGAAGGGCCCGTACCGCTCGTCGTAGATCTGGTGGGCGGGATACCGGCACAGCACCCCGTTCATCCGGAAGTTCTCGAGCAGCGAGACCATGACCCCGCCACCGGCGCCCGCCCCGCCGCCGTTCGCCCCGTCCCCGTTCGGCCCGCGCAGCGCCTCGAAGATGGACCGGTGGAGGAGGGGCTCGCCCTCCATGGCCTCCGGGTAGACACCCTTGACGATGGGCGGCAGCTGGAGATGGTCGCCCGCCACGAGCAGGCGCCCGTCCGCCGCCAGGCGCCGGATGGGGATGACGGACTCGGGGACCTTGAGCTGGGATCCCTCGTCGATGACGACGAGATCGGCCACGTCGACCGGGACGGCCTTCGCGATGCCCCACGCGGTGCCGCCGAGGACCGTGTGCTCCGCCAGCCCCAGCCAGCGCCCGGCCTGGTCCTTGTCCACGATCTCCACGCCGCTCATGCCCGCGAGCCCGGTCTTGCCGATCTTCCCGATCGCCACGCCGCCGCGCACCACGGCCAGCTCGGCCTGGAGGTCGGCGCACTTGCGCAGGCAGTTGTCGATCGCCGCATGCGTGAACGCGGTCACCAGCACGGCGTAGGGGAGCCCGGCCGCGCGGTGTGCCTCGACGAGGCACAGGATCGCGAGCGCAACGAAGTGGGTCTTGCCGGTCCCGGGCGGCCCCCAGGCGAGCGTCGTCGCGAAGTCCACCACGTGCTCGAACGCCGCCAGCTGGCTGTGCGTCATGCGATGCGTGGCCGCGAGCGCGAGGGCCCGCTCGCGGACACGCGCCGGCAGTGGTCGGGGCGCCAGCCGCACCGACGCATCCTCGAGCAGGCGCACGAACCGGGCGTCCGGGTCGGCATCGGCGGCGCGCAGCTCGGCAAGCATCCTGCCGGTGTTCCAGTCGGTGTGGCGCCAGGAGAGGTGGAACCGCGCACCGTTGACGAGCTGCGGGAACCCGTCGGACGGGCGCAAGGCGAGGGTGACCTCGAGCGGCCGGTCGTCGGCGTCGCGGGTCACGCGCCCGGTGGCGGCGATCGCGAGCGGCTGTCCCTTCGGCGCGCCCCACTTGTCCTGCCAGACGTGGTCCTTGAACAGCAGCGAGGCGCGGTTGCCCTCGTCGGTCGCAGGGACGAGGAGCATGTCCGTGAAGCTGTCGTCCCCCAGGTCCGGCGCGAGGTCCGGGTGGGTGATCCGCCAGCGGTCACCGCCCAGGAACTCCAGCTCCACGGTTGCGCCGGTCCGCAGCCGGTCCGCCAGCGGGCCTACTCGCGCCTGGCGGGTCTCCAGGCCCGCGAGCACATTCTCGTACTGGGCGACGAAGGCGAGCCGCGAGAGGACCGGGTGGTCGAACGCCATCCGCGCGGGCAGGGAGAACTTGGGCGGCCAGGCGAAGAGGGCACCGGGCGCGACCGCATCGAGCTTCTGGCGCAGGCCGTCCACGAGGCTGTTGGCGCCGCGGACGCGCGCCTTGAGCCGCCCTTCGATCTGGCCGATGCGGTCGAGGTTGCCGTCGTTCCAGAGCGAGAAGATGGCGTCGGGCCGGAGCTGGTTGGACAGCTCGTAGTCGAAGAACTCGAACCGCTCGTAGGTGAAGTCCCAGCGGCTGTTGGGCAGCAGGCGCACGAGGTCGTCGAACCGGTACATGACGTCGACGGGCAGGGCGAGCAGCTGCTGGATGACGCGCACCACGACGACGACCGGGATCGACGCCTCCTTGTTGGGGTGGTCGCTGGCCTCCATGAGCTCCGGCCGCTGGAAGTGGAAGAAGACCGCGAGCGCCTCCTCGGCGACCTCGGGGTCACGCAGGCCGCGGACCAGGACGCCCGTGAGGAGGGCCTCCTCGTACGTGTCGAAGCAGGCCGCCTGGAGGCTCTTCTGGTCCTTCCAATCAGCGGCGCTCGCGTTGTAGTCGTGGACGAGCACGAGGATCCGGTGGACGGCGCGGACCAGGTCCCGCTCCACGCGGCGGATCTCGTCGGGGTCGTTGGAGGTGGCGACGCCGGCCTCGATGACCGTGCTGGTCTCGGTGATGTCGCGCAGGCCCTGGGCGTAGACGGCCCACGCGTAGACGTTGCCGCCCACGGGCTCGGTCTGGACGGTGAACACGAGGCGGACGTGCTCGCCGATCGGGAGGGCGAGCGACGCGCCCCCGTGCGGGACGATCGCATCGGTGCGCATCGCCGTGACCTGGCGGCGGAGGTGCTCGGCGCGGCCGCGCATGGACCCGATCTGCTCCAGGGCGGCGCGGCGGCCGGGGTCTGCGAGGAGGGCGTCGAACTCCGCGACGGTACGGACGGGCGGGTCCAGCTCGAGGAGGTGTGCCTTCGCATAGGAGCTGAGGCCGGGGACACGGGAGATGTCGTCGGTGGCCAGCATCTCCGCCTGGCAGTGCTCGAAGAAGGGGCAGTTCTCGCACTTGGGGTTGAAGTGCCAGGTGGCCTCCTGTGCCGGGGCCTCGAAGAGCGGCCCTACCTCCTCGCGGAGGAAGTGCTCGAGTGGCGGCAGGATGGCGCGGATGTCGAAGGGCTGGGGCTGCGCCTCGTTGACCAGCCAGATGGCGGGGTCGCGCTCCACCACGGCGTCGATGCCCTGCTGCTCCACGAGCCGTTCCAGCAGGAGGGTGTAGAGGGCGGCCTGGACGCGGTGGCTGAGCTTGAGGCCGCGGCTGACCTTGAGGTCGGTGACGCGCAGGGTCCGCCGGCCGTCGATCTCGCGCACCTCGATGAGGTCGGGGCGGCAGGTGCCCATGTCGACCAGGTCGCGTGGGAGCCGGTAGGCGTCGTAGAAGGCGTCGGGAGCCCGCATCTGGCCCTGGTAGACGGTCTTGCCGGGCGGGAGGCGGTGGAGGAGCTCGGTGGTGGCCTCGATCGAGTGCGTGCGGTCCCGCGTTGCGGTGGGCTTGCCGGGTGACTGTGGGGCGATCTCGGCGATGCTGGCGAGCGGCCCCGCGAGCGCCTTCTCCTCCCAGATGTAGCCCGTCTCCATGACGGCGCGGGCGACGGGGCGGGTCTCGTATGGCTTCTTGGGGACGCCCTCGGCCCGGAGAGCGACTGACTGGACCGCGTCGTAGCGCAGGAAGCGCTTGCACTCGAGGTGGAAGTACCGGCCCACGCGCGACGGGCTGAGCTGCTTGGGTGGCAGCGCGAGCGGTCGGCGGTCGGCGGCGTCCACAGTCCCTCCCCTGTGCGGGCGGCCGTCATCCGCCGTCGCTTTCTGGGGACGGTATGGGCAATGCCACCTGGCGATACAGGGCCGGAGGTCACGACCGGGCGTCGTAGCCGTGGAGGGGGCTGTCGGCCGGCGGACACCTTGCCGCTCAGTTGATCGGCGGCCGGCGATCCTCGTCACCCTGCTCGAACTCGATGAACAGCGCGATCGTCGCACTCTGCGTCTCAGGGTGACGCTGCAAGCGTGTGCCGGGTCCACGCCGCCACCTCGATGCCGCTCGGCATCAAGACCTCGTTCATCGCCCACGTCCAGAGCTCGTCGTCCGTTTCGGCTGGGTCCACGTCCTCGATTACGAGTTCGCGGATGACGGCCTTCTCGATGGGGACCTCCTTCCGGGGCCACGTCCGGCCCGTGGGCAGGAGTCTCGGGCGCTGGTGTGCCACCTCGCCTGTCACGGGACCTGTTGGACTGGCAGGCCGCGGGCAGTCTCGGTCTCAGACCCAGCCCGATCGCTGGGCCAGGTTGAGGAGCTCGGCGCGGTTCGACACTGGATACCGGTCGTACATGCGGCGCAGGTGACTCTCGACCCCGCGTTCCGAGATCCCGAGATCGTCGGCGATCTCCTTGTTCGGGCGCCCCGCGGCAACACCTGCCAGGACCTCGCGTTCGCGGTTGGTCGGCGCTTTCGGCGCATTGCGCTTCGCACGGAGGTCGTCCGGGGTCCAGGTCTCCTTGCCGGCGGCCGTGCGCCGGATCGCGGACACGAGAGCATCCAGGCCCGCTCTCTTGCTGACGAAGCCCGCACCGCCGGCCCGAACCGCCGCCTCCCGGTACCGCCCTTCGTGGCCCGACCACCAGAGGACTGGTGGGCCGGCGGACAGCGCGGCGGGCAGATCGAGGGCCAGCTCGTCGAGGAGCTCGACATTGGCGACGACGACGTCTGGGCGATCCGTTGCAGCGAGGGCGACCGTTGCCTCGACGGTAGCTGCCAGCCCGATCACCAGGATGCCCCGGCTCGCGAGCCCATCCTTCGTGAGCTCGGCGATGCCGCGCTCGTCCTCGAGGAACACGACGCGGATCAGGTCCGCGGGCATGTTGGGCATCTCGACTCACCCTCCTCGAGCGGACCTGGCGTGGACGTTCGCACAGCGAATGGCGTACCAGCCACATTGGAGCGCGGGTCGTCCGGCCGCCTCAATGGAGATCAGACGGCCCCACCCCCGGGGACGCGAGGCGAAGGAGCCCCGATGAACGCATTCGTCAGCGACGACCACCAGCCTACCCGTGACCGCGTGAGCCGGCTGCTCGAGGCCGAAGGCTTCACCGTCCGCCGGTTCCCGACCGCCGACAGCGCGGCCGCCGCTCTCTCGGAGCCGGATTGCGCGGTCGACCTCGTCGTGACCGACGTCCAGATGCCGGGAGAGATGGATGGGGTCGATCTCGCGGCCATGCTCACGGCGACCCGGCCGAACCTTCCGGTCGTGGTGATGTCGAGCGACCCGCACGAGCTCGAGCGCACGACCGCCCTCGGCCTCGACGTCCCTACCTTGGACAAGCCGTTCCTGGCCGAGATGCTGCTCGACGCCGTCGCCGATGCGCGGGCCCGGCGAAGGCGCGGGCGGAAGGTGCGCCTCCCCAACGGGGCGACGGACCGGCTCCCGGGCTTCGTGGCAGATCCGCGGCCCGTGCTCGCGGCGATGTTCGCCGAGGCCGCGGCCACCGGGCATCCCCACGTGGGCTCCGAGCACGTGGCGCTCGCGGCGCTCAACGGCCCCGGCGGGTTCGCCGAGATCGCCGCACTCGCCAGGCTCGATCCGGCCGGTCTCAGGCCCGCGCTCCTGGCGTGCTGCACAACCCCCGCATCGGACGGTGAGCACGGCGAGCGTGGGCTCACGTTCCGGACGGCGATGCTGGTGGCGGTCGCTACCCAGCTCGCGGGCCTCGACCAGGCGCCGACGGTCCGTCCCGGTGACCTCGTCGCGGCGCTCCTGGGGACGCCCCAAGCCATGGCCTGGGCGGGCCTGACGGCGGCGGGGCTGGACCACCGTCTCGTCGTGGAGACCCTGCATGGCGGGATGGCGTCAGCGGGCGCCAGGGCGGGCCGGAGCCGGCTCTGCTCGACCGCGGGCTAGACGGCGGGCTCGATGTCGTAGGCAGCCGGCCTGGAGCCGCCCCCGCTTCCGACCGTTGACGGCCGCCGCGCTCACCGCACCTCGTAGGGGGCGACCGGCCAGTCGTCGCGCGCGTAGTCCTTGCGGTCGAAGCCCTCCTGGGCCGCGTTCAACTGGCGGCCCCACTTCCTCACGATCGCGCGCGCGTCGGCGCATGAGCGCCCTACCACCCGGTCTGGGAGCATCGCTGACCACTTCCGGTTGATCGCTACATGGACGGCCTCGTGGTCCCGGACGTAGCGCTGTGTCGCCTTCCACCACGGAACGAGCGTGCGCGGCACCAGGGACGGCCCCGTCCACTTGGCGATCGGCATCGTCATCGACCAGCGCACCTTGACGCCGGTGACCGTGCAGGACCCGGTCCAGGGGTCGGCCCGGTACGACCATCGCACCGAGCTGCTCGACTTGATGCACGACGCCGTCTGACCGCTCCCCGTGTACCAGGAGTACTCGATCCTGCCGCAGTACTTCTCCTTCGTCGAGGTCGCGGCCCAGCGGTCAATGAGCACCGACGCGCGGTCGCCCTTGACCCCGTAGTAGACGGACCTGACGCCCCTGATGCCCACCGTGAAGTCCGGCAGCGGGACGAGATCGGGGAGCGGCACGGGCGACAACCGGCGCTTGATCGAGGCGACTTGGGCCTTGTCCAGCTGCTCGGGCGCGACGCCGATATCGACCTTCGCGTCCCGGCAGCCCACGCTGTCGCCGCGGCGGTTGGGGTTGAGCCGGATCGATCCGGCCGCGACCAGGATGGTGCGGCTGCCGTCCCCGGACACGAACGGGCGCACGGTGAACGACGTGGTCCGCTTCGCCCCGGCCTCGACGGTCCGCCCATCGCGCCCGCGACAGAGGTCTGGTGCTGACGTGGCGATCCTGATGCGGTAGCCCTCGGCCGTCGGCTTGACGGTGGTGGCCTTCAGCGTCCGGCCTGTCCGCGGATCCACCAGCGTCGCGTCGACCGCGCAGGCGCCCGTGGTGCACCTGGGCCTCACCCGCAGCAGGAGCTCCGTCGGGTAGACGCCCGCGGCAACCGCGTCGGCGGGCACATCCACGCCGAGGAGCCAGGTGCCCACGAACCTGCCCGAATAGGGGATCCAGGCCGGCACCGGTGTCGCCCCTGGAGCTGGCGTCGCCCCTGGACCTGGCGTCGGGCCTGGAGGTGGCGTGGCGCCTGGCGCCGCCGATGGGCTCAGCGCCGGCGTCGCCGTGGCGTCGCTGGTGAGTGGTGGTGTCGCAAGCGCCGTCGGGGGTTCCGTTGCGCTGGGTGGCGTGGCCGTTGCAGCCGCCAAGGCCTGCGGGGGTGGCGCCGCCGCGGGCGCCAGGTTGCCGGCCGCCACAAAGAAGAGGCCGGCGAGCAGGCCGCTGCCCATCGCGAGCGCGGCGACGATGCCCACGAACACCGGCCGTGGCCAGCCGCTGCTGCGCGCCGACGGCAGCGTTGCCTCGCCTCCCGGTGGAGGCGGTGTGATGGTCGATCGCGGCGTCCGGCAGGAATAGCAGCGGTCAGCCGCGGGCACGTTGAGCGAGTGACACGACTCGCAGGGCCAGTAGTCGCCGGCCACCTTCATCAACCTCCCGTGCCCCTGCGCCGGAGGCTGCGCCGCACATCACCGGCTCGTCAAGGTCCGCTCGTCACCCGCCCCGTCTCGCGCGTGTCACCGGGGAGCTCGCGGGTGGCGATGAGCCACGCAGAATCCGACACGGCACGCTGGGTCCGCCCTCGCGTGGCGCCCTCGTTCGGGGTGCTGTGCCGCTCAGTTGCCCGCGCACTCGGCTGGCGTCAGGTCGTAGTGCTCCTTGCCGTAGGACGAGAACGTCCCCATCTCGCTCGTGATCGATCCCTTCCCTTCGGCGTCGATCGTCCCGCCCTCGTCCGTGAGCTTGATCCTGTACGTCCCCTCCCCTTGGGCGGTGAACTCCCCGAAGTCGCCGGTGTACTCGTAGGACCCACGGCTGGAGTCATTGGGATCCGGATAGAAGGTGAGCGTGATCCCGCTCCCGGACAGGTCGAACGTCCTCGTCACGTCGCAGACAACCTGGTCCACCACGAGGTCGTCGGCGCCGCCCTGGACCCGGTAGGCCGCGCGCACCCAGTACACGACGTCCTCGGTGTCGCGGCCCCGGCGCGAGACCGTCTCGAGCTTGATGGTGGCGTACTCGTCAGGACCCATGGTCACGTTGAAGGTGCCCGGCGCCGCATCGATACGGTCGGGCTCGACGGTCTTCTTGCCGAGGAGCTTGGCCGTGACGGGGGCAGGCACATCCGCGCCCTCCCACTTGTGATGCACCAGCGTGGTGAACGTCTTGACCTCGTTGGGCTTGACGGTGGCCTTGGTGCCCTCCGGCACCT
Source organism: uncultured Chloroflexia bacterium (assembly GCA_963748625.1). Classification (GTDB taxonomy): domain Bacteria; phylum Chloroflexota; class Limnocylindria; order Limnocylindrales; family CSP1-4; genus CAIXZV01. Next base: position 118,500 of record CAVVJT010000005.1, on the reverse strand, counting down.
CGAGGACGACGCAGCCTCCGTTTCGCCAGGTCTCCTGGGCAAACGAGAGCAGGCGCTCCGCGAACGCATTCGCCCCTGCAGGGTGCACAAGGGGCGTTGACATCTTGATGCAGCCATATGATGCTTCGATGCATGCGAACCACGATCAAGATCGAGGACGCCTTGCTGATCGAGGCGAAGACGCGTGCGGCGGCCACCGGACGGACGCTGAACCAGGTGGTCGAGGATGCCCTGCGGGAGGCCTTCGCGCGGCGTCGGGCTGGGAGCGATCGGCTGCCCCTTCCCGTCTTCCGCGGTGGTCGGCTCGCCCCCGGCGTGGACCTTGACGACAGCGCGGCGCTCCTGGACCTGATGGATGGGGCCGGCGGGTGATCTTGGTTGACGTCAATGTCCTGGTGCGTGCGTTCCACGACGGCGTGCCGGACCACGAGGCATACCGGGCGTGGCTGGCCGGGACCGTTGAAGCGGATGAGCCGTTCGGCGTGTCGGAGCTGGCACTGAGCGGCTTCGTGAGGGTGGTCACCCATCCGCGGGTCTTCGATCCGCCCGTGCCGCTGGCTGACGCCCTCGCGTTCGCGGGTGCCCTCCGGAGCCAGCCGAACGCGGTGGTCGTGGCGCCCGGCCCCCGTCACTGGGAGCTCTTCGAGCGCATGTGCACGATCGCAGGCGCCCGGGGCAACCTGGTCCCGGACGCCTACTTCGCCGCCCTCGCGCTGGAGCACGGGTGCGAGTGGATCACCACAGACCGGGACTTCGCCCGGTTCCCGGGCCTCCGCTGGCGGCATCCGCTGGAGGGCTGACGCCGGATCGCTCGTTGGAGGCAGGTTTGGCGGCCCTCGCCAGCGAACGGCGGGGCACTGGGCCGCGGCCCTGGGCAGCGAACGGTGGGGCCCTGGCCTCGACCCTTGACAGGTGGCAGGCGGGAACGGATCGTTCGGCCATGATCGCCGACTGCCCGATGACCGAGGACTGCCCCGGCTACGACCGCGACCGCCGGGTGTGCCTCCTCCGGCCGGCCGACTGCGAGTTCGCGCCCGACGCCGAGGCCGTCCCGGTCACCGACGCTGCCCAAGTCGCCGAGGAGCCGGACGGGCCCGACACCCAGGCCTGACGCCCGGCCCGACCTGGAGCTGCCCGCCTACGTCTCGGCCCGCCAATGCCTGGCGGATGCCCTTTCGCGCTGCGGCGTTACGCCGCCCGTTAGCGCCCGTTAGCGCCCGGTGTCGCCCCAGCGGCGCCCCGGTGGCGCCCCAGGTATGGGGGGACTCGAGGGGCTCCACGTTGGGCTGCAGGCCCGGACTGTCGGTTCGTGGGTTGATCCCCGTGGGCTGCGGCTCGTATCGCCCCATGGTTGCGGGGATGGACCCCGACGGGGCCGGCGCGCGCCAGCATCGTGGAACGTGCCAAGTGTCCCGCCTCGCTGCTCGCTCTTCGTTGGAGGCCTGCGGAGCACCGTTCCGGGCCCTGGCTCCGTTCCGGGCCCTGTCGCCCTCCGGGTGCGCACCGAACAGCCACACCGTGCGGCCGGAGCGCTCGATGCGCGGCTGGTGCGCAGGTCGTGCCCTCGGGACCCTGGCGGAGCGCACGGGCGGAGCACGGGGCGCACATCCCGCGACGTCACCGCTCCGTGTGCGCGCCGGGTGCGCACGGCAGCAGCCGTCGTGGGCGACGCCCGGTGCAGCCGCCTCCGTTCAGCGGCCTGGGGCACGGAGGGGTATCCGCCAGCCATTGGCGGCACGCGACACCAGGAGCCCGACGTCTACTCGAGCGGGGCTGGGCCCGCCGCCGAGGCACGCCGCACCGAGAGCCGGACGCCGACGCTCTGGCCGAGGACGCCGCGGTGGGCAACGCCCGTGCGCACCAGCGACAGGAACGTCTCGCCATCGATCCGCAGGAGCGTGCACGGCTCGGTGGAGGTGACCGTCGCCGTCCGCGGGACGCCCTTGAGCAGGCCGATCTCGCCGAAGAAATCGCCCGCCGCCATCGTGTTCAACCGCCCGCCGGCAGCCGACGTGACCAGGGCCGCGCCATCGACGAGCACGTAGAGCGCATCGGGAGCGTCGCCCTCGCGGATCACGGCCTCGCCGGCCGGCACCTGGAGCTCGCGGCAGTCCGCGGCCAGGCCCTCGAGGGCGAACCGCGGCGCAGCGGCGAAGAGCGACAGGCCGGAGAGCAGGCGGACCCGCGCCTCGAGGCCCGCAGCCGGTGCAGGCTCGTGCCGGCCGAAGGCGAACGCGATGACGCCGGTCGCCGCGAGCACGACGCCGCCGACCACGAACGCGATCTCGAGTCCGGCGACGCTCACGAGGATCGGCGCGAGGATCGTGCCTGTGACCATCGCCACCGAGGTGAGTGAGTCCATGGCGCCGAGCGCGCGCCCGAGGACCGCCGGTCCCAGGGCCCGCTGCAGGATCGTGATGGCGAGGATGTCCACGACGCTGATGAAGAAGCCCTGGATCCCGACGAGGACCATGGCCGGCGGCAGCCCGTTGGCAAGCGCGAGGGCCGCGACGGACAGGCCGCCGATGGCCGCCGCTGCGGCGAGGACCCTCGCTGCCGAGCGCCCGCTGCCGGCACGCGAGGCCGGGATGGTCGCCAGCAGGCCGCCGATCCCCGTCGCGACGTAGAGCAGCGTGATCGCGTCGGCGCCGACGCCCAGCCGATCGTCTGCGAGGACCGCCCAGAGCACCGTCTGCATCCCGTACGCGAACAGGCCCCCCGCCGTCAGGAGGACCATCGTGAGCGCGGCCGGGGACCCCCGCAGGGCAGCCACACCGGCGGCCAGCTCCACACCGGCGGCTCGCATGGCCGCCCGGACCGCGCCAGGGGCACGTGCGGCTTCGCCCTCCGGGTCCGCGGGGACCGGCTCGTCAGACCTGGCATCGGCCGGCGCGAAGGGCCCCATCGGCGTCCGGATCAGCGCGAAGCAGCCGGCCGACACGAGGAACGAGATCGCGTTGACCGCGAAGGCCGCGGCCGGCGACCCGAGGATCAGGAGAACGGCACCGATCGCCGGCCCCACCACGATCGCGAGGTTCATGATCGCGGACATCAGGGCATTGACGGACGCAAGGCCCCGCTCGTCGACGAGGGCGGGGATCGAGGCCTGGAGGCTGGGGCTCTGGGCGACCTGTGTCAGGGACGAGAACAGCGCGATCACGATGGCCAGGGCGGGGTTCCCTCCGGCCGCCGCGAGCGCGGCGAGCGCGAGCATCGTCCCCACCTGGACGAGGTCCCCTGCGATCAGCAGGCGACGGCGGTCGAAGCGGTCGGCCATCAGCCCCCCGACCGGTGACATGACGATCCACGGCACCAGGTGGGCCAGCTCGACAGCCGCGACCCAGGCGGCGGAGCCCGTTGCGTCGAGGATGTAGACGATGAGCGCGACGTTGTAGAGCCAGTCTCCCGCCTGGGAGACGGCCTGCCCGGCGAGGAGCAGGCGGAGGTCGCGATGCCGCAGCACGTCGCGCAAGCCTTGTCGCCCCTCCCGTCCACTGGCCATCCGCAGGAGCGGTGAGCATAGGGCCTTGGGCGACCGGTCCCCGCAGTGGTTCCCGCAGCGGGCGCCGATCCTGCATCCTGATGTCCAGCAGACCAGCCGTGCATCCCTCGAACGCGCGCGGCCGGCGGAAGGAGCAGCGGATGGCGCAGGCGAATCGCGTGGTGGAGATCCTGGGCGGCACCCCGGCCGTGGGCGAGCGGGCCACCGTCGAAGGCTGGATCCGGACCCGCCGTGACTCCAAGGCCGGCCTGTCCTTCCTCGCGGTCCACGACGGCTCCACGTTCCCGCCGCTCCAGGTGGTGGCGCCGGCGGCGCTGCCCAACTACGAGTCCGAGATCCTCCACGTGACCACGGGCTGCGCGGTCCGCGTGACGGGGGTGCTCGCCGAGTCCCAGGGCAAGGGCCAGACCGTGGAGCTGGTCGCCGATGCGGTCACCGTCGTCGGCTGGGTCGAGGACCCCGACACCTACCCGATCCAGCCCAAGCAGCACTCCTTCGAGTTCCTGCGCGAGGTCGCCCACCTGCGGCCGCGGACGAACACGTTCGGCGCGATGGCCCGGGTGCGGCACGCGCTCGCGATGGCGATCCACGAGTGGTTCGACCTCAACGGGTACTCCTGGATCCACACGCCGATCATCACGGCGTCGGACGCCGAAGGTGCGGGCGAGCTGTTCCGCGTGTCCACGCTGGACATGACCAACCTGCCGCGCACGCCCGATGGCGCCATCGACTACAGCAGTGACTTCTTCGGCAAGCCCGCGTTCCTCACGGTGAGCGGGCAGCTCAACGTGGAGGCGTATGCCCTCGCGCTGTCGCGCGTGTACACCTTCGGCCCCACGTTCCGCGCGGAGAACTCCAACACGAGCCGGCATCTCGCCGAGTTCTGGATGGTCGAGCCCGAGATCGCCTTCGCCGACATCCACGACAACGCCGACGTGGCCGAAGCGCTGCTCAAGCACGCGTACCGCTCGCTGCTCGAGCGCCGGCCGGCCGACATGGCGTTCTTCGCGGAGCGGATCGACAAGGAGGCGATCACTCGCCTCGAGAGCCTCGTCACCAGCGAGTTCGTGCGCATGGAGTACACCGAGGCGATCGAGGTCCTCGAGCGCGCGAAGAAGTCCTGGGAGTTCCCGGTGAGCTGGGGCGTGGCGCTCCAGGCCGAGCACGAGCGCTACCTGTGCGAGGAGTACGCGAAGCGCCCGGTGGTGGTCATCAACTACCCCAAGGAGATCAAGGCGTTCTACATGCGCCTCAACGATGACGGGCGCACGGTGGCGGCGATGGACGTGCTGGCGCCCGGGATCGGGGAGATCGTGGGCGGCTCACAGCGCGAGGAGCGGCTGGACGTGCTGGACGCCCGGATCCGCGAGACGGGCCTGGATCCGCAGGTCTACTGGTGGTATCGCGACTTCCGCCGGTACGGGACGGTGCCGCACGCGGGCTTCGGCCTGGGGTTCGACCGGGCGCTGGCGTATGCGACCGGCATGGCCAACATCCGCGACGTGATCCCGTTCCCGCGGACGCCCCAGAGCGCGGACTTCTAGCGGGGCGACGGCCGGGCCCGCGGGGTCACCGCGCGGTCCGGGCAGTCCGCGCGCGGACTGCCCGGTGTCGATCAATCAGCGCACCCGATGCGCCGCGCTGCCCGTGCTCGGCAGGTAGCCCGCGCTGCCGTCGTAGCGGGCCGTGATCGTCTTGAGCCCTGCCGACATGGACACCAGCTGGCAGGAACCGGTCCCCGTCGCCGACAGCGCGGGCACGCTGCAGGTCGCCGACCCGTCCGAGACGGTGACGCTCCCGCTGGGCGTCCCCGATCCGGGGGCCTTGGCGGCCACCCTCACCGCGACGGTGTAGGGCACGCCCACCTTCGTCACCTTCGCGGCCAGCGTTCCCGCGTTGGTGATGCTCGTGGTCGTTGCGGCCCGGCCCGCCATGTGGGAGGCCGTGCCGGTGCTCGGCGCCCAGCCGGGGGACGGCGCGAAGGTCGCGGTCAGCGTGACCGGACCCGCCGACATCGAACGCACCGAACAGCTGAACCCGGAGGTCCGGCTGTCGATCTTGGCCGGCGTCGTGTCGGTGCAGGTGGCGCCGCGGCCGTCCGACACGGTCACAGCACCCTGGGGTCGACCGCTCCCGGCGCCCGTACGCTGGACGCTGATGCGCACGAGGTACGCCTGGCCGACGACGGTGGGGTCAGGCACGTCCCCAGTGATTGTCGTGGTGGTCGCGATCCCGGACGGGACCGTCCAGCGGATGACCGTGGTGTTGTCCGGCCCGAACGCCTGCCCGTTCATGCCCGGGTCGAGACCCTGGCCCGGGAACTCGTCGGGGTCGAAGACGAAGGCCCAGGCGCCATCGGTGCCCGCGGTGGTCTCGTAGCCCCAGTAGCCTTCCTCCCCGTCCCACAGGTGGAACCCGACCGTCTGCCCGGGCGCGGCGGTGCCCGTGACCGTGTCCGTGGCGGCACTGACACTGGTCACGGCGAGGTTGGCGACCGTGACGGTGCGCGTCACCGTCCCGTCACTGACGGTGAGGACGTCGCCGGCCCGGATGTCGAACGGGGTGGGACCGCCGCTCGACAGGTCGAACAGCGCCATCATCGGTGCGTCCAGGGTGCCCACCGGCTGGGTCCACATGTCCAGGTTCCAGGATCCGCGCGTCAGGACGTTCCGCGTCAGGACGTCCGTCGTGAACACCTGCGTGCTGCCCCGCTCGATCGTGAGGGTCACGTTCGCCGGGGCCCACCACGCGGCCCAGATCCGGTCCATCACCGGCTCGACGCGCAGGTCGATCACGGGGTCCGTGATCCAGGTCTGGTCGCCGTCGACGTCGGTCTCGGTGGCCGTGACGCTGCCGGGCTGGACCTGGCACTCGTCGCTGAACGAGACGGCCCACGACCCGCCGGGGCCGAGATCCTCCGGCAGGACGTCGTGCGCCGCGTCACACATGTCCTCGACGCGTGTGCCGACGGTGAGGAAGCCCGGCATCGGGGAGGTGGTCTTCCCGGTGACCTCGCCGCTGTCCGGTTCCGGGAGGTCCACGCTGAGGTCGGGCACCACCAGGGACTTGATCGTCGTGGTCCCATCGACGGCCTGGCGCATCGTGATGACGTCGCCGACCCGCGCCTGGAACCCGGTGTCGGTCAGGTCGAAGAACACGTTGACGTGGCCGGTCAGCGGCACCTGCCATGCCGGGCAGGCCCCCCGGACGTTGCAGTCCAGCGGTCCGGCCACCTTGGCGGGCGGGGTGTAGTCCGGCGTGCCGTCGGCTACCGGGTCAATGGTCAGCGAGACCGGCGTGCCATCAACCCAGTCGCTGCCGACGATCTGCTGGTACAGCGGGCTGAAGAGGAACCGCGTCGGCCCGTACGTGAGGTGGAGCGAGGTCAGGTCGCCCTCGGCGTCGAACTGCCAGACGCCGCCGGTGTCCATGATCCGGATGTCGACCAGCCCGATCTCCCACTCCGTTCCGGGTTCGTCGATCTGGAATGAGTCGTACTCCTTGTCGGCGTGCATGGCCTCGGCAGTCACGGGACCTGACTGGTCGGTGGTGCCCCAGACCGTGTTCGCGTCGTAGTCCCAGCCCTCGACGACCAGGTCGGCCACGACGAGCGACGCCATGCCGTTCGGGCCGCTGGCGGTGATGGTCTGCCCGGCCCCGAGCGTCCAGGGCTCGTCGGCGTACGGACCCGTGTACAGCCACAGCCCGAAGCCGTCGTCCCAGTACTCGATGCCCTCGGTCCAGGTGTGGGCGGCCCCGTCCGGGGCCTCGATGGTGACCGAGACGTCGCCGCCGAAGTCGCTTCCGTACACGACGTTGCTGGTGAGGTCGGCGATCAACTGCGGGTTCGCGATGTGCCAGTCGGCCACGGTGGCGTCGCCGTCCTCGTCGGTGTCCAGGGCGTTGCCGCCACAGCCGCGCACGAGCTCGGCCGTCTGGTTCTCCCAGTCCTCGTCCCCCGGGTTCCCGAGGTCCTCGGACCAGCTGCCGTTGTCATCGATCGCCACGTTGCGGTTGAACGCGTTGCCGTCGCAGTCGACGCCGAGGTTGATGTAGCTTCCCGCCGCCCCGGTGCCGCTGATCACGTTGCCCTCGATGGGCTCGGAGATCGTGATGCCCGTCACCACGAGCGTCTTCGCCACGCCCTTGCTTGGCGTGACCACGATGGTGTCGCCCACCTCCAATGGCCGCGGGCTCTCGAGGCTGAAGTCCGACCAGTCCTCGACTGTCGCCGTGCCGATGACGTCGTTGTTCAACTTGACCTCGACGGTCGCGCCGGGCACGAAGTCGTTGCCGTTGATCCCCGTGTCGCCCACGGCGGCCGTGATGAACGGGTTCCAGATACGCCAGTCAACGTGGGTCGCGTCGTGGTCTTCGTCCTGCTGGACGGCGGCGCCGCTCGATCCGGGGCCCAGATCCGCGGTGACCTCCTCGCCAGGATTGGGGCCGGGGTTCGCGACGTCGACCGACCAGGTCCCGTCCGTGGCCTCCACGGTCCGCGTCAGGCCAGGGTCGGTGTCGTTCATCCAGAAGTGCACCTGTCCGGCGCTTGCGGCGCCGCTGACCGTGTTCCCGTCGATCTGGTCGATCGTGAGTGCCGTCACCGCGTGGACCTTCTCCACCTGTCCATCGGTCACCGTGACCACGTCGCCGGCCTGGATCTCAACGCCGTCCGGGCACTCGAACCGGGTGTCACCCTCCTCGCTCTCGCCGAATTCGCCGTCGACCAGCAGCTCCCCTCCGCGCGTGATCGTGATCGCCGCGCCGGTGGCGATGTCCTCGGCGTTGACCCAGCAGTCGACCGGATACACGCTGATCCGAGGGTCGGAGACGCGCCAGTCGACGTGGGTGACGTCGCCGTCCTCGTCCGCCTCCCGGACGGCACCGTCCATGCCCGGCTCGAGGGCGTCGAGCGTTGCTGCCTCGGCCGGCAGCTCGTCGCCCTCGACCGCAACGTTGATCGACCAGGCCCCAGCGCTCACGATCTCGGTTCGCTGCACGAACGGGTCGGTGTCGTTCACCCAGAGCTGCACCGAGGTCGCGCCTGGGGACGCTGTCCCACTGATGGTGGTGCCAGCGACCTCGTCGACGCTGAGCGGCGCCACGACGAGGGTCTTCGCGAGGGTTCCGTCGGTGACGAGGATGGTGTCACCGGCCCCGAACGCGTCGGGGCTGCCATACCCGAAGGTCCCGTCATCCCCGACGGTGGTCGGGTCGCCGTCGAGCAGCGTGTCGTTCAGGGAGACGGACACCTCCGCCCCTGGCGTGAACCCGTGGCCCCCCACCCACTGCTGGTCCGGGTGGACCTCGATCCACGGTGACGGGTCCTGTGCGCTGGCTCCTGGGGCAGCGACGCCCGCGAACGTCGCGGCGAGGGCGAACGACACCAGTGCGGCAGATGCGCGTCTCACGGTGGGCCTCCAGGATCGGTGCTGGGACGCGGCGGCGATGGGCTTGGGACATGCGGGGTCGGGGTCGCCGGGGGAGCGGAAGGGGATGACCTGGCCGTGGACACCGTGCGGCGCGTGGACACCGTGCGGCGCGTGGACACCGTGCGGCGCGTGGTCACAGACCCCGGATCTCGGCTCGTGGGCGAGGGCGAAACCTCGCGCACCGGCGTCTCCCACCGCGTTGATGGCGCGGGACCCCGCGAGACGGGTTCGCCAGTGGCTCGACACGGTTCCGGCGGCCAAGGGCAATGAACCGTGCGTCAACGCACTCTCGCGGATGGACCCTACCGCGATCCCGGCCGCCCCGGCCAGAGTCCAACGGCCCTGCAAGCGGCTGTGCCCGAGCGCGCGCGGTCTGCGCCCGGCCGCATCGCCGGGGTCCCGGCGCCCGCTCCAGCCGGCCTGCGGCTCAGGGCAGCTGCTGGGACGTCCACCACTCGACCAGCGCCGGCAGGTCCTTGCCGGTCGCGTTGAGCGCGCCGTAGAGCTGGTGGCGGTCGTCGGTCCAGCGGATCGCCGCCTTGCGGCCGGAGGTCACGAAGCAGAGGACCCGCCCGTGCTCCCAGGCCGTCTCGCCCGGGGTGCCGTCCAGGCAGCCATCGCTCTTGGGCTTCACCTTCGCCAGGGCGACCCGGTGGTCGTACCAGGTGGCCAGTGCATCGGGCGTCGTGAACGTGAACAGGCCGACGTCCGCGATGTCCTCGGTCTCCGGGAAGCAGTCGATGGAGCCGAGGCTGCCCACCGGGTCATAGCCACTGGCGTCCTGCGCGGGGTCGTAGTGGCGGCAGGTGGCCTGCAGATCAGCCGGCAGCAGGTCCACGAGCGCCTGCTCATCGGGCGTGAGACCGGCGGCGTTGGCGGGGGGCTGCACCAGGGCGCGGAACCACCACCAGCTCACGAGGGCACGGAGCCTGCTGGTGCCCGAGACCGACGCGATCACGTTGGCGGGCTCGTACGTCCAGGTGATCGTCCTGGTGCCGCTGGCCTGGTCCATCCAGCACGCAACCTGCCCGTCGGAGTAGGTGACGGCGCCCTGTGACCCATCCCAACAGCCGTCCGCACCCGGCCTGACGCCGCTCCGGGAGACCACCGTCGCGAATGCGGTCTGCGTCGCGGCGAGGTCCGGGAGCGCCTCGTACACGACGGTGTTGCCCGCCTGCCGACAGCGGATCACTGCGGTCGCACCGGGTGTCGGGAGCTGGCCCGCCTGCGCCGGGGTGGCCGGGTCGCAGGCCGAGGCCAGTGCCGCGGGCACGAGGGCAGCCAGGGCATCGAGTGTCTGCTGGGTATAGCCCAGGGCGGGAGTGGGAAAGCCGGAGGGCATGGTCGTCGGGGCCGCGGAGGCATCGGGCGGCAGGCTCGGCGGGGCCGACGGTGGCACGGCTGCCGACGAGGCGCGCGACGGTGCCGACGCGGCGAGCCAGGCGTAGCTCCCGGCCCCGGCCGCCACGACGAGGACGAGGCCAAGGGCCACGGCTGCCCGGACGCTGCCGCGGTCACTCACGGATCCAGGCCCCGACCAGCGCTGCGGCGAGGATGGAGGCCCCACCCGCGACGACGAGGCTCACCGCGGGCAGCACCCCGCCGCCGGCGTCGTACCCGAGGCGCCCCGCGGTGAGGATGGCGAGGACGATCACGCCGATCCCCGCGGCGGCGGTCATGGTGAGGGCAGGCCCGGCGTCGGCCAGGTCCCGCGTCCAGGCGGCCACGCTCGCGAGGGCGATCACAACGAGCGCCGCGACCACGAGCAGCGGCACGTAGTCGAGCGGCTGGCCCGTCATCGCCACCGAGCCGAGGGGCACGAGTCCCGTCGCCGGCCGAGGGGCGCCCAGCAGTGGGAGAAGGATGCCGGCGGCAGCGAGGAGGGCACCGGCACGGACGAAGGCGTTCACGGCCCGTCGCCGAGTTCGCACCCGCCCGAGGGCCGCGGTCGCCGAGAGGCCCGAGGTCGCGGCCTGGCGTGCAGGCGGGGCCGGGGCCGGGGCGGTGCCGGCGGGGCCGGTGGGGCGGAGGCAGGCAGGGACGGTCCCGGACGGGCTCGTGGTCACCGACGGGCTCGTGCGTCACGACGGGTCCTGCCCACCGACGGGTCCGTGCTCGAGCTGCCGGACTCGACCGAGCCGAAGCCGAAGCCGCACGCCCCGCAGAACATGGCGCCTGGCAGCCGGGACGCTCCACACCGCAGACAGAACCGAACCTCCATCCGCCTCCTCGCTCCGTGACTGGCACGACCGGACGGACCCCCCGGTGTCGCAGCCAACGGAAGCGGACCCTGCCGCCGCTGTCAATTCCCACTCGGCCCGTAGTCGGCATCCCAACGTCTGTGCTGGCGCGACCGAGGCTCCTGCCCGGATGCGCAGCTCCGGCCCGCGCGGCTCCGCCCGGGATGCGCGGCTCCGGCCCGGGGATGCGCGGCCAGCGTGCGTACGGGCGGGTGCCCTGCGATTCCTGCGCGTCCAGCGCCCAGGTCCGCGCCTCCCGGGCCCGGGGAGCGTGGATCCGCACGCCAGACGCGCACGCGTGACGGGCCACGCTCCCGTAGGCGCGCCCGGCGCGCACCGGCATGGGCGAGGGCCAGTGGCCAGGTGTGGGCAGCGCACGAGCCCGACGCCGTGCGGCAGCCTCCTCGCTACCGCCCGAGGTAGAGCCGGATCCCGCGCACGATCCCCGCGGCGTAGCGGTCCTTGCCGGAGGAGCTCTTGAATCGCACCGCGTCCCGCGTGTTGCGCATGTTGCCCATCTCGACCATGGCGATGGGCACGTCGCTCCAGTTGAGCGTGCCGAGGTCCGTCCGCTCGATGAGCCCGTTGGTCGCGTAGTAGTTCGCGATCGGCAGGTCCTTGGCGGCCAGGCCATCGCGCAGGGCCCTCGCGAGGCGCGCGGAGCGGCCGCGGATGTCGTCGGTCCAGCCGGCAATGAGACCTGGCCGCATGACGAAGAACCCCCGGTTGCCCGGCAGCGACGCGTCCGCGTGGAGGCTGACGGTGAGGTCGGCGTGGACGTCGGCGCCCAGCCGTCCGCGCACGTCGACGCATGGTCCCCAGCCGGCGTCGCCGGTGCGGGTCAGGTGGACGGTCGCGCCCAGGGCCTGCAAGCGGTCGCGCACCCGCTTCGCAACCGCCCAGTTCAGCCGGTGCTCCGGGTAGCCATCGACCGTTTCGGTGCCCACCTGGTTGCACGGCTTCCAGCGTGTGCCGATCCAGACCTTGCGCGCAATCTCGGCGGGGTGGTCCCCGTTGCCGCCGTTGTGCCCGGGATCCAGGACGATGACGGCGCCGGCGAGGGGCAGGGGCTCCGCGGCGCGGACATCAGTTGGGGCTGCCACGAGGCCCACCGCGAGCAGCGCGGTGAGCGCCGTGTGCAGGAGGGCGGAGGCAGGGCGCAGCATCGGTGAAGTCTAGGCTCGATGGTGTGCGCCGTGCGCATGCCACGCCCGGTCCCTGGCGGGACACACCTCCCAGCGCGACGCCGTGACTACCTGCTGGCGCGGCTCGCCCGGCGGGCCTTGAGGAACCCGTCGATCGCGTCCCACCCGAACACCGCCACCAGCACCACTGAGATCACGGCAACCGTCGGCGCGATCGCCGCGCCTGCTCCGATCCGGTCCATCTCCGCCTGCACCTGCGGGCTGAGCATCTGGCCGGTCTGGAGCAGCCAGACGGCGGGGATCACGAAGGCCGCGTCGAGGGCCGCGTTGACGATCGCGATCGGCCAGGTCCAGCGGCGAGCCGCGTAGACGATGACCGCGAACGCGATCTGTGCGATCGCGACACCCACGAACCACGGCGCCCAGGTGCTCGCGAGCGCCGGGTCGAAGAAGGGGACGCTGGTGGTGACCCCGTCCGTGGTGGTGATGAACGGCGGCCCCCAGGCGATGACGCCCAGCAGGACGACGCCACCGACGATCGACGTGATCGCGTCGCCCGCGCTCAGCCGGGCAGGCGAGGGGGTGTCGGGCAGGTCGTGGAGCGACCACTCCTTGAACGGCCCGGCCTTCTGCGCCCCGTACCGCTCCACCGCCGCGAACCCGACCGTCACCCAGAACGCGAGCTGCAGGCCGACCATGAAGCCGGCACCGAGGCCGTTGATGACGGCGGGCAATGGGGCCTCCTCGGCGATGAAGCCGGCCGCCATCGTGGCGAGCGTGACGATCGGCACGACGATCGACAGCAGCAGGGTCAGCAGGCGCTTGTAGTCGAGGTAGTACGCGGGGCCGATGAGGTACAGGCTGCGATCGGTGTAGCGGGCGGCGAGAAGCTCGGGGTCGCCCAGCTCGGTCAGGGCGGCGCGCTCCGCGGCTGCAGCGTCAGCGCCGGCCGCTGCGTCGGCGCTGGCGGCGGCACGAGCATTCGCGGCCTCGACGGCGTCGGCGACAAGCGCGCGGATCTCTGGTTCCAGGTCAGGCCGCTGGCGCTCGGGGACGGCGCGCAGGACGCCCCAGACGTAGCGGTCGGATAGGGTGCTCATCGGGGGTCTCCCTGGTCGAGGAGGCGGATCGACGCATCGATCCGTGTCCAGTCCGCCAGCAGCTCGGCGGCAAGTCGCTCGCCATCTGCGCTGGTCCGATAGAACTTGCGGGGACGGCTCTCCTCGGTGTTCCACTCGCTCGCGAGCATCCCCTGGCCCTCGAGGCGGCGCAGCAGGGGGTACAGCGTGTTCGCGTCCACCTCGAAGCCCAGCCGGCCCAGCTCCTCGATGAGGGCGTAGCCGTAGCCGGGCCGGCGGAGGAGCAGGAGGCAGGCCGGCACGAGGGTGCCGCGTCGTAGCTCCTGCCTGGCGCCGGAGAGTGTGTCGTCGAAGCTCATGTCTCGAATAATAGTGTGCGATACACACTATGTCAAGCGGTACATCATCGTGCGAGGGCGCACTGCCCGCCCGGGCGGGACGCGCCGCAGGCTGCCCGCCTGGCCGACCCGCCGCCTGCAAGTCAACGAATCCCCGCACCTGGGCGCCGCCAGGTGGTCCGGCGAGCCCGTTTGGGCGCTTCCGGTGACGGTGAGGCAACACCGGCCCGCATGGCGCCCGCCGGAGAGCCGCTATGCGCGGTTTCGGTGACCCTGACGCAACACCTCGGTGCCTGTCACCGTCGGCGGCACCCGCACCCGCACCCGCACCTGGCCCAGCCCGGCCTGCCCAGCCCCTGCCCGGCCCCGGCCGACGCGGCTGGCCCGGCCCCGGCCGACGCGGCTGGCCCGGCCCCGGCCGACGCGGCTGGCCCGGCCCCGGCCGACGCGGCTGGCCCGGCCCCGGCCGACGCCGCCGACGCGGCTGGGCAGGCCCCAGCCTGCCCAGGCCGGCCGACGCGGCGGCCGGCCCGCCCGGCCGACGCGGCCCAGCCCGCGGCCGACGCGAGGCGGCGCGCCCGACCCAACCCTGGTCAGTGCAGCGCGTCGCCCGGTTCGAAGCCCCAGGCCGCCTCCGGATCCGGGTCCAGCGCCCAGCGGATGTCGTCCCACGCGGCGCCCGGCAGTCCGACGAACCCGTCCTCCACCTCGAACCCGGCACGCTCCAGCAGGTGGCTCAGCGGGGGCAGGGGACGACGGAACAGGTCCGGCGCCTCAGTGGCGATGAACTGCAGGAGGGTCTCGATCGACACGGCCGGCGCGCCAAGCCCGCCCTCCACGTCCAGGATCCCGTGCGCGATCTCCCTGACGCGGGCCACGGCGGCCTCGAGGTGCATGCCCTTCATCGCGCGCTTGTCGATGGCGACCGCCCGGACGGTACCGCCACGGATCTCCAGGGCCAGCACCTCGCGCGGCCGGAGCGCCGGCAGCCAGCCATCCGGCCCATGGATGATCTCGGCGAAGTCCATGTCCTCCCTGAGCTCGCGCAGGGCGGTCTCGTCGTCCTCCCGCTCGTAGCCCAGCTCATCGATGAAGCCGAGCAGCAGGTTCGCGGTCTCGTCGCTGATGGCCTCGCGCACGTCCATCGGGCTGTCGTCGTAGACGGGCCGGTCGAACTCGTCCCAGCCGATGATCCTGGAGTCCAACCGCGGCAGCTTGAAGAAGTCGCCGAAGTACTCGACGTGGACGCTCTCGTGACCGCGGCGCCGGGGGCCGTTCTGAAGCACCAGGCGCACGAGCGCCAGGTCATCGCGGACCAGGACGATCCCCGAGTCTCGCTCGAGGGCCGTGGGCGCAACCGTGAACACGGTGCCCTCGAGCTGGGTGGCCACCGAGAACAGGCGCCCGTCCCGACCCTCGATGAAGGCACGGTCGTACGAGATTGCGCCGCGCACCGCCGCAACCGGGTCCTTGGCCTGCGTCCGCCCGAGGGCGACCATCTCCACGGCGAGCTCGTCGAGCGTGAGCGGCCCCCGCTCCTCGATGAGCGCCAGTGCGGTTCGGGCAATGGTGGGTCCCCGTTTGGCCATGGCCGGTGCTACCTCCTCCCCGGAGTGTCGCAGGTTGCACTTACGCCCCGCTTACTCCGCGCCGCCACCAGCAGGCGCCGCGACAAACGGGACTATACAAGACTGGACGTCGCATCTAGTCTTGTCACATGACCAAGGAACGGCCCACCCGGACGACCGCCCGCGACGCCATCCTGGACGCCGCGCGCCCCCTGCTCGCCCAGGACAGCTCCACCCCGCTTGAGCGCATCGCCGCCGGCGCCGGTCTCTCTCGCGCGACGTTCTACCGCCACTTCCACTCCCGCGCGGCGCTGCTGGAGGCGCTCGACCTGGAGCCCGATCTCGACGCCCGCGCCCGCATCCTCCCAGCCGCCATCGACCTGCTCGGCCGCGACGGGCTCCGGGGCCTGTCGATGGACGAGGTCGCCGAGCGGGCCGGCGTCTCGCGGGCCACCGTCTACCGCCTGTTCCCCGGCAAGACCACGCTCTTCGCCGCGCTGCTGGACACATACGCCCCGTTCGCCCAGGTCGGCGGCGCCCTCCACGCGCTCCAGGGCCGGCCCCCGGAGGTGGTGCTGCCGGAGCTGCTGGCGACGCTTGCGCGGATCGTGGGGCCGCGGGTGGCCATCGTCCGCTCGATGATGCTGGAGGTGTCCTCCGGGGAGCCCGAAGCCCTCGAGGCAGCCCAGGGCGCACTGCGCCCGCTGTATGCGGAGATCACCCGCTACTTCGGCACCCAGGTCGCTGCCGGCCACATCCGGCCGATCGAGCCCGTGCTTGCGGCCCATTCGCTGGTGGGGCCCCTGCTCCTCAACCTGCTGAGCCAGTCGTTCCTGGGACCGGTCGCGGGCATCGCGATCGCCCCGGACGACGCCGCCACGACGTTCGCCCAGGTCGCGCTGCACGGCCTGCTGCCCGCACCCCAGGAGTAGAACGATGCACGGTCGCCGACGGTTCGCCCCCATCGTGGTGCTGGTGGTCGTCGCGCTCGTTGCGGCGGGCTGGTACCTCACCCAGCCGCGCGACGGCGCAGACGGCGCGCTCACGGCCTCCGGCACGATCGAGGCCACGCAGGTCACGATCAGCCCCGAGGTCGCCGGCCGGGTCACCGCCGTCAACGCGGCCGAGGGCGAGGCCGTGGACGCGGACGCCGTGATCGTCACGCTCGACGACCAGCTGCTCACCGCGCAGCGGGGCCAGGCTGAAGCCGCGATCGCGGTCGCGGAGGCGAACGTCAAGGCCGCCGAAGCCAACATCGAGGCCGCCGTCGCCGATGCCGCCCGTGCCGATGCCGCCACCGGTGCCGCGAGGGCCGCCCGGGCCGGCGCCACCGGTGCGCTCGATGGTGCGCGGGCCGCCTACCGGCTGGCCAAGGCTGGTGCCTCGTCCGCCCAGCTCACGATGGCCGGCGAGCCAGGTGGGCCAGGCGCGCGCCGCCTACACGAGCCTGCGCGACGCGTACGCCGCCCTCTCGTCGATGGAGAAGCAGTCGCTGGCCGGACGCACGATGAAGGCCCAGCGCGACACGGCCAAGGCGGCCATCACCACCGCCCAGGCGCAGTACGGCGTGGTCAGCGCAGGCACCCGGAGCCAGCAGAAGCGCGCGGCGCAGGCAGCGATGCGGGCCGCCGGCGCCCAGGTGCGGGCTGCCGACCGGCAGATCGAGGCTGCTGCCGCCCAGGCCGATGCCGCCGACGCCCGCGTTGACGGGGCCCGGGCCGGGGCCGAAGCCGCCGAGGCCCAGCTCGACGCGGCGAAGGCCGGCCTCGCGGTGGCCGATGCCCAGATCGCCCGCCTCTCGATCAACGCCCCGGTTGCGGGCACGGTGATCACGCGCGCCATCGAGCCCGGCGAGGTGGTCAGCCCCGGCGCGGCGCTCATGGAGATCGCGGACCTCGAGCACCTCACGGTCACCGTGTACGTGCCGGAGGACCGCTACGGGCAGGTGTCCCTGGGCCAGGCGGTGGAGGTTGTGGTCGACTCGTTCCCAGGCGAGGTGTTCACGGGGTCGGTCTCGCGGATCGCCGACCAGGCGGAGTTCACGCCGCGCAACGTGCAGACGGTGGAGGGCCGCACGTCCACGGTGTTCGCGGTGGAGCTGGCGCTGGAGGGATCGGGCGGGAAGCTGAAGCCCGGCATGCCCGCCGACGTCACCTTCGGCCGATGAGCGCCGGCGTGGCCGGGCCGGGTGCCGCAGGCGAGGTGGCCGGGACTGCCGTCGCGGCCTCCATGGACGCGGCGCCCATGGTTCGACGCCCGGGACCTGCATCGAGCCTTCGGTGAGGTGCGCGCGGTGGACGGCGTGGACCTGGCGGTCAAGCCCGGCGAGGCGTACGGGCTGGTCGGCCCCGACGGCGCCGGCAAGACCACCACGCTGCGGCTGCTGGTCGGCGCGCTCCGGCCGGACGCGGGCACGGTGACCGTGGGCGGCTGCGACATGTCGGTCGATCCCGACACCGCCCGCTCCGGCATCGGCTACCTCGCCCAGCGGTTCTCGCTCTACGGCGACCTGACCGTGGCCGAGAACCTGCGCTTCTTCGCCGAGGTCCGCGGCATCCGTGGTGCGCCGTTCCGTGCCCGCGCCGCCGATCTGCTCGGCTTCGTCGGCCTCGCGGGATTCGAGGAGCGGCGCGCCGATGCGCTCTCGGGCGGGATGAAGCAGAAGCTCGGCCTGGCCTGCGCGCTGGTCCACGAGCCGGCGGTGCTGCTGCTCGACGAGCCCACCGGCGGCGTGGACCCGGTCACGCGCCAGGAGTTCTGGAAGCTGCTGATCCGCCTCCTCGCCGACGGGCGCGCGATCATCGTCTCCACCCCCTACATGGACGAGGCCGCGCGCTGCACGCGGGTGGGCTTCATGCACAGCGGCCGGATCCTGGTGGAGGGGACGCCGCGCCAGCTCACGGCCGCCTTCGACGGGCACGTCCTTGAGCTGGGTGCACGCCCGCGCGGCGCCGTCAGGCCGATTGCCATGGCCGACCCCGACGTCGAGGACGTGATGGCCTTCGGGGACCGGCTCCACCTGCGCGTGAGGGACACCGCGGGGCCGATGGCCCGCCTGCCCGCGGCGCTCGCGGCGGCCGGGATCGCGGTGGAGCGCCTTCGGCCGATCGCGCCGTCGATGGAGGACGTGTTCATCAGCCTGCTCGCGAAGGGCGCGGCCACCGCACTGCCCCTGACCGATCGCGATCGAGGTCCGCGATCTCGTCAAGCGCTTCGGCACGTTCACCGCGGTGGACGGGGTGTCGTTCACGGTCGAGCGCGGCGAGGTGGTGGGGTATCTCGGGCCCAACGGGTCGGGCAAGACCACGACGATCCGGATGCTGCTGGGGCTGCTCCGGCCGACATCGGGCTCGGCGCGGGTGCTGGGCCATGACGTGGTGGCCGATGCCGAGTGGATCCGTCTGCGCTCGGGGTACATGAGCCAGAAGTTCGCGCTGTACGAGGACCTCACGGTCGCCGAGAACCTGCGCTTCTACGGCGGGGTGTACGGCCTGGGCCGGGCGAGGCTGGCCGAGCGCATGGACGAGATGTTCGGCCCTGGTGGGGCTGGAGCCGCACCGCGATATCCGGGCAGGGTCACTGGCGGGCGGCTGGCGGCAGCGACTGGCGATGGCGATCGCGCTGGTCCACGAGCCACCGCTGCTGTTCCTCGACGAGCCGACGTCCGGTGTGGACCCGGAGGCGCGCCGGGCGTTCTGGGACATCATCTACGGGCTCGCCGATGGCGGGCACGACCGTCTTCGTGACCACGCACTACATGGACGAGGCGGAGCACTGCGGGCGCCTCGGCGTCATGGACCACGGCCGGCTGCTCGCGATGGACTCGCCCACGCGGCTCCGCGAGGCGGTGGCGGGGCGACCCGTGGAACATCGCGACGGACGGCGCCAGCCCGGTGGTGCTGATCGATCGGCTGGGCGCCATGGAGGGCGTCACGCACGCGGGTCTGCTGGGCGACGCGGTCCATGTGATCACCGCACCCGGGGCGCACACGGCTGACACGCTGGCGTCCGCGCTGAGCGGGGCCGACCCGGTGCAGGTCGAACCGGCCGAGGCGACGCTCGAGGACGTCTTCACGATCCTGACGGGCACGCCATCGCCCGGGGCCGCACCCGGGGCCGCACCGGGCCACACCGGGGCCACACCCGGGTCCGCGGAGGCGGCCGCATGAGGACGCGCCTGCTCTCGATCATCCGCAAGGAGTTCATCCACATCCTGCGGGACCCGCGGACGCTGGCGATCTCGTTCGTGATGCCGCTGGTGATGCTGGTCCTGCTCGGGGTGGCCGCCACCACCGACGTGCGCAACGTGCCGCTCGCGGTGTGGGACCAGGACCGCTCCCCCGAATCGCGGGCGCTGATCGACGCCTATCGCGCGGCCGACTACTTCAAGGTCGTGTACGACGTGGGCTCGGGCGACGAGATCCGCTCGCTGATCACCGCGGGCAGCGCCCGGGCCGGGATGACGATCCCGCCCGGGTACGGCGAGCAGCTCTCGGCCGGGCATGCGGTCGCCATCGCGTTCGTCATCGACGGCTCCGACCCCACCGTCGCCCAGACGGCGCTGGCCGCGGCGACCCAGCTGGGCCAGGCGCAGTCGCTTGCGACTGATGAAGGCGCGCCTGGCCGCGCGGGGCCAGTCCGGCGCGCTCGCGATGCCGATCACCGTGCAGGCGCAGGTCTGGTACAACCCGGACCTCAAGTCGGCCTACTACATGGTCCCCGCGCTGATCGGGATCATCATGCTGTTCCTGTGCGTGGTGCTCACGTCCACGGCCATCGTGCGCGAGCGCGAGCGCGGCACGATCGAGCAGTTGATCGTCACGCCGATCCGCTCGTGGGAGCTGCTGGTCGGCAAGCTGGCGCCGTATGTCCTGCTCGCCTTCATCGACACCATCGAGATCCTGATCCTGGGCGTCCTGCTCTTCCATGTCCCGATCAACGGGTCCGTGCCGCTCCTGCTCGCCTGCTGCGCCCTGTTCCTGGTGACGCCGCTGGGCGTCGGGCTGCTGATCTCCACGATCGCGAAGACCCAGCAGGAGGCGATCCTGGTGTCGCTCTTCTTCCTGCTCCCGAACATCTTCCTGTCCGGGCTTCTTCTTCCCGATCGCCGCGATGCCCCAGTGGCTGCAGGCGATCACGTACCTGTTCCCGTTGCGGTACTTCCTCTCGATCGTGCGCGGGATCATCCTCAAGGGCGCGGGCACCGGCGAGCTCCTGGTCGACATCGTCGCGATCGCGGTCTACGGGCTGATCGTGATGACGATCGCGACGCGCCGGTTCCACAAGCGGCTCGACTAGGGGTCCTGGCTCGTGCCGGCCTGTTCTGTCGCCGCACGGCCCACGTGGGGGGCGTTTCGGCGAGTCGTGAGCGTGGTCCAGGCACGGAAGGCGAGGTTTCGCTCCCGCGTCGTGCGTGGCTCGCCCGGATTCGGCCCCCAGGTGGGGCGGGGCGCGGAAATCATCGCGCCGGGGCTCCGCGGCCCCGCCGCCGCCCCGTTGACGTCCCGCCGGGAAGCATCCCATGTCCTGCCGCCTGGCCCCCGCCCATGCCGGCCCCCGCCACCGGCCCGTGCGCGCCGGGCGCGCCTACGGGAGCGTGACCCGTCATTCCTGCGCGGTCAGCGCGCAGCCCTGCGCCTCCCGGGCCCGGGGAGCGGGGATCCGCACGCCAGGCGCGCAGGAATCGCAGGGCACCCGCCCGTACGCACGCTGGCCGCGCATCCGGGCTGGAGCCGCGCATCCGGGCTGGAGCCGCGCATCCCCGGGCCGGAGCCGCGCATCCCCGGGCCGGAGGCTCGCGGCCCACCGACACCGATACCGCACGCCGCCGCCCCGATGGCGCCCGTTGACGCACCCGGATGTCCCGGTTAGTGTCGGGCTGCCCGTCGGACCCCTCGGGAGCATGCCTTGACCGTGACCGCCGCCCTCACCATCGGCTTCGTGTCCACCCGGTTCGCCGGCACCGACGGCGTCTCGCTCGAGACCGCCAAGTGGGCGTCGGTCTTCGGGGAGATGGGCCACGACCTGCGCCTACTTCGCGGGCCTCTCCGACCGCCCGCCCGAGCGCAGCTCGCGTGGTGCCGGAGGCCTTCTACCGCCACCCCGAGATCGAGGCGATCAACCACTTCGCGTATGGCGGCGACCTGGCGGTCGAGGACTGGATCGACGACACCGGCGACCGTGATCTGCCGCCTCGCACGGCAGTGCCGCCCTCCAGACCCGGCCGCCCACGGTCACCCGGCGCATCCACGAGCTGCGCGAGCATCTCAAGCACGAGCTGCGTGCGTTCGTGCGCGACTTCGACATCGACCTCCTCGTCATCGAGAACGCCAGCGCCATCCCGCTCAACCTGCCGCTGGGCCTGGCCATCGCGGAGCTGGTGGGGGAGACCGGCATCCCGACCATCGCCCACCACCACGACTTCCACTGGGAGCGCCAGCGGTTCCTCGTGAACGCGGTGCCGGAGATCCTCGCCGCCGCCTTCCCGCCCAGTCACCCGGCGATCCGCCACGTCGTCATCAACTCGGTGCAGGCGGCGGCCCTGGCGTCGCGGCACGGCCTCACCGCCCGCGTCGTGCCCAATGTCATGGAGTTCGAGCGGCCGCCCGGCCCGCCCGTCGTCGATCCGGCCGTCGTCCGCCGCGACCTCGGCGTGCGCGACGGCGAGCTGATGCTCCTCCAGCCCACCCGCGTCATCCAGCGCAAGGGGATCGAGCACGCGATCGAGTTCACACGGCGCCTGGGCCGGCCCGCGTCGCTGGTGATCTCGCATGCGGCAGGCGACGAGGGGCTGGAGTACGAGGCGCGGGTGCGCGAGTTCGCGGGCCTTCTGGGCGTCACGGTCCGCTTCGAGGCTGACCTGGTAGCGGATCGCCGAGGGACCACGCCCGACGGACGTCCGGTCTATGAGCTTGCCGACGTCTACCGGGCCGCCGATCTCGTGACCTACCCGTCGGCCTTCGAGGGCTTCGGCAACGCGTTCCTCGAGACCGTCTACTTCGGTCGCCCGATCCTGGTCAACAACTACTCCACGTACGAGGTGGACATCCGCCCGCGCGGCTTCCACGCCATCTGGTTCGACCAGTTCATCAGCGACGCGACCATGGCCGCCGCCCATCGCGTCCTCGATGATCCGGACCTGGCCGCCACGTGGGCCGCGACGAACTTCGAGCTGGCGCGCCGCCACTTCTCGTTCACCATCCTGCGGCGGCGGCTGGCCGACCTGGTGGTGGACTGCTTCGGGGAGGCTCCGATCTGACGCTCTCGGTGGGGCTCCTCCACTACACGGCACCGCCGGTGGTCGGCGGGGTCGAGGGGGTGGTGGGTCGGCATGCCGCGCTGCTCGCGGGGGCCGGGCACCGCGTGCGGATCATCGCCGGGCGGGGACAGGGACGTGGACGCGGGCGCCTGCCGATGCCGGGTGTGACGTCCATCCGCCTGCCCCTGGCCGATGCCCGGGCGGCGCGGATCGGGGCGCTCCGGCGCTCGCTGGACCGGGGCGTGGTGCCGCCCGGGTTCGAGGCCGCCGTGGCTGAGCTGGAGGCGGGGCTTGTGGCGGCGGTGGACGGGCTCGACGTGCTCGTCGCCCACAACGTGTGCTCGCTGCCGCTCAATCTCGCGCTCACCGCGGCGCTGGCACGGCTGGTGGAGCGTGGCGACGGCCCTCCGCTCATCGCCTGGCATCACGACCATGCGCTGTCCGCGGCGCGCGCCACCGGGGCCTCGATCCCGGCCGGGTACCCGTGGGGCCTGCTGGGCTCGGCATGGCCGGGGGTCCGCCACGTGGCGGTGTCCGAGGCACGTCGCGGGGAGCTCGAGGCGGTCTACGGCGAGGCCGCCGGCCCGATCGCGGTGGTGCCCAACGGTATCGACATCGACGAGTTCCTGGGGCTCGGGCGCGCGGGCCGGTCCGTGGTGCGGGGGCTCGCGGCGGAGCCGGGGGCGGTGGACCCGGGGGCGGTCGTGCTCCTGGCGCCGGCCCGGATCACCCGCCGCAAGCGGCTCGAGCTGGCGATCGGCGCGGTGGCCGCACTGCGGGCCGCCGGCGACGATGTCCACCTGCTGGTCACCGGCCCACCTGACCCGCACGAGGGACGGGGCGAGGGGTACGCGGGTGAGCTGGTGGCGCTGGCGGCGTCGCTGGGTGTCGCGGACGCGGTCCACCTGCTGTCGCTGACCGGTCCTCCGCCCGGGCCTGCGACCGTCGCCGGCCTGTACCGGGTCGCCGACGTGCTGGTGGTCACGAGCGCCGACGAGGGGTTCGGGCTGCCGATCCTGGAGGCCGGGCTGGCACGCCTGCCGATCGTCTGCACGGACCTGCCGGTGCTGCGCGAGCTGGCGGGGGACGCGGCCACGTATGTGCCGCCCGATGCCGGCGCGGAGGCGCTCGCCCAGGTGATCGGGCGGGTGCTGCGGGATGACCTGCTCCTGGGCCTGCGACGCCGGATCCGCACATCGTTCAGCTGGGAGGCGGTCTTCGCGAGGTCGCTGGAGCCGCTGCTGCGGGAGGTGGCGGGCGTCGGCGCGGGTCGCTGAGCGGCGGCAGCGGGCTCCGGCCGCCGAGCGGCGGGCAACACCTGTTCCCGGCCCACGTAGGGGGCGAATCCGAACCTCGCCCGCACGGTCTGCGTCGCAAACCTCGACCTTCGCGCCCGGACCACGCTCACCGACTGCGGAAACGGCCCACACGTGGGCCGGAATGCCAGAACGCCGGCCGGAATGCCAGAACGCCGGCCGGAATGCCAGAAGCCGCCGGCCGGGCACGGGACCTCGGCCCAACCGGCGCAGCCGGGCATACGATGGGCCCGAACTCAGGCCCGCCCCGACCTGCCCGCCCAGCCCTGCCCCCACGCGGAGTCCGACATGTCCGACACCCCGGCGACCGACCTCCCCGTGCTCGCCGCTGAACACCACCTCCTGGCCGCCGCCCGCGCCCAGCTGCCGCAGACCATCGAGGTCCGCCGCCGCCTCCACCGGATCCCGGAGGTCGGCCTCGAGCTCCCCCTGACCCAGCAGGTCGTGCGGGAAGCCCTCGAGGGCATCGGCCTCGCCCCGCGACCCGGCAGCACCACCACGAGCGTGACGGCGATCATCGAGGGCGAGCACCCCGGGCCCACGATCCTTCTTCGCGCCGACATGGACGGCCTGCCGCTCCAGGAGGACACGGACCTCGAGTTCGCCTCGGAGCACCCGGGCAGGATGCACGCCTGCGGCCATGACACCCACATGGCGATGCTCCTCGGGGCCGCGCGCCTCCTCAACGAGCGCCGTTCGGATATGCACGGTCGCGTGCTGCTGATGTTCCAGCCCGGCGAGGAAGGGTATGCGGGCGCCAAGGCGATGCTCGACGAGGGGCTGCTCGCGGAAGGTCCCCACGGCGCTGGCGACGTCACGCGTGCCTTCGCGATCCACATCAGCACGCGCTATCCCACGGGGGTCATCGGCCTACGCCCGGGTCCGGAGATGGCCTCGGCCGACGCCGTGTTCATGACGGTCAAGGGCCGTGGCGGGCATGCCTCCGCGCCGCACCTGGCGCTCGACCCGATCCCCGTTGCCGCGGAGCTGGTGCTCGCCCTCCAGGCCGCCGTCACCCGCAGCGTGGACGTCTTCGACCCGGCCGTCCTCACGATCGGCAAGTTCGCAGCCGGCACCACCCACAACATCATCCCCGGGTCGGTGGAGCTCCAGGGCACGATCCGCTGCGTCTCACCCGGGACTCGCGAGCACATGCACGCGCTGGTGCGCCGCGTGGCCGAGGGCGTCGTGGCGGCCCACGGCGCCTCCCTCGACTTCCGGATCGAGCCCGGCTACCCCGTGCTCGTGAATGACGACGCCATCGCGAGCTGGATCATCGGCCTCGCCGGGGACCTCGTGGGCGCGGAGAACGTCGACGTGTTCGAGCACCCGATCATGGGCGCCGAGGACTTCGCCTACGTCACCGAGGCGGTCCCGGGCGCCATGGCGTTCCTGGGCGCCGCGATCCCGGGCTCGGATCCTGCGACCGTGCCTCAGAACCACTCCAACCTCGTGGTGTTCCACGAGGAGTGCCATGGCCGTTGGTGTCGCCCTCTATGCCGCCGCCGCGCTGGACGCGCTCGGCACGCCGGCGTAGTCGCATCCATCCTTCGCGGAGGCCCCCATGACGTTCCTCGACCTGGCCCGACGCCGCGCCAGCATCCGCGGCTACCGCCGGGACCCCGTCCCGGACGACGTGCTCGCCGGTGTCCTCGAGGCAGCCCGCATCGCCCCCACGGCCGCCAACCGCCAGCCGTTCCGTGTGCTCGTGGTCCGCACCGAGGGCCGCGAGGACGAGCTGCGCCGCATCTACGACAGGGACTGGTTCGTTGGGGCGCCGATCGTGCTCTGCGTGGTTGCGGTCCGCGACGAGGCCTGGGTGCGGACGATGTACGACGGGCGCAGCCACGCCGACGTGGATGCCGCGATCGTGATGGACCACATGGTGCTCGCGGCCACCGAGGCCGGCCTGGGCACGTGCTGGATCGCGGCGTTCGACCCGGCGGCCGCCCGGGACGTCCTGGGGATCCCACCCGAGGGCGAGCCGATGCTGTTCTCGCCGCTGGGCTACCCGGCGCCCGACCACGTGATCTCACCGCGCCACGGGCAGCGGCGCCCGCTCGAGGAGCTGGTCCGCTACGACCACTGGTAGGCGCCCGATGGCCCGCCGTGACACCTGGACCACGTACCTGCTCATGGTGTGCCAGGGATTCCTCTTCTATTCGATCGGCTACCTGACGCCCTACGTCGAGGCCGAGCTGGGCGCCCCCACCTGGGCGTCCGCGCTGCCGAACTCGATGATGGCGGTGGGGCTGCTCGCGTCCGCCGTCGTCGTGCCGCCCGTCGTCCGGGCCTTCGGCCCGTGGGGCGCGGCACGGGCCTGGGCCCTGACCCTCGCCGCGACGGCGGTCCTGATCGCCTTCGGTGCGTCGCTGCCCACGCTGGTCGTGGGCGGCTTCCTGATCGGCGTGGCCGGCGCCGGGTCGCTCACCCACTCGGTCACCCAGTTCGCCGGGCGCCGCAACGGCGTGCTCCTCATCCGCGCGACCCTCGCGTCCGTCATCGGCGGGGTCCTCGGCCCGATCGTCCTGTCGGCGACGGCACGCTCCATCGGCTGGAACTGGGGCATGCTGGCCCCGGTGCCCCTCGCGCTGGCGCTCGTGCTGCTCGCACCGACCGCCCGCCGGACCGCCGCCTCCGGCACCAGCGAGCCGGTCGCCCCCGCTGCCCCCGGCACGCCCGACTGCCCCCGGCACTCCGGCCGCACCCGTGCTCGCACCCCGCCCAGCTCCCCGCCGCGAGACGCCGCTCGGCCGCGCCTACTGGCTGGCCTGGACGTTCCTCGCCCTGTGCATCGGCGCCGAGGCCTCGTTCGTCACCTGGGGCGCGCAGGTATCGGTGCAGCAGGCCGGCCTCAGCCTCACCGACGCCACGGCCCTCGGCTCCCTGTTCATCCTCGGCCAGGTCATGGGGCGGATCGGCCTTGGCCTGCGCGGCGGGGTCCGGATGGACGCCCGTCGCCTGCTGGTCCTCATGGTCCTGGCCGGACTGGCAGGAGGCCTCCTCGTCTGGCTCGGCACCTCCGCGGCCATCGCGGGCGCCGGGCTTCTCCTCGGCGGCCTCGGGCTGGCCGGCGTCTGGGCGACCGCGGCTGGCGTGGCCCTCGCGAACGCGCCCGCCTCCCCGGTCACGGCCGGCGCCCGGCTGAACCTCGCCTCGGGCTTCGCGATCCTGGCCGCCCCGCTGGTGTTGGGCGTGGCCGCGGCCACCATCGGCGTGCTCGCTGCATGGAGCCTCGTGCTGGGGCTGCTCGTCCTCGCGCTGGTGCTGCTGCGCCTCGTTCCCAGGCCCTCGTCGGCCACCGCTCCCGCGGTCGGCATCGCCTGAGGGGCGTCACAGCCCCGCCACCCGCCACTACAGGTCGAACCCGGGCCCAACCCCCGTCGGGCGCGACAGACAGGTGTCACAGGCAGCGTGCATGCTGTGCGTGTTGAGGGGTGGGAGCCGTCACGGAGGAGCGTATGCCAGTCGGGCGCAGGAATGATGCATCGCCATCGGCGTCGGCCGCGGCACCCCGGACACGGCGTCTGACGTGGGCGGCCTTCGAGCGGCGGCTGGCGAAGGCCCTCGCGGCGATGGCGCCCGAGACATTCCTGGTCCTGTCGGTGCCCGCGCAGGGTGATGACCCGGGCTACTACGTGCAGTTCGCCAGTCGCGCGGAAGACCTCCGGGCAGAGGCCGTCGGGAGTGGTCACCTGCCGCCCGCGCAGCCGCTGACCGTTGCCCAGCGCGAGCGCATCCGGAACCTCGGCTGGACGGAGCCCGCGGACGAGGACACCCAGCGCAACGCCCACCGGACCTGGGAGGCGCCCGCGCCCGTGGGGGAGGTCGCCGCGCTTGCGGTGGAGACGCTACGGGAGGTCTACGGGGCCGGCGACCCCGGGGTCCTGCGGTTCGCGTACGAAGCATTTCCCGCCGGCCCGGACACCCTGCCCGCCCTGCCATCGCTCGGCATCCGGCGTGACGAGCCGCGCCGCTCCCCGGAGCGGGGACGCAAGCCCAAGCGGGCGCGCGGGCTGCGGACGCGGGTGGAGAAGGCCCTCGCGGCGTGGTTGGGCGTGTCCAGGGTCGTCCCGGACCAGGACGGGGATTACCCGATCCGCACCGGCAGTGCCATCTGCTACCTGCGGATCCTCGACGGGGTGCCGCCGGCCATCTCCGTCTTCTCGCCGGTCCTCCAAGATGTGAAGGTGACCCCAGACCTCCTCGCCGCCATCGACGACATCAATGGCCGGACGCGCTACGGGCGCGTCTTCACTGCAGGCCCAGTAGTCCTCGTGGTGCTCGAGATCCCGGCGATCGACCTCACGCCTGCCCATGTCGCGTTCGCCTGCCAGGAGCTGGGCGCCCTTGCCGACCACCTCGACGACGCCCTGCACGGCCGGTTCGGCGGGCACGTCGCCTTCGACACCTCGCCCAAGCTGCTCAACTAGTGTCCCGATTCGCTGGTCGCTGGCGGTTTGCGTAGGACCGCCGCTCCGGGTCCTGGCGCCGTCCGGGTCCTGTCTCCGTCCGGGTCCTGTCTCCGTCCGGCTGCGCGCCGGACGGCCACACGGTGCGGCGGCAGCGCTCGATGCGCGGCTGGTGCGCAGGTCGTGCCCTCGGGACCCTGGCGGAGCGCACGGGCGGAGCACGGGGCGCACATCCCGCGACGTCACCGCTCCGTGTGCGCGCCGGGTGCGCACGGCAGCAGCCGTCGTGGGCGACGCCCGGTGATGCCGCTTCCGACCAGCGGCACGGGCACGAAGGGGTATCCGCCAGCCATTGGCGGCACGCGACACTAGGCGACCCCGAGAGCGCGGGACGGGCGCGGCGACGCGCCATCCACATGGCACCCGCTGCCCGCCGCTCGGCATGGTCGGACTGGGACCGGCCCCTGCCGTCCCCCTGTCCCGAGGCACTTCACCGTTCTAGTCCCGCTGCGGGAGGCTTGCCGCAGTTGCCGTGCGTCCTCCTGGCCGGACTCCGTCCTGTCCTCCCAGGTGCACGGCTTTCTTGTGTGTTTGGAGGGCCCGATGTCCAACTCGTTGGCCACGGCGCTACCGAGGGTCGAGGACCAGGACCTGATCGACCGGATCATCGGCGAGCAGGACGGCCGGCCCGGGGCGCTGCTTGGCATCCTCGAGAAGTTGCAGGACGCGAACCGGCACAAGTACCTGCCCATGGAGACACTCGAGTACGTGGCGCTCCGGACCGGGATTCCGCAGGCGCAGGTCTACGCGGTCGCCACGTTCTTCGCCTTGTTCAACCTCGAACCCCAGGGCACGCACACCGTGGCGATCTGCCGCGGCACGGCGTGCCACACCCGGGGCTCCCGGATGCTGCTCGAGCGGGTCAAGCTCCAGCTTGGCCTGGGCGAGGCGCATGCGGCCGACAAGCTCACCCTGACCACGCCGGACCGCAAGTTCACCGTCCGCACCGTCGCCTGCTTCGGCCAGTGCGCGCTCGCACCCGTCGTGGAGGTGGATCACGCGATCCGGGGCCACGTCAGGGAGCAGGCTCTCATCCGAGAGATCGAGCAGGTCCGCAAGGACGGCGCACGATGAGGATCACCGACATCGCCGCCTTCGCCAGCGTGCGTGAGGCGGGGCTCGCCAAGCTCCTGCCGTCACGGCCGCGGATCGCGGTTGGCATGGGCACGTGCGGCTCCGGCAACGGTGCGGAGTCCGTCTACCACGCGTTCGCGTCCGAGATCGAGGCGGGCGGCCTCGACATCGAGCTCGCGCCGGTCGGCTGTTTCGGCTTCTGTGCCGAGGAGCCCCTGGTGAACGTATGGATCCCGGGCCGGCCGCTGCTGATGCTGCGCCAGGTCCGGCCGAACCACGTGGAAGCGATCCTCGAGGCCGTCGACGATGGCGCTCTCCCCCCGGCCGAGACGATCCTGTGCAAGATCGAGGAGTGGGACCACCTCACGGGGCACATCAAGTACGGCCTCGGCCTGCCCGACGTGCCGGACTGGCACGACGTCCCCTTCTTCCACCCCCAGGTCAAGATCGTCCTGCGCAACTGCGGCCTCATCAACCCCGACGACATCGAGGAGTACGTCGCCGTCGGCGGATACCAGGCCCTGTACAAGGTCCTGATCGACCAGAACCCGGCGTCCGTCATCGAGCAGATCAAGGCTGCCAAGCTCCGCGGCCGCGGCGGCGCCGGCTTCATGACCGGCAACAAGTGGGAGTTCCTGGCCAAGGCCCCGGGCCCCGAGAAGTACCTCATCTGCAACGCGGACGAGGGCGATCCGGGCGCCTACATGAACCGCAACGAGATCGAATCGGACCCTCACGCTCTCATCGAGGGCATGCTGATCGCGGCCTACGTCACCGGCGCCACGAAGGGCATCATCTACGTCCGCGCCGAGTACCCGCTGGCCGTCATGCGCCTCGAGCGCGCCCTCGGCCAGGCTCGCGCGTACGGCGTGCTGGGCGACAACATCCTGGGCCGCGGCTTCACGTTCGACATCCAGCTGGTCGAGGGGGCCGGTGCCTTCGTCTGCGGCGAGGAGACCGCCCTCATCGCGTCGCTCGAGGGGCAGACCGGCAAGCCCCGGACCCGCCCGCCGTTCCCGGCCCAGAAGGGCCTCTACGGCAAGCCCACCAACATCAACAACGTCGAGACCTGGTACAACATCGCGCCCATCGTCTCCAAGGGTCCGGCCTGGTTCACCGAGACCGGCTCGCCGAAGAGCGCGGGCACCAAGGTGTTCAGCCTCGTCGGCAAGGTGAAGAGCACCGGTCTCGTCGAGATGCCCTTGGGCACCCCGCTCTCCACGTTCATCTACGACGTGGGCGGTGGCGCCGGGACCGGGCACGACATCAAGTCCGTGCAGACCGGCGGCCCGTCGGGCGGCTGCATCCCGTCCGACATGTTCGACACGCCGGTGGACTACGAGACCCTCGCGCAGCTCGGCTCGATCATGGGCTCGGGCGGCATGGTGGTCATGGACACCGACAACTGCATGGTGGACGTCGCCCGCTACTTCATCGAGTTCACCCACTCCGAGAGCTGCGGCAAGTGCGTCCCCTGCCGGGTGGGCCTGGACAAGGCGCTGCGGATCCTCACCCGCTTCACCAAGGGCACCGGCACGCACGCGGACCTCGCCTCGCTCGATGAGCTCTGCCGCATGGTCCGCGACACCTCGCTGTGCGGCCTGGGCCAGAGCGCGCCCAACCCGGTCCTCACCTCCCTGCGGCACTTCCGCCACGAGTTCGAGGACCACATCGTCGCCAAACGCTGCCGCGCCGGCGTGTGCGAGGAGCTGGCGCTCTCGCCCTGCGAGAACTCCTGCCCGCTGCACATGAACATCCCGCGCTTCCTGCAGCTGTACAAGGAGGGCAGGCTGGAGGACGCGTTCCTCTCGGTGATCCTGGACAATCCGCTGCCGGCCTCCACCGGCCGGGTCTGCCAGCACCCCTGCGACGATCGCTGCCGGAGGGCCGGCATCGACGAGCCGGTGAACATGCGCGACGTCCATCGCCTGATCGCCGACGAGGTCCTGCTCACCGATCGCTTCGAGACGATGGTGGCCAAGCTCCGGGAGCGCCGGCTCGAGCCGACCGGTCGCGAGGTCGCGGTGGTTGGGGCGGGGCCCACGGGCCTCACCTGCGCCTACTACCTCGCCCTGTTCGGTCACACCGTGACCGTCATGGACTCCCGGCCGCAGGCGGGTGGCATGCTGCGCTACGCCCTGCCCGAGTACCGCCTGCCCAAGAAGTCGCTCGACCGCGAGATCGAGCTCATCGAACGCCTGGGCGTGCGCTTCCAGTTCAACGTCAACGTCGGCGAGGACATCACGCTCAACGACATCGCCCACCAGTACGACGCGGTGTTCATGGCGATCGGCACCTGGAAGGAGGCGTGGGTCTACCTGCCCGGCACCGAGCTCACCGGGGTGATCCCCGCCCTGCCGTTCCTCGAGGCCGTATCCCGCAGCGACGAGGTGCCGGTGGGCAAGAGCGTGGTGGTGATCGGCGGCGGCAACGCGGCCATCGATTCCGCCCGCACCGCCCGGCGCTTGGGCGCGGACGTGACCGTGGTGTACCGGCGCGAGCGCAAGGACATGCCGGCCATCCCGGAGGAGATCCAGGCCGCCGAGCACGAGGGAGCGAAGATCGTCTACCTCGCGGCGCCCCACCGGATCGTGGGCGACAAGGACGGCAAGGTCCGCGCCCTCGAGGCGGTTCGCACCAAGCTCGGCGAGTTCGACACCTCGGGACGTCGGCGCCCCATTTCCACCGACGAGGTGGTCCGCTTCAACTGCGACACCGTGATCCTCGCGGTAGGCGAGACCGTGGACCCTGACTTCTGCCGCGCGTCAGGCCTCACGCTCAACGAGAACGGCACGATCGTGGTGGACCGCTTCTCGCTCGAGACGAGCCGCGAGCGGTTCTATGCGGGCGGTGACCTGATCACCGGCGCGTCGAACGTGTCCAACGCCATGGGCTATGGCAAGAAGGCTGCGCGCAACATCGACAAGCGGCTGATGGGCGCCAAGCGCTTCAGCGCCCTGACTCCCGAGTTCGTCTACGTGATGGAGCCACCCGATCCGCCGGGCGAGTCCGGGCGCCACGTGCCCCTGGAGCTGCCGGCGGCGCAGCGCGTCAAGTCCGAAGCCGAGGTGTCGCTGGGCCTGACGGCCGTGGCGGCCCTCGAGGAGACGACCCGCTGCCTGCGCTGCGACATCCGCAGCCTCGAGCGATAGGGGTGATGTCGTGAGCGAGAAGGTGAAGGTCCGCATCGACGGCGAGGTCCTGGCCGCCGATCCCGGCCAGTCGATCCTCGAGGTGGCGCGGGCAAACAACAAGTACATCCCGGCCCTCTGCTACATGGAGGGCCTGTCCACGGTGGGCGCGTGCCGGCTGTGCATGGTGGAGGTGTCGGGCGTGTCGCGCCTGCTGCCGGCCTGCACGACGCCGGTGTCCGAGGGCCAGGCCGTGGTCACGAGCTCTGCGCAGATCGAGGGCTACCGCAAGATTGCCCTGGAGCTGCTCTTCGCCGAGCGCAACCACGTGTGCGCCGTGTGCGTGTCGTCCGGCCACTGCGAGCTGCAGTCGCTGGCGCAGGAGCACGGCGTGACCCACGTCCGCTACCCGTACAGCTACCCGCGGCTGCCCGTGGACACGACCCACCCGCGGTACGTGCTCGACCACAACCGCTGCGTGCTGTGCTCGCGCTGCGTGCGCACCTGCGCCGAGATCGAGGGCGCCCATGTCTGGGACATCGCGGGCCGCGGCGTCACCTCGCACCTGGTGTCCGAGCTGCGCCGGCCGTGGGGCGAGGCGACGACCTGCACCTCGTGCGGGAAGTGCGTCCAGGCGTGCCCCACCGGCGCCATGGCCGAGAAAGGCTTCGCCGTCGAGGAGATGACGAAGCAGCGGACGGTGGTCAGCCGCCTGACCTCGATGCGCGAGGGCGCGTGATGGACAAGCTCAGGATCGGGACCTGCTGGCTGGACGGTTGCTCCGGCTGCCACATGTCCCTGCTCGACCTCGACGAGGGGATCGTGGCGGTGCTCAAGAAGGCCGACATCGTGTTCGGGCCGCTCGTGGACGCCCAGGAGTGGCCGGAGGACGTGGATGTCGCCGTCGTGGAGGGCGCCGTCTCCAGCCAGGACGATCTCAAGCTCATCCAGACGATCCGCGCCCGCAGCCGGGTGGTGGTGGCGCTGGGCGACTGCGCGGTGACCGGCAATGTGCCCTCGATGCGCAACGGCATCCCGGTCAAGCGCCTCCTCGAGCGCATCTACATCGAGGGTGCCACCGAGTCGGACGGGGTGCCCGTCGACGGGGTCCCGCCGCTCCTGCGCCAGGCGGAGCCGCTGCACCAGCAGGTGGTCGTGGACGTCCACGTCCCGGGTTGTCCGCCCAAGCCCAACGCGATCCTCATGGTCCTCTCGGAGCTCCTCGAGGGGCGCCAGCCGGACCTCGGCTCCAAGCTCCGGTTCGGGTAGGCCCACGATGACGACCAAGACCAAGTCCGGGCCGGCCGCCGGCCCCCGCGACCTCACCATCCACCACGTGTCCCGGATCGAGGGGCACGCGACCATCAAGATCCGCCTCGACGAGGCGGGCGACGTGTCGGGCACGCAGTTCCACGTGACACAGGTCCGCGGGTTCGAGAAGTTCTGCGAGGGTCGCCCGTACTACGAGATGCCCTCGATCACATCGCGGATCTGCGGCATCTGCCCGGTCAGCCACCTGCTCGCATCGTCCAAGGCGTGCGACGCGATCATGGCCGTCCGCATCCCGGCCACCGCGTCGAAGCTGCGCGAGCTGCTCCACATGGCGCAGTTCGTGCAGAGCCACGCGCTCTCGTTCTTCCACCTGTCCGCGCCGGACCTGCTGCTGGGCATGGACTATGACCCGGCCAAGCGCAACGTCGCGGGGCTCCTCGAGGAGCATCCCGACGCCCTGCGCGACGGCATCGCCCTGCGCAAGTTCGGCCAGCAGACCATCGAACGGCTCGCCCGCGAGCGGGTCCACCCGTCGTGGACGGTGCCGGGAGGCGTCAACCAGCCCCTGGACCCGGCCTCGCGCGACAAGATCCTGGCCGAGCTGCCAGGCGCGCTGGACATCGTCAAGCGGACGCTCGGGATGTGGAAGGCCACGGTGGACTCGTTCCCGGCCGAGATCGAGTCGTTCTCCAACTTCCCGACCATGTACTGCGGCCTGGTGGGCCCCGAGGGCGAGCTGCGCCTGTACGACGGCAACCTGCGCTTCGTGGCTGCCGACGGGACGATGGTCGCCGACCAGGTGCCCCCGTCCCGCTACGCCGAGCACATCGCCGAGGCGACCCTGCCCGACTCGTACCTCAAGGCGCCGTACTACCGGCCGTCCGGGTTCGACACGGGGATCTACCGTGTGGGTCCGCTCGCCCGGCTCAACGTGATCGACCGCTGCGGCACGCCCCTGGCCGACGTGGAGCTCGGGGAGTTCCGCCAGCGGTACGGGCGCATCGTCCAGAGCGGCTTCCACTACCACTATGCGCGTCTCATCGAGACGCTCTACTGCCTTGAGCGCATGCAGATGCTGCTCGATGATCCGGCGATCCTGAGCACCAAGGTGCGCGCCCACGCGGGTGTCAACGACCTCGAGGGCGTGGGGGTCATCGAGGCCCCGCGCGGCACGCTGATCCATCACTACAAGGTGGACGACAACGGCGCGATCACGTGGGTCAACCTCATCGTCGCCACCGGGCACAACAACCTGGCCATGGGCCGGGGCGTGGAGCAGGTGGCGAAGCGGTTCGTCGACGGACGCAAGCTCCAGGAAGGCATGCTCAACCGCGTGTCGGCGATCGTGCGCGCCTACGACCCGTGCCTGTCCTGCTCCACGCACGTGCTGGGGCAGGCGGCGGTGGTTGTCAAGCTCGAAGGGCCCGACGGCGAGCTCCTCGACGAGATCGGAACCGTCTAGCGCCCAGGTATCGGGGACCCGGCAGGGTGCGACCAGCGCATCGCACCCTGCCATTCCGGCCGGGCCGGCGGGCCTTCGGTGGCCCTCGCGCCCGGCCGGCCGGTGCCCTGGACCGCACCCGCATCGTGACTCGGCTTCGAGTCACCGGCGGGATCTGCCCGCACGCGCCGTGCACGAAACCCGGGTTTCGTGCACGGTCCCAGCACGGCAACCGCCCTACTGACTCGGGGCCGGGCGAGAACCCCCGGTCAGCCCGCTCGGACGCGACCCAAGGCCCGCTCGGACGCGACCCAGGGTCCGTCCGGGCGCGGACACGGCTCCCGGCGTCCCGTGGCCGGGCTACGATCGGCCCCTGATGGAACCTTCAACGCTGCTCCTGCTCGCTGGCGGCTTCGTCGCGCTCGTCGTCGGCGGTGAGTTCCTCGTCCGTGGCGCCAGCCACCTCGCCGGTGTGCTCGGAATCAGCCCGCTGGTGATCGGCCTCACCGTCGTCGCCTTCGGCACCAGCGCTCCCGAGCTCGCGGTGGGGATCACGTCGGCCATCGACGGGCAGCCGGACATCGCCCTGGGCAACGTTGTGGGCAGCAACATCGCCAACGTCCTGCTCGTGCTGGGCCTGGCCGCACTCGTGACGCCCATCACCGCCGGCATGCGTGTCGTCCGGCGCGAGGTGCCGATCATGATCGCGGCCTCGGGCGCCTTCTGGCTGATGGCGCTCGGCGGGACCATCGGGCGGGTCGAGGGCCTGCTGCTCGTCGCGGCGATCACGGTCTATACCGTCGCCCTCGTCCGTGGCGCCCGGCACGAGGAGCAGGTGGCGCCCGACGCGGAGGTCGAGGCGGAGGCCCGCGTCGAGCGGGCACCGCGGTCGATGGTGGCGAACCTCGCCTTCGTCGGGGCGGGGCTGGTGGGCCTGGTCGTCGGGGCCAACTGGATCGTCGAGGGCGCGAGCACCATCGCCACCGCCCTGGGCATCCCGGAGGTCGTCATCGGCCTCACGATCGTGGCGGTCGGCACATCGCTGCCGGAGATCACCACGTCGATCGTGGCGGGTCTGCGCGGACACCGCGACCTCGCCGTTGGCAACGTGGTCGGGAGCTGCCTGTTCAACCTGCTCATGGTGCTGGGAGTGACCGCGCTCGTGTCGCCCGAGCCCGTGCCGGTGTCGCCGCAGCTCCTCCTCGTGGACGTGCCGCTCATGGTCGCGGCGGCTGTCGCCTGCCTGCCGATCATCTACACCGGGCTCACGGTGGACCGGCGGGAGGGAGCGCTCCTGCTGGCCTTCTACGGCGCATATCTCGGCTACCTGCTCCTGGTCTCCACCGACGTGCCGGCGGCGGCCGCGTACGGGCAGCTCCTGATCCTCGTCGCTGTCCCGATCACCGGCGCTGTCCTGGGCTTCGCAGCCTTCCGAACGTGGCGCACGGCGCGCCGAGCCGCCGAGTCCGTGTCGGTGCCCGCCCTGTCAGGAGGCCCCCGTTGACGCAGCGGGACCAGCGGGCCGCCCGCCTCGAAGGCCGGCCGATCGCCGCCGCCGCCCTCCTGCCCCTCCGGGTCTTCCTCGGGCTCACGTACCTCTACGCGGGCATCGACAAGCTCATCAGCCCTCACTTCTTCGAGGCCTCGGACCCGTTCTCCGTCGCCGCGCAGATGGAGGGCTACCTGCGCTTCTCGCCGCTGGCGCCGCTCATCGAGGCGGCGCTGCCGCTGGCGATCCCGATCGGGGCGCTCATCGCCCTTGGGGAGCTGGCGATCGGCATCGGCTTGCTCACCGGCCTGGCGTACCGGCTGTCCGCGTGGGCCGGCTTCGCCCTGTCGATCCTGTTCTGGCTCACGGCCTCGTGGTCGATCGCGCCGTACTTCTTCAGCCCCGACCTCCCGTACGCGTTCGGCTTCCTGACGCTCGCGCTGGCAGGTCACGGGCACCTGCTGGTGATCGACCCGTGGCCGTCCAAGGGCGACCGGGGCAGACAGTCGGCCGATGACGGGCAGCCGACCGATGACGGGCAGCCGACCGATGACGGGCAGCCGACTGATGGTGGTCACAGGAAGGCATCCGATGCTCGCGACCACGCCGGCGATGCGGCCGACGGAACGCCCCGGGCGATCTCGCCCGCTCGCCGGGCCCTCCTGCAAGTGGGCGTCCTGGCCGCGCTGACGGTCTTCACGGCTGGCGCCATGTCCCGCCTTCGAGCCCTTGGCGCGGACGAGGCTGCATCGGGTGGGGGAGCCGCCAGGACGCCGTCGCCCACGGCCGCACCCACGGCCACCACCGCGACCCCGGCTCCAACGGGTGGCCCCACGGCTGCCCCGACGACCGCCGCCACCGCCGCCGCCACGGCCGCACCCACCGCCACGCCCACCGCCCCGCCCACGCCGGCCCCCAGTGCCGTGGGCGGCACCGCAGGCCCCGTCATCGCGAGTGTGTCCGACCTCGGTCCCAACACCGGCATCGGCTTCACGGTGCCCAACGAGATGCCATTCGCCCTCGGCCCTGGCGGTCCGGGCGTGCTGGTGCAGCTGGCCGACGGCCGCTTCGTCGCCTACAACGCCACGTGCCCCCATGGCCGGTGCACTGTCGCGTTCGACCCGTCGGTGGAGGAGCTCGTCTGCCCCTGCCATCTGGGCCGCTTCGATCCCGCCAACGCTGCCGCGGTGCTCGGCGGGCCACCGCCCGCGCCGCTGCCGCAGATCCCGGTCTCGGTGGACGGGTCGGGCCAGATCCACGTCGTCCTGGAGGGCTGACGCCGGTGGTCAACGTGGGCATCGGTGGAGAGCTCCCTGCCACGACGGACGTCGTCGTGATCGGCGGGGGGATCGCGGGGGCTACGGACGCCTTCTTCCTCGCCCGCCAAGGGCTGTCCGTCGTGGTGGTCGAGCGTGCGCCGCAGCTGGCCGCCCTCACCACCGCGCAGGCCGTTGCCTGCTACCGGGCCCAATGGGAGGAGGCCGACCACGCCGCCCTGGTCATCCCGAGCGTGCGTTTCTACGAGTCGTTCGAGGCGGAGACCGGGTTGCCGGGGTGGGAGATCGGCCTGCGCCCGCAGGGCTGGCTGTTCCTGACGTCCGCGGCCGATGGCCCGGCCACGTTCGGGCGGTTCGTGGCGGCGAGTCACGGCTTCGGGACCACCGATGCCGAGCTGCTGGTGGGCGACGAGGTCCGCCGCCGCTTCCCGTGGGTCGCGGAGCCCGTGACCGCCGCCACGTTCCGGGCACGCGACGGATGGGTCTCCCCGTACGAGGTGGTGCGGGGCCTGCTGCGCGCCTCGGGGGCGTCGGTGCACACGGGCGTGGGGGTTACGGGGATATCCGTGGAGGCCGGCCGCGTGACCGGAGTCGAGACGAGTCGCGGCCCGATCTCCACGCCGCGGGTCGTGATCGCCGCCGGGCCGTACGCACGGCGCCTGACGGCGACCGCGGGGATCGACCTGCCGGTGACCATGGTCCGCCGCCACCGGGCGATGGTCACGCCCCAGCCCGAGATCCCGGCCGACGGCCCCATGACGCTCGACGTTGACACGCACGCGTACTGGCGCCCGGAGGGTGGGGGAGCGTTCCTGGGCATGGGTCTCGACGAGCCCGGCACGGAGCCGTCCGACCCGGTGCCAACGGACTGGACGTTCCCCGCGGTGGTGATGGACGCGGCCAGCCGCGCGGTGCCGTTCTGGAGCGCGATCGCAGACCGGTTGACGGCGGCCGAGCTCAACCTCGCGGCGGGCCAGTACACGTGCACCGCCGACGGGCTGCCGATCCTGGGCGGGTGCGCGGTATCCGGGCTCTATCTCCACGCCGCCGACAACGGCTGGGGCATCGAGGGTGGGCCGGAAGCCGGGCGGCGCCTGGCGGCGATCGTGACGGGAGTCGAGCCTGACGACGAGCGCAACCCCTACCGGCTGGGCCGGCCGGGCGTGGTCGCCGGCGCCGGCGGCACCGTGACGTACTGAGCGCCCGGTCACCCGTCGCGCATCCCCACGCCCGACCCGCGCCCGACCGCGCGACCGGAGCCGGGGGCGGGATCCCCGGCTCAGCCGGCCCGCATCCGAGCGCCGGACGGGTCGTACGGGGGCTCGGGCAGGATCCGCGCGGCGCGGTCCTCGCCCATGACCTCCACCACGAGCGCCGGGCGCGCGTCGGCCACCTCGCGCTCCACGTAGGCGAGCGCCAGGCTCCGCCCGACCGTGTGCCCGAACCCGCCCGAGGTCACCTCCCCAACGAGCGCGCCGTCGGCCGTGCGGACCGGGTCGTCGGAGCCGGCATCGGCATCGGCGGCATCCACCGCCAGGAGCACCAGGCGACGCGCCGGCCCTGCCCCGCGCTCGGCGAGGGCCGCGTCCCGCCCGATGAACTCGCCCTTGTCGAAGGCGACGAACCGGTCGAGCCCGCACTCGGCAGGCGTCACGTCCCGCCGGAACTCGGCGGCCCAGATGCCGTATCCCCGCTCGAGGCGCAGCACGTCGAAGGCGAGGTCGCCGTAGACGCGGAGGCCGTGGGGCGCGCCGGTCGCCAGGAGGGCCTCGTAGCAGCGCGAGATGGTGGTCGGCCGGCACGACCAGCTCGTAGCCCAGCTCGCCCGGTGAGCCCGATCCGCCCGACGTCGGCGATGACCCCGCCCGCTGCCGGGATGCGCAGGCCGGTGATGCCGAACAACGGGAGTGCCACCGCGGCGTCGCGGTCCGCAGCCGCCACGAGCGCCGCCAGCACGTCGCGGGAGGCCGGCCCCGCGAGCGCGAAGCCCGAGAGCGAATCGGTGAGGTTCGTCACCCGGACACCGGACGCCGGCAGATGCGCGTGGAACCAGCGCATGTGCCAGGCCTGCAGGTGGTAGGACGCGGTGATGATGAAGCGCTCCGGCGCGATGCGCGCCAGCGAGAGATCGCCCATGAGACGTCCTGTCCGGCCCAGCATGGGCGCCAGGCGGATCCGTCCGAGCGCCGGCAGGCGACCTGCGACGAGGCCGTCAAGCCAGGTCCCGGCCCCCGGGCCCTCGACCAGGTACCGCGCGTACTGCGCGATCTCGACGATGCCCGCGGCGGTGCGCACAGCCGCCACCTCGTCGGCGACGAAGCGGCTTGCGTTGGACCGCCCGAATGTTGCCGCCTCCTCGAAGCCGGGGTCCGTGGAGAGGAATCGCGCGGTCTCGAGGCCCCAGTTGACGCCGAAGCTCGCGCCCGCCACCGTGAGCGCCTCGAAGGCCGGCGTCGTGTGCAGCGGACGCGTGGCCGGCAGCGTCTCGTTGGGGTAGGCGATCGTGAAGCGCCGCGAGATGAACTGCGCCGTCATCGGCAGCAGGTACGAATCCTCCGCGGCCCAGTCGGCGAAGCGTGCCGGGTCCATCCCGAAGGCGTCCAGGCCGGGTTCGCCGTCCACGATCCAGTTGGCCAGCCACGAGGCCGATGCCCGCGCACTGGCTGAACCCGGCGAACACGCCGCACGCCGCCCAGTAGCCTGGCCTGCCGTCGATGGGGCCAACGAGCGGATTCCCGTCCGGGGTTGCCGTGAACGGCCCACAGACCCAGCGCTTGATCCCCGTCTCGCCGATCGCCGGGAAGCGGTGGAAGGCGAGCTTCGAGCTCGGGCGCGATCCGGTCGATCGTCCTCCGGCAGCAACTGCTGGCCGAAGTCCCACGGCGCGCCGTCGGTGGCCCAGTGGGCGATGTCCTTCTCGTACACGCCCAGCACCACGCCGTTGCCCTCGCGATGCAGGTAGGTGCAGCCCTCGAGGTCGGTGACCGCCGGCATCAGGCCCGGCCGCGCGGCGATGGCCGGGATCTCGTCGGTGACCATGTAGTGGTGCGCGAACGGGACCACCGGGTGCTCCACGCCTGCCATCCGCCCGACGCGCCGGGCCCACAGGCCGGCCGCGTTCACCACGTGCTCGCAGGTGATGTCGCCCTGCTCGGTGGCCACCGTCCAGCCGCCCTCCGTGCGCGGGGCCAGCGCGGTCACCCGGTTGCCCTGGACGATCTCCACGCCACGTGCCTTGGCGGCGCCCGCGTAGGCCATCACCGCGCCGACCGGGTCGAGGTTGCCCTCGTCGGGGTCGAAGAGCGCGCCGTGGAGGCCGTCGGGGTTGATGATGGGGACCAGGTCGGCCACCTCGGACGGGGTCAGGAGCTCGGCGCCCTGGTGGCCGCGGGCGCGGAGGTGCGACCGCTCCGCGTGGAGCCAGCGG
The DNA here is from genome assembly GCA_963748625.1 of uncultured Chloroflexia bacterium. Lineage (GTDB taxonomy): Bacteria > Chloroflexota > Limnocylindria > Limnocylindrales > CSP1-4 > CAIXZV01. The sequence continues at coordinate 77,039 of CAVVJT010000005.1, read as the reverse complement.
AAGCGGTCCGCGGTCGCGGCCAGCTCCACGCCGCCGGACATCTTGAGTCCCAGTGCCTGGCCGGACTCCGCCTCGATCAGCGGGTAGCGCTCGATCGTGTAGCGCTGCAGCTCGGCCACGCGGCGATCCGGGTTGATGGCGTGGAAGCCGCCGGCCGCGTGCCACGACGAGCCCGCCGTGAGCCGGTCGCGCTCCACGAGCAGGACGTCGGTGATGCCCCGCAGAGCGAGGTGGTAGGCGACGCTGGCCCCGACGATGCCACCGCCGATGATCACGACCCGGTACTGGTTGCGCATGGGCGACATGGTGGCATCGGGCGGTCCGGCGTGGTGGCCGGTTCCGTCCTGCGGCTATCGTTCACCCATGTCCGACCCGACCGCTCCCGTGCCGCGCCGCTCCCGGGGCGAGCGCTGGGCCACCGGCGTCATCCCAGTTCAAGGGCTGGCGCCGCCTCGTCAACCCCTTCCGGCCGCTCGAGATCCTCTCCGCTGACCAGGTCGACGACGATCCACCGGGCCGCGCTCTCGCTCCTGCGCGACGTCGGGATGGAGGTGCTGGGCGGGCGGGCACTTGGACCTGTTCGACGGGGGCGGGGCGCGGGTCGAACGGGAGGACGGTGCGCGCGGCCACGCCGGGCGGGTGCGGCTGGAGCCGGAGCAGGTGGATGCCCTCGTCGCGCTCGCTCCGTCGCGCTTCGGCCTGCGCGCCCGCAACCCGGAGCGGGCCCTCGTGTTCGGCGAGGCGGCACCTGGTCTTCTCGTCGGTGGGCGGACCGGCCTTCGTGTCCGACCTTGACCGTGGTCGGCGCCCGGGCACGCTGGCGGACCTCGAGGCCTACGTGCGGGTGATCGGCGCGCTCGACGTCATCCACCAGGAGGGGGGCGGCCCCGTCGAGGCGCAGGATCTCCCGGTGGCCACGCGGCACCTGGACCTCTACCGGACCTTGGCCACCCTGCTCGACAAGTCCTGGCAGTGCTTCGCCTTCGGCCGGGGCCCGGTAGAGGACGCCGTCGAGGTCGCGTGCATCACGCTCGACACCGACCGGGACGCACTCGCCCGCGAGCCGGCCCTGATGGCGGTGGTCAACACCAACTCCCCGCTGCGCCTGGACGGGCCCATGTCCGACGGGCTGATCGCGCTCGCCGAGCACGGGCAGGCCACCGTGGCCACCCCGTTCACGCTGGCGGGCGCGATGACCCCGGCGACGCTGGCGGGCGCGCTCGCCCAGCAGCATGCCGAGGCACTCTTCATGGTGGCGCTCGCGCAGCTCGCCCGGCCGGGCGCACCCATGGTCTACGGCGGTTTCACGTCCAACGTGGACATGCGCACCGGGTCGCCTGCGTTCGGGACGCCCGAGTACGTCAAGGCCCAGCTGGCGACCGGGCAGCTCGCCCGGCGGGTGGGCCTGCCGTGGCGGACCTCCAACGTCACGTCGTCGGCCGTGGTGGATGCGCAGGCCGCGTACGAGAGCGGGATGTCGATCTGGGGCGCGGTGACCGCAGGCGCGAACCTGCTCTACCAGGGTGCGGGGTGGCTGGAGGGTGGCCTGACGGCCTCCTTTGAGAAGCTCGTCCTGGACGCGGAGATGCTCCAGCAGATCGCCGAAGTCCTGGCGCCCATCGAGGTCTCCGACGACACACTGGGCCTCGATGCCATCGCCGAGGTGGGCCCGGGCGGCCACTTCTTCGGATCGGCGCACACCATCGCCCGCTTCGAGACCGCCTTCTACCGGCCGATCCTCTCGGACGGGCGGACGTTCGAGGCCTGGCAGGAGGACGGGGCGCGGACGGCGACCGAGCGGGCGCGCGGAGTGTGGAAGCGCCTGCTCGCCGACTACGAGCCGCCGGCCCTCGCGCCCGACCGCGCCGAGGCGCTCGATGCCTTCGTGGAGCGCCGGAAGCGGGAGATCACGGGCGGGTCCTGACCGGTCCGGCGAGCGGCGCCGTCGACGGCCGGATCGCCAGCGCCCGGCCCTGCTGGGGGACCTCCGGCACGTCCGCGGCCCGTTCACGGCCTGCCGGACGGCCCTGCTGGGGGACCTCCGGCTTCCACACGGACCCACTCGGCCCTGCGCCTCGACAATCGGCTGGGTCATAGTCGGTATGCGCACATCGCCACAACTCGGGGAGGTGCTTCATGAGCACCGCAGTTCGCGACTCCCACTGGGGCCGCCCGTCCATGATCGCCATTGCAGCCTGCAGCCTCGTGCTGTGGTCGCTGCTCCTCGTCCATGCGGGCGGTGCGATTGCAGACGGCGTAACCCGGGGAGACCGGAGCGTGCTCAGCCCGATCTCCCAGCTCGGAACCAAGGCTGACCTGTCCGGTTGCGCCACCGCCCCGCTGCAGGTTGGCAGCGCCACGGCGGCCTTCTGCGGCGACTGGAATGCCATCGTGGCGAGTGACGGCACGGTCGACGTTGTCTCGCTCCATGCGCTCAATGACTCGGATGTCGTCGATGCGTACCGGGGCACCCTGCCGATGGGCCTGGTCTGGGGCGACTCGATTGCCGACGTGCGCGGGAAGCTCGGCGAGCCCAACCGCATCACCTCCATCTACGGCACGCCGACCTTCGTGTACATGTACCGGGGCATGCCCTTCGGCTCGCTGGAGCTGCGCTTCAGCGCCGGCGACCGGCTCATGGGGATCAACGCCTGCCTCGAGCGCTGAGCAGCGCGACTGACGGATCACCATCCGGCGGGGAGTTCCGGCGAGGAGCTCCCCGCCGCGTCGTCAAGGGCACGTCCGCGAGGGTTGCCGTCGCGCCCCTGCACTGCGCTCCCAGCCCGATCCCCGCCCAATCCCCGCAGCTCACACCGCCCGCAGCGCGGCGAGGATCCCGTCCCACTCGCGGTCCTGCGGATCACCGGAACCGCGGGCGAGGATCGTGCCGTCGCGACCCACGACCAGCGCATGGACGTCGTCGCTGCCCGGAATGGCCAAAGCGCGCTGGAATCGCCCGACATCCGTGTAGATCGTGATCGTGCGGGCGAGGACGTCCGGATCGCCGATGCCGGCCGTCATCCCGCCGTCGATGAAGCGCCGCACGGGACGCCACGCCGTGGCAAGGACGGGCAGCTCCACGACCGCTGCGGGCAGCACGCCGGTGTGAGCCCGCGGCGTCGGCGGCACGCCCGCGTCGACGGCGCGGGCGATCCAGCGGTCCACCCGGGCCTGGTGCCACTGCTGGAACGCCACGACGGCCAGCGTCCGCTCGGCGGGGAAGTCGCCTGGGAGCGCCAGCTGCACGCCCAGGAGCGAGCGGCCGGTGACGGCCGGGAACCGGGCAGGTGACCCGTCGCCGGAGAGCAGGATGGTCATCATCGCAGAGCCATCGTAGTCCGCGGTCGTCGTTCAGGATGCCGGTGCCTTCCGTTGTCACCGGTCGTCTGCGACCGCCGGTGTGGGCAGGGGCCGGTCAGGCGCCCGGAGATGTGATGGTGGCTTTGGGCGCCGCTGCGGCGTCGACCGGTGACCCGCCTCGGGCCACGAGGTACCACGCGGCCGTGGGGCCCTTGCCCTTCACCTCGATGAGCCCGCGTGGCTCCAGCACGAAGCGGCCGTCGAGACGCTCCTTCACGGCCTGCGTCACCTGGATGCGCCCCGGCGCGCCGAGCGACTCCATGCGGCTCGCGAGGTTCACGGTGTCGCCCCAGATGTCGTAGATGAACTTCCGCGTGCCGATCACGCCCGCGACCGCGGGTCCGCAGTGGATGCCGATCCGGAAGCGGATCCCGAGGCGGACTGCGGCATCGATCCGGCCTACGGCCGCGGTCAGGGCGAGTGCCATCTCGGCGACCCGCGTCGTGTGGCGCACACGAGGAGGCGGCGGCCACCGCACACCGCCGACCGCCCGAACCACGACCGCCGGCCCTTTCGCTCGACGACCCGACTCGCCACGCTCGTCCGCGGTGATCAGCCACGGGTCGCCAGCGGCATGTCGGGAGACACCATGACCAGCCAGGTACTCGTGTTCGCGGGCTTCGGCCTCGTGATGCAGGCCGCCCTCATCGTGTTCTTCGCTGTGCACCGCTGGCTGCCGCATCGCGCGGGCCCGGTCGGCGTGGCTGTCTACACGCTCGGTACTCTCGGGGTCGTCGTCGGCGTGTGGCTGGCCACCAGCGGTGCGGATTGGCGCCTCGCCATCGGGCCGCTGCTGACGGCCGCGTGGGCCATCTTCGGGGCGGCCGTCGACCTGTGGCGGCCGCGGCCGTGGCGGGGCCCGCCGATCATCTGGCGGGTGCTGGCCCCCTACCTGGTGCTCTACTTCCTCGCACAGATGTGGATGTGGTGGCCGCTCTGGAACATCGCACGGCCGGCGTGGGCGGTGTTCATGGTGCTGTTCGCGGTGAACACGGGACTCAACATCGGGACGCATCCCCGGGCCGGGCGGACGCCCAGGGGAACCTGACGACGATGGCGCGCTGCGTCCAGGAGCCTGTCACCCGGAGCACCATTGTCCCCAGGGATCCGGCGAATCCCCGGCCCGGCGGGCGTGACCGGCCCGCGGACCGCGTCGCGGCAGCGTAGGCTGTGCGCGTCCGCTCCCCCGGGGGAGCCGGGACGTCCGGGCGGCCCATCTGATGCCCCGGCGTCGTCGGGCACCCGGGTGAGTCAGCCCAAGTCGAGGAGGGAGATCCGACCATGACGCTTGTCCTGCTGACCGCCGTGTCCGTGTGGGTCCTGATGCTTGTGATGGACGTCCTGCCCATCGGAGGGTTCCTGCTCGAGAGCACCATCGCGGTGATCGGCGGCGCCCTGGTCGGCTTCTTCGGCGCCTGGTTCCTGCGCCGCCGGAACCGCAAGAACCGCTAGCCAAGCGGGGCCGCCTTCCGGCCCGTGTGGGTTCGCACCCGGGTCGGCGAGGAGGTGGGAGTGGGGGATGCAGGTCCCCAGCGGCACCGCGGAGAGTTGTTCGCTGCGCTGGCCGCCATGGGGTTCGGGTCCGCGTACGTCGCGACCTCGTTCGCCCTGACGGCCTTCCAGCCGGTGCCGGCCGCGGCATGGCGGAGCCTGCTCGCGGCGATCGCGGTCGGGTCGATCGTGCTCGTGCGGGGGCGCGGCAACCGGGCCGGGGCCCTGCCGGATGCGCCTGGCGCCACGGCGCCCCCGCCTGCTTCCCCAGCGCTCACCCCCGACGCCTCGAATCCCGGACCCGCCGCTGCCCATCGCGCCGTCCGGCTGCTCGTGCTCGCGACGCTCGCCGGCCCGCTGTTCCTCGCGTCAATGAACCTCGCGGTCGCCCACGTCGGCGCGGCGATCGCCGCCTTCGTGGCGGGGCTCTATGCGGTGCTGTCGGCCGTCATCGCACCCGCCCTTCTCCCGGAGCGGCTGACGGGCCGGGCGTTGGGCGGGCTCCTCCTGGCGCTGCTCGGCACGGCCCTGCTCGCCGAGCTGGACCCGGACGCCACCGACGTCGCCGGCATCGCCTGGGGGATCCTCGCCGCCCTGTCGTTCGCGCTCTACCTCGTGCTGGCACGCCGGTGGTCCGCGCCGTACCGCCTCGACGGTCTGACGGTCGCGTTCGCCAACTGCGCCCTGGGCGCGGTCGTGCTCGGCGGGTTCGTCCTCGTCACAGAGCCTTCTCTCCTGGCGCCGGCCGACCCGCCCGTGGAGGCGATCGTCGCCCTGGGCTGGCTCGCCGCGGTGGCCGCGCTCGGCCCGGTCCTGACCGTGGCCAGCGTCCGCCGCATCGAGGCGGCCCGCTCCGCGGCGTTCCTGCTCCTCAACCCGATCACCGCCACCATCCTCGCCGCCATCCTGCTCGCCGAGCGGCCGTCACCGGTCCAGGTCGCGGGCGGCGCTGTCGTGCTCCTCGGGATGGCGGTGGCGACCGTCCCCGCCCGGGCGGTGCGGCAAGCGCCGTAACTGGTGTCCTGCGTAACGCGTCATCACCACGGCGTCCCGCCGGGGATGGAGTGGTCACGATGGGCACCGTGCGATCCGCGTTTCAGGCCCGCAGGAACGTGCAGGCCACCGATGTCCGTTGCCGACGGCTCGAGGTCCGCCCGCTCCTCGCCCTCGTCGCGGCGGCCGCCCTGCTCGCGGGCTGTACCGGAGCCTCTGCGCCGACGCTGACCCCGACGCCGACCCCGAGCCTGGCGCCCACCGCGAGCGGCGACGCCATCGTCGCATCCTTCATCAGCCTGACCCAGGCGCCCGACCGCTCCGCCCACTTCGAGGCCGACGGCATCGTCCGGTCCGCGGGGGCTGACATGGCGCTGACCTCGGCGTACGACCTCCACGGGGACGACTACCGGGGGACCAGCACCGTCGAGGCGCCCGCCTTCGGCACCATGTCGGTCACCACGGCCGTGGTGGACGGGGTCGGCTACACGCGCAGCGGCGATGGCGACTGGACCGGGGCGCAGACGCCGTCGCCGCCCCAGGACCCGTTGCGGGGCCTCAGCGTTGCCGATCTCGAGTACGCGGGGCAGCTCGAGGTGGGCGGGCAGGCTGGCCACCGGCTTGTGGTCCGCGACCCGGTCGAGGCGTTCACGCGGGCCATGGGCGTCACGCTCCCCCAGGGCGTGGGTGCCATCAGCCCGAGCGACGCGAGCTTCGAGGTCCGCGTCGATGCGGACGGTCGGCCAGCGTCTGCGACGCTCCTGCTGCGGGGCACCACGACCACGGCTGGCGGGATCGAGGTCGACATCAGGTACACGTTCACTGCATGGGGCGCCGTCGGCCCCATCGACCCTCCGATCACTCTGCCCCCGACGCTGGCTCCGGGCGACGTGCTGACCGTCCACAACCGGATCACGTCGGACATCCTGCTGCGCGACAGGAACGGGGCCCAGCTGCCGGTCCCCGCCTGCGGGTCCGCGTCGGCGGCCACCTTCGACGTCTCGCGATTCGACGTCCTGCTGGCATCGTCCGGGGACATCCTCTACGCCGAGTACCCGGTCGAAGGCTCATACGTCACCAGCGTGGTGATCGTTGGTGCCGACTTCTACCAGACGCAGCCGGGCGCGTACGACGGGGAGCTGCCCCCGTGCCTCGACCGGCGCGTGGGGTGACGGGGAAGCGCTGCACGCGACGCGGGCGGAACGGTACGCCAGTGCACCGTGGGGGATCAGCGACATTCCGCCTCGAGGGGGAATGTGGAGCGGGAGACGGGGTTCGAACCCGCGACATTCAGCTTGGGAAGCTGACACTCTGCCAACTGAGTTACTCCCGCTCGGGAGGCCGCCATTCTAGCGCCCTTCGCGGCCTCGCTCAATCGGTCGTGCGTGCCGCGCCAGCCCGGCCGTCACGCCCCTGCGACCATGCACGTCATGCAGCCCGTGCTTTCCTTCCGTGCGCGATCCATCACGGTCATCGCCTATGCCGTCGCCATGGCCTACCTCGAGGCCGCCGTGGTCGTCTATCTCACCGCTGCGCTCGGGGGCCAGGTCGGCGTGCTCTTCCCGCTGCAGCCTGCCACCGCATTCGGGAACCTCGGCTGGGTCGAGGTCGGGCGCGAGGCTGCAACCCTCGTCATGATCGCGACGGTCGGCATCCTTGCCGGCCGGACGTGGCTCGAGCGCCTCGCCTGGGCGGCCGTCGTGTTCGGCACCTGGGACATCGGGTACTACGTGTTCCTGTGGCTGTTCGCGGGCTGGCCGGCCTCCCCGGCGGCGACGGACCTGCTGTTCCTGATCCCCGTCCCGTGGGTCGGGCCCGTGTGGTCGCCGGTGGTCGTCAGCCTGGCACTGGTCGGCTTCGGCCTGGCCACCGCCCGCGCGCTCGATGCCGGGAGGCGGATCACGGTCCGCCGCTGGCACCTCGTGGCCTGCGTCGCCGGCGGGCTCATCGTGGTCCTCTCGTACGTGCTCGGAGCCGGCGACGTGCTGGCCGGCGGTCCGCCCGGGCCGTACCCGTGGCCGGTCTTCCTGGTCGGGATGGGGATCGCCGGGATCGCGGCCATCGACGCGCTCAGGTCCGCGTCGCCAGGGGGCCGGCCCGCCGGCCGCTGAGATACTCCGGCGGGCCGGACCCTCCGACCTGCCCGTTGCCTCCCAGCGCCGATGCCCGGCACTGGCGGCGGGCCATTCGACCCTCGGCGAGTCCCCGATTGCCGGTGGTGCCCAGCAGTCCAACGGGCGCTGAATAGCGTCGTCCGAGCAGCGAGCCCCGCGTGCCCGGAACCAAGCCGGCTGGCGCCGGGTCGGGCATGACAGCGCATGGAGGTGGAGGCACGATGATGGCCGAGGCGAAGCGGCACTTCACGAGCGACGAGGCGCTGGCGATCGCGACGCAGCTGGAGGTTGACTTCGGAGCGCTCGGCTTCGACCTCGAGCAGTACCGGATGGGCCTTGACGTCGAGCTCGAGCACGGTCTGCGCGATCCGGGGACGAACGTCACTGGCGACGACCCGCTCGTGACGGGCCGGATCGCGCTCGCCCACCTCCAGGAGTTCCCGGACTACTACACGCGCCTCGCGAAGCTCGAGGTCGAGGCCGACGACTACTGGGCGACGCGCCGCTGAGACGGCTGCTTGCGCCCCAGCCGGGAGCGTGTCGGACATTGACCTGTCCCCGGCGATGATCGAGCATGCGCGACGCCGGCTGGCCAGCCCCTGCCTCACGGATCGCGTAGACCTCCGCGTTGCCGACGCAGCCAGTCACCCTGGTGACGACGGTGTGTTCGACGCCGTCCTCGCCTCGCTCAGCCTGGATTGTTCGACACCCCGGAGATTCCGGCGGTTCTCGACGAATGGCGGCGGGGCTGGAGCCCGAGCAGGCCGTCCGCGCCAACCACGCACTGGGCAATCTCGTGGCAGGCGCCGCGTTGTGGGAGGCCGCGGGGCTCGGCGGTTCGACGGGGGAGTCGCGCTCCGAGGCCGCGGCAACCGCCGGGAGCGTGGCGGAGCGGCTGGCCACCGATGGCCCTGGAAACATGGCATGAGCAGCCCCGGCGCTGGTCGCTGGGACTGTGGCGGATCGGTTCGAGTTCGGGCTCGCCCGGCTCCTTGACGGCATTGACGGCCTCCGGACACGTGGGTGAGCGGAGCACCGGTCGGCCGGGTGGGAGGAGCTGACCCGGTGTGGTCGCATTGCGCGCCCGGCCCACGCCGCCGCGCCCGGCCCACGCCGCCGCGCCCCGAACCCCTGCAATCGGTCACGTCCAGTGGGGGTCCTTCGGCCGTCGGAGAACCGCCCGACCCCCGCGCACACTGGCCCCTTGAGGTGACCCTGAGCGTGGTCGCCGATCCGCGCCGCCGACCGGCGCAACCCGAGGGTGGAATCGATGACCGTCGCCCTGGCTGACCCGTTTCTCCGCGTGCTCCCCCTGACCGGTCACTTCGCGAGGACGGAGGCCGAACGGTGCCTCTACTGCGTCGACGCAGCCTGCACCCATGCCTGCCCCACCGGGATCGACGTCCCGGGCTTTATCCGCAAGATCGCCACCGGCAACGTGGACGGCGCGGCGCGCACCATCCTCGCCGCCAACCCGCTCGGCTCCACGTGCGGTGCGGTATGCCCGGTCGAGCACCTGTGCGAGGGCGCCTGCGTGCGCACGGCCCTTGACACCCCGATCGCGATCGGCCGTCTCCAGCAGGGCGCCGTCGACGCCTATGCGCAGTCTGGCCGCGCCTTCTTCACGCCGGGCGAGGAGACCGGGAAGAAGGTTGCCGTCATCGGCGCCGGACCCGCCGGCCTCGCCGTCTCGGCGGAGCTGCGCAAGGCCGGCGTTGCCGTGACCCTCTACGACGACACCCCCCGGGCCGGCGGCCTCGCCGACCACGGGATCGTGCCCTGGCGCATGGCTGCCACGGCGATCGCGACGGAGGCCGCGGAGGTGGAGCGCGCGGGCGCCACCATCATCACCAGCTGCCGCGTCGGGCGCGACATCGATCCGGCCAGGCTCTTGGCCGACAACGACGCGGTCGTCATCGCCATCGGCCTGGGCAAGGCCCGCGCGCTGGGTGTGCCTGGCGAGGACCTCCCGGGAGTCGTGGACGCACTCGACGTGATCCGGCGCGCCATCGACCCGGCCGGGGCCGCGGGCGCCAACGCGACGGCCGCGGGCACCAACGCGACGGCCCTCGCCACGTCGGTCATCGGCCGGCGGGTCGGCGTGATCGGCGGCGGCTCCACGGCCTTCGACGCGGCTGCGGCCGCGGTGAAGCTCGGCGCCGAGGAGGTCACCCTCTTCTACCGCCGCACCGAGGCCGAGACCCCGGCCTACCCGCACGCCATCGATCTCGCGCGCAGGCTGGGCGTCACGCTCCGCTGGCTCACTGCCCCCACCGCGATCACCGGCGACGGCCGGGTCGAGGGCGCCACCTTCGCACGCATGGCCCTCGGTGACCCCGATGCCTCCGGCCGCCGCTCGCCCATGCCCATCGCGTACACGGAGTTCGGCGTGGCGCTCGACACCATCATCCGCGCTGTCGGACAGGGCGAGCCCGACGGTGCCCGCGAGCTGCTCACGGCCCTCGGCGTGCGCAAGACCCGCGACACCTCTCGCGCCGACAGCGTGCGCGCCGACAGCGCCACTGGCCACACGGCCAACCCGAAGGTCTGGGCGATCGGCGACATCACCAGCGGCGGCGCCGAGGTGGTCAACGCGGTGCAGGCGGGCAAGCTTGCCGCCCACTCCATCATCCGCGAGCTCGGGCTGGGCGCCCGCATCGAGCCCGTCCGCCGGGCCGTGGATGCCACGCTGCCCGGCATCGACCTCTCGGTGGATATGGCCGGGATCAAGAGCCCCAACCCGTTCTGGCTCGCCAGCTGCCCGATCAGCAACAACGGCGAGATGGTCCAGCGCGCGTTCGACGCGGGCTGGGGTGGTGCGGTCTGGAAGACGATCGGCGAGCCGATCCGCAACGTGACCGCCCGCCTGGGCTCGTTCGACTACCAGGGCCGGCGCATCACCGGCATCAACAACATCGAGCTCATCAGCGACCGGCCCACGGAGGTCAACATCGCCGAGATCGCGGAGACGAAGCGCAAGTACCCCGACAACGCCGTCATCATCAGCCTCATGGTCGAGGCGAAGCGCGAGGCGTGGCACGAGATCCTGGACATGTGCAACGACACCGGCGCCGACGGCTACGAGCTCAACTTCGGCTGCCCGCACGGCATGAGCGAGCGGGGAATGGGCGCGGCGGTGGGCCAGGTGCCCGACTACGTCCAGATGATCACCGAGTGGGTGATGGAGAAGGCGGCGATGCCCGTCATCGTCAAGCTGACGCCGAACATCACCGACATCCGGTTCCCGGCGCGGGCTGCGAGGGCCGCCAACGCCGACGCGGTCTCGATGATCAACACGATCAGCTCGCTGATCGGGGTCAACCTCGAGTCATGGGCGCCCGATCCGGACGTCCGCGGCAAGGGCAGCCATGGCGGGTACGCCGGCCCCGCCGTCAAGCCGATCGCGCTCAACATGGTCAGCTCGGTGGCCAAGGACCCGCAGGTGGGCCTGCCGATCTCCGGCGTCGGCGGCATCGAGACCTGGCGTGACGCCGTTGACTTCCTGCTCTGTGGCGCCACCACCGTCCAGGTGGGCACGAGCGTCATGCACTACGGCTTCCGTCTCGCCGACGACCTGGTGGACGGCCTCACGACCTACCTGCGCGACAAGGGCCTCCACAGCCCGAGCGAGCTCGTGGGCAAGGCACTGCCGACGATCACGGACTGGGGCAAGCTCGACCAGGAGTGGCGCCTCATCGCCAGGATCGACCAGGAGACGTGCATCCACTGCAACCTGTGCTATGCGGCCTGCAACGACGGTGCCCACCAGGCGATCGAGGTCAACGGCAGCAATGGCACCCGGCACCTCGAGGTCGTGGACGACAACTGCGTCGGCTGCCGGCTGTGCATGTATGTGTGCCCGGTTGAGAGCTGCATCACGTTCGAAGGCCGCGAGGAGGCGGCGCCCATCCACTGACCCTTCGGTGGTGATTCCAGTCGGTGGCGCGCCCACCACTTGACAGGAACCCGTACTCGCGGTTGATCATCAAGGAGCCGGATGGGGCACGGTGCGTGAACGGCCGCCGCGGGGTGCCGCGGACGGGGATTCGGGCCGCTGGGGGACGTGATGCACAACGGTCGACAGGGGGCGTTCGCCACGCCAAGGGCCGGGAGCCGGTCGCTGGACTGGCTGTTCCGCTCGGTCGTGCTGTGCGGCATCCTCGTGACCTCCGGGATGCTCCTGCTCGGGACACACGGCCACGCCGCGGTGCCGGTGCTGGACCTCGTGCTGGACACGATCGCCTTCTTCGCCTGTGTCGCCCTCACGGCGCTCGCCTGGGCGCGGTTCCGCGAGAGCGTCGCGACCGCCGCCATCTACCACGCGTCAGCGTTCATGGTGCTCGCGACCGGCTACGGGATCGCCCTCGTCATCAGCCTCGTGCACAGCTCCAGCATCGCTGACCTGGGCGAGCCCGAAGGCATCCAGTCGCTTGTGTTCGCGCTCTCGAGGCTGGCGGCTGCCATGCTGTTCGTCGTCGCGGGGACGTTCGTCACACGGGCGTCCTACGGCCGCCAGCCCGTGCGCATCCTGGTGCTTCCCACGCTGCTCGTCGTGGGCGCTGCGCTGGCGGGCGCGATCCTCGGGCCACCACCGCCGGCGCTGGAGATCCTGCACCTCGACCAGCACGAGGGCCTGCCGCACATCACAGCATTCGGGGCCGCAGTGCACCTCAGCGTGGCGAGCCTGTTCTTCGCTGGCGCCTATGCCAGCCGGCGCCTGTGGCGTAGCGGCCAGTCGGTGATCGACGCCTACATCGCGGTCGGCCTCATCTTCGCCGGTTTCGGCGAGCTGATCTGGACGATGTTCCCGAGTGCCCACCCGGGGCAGGTGTCGATCGGCGACATCTTCCGGCTTGCGTTCTCGGTCACCCTCCTGGTCGGGCTCGAGGCGGCGGTGCGGGCCGGCCTCCACGATCTCCGCACGGCCAACGCCTCGCTCAATGACCTGCGAGACGCGGACGTGCAGCGGGCCGCCCTGGAGGAGCGCACCCGGCTCGCGCGGGAGCTGCACGACGGCCTCTCCCAGGACCTGTGGCTGGCCAAGCTGCGGACCGGTGAGGTGCTCGCCGTCCCGGACCTGCCGCCCGCGGCGCGTGCCTCGGCGCTCGCGGCGGCCTCCGCCGTCGACGCGGGCCTCGGTGAGGCACGCCAGGCGGTCGCCGCCCTGCGCTCCGTGGGCACCGGAGAGCCGACGTTCCCCGAGCTGGTGCGCCGGACCGTGGACGAGTCGGCCGACCGCTACGGCCTCCGGGTCGAGTTCTCCTGGGACGGTGATGAGCGACTGCCCGTGGCGCCCCGCACCCAGGCCGAGGTGTTGCGTATCGTCCAGGAGGCGCTCACCAACGTCGCCCGGCACGCGGAGGCGACAATGGTCGGGGTCCGCCTCGCCATCCGGCCCGGACGGCTCACGCTGCGCGTGGTGGACAATGGCCGGGGATTCGATCCGGCTGGCGTGCGCGACGGCGCGTTCGGCCTGGTGTCCATGCGGGAGCGGGCCGCGCTCATCGGGGGCCGCGTCCGCATCGCGTCGCGGCCCGGTGACGGGTCGCGCATCCAGGTGACCGCACCGACCGGATCGAAGCCCGGATCAGGCCACAGTGAAGGGGGTACGCCGTGAGGGACGGGGTCAGGCTGCGGGTGATGATCGTGGACGACCATCCGCTGGTACGGGGTGCCGTGGCGGCGGCGATCGGGCCCGGCGGCATGGACATGGTCGCGGAGGCTGCGACCGGTGAGGCCGCGATCGAGCTCGCACCGTCGATCGCACCTGACATCCTCCTCGTCGACATCGCGCTCCCCGGCATCTCCGGACTGTCCGTCGTGCGCGAGCTCGCACCCCGGCTGCCGGCGACCTCCATCGTGGTGTTGTCCACGACGGCGAGCGATCGCGACGTCCTGAGCGCCATGCGCTACGGCGCACGTGGCTACCTGACCAAGGACCTGACCCCGGACGCGCTCGTCCGCGCCCTCCTGGGCACGCAGACCGGGGAGCTGGCCATGAGCCGCCGGCTCGCCCACCGGCTTCTCGCCCAGGTGTCCTGGCGGGGCCAGGTGGACCAGTCGGCGGACCGCAGCGACCTCGACGGGCTCACTGCCCGGGAGCGTGACGTGCTGCGCCTCCTTGCCGACGGCCTGTCCGACAGGGACATCGCAGTCGCGCTGACGATCTCCCCGCGGACCGTGGAGACGCACGTCAGCAACATCCTGCACAAGCTCGATGCCGCCAACCGGGGCGAGGCGGCCCGCCGCTACCGCGAGGAGGGCTAGGAGACCGGCTCCCCGGCCGGATCGCCACGCCGGGCGGCGGCCAGCTCCACGCGCAGGACCGCTGGGTCGGGGACGCGCACCGCACAGCTGCCACCTCCGGCCAGCAGCAGCCACAGGGTGTCGGTGGTAATGATGGCCTCCAGGATCACGCCCAGCGGGACCTCCACGATCACCGCGCTGATGTGGAGCAGGCGGTCTGACGTGATGTAGAGATCACCGGACACGCCGTCGGGCACCGCGTCGGGCTCCTCACGGCGTGGCGCCCGCTGGTCGAGGAGCACGCCGGCACGTGACGCCAGCACGAGTTCGCCTGGGGCGAGCAACCCGGCGACCTGCGGATCGGGCACCAGCGCCCGGCGGTTACCCGGGCGGCGCCGGACCAGGTCTGCGGCTTCGAAGTCGGCGTTCATCGGCACCCCGCGATGATGCCCCCTCCGCCGGGCGGCTGCACCCGGCGGACGCGCGCATCCGCCACGGACAATCCACGTACGTACCGGACCACAGGTTTCCGTGGTTGGGTAGGGGTCTCCCCCGATGGGCGCCGGTCGCCGAGCGGTTACGGTGCAGCACAGGGCCCCTTGGGAGTGCCGTGTGGGCATTGGGGCCGTTGGATGCCGGTACCTCAGACCGGCCCGGGGAAGGGGAATTCGGGATGCTCAGGCGTCTTGCGGCGCTTATCGCCGCACTCATGCTGCTCGTCGTCACCGTACCTGCGGGTGCTGCCCGCTCGGGCCCAGGGCCCGATGGAGGGGTCGCGGCTGGCGCGCCTCCGGCCCCAGCCCCCGCTGCAGTCAAGCCTGTGGCGACCGGCCAGGACGGCGCCACGCGCGACCTGCCGTTGTCCGCGACCGACGAGTCGGCGGTTCCCCACTACTTCGGCCCGTACTCCAACTACGCCAACAGCCCCCAGGTCATGGTCAACGCGGTCGTCGAGATCGCGGCGCCACCGCCGGTTGCGATCGGCAACCCGCTCGTCGCGCGAGCCACCGCCACCGACACGGAGGCGGCATTCGGCGTTGTCGCAGGCAGCGCTCTGCCCGCCGGCATGCTCCGCAGGTTCCAGGTCTGGAACCAGGAGCCCACGCCCGGGCTCTCAGGCGACATCTTCCATGCCTACGTGCTGCGGCCCACGGCGAACCCCGACGAGTACACCGTCGTGTACGACAGCGGCCCGCTGACCGCCCCGAACCTGGCGGACCCGCTGGTCCCGGAGCTCGTCTCGTTCCCCGTGACCCCGAACGTTGCCGTGGAGAACGGTGACGTCATCGGCTGGTACGGCAAGGGCATCCCGTTCGACCTGGCGGCCGGCACCGATGTGACCGCCTCCCCGGTCGGTCCCGACGCGCCCATCGCCGGCGCCGTCGTGTCCCTGGGCGTCGATCCGCTGTTCCCCGTCGCCGCGCGTGACCGCATCTACTCCCTGTCCGCCACCGTGCGGACAGATCCGGGCGAGGGCGCGACGGCCACGGCGACCGTCGACTCCAAGACGGGCGCCATCAGCGACATCACGGTCACCAGCCCCGGCCAGGGCTACCTGAACGCCCCGGCCGTCACCATCACCGCCCCAGGCATGACGCCCACCACGCAGGCGACAGCGACCGCGGTGATCAGCGAGGGCGTGGTCAACAGCATCACCGTTGACGAGGCCGGGTTCGGCTTCACCGCCCCTGCGGTCACCTTCGCGGGCGGCAACTTCACCACCGGCTTCGAGGCGACCGCGGCCGCCAGCGGCGGCGTTGACAACATCGTCATCACCAACGGCGGCAGCGGTTACCAGTCGCAGCCGATCGTCACCATCACCTTGCCCGACATCACCGTGGGTGGCGTGCGCGCGACTGCCACCGCCACGATGGACGCCAACGGCACCGTGACCGGCATCGAGGTCGCCGACCCGGGCTCCGGGTACACGAAGGCGCCGGGCGTCACCATCACCGACGCAAGCGAGCAGGTGCCCACAGAGTTCGCCACCGCGACGGCGACCATCGGCATCTCCGCCGTGTCGATCACGTCAGGTGGCAAGGGTTACGACTCGGCCCCGACCGTGACCATCGCCGACACCGTCGGCGTGGCGGACAAGGGCGCGAGCGCCACCGCCACGGTCGCCGTCAAGGGCGCCGTCACGGGCATCACGGTCACCAACCCCGGAGCCGGCTACCTCACGCCGGGCATCCGCAAGTTCGTGAACACGCTCCCGGGCCTGGGGCCCGACGCCGCCAATGACCAGGGCAACTACATCCCTGTCGGCGTGCCCGACACGACGACGTACCCCGGCGCCGACTACTACGAGATCGGCCTGGTCCAGTACCGGCACACATTCCACGAGGACGTGCCGCCGACGCTGCTGCGCGGCTACGTGCAGCTGTCGACGGACGTTGTCCCCGGGGCGCGCGCAGCGCTGAGCAACGAGAGCCTCGACCCCAACGGACCCTCGACCCCGATCCTCCTGCCCGACGGCTCCCGCGCCCGAGGTGTGGACGTCCCCCACTACCTGGGCCCCACGATCGTCGCGACGAAGGACCGCCCTGTCCGCATCCTCTTCCGCAACCTGCTGCCGACGGGCGTCGGGGGCGACCTCTTCCTGCCGGTCGACACCACGCTGATGGGCGCCGGCATGGGCCCCGACTCCGTCGACCTTGACGGCGCCGGTGTCCCGATCGACACGACCGCGGAGTTCGGGTCGGTCCTGGACGAGGCCCGCAACCCGATGTGCTCCATCGAGAAGATGGACTGCTACTCGGAGAACAGGGCCACGCTCCACCTCCACGGTGGCGTCACACCCTGGATCAGCGACGGCACGCCGCACCAGTGGATCACGCCGGCTGACGAGGCCACAAGGTATCCCGAGGGCGTGAGCGTCTCCAACGTGCCCGACATGCCCGATCCGGAACCGGGCTCCATGACCTTCTTCTACACGAACCAGCAGTCGGCGCGGCTGATGTTCTACCACGACCACGCGTGGGGCATCACCCGCCTCAACGTCTACGCGGGCGAGGCCGCCGGCTACGTCATCACCGATGACGTCGAGAAGGCGCTCACTGCGCCCGGTGGGGCAATGGGCGACGACTTGTCGACGCCCACGGTTGACGAAGGCCTCGGCATCGGCACGCCGCTGATCATCCAGGACAAGACCTTCGTCCCCGCCAACATCCACGACACCGATCCCACCTGGGACACCAGCAAGTGGGGCGGCGAGGGCTCGCTCTGGGCGCCGCACGTCTACATGCCCGCCCAGAACCCCAACGACCCGTCCGGCATGAGCTCTTTCGGGCGCTGGATGTACGGCCCCTGGTTCTGGCCGCCGTCCGCGACGGCGAAGTACCAGCCCATCGACAACCCGTACTACGACCCTGCCTGCGACCTCGACAACCCGGACACCTGGCAGTACCAGTCCGAGCCGTTCTGCGAGCCGCCGCAGATCCCCGGCACCCCGAACGTCTCGGTGGGCATGGAGGCCTTCAACGACACGCCGATCGTCAACGGCACGGCCTATCCCAAGACGACGGTCGAGCCGAAGGCCTACCGCTACCGCATCCTCAACGCGGCCAACGACCGGTTCTGGAACCTGTCCTGGTACGTCGCGGATCCCACCACCGGCACGCTCTCCGAGGTGGCGCTCAAGCCCGCCGAGGTGGAGGCGGCCCTCACCGATACAGCCGCCTTCCCGACGCCCGATGAGACCAAGAGCCCCAAGGGCCCGGACTGGGTCCAGATCGGGACCGAGGGTGGCTTCCTGCCCTCACCGGTGACCATCCCGGCCCAGCCGACCACGTGGATCACCGATCCCACGCGCTTCGACGTGGGCAACGTGGATCAGCACTCGCTGCTCCTCGCCCCGGCCGAGCGTGCTGACGTCATCGTCGACTTCAGCAAGTACCGCGGCAAGACCCTGATCCTGTACAACGATGCTCCGGCCGCCTTCCCGGCCCGCGTCGCCTGCTACGACTACTACACCGGTAGCGCCGACCTGCGGCCGGCCTGCGCCAACACGACCCTGCCCGGCTACGGTCCCAACACCCGCACGATCATGCAGGTGAAGGTTTCCAACGCGGCGCCGGCGCTCGCCTGGGACCGCCCGAACACGACGAACGACCGCCAGGGCCGCCTGGTCGCCGCATTCAAGCACCAGGCCGATGGCTCCGGAGTCTTCGAGTCCGGCCAGAACCCGATCATCGTCGGCCAGTCCTCCTACAACGACGCGTACGGATCCAACTTCGCCGCCGGCGGCTGGTGCTCCGCGCCGACCAACCCGTCCGCGCGCTGCGACGGCTACGCCCGCATCCAGGAGGGCGCCAAGCCGGGCGACAAGTTCAAGTTCGACACGCTCGATGGCGCCCAGCTCTCGATCCCGTATGAGCCCAAGGGCATCCATGACGAGATGAACTCGGCGAGCTTCGACGAGTACGGGCGGATGACGGCCAACCTGGGCCTCGAGGCGCCGGGGGCGACGCCGATCACCCAGAACATCATCCTGTACCCGTACGTGAACCCGGTGACCGAGATCCTCGATGCCAACGGGACGCCGAGCACCCTCGACGTGACCCCGATCTCATCCGCGGACGACGGCACGCAGATCTGGAAGATCACCCACAACGGCGTGGACACCCACCCGATCCACTTCCATCTCTATGACGTCCAGGTGCTCAACCGGGTGGCCTGGGACAACAACCTCCAGCCACCGGATCCCAACGAGCTGGGCTGGAAGGACACGGTCCGCATCAATCCGCTCCAGGACACGTACGTGGCGATCCGCCCGATCGTGCCTGAGCTCCCGTTCAACGTCCCCGACAGCCGCCGCCCGCTCAACCCGATGATGCCCATTGGGGCCCAGGGCTCCCAGAACGGCGTCCTCGGCACGGAAGCCGGCTTCAACAACACCAACGCCGCCGGCGCCCCGATCGCCCCGATCGTGAACGCGATCGTGGACTTCAACTGGGAGTACGTCTTCCACTGCCACATCCTCTCCCACGAGGAGATGGACATGATGCGGCCGGTGTCGGTCAAGGTGGACTCGGAGGTCCCCGACGCCCCGGTGCTGACCAGGTTGCCCGGCGGTCCTGTCGTCCTCGGCTGGACGGATGGCACGCTGGTGGACTACGCGAACCTTGCAACGTGGACCGATCCCAAGGACGAGGTCGGCTACAAGATCCTCCGCGCGACCCTGACCGCGGGTGAGCCCGGTCCGTACACCCAGATCGGCACCGCCCTCGCCAACGCCGTGTCCTACACGGACGAGACCGCGACGCTCGGGACCGTGTACCGCTACAAGGTCGTTGCCTGGAACGAGGCCGGTGAGGGCGTGTCCAACACGCTCGATGCTTCGGTCGCGCTGGTCGTGACGGCGTCCTCGCCCACGATCCTCTACGGCGATCCCGTCCCGACGATCACCGCCGCCTACACCCCGGACCTCCCGGCCCCGGTCGGCGAGGCCACCTGCTCCACGACCTATACCGTCGGCGACCCGGTCGGCACCTATGCGACGAGCTGCACGGGCGCTACCCCGGACCCGATCTTCCTGGGCCAGGTGTTCTACGTCGACGGGACCTTGACCGTCGGCCCGGCCCCGTTGACCATCACCGCGCCGAGCTTCACCGTCTCCTACGGCGACCCGAAGCCCGACCCGATCCTTCCCGCCTACGACGGCCTCGTCGCAGGCGATCTCGCCCCGGCCACGGTCGGCACCTGCGACACCACGTACGCCGCGGGCTCGCCCGTGAGCGGCAGCCCGTACCCGGTCACCTGCACCGGCTTCGCCGACACGAACTACGCCATCACCCTGGTGGACGGCACGGTCACGGTCGGCAAGGCGCCGGCCACCGTGACGGCTCCGAGCCTCACGATCCTCTACGGGGCGGATGCGCCGGCGCTTACGCCGACGTACTCGACCGGCGTGGACCCGGACACGACGCTCGCGGTCTGCACCACCACGTACGTCACGGGCGACCCGGTCGGGGCCTACCCGATCACGTGCGACGGTGCGCTGGACAGCAACTACGCGTACACCTACGTGGACGGCGTCCTGACCGTGGATCCCGCCCCGCTGACCATCACCGCGCCGAGCTTCGCCGTCACGTACGGCGACGCAGTCCCGGGCCCGATGGATCCCGCCTACGCGGGCCTCGTCGCGGGCGATCTCGCCCCGGCCACGGTCGGCACGTGCACCACGACCTACACCCAGGGCAGCGGCGTGGGCGGCAGCCCGTACCCGGTCACCTGCACCGGCTTCGCCGACACGAACTACGGCATCACCCTGGTGGACGGCACGGTCACGGTCGCCCAGGCCGCCCTCACGATCACGGCCTCGACCGGGACCATGGTCTACGGCGCCGCCGTGCCGGCCATCACGCCCATCTACGCAGGCCTCGTCGCACCGGACACCGCCCCCGCCACCCCGCCGGCCTGCTCCACCACCGCCACCTCCACCTCGGACACCGGTGTCTACCCGAGCACCTGCTCGGGCGCCGCCGACCCGAACTACACCATCAGCTACGCCGCCGGGACCGTGACGATCACACCCGCCCCGCTGACCATCACCGCGCCGAGCTTCGCCGTCACGTACGGCGACGCAGTCCCGGGCCCGATGGATCCCGCCTACGCGGGCCTCGTCGCGGGCGATCTCGCCCCGGCCACGGTCGGCACGTGCACCACGACCTACACCCAGGGCAGCGGCGTGGGCGGCAGCCCGTACCCGGTCACCTGCACCGGCTTCGCCGACACGAACTACGGCATCACCCTGGTGGACGGCACGGTCACGGTCGCCCAGGCCGCCCTCACGATCACGGCCTCGACCGGGACCATGGTCTACGGCGCCGCCGTGCCGGCCATCACGCCCATCTACGCAGGCCTCGTCGCACCGGACACCGCCCCCGCCACCCCGCCGGCCTGCTCCACCACCGCCACCTCCACCTCGGACACCGGTGTCTACCCGAGCACCTGCTCGGGCGCCGCCGACCCGAACTACACCATCAGCTACGCCGCCGGGACGGTCACCGTCACGCCGGCCCCCCAGGCCATCGTGTTCGCGGCCCAGGCCAACCGCACGTGGGGCACCGTGTCGTTCCTCGTGAGCGCGACGTCCACGTCCGGCCTGGCGGTCGCCTTCACCTCGGACACGCCGGCAACCTGCATGGTCACCGGCACGGCCGTGTTCCTCGTCGCGCCCGGCCTGTGCACCATCACGGCCACCCAGCCGGGCAACGGCAACTGGCAGGCCGCGGCCCCGGTCAGCCGGTCGCTCACGATCCTCCGGGCCCCGGTCACCATCGGGTTGTCCACCCAGTTCAACCCGACCAAGGCCGGTGCCATCACGAGCTTCGTCGCGACGGTCAACAACCCTAACCCGCTCGCCGGCACGCCGACGGGCACGCTCCAGCTCGTGGTCGACGGCGTCGATACGGGCGCGGCCGTTCCGGTCATCGGGTCTGCCGTCGTCATCCAGACGTCCGCCCTCACCACCGGCAACCGCTCGATCACCGTCCGCTACTCGGGCGACACGTACTTCCTCGGTGCAACGTCCGCCGCGCTTGCCCACACCGTGGTGGCCCAGCTCACGACGACCACCGTGGTCGTCTCGAACGACGCGAACAGCGTTTTCCGCCAGTCCGTCACCTTCACCGCCACCGTCACACCGCAGAACGGCAGCCTCGGGATCAATCCGGGCGGCACCGTCCAGTTCACCCTGGACGGCGCCAACCTCGGCGCGCCCCAGGCAATCGACGCGTTCGGCGTGGCGTCGATCACCACCACGGGGCTGTCCGTCGGCACGCACGCCGTCCGGGCGGTCTACCCCGGCGACACGAACTACACCTCCAGCACCAGCGCACCGCTCGCCCAGGTCGTCAGCCGGGCCTCAACGGGCACCACGCTCACGCTGACCACCCCGGTCAGCCGCCAGAACACCATCACCTACCGGGCGACCGTCGTCGCCGTCGCCCCCGGCGGCGGTACCCCCACCGGGACGGTCCGCTTCTTCCGCAACGGCAACCGGATCGGGACCGCAACGCTGGTCAACGGCGTCGCCGTTCTCAGCTACCGGAACACGGGCCTGAACACCGGCACGTACCAGATGACGGCGCGCTATGTCGCATCCACGAACTACGCCGGCAGCACCAGCCCCGTCGTGAACCAGCGCGTCACCCGCTAGCCAACCGTCACAGGCCCCTTACCCCGAGGGAGCCGACAGGGGCCCTGCCGCGAGGCGGGGCCCCTGTCTTGCATTGAGGGTCCCGCCGTGCCCGATCCTCGCGTACGGTCAGTGGGCGCCGCCCTCCTCGCCGGGCACATGGTCGTGCCAGCCCGGCAGGGTGCCATGGACGAGGCGCCCGCCACGAATCTGCGCGGTACCGTCCCTGCGGACCACGTCGAAGTCGGCCGGGCTGCCGGGATCAAGGTCGCCGGTCGCCACGATCTCCGCACCGGCCAGGTCCACGGTCATCGAGTCCCCTCGCGAGACCGCTGCCGCCTCCTCGTCGGTCCCGACGAGGAGCACCGTGTCGGCGGCAACGACCAGCGCCGTCGCGTCGCCCAGGCCGTCGCCGCGTGCGATCCGGCCGCCGAGGAAGAGGGTGTACAGGTGCGTCACGTCCGAAGCGTATCCCCCAGCGCGGATCTCTACCTCCGGGCGACGCGGTAGCCGACGCCCCGGACCGTCTCGAGGTACTCGCCTCCGTCCGGGCCCGCCCCGAGCTTGTGGCGCAGGTTCCGAACGTGGCTGTCCACGGTCCGGTCGGACTCCTCGTACAGGCCCCCGAAGAGGCGGTTCGCGAGCTGTTCCCGCGACATGACGTGCCCCGGGTGCTCGGCGAGCGCGACGAGCAGGTCGAACTCCGTGCGGGTCAACGTGATCTCCGTGGACCCGCGTCGGACCTCCCGGGCCGCCACGTTCACGCCAAGGTCCAGGACGCGCGCGATGCCCTCGCCCGACGGGCTGGTGCCCACCGCTGCGCGCGCCTCTCCCTGGGCGCGCCGGAGCACCGCGCCGACGCGGGCCACGAGCTCCCGTGGTTCGAACGGCTTGGTGACATAGTCGTCGGCACCCAGCTCGAGTCCGGCAACCCGGTCGATGACGTCGACGCGCGCGCTGAGGATGATCACCGGGACGCTGCGTCCCTCGCCGCGCAGTGTCCGGAGCACGTCGAACCCCGATCCGCCGCCGAGCATCAGGTCAAGGATCATGAGGTCGGGCCCGGTCCGCCCCAGCTCGATCCCAGCAGGTGCCGATGCGGCGATCTCGACAGCGTGTCCGTCCCGGCGGAGATAGGCTGCGACGCCCTCCGCGATGGTCGGCTCGTCGTCCACGACCGCGATCCGGGACATGGCTCAGGCTCCCGCCGGCAGGTCGACCCGGAACACGGCACCGCCCTCCGGCCGGTTGGCCGCCGTCACGTGGCCGCCCTGCGCCTCCACGAGCGCCCGCACGATGGCCAGCCCCAGCCCGGCATGTCCGCTCGTCCGGTCCGGCAGGGCGCCGGCCCGGAAGAACCGGTCGAACAGGCGCTCGGGGTGCTCGCCGAGACCGGGTCCGTCGTCGACCACCTCGACGACCGCCCGGGACTCCACGAGCAGCGGGTGGATGGCAACGTGCCCTCCGTCGGGCGCGTGCCGCAGCGCGTTGTCGACCAGGGCCGACAGCACCTGCCGGAGCCGGTCCGGGTCGCCCAAGGTGATCACGGACTCCTGGCCGTCCACGACGAGCGTGCGTCGGCCTTCGGCGGCCCTGGCGGCGAAGGCGTCGGCGGTGGATGCGGCCACGGCCGCGAGGTCGACCTCCTCGGTCGCCAGCGGCAGCTGCCCGACTTCGGCCAGCGCGATGGTGCGCAGGTCGTCCACGATCCTGCCCAGCAGCCGGGTCTCGTCCCGGATCGTCTCGAGGTGACGGCGCTCGGGCTCGTAGACGCCGTCCAGGATCGCGCTCACGGTGGTCTGGATCGCGGTGACCGGGGTCCCGAGCTCGTGGGCAGCGTCCTGCAGGAAGCGGCGCCGGGACTCGTCCGACCGCTGGAGCGCTTCGGCCATGGTGTCGAACGACCGCCCCAGCTCCCCGATCTCGTCCTTGCGCCCGCTCGTCGCAGACCGGCGGCCCAGGTCGCCCCCGGCGATCGCGGCCGCGTCCTTCCCGAGGGCGCGCAGCGGGCGGATCACCGCCTCGGCGAGGAGCAGCCCGATCGCGATGGCCACCACCGCCGACAGGACGGCCATCACGACGAACATCGTGGAGGTGCGCCGCTCCACCTCGACCCAGGCCGCCGTGGCGGGATCCGCGCTTGTGACGGGATCCGGGGTCGTGATGGGAGCCACCGTCGCGGGCGGGTCGGCGGCCGCACGAGCCGTCGCTGGCGGGTCCTGGTGGCTGACCGCGAGCATGGCCGACACCGCCCCGCCTGTTCCGCTGTCTCCTCCGCTGGGCTGGCTGGCGCCTGCGCCTCCCGTCGCGCTTGAATTCCCAGCCGACGGGGCCGGAGTCGACCCGCCACCGCCGTCGACGGGGGACCCGCCACCCGTCCCGCCACCCGGCCCCCCGCTGGGTCCGGCACCCGGCCCACCGCTAGATCCGCCCGATCCGGTGGCGCTCGGGCTGGCCGACCCCCTCGGAGGCTCACTCGGCTGGCGGCTGCGGACCGGGGAGGGTGACGGCGCACGCGACCTGGATGGCGAAGGTGGAGGAGGCGGCGATGCGGTCAGGGCCGGGCCGGTCGATGGGCTGGCCCGCGGGGTTGCCGTGGGGCTGGAAACGGGGGACCGGGAGCCGGTGGGGCCGGTGGGAACGGGGCCGGAGGCCGCCGGGGCCGCCGTCGCGCCCTCGATCACGCCGGGTGATCCCGCTGCCGGGGTGCTCGGATCCTGCGATGCGGCGCTCGGGGCCGCAGTCGAAGCAGCGGCCGCGGTGGGCGACGGTGCCTCGGCTGCCGGGAGGACGGGGTCGAAGCCGTACCGGATCACGACAGGCATCGACGCCACCATCACCAGCGAGGTGATGACGGCGACGATAGCCATCGAGAGGCCCAGTCGAACCCGCAAGCTCATAGGTGCACCGGCGGCTCCCTGATTGTGCCGATCTGGCCGGTATGGTGGCACGCCCGGCGAGTGCCGGGCGTGCCACCGTCGTCAAGCATGGTGGGGGGGACGGTCGGATGGGGGAAGATCCGACCGTCCCGTTCGAGAGCACGCCCTCCGGCTGGCACGGCCGGGGGCGCTATAGGATTCTTCAGCCCCCGCGGCCGGATCCAGGTCCGTTGCCCGCCCCCGGGCCGGCCTGCGTCTGCGTCTGCGTCTCAGCCTGCGTCTGCGTCTCAGCCTGCGTCTGCGTCTCAGCCTGCGTCTCAGCCTTGGTCTGCGTCTGCGTCTGCGTCTGCGTCTGGGTGCGCGTCTGCTTCTCGACGGCCGCGCCGTCTCGGACTCGCTCGCGGTCCTTCTCGCGGCTCCGCTCGCGATCCTGCGAGCCCACGACCTTCGGCTCGTCGGCCGTGGCCGCCACCTGGCCGATGCGGTCCGTGTCCCGGGTCCGCAGCCGGTCCTGGTCTGGTGTGCCGTCGCAGTCTTCGATGCACGACCCGTCACGGTCCCTGATCTGGTCCTGGTCGCCGGCGGTGGTCACATCGGCGGGGACCGCCAGATCGACCACTTCGGGAATCACTGGAGCGCTGATCCGGAGGCGGTCCTGCTCGCGATCCGGCGTGCCGTCGCAATCCTCGACGCAGTCACCGGCGCCGGGTCCGGGGCCACTCCCGGCAGCCGAGACCGCGGTCACGGCGCCCAGGAGCAGCAGGGCGGCGATGCCTGTCGCGAGTGTCCTGGTCTTCATCGTCATTCACCTCTCGGGTCCTTGGACGGGGCCGCTCGCCTCGTGTCGGAGTGGATCAAGGTGATGCTTGCAGCCCCCGGTGCAGGATCCGCGCAGATGACGTGGAGGTTGTGCCGGGAATCGCGCCGGCCCGGCGGTCTGCGGCGCCGCGCCTTCGCGCGTCCCGGGATCCGCCGGGCCGGCAGGGCCCGGTCGTGGCAGGTGTGTGGGGGTCAGCGGCGCCCACCGCCTCCTTCAACAACGTTGATGACCAGTGAGATGGTGGTGCCCGTCAGGTCACCCGCGTCGGGGTTCGTGAGCGTGACCGCATTGGTGGCCTCCGCGAGTCCGGCGCGGCCTCCGACAGCCCGGCCCGGCCCCGTCCGGCATGATGGGGCCGTCATGACCAGTGCCCCCGCCGCGCCCGACCTCTGGGTTCCCGCGCCCGACCTCCACTTCGAGCCCCGCCTGCCGGTCCCGGCGCCCACGCCGCTGCCCGCCTGCGACGCAGTCGTCGCGGAGCTCCGCGCCCACGCCGACGCCTGGGTGCGCACCTCCCCTGAGCGCAAGGCCGCCCTCCTCGACGAGGTGCTGCGAGCCACGATCCCCGTCGCCGACCGCTGGACCGAGCTCGGCTCGCTCCACGAGGGCCTCGATCCCGCGGGCGTGGACGCTGCGGAGGAGGCGATCGTCGGGCCGTACATCTTCATGCGGGCGACCCGCTTCCACCGCAACGCCATGCGGGACATCGCACGCACCGGGACGCCCCACATCCCGGGGGGCGCCCGTACCCTCCCGGACGGCCGGGTTGCGGCGCGCGTCATGCCCGCGGAGCTCTTCGATCGCGTCTCCTACATCCGTCTCAGCGCCGACGTGTGGATGCAGGATGGCGTCACCCTCGAGAGCCTGCCGTCGACGATGGCGGTCCACCACGCCAGCCCGCCGCCTGGCAGGGTGTGCCTGGTGCTCGGTGCCGGCAACGCCAGCTCCATCGGCCCGCTCGACGTCATCCACAAGCTCTTCGTGGAGAACCAGGTCTGCGTCCTCAAGATGCACCCGGTGATGGCCCACCTCACCGAGGTGCAGAGCGCCGCGCTCGCGCCGCTGATCCGCGAGGGCGTCGTCCGGATCGTGGTGGGCGATGCCGTCCAGGGTGCCCACCTGGCGAGCCACCCCGGCGTGGACACGCTCCACATCACCGGCTCGGACCGCACGTACGACGCCATCGTGTTCGGGACCGGCCCCGACGCGGAGGACCGCAGGCGACGCGACGCCCCACTCCTCCACAAGCCGTTCAGCGCGGAACTGGGCAACCTCACGCCGATCATCGTGGTGCCCGGGCGGTGGAGTGCGGGCGACCTCGACCACCACGCCGAGAACATCGTCACCATGCTCACGAACAACGCGGGCTTCAACTGCACGACGTCCCGCGTCATCGTGACGGCCAGGCACTGGCCCCAGCGCCAGGAGCTCCTGGACCGGATCCGAGCGCGCCTCGCCACCATGCCCACGCGGCTCGCCTACTACCCCGGTGCTGCCCACCGGTACGCGGCATTCGCCGAGGCCCATCCCGAGGCGGAGCAGTTCGGCGCCCACGGTGATGGCCACCTGCCCTGGATGCTCATCCCTGCCCTGTCGCCCGAGGCCACGGGCGATCCGTGCTACCGGGTGGAGGCCTTCTGCTCCGTCACCGCTGAGACGCCGCTCGAGGCCACGGACGCGGCAGCCTTCCTCGACCGCGCGACGCGTTTCGTCAACGAGGAGCTGTGGGGCACGCTCAACGCCACCGTGATCGTGGACCCGCGTACCGCCAGGGACCCTGCGGTCAGGCCCGCGCTCGACCGGGCGATCCGCGACCTGCGCTACGGCACGGTCTCGATCAACGCCTGGTCCGCCGTCGGCTACGGCTTGGGCATCACGCCCTGGGGCGCCTATCCCGGCCACGACCGGACCGACATCGGCTCCGGCACCGGCGTCGTCCACAACCCGCTGATGTTCGATCGCTCGCTCAAGACCGTCGCGCGCGGACCGTTCCGGGCCTGGCCCAAGCCGCCGTGGTTCGCCAGCCACCGCACGGCAGACACGCTCATGCGCGAGCTCGTGCGCTTCGAGGGGGACCGCCGCCTCACCCGCGTGCCCCGCATCGGCTGGGACTCGCTGCGCGGCTGAGCTCCGCCCGGCGACACGGAGGGGCCGAAAACGAGAACGGACCCGGGAGCGGTTCCGTCGCCCTCGGGTCCTCACCCGCCATCCGTGGCTACGGACAACAGGCTGCCGCAGACTGTAGCAGCCTCTCCCCCCGATGGCGATGCACCCGTCCGATGGCGTAAGCATCCCAATGTCCGGCGCGTACCGGCATGGCCGGGGGTCTGGGCGGGGCCAGCGGCGGGGGTCTGGGCGGGGCCAGGGCCGGGCCAGGGCCGGCCCAGGAGTTGGGATGCTTCCTCCGATGGCGATGCACCCGTCCGATGGCCACGCCCGCCCGACGGCGATCTCCGCAGATGGCGACCCCCGCCCGACGGCGATCTCCGCTAGATGGCGACCCCCGCCCGGAGTCCGTCGAGGACCGCCTCCTCGATCGTCCGCGGGGCCAGCACGTCGCCGATCCCGTGCACCTCGAACGCCCCGCTGGCGGCCTCCGCGGCCAGCTCCTCGAGCAGGCCACCGGCGGGCACGTGCCCGGTCGCCAGGACGAGCGCCACCGTATCCTCAATGACCACCGCGTCGCCCGTGAGCACGTCCTGCAGGTAGACCGTCGTGTCGTCGGCGCCGAACGGCTTCACGGTGGTGAGCATCTCCACCCGGGCCTTCCGGGCCGCCACGAGCATCTGGTCCCGGACGTATTGCTGGAGGCGCTGCCCGGCGTAGTACCCCGACGACGCCAGGACGACCCGGCGCCCGCCCGTCGAGAGCATCGTGGCCAGGCCCAGGCCCACCCAGTCGCAGCGCCAGTCCGCAACGACCACCCTGCCGACCGGCACCTCCACGCCGCGGATCACGTCCCACGCGTCAAGCACCCGCGGCGCGCCCATGATCTCCAGCGGCGGCCGGTAGGGGACGGCACCCGTGGCCACCAGGACGACATCCGCGCGGGCCTCGCGCACGTACGCGGCGTCTACCCGCGTGCCCGTCACGATCGTCACCCCCGCGCGGCGCGCCTCGCCCTCGAGGTTCGTGATCGCGCCGCCCATCTCGTTGCGCCCGGGCAGCCGTTGGGCGAGTCGCACCTGGCCGCCCACCCAGCGCTCCGCCTCGACCAGTGTGACGTCGTGTCCCCGTTCCGCCGCGACCGCCGCAGCCTTGAGCCCCGCGGGACCCCCGCCCACAACCAGCACCCGGCGCGACCGTGCCGCCGCCGGATGGCGCTGGTGCCCGCCGGCGCCGGGCCGCGGGAACAGCCGCTCGCGCCCGGTCTCCGGGAACTGGACGCACGAGATCGGGTAGCCCGCGTGGAAGTGGCCGATGCAGGCCTGGTTGCAGCCGATGCAGGCGCGGATTTCGTCGAGCCGGCCCTCGGCGGTCTTGGCCGGCATCTCCGGGTCGCAGATAAGGGCGCGGGTCATGATCGTCATGTCGCATGCACCCGCGGCGAGGGCGTTCTCCGCGTCCTGCGGCTGGTTGAAGCGCGCGGCGAGGAAGATCGGCACCCTCACCGTCGCCCGCACCCGCGCCGCCTGCGGCAGGATGTAGCCGGTGGGGATCGGCGCCGGCGGCACGATGTGGTCCGAGCCCAGGAGCGACGCGGACGTCCCGACCATCACGCTCACGTAGTCCATGAGCCCCTCGGCATCGAGCGCCGCGAGCGCCGCGAGCGCCTCGTCCTCGGTCAGGCCGTCGTCGGTGACCTCGCCGATCGACAGCCGCACGCCAACCACGAAGCCGGGCGACACCGAGCGCCGGATCGTGCGCAGCGACTCCGCGAGGAAGCGCAGCCGCCGCTCCGCGTCCCCACCCCACGCGTCGTCGCGCAGGTTGGTGCGCGGGTTGAGGAACTGGGACGCGAGGTAGCCCCACCCCGCGAGCACCTCGCACCCGTCCAGGCCCGCCGCCTCCAGGCGCGCCGCGGCCCTTCCAAACCCATCGACGATCTCGCGGATGAGCGCGTCGGACATCGCCCGGGGCACCACGTGGAAGCGGTCCGTGGGGACGGCGGATGGCGCAAGCGCCTCGGCGAGGGTGCCGTCCTCGGTGTCCATGATCTCGCGGCCGCCGTGGAAGAGCTGCCCGAAGACGGTCGCACCGTGCTGGTGGATCGCCTCTGCGATGGCCGTGTACCCGGGGATGGAGGCGTCCGTGTCCGCCGTGAGCTCCGTGGACGTGTAGCGGGCGGTGGGGTGGACGCCAGCGACCTGGATGATGATCAGTCCCGCCCCGCCCTTCGCCCGGGCCTCCTGGTACGCGATCAGCTGGTCGGTGATCAGGCCTCCCCGGGCCATCACGGTGTCGTGGCCGGACGACATGATCCGGTTGCGGATGGTGACCCTGCCGATGCTGAGCGGCGCGAGGAGATGCGGGAAGGCCGCGGGTGACTGCATGACGGGAGCATGACGCCCCCGGGCATGACGCCGGGCTCGCCGTTGCACGCTGCGGGCGCGCTACCCGTGGATGCGGGCGCTGGGTCCAGTGTGGCGTGGTGATGGCGCGTGCATGCACCCCTGCTATCGTCCGCGCCATGCACGCCGTTGAGACGGACCGCGAACCCACCCCGGCCGGTGCCGGTGCGCCCCTCGAGGCGCGCTGGCTGGGACGGATCGGCTATCGCGAGGCCTGGGACCTCCAGAAGCGCCTCGCCGGGGAGCGGGCGCGCGATGAGATCGGGGACACGCTGCTGCTGCTCGAGCACCCGGCGGTCCTGACGCTCGGCCGCCAGGCGCACGAGGACCATGTGCTGGCCCCGTCGTCGATCCTGGAGGCGCGCGGGATCGAGCTGATCCGCGTGGAGCGCGGTGGCGAGGTGACCTACCACGGCCCCGGCCAGCTCGTGGCGTACGCAATCGTGAAGCTCGCCGACCGGGGTCTCCACGTGCGGCCGTACGTCGGCGCGCTCGAGGGCGCGCTGGTGGACACCTGCGCGGCGTTCGGGGTGACCGCCGGCGCGCGCGAGGGACACCCGGGCTGCTGGGTGGGCGCGGACGGCCCTGATCCGCGCAAGATCGGCGCGCTCGGCATCCGGATCGAGCGGGGCGTGAGCTACCACGGCATCGCGCTCAACGTGAGCGTGGACCTGCGCGACTTCGACCTGATCGATCCCTGCGGCATGCCCGGTCTCATCTCGACCTCGGTCTGGTCGGAGCTGGGCCGCCGCACGGAGCCGCCCACCACGGAGAGCGTGGCGGGGGCCGCACGCGCGTTCGCGCCGTCCCTCGCTGCCCGCATCGGCGCCGCGCTGGCGGGTGAGCTGCCGTGAGTCAGGGCCTGTTCGAGCTGCGCAAGGACGCGATCACGTCGTGGTGGGTGGCCACGATCATCGACCGCACGTTCGCGCGCGAGCGGTTCGCGCTGCCCGCCGGGCGGGCCGAGGATCGGGGAGACTGCTTCAACTGCCGGATCCCGCCCGGCGACGGGGTGCGCCTGCGGGTCCTCAAGGACTTCGCGTTCACGGTGGCGGGCACGGAGGAGGAGGCGCGGGCACGCGACGGGCAGGTCGCCCAGCTCGCGCTCACCGAGGCGAGGGCCGCGGGCTCGTGGCGGACGGTGGTGGCGCCGCCGGGGGAGCACCGCCCCCTGCACGCGGTGGGCAACCACGAGATCGAAGCGCTGCTCGCGCGCTGCCGGGACGAGATCACCGCGTCGCGGCAGGCCGGGCGGACGCAGCACCTCCAGGTCGTCCAGAACTGGGGCCAGCAGGCGGGCGCCCGGACCAACCACCTCTGCTTCGACCTCTACGACCTGCCGCAGATCCCGCACCGGATCGCGGAGGAGCTCGGCGGGGCCGCGCGGTTCATGATCCGTGAGGGTGAGTGCCCCTACTGCCGTCTGGTCCGCGACGAGGTACGCCGCCCCGACCGCCTGCTCTACGCCGACGCGAACGCCGTCGCGTTCGCACCCTACGCGAGCCGCTCGCCGTTCGAGATCTGGGTGGTCCCGCGCCGCCACGACAGCGACTTCGCGCGGGCCTCCGATGCCGACATCGCCGCAACCGCGGAGGCGTTGCGCCACGTGCTGGGCCAGCTTGCCGCCAGCCTCGACGGACCGCCCTACAACCTCGTCCTCCACAGCAGTCCGCTCAAAGAGCACGTCGATGCCACGTACCATTGGCACTGGGAGATCCACCCACGCTTGCGCGAGATTGCAGGTCTTGAGTTGGGGACCGGACTGCCCGTCAACCCGGTCTCGCCCGAGGACGCGGTGGACGAGCTCCGGACAGGGCCGGGAGCGGCGGAGCCGGAGCATCCGTTTCGCTGACGGAGCCGGGGGAGGAGGCCGTCACAGGGTGGGGGAGACGATCGTCAGAGGGGCCTGGAGCGCCAAGCTCCGGATCGGGGGGTTCCGATCCATCCAGCCGGAGCGCACGTGGTCGCAGATCCCTTCCAGCTCGAACAGCAGCGGCGCGCCATGCCGGTCGGTCGACCGGTGACCTCCGCATGGGACCGCGACGAGGCGTATCGCTTCGTCGAGGAGCTGTTCGGTAGGCATCAGCGCGAGATCTACGCGTACCTGGTGCGCATGCTTCGCGACCCCGAGCTCGCTGCCGACCTCACGCAGGACGCGTTCGTGAAGGCCTACAAGGCCTACGACACGCTCGAGAAGCCCGAGAACGCGCGCGCATGGCTGTACCAGATCGCCCACCGCGTCGCCCTCGACGATCTGCGTCGCAAGCGCATCATCCGCTTCATCCCCCTCGTGGGCGAGACCCGCAACACGGCGCCGTCCGCTGAGCACCTCGTGATGGAGGCCCGCCTGTCGGGCGAGCTCGAGCGGGCGCTGGAGCGGATCCCGGAGCGCCAGCGGTCCGCCCTGCTGCTTGCCGAGCTGCACGATCTCACCGGCATCGAGCTCGCGGCCGCCCTCGGCGTCTCGCACGTCGCCGCGCGCGCCCTGTTGACTCGGGCCCGCGAGAGCCTCCGTCAGGCGCTCGCTGCCGAACGGGCCGCCGTGGCCGAGGCCGAGGCCCGCGCCGACCAGCGACCGGAGGCCCGGTCATGAGCGGTCTCTTCCACAGCGCCACCGACCACGACCGGGCGCACGAGCTCGCCGCCTGGCGGCTGGACGGGCTGCTTGAGCCCGCCGAGGAGGCTTGGCTCGACAGCCACCTCGCCGCGTGTGCGGACTGCGCCGCCGCCGCCGCCGACTATGACACCGGCCACCTGTTGTTCCAGGGGCTGCTCGATGCGGTACCCGAACCGCCGCGCGACCTGTGGGCCCGGACCGCCGCCTCGATCGAGGTCCAGGGTGCCGGCCGCGCCGGCGGGTCGTCGCGACCTTCCCGCCGGGCAACCGGCCGCCTCGGCTGGATCCTCGCTCCCGTCGCGGGGGTCGCGATGGTCGCGATCGCGGTGGGAGCCGGCATGCTCAACGGCCAGCCTGCCGCGTCGCCCGGCTCGGCCGTCGCCCTTGCCACGCCGATGGCCGTCGCCGCCAACATCCAGGTGCTTGGCCAGGACGAGGATGGCCGTCTCGAGATCCGGACCCAGAACGTCAGCGAGGTCTGCCCGGTGGGCGCCGAGACCTGCAGCGTGGACCCGTCGGCCGAGACGGAGCAGCTGGCGGCGATGGCGCAGACACCCGTCGTGACTGGGGCGATCCTGTCGCCCACCCGGGACCGCCTGGTGATCGTCCAGGGCGGTGAGGGCGACCAGGAGGTCTACGTGGTCCCTGTCGCGACCGCGACGGTCGAGCGTCCGACCGGGACGCCCGGTGTGCCAACCGCCGAGCCGGCCACCCCGACACCTGTCCAGACCGCGGACGTGGCGACGCCCGGCGTGACGGATGAGCCGGTGCCGACAGCCTCGTCCGAGGCTCCGGCGGGCAGCGGTACCCCGGCCGAGACGCCAGAGCCGCCTGCCTCCACGCCGGACCCCGCCGAGTCCGGAGGCCCGGCCGTGACGCCCACCACCGAGCCCACGCTCGAGCCCTCGGCCGATGCCACCGTGGAGCCGTCACCGGAGCCAACCCCTGCCGCCGGCACCGAGGCGCCGCGCACGCCCGCCCCGTCGCCCAGCGTCGAGGTGACCCCTGGCCCGGACGGCGCCATCCAGATCGCGAGCAATGTGATCGTCGTCGGGTCGGTCGCCGCGTACAACCGCTCGGGCAGCCGCTTCGCCTTCACCGCCCGCCCTGCCGACGGGTCTGCTGGCCCCGATGTCTACGTCTGGACCACGACCGAGCCGCGGGCTGTGCGCCTCACCGACGACCACCGGTCCGTCTTCGCAGGCTGGCATAGCGGCGACCTCGTGGTCAGCCGCGTGGGCGATCGAAACGCGCGCACGTATCTCGTCGACCCGGTCGACGGGACCGAGCGCGGCCCGGTCAGCGATGGCTGGCTGCCCGCGATCAGCCCCAACCGGGCTGCAGCGGTCTGGTGGGATGGCGAGGTCCGACTCGCGCGTGGCGGTCTCACCCCGGTGACCGGCGCCGGCAACCTCGTGCTCGGCCCCTGGGAGCGCGAGGGTGTGACCCAGCAGCTGGCCGAAGGGCCCCTGCGTGGTTGGTCGGCCCAGTGGGACCCGAGTGGTTCCGTCCTCGCCGTCTGGACGGCGGGCCCGACGGATGCAGAGCTGGGCACGCTCTCGCTGTACCGGGCCACCGGCGACGGGATGGCGGTCGACCTCGACAACCCGCTCCTCGAAGATGCCCCCGCGCTAAAGGGGTTCGCGCTTGACATCGACCACCTCGCCTGGCCCGCGATCGGCGCCGGCGACACTTCGGTGGTCCGCGTGCTTGCCTGGAACAGCGAGGGCATGGGGATCGTTGAGCTCCCCTCCGAGGCCGGCGGCACCATCGTCCGCTGAGATCGGCGCCGCGCCGCGGTGCACGTCCGCGATCCAGGGAGCGTCCCAACTCCTGTGCTGGCCCCAGTGCGCGGTGCGGGCCGTGCCGCACCCGTCGGCCTGTGCCCTGCATGCTGACGGCCGGCCGGTGTTCCCGCGGGAGTTCTTGCCCGCCCCTGGCCCCCGCCGCAGGTCCCCGCCCGTCGCCGGTGCGCGCCGGGCGTGCCTACGGGAGCGTGACCCGTCACTCCTGCGCGCCCAGCGCGCAGCTCCGCGCCTCCCGGGCCCGGGGAGCATCGTTCCCGCGCGCTGGGCGTGCAGGAATCGCAGGGCATCCGCCCGTACGCACGCTGGCCGCGCATCCGGGCCGGAGCCGCCCATCTGGGCCTGAGCCGCCCATCTGGGCCTGAGCCGGGAGCCGGGAGCCGGGCCGGGAACCGCGAGCAGGGAACCGGGAACCGCGAGCCGGTCTGGCCAGCACAGACGTTGGGATGCTTGTCTGGGGCCCGGGACACTCGCGAGTGGCGGCCGGATCGGGTACAGTGCGCCTCCCATGCGACGCAGAACGGTCGTCGCGGGTACGGCGCTCATCGCCGCACTCGCACTCGCCGGACTGCCCGTCCCGGTCGGTTCGCAGGCACCGTCCTCGGTCCGGGATGTGGCGACGGCGGCCTTCACCTCGGTGGTGATCTCCGCGGACGCCCCCGCGCCACGCGCCGGGGGCCTGCTTGATCCTGCCCTCGACTCGGCTGGCGCCCTCTCGGCCACCGATGTCTTCGTGGAGCCCGGCAAACAGCCCAAGGTCCCCCGGTCCCGACCTGTCGTGCGCCAGCCGGCCACGCCGTCGGGCAAGGCCTGGAAGGAGCCCGAGTACAAGGTCTCCGGCTACGCGACCTTCTATCACAATGGCACCACCGCCATGCGCCTGCCGCGCGGCACGATCGTGGTGATCTGCGGTGACGGCGGCTGCATCCAGCGCACCATCACCGATTACGGGCCGCGAACGAAGAGCCGGATCGTCGACCTCTACGCGCCCGACTTCTTCGCGATCTGCGGGTGCCCGTCCTGGTCCGGGACCACCAAGGTCACCGTCTCGGTCTACTGACCCGGTGACCCACCCCGGTCCCCCAGGCGGGCCGGGCGCGATAGACTGGAGGTCGATTTCCACGCCGGTCCCGCGAGGCCGGGTTGGCCCCGTGAGGCCGGGAAGGAGGAGCAGCCCCGTGCAGCGCCGCAGGTGGAGCCGATGACCGGCCGCCGCATCATGGCCGGCGAGGATGTCCGCCGCGCGACGATCCGCATTTCCCACGAGATCGTCGAGAAGCAGGCAGGGACCGGGGGCCTCGTCCTGGTCGGGATCCAGCGTCGTGGCGTCCCCCTTGCCCATCGTGTCGCCGAGGCCATCCGCGAGCACGAGGGCGTCGAGGTGCCGGTCGGGGCACTGGACATCACCTTCTACCGCGACGACCTCTCCCTGGTCGCCAGCCAGCCCGTGGTCAAGGGCACCGCGATCCCGTTCGATCTCAACGGCCGCACGGTTGTGCTCGTGGACGACGTCCTCTACACGGGGCGCACGATCCGGGCGGCGATGGACGCGCTCATCGACTTCGGGCGGCCGCAGGCGATCCGGCTGGCCGTCCTGGTGGACCGGGGCCATCGTGAGCTGCCCATCCGCGCGGACCACGTCGGCAAGAACGTCCCCACGTCCCGCGAGGAGGTCGTGAAGGTGCTGCTCGAGGAGATCGACGGCGAGGATGCCGTGGAGATCGAGCGCCGGCCAACGGCCGAGGCGGAGTCCCGCCCGTGACCGGCGAGGCCGACCGCCCCGAGGCGGCCTTCTCGGGATCCGGTGCCGTTTCCGATGCCACCCCGGTTCCCGCAGTCGATGCGCCGCCCGAGACCCAGCCGCACACCTGGCGCCACGGCCACCTGCTCGACGTGGACACGCTGAGCCGCGGCGAGCTGGAGCTCGTCATGGGCACCACCGACGCCATGCGCGAGGTCCTGGCCCGCCCGATCCCCAAGGTGCCCGCCCTCCGGGGCACCAACGTGACGATCCTCTTCTACGAGGCGTCCACCCGGACCCGGGTCTCGTTCGAGGTCGCGGCCAAGAACCTCTCCTGCGACGTGGTGAACATCGCGGCCGCGTCCTCGTCGGTCTCGAAGGGCGAGTCCCTGGTGGACACGGTGCGCACGATCGAGGCGCTCGGTGCGGACATGCTGGTGATGCGCCACTCCGTCTCCGGGGCGCCGTACCTCGCGGCCGAGGTCTTCGGCGGCGCGGTCCTCAACGGTGGCGACGGCTGGCACGCCCATCCCTCGCAGGCCCTGCTGGACCTCTACACGCTGCGCTCGCGGCTGCCCGGAGGCTCGCTCGAGGGCCGCAAGGTGGTGATCCTGGGCGACGCGCTCCACTCGCGGGTGGCGCGCTCCAACATCTGGTCGCTCACCGCCATGGGGGCGGACCTCTGGATCTGCGGCCCCACGACGCTGCTGCGTGGCTTCGAAGCCTGGGCGGCCCGGGGCGCTGCCGGGCGGCGGTTCACGGTCACCTCGGACGTGGACGCGGCCCTGCGTGACGCGGACGTGGTGATGGCGCTGCGCATCCAGAAGGAGCGGATGGCGTCGGGCATGCTGCCCTCGCTGCGCGAGTACGCGGCGCGCTACGGGCTCACCCGCGAGCGCCTGCGCGCCGCCGCGCCCGACTGCATCGTCATGCACCCCGGACCCATGAACGAGGGCGTCGAGATCGCCGCCGACGTGGCGGTCGATCCGCGCTCGGTGATCACCGCACAGGTCACCAACGGCGTCGCCGTGCGGATGGCCCTGCTCTATCTGCTGGCGGGCGCGCGACGC
Source organism: uncultured Chloroflexia bacterium (assembly GCA_963748625.1). Lineage (GTDB taxonomy): Bacteria > Chloroflexota > Limnocylindria > Limnocylindrales > CSP1-4 > CAIXZV01. The sequence continues at coordinate 39,252 of CAVVJT010000005.1, read as the reverse complement.
GCGGGAGGCAACGCGTGAGCGACACGGCGGACGGCCTGGTCCTGCGGGGCTGGGCGGTGGACCCGGCGTCCGGCCGGGAGGGACCGGCCCAGATCGCGGTCCGGGATGGCGTGCTGGAGCAGGTCACCTGGCTGCCGGATGACAGTCCGGGCATCACGCCCGGGGGCACGCTGATCCTGCCCGGCCTGATCGACCTGCACGCCCACTTCCGCGAGCCCGGCAACGAGGATGCCGAGACGGTCGCCACGGGCCTCGCGGCCGCCGCCCACGGCGGGTTCACAACGGTCGCCCTGATGCCCAACACGACCCCGACCATCGACGAGCCGGGGGTGGTCGGCCGGGTGCTCGATGCCGCGTGGGCGTCCGAATCCCCGGTGCGCGTGCTGGTGCACGGCGCCGTGACCGTCGGGCGGAAGGGCGAGCAGCTCGCGCCCATGGGCGAGCTTGCCGATGCCGGCGTGGTGGGCTTCTCCGATGACGGGGCGCCGGTCCACTCGGCCGCGCTCCTGCGCAACGCGCTCGCCTACGCGGGGTCGCTGGGCCTGCCGGTCATCGACCACCCCGAGGACCCATCGCTCACCACCGGCGCCGAGGCGTCGGAGGGGTACGTGGCATCCGTGCTGGGCCTCAAGGGCTGGCCGGTCTCCGGGGAGGCAGGCGCGGTCGCGAGGGCAATCGCGATCCTGGCCGACGTGGTCCGGGACGTGCCCATGGCGCGCCTCCACCTCACGCACCTGTCCACGGCGGCCTCGCTCGACCACGTCCGGGCGGCGAAGGTCGCCGGGCTGCCGGTCACGTGTGACGTCACGCCGCACCATCTCGCCTTCACCGATGCCTGGATCGCGGGCTCGCGCCGCTGGGCCTGGGAGCAGGTGGACGCCGACGGGCACGCCACCGATCCGTGGACCGATGGCTCGCTGACGGCGGAGCCCTTCGACACGTCCCTGCGGGTGAACCCGCCGCTGCGCTCGGCCGAGGATGCGGCTGCGTGCCTGCGGGCGCTCGTGGACGGCACCGCGGACGCCATCGCGACCGACCATGCGCCGCACACCGAGGTGGACAAGCACGTCGAGTTCGGCTGGGCGATCAACGGGATCTCCGGGATCGAGACGGCGCTCCCGGTCCTGCTGGAGCTGGTGGCCGCAGGCGGCGCCCCCCTCGCACGCGTCGTGGAGGCGCTGACCACGGGCCCTGCCCGGGTGCTCGGCGCGGACGGCGTCCTCCCGCCCGGCCTGCGCACGGGCGAGTTCGCAGACCTCGTGGTCGTGGACGCCGGTGCAAGCTGGACGGTCACGCCCGAGGCGCTCGCCTCGAAGGGCAAGAACACGCCGCTCCTCGGCCGCCAGGTGCGTGGCGTTGTGCGGCTCGTGGTGGCCGCAGGCCAGATCGCCTACATCGAGGGCTGACGGGCGCTGATCCGCGGTTCCGTCAGCCGGGACCCCAGGCGAGCGCCGCGCCGGTCACGGCATCCACGACGACCCAGCTGACCCTCGGCGGGATGTCGCCCGTCTGGTAGCGCATGGACCCGTAGCGGGTCTCGAGCGCCCGCACGTACCACACCGGGCTGGCGCCGGGCCCGGACGCCCGGAGCGCATCGGCAGCTACGGGATCGAGCGTCCCCACGTGGCTGCGGCGGACGAGGGCGCTCAGGAGCACCGTTCCCGACCCGCCCGCTGCCAGGCGTTCGGCGCCATCGCGGCTGGACCGGGCCGTCACCCGGGCGCGCGTGCTCAGGGCAGGGTCGACGACGGGGCGTGCGGCGACGTCCGCGCCGTCGGCCCACGCGATCCGGTCCACGTCGAGCGTGAGCTCGCAGGCCGGCGTCGCCGCGCAGCCACTGCCACCCAGGCGGCTGCGCGCGAGGATGACGACCGCGAGTGGCCCCGCGTCCGGACCGATCGCACCGCTCGGGACGCGGACCCCGGCCGGGATCCTTACGCGGACGCCCGCCGACCCGGCCGCCGGACCGGTCCCGGGGTCGAGCCAGGCCGTGCGCTCGCACAGGGTTCGCGCAGTCGGCCCAGTGCGCTCGCAGCGATCCGATGCGCGGACGTCACGCAGGTAGCCCGCCACGGCACGGGGGCCCACCGAGCCGTTGTCCGCCGCCACCCGGTCCCGTGTCTCGGCAGGACTCCAGACCGGGAGACCCGCCATGGCGTCCGGAAAGGGGTCGGGCGCATGGCCCGTGGCCGCCACGGTGCCCGGGTCCGCGATCGCGAGCGTGGTGCCCGTTGCGATTACCTCGAGCAGGCGTTCATCGACGAGGAGCCAGCGCACCGCGGGCGTGCCCTCCCCGGATGCCGCCCCGGGTCCCTCCCGCTCGAGGACGCGCAGGTACCAGACCGGCTCGGACGCCTCGCGACTGCCGACGGCGTCGGCGGTGGCCGGGTCGAGTCGGGCCACCGTTTCCGGCCATGCGAGCACACCCAGCAGCGGGGTCTGGCCGGCATCGACCGCGAGCTGGAACGGGTTCGCGCGGCGGCGGCCGGTCTGGAGACGGTCCTCCGCGAGCGGCGTGAGCGCGCTGCGGACACCGTTGGCCCAGGTCACGCGGTCCACCACGAAGGGCTCCTCGCACCACGCCAGGTCGGCGAGATCGCAGCGCGTCCCCGTGAAGCGGCCGACCACCACCACGGGCAGGGGCGGTCCGGCCTGCGCCACCGCCATCCGGGCGATGGCCTCCGGCACCCGGACGCCGGTAGGGAGCGTCACGTGGAGGTGCGCGGGCAGCTGGTCGAAGTCAGCGCCGGTCACCGCCCAGGCATGCTCGGCCAGGATCCCGGTCCGCGTGCACCACGGCCCCAGCGGTCCGAGGTCGCCGCCGTCGCATGACGCGTCGGGAGTGTCGAGCTTGAGGTGGCCCGTGACGACCACGGGCTCGTCGGGCGCGCCCGCCGCCCGCAGCGCCATGGCGTCACCCGGGGTCAGGGCGGGGAGGCCCGCGAAGGTGTCGGGTGGCGTCTGCTGCTGCTCGCTGGCGGTGATCACGGCCTCGGATGACGGCGGGGCCGGGGCAGCGGATGCCGTCGCTGTCGGCGCAGTGGTCGGAGCTGCAGGCGGAGCCGTGGGCGCTGGATCCGCCTTTGGCCCAGCAACGCCCACTGCGACCGCCGTCACGAGCAGCGCCGGGGCCAGCACGAGGCCCGCGACACGGGCAGCGCGACGCCACGGCGAGCGGGGACCGGTGGGTGCGGGCGCGACAATCATCGTTGCCCGTCTCTACGAACGAAGCGGCCGGCCGGATGGGCCGGCCACGGGCACCGACCCGTGCAGCAGGAAGGTGCCGTCGCGCTCGGCGATGACCCAGGCGATGGCATTGGCGCCCGGCTCGAGGTGGAGACCGCGCACGTACCACACGGCATCCTGGTCGAGGCCGGCGACGATCGGCGCCATCACCGGGTCGATGTAGGTGATGGCGCCCGGTCGGAGAAGCGCTGTCAGCATCGGCGTCGCGCCTGTCCCCAGCGCTCGTTCGGCTGCCCGGCCCGCCGTGCGCAGGCCAGTTGCCGACGGCGCCCCCGTGACGCCGGGATCCACGGCAAGAAGGGAGGGGTACGACTGGCCGTCCACCCACACCACCCGCTCGACCACCAGCTCCTCGCCGCAGTGGCGGCCGGCGGGCAGGCAGGCGCGGGCACGGGGATCGTCGAAGCGGGCGACGATGATGGCCGCGGGCGCCTCGGGGCCATCGGGCTCCGGGTCCACGTCCGCGAGGTTGGCGGCCGGCGGCAGGACGACTCCCGCGGGGAGCTGCGGGTGCAGGTGGGTTCCGATGTCGGCGAAGCCCGTCGATGCGGAGAAGGGCTGGGCGGCCAGGATGCCGGTCCGGGCGCAGAACGTGCTGGCGCAGGCGGGCTGCTCGCGAACGCCGAGGTAGCCCGCGATCGCGGTCACCCCGCCAAGCTGGCCGGCCTCGCGCTGAGCGAGCGCGTCGACCACGCTGAGGACATCGAGGCCCGCGATCCGGGCAGGCACCGCGGGCGGGAGCGACCCAGGCTCGAGGTCGGCCGGGGCCTGCGCGGACGGCGCGGGTGCGCCGGTCGCCGTGGGTGATGCCACGGCGACAGCGACGGCGGACGGGACGGGGGAGGGTGCGGGCTGCGGGCCCAGCGTCCCTGCGGCTACCACCCCCGCGAGCAGGGCGAGCGGCACGATGAGCGCGATCAGACGCAGACGGCGCCGGGGCGCCGACGGAGGTCCGAGCGGGACGGGCTCGACGATCACCTGCGCATCGTACGGGGCAGCCGTGATTCGCGTCCGCGGACGTGTCAGAGCGCGCCGGCAAGCCCCCGCAGGGTGGCCAGGAGGCGGTCGATGTCGGCCTCGGTGGTGAGGTAGTTCACGCAGCCTGCGCGCAGGAAGGCCCGGCCCTCGAGCGTGGTGGTGGAGAGCCAGCCGTCGCCCGATTCCTCGAGCGCGGCGCAGAGGCGGTCCTGGTGGGCATCGAGCGCGTGCGGGTCCATTGAGCGGGCTGCATCGGCGCCGCCCGGCAGGTGCCGGAAGCAGACCACCGACAGCTCGGGGTCGGCCGGGACGGCCTCGAAGTCGTCGGACTCGCGGACGCTCGCAGCGAGGTAGGCCGCAATGTCGTCGTTCATCTCCACGAGGCGGCCGAGGCCCTCGGTGCCCAGGTGCTTCCAGGAGGCCCACAGCTTGAGCGCGCGGAAGCGGCGGGTGCCCTCGAAGCCGAGCTTGTAGAAGTTGAGCTGGCCAGCGTGCTCGTCGTGGGCGTCGTCAACATCGGGGGCGGCCTGCCCGGCAGCGCTGGTGCCGCCCTCGCCGCCGCGGTAGTACTCAGGCGAGCGGTCGAAGGTCTCGCGCAGGTGGCCGCCGTCCTTCACCAGCAGCGCGCCCAGGTCGTAGGCCTGGAAGAACCACTTGTGCGGATCGACGGTGACCGAGTCCGCGAGCTCCACTCCCGGCACGCGGGCCGCGTCGCGCTTGGAGAGCCGCGCCGCCCCGCCGTACGCGGCGTCCACGTGGAACCACAGTCCTTCGGCGGAGGCCAGGGCCGCGAGCTCCGGCACGAGATCGACCGAGCCCGTGTTCGTCGAACCCGCGACGGCGCAGACCGCCACGGGGAGCCGGCCGACCGCCCGGTCCGCGGCGATCGCCTCGGCGACGGGCTCCGGGTGCAGCCGGTACAGCCCATCCGTGGGCAGGATGCGCAGCGTGTCGGGCGGGAAGCCCAGCTCGTCGAGCGCACGGGCGATCGAGAAGTGCGTCTGGTCGCCGGTGTAGACGCGCACGCTCTCCAGGCCCGCGCCGCGCGGGGGTCGGCCGCCACCCCGGAGACGCTTGAGATGCACGTCGCGCACGAGCGCCATCGCGATGAAGTTGGCCATGACGCCGCCCGACGTGCACAGGCCGAAGGAGCCCTCGCCGTAGCCTGCGAGATCACACAGCCAGCGGACGACTTCCTCCTCCACGAACGCGCCGCCGGGGCCCGCATGCCAGACGTCGATGCCCTGGTTGGTCCACTGCGCGAGGACCTCGCCCGCGATCGAGGCGACCAGTGGCGGGGGCGTGAAGTAGGACAACGCCCGCGGGTGGTAGCTGTTGAGCGTGTGGGGCGCGATGCGCGCGGTGAACTCGTCGAGGACGGCCTGGAGGGTCGTGGGGGTTGCCGGGGCCGGGCCGGGGCCGCCCGTCGAGCCGAAGTAGCGCTCGCGCAGTTCCGCATACCCGGTGGGCAGGCCGAACGCGCGGACCATGGCCTCGTCGTAGAGCCAGTCCAGGCTCGCGCGCCACGTGGCCTCGCCGGCGCGCTCCAGGGCGGCGCGGGAGACTCCGGCGTCACGCAGGCCGATGAGCTCGGGCTCGGGGTGCCAGCGGAAGGGCTCGAGGGGATCGAGGTCGTCGAGGGGGTCGGGTCGGCTGTCCATCGGCGTCATGGTAGGGCCGCAGTGGCCGCGCCGCGCGTCAGCGGGTGAGCGTCACCTTCGAGAGGTTGCGCGGGTGCTCCGGGTCGTGGCCGCGGGCGATCGCGAGGTGGACCGCGTAGAGCTGGCCCGGGACGATGGCCGGGATCGGGGCAAGCCATTCCGGAACGGCGGGATCGAGCGGGACGGCGTCGCCCGTGGCCAGCGCACGGGGATCATCGGACGCCACGAGCAGGCGGGCGCCCGACGCCCGAAGGCGCTCGAGCAGGGCGAGCATCTCGGGCAGGGCTGGGCCGGTGGTGGCGATCGCCAGGACCGGGAAGCCCGGTTGCACGAGGGCGATCGGGCCGTGCTGGAAGTCTGCGGCGGAGTAGGGGTCTGCCAGGACGTAGCCCAGCTCCTTGACCTTGAGCGCCCACTCGCGCGCCGTGGCGTAGTGGAAGCCCCGGCCCAGGACCGCGCACTGGTCGTCGTCGGCGCGCTGGGCCGCATACGCCGCGACCCGACCTTCCGACGCGAGGGCCGCCTGCAGGGCTCCGGGGAGGGTGTCGAGGTCCCGGCGCGCGGCCGGATCATCGCCCAGGGCCGCCGACAGCATCGCGATGGCCAGGAGCGAGCTCGTGTAGGTCTTGGTCGCCGCGACGCCCAGCTCCGGCCCGGCGCCCAGGTCCACGACGCGGTCGGCGGTTGCAGCAAGGTCTGACGTGGGGTCGTTGGTGATGGCGAGGGTCAGCGCGCCCTGGCGGCGGGCGTCGGCGAGGACCGCGACGATGTCCGGTGACTGCCCTGACTGCGAGATGCCGATGACGAGCGCCGAGTCGAGCCGGGGCGGCGTGCCGTAGAGCGAGGAGAGCGAGGGCGCCGCGAGGGCGACCGGCAGCCCGTTACGGCCGCCCAGCACGTACTGCGCATAGATCGCCGCGTGATCCGAGGTGCCGCGCGCCGCGATCACCGCCAGCCGGAGGTCTCGCCGACGGACGTCCCGGGCGACAGCCTCGACGACGGGCCAGGCAGTCTCGAGCAGGCGGGCGGCGACGGCGGGGGATTCGGCGATCTCGGAGAGGGTGGTCATGCGGATCCTTGCGTGGGGCGGTGGGCTTCAGGCGGGTGGCGCGCCGGGAGGGGGCGGGGGAGGCGGCGGGGCAGCCGGCGGACTATCGGTCGCGCTTGGGGAGCGGCCGACCACCTGGAACCCGTGGGGGAATGTGGCCGGCGCCGCCTGGGCAGGGCCGGCCGGTGCGGACGGCACGGACGGCGCGGCGGGCGACGCGGTCGGCCCGGCTGGCGACGCGGTCGGCACGGGAGGCGCGGCGGGCACGACCGGTGCCCCCGACCCCGGCACGACCGGTGCCCCCGACCCCGGCACGACCGGTGCCCCCGACCCCGGCCCGGCTGCGAGCGTGTCAAGCACGTCGCCGACCTCGCGGTTGCGCGCCGCAACCCGCTGCTCGATCCGCACCATCAGCACCACGAGCAGCAGCGTGCCCACCGTGATCATCAGCTCGGTCACCACGGACAGCCAGAAGCTCTGGTCCAGCGTGCTACCGAAGGCCGCGACCTGCTGCTCCAGCGTGGCCGCATCGAACATGTCGCGCACGAACACGAAGACGATGACCCAGCTCCCGATGAGCGACACGAACCAGCTGCCGACAAGGCCGATGGTTGCCGCCATGACCATCCAGGCCCCGCCGGCCCGGGAGTCGAGCCGGTAGAGGACGTCCTGGACCATGCCCGGCACCTTGATCAGGTTCCAGAGCGGGATCAGGGTGTAGACGAAGACCCGCAGCGGGCTGCGCGACGGGACGCCGCCGCCCAGGGCGGGCACGTTCATGGTCGCGATGGCTAGCCAGGCGGCGAACGAGACCAGCGCAAGCAGCACGAGGCCGCCCCGCAGGAGGCCCAGGAAGGCGGTCTCCGCGGACTGGGTGAACGCACTCACGTCCAGCCCGGCGCCCCCGCTTGCGAGGGCCACCACGAAGGCGTCGCGCATGGCCGGGAAGTCCGCGGACGTCCGCAGCAGGATCAGCACGCCCAGCACGGCCACCGCCACCAGCAGCCCGCCCGCGAGGACGGCGAGGGGCCAGGTGGGCAGGTAGTCGCGGACGGTCCGGTTGGCGACGGCATCGATCGTGCGGCGCTCCGTTCCTCCGGTCGTGAGGGCCTCGTCGCGCTCCCCGTGACACTTGTAGCAGCGGCGCTCGCGGGCACGGTTGATCGACTTGCAGCTTCCGCAGACCCAGCTCTCGTCCACGCGGTCTCCCTGATCACCGGCTTGGATGGCGCAAGCATGGACCATGCGCGGTAGCCCATGCCCGCCCGCTTCGGCCCGGCGACGGTACCCTTGCCACGTGACGAACCCCGAGACACCCCCCTCCGTCCGCCCGGTCGACTACAAGGGCGAGCCCCTCGACGCCGATCGCGGCCCCGGCCTGGGCTGCTTCTGGGCGCAGCTGATCCTGCTGACCACGTTCATCGTGCTCACGCCGCTCACCGTGGCCTGGAACCTGCCCAGCTGGGTCAGCATCGTGCTGCTGTTCGTGGTGATCATCCTGCTGCTGCTCTCCGGCCAGACCGTGATCTTCCTGCTGCGCCTGGTCGCGTCGGATCGCCGGGAGGGCCGTCGCGTGCCGCTGGCGGGCACCACGCCGACGGTAGGCGAGATCGAGGACACGCTGCCCGCAGCGGAGGACGCGGCGCCGGTCGGGGACACCCCGGCGGACGCGGACGAGCCCCCGGCGGACTCGGGCGGGACAGCGCCCGACGGCGTGCGAGAATAGGCCCGAACGACCAGCGGATCCCGGGAGGACCAACGCGCCCATGCCCGTTCTTGCCACCTACTTCTCCGTCCGACGCGGCCGGGACCCGTTCTTCAAGTTCTTCATGAAGACGCTGTTCCCGCGCCAGGTGAAGGAGTACGAGGAGAAGTTCGGCATCAAGTTCATGGGCTGGTACAACGTCGCCCACGGCTGGGACTTCGACAACGTCATCATGTTCGACCTGCCTGACTACGGGACCCTGGACAAGCTGGAGGCCGATGAGGCCACTAGGGCCCTGGGCCACCGGGCGGGTGAGTGGATGTTCGAGCGCCATCACTCGATGTTCCTCCGAGAACGACTCGGACCGGATCTCGAGTACCACGGGTAAGGGAGGCACGCATGGACGTGAGCCGGAATGACATGCTCGGCGAGCTGGCCAACGATGCCGCCCTCGAGCGAGGCGATGCGCTGGTCCAGGCCACGGAGCAGCTCGCGCGGTTCATCGACCGCAACCGTGAGCGGATCAGCCGCCTCGGTGGCCTGACGCTGATCGAGGACGAGCCGGACTATCTCTCCGTCGCGCCGGACTGCACGTTCCGCGTGCGCTCGCGGTTCGAGGACCCGGTCACGGGCGAGTGGACGTCCGACACGGAGATCGTGGAGACCGCCTCGGAGCTGGTGGAGCTGTTCAACCCGGCCGAGGTCTACCAGGCCTTCGCCGAGGCCGCACGCGAGGCGGCGGGCATGGCCCCGCAGCCCACCGCCGCCGACGAGCTGCTCGAGACGGCCGGCATCCCGCCCGAGGAGACCTTCACGCTCGGTGAGGACGCGGGCTACGCATCGGCTGCCGATGAGTGGGCGAAGGCCCAGGTGCCCGTCGCGGAGGCCGCGGACGAGGAGTCCGCCGCGCTCGCGATGTACAACCTCGCGCTCGATTTCCAGGAGCGCAGCCAGGCGAGCGAGGCCCGCATCATCGACGCCTTCGAGGAGGCTGCGTCCAGGCTGGCGGGCCAGCTGGGCGACGTCATCATCGTGGACGACGACGACGAGCGGCTGATCTACACGGCCGGTGGCACGTTCCGCGCCGAGGTCATCCCCGACGACGAATCCGGCGAGTGGAAGCAGCTGACAGGCCCCGAGGACATCGTCGCCTACTACGACCCGACGGACATCTTCGGCGATCTCGCCGACACCCTGGCCGAGGCCTTCCCGAACATCGCGCCCGATCTCGAGGAGGAGGGCGAGGAAGGCGAGGACGAGGACGGCGAGGACGAGGACGGCGAGGAGACCGAGGGCGAGGAGACCGAGGGCGAGGAGAAGAGCCGCTCCTAGCGGTTCCCGCCCCCGCCATCCATGCGGCTCACCGGCGCGGAGCTCCTCGAGACCCGCGAGATCCTGCCCGGCCAGTGGCTGCAGTCCTGGCATGCCCCGGCGATCGCGTCCGGGGCGCGCGCCGGCCAGTACGTCCACGTGCGGACCGTCGAGGCCGGCGGCCTCCCGTTGCGCCGCCCGTATCCGCTGGCAACCGCCGATGCGGCGTCCGGGACGCTGACGCTCCAGGTGCCCGCGGCATCGCAGGCAGCGGGCGCGTGGGCGCGGACCCTCAGGCCGGGTGACCGGGCCGACATCGCGGGGCCCTTGGGCCGCCCGTTCGAGGTGGATCCCCGTTCGCGGCACCTCCTGCTGATCGCCCAGGGCCCGTCCATCGCCGCGGTGCGGATGCTCATCGACGAGGCGATCCGCGAGATCCGTTCGGTGGTCCTCCTCTACGGCGCGCGGACGGCGTCCGAGGTCTACCCCTCGAGCCTCCTGCCCGACGAGGTGGAGTACGTGGTCGCCACCGACGATGGGTCGCTCGGCCACCGGGGCTCCGTGGTGGACCTGGTGATGGAGTACGAGGGCTGGGCCGACCAGTCGTTCGCGGCGGGTCCGCCTGCGCTGCTCGGGCGCCTGGCGCACCTGGCGGTCGGGCGCCGCGGCCGCCTCGGCGTGGCGACGCTGGGCCGCAAGCGTGGCGGGGGCCGGCCGCCCACCCCGGGTTCCGCCGAAGCCCGGCGCAAGAGCCACCTGCAGGTTGCGCTGGACCAGGTCATCGGGTGCGCGGCCGGCACCTGCCAGGGCTGCGCGGTGCAGGGCTCGAATGGCGCCGCCCAGCGGGTCTGCCGGGAGGGGCCGGTCTTCGCCCCGGACGAGCTTGCCTGGCCGGAGCCGGCATGAGCGCGATGACGGACGCGCGTCCGATGAAGGCGGCGACGTCGTGAAGGCGAAGCGGCAGGCGATGATGGGGCGCTCGGGCCGCACCCCCACCGTGCGCAAGATCAAGCCCGCGATCAGCTCACCGGCGCCCGGAGCCCGGCGTCCGGCCATCGAGCCAGTCAACGCGATGGAGCCAGTCGCCGGCATGGCCCTCGACGCCCTCGGCGGACGACCGGTGGACCTCACGGTGGACCTGGGGTCCGGGCTGGTGCTGGGCAACCCGGTGCTGGCCGCCGCGGGGCCGTTCGGCTACGGCGTGGAGATGGTGGACCTCGTGGACCTGCCGCGGCTCGGCGGCCTCGTGACCCGCGGTACGTCGCTCAAGCCGCGGGGGGGGCATGGCGCCCCGCGCACGGCCGAGGTTCCCGCCGGGCTCCTGATGGGGACCGGACCCCAGAACATCGGGCTGGACCTGGTGCTGGACCGGTACGCGACCACGTGGGCAGGCTGGCCCATCCCGGTGATCCTCAACCTCTGCGGTGACTCGGCGGCCGACTACGGCGAGGCTGCCCGACGCCTGGAGGGGGTGCCCGGGCTCGCGGGCGTGGAGATCAACCTCTCGTGCTCGAACGGCGGGCGGGGGAACGCGTTCGGGCTGGATGCGGGGGCCGCCGCGAGCGTGGTGGGCGCCGTGCGGCGCGCCTGCGATCTGCCGCTCATCGCGAAGCTCACGCCCGCGGCGACCGACGTGCGCGCCATCGCGCGAGCGGTCGTGGACGCGGGCGCCGACGCCGTGTCCGCCGTGAACACGCTGCCGGGCCTCGCGCTTGCAGCCGACCGGCGCGGGCCCGCGCTCGGCTCGGAGTACGGCGGGATCTGCGGACCGGCCCTGCGGCCGGTCGCGCTGCGCGTGGTGTGGGAGGTCGCCCAGGTGGTGGACGTGCCCGTGATCGGCATTGGGGGGATCGCCTCGCTCGACGACGTGCTCGACATGCTGGCGGCCGGCGCCTCCGCCGTGGGGATCGGGGTGGCCGCTCTCGCCGACCCGATGCTGCCCGTGCGCCTGGCCGACGAGCTCGCCGATGCCTGCCGCGCCCGCGGCCTCACCTCGGTGCGGGACCTGGTCGGGACCGCCCTGCCCGCCAGGCCATCGCCGCCCTCGACCCGCGGCGCGGAGTACGCCCGCTGATGCTGCCGTCCGCCCTGCTGGCCTGGCTGCTCGTGATCAACATCGCCACGGCCGCCGCCTACGCCTACGACAAGATCGCGGCCCGACGCGGCGCCCGGCGCATCCGCGAGCGCACGCTGTGGATCATGAACCTCCTGGGGGGCTGCATCGGCGCCTGGATCGTGTTCTTCGGCATGCGCCACAAGACCCAGCACCGCTCCTTCTGGGTGGTGCAGTCGATGGCCACCGTGCTCTGGATCGCGATCGTCGTCGCCGCCCTGATCGGGTAGGGGAACCGGCCGTCGTGCGACGGCGTCTGGTGGGCATTCCACGGCGGCGACGCCGCCTCCATCGACCCCCAAGGTGATCCCATGCGCTCCCAGATCCTCGCCCTGACCGCCGTCGCCACGCTGGCGCTCGCCGCCTGCGGCGGCGGGGCCGCGTCGCCCACGGCCCAGCCCTCCCCGGCGGGTCCCGAGCCCACGCCGCCCACCGCAGGCGTCACGGATGGCGGCCTCGCCGGCACCTCCTGGGTCGGCGTGAAGGCGGACCCCGCCTCGCCCGCCGACCCTTCCAAGATCACACTGTCCTTCGAGGACGCCGCCCTGTCGGGCACCGGCGGCTGCAACCGGATGGGCGGCGACTACCAGGTCGTGGACGGGGTCATGACGGTGGGTGCGATGTTCTCCACCGAGATGGCCTGCGAGGAGCCGCTCATGGCCCAGGACCAGTGGCTGTCGGCACTGCTCAACGGCGCCAAGGTCGCGGTCGATGACACCACGCTGACGCTGGTCAACGGCGACGTGACCCTCACGCTGGCCGACGAGGCGACGGTCAACCCCGACGTCTCGCTGGAGGACACGCTCTGGACGCTGAACGGGATCAGCGACGCGAACGCCGCGTCGTCCGTGCCCGCCGGCGTGACCGCGTCGATCCAGATCCAGGACGGCCGGGCCAACGTGGCGTTCGGCTGCAACACCGGCGGCGGCGAAGTGGAGATCTCCGACACCGCGCTCACCTTCGGCCCGATGATGATGACGATGATGCTCTGCGAGGGACCGGGTGGCGACGTGGAGACCGTCATGAGCACGGTCCTGCAGGGCGAGGTCCCGTACGCGATCGACGGGGACGTCCTGACGCTCACCGGCGCCAACGGCACGGTGCTCACCTTCACCGCCGCGGAGGGCTGATCCCCGGGGCCGGGATCCGGCTCTCCCGCGTACCGCACGGCGCCTCCGGCCTGGCCGGGGGCGCCGTCGTCTGTCCGGCGATCATCGCTGCTGCCGCGGGAGCTGCGGCTCGATTCCATTCTCGCGGGGATGGAATCGCCAAACAATCCCCCTACGGATGGGATCCAGCCATGGCGTGCGGAGGTCAACCGCCGAACCCGGCTTCCGCGCCTGAGCCCTGCACGAACGGCCCGCGTTTCATCCTCACGAGGATCGAGACGGCAGGTTCATCCTTGCCGGGATGGAATCCGCCGTGGGCGGGCGCTGGCCACCGGACCACGGGCGTGCCGGGCCGCGCTCGCCTAGAATTCGCGGACCATGACGACGCTCCGACACACCCTGGACGAGACCGCGCGGCGAGCGATCGCCCAGCGCACCGAGGCCCTGTTCCGCGCCAGCGGCGCCCTGCGCGAGGGCCACTTCGCGCTCAAGAGCGGCCGTCACAGCAGCGCCTACCTCGAGAAGTTCCAGGTGCTCCAGGACCCGGCCGCCACGAGCGAGCTGTGCGGCATCTGGGCGGCGGCCAACCGCGAGCGTGACGGTTCGACGGACGTGGACGTGGTCGCCGGGCCCACCACGGGCGGCGTCATGCTCGCCTTCGAGACTGGCCGCCAGCTGGGCACCCGCGCGATCTTCGCGGAAGAGGTCGCCGGCGCCGACGGCACCCGCCGCGAGTTCCGGCGCGGCTTCACCATCGCGAAGGGCGAGCGGGTCCTGCTCGTGGACGACATCCTCACCACCGGCGGCTCGCTGCTGGCGATGATCCCCGCCGTGGAGGCGATGGGCGGCGAGATCGTAGAGTGTGCTGTGATCGTGGACCGCAGCGGCGGGATGGCGTCCCTGACGTCGCCCGCGACGGGCCGCGTGTACCCGCTGCGATCGCTGTGGCGGCTGGAGCTGCCCACGTGGGATCCGGCCGAGTGCCCCCTGTGCGCGGCGGGATCGGGCGTGGTCAAGCCAGGGAGCTCGGGCACGGGGTTGAGCCCGGCGTGAGGGGTCCGGCCTCCCGCCGGCTCCCGGGCGCCAAGGGAGTCCGCACCATGGTGGTCGGCCTGTGCCTGGTGCTCGCCGGGGTCGTGGCCGGTTGCGCAGAGCCGGAAGGGCAGGTCGACCTGGCGGCGGCCAGCGCGGCAGCGGCGCTGCTCGCGTCGCCGGTCGAGGGCAAGGTGATCAAGCTCGACACGGAGAGCCTCACGAAGGTCCGCGGCTTTGTCCTCCGGACGGACGCGGGCACCGAGATCGCGTTCGCCGTCGGGCCGCTGGAGAACGCCGTGGAGTTTCCGCCATCCCACCTGGCCGAGCACATGGCGACCAGCGAGGCGGTCCGCGTGTCGTTCCGGCTGGACGGGGAGACCCTGCTCGTCTACCGGGTCGAGGACGCGTCGGCACCCTGACGCAGGCTCAGGAGCCGGCGATCTCCTTGATCGCGGCCTCGAGGTCGGCATCGCTGACGGCGCCCTCGAACGAGGCCCTCACGACGCCCGTCCGGTCCACGGTGTAGATCCACGGCTCGGTCAGGATGCCCCACTCGTCCACCGACGCCACCGTCTGGAGCTGGTTGTACGCGTCGAGCACCGGCTGGAGGTTCCCGTCGGTGTTGGTCATCTGGTAGGGCTCGACGTTGATGAAGGCGACGTTGGCAGGGGCGTTCGCGGCGGCCTTCTTGACGCCCGCGAGCGTGGGGGCGCACTGGGAGCTCTGGCAGAAGGCCGGGGTGGCGAATACGAGGACGAAGGGCTTGCCCTGTGCCAGCGCGTCGGCCACGGACATCTCGTAGAACCGGGGATCGGGGTTGAGGTCCGTGGAGATCTGCTTGAGATCCCCGTTGACGTCGGCGGAGGTGGGGTTGTCGGTGGCCGGTGCCTTCTCGCCCACGGCCACGGCCGATCCGTCCTCGACCACCTCGAAGGCCACGCCGATGGCCTCCTGCTTGCCGCCGGGCTCCTGGGTGATGAAGACGGCCTTCCAAGCGCCCGGGACGTCGAAGGTGGCGGGCGTGACGTACTCGCCGCGCGAACCCTCGATCGCCCACAGGAAGGTCGCCTGCGTGGCCGGTCCCGGCTCGCTCTCGCCGGGCTTGATGAACGCGACGTAGGCGGTCCGCTCGGGCGAGGCTGCCGGCAGGTTCTTGGCCGCATCGAGGAACGAGAACAGGAACCGGTTGTCGCCCACGACCGACTGCGAGTTGATGATCACCGGGATCACGCTGGCCGACTTCGTGGGAACCTGGCCTGACGACGGATCGGGGCTGGCCTGCGACCAGCCGGGGGCGCCCGACAGGGACCCTGAACCCGGTGTGCAGGCGGCGGCCACGACAACGGTCGCGGCGAGGAGGAGGGCGCGGGCGGCAGTCGAGCGGCGCATGACGACAGGGTAGCCGGGGTGCTCCGGATGCGCCGATGGCCGCTCGGAAGGCGCGGTCGGCCGGTCCGCGTAGAATGTCGGCCTGCGTTCCCGAGGCCCCCGGTCCACCATGCCCCACGCCCGCCACCCGGACGAGACCCCCTGCCTGTGACCCGTTTCCAGAAGACCACCCTCGCCACGATCGTGGCGACGGTGTTCCTCGTGACCGTCGGCGCCATCGTGCGCGCCACCGGGTCTGGCATGGGCTGCCCCGACTGGCCGCTCTGCTACAACGGGGTCCTGCCGCCGCTCGAGGACACCAAGGCGTGGTGGGAGTGGGTCCATCGCGCCATCGCGTCGGTCATCGGGCTGATGATCCTCGCGGTCGCCTTCCTCGCCTGGAAGGACCACCGGACCCGGCGCTCAATCCTGTGGCCGAGCGTGTTCGCGGTGCTGCTGGTGGGCTTCCAGGCCTGGCTCGGCCGGGAGACGGTCCGCGTCAGCAACAGCGGCAACTCGGTCCTCGCCCACCTGGCGGCTGCGATGGCGCTGCTTGGCGTCCTCGCGTACGTGTACGTCCGCAGCCGCTACGCCCCACGGTTCGAAGCGGGCGGCGGGTCCCAGCGCTTCACCCTGCTGGCCGTGCTCGCGGCGAGCGCCACATTCGTCCTGCTCCTCTTCGGCGCCAACGTCACGGCCCTGACGGGCTCCGGTGGCGTCTTCACTGACTGGCCGCTGATGAACGGCTCCGTGGCGCCGTCGCTCGCGCCCGGCCTGGACGACATCGTGCGCTCGATGTACGAGACCCACGCCCTGCACCGCTACGTGGCGGGGATCGTGACCCTGATCGTGTGGGCGATGTGGTTCGGGGCATGGCGCACCCAGCGCCGTCATCCGGCCACGCGCCGGCTCGCCATCGCCACGGGGATCCTGTTCACGGCCCAGGTCGTGATCGGCGCGATCCTGGTCTTCACCCTCCAGAACAAGATCGCCCTGACGTTCCACGTGGCGGCCGGCGCCATCGTGTGGACGATCGCCGCGGCGACCGCGGTGACCGCCTACTACGAGGCCCGCTCGGAGGGCATGGCCGGCGACGCCTCCGCGGCGGTCCCCGTGTCCGACCCCGACCATCCGCCCACGCCCGCCGACCCGGACCCGGCACCCGCGTCATCGGCCAAGGTCGCCTCGCGCGCCTCCCTCGTCCGAACCTACATCGCCCTCACCAAGCCGCGCATCATCGAGCTGCTGCTGATCACGACGATCCCGGCCATGGTCCTCGCCACGCGCGACGTGCCGTCGATGACGCTGGTGGAGTGGCTGCGGCTGGCCTTCTGGACCATGCTCTGCGGCTCGCTGGCGGCAGGCTCCGCAAACGCGATCAACCAGTACCTCGACCGCGACATCGACCTGCTCATGTCCAGGACCCGGCAGCGGCCGCTGCCCGCCCACGACGTGTCGCCTGAGAACGCGCTGGTCTTCGGCATCGTGCTGGGGATCGTCTCGATCGCGATGATGGCGTGGATGGTCAACCTCGTGTCGGCCTTCCTGACCCTGCTCGCGATCGCGTTCTACGTGATCGTCTACACGATCATGCTCAAGCGCACCACGCCCCAGAACATCGTCATCGGGGGGGCCGCGGGCGCGCTGCCGCCGGTCATCGGCTGGGCGGCGGTCACCGGCCGTGTCGAGATCCCGGCGATCATGCTGTTCCTGCTCGTCTTCTACTGGACGCCGCCGCACTTCTGGGCGCTCGCCCTGCGCATCCGCAAGGACTACGAGGCGGCCCGGATCCCGATGCTGCCGGTCGTGAAGGGGGTTCCCGAGACGGCAAAGCAGATCGGGCTGTACACGATCGTGCTGGTGGTCATCAGCCTCCTGTTCTACCCGCTGGGCGGGATGGGCCTGCTGTATCTCGGGGCAGCGATCGTGCTGGGCGCCATCTTCCTGTGGCGGGCCTGGGTGCTCTGGCAGCAGAAGGCGTCACCCGAGGGCGCGCTTACCCAGTCGATCCGCCTTTACAAGTACTCGATCAGCTACCTGACGCTGCTGTTCGCGGCAGTGGCGATCGATGCGCTGCTCGTGGCCCAGCTGGCTGGCTGAGGGCCGACGCCCGACGACCCGGCGACGACCCGGTCGCGGGCTCAGTCGCCGATGTCGCCCTCGGCTTCGAGCACGATGCGCCGCCGCCGCGACACTCGCCCCTCCCGGTCGAAGACCTTGAGCGCGACCTGGACCAGCGGCCCGATCCCGAACGCGAACACGACCGTGCCGAGGCCCACGGTGCCGCCCATCAGCCAGCCCACGAGCAGCACCGACAGCTCGATGCCCGTCCTGGCCCGCCGGATCGACCAGCCATAGCGCTGGTGGAGGCCCGTCATCAGGCCGTCGCGGGGCCCGGGCCCCAGGTCTGACGCCAGGTACAGCCCGGACCCGATGGCGATGATCGCCACCCCTGCAAGCATCATCGCCAGTCGCACCGGCATCGCGTCCGGGGCAGGAATGACGGCCATGCCCACGTTCGTGGCGGTGCCGATCAGCAGGATGTTGAGCACGGTGCCCACGCCCGGCCGTTCGCCCAGCGGCCACCAGGCGAGCAAGATGGGGATGCCCACGATGATGCTGACCGTGCCCAGCGGGATGCCGGTGAGCCGCGAGATGCCCTGGTGGAAGACCTCCCAGGGGCTCAGGCCCATGTCCGCCTGGACCATCAACGAGATCCCGAGCCCGAAGGTGAGGAGCCCGGCGAGCAGCTTGGGCAGGCGTGGCAGGACCGCGGCGGGGGACCAGCGGGACGTCGGCTCGGACACCGTCCCATCGTACCGGTCGTGGATCCGTGGATTGTCAGGCGTCCGTCCCTGCGCGCGCCAGCTCGGCCAGCAGCGTGTCGGCCGTCGGGGCGCGGCCCAGCAGATCGTGGAGCACGTCGCGCGACGACCGCTCCAGGCCGTAGCGGAACACGCGGTCGCGCAGCC
Organism: uncultured Chloroflexia bacterium; assembly: GCA_963748625.1. GTDB lineage: Bacteria > Chloroflexota > Limnocylindria > Limnocylindrales > CSP1-4 > CAIXZV01. Next base: position 20,706 of record CAVVJT010000005.1, on the reverse strand, counting down.
ACGGGTACCAGCGGCGGTCGCCGTGCACCCAGTCACCAAGCTCGGCCCGCATCGCCGCCCGGATGGCGGTTGCGAGCACCGCGCCAACCGCGTAGTTGGCCATGTACCCCGGTGACTCCACCAGCTGCCCGCGGATCGCCCACCATGACCACTCCGGGTGCGGCGCGATGCCCAGCCAGGTGCCGGTGATCTCGGTCCAGACGTCGTTGGGCCGACGGTGGGGAGCCGCGTGCATCCGGAGCTCGAACATCGCCCACGCGGCATCGAGCACCACGTCCGCGTAGCGGCTGCGGATCGCGGTCGCCTCCGGGACGACCTGCGCCCCGGGAAGCCAGCGGCGCAGCCAGGCGGGCTCGGTCAGATCAAGCGCGAGCACATCGGCGAGCGCCTCGGTGAGGGCATCGCTGTCAGGCCAGTCAGCATACGCGGGACGCGTCCGGATGCCCGCGATGTGGAGGGCATGCCCCGTCTCGTGCACCAGCTCCCCGAGCTCCGCATAGCCGCCCCGGAAGTTCGTCATCACGACGGTGGGGCGACCCGGTGCCCACGCACCGTCGTCACGCAGGTACGGCCGCCCGCCGAAGGTCGTGAACGCCATCGCCACCGCGGGACGGCCCGGCCGAGGCTGCGTGTCGAACGTCACCCCGAGCGCCCCGAGGTTGGCCCCGAGAGCGGCCGCGTAGGCGGCGTTGACCTCCAGCGCCGTGGAGACGGGGATCGGATCCACGGCCCGCTGCAACTCGCCCGCGACCCACCACCAGTCCCAGGGCTCGATGAGTGCCTCGCCGCGGGTGCGTGCGGGCTCCACGACGGCCGCCCGCCAGGCGGTCAGGGCCGTCAGGGCCCAGGACTCGATATCGGCAGCCCGGACCCCCAGGGCCGTCGCGTTGAGTGCGATCGGTGAGTGGCCATGCCGCCATCGCTCGGACGAGCGTGCGACCAGCACCTGGTACGGCGATGCACCCCTGCCGCCACCGTCGACCACATCCCACAGCGGGCGCAGCGCCAGGAACAGGGTCCGCCGGGCCTCGACATCGGGCTCCCGACCCAGCCTGCCGATGAGCTGGAGGCGCGTGACGCGCTCGTCCCCGATGCGCAGGTCCTCGCCCAGCGTCGCGAAGCAGGCCACCAGGTGGGCCTGGAGGACGTCGCCCCCGGCCTCGAGCGCCACGTGCATCGCGTCCGGGTCGGTGCAGAGGTCCGGGCCCAGCGCGGGCGCGACCGGGAGGCCGTAGGTGTCCGCGGCCTCGATCCCCTCGCGGATCGTGCGCAGGACCCGCTGCTCCTCCTCGTCCAGACCTGCGGCATCGCTGGGCATGAAGGCCTCGAGCGCGGCGTGGACGGCAGCGGACGTGCGCAGGGCGACGGCCTCCAGCGTGGAGGAATCCTCGGGCAGGCCGATGGCGCGGGCGACGTCGAGGCGGTCGCGGGCGTCCCTGGCCAGGTGGTACACAGCCTCGAGGGATGCGAGGCGCTCAGCCGGTGTCACCGCATGATCGTCGCACAAGCGCGGAGCGCCGGGTACACCCTGTGTGGCACGATCCGGGCATGGAGCTGACCTTCCTCGGCGGCGCCCGAACCGTCACCGGTTCGCGGCACCTGGTGGACACCGGCCGCGCCCGGGTTCTCGTGGACTGCGGCATGTTCCAGGGTGGTCCCGATGAGACCCTGCGCAACCGCGTGCCCCTCGGGTTTGATCCGGCCTCCCTCGATGCCGTCGTCCTCACCCATGCCCACCTCGACCATTGCGGGCTGCTGCCCCTGCTGGTGCACGAGGGTTTTCGCGGGCGCGTGTGGTGCACCGCCGCCACCGCGGAGCTCGCCCGCCTCGTGCTGCTTGATTCGGCGCGGCTCCAGGAGGAGTTCGCCAAGCGAAAGGCCCGCCGGGACCGGCGGGATCCCGAGCGTGCGGCGGAGCGCGAGGAGCGCGACGAGGAGCGGTTCGAGGACGTGCTCGAGCTCGCGGTCGAAGGAGCGGAGAGTCCGGGTGGACCCGATCCCGAGGACCTGCTGCGGGCCGCGGGTCCAGTGGTGGACCTGGACCTGAGCAGTCCCCTCTACACGGAGGACGACGCGGGCGCGACGCTACCGCTGCTGCGCCACATTCCCTACGGCGCGGAGCACGAGGTGGCCCAGGGCGTCCACGTGACCCTGCTCGATGCGGGCCACATCCTGGGATCCTCGATCGTCCGGATGCGCCTCACGCGGCCCGGCGGCGGCCGGGACACGGTGGTCCTGTTCTCGGGCGACCTCGGCCGGCCCGGGACGCCGATCCTGCGCGATCCCACCTCGATCGAGGCGGCGGACATCGTCCTGTGTGAATCGACCTACGGTGGCCGGGAGCACGAGGCAGCCGATGTCGCCGTCGACAAGCTGGCCGCCGTCGTCAACGACGTTGTCCGCAAACAGGGCGTGCTGCTCATCCCGTCGTTCGCGATCGGGCGCACGCAGGAGATCGTCTGGGAGCTTGGCCGACTCGTGGAGGCGGGGCGCATCCCGCAGATCCCGCTGTACCTGGACTCACCGATGGCGAAGTCCGCGTCGGACATCTACCGGTCGCATCCAGAGGCCTATGACGAGCAGACGCGCGCCCTGCTCGACGCCCACCATGCGCCGCTCGACTATCCTGGCCAGCGGGTCGTGCAGAACGTGCAGGAGTCCGAGCGGATCGAGCGGTCGCATCCGCCGTACGTGATCGTGGCCTCGAACGGGATGCTCACCGGCGGGCGGTCCGTGGGGCATGCCGCCCGGCTCCTCGACGACCCGTCCGCGACCGTGCTCTTCGTGGGCTACCAGGGCGAGGGCACCCTCGGTGGGCACCTCATGCGGGGCGCTGAGTCAGCGCGGATCAACGGTCGCGAGCTCAAGGTGCGCGCGACGATCGAGTCACTCGACGGGTTCTCTGCGCACGCCGATGAGCCGGAGCTGCTCGCCTGGCTGGGCGGCTTCATCCGCGGCCGCAAGGCCGGCGATCCGGGCGTGCCGTCACGGGTCTACCTGGTCCACGGCGACCCGCCGGCGCAGCAGGCGCTCGCGCCGAAGGTGGAGGAGCTCGGGCTGACCGTGGAGGTGCCGGCCTGGCACCAGACGGTGTCGCTGGACTGACGGGTCCGGGCTGCGTCGCCGGGAGCGGCGCGCTTGGGGCAGGTGCGCCGGTCGCGGCGTCTGGGCGTTGCCAGTGCGCAAGGCGTCGGGGCCGCTGGGCGCGGGTAGCATGGACAGGTGCCGCTGCTCCTGCTCAAGCTGGTCCTGACGCCGCTGATCGTTGGCGGCGCGAGCATCGCCTCACGCCGGTGGGGGCCGGCAGTGGGTGGCTGGATCGTCTCGCTGCCCTTGACGTCCGGGCCGATCCTCTTCTTCCTCGCCCTGGGCAGCGGCCCGGCGTTCGCAGCGGATGCGGCGACGGGCACGCTGCTGGGGATGGCCGGGATCTGCGGCTTCAGTCTCGGCTACCTCGCGCTCAGCCGCCGGGGGCCCATGGCTGCGTTCGCGCTGGCCTCCGCCTGCTACGCGGGGGTGGCGATCGCGGTCCAGCCTGTCCTCGCCTGGCCGTTCGCTGCGCTGGTGGTGCTGGTGCTCCTGGCGATCACCGGCACGCTGCGGATTCTCCCGGCGGCGGTTGGCAGCGGTCCGGCGGCGCATCCTCGCTGGGATCTCCCCGCGAGGATCATCATCGGGACGGCGCTGGTCGTGGTGCTGACGACCATCGCCCCGCTGCTGGGTCCGGTCACGAGCGGGCTTGTGGCCACCTTCCCGGTGTACGTGTCGATCCTGGCCGTGTTCGAGCACCTGCGGACGGGACGTGACGCCGCCCTGACCACGCTCCGCGGCCTGATGACCGGGCTGTACGGGACGGTGAGCTTCTACGTGGCGGTGCACTACCTGCTGGTGCCGGCCGGTGTGGCGATCGCGTTCGCCGTGGCGATCGTGGTGGCCCTGCTGATCGGGGGCATCGCGCTGCGCGTGCTGCGGGCGACGATGACCGTCCCCGACCTGGAGCCCGAGACGGTCTGAGGACCGCAGGGCGTCCGCCGCAGGTCCTCGTCATGGACGCCGCGTCTGTGAATCCTCGCCGGCGATGGCGTCTGGGCAATTCGGGTGCTGTTTCGTGGACGCCGGGTCTGGAGTCTCGGGGGTTCGGCGTCCCTGCGACGGGTAGCAGGTGGTTGCCGGCCCCGAGACCGACGTTTCATGGACGCCGCGTCCACGGACCACCCCGCGCCCCGGCGGCCTCCGGCGCACGCGCGCGATCGGCACCCCGGCCGTCCTGACCGTCGCCTATGGGCCGGAGGGACCATGACAGCCACCCCGGGCGCAGTGCACGCTCGCCACAGATCGACCCGGACGCCGGCACGGCGCGTCCGGGCCTTGACCGTTGCTGCGCCACCTGGACCCGGAGTTCGGCAATGGCTCTCGACCCGCACGTGGACGTGTTCGGCCGCTCGTTCCTCACGCTCCGTGACTACTCGGCAGCGGAGATCGAGTACCTGCTCCAGCTCTCGGCCGCCCTCAAGGTGGAGAAGCGCGAGCGCCGCGAGTACCAGCGCCTGCATGGCCGCAACATCGCGCTGATCTTCGAGAAGGACAGCACGCGCACCCGTATCGGCTTCGAGGTGGCCGCGTACGACCAGGGCGCCCACGTCACGTACCTGGGGCCCACGGGCAGCCACGTCGGCAAGAAGGAGTCCGTCAAGGACACCGCCCGGGTGCTCGGCCGCGTGTACGACGCGATCGAGTTCCGGGGCTTCCGCCAGGCCGATGTCGAGGCGCTGGCCCTGTACTCCGGCGTGCCGGTCTACAACGGCCTCACCGACGAGGACCACCCCACCCAGGTCCTCGCAGACCTGCTCACCATCCGCGAGCACATCGCCAAGCCGTTCAAGGACGTCACCCTGGCCTACGTCGGGGATGCCCGGAGCAACATGGGTGACGAGATCCTCATCGGCTGCGCCACCATGGGGCTGGACCTGCGCATCGTGGCGCCGCGGGCCGTCTGGCCGCGGGAGGACTTCCTCGCCTGGGCCCAGGAGCATGCGCAGGCGAGTGGCGCCCGGATCACGGTGACGGAGGACGTCGAGCAGGGTGTCCACGGCGCGGACGTGCTCTACACCGATGTCTGGGTGTCCATGGGCGAGCCCGAGGCCGTCTGGGACGAGCGGGTCGCACTCCTGCGGCCCTACCAGGTGAACGGCGCGATGGTGGCTGCCACGGGCAACCCGGACGTCAAGTTCATGCACTGCCTGCCGGCCTTCCACGACCTCGAGACCGATGTCGGCCGGAAGATGTTCGAGCGCCACGGCCTCACGGCCATGGAGGTGACCGACGAGGTCTTCGAGGCGCCGGGATCGATCGTGTTCGACCAGGCCGAGAACCGGATGCACACCATCAAGGCCGTCCTGGTGGCCACCCTGCACCGCGACGGCGAGCGCTGATGCGCGTCGTCGCTGCGCTCGGGGGCAATGCGCTCCTGCGCCGGGGCCAGCCGCTCACCGCCGAGAACCAGCGCGCGAACGTGGCGATCGCCGCTCGGGCGCTCCTGCCCATCGCCCAGGACCACGACCTGATCCTGACCCACGGCAACGGTCCGCAGGTGGGCCTCCTGGCCCTCCAGAACGCCGCCTACCACCCCGAGGAGACCTACCCGCTCGACATCCTCGATGCCGAGTCGGAGGGGATGATCGGCTACCTGCTCGAGCAGGAGCTGGGCAACCTCCTGGGGCCCAGCCGGGCGCTGGCAACGCTGCTCACCCGGATCGAGGTGGGCCGGGATGACCCCGCGTTCGCGAAGCCCACCAAGCCGATCGGCCCGGTGTACGACAAGCCGGAGGCCGACCGCCTCGCGGCCGACAAGGGCTGGTCCATCGCGCCCGACGGCCTCAAGTGGCGGCGGGTGGTCCCGTCGCCCCAGCCGCGCAAGATCCTGGAGCTGGGGGTGATCGAGCTGCTGGTCCGCGAGGGCGTCCTCGTGGTGTGCGCGGGCGGCGGCGGGATCCCGGTGGTTGCGAACGAGGGCGGGACGTACGAGGGGGTCGAGGCAGTCATCGACAAGGACTTCGCGGGCGCGCTCCTGGCCCAGTCCCTCCATGCCGATGCGTACTTGATGCTCACCGACGTGGACGCGGTCTACGCCGACTGGGCCACGCCCAACGCCTGGCCGATCCGCCGCGCGTCGCCCGTGGACCTCACCGGGCACTGGTTCGCGGCGGGGTCGATGGGGCCCAAGGTGCAGGCGGCCTGCCGGTTCGCGGGGGAGACGGGCGGTTTCGCGGCGATCGGGTCGCTCGCCGATGCGGGCGCGATGCTCCGCGGCGAGGCGGGCACAACGGTCACCAAGGCGGCCGCCGAGATCGAATGGGGGACCGCGCCGCTCCTGCCCATGGGGACGGCGGGCTGACGCCGGGCGGGCAAGGCAGCACGGATGCGCCGCGGGCTGACGCCCGCGGCGGTTGGTGTAGGTGCGGGGAGCCGGCTGCCCGGACACCTCGCCCGTGAGCAGGGCGCGCCGGGTACTGAGAGCGGATTCGGACATGCGACACAGGCTGGTGGCACCGTGCGAATCCCGCATCGGACACCGTTGCCGAGGATGCCCAGTCCAGGCGGTCGCGGGTCAGACGGTCGTGCCTGCACGGCCGTCGTCCGCCTCACGGGCCGGGCACGTACCGCCAGGTCCGGCTGCTGTACGACTCGCAGCCCCCGGTCTCACCCTGTGGGGTGGGCTCGGTCCAGCCCCCGCCGACCAGGACTGACCCGTCGTCGAGGAGCACCGCCGACGCTTCCCACATGCCGCCCGGGAGGGGCGCCGTCCGGCTCCAGCGACCGGTGGCCGGGTCCCACAGCTTGGCGGTGTCGCCCGACACGACGAGCACGCGTCCGTCCTGCAGCACCGCCATCCCGGGCAACGCACCGGACGGGGCGGTGCCCTTCACCCGTGACCAGGTGCGGGTCGCGGGGTCGAAGAGCTCGGCCCAGTCCTCGTTCGCCCTGCCTCCCGCAACCAGCGCCCCGCCACCCGGCAGGGCCACGAGCGAGAAGCCCTCGCGCGCCTGAGACAGGGAGCCGGCGGACCGCCAGCGCCCGGTACCGGGGTTGTGGATCTCGGCGGTCGCGAGTGGCCGATCCGCGCCCCAGGACGGGTACCCGCCCACGACCAGCACGCGGCCGTCCGCGAGGGTCACGGCGGCCGCATCCATCCTGACGTTCGCCATCGGCTCGATCTGCGACCACCGGCCGGTTCCCGGGTCCCACTGCTCCACGGTGCGGAGGGCACGACCGTCCTGCCCCTTGTCGATGAGCAGGCCCCCTGCGACCAGCGCCCCGCCACCGGGGAGTGCCGCGGCCGCGAAGTTCATCCGGGCGGTGCTGAGCAGGCCGGAGGCAGACCACCGGTGGGTCGCCGGGTCGTAGACGGCCGTACTGGACTTGGCGACGTAGTCCCGGTTCGCGCCACCGGTGACCATCGCCCTGCCGTCGGTCAAGGCGATGAGCTGCGTCAGGGTCCGGGTGCTGGGCATGCTGTCCGTCCGGCGCCAGCTGCCGGTGCGTGGCCGCCAGAGCTCCGCGGTGTCGCTGGGGCCGGCCTCGATTCCGCACGTGGGCTCATCGCCCGCGGCGAGGACCTGGCCGTTGCCCAGCAGCGCGAGCTGCGTGTCCTGCCGCGGCGAGCTGAACCTGCCCGCCTTCACCCAGCGTGCGGGGCGTGCACTCGCCGCCGGAGACGGGGTGACGGTCGGCGCAGGGGTAGCCGGGGTTGTGGCAGGCGTGGCCGATGGCGCAAACGTCGGGGCCTCCGACGCTGGTCGGGGCGTGCGCGTGGCCGCCGGGGATGGGGCTGCGGGCGCGGGCGTCGGTGGTGCCGGTGAGGCGACACCGCCGGTGGCACCGGGAGTGGAAGGGTTCGATGTCGCCGTTGTGCTCGGTGTTGGCACCGAGGGTCCGGCGCAGGCCAGGACAAGGAATGGAATGCACAGGAGTGCGGCACGGAGCATCTCACCACCTCGCGGACGCTGTGGTGTGACGCGATGTCGCCCCGGCGCGTTACGCCTCCGGGCGCCCGGGCTGCTGGTGGCGCAGGGCTAGTGTCCCGATTCGCTGGTCGCTCGCGGCGTGCGGACCGCCGCTCCGGGTCCTGGCGCCGTCCGGGTCCTGTCGCCGTCCGGCTGCGCGCCGGACGGCCACACGGTGCGGCCGGAGCGCTCGATGCGCGGCTGGTGCGCAGGTCGTGCCCTCGGGACCCTGGCGGAGCGCACGGGCGGAGCCCGGGGCGCACATCCCGCGACGTCACCGCTCCGTGTGCGTGCCGGGTGCGCACGGCAGCAGCCGTCGTGGGCGACGCCCGGTGATGCCCCTTCCGATCAGCGGCACGGGCACGCAGGGGTATCCGCCGGGCATTGGCGGCACGAGACACTAGGCACGGTGTCAGCCCCTGGGCCGACTCCGGGCGGCGATCCGCGTCAGCGCACCCTCCCAGCCGGCGTCGAACGGGCGGCCTGCCTCGTCGAGGTCGATCACCACAGGCGTGTGATCCGACGGGGTCGGCGGGCCCTTCCGGGCCTCGCGGTCGATCTCCGCCCAGGTGACCCGCGACGCCACGGGCGCCGTCGCGTAGAGCAGGTCGATCCGCATCCCCTCGTTCTTGTGGAACATCCCGGCGCGGTAGTCCCACCACGAGAACCGGCCGCTCTCGGGGTTGTGCTCGCGGTAGGTGTCCGTCAGGCCCCAGGCACGGAGACGGGCGAGTGCCTCGCGCTCCGGTGCGGACACGTGGGTGCCGCCGTGCGCCCTGGCCGGGCTCCAGACGTCGATGTCGGCCGGGGTCACGTTGTAGTCACCGCCCAGCACGAGCGGCGTGTCGGGCGTCTGCGTCTCCTCCAGCCAGCGCAGGAGCCGGTCGAACCAGCGCAACTTGCCCTCGAAGAACGGCGAGCCGACCTCTCGGCCGTTGGGGGCGTAGAGCGAGGCCACGCGCACGCCACCGCACACGGCGGACACCATGCGCGCCTCGCCGAACGGGTCGAAGTCGTCCTCGGACACCGCGAGCGCCGACCCGGCGCTGGAGTCCCGCACGGGCCCGTCGCCGAAGTTGGTGACGATGTCCTCGATGCCCACGCGGGACAGGATCGCCACCCCGTTCCAGCGGCCCTCGCCGTGGTGGGCCATCTCGTAGCCCAGCATGCGCATCGGCATGACGGGCGCGTCCGCGTCCGAGAGCTTGGTCTCCTGGATCAGCAGCACGTCGGGCGCGGCCCGCTCCAGCCACTTCTCGACGGCCTCCTGGCGGGCCTTGAGCGAGTTGACGTTCCAGGTCGCGATGCGCATGGCTAGTACCGGCGGCCCTTCTGCTTGGCCAGCTCGAAGCTTGCGGTGTCGGCCACGGCCATGACCGCCATCGTGCCGGCCTGCACCGGGTCGCTGATGACGAGATCCACGTGCTCCGTGATGGAGCCGACCATGTTGAGCGCGATGATCGGGATGCCGACGGCGCGCAGCTCGTCCGCGGCGCGGCTGATGTCACCGCCCATGATCGATCCCGCGAGGACCAGCATCCGGGCGCGAGGGAGGTCGGCCACGGCGCGCACGGCGTACGCGATGTTGTCCTCGCCCACGAGGGGAATCGTGTCCACGGAGATCTTCTCGCCGCGCAGGTTGTGGCGGTCGGCCTCCGTCACAGCGCCCAGCGCGACCTGGGCGACCTGCGCTCCGCCGCCGATCACGATCACCCGCTTGCCGAAGACCTTGCCCATCGCACGGGTCATGTGGATGGTCTCGACCTCGCGGACCCCTTCGAGGGCGGCCACCACCGTCGCCTCGTCCGCATCCTCCACCTCCACCTCAACAGTGACGCTGGTGGGGGCATCGGGCGCGACGCCCGCACGTCCGCCACGTCGCACGGTCGAGAGCGCGCGCATGCGCCCCCCGGCCTCGCCGAGCGCGCGCGAAAGCGCCGCGATCGCGCCCGGCTCATCGAGGAGCTCCAGGCGGACGGCGACCGCGGGCGGCAGCGGTTGCGGATGGCGGCGGGGCATCGACAGCGCTCCGGGGCTGACTCGGGCCGGGTGCTGGTGGTGGACTCAGCCGGCGCGGCCGGCGACGATGGAGCTGATCGTGAAGCCCGACGGCTCGCCACCGCTGGCCGGATCGTGCTCCTCGAACGTCGTGCCGAGCGCCGAGAAGGCCTCGCGCGTGGCAGCCGCGTCGCTGGTGGTCAGCATCAGGGCGCCGTCGGTGTCCTCGGCCACCCCCACGATGCCGGTGATGTTGACGGCGCGCTCGGCCAGCGCCTGCGCGACCTCGGCGAGCGCGCCGGGGCGATCATCGAGCTGGACGGTGAACCAGACACTCACGTGGGAACCTCCTGGCCGCCCATGGTACGGGGCGGGGCGCTACCCTGCGCTCCGATGGTGACGCAACGCTCCGAGGGCTTCTACCGGCTGATCGGCAGGATCGGCACGAGCCGTGTCATCACACGCCTGCACCCGCACGTCTACCGGTGGACGGGCGGCCGCTGGTTCATCGGGCGCAACCTGGGCGTCCTCAACGTGATCCTCATCACCACCGGCCGATCGACCGGCAAGCGGCGGGAGATCCCCCTCTATGCCATCGAGGACGGGTCGCGCCTGGTGGTCATCGGCTCCAACGCGGGCTCCGACCGCGAGCCCGCATGGGTGGGCAACCTGCGCGCCCGGCCGGATGTCGCCGTGCTGGTGGGCCAGGAGGAGCGGCCCGCCCGTGCGCGCGTCACCACCGGCGACGAGCGCGCCCGCCTGTGGGCCCTGGCCGCCCGCGCCTACCCCGGGTTCGAGATGTACGCCCGCTGGACCGACCGCACCATTCCTGTCATCGCGCTCGAGCCCAGGGAGGCCTGAGACCGTGCCTGCACCGCTTGGGAACACGCCGACCAAGAAGATGCCGAACATCCAGGTGTTCGGCTTCGAGGACGACAACGCCACGCGGGCCGCCCTCCGCTTCTTCCGGGAGCGGCGGATCGTGGTGCACTTCGTGGACCTGCGCAAGAAGCCGATCGCCCCGGGTGAGCTGCGCCGCTTCACGGACCGCCTCGGGGCCGCCGCGCTCCTCAACACCGAGAGCCGGCCATACAAGGAGCAGGGGCTCGGCTACCTGTCCACCGACACGGCCGGCATCACTGCACGTCTTCTGGCCGACGCCCGGCTCATCCGCCTGCCCCTCGTCCGCTACGGCGACGAGCTGACCGCCGGCAAGGACGAGACGGCCTGGAAGGCCTGGCTGGCGAAGCCGAAGTAAGGACGGTTCCCGCCGGCAGCAGCCGGAGCCTACTTGCGGACCGATGGGTTCATGACGCGACCCATGAACAGGATGGCGCCCGTCCCGACGTCACGCACGGCGAACAGGAACGGCCGGTTGAGGCGCAGCGTGACGGTCTTGAGCGGAGCCGCCGGGCCGCAGCCACCGGTGGTGTCGAAGAGGATGGCCGTCGCGGCGGCGGCCTCGGTCCCCTTCTCGTCGACGTCGATGTTGGCCTGGTGGATCACCTCGGAGATGAACAGCGACTTCTCCCCCGTGATTCCCGAGAAGTCCGCCCCGGCCGTATCGAACGCCGCCTTGATGCCCATCCGCTTGAGGACGGGGACCAGGCTGGCCCGGGTGTCGACCCCGAAGCGGGGCAGGAACAGCCGCGTCTGGTAGGCGTAGTACGGGCAGGCCATACCCCACTCGTCGGCCTTGCCGTGCCTGGTGCGGGAGATCCGCGTCCGCTCCGTCCCGAGCTTGGCGACGATCGAGTCCAGCTTCGCAGAGGTCATCCCGCGCTCGAAGGCGGCGAGGTTGTCGGGGAGGATGAGCGTCATCGCGAGCGGCGTCGTGCCATCGGCACCCGTGTACCTGAGCTCCGTCGCCTTCCAGCCGGAGCCGCTCGCGTAGGGAACCTCCTGGGCCCCATCGAGTGACATGGTCGGGACGTCCACGTTGCTCCCGTCACGCCGGGTGAACGTCCGGTCCGCCGTGCGGTCCAGGTCGAACTCCAACTGCCAGTTCGCCTTGAGGTAGATCGCATTCACGAGGGCGAGGCGCGTGTCACTGGTCACGTTGCCCGGGACCAGCAGCTCCGGGATGCGCCGTGCGGTCTGGCGGCTGACCCACGCGTTGATGACCTGCCGGGCCGCCTCAGGATCGGCCTCGAAGTCGACGAGCCCGAGTTGCGCGCCGAACCCCTCGGCGATCGCATCGAGGAAGGCCTGCTCGAGGGCGTAGCCCCGCTGGCCGAAGGCGGTGTTCGCGATCCGCAGCGACAGGGCGTGGGTGTTCTTGTCGTAGTCGGTCCACGTCGCGTTGTGCCCGGCGAGCTCCTGATCCAGCGCGTTGAGCCGGGCAGCCAGTGGCTTCCAGCCGTCGGCGCGCAGTACGTCGTCCATCTCGCTCGCCGTCGTTCCGCGGGCTCCGGCCCGGGCCATGGCCAGGGCGAGCGCGATGCTGGTCGGGGAGAACACGATGTTCTTCCCGTCCAGCTTGGCCGAGGCATCCGTCCGCAGGCGCCCGTACATGTCCACGGCGAACGCATTGACCGACTGCGCGGCCTGCTTCGCCTCCCGCACGCCGCCGGCGGAGCGGGTCACCGCCGATCGCGCGAACTCGAGGCCGGCGAGCGGATCACCGGCGGAGGCAACCCATGGGGTGCCGTCGTGATCGGCGATGGCCACCCAGCCCTCGTTGACGCCGCCGCTGAGCGTCAGGGAGAGCGGCGCGACGCGGTACCAGTCGTACCCGGATGCGCGGACCGGTCCCTCGATGACGAGGAGCTCCGTCCCCGTCGGCAGCAGGGGCTCATACCGGGCCGAGTCGTCACTCACCCGCGGCTGCGAGCGCACGCGCAGGCGGTCGGACACGGTGATGGCGGCCGAGCCCGGAGCCAGCTCAGCCGGTGCCAGGCTCGGTGTGGGTGTCGGCAGGGGTGTCACGGCGGGCGTCGGTGCCGGCGTGGAGACGGCGGGCCCGTCGTTCACGGACCCTTGGGGGACCGGTGTCCCCGGCACGGTCGACCCCGAGGGAAGTGGTGTTTCGGCACACCCTGCAGCCAGGAGCGCCAGGGCAAGCAGGACGGAGAGCGGACGTGACAGGCGGAGCCGGGGTGACATGCGGGTCGGGTTCACGGCGGTGCACCTTCGAGGGCGGATGCCGGCGTGGTCAGGGCTCGGCGCGGCCCGGTCGGCCGGGGGTCGCGTGTCGATGCCGAGGACTGGGACGTCTGGGGACCACGTGGCGTTGCGTGGAGTGGCATCCTGACCGCATGAGCACCGACGATCGCCCGGCTCCGCACCCGCCTGGCTCGCGCACGTTCCGCAGTGGCCGCGTGTCCATGCGCCCTGAGACCCGGGCGCGCCTGGGCGGTCCACGCCCCACCGAGGACGAGCGGCTCCTGGGCAGCCGACCCGGGCGGCCCGCCTTCCTCGACGAGGAGCCCTGGCGTGCCCTGCGCATCCTGTCGGAGTTCGTGGAGGGGTTCGAGGCCCTCGCCGGCGTCGGCAAGGCGGTGGCGGTCTTCGGCTCCGCGCGGACCGCGGAGGACAGCCCGGAGTACGAGGCGGCGCGGCGGGTGGGCGCCGAACTGGCGGCGGCCGGTTTCGCGGTGATCACGGGTGGCGGTCCGGGCACGATGGAGGCTGCCAATCGCGGCGCCCATGAGGCCGGCGGCCTGTCGATCGGCTGCAACATCGAGCTGCCGCACGAGCAGCACCTCAATCACTACGTCGATCTATCGGTCGAGTTCCACTACTTCTTCGCCCGGAAGACGATGTTCGTCAAGTACGCGGACGCCTTCGTGATCCTGCCCGGCGGCTTCGGCACGCTCGACGAGCTGTTCGAGAGCCTGACCCTCATCCAGACCCGCAAGATCCGCAACTTCCCGGTGGTGCTGGTGGGTCATGCCTACTGGGATGGGCTCCTGGCCTGGATGCGGGACGTCCAGCTGCCCGCAGGGTCCATCAGCGAGGCCGACCTCGCCCTGCTGCAGGTGACCGACGACCCCGTGGAGGCCGCCAGGATCTGCGCCGCCTACGCGGAGGCCAACGGCATCTCGGGGTGACGGACCTCGCCGGGTGACCGACCTCGCCGAGCCGCTTCCCGGGGTCGAGCCCGCGCGGGCCGTCCACCCCGCGCGGGGGTACGCGCTCTACCTGTTTGCAGCGCTCCTCTTCGCGCTCAACGGCACCGTGGTCAAGTCGATGCTGCTCGCCGGGCTGGAGGCGTCAGACCTCTCCCAGCTGCGGGCAACCGGGTCGTTCCTGATCCTGCTGGCCTTCGTGGCCCTGACCAACCGGTCCGCCCTCCGGATCCGGCGCACAGAACTGACGCTGCTGGTGGCCTACGGCGTGGTCGGCATCGCCTTCACCCAGTTCCTCTACTTCGTGTCGATCATGACCATCCCGATCGGGATCGCGCTGCTCATCGAGTTCACATCGCCCCTGATGGTGGCCATCTGGTTCCGGTTCGGCTACGGGTACCCCACCAAACGGATCGTGTGGGTGGCCCTGGCGACGGCGCTGGTGGGCCTGGCGATCGTCGGCCAGGTCTGGACCGGGCTGGCGCTGGATCCGTTCGGGGTGCTGTGCGCCTTCGGTGCGGCGGTCTCCGTCTCGTTCTACTTCATCGCTGGTGACCGCCAGGTCCGGGGACCGGCCCCCCGCGATCCCGTGTCGCTCACGATGTGGGGCATGGGCTTCGCGGCCCTCTTCTGGGCGATCGTCCAGCCCGTCTGGGACTTCCCGTTCGCGACGTTCGGCGGCACGATCCAGCTGGCGGGGGACGGCGGACCGGTGGTGCCGGCGGCCGTGCCGATGCTGTGGATGGTGGTGCCCGGGACGCTGGTGCCGTTCTCGCTGGTGGTGCTCTCGATGCAGCACCTGCGCGCCTCGCAGGCGTCGGTGATGGGCATGACGGAGCCGATCATGGCCGCGGCGATCGCGTGGCTGGTGCTCGGCCAGACGCTCGAGGCCGCGCAGATCGTGGGCGCGGTCATCGTGCTCGGGAGCGTCCTGGTCGCGGAGCGCAACCGCTAGGTCCGGGTCGCCCGGGCGTGGACGCGGCTGGCCCCTGAGGCGCTCCCGATCGTCACCAATTCTCCTATGGCGACCGCAGTGGGTTCCCGGCGTGATGGATTGCCGCTGCGCGCCCAGTCTGGCACGCCGCACCAATCGCCACGTGTCGGGCTTGTCGCCAGGCGCCCGGTCTGACAGCCCCACGACCCCGTTCGGCCGCCAGCCGACAACCAGAACGGATGGCCGGGGTCGGGTGCGCGGTCAGGTGACCGGACCGCGGGCGTCAGTCGGGAACCGCCACCTCGATCACGCCATCCACCACCCGCATTGGGTAGTAGCGGAAGCGCCGGATCCGGGTCAGGCGGCGCGCCTCGGTCTTCTTGCCCGGCGGATCCTCCTTCGGCTCCCGGCCGGGCGGCACCCACGTGGGCTCGTACGTCCCGTCTGGGCGGAGGCCGCCGGTCGTCGGCATCTGCACCGGCTCCCCGGAGGCCAGGTCGAAGCGGCCCGCGTGCAGCGGACACGCGACGACGCAGCCGTCAAGCTCGCCGAGCGAGAGCGGTGCCGACATGTGCGGACAGCGGTCGTCCACGGCGCACAGGCCGGCCGCCGTGTGCGCCAGCAGGATGTCGTGGTCCCCGAACGACACGCGTCGGAGGGTGCCGGGCGGCAGGTCGGCCAGGGCGAGCGCGGCACGGAACGATGCGGCCGAGGCGCCCGGGGCCAGCAGCTCGGGTGGGAAGGCAAGCAGGTCGGTCACAACCGGGATGGTAGCCGCATGCGCACGGAACGACCCGGCCATCCCGAAGGGTGACCGGGTCGCAGCGTCGACGAGCACGGCGGGGGGCGGAGCCCTCAGTCGACCGGCGGGTTCTCCTCCAGCACGCCTTCCTCGAGGAGGTCGGCGCCCACGGCGGCCTCGGCGCCGGCCGCCCCGGCGGGCCTCGGCCCCATCGTCTTGCGCAGCGGCAGCTGCTTCATGAACAGGGCGGTGACGAGCAGGGCCGCGAGCGTGGTGAACACGCCGACGAAGAACACCTCGCCGACGGCCAGGCTGTACGCCTGGTGGATGCCGAAGACGATCTTGCCGATCATCGGCTCCAGGGCGGTCCGGAACTGCTCGGGTGCGCCGGCCAGGATCGTGGCACCGAGGTCCTTGCCCACTTGGAACAGGCCCGCGGCATCCGCGCCGGCCCCACCCTGGCCCGTGAACTGGGCGACGATCTGTTCCGGCACGCCGGCCGCCACGATCTGCTTCGGGATCTCCTCGGTCAGGCGGAGGCCGAAGATGGTGCCCAGGGCGGCGAGCCCGACCGACCCGCCGATCTGGCGGAAGAATGTCAGGTTGGACGTCGCGACGCCCAGCGACCGCATCGGGACCGCGTTCTGGACCACGATCGTGAACACGGCAAGCGTTGGCCCGATGCCCAGGCCCGTGATGAACATCCACGCCCACAGGACCGGCAGCGGCGTGTCCGCCTGGATGTTGGACATCAGGAACAGGCCGCCCGCCATGACGGCGAGGCCGGCCACGATGACGGCCTTGTACTTCCCGGTGCGCGACACCACGATGCCCGAGCCGACCGAGGTGGTGATGACGCCCGCGAGCAGCGCGAGGGTGTAGAGGCCCGAGTTCGTCGGCGTGGCGCCCTGGACGAACTGGAACCACTGCGGCAGCCAGATGGCGGCGCCGAAGAAGCCGATCGACACCAGGAACGTCGCGATGATCGAGGACGCGTACGTCCGGCTCTTCCACAGGTCGAGCGGGACGATCGGCTCCTTGGCCTTCCACTCGATCAGGATGAACACCATCCACAGCACGAGGCCGATCGCGATCAGGCCGCCGACCTCGAAGGTGCCCCAGTCCATCGTCTGCTTGTTGGTCAGCCCGATCAGGAAGGAGCCGACGGCGACGGTGAAGACCCCGGCCCCGAGGAAGTCGAGGTTGCGCGACGCGTCCGGCCGCCTGACGGTCGGCAGCAGGCGCCCGATCACGACGAGAGCCGCAAGGCCGATCGGGATGTTGACGTAGAAGATCCAGTGCCAGGACGCGTTCTCCGTCAGCCAGCCGCCGAGGAGCGGCCCGAGGATCGAGGCGATGCCGAAGACGGCGCCGAAGAGGCCCTGGTACTTGCCGCGCTCCTGGGGGGAGAAGAGGTCACCGATGACCGCGAGGCTGATCGGGAACAGGGCGCCCGCGCCGAGGCCCTGGATGCCCCGGAAGATGATCAGCTGGGTCATGTTCTGGCTCAGCCCGGACAGCGCCGAGCCGACGAGGAAGATCGAGATGCCGATCATCAGCAGCGGTTTGCGCCCGTACAGGTCGGACAGCTTGCCGTAGAACGGCACCGTGATCGTGGACGCGAGCAGGTAGATCGTGATCGTCCACGTGTAGAGGGACTGGCCGCCGAGCTCGGTGACGATCGTGGGCAGTGCGACCGCCACGATCGTCTGGTCCAGCGCCCCCAGGAAGAGCCCGAGCAGAATGGCGAACAGGATCTCCATCTTCTGCCGGTGGGGCAGGTCGAGCGCGCCGAGGCCATGGGTCGGGCCGTCGTGGTGCTCCATGGATACGGGTGCTTCCACGTGCTACTCCTCGGTGGCGCCCGGGGTGGCCATCTCGGCCTCCACGGCATCGCGCAGGTGGTTCGTGATCCGGGTGAGATCGGCGAGGTCCCGCCCCTTGAGGCGAGCGAGCGCCCGGCGGAACACGTCGCTGCCGATCAGCTCGGCCTCGTCCACGAGGTCGAGCCCGGCCTGGGTGGGCTGGACCAGCACGATGCGCCGGTCGTCGGGGACGCGGACCCGCTCGACGAGCCCGCGCTCCTCCATCCGGTCCACGATGCCGGTGACGCTTGGCATCGAGGCGCCCAGCACGTCTGCCAGGCGGCTCATCGGCATGGCATCGTGGTGGCGGAGCAATGTCAGGACGTGGAAATGGGTCATGCTGATGCCGAGCCGCACGAGGCGTTGCGAGCCGGCGCAGCGCAGCGAGCCGACGGCACGGCTGAGACTCGCGACCGCCTCCTCGGCAGCCGCCCGGCCGGGATCGGCCTCGACGTCGGCCTGGGCGGGATTGACATTGGTTCGCATGAAATGAAGTATTTACGGCAGGTGAATAGTTCTGTCAAGCAGAACCAGTTGCCGCGGGAGGACCGAGCATGCGCTTCGCGCTGATGACCGAACCCCAGATGGGGCTCACGTATGCCCAGCAGCTCGAGATCGTCCGGCGGGCCGAGACCGCCGGCTACGAGGCGTTCTTCCGTTCCGACCACTACGAGAGCTTCCCGGGCGATTCCGGGGCGGTGACGACCGATGCCTGGGCGGTGCTGGCGGGTCTGGCCCGGGACACGCAGCGGATCAGGCTGGGGTCTCTCGTCTCGCCAGTGACCTTCCGCTCCCCGGGAAACCTCGCGCGGCTCGTGCTGACCGTGGACGAGATGAGCGGCGGGCGCGTGGAGCTGGGCCTGGGCGCCGGCTGGCATGCGGACGAGCACCGGCGGCACGGCTTCCCGTTCGGCGAGATCGGGGAGCGGGCGGACATGCTCGAGGAGACCCTCGAGATCGTGCGCGGCCTGTGGGAGGGCCCCGACGGCTGGTCGTTCCTGGGGTCGCACTGGGCGGTGGAGGACTCACTGTTCCGGCCGAAGGCGGGCGACGTGCCCGGGCGGGACGGTGGCCGGCCGAACCTGATCGTCGGCGGGCAGGGGACCCCGCGGTCCTATCGGATCGCGGCGCGCTACGCGGACGAGTTCAACCTGTCGTCGGCGAGCCCGGCCCAGGTCGTCCAGAAGTACGCGGCGCTTGACGCGGCCGTGCGCGATGCCGGGCGCGACCCGGGGACGCTGGTGCACTCGGCGATGGTCGGGGTCCTCATCGGGCGCGACGAGGCGGAGGTCCGTCGCCGCGAGGCGGACCTGGTGCGGGCCTTCGGGGGTGACGCGGACGGCTTTGCGGAGTGGTTCGAGGTGCGCAAGGCACGCTGGATCCACGGCACGGCCGCCGAGGCGCGCGAGCAGGTCCGCCGGTTCCGAGACGCGGGCGTGACCCGGATCATGCTCCAGGACTTCATAGCCCACGACCTCGACATGATCGACCTGGCCGCCGAAGTGCTGTTCGACGTCTGACCGTGGCCGCTCCCGACGCCTGGCCGGCCGGACAGGACGCCGGGCGGATAGGGCGCCGACCGGGTCCGCCGGGCGGACAGGGCGCCGACCGGGTCCGCCGGGTCAGCCCTCCGGCGCGTCCGCCACGTCCGCGGCAGCCAGGTAGACCGGGTCGTCGCGGCGGATCGGGTCGGGGTTGGTGCCCCGTGCCGCGGCGACCGCGACGGTCACCAGCTGGAGCGGGCCCGCCGAGGCGAGGAGCGCGGCCGGACCGTTGGGCATCGTGGGCTGGTCCGGGACGGTGATCCGGCCGCCGGGCGTGAGGTCGGCCGGGACCAGCGCAGAAGCCGCGCGGCCCAGGATCGCCGCGGGGCGGATGCCGGTCGCGGCGGCTGCCCGCAGGGCCTGGCGCAGGCGGAGGGCCCGCGTCTCCAGGCCGGCCCGTTCAAAGAGCAGGAAGATCGCCGCGGTTCCCGCGCCGGTCGCCGGCAGGTGTCCGTGGAGGAAGGTCTCGAGGTCGCGGGCCGCGGAGGGGACGTGGGCCGCCTCCTCCACCTTGAGGACGAGCTCCCGGGCGGCGATCCGGTCCACGCCCGACCCGATGACCAGCAGGTGGCCGGCCCCGCCGACGGTCGCGCCGATGGTCTCCGCGGGGCGCCTGCCGGCCGTGTCGGCCACCCATGCCGCCTCGATGCCGTCGAGAAGGCGTGCCCGGGGCCGGTCAGGGCTCGGGGTGCCGCCGGCGAGCATGCCGGCCACCGCGGTCGCCGCCACGAGTGGCGAGGTGTACCCGATGGTGTGACACCAGGAGCGGTCCATCTCGACGGTCGCAAGGGTGATGTCCGCGGCGACGCCAGCCGTCGAGCCCGCGCTCCCGGTGATCACCGCGGTCCTCGCCCCTCGCTCGCGGGCCGCCGCCATGGCCGCGATCGTCGCGCCCGTGCCGCCCTCGTGGCTGATGCCGATCACGAGTCCGCCCGCCGGGGGCTCCAGCGCCAGCTCAAACGCCTGGGCGCTCACCGGCCCGCTGCCGGGAAGGCCCGCGGCCCGCCACCCGTCGGCGAGGATGGCCGCCACGCCCATCGCCGCGTGCTCGGACGTCCCGCACCCGGTCACGGTCACGGGCGCGCCGGCCGCCGCCGCCTCGCGGATCGCCGCTGCCAGCGCGGCCGCGGAACCGTCAGCGATGAGCCGCTCCACGATCCGGGCGGCGACGGCGGGCTGCGCGGCGATGGACTCGGTGGTCGCCCACGGCGGCCCTGGCGGACCACCGGCATGGGCAGGTAGTCCCAGGGATCGGGCGCAGCGCCCAGGGGTGCGTCGGCGTCGAAGGGGCGGAGTGCGGCTCGGAGGTCGTCCATGGAGCCGATCCTAGGCCGGACTGTCCGGGATGTCGCCGGCGTTGCGCCGGGTGGGGCGGACGTCAGCCCGCGGAACGCGTGCTCCCCGCGATCAGGCCGAGGCGGGGAAGCGGTCCATAGCGGAACCAGGCCCGCCCGACGAGGGCATCCACCGTGACCGGTCCGTATGTCCGGGAGTCAAGGGGCCTGCCCCAGCCCGCGGCCTCGGCCTCGTCGTCGGTGGCATCGGAGAGC
>CAVVJT010000004.1:0-829351 GCA_963748625.1 uncultured Chloroflexia bacterium | reverse complement strand
CGGTGCTGGCGGGTCTGGCCCGGGACACGCAGCGGATCAGGCTGGGGTCTCTCGTCTCGCCAGTGACCTTCCGCTCCCCGGGAAACCTCGCGCGGCTCGTGCTGACCGTGGACGAGATGAGCGGCGGGCGCGTGGAGCTGGGCCTGGGCGCCGGCTGGCATGCGGACGAGCACCGGCGGCACGGCTTCCCGTTCGGCGAGATCGGGGAGCGGGCGGACATGCTCGAGGAGACCCTCGAGATCGTGCGCGGCCTGTGGGAGGGCCCCGACGGCTGGTCGTTCCTGGGGTCGCACTGGGCGGTGGAGGACTCACTGTTCCGGCCGAAGGCGGGCGACGTGCCCGGGCGGGACGGTGGCCGGCCGAACCTGATCGTCGGCGGGCAGGGGACCCCGCGGTCCTATCGGATCGCGGCGCGCTACGCGGACGAGTTCAACCTGTCGTCGGCGAGCCCGGCCCAGGTCGTCCAGAAGTACGCGGCGCTTGACGCGGCCGTGCGCGATGCCGGGCGCGACCCGGGGACGCTGGTGCACTCGGCGATGGTCGGGGTCCTCATCGGGCGCGACGAGGCCGAGGTCCGTCGCCGCGAGGCGGACCTGGTGCGGGCCTTCGGGGGTGACGCGGACGGCTTCGCGGAGTGGTTCGAGGTGCGCAAGGCACGCTGGATCCACGGCACGGCCGCCGAGGCGCGCGAGCAGGTCCGCCGGTTCCGAGACGCGGGCGTGACCCGGATCATGCTCCAGGACTTCATAGCCCACGACCTCGACATGATCGACCTGGCCGCCGAAGTGCTGTTCGACGTCTGACCGTGGCCGCTCCCGACGCCTGGCCGGCCGGACAGGACGCCGGGCGGATAGGGCGCCGACCGGGTCCGCCGGGCGGACAGGGCGCCGACCGGGTCCGCCGGGTCAGTCCTCCGGCGCGTCCGCCACGTCCGCGGCAGCCAGGTAGACCGGGTCGTCGCGGCGGATCGGGTCGGGGTTGGTGCCCCGTGCCGCGGCGACCGCGACGGTCACCAGCTGGAGCGGGCCCGCCGAGGCGAGGAGCGCGGCCGGACCGTTGGGCATCGTGGGCTGGTCCGGGACGGTGATCCGGCCGCCGGGCGTGAGGTCGGCCGGGACCAGCGCAGAAGCCGCGCGGCCCAGGATCGCCGCGGGGCGGATGCCGGTCGCGGCGGCTGCCCGCAGGGCCTGGCGCAGGCGGAGGGCCCGCGTCTCCAGGCCGGCCCGTCTCAAAGAGCAGGAAGATCGCCGCGGTTCCCGCGCCGGTCGCCGGCAGGTGTCCGTGGAGGAAGGTCTCGAGGTCGCGGGCCGCGGAGGGGACGTGGGCCGCCTCCTCCACCTTGAGGACGAGCTCCCGGGCGGCGATCCGGTCCACGCCCGACCCGATGACCAGCAGGTGGCCGGCCCCGCCGACGGTCGCGCCGATGGTCTCCGCGGGGCGCCTGCCGGCCGTGTCGGCCACCCATGCCGCCTCGATGCCGTCGAGAAGGCGTGCCCGGGGCCGGTCAGGGCTCGGGGTGCCGCCGGCGAGCATGCCGGCCACCGCGGTCGCCGCCACGAGTGGCGAGGTGTACCCGATGGTGTGACACCAGGAGCGGTCCATCTCGACGGTCGCAAGGGTGATGTCCGCGGCGACGCCAGCCGTCGAGGCCGCGCTCCCGGTGATCACTGCGGTCCTCGCCCCTCGCTCGCGGGCCGCCGCCATGGCCGCGATCGTCGCGCCCGTGCCGCCCTCGTGGCTGATGCCGATCACGAGTCCGCCCGCCGGGGGCTCCAGCGCCAGCTCAAACGCCTGGGCGCTCACCGGCCCGCTGCCGGGAAGGCCCGCGGCCCGCCACCCGTCGGCGAGGATGGCCGCCACGCCCATCGCCGCGTGCTCGGAGGTCCCGCACCCGGTCACGGTCACGGGTGCGCCGGCTGCCGCCGCCTCGCGGATCGCCGCTGCCAACGCGGCCGCGGAACCGTCAGCGATGAGCCGCTCCACGATCCGGGCGGCGACGGCGGGCTGCGCGGCGATGGACTCTGTGGTCGCCCACGGGGGCCCTGGCCGGACCACCGGCATGGGCAGGTAGTCCCAGGGATCGGGCGCAGCGCCCAGGGGTGCGTCGGCGTCGAAGGGGCGGAGTGCGGCTCGGAGGTCGTCCATGGAGCCGATCCTAGGCCGGACTGTCCGGGATGTCGCCGGCGTTGCGCCGGGTGGGGCGGACGTCAGCCCGCGGAACGCGTGCTCCCCGCGATCAGGCCGAGGCGGGGAAGCGGTCCATAGCGGAACCAGGCCCGCCCGACGAGGGCATCCACCGCGACCGGTCCGTATGTCCGGGAGTCAAGGGGCCTGCCCCAGCCCGCGGCCTCGGCCTCGTCGTCGGTGGCATCGGAGAGCAGCCAGGCCTCGTCATCGGCCAGCTGCAGCCACCCGTCGGCGAAGCGGACCCAGTCGCCCGGGCGCGCCGCGACGCGCTTGATCGCAAGGCCGCCGGTCCCGGGCTCCCGGAACACGACTGGCGTGCCACGCCGGGGCCAATGGCGCGTGGTCGGGTCCACCAGGAGCCAGTCGCCCGGTTCGATCGCGGGCAGCATCGACGCCTCGGCGACCGTCACCCGCCACGGCCCGCGCGGGGACCCGCTGGGGCGGGCGGCGCCCCGGACGACACGCTGGACCATGGAACCTCCGGATACGACGAGGCCCCGTCTCGCGACGGGGCCCCTGGTGTGCGTCAGCGCTGGTGCGGCGCTGGGCCGGTGTGGCGCGGACGCCGCCGATCAGCCGGGGCGGCCGGCGACGCGGGTCTTGGTGTGGCCGCCGGTGGCCTTCCAGGCCGCATCGACCTCGTCGATGAGGTCCAGCAGCTTCTTGGCGTCGTCGATGCTGACCGAGCCCTTGACCTTGGACACCTGCTTGTTGGCGTTCCAGAAGAGGTCGTGCAGGTTCGGCACGGCGTCGAGGTGCTCCGGCTTGAAGTAGTCGTGCCAGAGCGTGTCGAGGTGGTGCTTGACGAGGTCGGCCTGCTTCTCGCGGATGGCGAGGGCGCGCGTCCGGAACGCTGCATCCTCGTTGGCGAGGTACTTCTCGGTGATCCGGTAGACCGACTCGGCCTCGATGCGGGCCTGCTCCGGGTCGTAGACGCCGCACGGCAGGTCGCAGTGGGCGCGTGCGATCGCGCGCGGGGCGAGGAAGCGGGAGACGATGGACATGTGGACAACCTCCGGGAGGGGCGGCGGGGCTGGCCGCGGGCGGGGACGGGCCGGGCGATGGCCCTGACGGGAAGAGTGTCTGCGCACATCGCGGAGGCTGTCAAACCCCCCCACGCCGAGCGTGCCCGGGCCCGCCTGTCGACCCGGGAGCGGGCCGGAAGGCACCTTGTCCGGCCCTTGCACGCCGGAGTAGATTCCACGGGCGCCACGGCAGCGCGGCTGGGGACGGCATCGGCCCGACCCGGTTCCGTCATCGGTCGGGGCGCTTGGTACGGCAGGTTCGATTCCTGCATCACGCTCGTGGGGCCGGATCGGCGGCAACGCAGCGCGCTGGCGGCCCTGCAGGGCTCCGGGCCCTCCGCCGCCGGCACGTGATCCGGCCCGGCGTGCTCGTCGCTGTTGGGGGTGTCCGTGGAACTCGTGCTTCCGCTCCTGGTGGTTGCGGCGATCGTGATCACCATCGTCCAGGTCGTGCGCCAGGTGCGTCTGGTGACGGTCCGTGACTACGAGCGTGGCCTGCGCTTCCAGCGCGGGAAGCTGGCCGGCCTCGTCGATCCGGGCGTGCACTGGACGTTCGCCCGGTTCTCGGAGATCCAGCCGCTCGACCTTCGTCCCACCACCACGCCGGTCGAAGGCCAGGAGGTGCTCACGTCGGACGGCGTGGCCGCCAAGGTGAGTCTCGTCGCCCGGTACGCCGTGGGCGATCCGGTTGCCGCGATCACCCGCGATGCCGCCTACAGCAGGACGGTCTACCTGTGGCTGCAGCTCGCCCTGCGCGACGCGATCGCACGACGGACGCTGGACGAGGCGATCGCCGGGCGCACGGCGATGGGCGCCGAGATCAGGGAAGCCGTGGCAGGGCGCATCGCGGAGCTGGGCGTGGACCTGCTCGACGTGGACGTGCGCGACGTCATGCTGCCCGGCGAGCTCAAGCGCGCCTACTCGGGCGTGGTCGCGGCGCGCAAGGACGGTGAGGCGGCGCTGGAGCGCGCGCGCAGCGAGACGGCGACCTTGCGCAACCTCGCGAACGCAGGGCATGCCATGGCCGACAACCCGGGCCTGCTCCAGCTGCGGATCCTGCAGGAGCTCGGCGCGTCGAGCGGCAACACGGTGGTCTTCGGGGCGCCCGATGCCGGGCGTGTGCCCCATGGCACCACGGCGGACGCCCCTGTGCCCGGCGCCGGGGCGGCCACCGGCGGAGCGACACCCGCCGCACGCAGGGGTCGACCGGGCACGTCCGGCTGACCACGAGCGCCCGTGAGGGACGTCAGTGGGCTTCCGACTCCTGGAGCGGCAGGTACCAGACGGCTGCCGTGAACAGCAGCCCGCCGAACGCGAGGACACCGGTCACGACCAGCCACTCGATGACGGTGGGCACATAGAAGTAGCTCATCGCGAAGGACGCGCCCTCCTGCGGCGTGCCGATCGGGAGCCCGGGCGGCAGGTCGATGTTGGCGAAGGAGAGGCCGTTGAGCACCAGGTTGAGCCGGTGCACGAAGATCCCGATGATCGCGATCACGGCCGCGACCGCCACCCAGGCAGGCGTTGTCCGCAGCCGGCGCGTGGCAAGGATGGCGAACGGGATCGCGAGGCCGAACAGCACCTCGACCAGGAACAGCGGCAGATACGGTCCTGACAGCATCCGGCGGGCCGCCTCCGCCTCGGGGGCGCCCGGGTAGAGCGCCGTGAGGTACTCGGCCAGGAGCAGGAAGGCCTCAACGGCGATGAACACGCCGAGCAGGCCGCCCAGCATGGCCACGAGATCGTTCGTGAACGTGATCCGCCCGAGCCGCCGCACCACCAACGCGAGGCAGATCACGAGGCCCATGCCGGACACGAGTGCCGACGTGATGAACATCGGCGCCATGATCGAGGTGTACCAGAAGCCGCGGCTGATCTGGAGCCCGAAGATCCAGGCGGTGATCGAGTGGAGCATGATCGCCGCGGGCAGCGCGATCCAGGCCATCACGGTCTTCGTGCGCTCCTCGCGCCGCATCGTCCGCTCCGAGGTCCCGGTGCCCAGGGCCAGCCATGACCCGCGCCGCGCAAGATCGGCCCGGCAGTAGAGCCAGACGTAGAACGCCGACATCGCCATGTAGATGGTGACGATCGCGATGTCCCAGACCATCGGCGACGTGGGGTTGAAGTAGAGCGGGATGTTCAGGATCCGCTCCGGCCGGCCGAGGTCGGGGAGGATGAAGGTCGCGGCGAGGATGACGGCGACCGTCGCCTCGAGCACCGCGAGCCGGGTGATCGGCTTGAACGCCTTCACGCCGAACAGCTTGCCCGCTGAGGCCACGATCAGGCCGCCCGCCGACAGGCCGACGAAGAACATGAAGAAGAGGATGTACTGGCCCCACATCACGATGTTGCGCATGCCCGTGACGGCGAGGCCGTTGATGAACTGGTAGCCGAAGGCGCCGATGCCGATGGCCATGAGGGCCAGCAGCAGCGCGATCCAGGCGGTCAGCGCGAGGCGGCGG
Source organism: uncultured Chloroflexia bacterium (assembly GCA_963748625.1). Classification (GTDB taxonomy): domain Bacteria; phylum Chloroflexota; class Limnocylindria; order Limnocylindrales; family CSP1-4; genus CAIXZV01. The sequence continues at coordinate 823,677 of CAVVJT010000004.1, read as the reverse complement.
CGGCTTCGGGAGGCGTCCCGGTCGTCGGTTGTGGCAGGGGAGGAGGGGACGGCGGGCGTCGCGGCACTCACAGCGGGGACCTCCGACGGGGCGGCAGGTAGGACACGGAGGGAAGGGTGCCGGCCTCTTCGAGGAGGACCGTGGCCTCGCGGTCGCGGATCAACTCGTTGATCCGGCTGTCGGGATCGTTGAGGTCCCCGAAGATCCGGGCCTGGGCCGGACACGACCAGACGCACGATGGCACCTGGTCCTCGACGAGGCGGTGGACGCACATCGTGCACTTCTCGACGGTGCCCAGGGGCGGGCCGGGACCATGCCCGTGTCGTACGGTGTTGGCCGGACCGGTGCGCCCCAATTGAAGTTCCGGACGCCGTACGGGCAGGCGATCATGCAGTAGCGGCAGCCGATGCAGCGCTCGGTGTCCTGCATCACCAGGCCGTCATCGCGGTGGTAGGTCGCTTGGACCGGGCAGACCTTCACGCACGGCGCGTTCTCGCAGTGCTGGCAGGCGAGCGGGAGCCAGTGCATCTCGAGGCCCTCGCTGCGGACGACCTCGGGCTGGTCCATCGCCTCGCCCTCGGTCAGGATCCGGTTCCACCACATGCCGAGCGGAAGGTCGTTCTCGCTCTTGCAGATGATGGCGCACGACCAGCAGCCGATGCAGCGCTCCTGGTCGACCACCATGCCCCAGTGAGGCTTCTCGGACCGGGGCCCGATCTCCCCGTACGCGCGTGACGCTGGCGACAGGGCCTCGACCGGGGAGATCTTCGGCTCGGACATCAGGCCTCACCCGCCTTCTCGATCTGGCACCGGCAGTCCTTCCAGCCGGTGGACGGGGCCCACATGTTCCCGACGAAGTGGACCTCGTGAATGGGGTTGACGGCCGACGACGTCAGCTCGTTGACGCCCTTGCCGCTCACGAACTGGCGTGGCCACCAGCCCTCGTACAGGGTGGCGGAGCCCGGCTGTTCGGACGGCGTGACATGGGCCCAGGCGACCACCTCGCCGCGCGTGTTGAACACCCGGATCTCGTCGCCGGTGGCGATCCCGCGTGCCTCGGCGTCCTCGGGCGAGATGAACACCTCCGGTCGCTCGCCGTGGAGCTCGCCCAGCCACGCGTTGTTCGCGTAGGAGGAGTGGATGCGCCATTTGCTGTGCGGCGTGAGCAGGGCGAGCGGCCACTCGGCCGGATCGTGGACGGTGTCGTCGAAGGGCGGCCGGTAGGTGGGCACCGTCTCGCCCAGCTCGCGGAACCGGGCCTCGTCCTTGTAGAACTCGATGCGGCCGGTGGGCACGAAGGCCTGCGTCTGCTCCAGCTTCGCCGGCAGTGACCGGGGCGGGAAGGGGACGAGCTTCTCGATCTGGTCGAGGAACGGGATGTCCGGGTCGGGCACGTTGAGGCGGACGGGACCGGCCTTGAGCATGTCGAGCGTGATGCCCTCCGTCGGGCCGCCCGGGCCATCGCCTGCCGCGAGGATCTCCGCGATCGCGGTCTCCTCGTCGATGTCGAAGAACGCAGCGGCCTTGGCGGGGTCGATGCGGCGGACGATCTCGCGCCACATCCACAGCTCTGAGCGGGATTCGCCGACAGGGTCGATTGCCGCTTGCTGCAGCTGCAGGAACGGGTGGAGCGGGGTTGCGGTGAGGTCCGTCTTCTCGTACCACGTGGTTGCGGGCAGGACCACGTCCGCCCACTTCACGGTCTCGGTCATCTGGTGGTCCACGACCACCACCAGGTCGAGACCCGCGCAGCGTCTCATGCAGCCGGTTGACGTCCATCGACTGCACGAACATGTTCGCGAACGTGCAGACGAGGCCGTGCCAGCCCTGCTCCGGGTAGGGCACGTCGGGGTGCATGGTGTCGGTCTTGCCGCGCACGAAGTAGATCGAGGGCACCACGTGGGCCTTCGTTCCGCCGGGGCTCCACCAGGGCGAGGTGTCCACGCGGACCTTGTACTGGCCGACGTAGACCGAGAAGCCGCCGCCCGAGCGGCCGATGTTGCCCGTGAGTGCGGCGAGCAGGGCGAACACCCGCCCGGTGAGGTCACCGTGGTACCAGTGGTTTGAGCCACCGCCCATGAGGATCGCGGCCGGCCCAGACGACGCGTACGCGCGGGCGACCTTGACGATGTGCTCGGGGTCCACGCCGGTGATCGCCGCCGCCGCATCAGGCGTCCAGCGGGCCAGCTCGTCGCGGACCTTCACGAAACCCGGGGTCGCGGCCACCACGCTTCCGTCGGCAAGCGTGACCGCCCATGTCCCGGCCATCGCCGGGCGGACCCCGTCGGGGTAGCCAAGGCGGTCAGTGCCCACCACGACGGGTCCGGCGGACGCGATGTCCCATGCCACGAACTTCGCCTCCGAGCCGCCGGCCACCAGGTCCGCTTCACGCAGGCGCACGCCCGTGTTCTCGCGGACGAGGAGGGCGGCATCGGTGTAGGTGCGCATGAAGGCCTCGTCCCAGGCCTCGTCCTCGAGGACCTGGCGGCACAGCGCCAGCCCGAGCGCCGCATCGGTGCCGGGCTTGATGCGCAGGTGGGTGTCCGCCTTGGCCGCGGTGGGGGAGAAGCTCGGATCGACCACCACCATGCGGGCACCCTTCTCGAGGGCGTCGAAGATGAAGTGCACGTCGGGGATCCGGGTCTCGATCGGGTTGGCCCCGATGAGCAGGAGGAAGCGGCTGTTCGCCCAGTCCTTGGCCTCATGTTCGGCGTTCTGGACGCCGAAGGTGATCGGCATGCCCATCGGCAGGTCGCCGTTGAAGTCGAAGCTGGTGCCGTGGCTCATGCCCAGGAGTGCAGATGCCCGGTAGTTCGCGCCCTTCTGGATGTAGCCGGAGCCCGGCACCTGCCCGAAGACGTGGATCGAATCCCAGCCCCACTGCTCGCCGATCCGGGTCAGGTCGCCGGCGATCCGGTCGAGGACCTCCTCCCAGGAGGCCTCCCGGAACTCGCCGCTGCCGCGCTCGCCGGTCCGGATCAGCGGTGTCTTGATGCGGTCCGCCCCGTAGATCTGGTTGACATACGAGAGGCCCTTCATGCATCCGCGCGGGTTGTAGGCGGTATCCGGGTAGTCGGCGGCCTGCTGGATCTTGACGATCACGCCATCGCGCACGAATGCGTTCTGGCCGCAGGAGCCGGTGCAGTTGGGCGAGCAGGTGGTCCGGACGACCTTGTCGACCGGCAGGCTGGGGTCGATGTCGTAGTCACGGCCGGCGGCCCGGGCGGGCGGCGGGTCGATGACCGGCAGGAGTGAGCCGACACCGACGGCGGCACCGGCCCCAGCGGCGCCCCGGAGGAAGGTGCGGCGGTCGATGGTCGTCATCCGAGCACCCTGGGCGCCATCGGGCAGCGCGGGTCGAGCATGGTGTGGTCCGGCGAGCCGCACTGGGCGCACCGGGTGGCCGAGGTGCCGTCCGGCCCCGGACGTGCGGCCCGCGCCGCACCGGCAATGGCGTCTCCCAGGAGCGAGATGCCCCGCTGGGCGAGCACGATCGCCGGCAGCGATGCTGCAGCGAGGATAAGGTGGCGGCGCGAGACGCCCAAGGCGTGTCCTCCCGGGTGCGGACCGCCGGCCGGATGCGCGTCCGACCACGGCGCGGCTGGTCCTGAGGTGGAGTGCTGCTGCGCGATTTCTGGTCGGCGCGGGGTGGGGGGCGACCCGGGCGCCTGAGAGAAACATACAGCACTTGGCTATGCAAATAGCACTCCAAACCGCGCGGATTGTGGTGGCTGGGCGTGTGATCCCGGGAGGATGAGCACGCCGCGCGCCCGGTCGACTACGATCCGTGCCATGAGCGATGTGGGCATCGAGATCGAACGCAAGTACCGGCTTCGCGTCGAGCCGGATGCCGAGCTGCTGCTGGCGTATGGGGCCGTGGCGCGTCGGCTTGAGCAGGTCTACCTGGCGGGGGAGCCGCCCGGCCGCCGCGTCCGCCGCATCGTGAAGGCGGACGGCGCCATCGAGCACCGCCTCACCCGCAAGGAACGCCTCCGCGACTTCGCGTTCCGGGAGGAGGAGAGCGTGATCGACGCGGCCACCTTCGAATCGCTGCTCGCCCAGGCCGATCCCACGCGCCGGCGGATCCGCAAGACACGCCACGTGGTGCCCCATGGGGAGCAGGTCCTCGAGATCGACGTCTTCGACGAACCCGCGGGCCTGGTGCTGCTGGAGGTGGAGCTCGGCGACGACGATGAGGCCGTGGAGCTGCCGGACTGGCTGGGGGACTGGGTGGACGTGACGGGCGATCCCACCTACCTCAACGCCAACCTTGCGAGATCGGGCTCGATCGTCCCGGAGTGGGATCCCGCCTGACCTCCTGGGCTCCGTGCGCGCGCCGCTGCCCGCGCCCGTCCCCACGCCTCTGTCCGCGGGGCCGGCGCCGACCTCCCCGGGCCGGCCGGGTATGATCCCGGCGATGAGCGAGCGAGGCATCCCGACCGTCGACAGCGCACCGGCTTGTCCGTTCGTCGCCTTCGACGATGATCGTGACGGTCGCGCGCTCACCGCCGATCACCGGCACCGGTGCTTCGCGGAGCCCCGCCCCGCGCCCCGCGCGCTTGCCCACCAGGAGGCCTACTGCCTCTCCTCGGCGTTCCCGGTGTGTCCCACGTTCCAGGACTGGGCCCGCCGTGAGGCTGCGGCCGCGCGGCCCGGTGCCGCCGCCCCGGCGGAGCGCACGGTCGAGCCTCCGGTGGCGACCCCGCCACCCGTGGTCGATGCGGTGCGCCCCGCCGTGCCCCCGGAGACCCCCCAGTACGGCGCACCCGCGTCGTCCGGAGCCGCGAGACGTGCTCCGCACCGTGACTGGGCCGCTCCGCCGCCCTGGATCGCCGAGGCCGACGACCTGCCGCCCGACGATGGCGCCATGTACGGCTCCGGTGACCCGTACGAGGATCTGCCGCCCCTCGACGATCCGCGCTACGCCGATGACGACGATGGCGGCCGTGGCCCTGCGCCGGAACCCGTGGAACCGCCTTCGTTCCTGGCCGCGAAGTCCGCCACGCCCACCGACCCCTCCCGGGGCCTCGCGGGAAGCTCGGCGGACCGGTTCGCCGGCGGCGATCCATACGCTCCGCGCCCGGCGTCGTCCGCACCTCCCGCGCCGCCGGCAGCGGCACCGTCGGCCGTCGACGACCTTGACGATTGGGCAGGTCCCGGCACCGCCGCCGTTGCAGCCGCCACTGCCCGGCCCTCCTCCTCCTCGTCGTCCTCGCGCCAGCGGTACGAGGCCCAGCGGGCGGGGCCGGGTCGCGAGCCACCGGCGTCGCGTCGGACGCCAGCGCCGCAAGCCGGCACGCGTGACGCCGACAGCAAGCGCTCCAGGGAGCAGGACGCCCAGGAGCTCTTCGGACCCGCCTGGGAGCCGGCCCGCCGCTTCGAGGCGTATCCCTCGCTGCGCACGCGGATCGGCCTTCCGCGCATGGGTCGCCTTCCGCCGCTCGGTCTGGCAGCCATCGCGCTGGTGGTCGCGGCCGCCGTCCTCTTCTTCATCGGCCCGATGCTGCTGGGCATCGGCACCAAGGACGATGGCGGCGGCTCCACGCCCGCACCGATCGCCACCCCGGAGGTCACCGCGGAGCCCGAGCCCACGCCGGTGCCCGAGCCCACGCCGCAGGTCTACACGATCAAGGCGAACGACACGATCTCCAAGATCGCCAAGAAGTTCGGGGTCTCGGTCGAGGAGCTCCTGGCCGCCAATCCGCAGATCAAGAACCCCGACAGGATCAAGGTCGGCCAGGAGATCAAGATCCCGGTGCCTGCGGCGGAGGACGTCATCGACGAGACCGTCGATGACGGGACCGTCGAGGATTCTGCCGCCCCCTAGTCAGCGTGTGGCGAGCCGGGGTCGGGGCGATGCACCGGCGCCTGCATCCGCGGCTGCACTTGAACCCGATGGGAGTCAGCGAGCGGGCCTCTGTGCATGCGACGTGCACCGGACCCGACTTGGCTGCACGCCCGCCGTACGGGGCATGCCCTGACGACTCCACGTGGAGTCGGCGGCTGCCGTTCGCCCCCCGCGGGGTCTCGGACCCGGCGGCCTAGCGGGAGAAGGGCGTCAGGTTGATGCTGGTGACCTTGCCGGCCTCGACGCGGAACTGGGCATCGAGGTGCTGCGACTGGGCGCCCGGGCGCACGACGACCAGGTCGGCCTGGTAGGTGTTGCCCATGTCTCGGGCGTCACCCGGGACCATCTTGAGGCCCTTGTCGGCCCGGAGGAACCAGCCACCGACCTGCTCCACGCCGCGCAGCGTCCGGGCATTGTCGCCCACGTGGATGCGCATCTCGACCCGCTCGTCCATGAGCGCCACCGCGGCGGTCACGTCGCCCGCGTTGAGGTGCTCGAAGAAGATCTCCATGACGTCGGTTGCTCCCATGGCCGGAGTGTACCGGGGATGGGAGCACGGGGCCCCGCCGGGTGTCCCCGCGGGGGAAGGCGGCCGTCAGAACCCGCCGCCGGAGCCGCCGCCTCCGCCACCGGAGCCACCGCCGCTGAACCCACCCCCGCCGCTCCCGCCCGATGACGCGGGCGAGTTGCCGATGGTCCCCAGCGCCGACATCATCCCGCCGAAGTCGGGGATGGGCGAGGAGGACATCAGGCCCGGCGCGAAGCCCCCGCCGCCACCCGAGCCGTAGCCCGGCGCGTGATACCACCCTGGCATGTAGGTGTAGGTCGAGCGCCCCGCGGCCAGGTCCTCCGACGAGCGCTGCAGCACCTGCTCCACCTCGGATTGCAGCCCGAGGGCCACGCCCCACACGACCGCGTCGTCGGGACCCTCGATGAGCGGGATAGCGGAGACCTGGGCGACCTCACCCATGCTGCGGGCCTGGGCCATCGTCTTCTCGAGCGTCCGCCGGTACGCCTCGAGCATCGCGCGGATGACCGAGCCCTCCCTGGTCCGCGCGGGCATCGCGGTGCCGATCCACACGACGCCGATGCCCGACACGATCAGCGATGCACCGACGAGGACCACGCCGCTCGACGGCACGTTGATGCCCAGGATGACTGCGAGGACCCCCAGGACGAACAGCCCGGTGCCACGGCCGGCCCAGCGTGCTTTCACGGCCGTCGGCCGCTCCCGGTACCAGCGCTGGTCCACGAGGTGGCGCTCCAGGCGCGAGTCGAACTCGCCGACATCCGCACCGAGCTTGAGCAGGTCGTCAGGCTCGACGTAGCCCCGTCCACCGCCAAGACCGGTCAGCTTGGTGAGCAGGAAGCGGGTGCCATCATCCATGGGCCGGCGGCGGGCGCGCGCCAGGCGGGCCTGCTCGACGGGATCGCTGACGACCGCATCGCCGGTGTACACCCCGATCTCGGGCCGGCTTGCGAGCAGTCCGCCGGCCTCGGCCTTGAAGCCGATCCTGCCCCGCGCGGCAAGATCGAGGCTCGCCGTGGTAAGGGCCCGCCGCGTCACTGATCCATCGCGGATCGCGGCGCCCGCGGCGGGCGTCAGGCCGGGCGGCGGGGCGGGCATCAGGATCGAGGGATCGTCCAAGTAGACCGGGTCCTTGCCCGCGCGGTTCCAGCGGACGAGGCCGCCGCCGATGCACAGCAGGGCGATCAGCGGGGCGATCACCAGCCCCAGCAGCGCGTTGAGCTGGCGCGCGGTCTGCAGCTCGTCCGCGTGCTCGGGCGTGGCTGCCGCGTTGACGCGGCCCATCGCGGCCAGCAGCGCGGCGTCGAGGTTGCAGCTGCGCAGGTACGGCAGCATGTCGTTCTCGAAGATCGCCTGGCGCTCCTCGTTGGTGAGGAAGGTCGCCCGGAAGCCAGGTCCCGCGTAGAGCTGGACCTGGCCGTGGCACGGGTCGTCCTGGCCCAGGTCGAACAGGATCACCAGCCCGTCATCGATCCCCTTGCGCCCGACGCCCCACTGGTCCATCAGGGCCTGGGCATCCGCCTCCGCCTCGCCCTCGGTGACGCCGTCGGGGACCAACTGCGTGTAGACCACGATCTCGGCGCCGGTCCGCTGCTCGATCGTGTCGATCATCGCCTCGACCTTGGCGATGGTCGCCTGTTCCAGCGCGCCCGCCGTGTCGTAGACGGCCTGGTCGTTCACGGGCTCAGGGAAGGGCGGCCCGGCGGCGATCACGGCCGGGACGAGGGCAAGCGCGAGCAGTCCGGCGACGCCGGCGGTCGAGAGGGTGCGGCGCAGGAACGACCTCAGGGTCTGCATGACGTCGCCAGCCTAACCGACGCGGACGGTCGCGCGCCCGCGCCTCCGGCCGAGGACCGGGGTGCCGTCCTCCTCCAGCAGGACCTGGGGTGCGGCGGGCCTGCCGTTGTAGGTCATCGCCATGGACGCGGCGTAGGCGCCGGCCCAGCCGATCGCGACCAGGTCGCCGCGGCGCAGGGGCGGCAGGTCCACCCTGCCGATGGTGTCGGTGCTCTCGCACACGGGCCCATCGAGCCGGGCTGGCGTCGTGGTCGCCCGGGCCCCGGACACCGGCTCGGGCTCGCCCAGTGATGTCAGCGCGGTCACCGGGTGCTCGGCGCCGTACAGCATCGGGCGGATCAGCTCGGTCATCCCGGCGTCGAGCACCACCACGCGCTCATCCCCGGTGCGCTGGCGCACGTGGAGCACCGAGCCCACGAGCCACCCCGCCCGCGCCACCAGGTAGCGCCCGGGCTCCACGGCCAGCCTGCGCGGGCGCCGTTCTGGTGGCAGCGCCTCGAGCAGGTCCTCGACCTCGCGCGCGAACCGCGAAGGCGGCGGCACCGTGCCCTCGTCGCCAACTGGGAAGCCGCCGCCCAGGTCGAGCGTGTCGAACGCGGGCCGCCCCGCCCCGAGGAGCGCGAGCAGCGCCAGGGCCCGCCGGACGGCATCGCGCCAGGCGTCCACCGCGCCCAGCTGCGAGCCGACGTGGAGGTGGATGCCGCGCGCGCGGAGCGGCCCTCCGTCGGCAAGGCCTGCGAGCGCCGCGCTGAGCTCTGTGCCGGTCATGCCGAACTTCGCGGAGCCGCGCCCGACGGCGAGCCCGGCGTGCGTCTCGGGGGTCACGTCCGGGTTGAGCCGCAGGAGGACGTCGAGTGGCGCCCGGTCCCCGGAGGCCAGGCGGGCGCGCGCAGCCAGCCGTGCCAGGTCCGCCAGCTCCTCGGGACTCTCGACGGCCACCCAGCGCAGGGGCCTGCCGGCCGCCGCCGCGCGCACCGCCGCACGGAGATCGGCCGGGGACTTGCCGATGCCCTCCAGTGTGATCCGCCCGTCGGGAAGACCGGCCGCCCGGGCCACCGCCCACTCGCCCGACGACACGACGTTCGCGTCCAGGCCGAGCTCCGCCAGGCGGGCCACCACGGCAGGCACATCGTTCGCCTTGAGCGAGAAGGCGCGCAGCCACGGATCAGGAAAGGCGGCCCGCAGCTCTGCGACCGCTGCTGCCAGGCCTGCGACGGACGTCACGAAGCACGGCGTCCCGAACCGCCGGGCAGCCTCGCGCAGGGCGTCGGCGGGAAGCGTCGCTGGCGGGGGAGCGGCCTGTGTCCCCGCGCGGGTGCCCTCCGGCTTCAGCGGGCGTCCTTCACGAGCAGCCCGATCGCCGCCTGGATGATCGTCAGGACGATCGAGGCGAGGAATGCGCCGACGATGGCGTCGAGCGAGAGCCCGTCCTGCGGCCACCCGCCGATCGAAAGGGTGAAGCTGAACATGGACTGCGTGATCCACGACACCAGCAGCAGGAGGCCGGCATTGATCACCAGGCCGAACAGGCCCAGGGTCATGAGCGTGACCGGCATCGAGAACAGCTTGACGATCGGCTTGATGAACGCGTTGACCAGGCCGAAGACGAGCGACAGGGCGAGCAGCCCGACGATGTCGTCGCCAGGCTCGATGGAGACCTGGGGCAGCAGCCAGGCCATGAGCGCGAACGCCACCGCGGTCGCGATGGTCCCGATGACGAAGCCCTTCACGCGAGATCCTCCGAGCGGTGGACGAGACGGCCGCCGAGCACGGTGGCCTGCACGCCTGTGCCGATGATCGCAGATGGTCCGGCCGTGAGCAGGTCGCGGTCCAGGACGACCAGGTCCGCGTCGAAGCCGGGTTCGACGCGCCCTCGCCGGTGGTCCGCAAACGCAGACCAGGCACTGCCCGCGGTGTACGCCTCGAGGGCCGCCGTGACCGGGAGGCGTTCCGTGGGGAGCCAGCCGCCCGCGGGGAGCCCGTCGCGGGTCTGGCGGTTGACGGCGTTGTTGAGCGCGATGAACGGGTCGTATGGGACCACCGGCCAGTCAGACCCGAACGCGAGCCTGCCGCCTGCCTCGCGGATGGACGCCCAGGCCCAGGCCCGGCTTGCACGCTCCGGGCCGATGTTCCCGGCCCACACCGAGATCTGGTTGGGCGACGGGTCGCCGTGGAACGGCTGCATCGAGGCGACCACCCCGAGGCGGGCGAAGCGCGCGATGTCGCCGGGGCTGATGCACTCGATGTGCTCCACCCGGTGACGCCGCGCCCACGTTCCCGGCGCCGCCCCGGTGCCGTGGGGATCGCCGGCCCAGCGACCGTTGACCGCGGCCGCACGCTCGAAGGCGTCGAGCGCCATGCGCACGCCTCGGTCGCCGATGGCGTGCAGCTCGATCTGCCAGCCTCGGCGGTCGGCCTCGGCGACGAAGGCGTCCAGCGCGGCCGGCTCCCAGGCAGGCATGCCCCGGCTCGTGTCGCCCTCGTAGGGTTCGAGCATCGCCGCCGTGCGTGCCTCGATGACGCCGTCCACGAAGCCCTTGAGGATGCCGGCGTCCAGGCGGTCACCGCCGCGCAGGCCGAAGGCCGCCGATCCGTAGGCGTCGAGCCGGTCCCGCCACTCGGAGAGGGTCTGCCCGGGCTCCATGATCAGCGCGGCCCGGAAGCGCAGGTCGAGCTCGCCGGCCTCGTGGACCCGTGCCCAGAACGCGAGCTCCGGCAGGTCCAGCCAGGCGTCCTGGACTGCGGTGATGCCCAGCGCATGCATGCCCGCCATGGCCTCGCGCACCGACGCCCGGTCGGCCTCCTCGGTGGGGACCGGGATGTGCCGCTCCACGAGAAGCTGGGCCTCCTCCTTCAGGGCGCCCGTCGGTTCGCCATCGCTGTCGCGGACGATCACGCCGTTGGGCGGATCCGGCGTGGTGCGGTCGATCCCGGCGATGCGCAGCGCCACGCTGTTCGCCCACGCCGAGTGACCGTCGTAGCAGCCCATGTAGGCGGGCCGGTCGGGGACGATCGCGTCAAGCTGCCCGCGGGTGGGCAGGCCGCCCGGGAACGGCGCATAGAGCCAGCCCCGACCAAGGACCCACGGGGCGGCCGGGTTGTCCGCGGCGTGGCGCCGGATGGCCTCCCCGATGTCCTCGAGCGTCTGGAGAGGGTAGAGCTGCGCATCAGCGAGCTGGCGGGCTCCGGCGAGCACGTGGATGTGGGCGTCGTCGAAGCCCGGCATCACCAGGCCGCCCCGCGCGTCGAGGACGTCGCCTGCCGCCCCCACCTCGTCGTCCGAGCCCACGGCGGCGATCCGCCCGCCGCTCACGCGTACGGCCGTCGCGCCGTGGCGGCCGAGGATGCGCCCGTTGCGGATCGTGATGTCGGTGGCCATGGGCCGATGCTACGCCGCGAAGGACCCGCGGCGTGGGCCGACCCGGCGCCAGTGGACGCGTGTCGGCCCTCCTCGCGGGCTACTTCGACTTCTTGGCCTTCTTCGACTTGTCGGCCTTGGAAACCTTCTCGGCCTTGCGTGCCTTGTCGACCTTGTCGACCTTGTCGACCTTGTCGACCTTGGCCGCCTTGGCGGCCTTGGCGGCCGCATCGGCCTCGGCCCGCTGCGTGGCCTTCCTCGCCTTGCCGGTCATGGGTGCCCTGCTCTCGGCCGCTCCGGCCTCCTCGGTCGGGGCCTCGTCCACTGCGCCCCCAGGATCGGCGAGCAGCACGGGCTCCGGCTCGGGTTCAGCGCCGAGCGCCTCGCGCAGGTGGTCCACCCGGTAGCCGGCAACGGCACCTGCCGCCTCCAGCACCTTCGCGAGGTCACTCGGGGTGAGCGGCATGGCGCCGTCATCGTCCGCGTCGAGGATCCGCTCGAGGCGGTCCGTCCAGGCGATCAGCTCCTCCCACGACTCGCGGTGGAACCACTCAACGCCTTCCCAGGCGTTGACCCGGATGAACGGGCGGACCGCCGGGTGGGCCAGCCAGGCGTCCACGAGCCGGAGGGCAAGGGTCGCCTCGTCGCCGCCCAGGGCGGAGGGCAGCGGCAGGTCCAGCAGCGTGCGCACCCGTTCGGCGGCCCACCAGGCGGCGCTCTCGTCCAGGCCGCGGCCGCGCAGGCTGTCGGCGACGACCGGCGCCAGGCGCAGCTCCTCGTACCAGGCGCCGCTGGTCAGGCCGACGGGCGCGCCCTCGGCCAATGCGCCGAGCGGCGCGAGGAGGGTCCAGACGCGCAGGGCGGCCTCGTGGGACGGGTCGTCCAACCCACCCATCACCGGCTCGGCGCGCTCGGCGCGCCCGGCGATCAGGGCCACGACGGCATCGGCGTCCCCCGTGGTTCCGGTGGTGTCGGCGACGGCCCGCACGAACCGCTCGACGGTCTCGGCCGTCGGTTCGGCGATGACGCCACGGAGCGTGTCGTGCACCGGGCCCAGCTGCTGGTCGCGCAGCGCATCCTCGAGGGACGGGACGCCGGCCCCGCCCAGCCGCTCGGCCAGGCGCGCCCAGATGCCGGCGCTGTCGTGCAGCTCGCGCATCTGCCAGTAGACGAGCGTCTCGTACGGATGCAGGCGCACGTGCAGGCCGCGCTCGCGGATCTCGTCCACGGGCCGGAGGTACTCGAGGCCGGTCCGCTGCTCGCGGAAGGCGAGCCAGCGGTGGGCCGCGTCGCCGTCGCCCAGGCCCAGGCCCTCGGCGATGGAGCGCGTCTCGAGGTGCTTCTCGCCGTCCGCGTCCTTGACCGCGAAGGCGGCCGAGCGCCGGATCCAGCCCGACGTCTCGCCGTACCGGTTGTGGTACACGACCAGCGACCGGCTGGGCCCCCTGCCATTGGAGAAGGCGAAGACGTTCTCATCCACGCCCCCGAAGTCATGCTCGACGTCGTAGAGCAGGAAGTCCTTGGCCTCGGCGAAGTCCCCACGGCGGTGGAGCAGCGGTACGACCTGGTGCTCGTGGCGGCCGACCAGCCAGCCGTCGGGCTGCTCGTCCAGCGTGGCCCGCCGGAACTCCATCCCGTACTTCTCGCCGAAGCCCTCGAACTGGCCGTGGCCGATCATCGGCAGGCCGGGCAGGGTGGCGAGCAGGGTGGCGACGCCGAAGTACTTGTCGCCCTTCCCGAACTGCTCGACCGCGGTCTTCTCGTCAGGGTTGTTCATGAAGTTGACGTAGCGCTTGAGGATCTCCGGGTCGAACTCCAGGGTCTCCTTGAGCACCCGGCGGTAGCCTTCGTTGTCCTCGTCGCGCAGCATGTGCATGAACGCGCTGTTGTAGACGCGATGCATGCCCAGCGTCCGGACGAAGAAGCCCTCGAGCATCCAGAACGCCTCGGCGAGCAGGAGCGTGTCGGGCACTTCGGCCGCCACGCGGTCCACGACCTCGCGCCAGAACTCGACGGGCATGGCCGCCTCGAAGTCGGCGGCGGTCATCGTCCCGTGCTCGGCCCGCGAGGGGATCGCCCCGCCGCCCTCACCGGGACCCGGGAACCAGAGCCGGCGCACATGGCGCTTGGCCAGGACCATCGCGGCGTCGAACCGGATGACCGGGAACTGGCGGGCCACCGCGAGGATCGTCTGGATGACCTGCTCGCGGACCTCGGCCTTGCTGAAGTCGAGCTGGGCCGTGTCGTTCCACGGGAAGCTGGTGCCGTCGTTGCCGTGGTAGATGTACCGGCGCTCGCCTGACCAGCGATCGCGCCACTCGAAGGTGACGGCCGCGTCGCTGTTGTCCCAGTAGTGGTCCTCGAGGCGGACCTCGACGCGGTCGTGCTCGGCCAGGTTCTCACCCGTGAAGGCGTAGGCCGGGTACGGCGGCTCGGGCAGGCCGAGGAACCAGTCCGGATGATCCGTGACCCAGTTGGAGTCGATGCCCATGTGATTGGGCACCATGTCCGACGCGAGGCGGATGCCGCGCGACCATGCCCGGTGGCGCAGGCTGGCCCACGCGCCATCGCCGCCGAGGTCATGCGCGATCCGGTAGTCGTCGAGCGAGTAGGCAGACGCCGCTGCGTCGGGGTTGCCGCGCCAGACCTTGATCCGCTGGCTGGCCTTGGAGCGCTCCCACAGGCCGATCAGCCACAGGCCCGTGATCCCGAAGCGCGCCAGGCGGTCGAGCTCCTCGTCAGGGATGGCATCGAGCGTCCGGATCTCGCGGCCGTACGTCCGGGACAACTGGTCGAGCCAGACGTGGGTCGACTTTGCGATGAGCACGAGCCTGGGCATCCACGCGGAGTCGCTGGAGAACCGCTCGGGCTCGGCCTCGAGGCCCGACAGGTTGGGGGCTTCGGCGTGGCCGGTGCCGTCGCCCATGCCCCCGCCGCCGAAGCGCAGGTGCAGGCCCCGTTCCTCCTCGGCGATGACGTCGAGCGTCAGGAGCAGGCGGTCCAGCAGCGCCGCGAGCTTCTCGCCCAGCAGGGTTGACCAGCGCTCGCGGACATAGCGCAGCTGCCCTGCAAGGGAGGTCGGGTGCGCGCGGGCGGGTGCCCGGAGCAGCTCGACCAGCGTCTCGCCGTTGGGGCCGATGGGGGAGAGCGCCCCCAGGTACGCCTCGAGCGAGGCCATCGCGGCATCGCGGTCGTCCGCAGGGAGCGGTGCGTCGTCCACGAGCGCGCGGAGCGGCCGCGCCGCCGGGTTCTCGTTGGCGATCCGGACGAGGAGCATCTCCTCCAGGCGCGCCGTCTCGGCCGCCGCGGCGACGTCGGGAAACTCCTCGCCCACGGCGTCGAGCAGCGCGTCGAGCCGCGGCTCGCCCAGGGTGTCCTCGACGGCTTCAGCGGTCTCCTTCATGCTCGCCGCCGGCTCGAGCTCGCCCGCACGCTCCACGAGCAGATGGAAGATCTCGTGCAGCAGCTCCAGCGCGGCAAGCTCGCCGGCCTGTGCCGACGCCGCGCCGGGCGGACGCGTGGCGTTGACCGCGGCGACAACCCGACGCGCGGCGGGCAGGTTGGCCGCAAGGCGCACGGCGGTGCGCGAGGGAGGTGCGGCCGGGTTCGCGGCCGGCGTTGCCGTGGCGACGGAATCGAGGCGGAAGCGGGCTCGCGCGGTGCGCGAGAAGGGCAAGGCTCGCATGGCGCAAGTGTCGCACCGTTGCGCGCACGTGTACGCGCGGATGCGAGTGCGTGCCGGATCCGGTCTGGTGGCGGATTCACGGATCAGGGGCGCGCGGTCGCGGTCCCGTCATGCCCGTCGTCGTCCTGGGCGCCGCCGTCCCGGGCGCCGCTGGTATCGCGGGCGACGCCATCGACGCCCGTGGTGTCGGCCCCGGCCTCGCCGTGCTCCGGGCTCACCCGCTCGATCGCCCGCCGGAGGAGCTCGAACCCCGCAGGGTCGAACTCGTAGCTCCACTCGCGGAGGCGCTCTGGCCGCGTGAACCGGGCCTCGAGGCCCAGCGCCGACGCCTCCCGCGACAGCAGCACGAGGTCGGCCTCGGCCTCCACGCGGTCCAGCTCCTCCTCGGTGTTCGCCACGGCCGAGATCAGCTCGACGCCGCTGGCGCCGGCCAGGCCCAGCACCTCGGCGATGTTCTCGACGCCCCGCTGGGAGCCGCAGACCACGCCGACCCTGGAGCCCGGTCGCAAGCCCGTGATCTCGTGGATCAGGGACATGTAGCCGGGACCCACGAGCATCGCGACCACAGGCACCCGCCCGGCGACATAGGCCATGGCCTCGTCGGCGTGGAACGTGGTGGTGGCCACCAGGTCGTAGTGGTAGCGGGTCAGGCGGTCGGGCAGCTCGTCGAGCAGGACCGGGATCACCTCGACGCGGTCGGGGAAGGCCTCGGTGATGCGCTCGGCGTCCACGTTCGCGTCGGCGCTGGTGCACTCGGCGAAGAGCACGCGGACGTGCGGCCCCGGGCGTTTGAGCTCGGTCGCGGCGGTGAAGGTGGCCTGGGCGACCTCGTCGGGCGTGAAGCCCAGCTGGGCCGCGCGACGCAGGGTCTCGGCGACGATGCCGGCGAGGGCCTCGGAGCCGCGGCGGACGGGCGGCCGATCCACCACCCGGGTCCCGGCGCCATGTCGTCCGACGACGTAGCCCGCATCGGCGAGGCGCCGGTACACCGCGCGCACGGTGTTGGGATTGACCCGCAGGGCGGCCCCGAGCTCGCGCACGGGCGGCAGGCGGAAGCCTGGCTGCAGGCGCCCGGATTCGATCTGGTAGGCGAGCTGCCAGTAGATCTGGGTGGAGATGGGCACGTCGGAGTCACGCTCGATGTCGAGCGCGTGGGTCCTATCCGCGGTCCCGGAAGCACCGGGCCGTTCGGAGTCCACGGATGGGCCATTCCGGCTGGTTGACATAGTGGACTAGTCCAACTATCGTTTGTCTTGGCCTAGTTGACTATATCAACCGGGTCGTACCGCAAAGAAAGCGAGTTTCCGATGGGACTCCTCCTGATGTCGCTGCTCCTGGTCCTCGGGGCCGCCTTCGCGGCCACGGCCGCGACGAACGGTGCGGACTCGCGGGACCTCGATGCGGACTCGTACCGCCTGCCGCACGGCGGTGGCCTCAACTGATCTTCGCACGCCAAGGGCGCCGAACCCCTCCCTCCTTCCGGCGCCCGACACGCAAGACCCCCGGGCACCCACCCGGGGGTCTTGGATTCCCAGCCGGCTCCCCTGCCCAGGCTGGCGCCTCCGGAAAGACGCGTCAGGCTGCGCGGCGGAGGACCATCGACCGAAGTCGCGCGATGCGGTCCTCCAGCGGCGGGTGGGTCGCGAACAGGCTCGCCATCGACGAGCCGGCCAGCGGGCTCACGATCCAGAGATGGCTGAAGGCGGGGTTAGCCTGCGGCTCAGCCTGGCGCTGGGTCTGACGTTCGCCCTCGCGGCCGGGCTGCCGTCGCCCGAACCGGCCGAGGAGGCCACGGTCCTGATGCGCGCCGAGCTGCTCAAGCGCCTGTGCGAGGCCCTCCGGGTCTCCCGTGAGTGACGCGCCGGTCGTGTCAGCGAGGTACTCCCGGCTGCGTGAGACTGCTAGCTGGATGACCATCGCGGCGATCGGGGCCAGGATGATCGCGACCAGCGCGAGCGCCGGGTTCTGGCCCTCCTCGTCGCCGCCTCCGAAGAGCAGCTGGAACTGGCCCATCTGGGCCAGGAAGCTGATGGCCCCGCCGATGGTGGCTGCGACGGTGCCCACCAGGGTGTCGCGGTTCTTCACGTGCGCCAGCTCGTGGGCGAGGACGCCGGCCAGCTGGCGGGTGTCCATGATCTCGAGGAGACCGGTGGTGACCGCGATCGCCGCGTGCTGCGGATCGCGACCGGTGGCGAAGGCATTGGGCTCAGGGCGCTCGACGATGTAGACACGCGGCATCGGGATGCCGGCACGGTCGGCGATCAGGCCGACCATGGCGTGGAGCTCGGGCTGCTCGCCCGGGGCGAGCTCACGAGCGCCGTTCGCGCGCAGGGCAAGCGAGTCGCTCTTCCAGTACACGAAGCCGTTCATGAGGAGCGCGAAGCCGAAGGCCATGACCATGCCGGTCTGGCCGCCGAGCAGCCCGCCCACGGCGACGAGGATGCCGGCCAGCGCCGCCATCAGGGTCCAGGTCTTGAGGTTGTTGCTGAAGCCGTTCATGCCTCTTGCCTCCGGGCGATCCCGGGTGTCGGTGGATCGGGCTCGTGCCCGTGTCGTGAGTTTCACGGCAGAGGAGCGGCAGCGCAAGGCACCACCCCGGCAGGACGAAGAGCCGTATCCTGCCGATATGCAGCAAGATCGACCTGACGCGCGTCAGCCCTACCAGCCCTACCAGCCCGCCCTCTCGGCCCTCTCGTCTCGCGAGCAGGACCTTGCCGACCTCGCCCGTGCGGTCGCCCGCGATGTCACCGGCACCGCAGACCCGCCCGCCCACGAGCTCGATGCTGCCCGCGCCACACTCGGCTGGCTGCTGGATGTGCTGGCTCGGGGAGCCGTGCCCACGCCCGATGCGCTCAGGCCCCTGCGCGAGGATGCGGCTGCCCGTGCACGGGCCGGCGAGCCCCTCCGGCCGGTGCTCGACCGGACGCTCTCCGCGGGCTGGGTACTCTGGGCGGCGCTCACCGTCCCGAGCCGGCCCGCCGCGACGCAGCTCGCCGCCGGGGAGCTGGCCGCCCTGGGCGAGGCGCTCTTGCGCACGGGCGACGCTGCCGCTGCGGCCATCGCCGACGCCCACGCCGCCGCCGAGCGGGAGGCCGCCACCCGGTCCGCGACCGCGTTGCGCGAGGTCCTCGACCGGCTCCTCGAGCTGCCCGATGGCGACGAGCCGGCTCGGGCCCTGCTCGCCCGTCGGCTGGGGGAGCTGGGTGTGCCCGTGGACCGCCCCGTGACACTTGTCGTTGCCGACGTGGGGCAGGACCTGGAGGATGGCGACGCGCTGGTGGGTGAGGTTGCTCGGGCGCTCGCACCCGGACCGGCCGCAGGCGTGGGTGATCCTCGCTCGCTCGCCGGCCCGATGCCGGGACCCGTGGTCGCCGCGGCCGGCGGGCGGCTGGTGGTGCTCGCGCCGGTGGGCCGCAGGCCGGTGCAGGTGGAGCGGGTCCTGCGGGAGCTCGCCCCCGGGTTCGCCGCCGCCTCCTCGTCTGCAGAGGGACTGCTGGCGGCGGCGGCGTCGCACCGTGAGGCCCGGGCGGCCCTCGCGGTCGTGGAGCGCTCAGGAGTGCGTGACCGGGTGGTGGACGCCCGCTCCGTGTACCTGGAGCGCGCGCTGCTCGCCGAGCCGTCGCTGCTGCGGGCGGCGGTGGACCGCGAGCTCGGGCCGCTCGTCGGGGCGCCCCGTGGCGGGGATCTCGTGGGAACCCTGGAGGCGTACCTGGCCGAGCGCGAGAACGTGCGGGCGGCGGGGCGGCGGCTGGGCATCGCGCCACGGACGGTCGCCTACCGCCTGGCGCGGATCGAGCGGCTGCTGGGCGGGCCACTGGATGCCCGACGCCGGCTGCGCATCGCCACCGTGCTGTTCGCCCACGACATCCTGGAGCCGGCTGCGCCATCATCTCCGGTCAGCCGCGAAGGTCCGCGGGGCACGGGGAGGAGCCGATGACCATCGACGTACGCGCGCTCTGGGACTTCGACGATCCCGCCGCCTCGGAGGCAAGGTTCCGTGAGGCACTTGCCACCGCTGGCGGTGACGACGCGCTGGTGCTGGAGACGCAGATCGCCCGGACCTACGGGCTGCGCCGCGACCCGGTGCGGGCACGCGAGGTGCTTGATGCCGTCCGTGCCCGTCTCGAGTCGGCTGGACCGGAGCCGCGGGTCCGCTACGACCTGGAGCTCGGCCGGACGTGGATCTCGACCATGACCACGTCCGAGGAGCGCACGCCCGACGCGCTGGCGGCCGCACGCGAGGCATACGGGCGCGCCTTCGACCTGGCGCGCGACGCCGGGCTGGACGACCTCGCGATCGACGCCGTCCACATGCTGGCCATCGTCGAGGCGAGGCCGCAGGAGCAGCTGGCATGGATCGACAAGGGCCTGGCGCTGGCTGTCGCCTCGAGCCTTCCCGCCGCCCGGCGCTGGGAGGCGTCGTTGCGCAACAACCGCGGGATGGCGCTCCACGAGGCGGGCCGTGACAAGGAGGCGCTGGCGGACTTCCACGCTGCGCTCGTCCTGCGTCAGGCCATGGGCGACGAGGGCGCCACGCGGGTCGCGTGGTGGATGGTGGCCTGGACCCAGCGGCTGCTCGGCTTGACCGAGGAGGCGCTCGCGATCCAGCTTCGCCTCGAGCGCGAGTGCGCGGATGCCGGCGCGCCCGATCCGTACGTCCTCGGTGAGCTGGCGGCGCTGTATCGCGACCTCGGCGACACGGCCCGGGCCGTCCGGTACGCGGAGCTGCGAGCGGCCGCCCCCTAGTGTCCCGAGTCGCTGGCGGCTCGCGGACCGCCGCTCCGGGTCCTGGCGCCGTCCGGGTCCTGGCGCCGTCCGGGTCCTGGCGCCGTTCCGGATCCTGGCGCCGTCCGGCTGCGCGCCGGACGGCCACACCGTGCGGCCGGAGCGCTCGATGCGCGGCTGGTGCGCAGGTCGTGCCCTCGGGACCCTGGCGGAGCGCACGGGCGGAGCCCGGGGCGCACATCCCGCGACGTCACCGCTCCGTGTGCGCGCCGGGTGCGCACGGCAGCAGCCGTCGTGGGCGACGCCCGGTGATGCCCCTTCCGATCAGCGGCACGGGCCGTCCGGTACGCGGAGCTGCGAGCGGCCGCCCCCTAGACGTGCGGCGGGGGCTGCCCGATCTCGGCGAGGGCGTGGCGGTAGATCGTCGCGCCGTCCACCCCCAGGGCCGGTGACGAGAGCGTCGCAAGATCAGCGACCAGCCGGTGCTCGAGGGTGGTTCCCGCGTGCCCGTCCATGATCCGGACCGCGCGCGCCGCACAGCGCATGACCTGGCGTGTCTCGGGACGCCACGGGTCGTCCCAGTACCAGCCGCACGACGAGAACATCGCCAGGCGCCACCGCTGCGCCTCAAGGATGTCGAGCAGGCGGCGCCGGGCGGCTGCATCGGCGAGCGGGCCCAGCTCGCGCGCGGCGAACGCATCGGCCTCCTCGGCGCCGATCACCACGTCCACGAACCGGTCCCGCGCGCCCCAGATGTCGATCGCGCCGGGGATGTCGGCGGCAAGCCCATCGGTCACCGTGTCGATGGCGCCCGCGAGCCGCTCGAACGCCGCCCGGAGCGGCGCCTTCCACCGGCCGTCGTGCGCGCATGGGCACTCGCCGGACCAGCGCAGAACGCCGTGGTGGCAGCTCCACGAGGTGCGCTCGCGGATCTTGATCTCCGGATGCTCCGTGCCATCGCGCTCGGCCGTCGCCCGGGAGAGGGACACGGCGTCGAAGCCGCGGTCGGAGATCTCCTGGTCGGGGGCGACGAGCCGGTCGAGGAAGAGGTCGCGGAACGACTGGTGGTGGCCGTAGAGCTCGCCGTCGCTCGCGATCGCCACCACCGGGACATCGCCCCCACCGAGCCGGCCCGCCAGGCGTGGCCCGATACGCTCGCGTGCGAAGCGGTCGGCGTCCGCGGTGACATCGGGCTCGAAGGAGACTGCGCCGGACAGGCTGGCGTCGTAGAAGACCACGTCGATGTGGCCGTTGCCGGTGGCCACGTGATAGGGCCGATTCTCGAGGTGGCTCGTGTCCGCCTGCCAGGGGGCGAGGATGGTGGCCCGCACGCCCTCGGCCGCCATCACCGCGAGCGTCGCATTGTCCACGGCGGTCTCGGGCAGCCACATCGCGTCGGCCCGCCGTCCGAAGCGGTGCTCGAAGTCCCGCAGGCCCCAGCGGACCTCGGTCCGCCGGTCGTGGAGCGAGGCGAGCGGCAGGATCGCGTGGTGGAAGGACTGGGCGATGCCGGGACCGCTGTGCTCGTCGCGTCCGCGCTCATCGGCGGCGCGGAACCCCGCGAGGACGTCCGGCGCTTCGTCGGCGAGGTAGGCGGTGAGCGTGGGGCCGAGGTTCCACGAGGCATGCTCGAGGGTGTCGCGTTCCGCGATCGGCCGGTAGCACTCCGCGGTGACCCTGGCCGTCCAGTCCCGCGCCGGAGCGGCCGAGGCGTCCGGGGGCACCCGGCCCGTCCACGGGTCAGCCCGCAGGGGCTGGTAGAAGTGGGCGTGGACGACCAGGCGGGGGCGCGACGACATGGCGGGAATTCTCGCATCCCGGCCACCTTGCGCGAGCCGCCGCCGAGGCGCTCGTCCAAGCGCCTCGTTCAGACGGAGGGTGCGGCCTCCTCGGCTGCCCGGTCGCGGGCGACGGTGACGCGCTGGCGGACCGCGAAGCGGCGCTGCTCACCGGGCTCCAGGCGCACGACCCACGAGAGCAGCAGCGAGCTGCCCTGGTAGACCCGCTCGAAGCCGGATTCGGAGTTGGACACGGTCTCGATCGGGCTCCACCATGCGTCGGCCGCGGGCTCCGGGCGTGCCTCGACCGCCACGCCGACCCAGTCGTTCCCGAAGCCGATGGCCTCGACGAGGTGGGCCATGCCGCTGCCGTCGTGGGCGCTGCGGACGCCGCGGACGTCGTACCAGGCCGACGGGTTGCCGCCGCCGCCCAGCAGGTGGAGTGCGAGCTCCACGCCCATGCGGGTCTCGACGGGCTCCGTGCCGCGGTGGTGCAACTCCAGCTCGATCACGAGCTCGGGGTCCAGGCGCCCTCCCTGCAGGCGGATCGTCTTGGACAGACCCGCCGGCTGGCCCAGGATGTTGCCCTGGTGCGAGAGGGAGACCTGCCCGGGCGCGAGGTGGTCCACGGCGAACAGTGCGTCGCGGAAGTCCGCCAGCTCTCGCTCGGTGGCGGTGGCGACGGCATCGGGCGTGACGTCCGGCTCGAGGAAGCGGACCAGGCCCGTGCGCCGCTCGTAGGCGTCGTAGTGGAGATGGGCCGAGAGCCCCTCCTCCTTGACCATGACGATGTCATGGATGGAGGTGACGGCACCGTCCGCCGCGGGCGCGGCTTGCTCGGCCGGATCCTTGGCGTCGTGCGCGCGCAGCGTCTGGTGGTACGCCTCCGGGCGCCGTCGCAGCACCGAGGCCAGCGCGTGACGGGCGGCACGGATGTCCCAGGCGCCGATGCCCGCACCCTCGGCGGGCTTGACCGTCACGACCTGGCCGGGCTCCGCGAGGCGGACCTCCAGCAGGCCGTCCATGTCGAGGTCGAGCTGCTCGAAGGCCCGTGCCGTCCCGAGCGCGGCGTCGGCCGCGTCCTCGGCAGCGATCAGGTGCTCGTGGGTGGCCAGCCGCATGTGGCTGATGTAGATGCCGCCGAACAGGCCGTGCCAGTAGCAGTCGTTGGACTGGCCGCGGTGGAGGTGATCGAGCGCGAGGTCTTTCGGTGCACCCTCGGGCATCGCCGCGACCTTGGCCGAGGCGCGCAGCATCTGCTTGTGGAGGTCGTTGATCTCGCGGTACTTGACCTGGAAGTTGCGCCAGAACCCGCCACGCAGCCAGCGGGCGGCCGGGTCCTTGCGCGCCTGGGCGTCGTGGAGCAGCCCGGTGAACACCACCGTCTCGTCGGGCGGCAGGGACCACTCGCCCATCTCGGCGTACGAGGAGGTGGGCACGTACACGCGGCCGATCGGCGGCTCCTTGGCCAGCCACTGCGACGGCGTGACGGTGGAGAGCCAGTCCGCGTTGGCCTCGAGCGCCTCGAAGAAGCGCTCCACCCAGCGGCCCTCACCCCAGCAGTGCTCGTAGGTGGTGGGCCACGCGCCGAACTTCTCGCCATCGTCACCCATCATGCCCACGCGGTCGCCGGCCTCGGTGGCGTGGTCGCGCAGGTAGGCGATGACGTCGTCGACGCCTCCGAACGGGACCCGGTAGCGGAGGCCCTGCTCGGTCCCGAAGACGGTCAGCAGGTTGCCCTGATCCTCGGTGGTGTAGGCGCCCCAGAGGTTCGCCTCCGGGATGGCGGCCGCGCGGAAGTGCTGATCGTCGAGGATCGTCCACTGGTAGCCGGCCTTGACGAGCGACGTGGGCAGGTCCGGCTCCCAGACGCGCTCCGCGAGCCACGCGCCCTTCGGCGGCGCCCCGGTGATGCGCTCGAGGGTGTCGGCCATGCGGCGCAGCTGGTCGATCCGGTCGTGCTCGGGCAGCGACGCGAGGATCGGCTCGTACAGGCCGCCACCAAGGAGCTCCACCTGCCCGCTCCGGACGAGGGCGCCGAGCCGCTCGAGGAAGTCGGGGCGCTCGGCCGTGAGCCACTCGAGCAGGGGACCGGTGTAGTGGAGCGACAGGCGGACGCCCGGGTGCCGCTCGAGCGCCTCGAGCATGGGCAGGTAGGCGCGGTCGTAGACCTCGGCGAACACCCAGCCGAAGTTTCCCACGGGCTGGTGGTTGTGGATCGCGAGGGCCAGCGAGATTCTCGGGGCCAACGGGTGGACCTCTCGGTGTGGCGGCAAGCGGTGGATGCCTGCCGCGGATGGTCAGGAGCTGGGTGTCTCGACGTCCGACCCGAAGCCGGTGGCCGGGACGTAGAGCCGCTCGACGTACTCGTGGAGCATCCTCGAGGTCGAGAACCGCCAGATCGAGCTGGCGATCGAGTTGCGCATGAGCTGCGCCCACCTCGCGGGCAGGCCGTCCGCGTCCCGGTCGTAGTAGGCCGGGATGAGCTCCTGCTCCAGGATCCGGTACAGGTCCTGGGCATCGGCCCAGTCCTGGGCGCCCTCGTCGGGGTTCGTCTCCCTTCCCCCGATGGCCCAGCCGTTGTCGCCGGTCCAACCCTCGTCCCACCAGCCGTCGAGCACCGACACGTTGAGCACGCCGTTCGCGGCGGCCTTCATGCCCGAGGTGCCCGACGCCTCAAGCGGGCGGCGCGGGTTGTTCAGCCAGACATCCACGCCCGCGACCAGGAAGCGGGCGATGCGGATGTCGTAGTCCTCCATGATGAACACGCGGCCGCGGAGCTTGGGGCTACGCGACTTGCCGAAGATCTCCTGGATGACGCCCTGGCCTGGCCGGTCGGCCGGGTGGGCCTTGCCGGCGAAGACGATCTGGAGCGGCCGGTCCTGGTCCCACACCATCCGGGCGAGCCGGTCGATGTCGCTGAACAGGAGCGAGGCGCGCTTGTAGGTGGCGAACCGGCGGGCGAACCCGATGGTCAGGATCCGCGGATCGAGCACGTCCTCGAGCTCCTCGAGGACGCCGGGCGCCTCGCCGTGGCGGGCGAACTGGTTGCGGAGCCGGCCGCGGGCGAAGATCGCGAGTTCCAGCTTCTGGCGCTGGTGCGCCTCCCACAGGTCGGCGGTGGGCAGGCGGTCGAGGCGTTCCCAGAACCGGTGCTCCGGGGCGTCGTCCATGGTGTCGAGATCGGCGTTGACGTACCGCTTGAGGGTGTCGCGCAGCGGCTGGCCGACCCACGTGGGCGTGTGGACGCCGTTGGTGAGGCCCAGGATCTCGTGCGGCGTGATGCCCGTCCAGGTCGCGTTCGCCGTGTGGCCGTGGAGCTGGCTCACGGCGTTCGCGCCGTTGGTGAGCCGCAGCGAGAAGGCCGTCATGTCGAACTGGCTGCGATCGCCATCCACGCCCAAGCCCAGCTCCAGCACGTGATCGAGCGACACGCCGCCGGTGTCCGGGCGGCCGTCGCCGTCGAGCAAGGGGCCGGCCACCTGGCGCACGAGGTCGGCATCGAAGCGCTCGTTGCCCGCGGAGACCGGGGTGTGGATCGTGAACACGGCGTTGCGCCTGACCTTGCCCCACGCAGCGTCGAGATCGACGCCGCAGGCGACAAGCTCCCGTGCCCGCTCCGCAAGCAGGAACGCGGAGTGGCCCTCGTTGAGGTGCCAGACCGCCGGGTCAAGGCCCAGTTTGCGGAGCGCCCGCGTACCGCCGACACCGAGGACCAGCTCCTGGTGCAGGCGCATCTCGCGTCCGCGGACGTACAGGATGTGGGTGATCGGGCGATCGGAGTCGTCGTTGTCGGGGACGTCCGTGTCAAGCAGCAACACGGGAACGCGGCCCACCTGCGCGACCCAGACAGCCGCCGCCAGGTCGCGGTCAGGGAGAGGCACCGACACCGTGAGCGGCTCGCCGACCTGGTCGAGCGCGCGCAGGATGGGCAGGCTCTTGAGGTCGAAGTCGGGGTAGTTGTGCTCCTGGTGCCCGTCCGCATCGATGGACTGGCGGAAGTAGCCCTTGCGGTACATGAGGCCCACGCCGACCATGGGCACGGCCATGTCCGAGGCGGTCTTCATGTGGTCGCCGGCGAGGACGCCAAGGCCTCCGGAGTAGATCCCGAGTGCCTCATGGAAGCCGTACTCGGCGCAGAAGTAGGCGATGGGACCCGAGAAGGCCTCAGCGTGATTGCGCTGGAACCAGCGGTCCGATCCGTTGGCCATGTAGGCGTCGAACTCGGCCAGGATGCTCGCGTACTCGGCCATGAAGATCGGCGTCTCGAGCAGGCCCTGCCAGTTCACCGGGCCCTGGAGGACGGGAATGGGGTTCCGGTAGCGGGCCCAGGCGGCCGCGTCGATCCGCGAGAACATCACCCGGGCGCGTGGATGCCACGCCCACCACATGTTGTAGGCGAGACGACGCAGGCCCTCAAGGCGCGGCGGCAGGTGGAATGGCGCGCCGGGCGCGACGGGAACGCGAACGAGTGACTCCATGAGGTCGGCATTCTAGACGGAATGGGCCGATCTTGTGAACCGGTTTAGCGATCGGGTTGCGACCGGTGCCACGCTGCGATCGGGTCCGGCCTGGTCCGGTGGTCCGGCCTGGTCCGGTGGTCCGGCCTGGTCCGGTGGTCCGGCCTGGTCCGGTGGTCCGGCCTGGTCCGGTGGTCCGGCCTGGTCCGGTGGTCCGGCCTGGTCCGCCCCAGCCGTGGATCCCGCTCAGCGGGCCGTGCGTAACGAATTCCGTCCACTCGTCCCGCCCAGCGGCATGCCAGGCCCCGAATCGCCCTTAGGACCCGTCGGCTGCCCGCCAGACGGCAGACCTGTGTCAAACCCTGCACACAGTGCCCGCTGGGCGGTTGGCAGGAACGTCGCGCCGGCAGCCACGTCGCCGGGCGGTTGGCAGGCCACGTCGCGCCGGCGGTTGGCAGCCACGTCGCGCCGCCGGCCGCGGGCGCCAGCGCCGGAATCGGCACCGCGTGCGGCAGTACGATCCCCGCATGACGCTGAGAGTCGCGATGCTCGCCGCGGAGTGCGAGCCCTGGGCCAAGACCGGCGGGCTCGCCGACGTGGTGGATGCGCTCGCCCGGGCGCTCGGCCGCATCCCCGAGGCGGGTACGGAGCTGCACGCGCCCGTCGACGTGTTCATGCCCCGCTACCGCGGCGTGCCGGTGCCCGCGGCCGCGGTGACCGAGCCCGCCCTCACGATCCCCAATCCGCACGGCGGCCGAGCGCTCAAGGCCTCCCTCGTCAATGTCGCCGCCGACGGCTATCGCCTGCGCCTCGTGGACGTGCCCAAGGCCTTCGACCGGGATGGCTACTACGACCATCCCGATGACGCCTGGCGCTTCGCCGTGTTCTGCAGGGTGGCGATTGCAGCCCTCCGCCGCGATGGCCTGCCGCTCGACGTGCTGCATCTCCACGACTGGCACACGGGCCCAGCCGTCCTGGAGCGTGCCCGCGCCGAGGCCGCGGGCGATCCGTTCCTCGCGGGCACGGCGATCGCGGTGACCCTGCACAACCTGGCCTACCACGGCTGGACGCCCCTGGCCCAGGAGGCGCAGCTGGGTGTCGTCCCCGGCTCGGCCCTGGCGGGCGCCAATCCGGCCGGCCTCGACCTGCTGCTGACCGCGATCGAGGGAGCGGAGATCGCCAATACGGTGTCGCCCGGGTTCGCCCGCGAGGCGCTCACGCCGGAGTTCGGCATGGGGCTTGATGGTGCGCTGCAGGCAAAGGGGGATCGGTTCCTGGGCATCCTCAACGGAATCGACCCGGCTGTCTGGGACCCGGCCTCCGATCCTGCGCTCGCCGCCCCGTACGGCCGCGGCGACACCGCCGGCAAAGCGGCCTGCCGCGTGGACCTGCTCACGCGCAACGGACTCGACCCCGACGACGACGGTCTGGTCGTCGGCATGATCGGGCGCATGGACCCCCAGAAGGGCTTCGACCTGCTGGCGGGCGCCATGGACGACCTGCTGGCGGACGGCGTCCGGGTGATCGTGCAAGGCAGCGGGCATGCGTCCCTGGCGGATCCGTTCCGGGCCCTTGCGCGGGCCAGCACCGGCCGTGTCGCGCTCATCGAGCGGTTCGACCGGGATATGGCTCGCCGCATCTATGCGGGCGCCGACGCCTTCCTCATGCCATCGCGCTTCGAGCCGTGCGGGCAAGGGCAGATGATCGCCCTCAGGTATGGCACGCCACCGATCGTGCGTCGGACGGGTGGCCTCGCGGACAGCGTGGTGGACGCCGCCGAGCGGCCGCGAACGGGCACGGGCTTCGTCTTCGATGAGGCCACGCCCGAGGCGCTGCTCGCGGCCATCCGGCGCGCTGCGGCGCTGCGGGCTCGTCCCGCCGCGTGGGCGGCCCTGGTGGACCGCGGGATGGCCGAGGACTTCAACTGGGTCACCGGATCCGCGCCGCGCTACCTGGAGATGTACCGGCGTGCGGTCCTGTTGCGCGATGAGGCCCGGACCCTATAGGCACGCGACCCGCGCCCGTGCGAGAATCGCTCACCTCGATCCTGTTCAAGCCGCGGCACCAGCCGCCCGGAGGCACCGATGCCCAGGCAGTTCGTCGTCCAGGTCACCAACAAGCCCGGTGAGATGGCCCGCCTCGCGGAGCAGATGGCGGAGAGTGGCGTGGACCTGCGCGCCATCGGTGGGGGCGGCCTGGGCGAGGTCGGCCACTTCATCATGACCACGGCCGACGATGACAAGGCGCGCTCCGTGCTGGAGGACGGCGGCTGGACCTTCCTCGAGGGCGAGTCGCTCCTCGCCGAGGTGGACGATCGCCCGGGCGGCATGGCGCGCATCGCACGCGAGCTGTCGGACGCTGGGGTCAACGTCCTGGGCCACCTGTTCCTCGGCCGCTGGAGCGACCGGGCGACCTTCGCCTTCGTGGTGGACGATCCAGAGAAGGCTCGCCCCATCCTCGAGCGCCGCTAGAACCGCCGCCAGGGACCGCCGCCAGGGACCCCGCCAGGGATCGCCGGTAAGGACCCCGCCAGGGACCGCCGCCAGGACCGCCGCCAAACGGATCGGGTGCACAGGCGCACCGTTCGGGTGCACCGGCGCACCGCAAGGTCCTGCCCCGCTATTCCCATGGTTCCCGGACATGGGGCATCCTTACGATGCACTTATCCGTATCCGAGGTCTATTCGTGCGACGTCCCGCCGCCTTCATCCTCGCCCTCCTGCTCGTCGGCCTGATGGCCGCACCGGTGCAGGCGGCCAGCGCCCCCCAGCGCGTCTTCAGGGCCTCGTTCGGCACGGCCGGCTCGGGGACGTTCACGTACAACACCGATGCCACCGGCAAGATGACCTGGGCGCTCAAGGGGCTCAAGAAGTCGGCCACCTACAAGGCCACGGTGTATCGCGGCAGGTGCAGTGCCCTGGGCAAGGCGGTCACGGTGGTCGGTTACCCCACGACCAACGCGAAGGGCGCGCTGAACGTCTCGAAGGTGCTCTCCAATGCCAAGACCAAGGCGGTCTGGGAGGCCAACTGGTACAAGGTCCTGTCGCTCAAGATCGTGAGCGGCAAGTCCGTGAAGTGCGGTCTGCTCAACTTCGCCCATGCCACGCGCGTGCGGGTCCCGACCCAGGGCGTGATGGGCAAGGGCATCGACATGGCGGTCATCCGCGGGAACGCCGGGTATCCGCTGTGCAACGTCGCCCTGTACAACGGGGCACTCAGCCAGCCGCGTGAGCCAAGCGACTGGGCCACCTTCATCTTCGCCCACGCTCGCACCGGCATGTTCCTGCCCCTGCTCAAGGAGTGGCAGCAGAACAAGGGCTCGCAGCTGATCGGCAAGCTCGTCTACGTGTACACGTCGGACAACAAGATGCACACGTACAGGATCGACTCGCTCGCCACGGGCCTCACCTCGCAGATGAACAAGGTGTTCAGCGCGGGCTACGACAAGGTGTGGCTCCAGACCTCCACGGGCCCGAACTACACGTACCCGAAGCTGTTCGTGAAGTCCTCCTGGGTGTCCACGGTCTCGGTGTCCTACGCCGCCGCGCACCCGACGCCGCACCCCAAGAAGTGCGGCTGACGCACTGTTGACAGGCCGCCCGGCGCTCGTCTGAGGACACGCCGGGCGAGTACGCTGCGTGCGGAGGTGCTGCCGTGCGCGTAGGGATCATCGTCCCCCAGGGCTGGACGGGGGAGTTCGACGGCTGGGATCCGGCCCGTGCCTGGGCCCGGACGGTCGCGGTCGCCCACGAGGCGGAGGCCCTGGGCTTCGACTCGATCTGGGCATTCGACCACGTCCAGACGGAGCCCGTACCCACCGACGAGATCACGTTCGAGGCGTTCACCACCCTCGCGGCGCTGGCGTCGGAGACCGCCCGTGTGCGCCTGGGGCACCTGGTGCTGTGTGCCGGCTACCGCAACCCGGCGCTCGCGGTGAAGATGATCTCCACGCTCGACGTCATCTCCGGCGGCCGGGCGGAGCTGGGCATCGGTGCCGGCTGGAAGGAGGACGAGTACACCGCGTACGGATTCGGCTTCCCGCCGCTGGCGACGCGCATGGAGGCGCTCGAGGACGCGCTGGAGATCGCGACCCGGATGCTGGGCGGCGGGCGTGCCACGTACGCCGGGCCGGTGTCGTCGGTGCACGACGCGGTCAACGTGCCGCGAGGCCTCCAGGAGCCTCGGATCCCGATCCTCGTGGGCGGCAACGGGCCGAACCGGACCTGGCGCATGGCCGCGCGGTTCGCGGACGAGCTGAACCTCGACTGGCTCACGCCCGAGGAGATCGTCGGGAACCGCTCCGTGATCGCGTCGCGGTGCGAGGAGGTCGGGCGGGACCCCGCCACGCTGCGGATCTCGGTGAACATCGGGCGGGACGCGAGCGGGGTGGAGGGGGCGGACCGCGTGGACCTGCTCCGGCGCTATGCCGACGCCGGCGTGGACCGGGTGATGACGCTGGTGCGGGCGTGCGCGACCGATGCCGGCGCCCTGTCGCGGTTCGCAGCCGACTGCGCCTCAGCGGAGTGCGAGCTGGACGCCTGACGCCACGTGCTGAAGGCCTGAGCCGACGCGGCCGCGGCACGCGAGGGCGCCCGCGCCCGTGGACCGCCCTCAGCGGACGGTCTTGCCTCAGCGGACGGTCTTGCGGCCGCTCCGCTGCCAGGCGCCGGTGCCACCCCGGACCGAGACGGCGCCCTCGAAACCATGCTCCAGCAGGAAGTAGGTCGCGCTCGCGCTGCGGCTGCCCGACTGGCAGATCACCGCAACCGGCTTGTCCTTCTTGATCCGGTCGAGACGTGTGTCGAGCTGGCCGCCGGGGACGTTGACAGCGCCCGGGACGTGACCCGACTTGTACTCGTTGGGCTCCCGCACGTCGATGAGCGTGACGGCCCGCTGGGTGAGCAGCGTGTCGAGCTCCTCGATGGTGATGGAGGGGGCGCCGGCGAAGAGGCGCTTCAGGGACGAGAACATCGGGTTCCTCGGGGTGGTGGCGTACATGGTCAGGGCGGCGCGGCTGGAGCACCCAAGCGTCGCTGCGAGGAGGATGATAGGTGTTCGCAGCACCTGGTGGCGTCGGGCGCCCGGCGTCGGCGCCGCCCGTGGTCCGGCTGTGCTAACCGATGGGTCACACTGCCGTGACGTGGACCGGTCACCCGGCCGCGTACCCCTCGGCAACCAGCCACTCCCGGAGGGCCATGACCGAGAACAGCTCGCTCTCGAGCTCCTTGAGCGCGGTTCCGGGCGCAGTATCGGCGGGCAGCTCGAAGGCGGCCAGGAGGTCCTCGTAGGGGACGCCGAATGTCTCGGCGACGTCGCCGATCAGCATCCAGCCCTTGACCTCGGTGGCACTCATGCCCTGGAGCGTGGGCCTGCTCTCGCCACCCGTCTCGCCGCCCGTCTGGCCGCCCATCCGACCGCTGGTCTGCCAGGCGCCTCCCGCGTACGCGATCCCGATCCCACCGAAGAACACGGCGACCACGAGGATCCCGTAGACCATCGGCGGGATCCGTCGGCGCGGCTGGGCAGGTGTCGGCACACGGGCGGCGGCACCGCCCACAGGCGCGGGTGCGTCGGCAGCGGCGCTCACGGGGACAGGATCGCCGGCGGGAGACGCGCCGCCGGTGGCGTCGGCTGCCGGGTCGATGGTGGTGCTCATGCCTTGCCTCCGAAGGGGAATGCGATGGGACTGCCGATGCGGAGCTCGAGCGCGCCGTCGCGAGGACACGCCTCGACGCACTCGAGGCAGCCGATGCAGTCGGCCGACGTGATGACCTTGGCTTTGGCGATCTCGAGCCCCATCGGGCAGCTGCGGGTGCACAGGTTGCAGTCCACACAGGCCGCAGCCGACCGCTCCAGGCGGACCGGGCTGAAGCGGGCGACGATGCCGTTGGCCGCGCCCAGCGGGCACGCATACCGGCACCAGGGACGGTCCACGAACAGCGCGCCGACGAGGGTCAGGACGAGGATGACCATCCCGAACCCTGCGCTCTCGCGGCCGATGTCCAGCAGGGCGATCCACGGGTCCACGTCGCGGAAGACCATGTAGCCGAAGACGGCCGTGCCCCACAGGGCCCAGGCGAGCACCGCGTACTTGAGCAGGCGCAGCGGCCGGTCGAGCACGGCCAGCGGGGCGCCGGCCCTGCGCAGCGCGCGCATGCCGCGGTGGGCGGCGGGGAGATGTCGCTGGACGAACGCGCTGATGCCTGCCGACACGTCCTGGAGGAAGCCCAGGGGGCACAGCCAGCCGCAGAAGGCGCCGCGGGCCACGAAGGCCAGGACCAGCACGGCAGCGGCGAGCACTACGTTGGCCGCATGGACGTGCGGTACGTAGCCGCCCGATGTCGCCCACGTGTAGAACGTCTCGAGGCCGCCGAACGGGCAGAGTGCCTCGGGGCTCGTGACGCCAGGCCCGGAGGTTGCCGCGGCCGCCCGGTTCACGATGAGGACGGCGATCACGGCGGAGACCGCAACCTGGACGGCGCGGCGGAACCCCTGGACGCCCCGCAGGGCGGCGACGCCCCGGCGTGGCCGGCGGATCCCGGCGGCAGGCCGGCGGGCCGCGGGCGGTTCGGTGAGCGTGACGGGGGTGACGGTCATGGACAGGCTCCGGGCGGTTGGGCGCCGGCAGGGCGTGCCGGGCTGCTGCCCCGCCACTGTCCGTGCGAAGCGTGGACCGCTGATGGAGCCTTCGTGGACGCACGACGACGGTGCTGTGCAGGTTGTGTGGAGCCGGGGCCGAATGCCGGATCCGCGGACATCCCCGCGATCTCCACGCGCCGTCCATCGGCGCTCCACGAACGCGGCAGAGGATGGTGCCCTCGCCGCCGGATCGGGCGTCCTCCGTCCGGGGCACGAACACAGAGGTACCCACCTGATGAAGTCCTTCCTGGCCCCGATCGCCGGTGCCGGCCTCGGCGTCCTCCTCCTCGCCGGGGTCGCCGTCGCAGCCGACCCCGGCGCCACCAGCAACTGGGCGCCGCCTGATGGCTGGATCACCCCGGCCGCCACGCCCGATGCGGCTCTGGTCACGGCTCCGGCCGCGACGCCCGCCCCGGCCGGCACGCCGGCGCCCGAGACCACGGGCATGATCGCCGCGATGCTGGGCCTCACCGATGCCCAGGTGCAGGAGCTGCGCATGGCGGGCAAGAGCCTCGCCGACATCGCCGCGCAGCAGAAGGTCGACCCCCAGACGCTCGTCGACGCCCTGGCCGCCACGTGGTCCATCCGGATCGACGCCCGCGTCACCGCCGGCGCGCTCACGGCCGACCAGGCAGCCACCCTCAAGGCTGACGTCGCCGAGCAGGCGAAGGCGATGGTCGACCAGACCACGCCGGGCGGCATGCGCGGCGCGGCCGTCGGGGCCGGCCCGAACGGATCGATGCGCGGCCAGGGTGGCGCCGGAATGGGCGGCGGTCGGGGGATGGCCGGTGGCCAGGGGAACGGCGGCCAGATGGGTGCAGGCCATGGTGGCCAGATGCGCGGCAGCATGGGCGGGGGAGCCGGTACCGGCACCTGCCCGGCCACCGCCACGACGCCCTCGAGCTGATCAACCGAACTCCACGGGGCAGGCCGATACCTCCTCCGGCCTGCCCCTACCATTACCCCGACATGAGCACCGTCCTGGTCGTCGATGACGAGCCCCACATCCGCGAGATCGTGGGGTCCTACCTTGCCCGCGAGGGGTACGCCGTCACGTACGCAGTGGACGGCGACGCGGCCCTTGCCTCGGCGTCGGACAACCCGCCCGACCTGATCGTCCTGGACGTGATGCTGCCGGGACGATCCGGCTTCGACGTCCTGCGCGAGCTGCGGGCCTCGGGCAATCACGCCGCCGTGATCCTGCTGACGGCGCGCGACGACGTGATCGACCGCGTTGCCGGCCTCGAGATCGGCGCCGACGACTACGTGACCAAGCCGTTCGAGCCCCGCGAGCTGGTTGCCCGCGTAGGTGCGGTGCTGCGCCGGGCCGCTGTCCAGGTCGGGACCTCCGCGGCCGGCGCGACCGGCTCGGCGGGTGTTGCGGACGCCTCCGTCCCCCCAGCGGGCGTCCTCGTATACCTGGACCTGGAGATCGACCAGCTCGCCCGCGAGGTCCGGAGGGGAGCCGCCGACCTGGGGCTCACCCGCGCCGAATTCGACCTCCTCGCCGCCCTCGCCGCGCAGCCGGGTGTGACGCTCACGCGCTCGCAGCTCGGGGACCGCGTCTTCGGCGAGGCGTTCGACGCGTTCGACCGCACGATCGACAGTCACGTGAAGAACCTGCGGCGCAAGCTGGGCGAGCGGCCGGCCGGCCTCGAGTACATCGAGACCATCCGGGGCGTCGGCTACCGGGCCGCCCGTCAATGAGCCGCCGCGTCAGGCGTCTTGACGGGCTCGCGGTTCGGCTCGCGCTCGCCTTCGCGTTCGTCGCCATCGCCACGGCGGTCGCCGTTGCCATCGCTGCCCCGCCCATCGTGGGTCGCGGCTTCGCGATGATGCAGGGTGGAGGCGCGGCCGTCGGCCAGGGTCCCGGCCAGGGCCAGGGCCAGGGACCCGGGCACGGCTCGGGGATGGGCCAGGGCGGTGGCATGGGCGGCGGCATGGGCCAGGGTCCGCTCGCCAGCACTGTCCCCGGTGCGACGGGCGCGCCAACTGACACGGGCACGCCCGGCAGCTACTACGCCCAGGCGCAGGCCGAGACCACCCAGACGATCGCGCTGGTTGCCTTGATCGCCGCCGCCGTCGCCTCGCTGCTGGGCATCGTCATCGCCCGCCACCTCGCCCGGCCCCTCGAGCGGCTCGAGCAGGTGGCCGCGTCGGTGGCCCAGGGCGATCTCGCGGCACGTTCGGGCATCGCGGGTCGTCGCGACGAGTTCGGCTCGCTGGGGCGCTCGTTCGACGCAATGGCCGCCGACCTCGAGCGGGGCGAGGCCGCCAGGCGCCGCTTCTTCCAGGACGCCGCCCACGAGATGAAGACCCCGCTCGCGGTGATCGAGGCGACGGCTGCCGCGGTGATGGACGGCGTGTACGAGCACGATGACCGGCACCTGGCGACCATCCGCGAGCAGGCGCGCCTGCTGGCCCGCGTGGTCGATGACCTGCGCACGATCAGCCTGGCCGACGCCGGCGCGCTGGACCTGCGGCCGGCGCCGGTGGCCGCCGATGCCGTCGCGGAGGCAGTGGTCGTGTCCTTCGCGGCACGAGCGGCCGCGCGCGGCGTGGAGCTCGCCCATGAGGCAGCCACGTCGCCCTCGCCGGTGGTCGCTGCGGACCGCGACCGTCTGGCGCAAGCGCTGGCGACCATGGTGGACAACGCGCTACGTTTCGCGCCCGTGGGCGGTCACGTGACGGTTGGCCGCGTCCCAGGCGAAGAGGGGATGGTCCGCCTCGAGGTCGCCGACGACGGCCCAGGTGTGCCGCCCGCGGACCTGCCCAACGTGTTCGACCGGCTCTACCAGGCCGACGCCGGCCGCGACCGGGGGACCGGCACGTCGGGCCTTGGCCTGGCGATCGCCCGCGCGATCGTCGAGGCCCATGGCGGCACCGTCGGCGCGCGCAACCGGCCTGAGGGCGGCGCCGCGTTCTGGCTCGAGGTGCCCACCTCGGGCGTGGCCTAGACCCGTCCGATGCGGGGACCCCGGGGCTGGCCCGCGTTCGTGACGCCCGCGCCCGTGACGCCCGCGCCCGTGACACCCGCTCCCGTGACACCCGCTCCCGTGACACCGGTGGGAGTCACCGGCGCCCCGTTCCCGCACGGCTTGTGCGCTGAACCTCGACTTGGCTGCACACCCGCCGCACGGACCATGTGCTGGTGACTCCGGGTCGTGTCAGCGGGCGACTCCGGGTCGTGTCAGCGCGCGAGGCAGCGGGCGAGTCAGCGGGCGAGTCAGCGGGCAAGTCAGCGCCGCGAGTCAGCGCGCGCTGAGGGCGCCCTTGTCGGGTGTCGGACGCGGGCGCGGACCAGCCCGGACCTACGCCGTGCCCATCCCCGCCGACCAGGTCGTGTAGCCGCCGTCGAGGTTGCGCACGTCCGTCCAGCCCAGCTGGAGCAGCATCCGGGCCGCGGTGTGCCCGCGGACCCCCACCGCACAGTGGATGACGACCGGGCGGTCGCGCGGGATCCCGTCGAGGTGCTCGCGCAGGTCGTTGACCGGCAGCAGGATCGACCCCGGGATCGCACCACGGCGGTGCTCGCCCGGATCGCGGACGTCCACCAGCACGGCGCCCGCCGCCATCGCGTCGGCAAGCTCGTGCCACTGCACCGTCGGCGTGAGGCCCTCGAGCGCGTTGCGCGCGACGTAGCCCAGCATGTTCACCGGGTCCTTCGCCGAGGCGAACTGGGGCGCGTAGGCGAGCTCCAGGTCTGCGAGATCCGGGGCGGTGAGCCCGCCCGCCATGGCGGTGGCGATCACGTCGATCCGCTTGTCGATGCCGTCCCGGCCGACGCCTTGAGCACCCAGGATCCGCCCGTCCGCCGGATCGACCAGCAGCTTGAGGGCCATCCCGGCCGAGCCCGGGTAGTAGCCGGCGTGGCTGCCGGGATGGGTGTGGATCGCGAGGTACGGACGCCCGGCTGCGCGCAGGCGCTTCTCGTTCCAGCCGGTCACCGCAACCTGCAGCCCGAAGACGCCCACGATGGCCGTGCCCAGGACCGGCCGGTCCGTGCCCTTGCGGCCTGCGAGTACGTCGGCGAGGAAGCGGCCCTGGCGGTTGGCGGTGTTCGCGAGGGGGACGAGCGCCTCGGCGCCATCGAGCGCGTCGCGCTTCTCAACGGCGTCGCCGATGGCGTGGATGTGCGGGTCGCTGGTGCGGAACTGCTCGTCGATGGCGATGCCGCCGCGAGGCCCGAGGGCGAGCCCCGCCGACTCGGCCAGGGAGGTCTCCGGGCGCACGCCGATGGCCGCCACGACCACGTCGGCCGGGAGGACGTCGCCGTTTGAGAGCGTCACCGAGTCCGGGCCGATCGCGGTGACGGCCGCGCCGAGGCGAAGATCGACATGCCGCGACCGGATCCGGCGGTGCACGATGTCCACGAGCTCGGGGTCCACGGGGGCCATGACCTGGCTCGTAGCCTCGACGATCGCGGTCTGGATGCCGCGGTGGACCAGGTTCTCGGCCATCTCCAGGCCGATGAAGCCGCCGCCGATGACGACGGCCGAGTGCGCGCCCGCGACGGCGGCGACCATGGCGTCGGTGTCCTCGACGGTTCGCAGCGAGAGCGCGCGCTCGATGCCGGGGATCGGCGGCCGGACGGGCCGGGCGCCGGGGGACAGGACCAGTGCGTCGTAGCGCAGCACGTCCTCGGTGCCGTCGGCAAGATCGCGCACGGTCACCGTGCGGGCCGCCCGGTCGATCGAGACTGCCTCGTGGTTGACCTTCACGTCGATCCGGAAGCGCGCGCCGAGGGATGCCGGGGTCTGCAGGAGCAGCGCATCGCGCTGCTCGATGACCCCGCCCACGTGATACGGCAGGCCGCAGTTGGCGAACGAGACGTTGCCGCTGCGCTCGATGACGGTGATGCGCGCCTGCTCGTCCAGCCGGCGCAGCCGGGCCGCCGCGGACATCCCGCCCGCGACCCCGCCGATGATGACGACATCCATGGAGGTGACCCTACCGTGGATCGGCTGCCGGACCGGGGTCCGTCAGGCCCCTTTCGATGGTGGCATTCCGACGGGTGCGCAAGGACGCAAGTCCATGCGGGCACGATCCGCCGGCCGGACGCGCCGCTACGTGCGCGGCGCCCGAAGGTCCTGGAATGGCTCCAGCAGACCCAGCTCGACCGCTCGCTCGACCGCCTCACGGCGGGACGACGCCTGGAGCTTCCCGTAGATGGACATCGAGTGGGTCTTGACGGTGTTGCGCGAGATGAAGAGGCGTTCCCCGATCTCCTCGAACGAGAGGTAGGTCGTCAGCAACGGCAGCAGGCGCAGCTCCGCATTCGTGAGCGTCGACGAGCCGACGGTCGTGGCAGCGGCGTCCGCGAGTCGCCGACGCATCTCGATGACATCCCCGGTCAGCCGCCCGAGGTCGGGGCGGTGCCGGAGGATGTGCTCCGCCTGCTGCACGACGACCCGCGCGCCCTCGGGGTCCGAGATGGCCAGGTAGGCGCGCGCCAGCTCGAGCAGGGCGTCGACGGCGAACCACGGCGCCACGTGACTGGCCAGGGGACGGACGAGCTGTGCGCGCGCGAGGTCCTCCCGTCCGCGGTCCAGGTCGCCGAGATGGATGCTGACGCGAGCACCGACGGCATACACGAGGAGAGACGAGAGGAGCTCGTCGTGGTTCGCCTGCGTCAGCACGGCGCGGCTCTGGCGAGCAAGCTGCTCTGCCGCCCGCCAGTCCCCGCGTGCCATCGCGATGCTTGCGCGGTTGGCCTCGGCCACCATCGCCGACGCTGCCGCGGCGTCCCCGGAGTCGACCGCCTGGGCGAGTGTCGTGTCCGCTGCCCCCGCGTCGCCGAGCAGGTAGTGGGCCGACCCGAGGAGCCACAGCGCGTTCGTCCTCCACGGACTCCGTGCGCCCTCCTGCGACGCCGCAAGCTCGGCATTCGCGAGCACATCCTTCGCGCCGTGCCGGGCCAGGATCGCCCAGAGCATCGCCCGCTGCGACTCGAAGGAGGCCGAGCCGTCACCGGGCACCCCGGTGAAGAGCGTGTGATCCGCGACGTCCGCCATCCGGTCGGTCGCGTCCGTGCGCCCGTTGAGGACGTGGATCCAGGCCGCGATGACGGCGAGCGGCGGGTTGCGCTCGAAGTCCGCAGGCCCGAAGCTGCGCAGCCATCGGTCCAGCGTGTTCGGTCGCCCCTCGTAGAACGCCGGCAGTGCCGCTGCGGTCACCAGCCCCGCGGCCGCGTCAAGATCACCACTCGCGAAGGCGTGCTCGACCGCGCGGTCAACGTCGCCCATGGCCGCGTACCACGTGGCCGCGCGGCCGTGCATCGCAGGCGCGACCCCCGGTTCGCGTCGCTCCAGCTCCGCCAGGAGATGGTCGCGCAACAGATTGTGATAGCGGTACGACGGTTCGGGACCTCCGACCTCCTGGATGAGAAGGTTGCTTCGCGCGAGCGCGTGGAGCCGCCTCGCGGCTCCCGTCGTCCCCGTGATGGCGTCGGCGGCCGGCGGCGTCATCGTGTCGAGCACGGCCGTGCGCGTCAGGAAGGCCACGTCCTCCTCGCCAAGGTCTCGCTCGATCTCGGAGCGCAGGTAGGCGTCGATGTAGGGATCCCGACCGGAGACGGTGTCGAGCGCATCCTGTTCGACGCCACCCGGGCGACGGGCGAGGGCGGCGAGGTAGACGGCCGCGGCCCAGCCCTCGGTGCGGAGCATCAGCGTCCGTGCCTCGTCGGGGGCCAGGGCGTGCCCGACTGCGGCGACCACCTCGCCGGTCTCACCTTCATCTAGCGCGAGCTGGTCGAGCCCGATCTCCAGCATCGTGCCCCGTGCCCGGTGCCGCGCGAGGGGCAGCCCCGGCTCCGACCGTCCCGCGATGGCGATGCTGAACCCGGGGGGCAGGTGATCGATGAGCGAGGCGAGCGCGTCAAGGCATGTGCGGTCGACGAGCTGGTGGACATCATCGATGACCAGCAGGGCCGGTCGCCTCCACGCGTGCAGCTCCGCGGCCAGACGGGGCACGGCGGTTGCGAGGATCCGCTCCCTGGGGGCGCTGAGCCGGGATCGGATGGAGGGGTCGAGCGGCACGATGCGGTCGAGGGCGACGGCCAGGTACGACAGCAGGATGGCCGGGTCGTTGTCCAGGTCGTCGATCGTCAGCCAGGCGACGGGTCGCCGTTCGCGCGCCGCCCACTGCGTGAGGAGCGTCGTCTTCCCGTAGCCGGGCGGGGCCATCAACGAGACGATCGAAGGCTCCGGCTCCGTGAGGAGCAGCCGGACCAGCCGTTCGCGGTCGACCACCCCGCGGCGCGGTAGCGGCGGATGGAGCTTGGCCTCCACGACCGGTATCCCGGCCCGGAAGCGGCGACGACTGTCGGACACGGCTCACGACGGTACAGCACCGGCAATCGTGGCGC
The DNA here is from genome assembly GCA_963748625.1 of uncultured Chloroflexia bacterium. GTDB lineage: Bacteria > Chloroflexota > Limnocylindria > Limnocylindrales > CSP1-4 > CAIXZV01. The sequence goes on along the minus strand of CAVVJT010000004.1, from coordinate 783,493 downwards.
GTGGTCGTCGGGAGCGCTGAGCGTGCTGATGTGTCAGCCGGGAGACCGTGCGGGTGGAGCCTTGGCCCGTCCTACCGGGCGATGCCCTCCATGGCCGCGTCAACATCGTAGCCCGCCGCGAGGGCGATCCTTGGTGCAGCCGAGACGACCCGCGGCGAGCCGACGGCACCCGCGACGGAGACCAGCACCGCAAGGAGCTGCTCGGGGCGCGCGCCGGCGCGCTCGGCCGCCTGGACCGCCACCTCGTACAGCGACTGCGGTGCATCCATCGCGATCAGGACACCGACCTGCACCAGCGCCGCAGTGAGAGGGTCCAGGCGTGGGATGTCAATCGGGCAGCGCTCAGGACTGGCGAGCGTCGCGAGGAACGCGGGGTCACCGATGGTGACGCGGCGGAACCCGTCTTCGACTGACGACATGGGGCCTCGGCCTCCAGGGTGGAGAGGGATCCCCAGCGGAGATCGCTCTTGTTGCATCCCACTCCAGACTGCCGTCGGCAACATCACCCTCGGAGGGCGAAGTCAACAGCGTCGGATCGCGCTTGACTGGAGTCCACCCTGGACGACCCGTGCGCGCGGATCAAACTATGCTTCGGAGTCGAACAAGGGCACCAACACGGAGGACACATGTCTGAACGATCGCTCGACGAGCTGGGGCCCGTCGACTACCTGGTGGTCGAGTTCCCGGCCGGCCAGCAGAACTTCACCGGCGAGGCTGCAAACGAGCTGCTCCGCCTCCACGATGCCGGGATCATCCGGGTGATGGACCTGGTCCTGGTCGCCAAGGGCGACGACGGGACGGTCATGGCCCAGGAGCTGGGCGACCTCGAGGACCTCGGTGAGCTGGCCCGGATCGAGGAACAGCTGGCCGAGACCCTGGCCGAGGAGGATGTCCTCGAGATGGGTGCCGTCATGGCGCCCGGCAGCATGGGCGCGCTCCTCGTCTTCGAGAACCTGTGGGCTGCACCGTTCGCATCCGCCATCCGCCACGCGGGCGGCCAGCTCGTCACCAACGGCCGGATTCCTGTCCAGGCCATCATCGCCGCCATCGAGGCGGACGAAGCCCTCGAGGCCGAAGGAGTCTGACATGCCGCTCCGCCCCTCCCGCGTCGCCAAGGCCGCCGTCGTCGGTGCTGCCGTCGCCAAGCCCGGCCCGTCGCCGGTCGCCAAGGTTGCCGTGGTCGCCGCCGCCGCCGGACCCGGCCCGTCGCCGGTCGCCAAGGCCGCCGTCGTCGGCGCCGCGGTCACGCCCGGACGTCGCCGCTTCTAGTCGCGTCCTGCTCCGGCGGCCGGTTCGACATCGGCCGCCGGCCTGAATTCTTGACGGGTGCACGCGGATGCGCCCCGCCCCGGGAGGGACGGGGCGCCGTATGGTGGGACCCGGAGGCCTACGCGCCGGTCGCCGGATCGGCCGCGCGGCGGCCAGGGGTGAGCGCGACGCGGAGCCGGGCCAGCGGCCCGCCGGTACGGGAGCTGCGTGCTCCCATGCCGCGCAGGGCCCGGGCCGGGTGGGCGAGACGTTCCCGCGCTGCCTCCTCGCGGAGGACTCGCTGGCGCTCGACCGCGAGGACGGCCATCAACGTTGGATGCATCGTCACCCTACCTCCGCTCGATGACGGTCTCGAGGTACTCGCTCGCGACCACCATCGTCCCGTCGCCCGACCTGTTGAAGCGCCCGACCAGGTCGAGCAGGTCCGCCTCGAGGGCGGCCTCGCCATCGGGACCGGCCGCCTTGAACGCCATGCGGACCGGGCCGTAGAGCTCGCGCCACTCGTCGACCCAGGCCGTCGGCGACGCGAACCGGAAGACCATCGGAAGGCGGCGCGACCGCATCGCGGCTGCTGACGTCCCGAAGAGCTCTGCCAAGCGCGGCTCGGTGCCCCACAGCGCGGGCGACATCACGCCGGCGGGCGGCGGGACGTGGCGCGCCACGGTCCTGAAGAGGTTCCCGATGAACCCCTCGGGCGTGTGCGCAACCAGCCCGATCCGGCCCCCGGGCCGCGTGACCCGGACGAGCTCGGCAGCGGTCCGCTCCTGGTCGGGCGCGAACATGACGCCGAACACCGACGCGGTGACGTCGAACGCGCCGTCGTCGAACGGCAGGGCTTCCGCATCGCCGTCGAGGAAGGTCACCTCGACCGCCTCGGCATCGGCGCGCCGCCGGGCCCGTTCCAGCAGGCTGGGGACGTAGTCGACGCCGATGACGTCAGCGCCCCGGCGGGCGGCCGCGAGGGCGGCGTTGCCGCTGCCGGTCGCGACGTCGAGCACTCGTTCGGTGGAGCGCAGGTCCAGCGACTCGACCAGGTCCTCGGCGACGAGGACGATCCGCGTGCCGATGGCGTGGTAGTCGCCGCTGGCCCACGTCGCCTGCTGGCGGGCCTTGACGGCCGCGAGATCCGGCATCGGGGTACCGGCGGGAGCGGTGGCGAGGGTGGTCATGGCATGGGTCTCCGGGCTGTGGGGCATCGGGGATTGGGCGGGACGGGCTGCTGCCCGGCTCATCGGCTGGCTCATCGGCTGGCTCATCGGCTGGCTCATCGCGCGAAGCCGTCGCGCGTGTCTGCGCCGTGGTTGACGGCCAGCAGGGCGAGGAGGACGAGGCCGATGTGGGCGGCGAGGAGAATGGTGAGAAGGTCCATCGAGGTGCTCCGTGGGCGGATCGGGGTCGCTGCGCGTCCGATGCGCGTTGATCCGCTGGTGACACCGTGCGCCCGGCCCGGGGCGCTCGATAGTGCGAATGCGGTACCGGTGGGGTGCGCCAGGGAGCAGCCCCCGCACGCGTCCCGCCTGCGGCGCGGCAGTCGTTGGCCGTACATGCGGATGCAACGCCGAACGGGGGAACTGGTACAGAGCCTGTACTAGGCGGGTGCCCGGAGGGCGCGCAGAATTCGCCAATGCCCAGCTATCGCGAGTACTGCCCCATCGCCGTCGGCGCCGAGCTCTTCGGTGACCGCTGGACGCCGCTGATCCTCCGGGAGCTGATGATCGGCAGCCGCCACTTCAACGAGATCCACCGTGGCCTCGGACGCATGAGCCGCACGCTGCTGATCTCGCGTCTGCGCGAGCTGGAGCGGCGGGGGATCGTGGAGCGGACCATTGACGAGGCCGGCCGCACGACCGAATACCGGTTGACGGAGTCCGGCCAGGAGCTGGAGCCGATCGTCTGGTCATTGGGGCACTGGGCCGCGCGCTGGTCGTTCGGCGATCCGGCCGACGAGGAGCTCGACGTCGCGTGGCTGGCCTGGCGGCTCCACCAGCACGTCGTGCCTGACCGGCTTCCAGACCAGCGCGTCGTCGTGCAGATCACGGCAGACGGGCCCGGTGGCGGTGACGCGTGGCTGGTGCTGGACAAGGGCGGCAGCACGGCATGCCAGATCGACCCGGGGTTCCAGGTGGACCTGGCGGTCCTCGGGGACAACCGTGACCTCCACCGCTGGCTGCTCGGGTCGCGCACGTTCCGGCAGCTCCAGCAGGCCGGAACAGTGCGTCTCGTGGGCCCGAGCCGTCTCGCCCGCGCCTTCCCGGCATGGTTCGAGCCCAACCCGTTCGCGCGCACGCTCGCGGCGACGGCCCAGGCAGTCCGCGCCAGCGCCTGAACCCGGGTTGGGGACCGACGCCGGCGCCCTCTGCGAGTTGGATCACCATCGTGCTCGCGGAGCGGCGCATCGGTGATCCACGTGCCACGGGCACGAGCCGACTGAGCCGGACTCGTCGGCCGCACCCGGATCTGCGGGGCTCGGTGCCTGGATGGAGCGGCACGGCCTGTGCTCCACCCATCACTACACAGTCTTGTGTATTCCAGTGTCCGGCGTGTCCGCCACGATTGGGTCACTGGCGACCCGTCACGGGTTGCGACCCGCAGTGCAGTGGAGCAGCCGGCTATGACCGAAGAGACAGTCGACGACGTCGAGATCAAGGACAGCGACAAGGCGGCGGTCAAGTCGTCCCTGATCAAGAAGGGGCGCAAGTCGATCGCGTACCTGCAGAAGAAGAAGGACAACGGCGAGAAGATCGTCCAGTACTGCCCGGCCCACCTGGACCCGTACTGGACCATGGCAGCCGAGATGGCCGGCGTGGACATCGTGCGCTACACCGCGCCCGGCGAGAACATCGAGCACCGCATCCAGAATCTCCCTGGTGGACCCGCGAGCTGCGCCGCGTCGCCTCGGTCGTGCACCTCAACGCGTACCTGCAGACGCCGGAGTTCGCCAACAAGGACAAGGCCCTCGAGCGCTCGTCGATCCTCATGGCCGAGGGCGCCGACAGCATCCTGCCGATGGGCGTCAACCTCGAGACCCTGGAGCATCTGGCCAAGAACCACATCGTGGTGTTCGGCCACGTCGGCGCCCTGTCCGGCTGGCAGACCGCAGCCCACGGCGGCTACAAGAAGTGCGGGACCACCGCCGAGACCGCAATGGAGATCTACGAGCAGGCCTACGCGTACCAGGAGGCCGGCATGATGGGCATGACCATCGAGCTGACCCCGCGCGAGGTCACCGACGCGATCGCCGCCAAGCTGCGCGTGCCCGTCGTGGCCGTGGCGGCAGGCGGTGCGGCGGACGGCTCCGAGCTCGTCCACTTCGACCTGTTCGGCATGATGCCAGCCGACCGCCTGGGCGCCCACGCCAAGGTCTACGCGAACTACTTCGAGTTCGCTGCCCGCGCGATCGGGGCGTTCGGCGCCGAGGTGCAGTCGGGCACCTACCCGCAGCCCGAGCACGGATACGGCATGAAGCCCGACGAGCTCGACAGGTTCCGCGAGCTCCTCGAGAAGAAGTAGCCGACAAGCCCCACGGCCAGCAGGCGCGGCTCGCGGCAGGGACTGCGGGCTGCGCCTGGTTCCCCATGCGCCCGCGCGGCCACGCGCCCGAGGAGTCACCAGTGGACGAGCTCTACACCTTCGACCCGATGTACCAGCGGCTGCTCGGGTTCGATATCAACGGCGCCGAGGTCGGCGGCGTGAAGGTCGCGGGGGCCGAGCATGCGGTCCCCATGGCCGACATGCTCGACCTGACGGGAAAGACGGCGATTGTCACCGGCGGCGCGCGCGGACTCGGGTTCTCGATCGTCAACCGCCTGACCGAGGCCGGCGCCAAGGTCATGATCGTGGACATCGCCCTCGAGTTCGCGGAGGCAGCTGTCGCGTACTTCACCGCGAAGGGCCGCGATGTCCGCTTCGAGATCGCGGACATCCGCGACCTGGTCCAGATCGAGCGGGCGGTCGAGGCCACCGTCGAGGCGTTCGGCGGCGTCGACATCCTCATCAACAACGCCGCCCTGTGGCGAGTGACGAAGTTCCTCGACCTGACCGAGCAGACCTGGGACGCCGTTGTGGACACGGACCTCAAGGGAACCGTCTTCTTCACGCAGGCCGTCGCACGCCGAATGGTCGAGCAGGGCCGGCGCGGGCGGATCGTCAACGTGGCGTCGATCGCCGGCATCTCGATGGAGAGCACCTACGGGATGCTGATCCCGTACGTGGCGGCCAAGTCCGGCGTGGTGGGCATCTCGCAGTCGCTCGCCCGGGAACTCAAGCCACTCGGCATCACGATCAACTGCGTTCTGCCGGGCGGGATGATGTCGCCGGGTGCGATGCACTCCTCGATTGAGCTGACACCCGAGATCCGCGAGGCGATGGGGGAGCCGGGTCAGGCACCCGTGACCGACCCCGACGAGGTCGCGCGTGCCGTGTTCATGCTCGCCACGCCGGTGAGCGACTTCATGCACGGGGCGACCGTGGTCGTGGACGGTGGCGCGCGCCTGATGATCAGGAAGTAGCGCTCACGGGGCGGGCGGCGTCACGTCGGGGCGCCGCCCGCTCCCATTCCCGCCAGGCGCAGCAGCAGCTCCTGGCGGTTCGCGACGGCGAGCTTCGTGTGGATGTTCGCGATGTGCCGGTACACCGTCGGCCGGCTGATAACGAGCTCGCGGGCAATCGCGGCGGGCGTCATGCCCCGCAACACGAGGGTCGCCACTTCGCGCTCCCGCGCGGACAGGGACTCCTCGGCCGAAGCGTCGATCGCCCGGGCGCTCGAGGGCTGGACAAGCAGGTTGCGGTGGAGGTTGTCGAGGTGCGGCTGGACGCGCCGGAGCGTCTCCACCTCGAGCGCCGTGAACCCGCCGCGCGTCGTGCGGTCGAGGGCGTACATGGCGGCGACCCGCCCGATCGGGTCGTGGAAGGCGAAACCCGCGCTGTGCCGGATCCCCTGCGCGAGGACGTAGTCGGCGACGAACTCGTCGCGCCGGTGCTCCTCCCAGTCGTAGAAGCCGCCCTCGAGGCCGGGCATTGCGACGTGGCCCGGCTCGAGCCGCCGCTGGAGGAGCGCCCGTCGCCTCCCTGCGACGGAGTACAGCCCGTGATCCAGTCCTGCGTAGTGGTTCACGTAGCGTTCGCTCCACGCCGGATCCGCGCCCAGGAGGACCTCATCCTCGATCAGCCCTGCGGGATCGAGGAAGTAGACCCGTGCCTGGTCGTACGGGACGAGCCGCGCCAGCTCGCGCACCGCGCGCACGCAGAACGCCCGCGGCTCGCGCACGACGCCCGCGGCGAGCAGGAGCTCGTGGATCTCCGGCCACGGAACGGACTGGCGTGCGGGCATGGCGCGAGTATGAACGGCTGCCCGGGATAAGGATGTGGCTGAGCTGCTCGCGATCCTCACAGAGGAATTGCGCGAAGAAGTCTTCCTGCGGGAGCTCGATGCCTTTCGACTGGAAGCGCCACAGCGAACGCGTCGAGCCTGATCTCCCTTGAGGCGGGCGTCACGAGTTGCTGCGACGTCCCATCCACCGCACCCGGCCCACCTGCCGTACACTCGCCGGGCCGACACCGGCTCCGTCGCGTAGGCACACGCACAGGTGCACATCGCGGCGGAACTGGCCCGAATCGACGAGATTCGTGCTTGGGCGGGAGTAGCTCAGTTGGCAGAGCGGCAGCCTTCCAAGCTGCATGTCGCGGGTTCGAACCCCGTCTCCCGCTCCACAACCCCAGTTCGTGCGTGAATGCACACGCAGCCTTCTGGATCCCGTCGTCCGCCAACCGGCCACTTACGGTACGGCGTGGTGACAGCGATGAACATGCAGACTACGGGTCGACGTGGGGCGATCCACGCCCTTAGGTACGGCGTTGCGAGCGCCCCGCCGGGTGCGCTCGGGGCCGCTTCGCGACCGACGTCTCCTGCCAGCGCGGGAAGGGCGGCCCATCGTGTCGCCAGCAGGTGGGTCGCCACCACTTCCCGGGTTGCGGCCGGACGCTCGACGCAACACTTGACGTGGCCGGACGTCTACAGGGTTGAGGCCACCGTTGCCGACCGTGGTCCCCGAATGGACTGCCAGGAGTCCCCGCCCATGCTGCGTGCCATCGCTGTCCTGACCGGGTGCCTGCTGATCGCCGGATGCGCCACGGGCGCAGGACCGTCAGCGACTACGCCCACCGCGGAGACGCCATGCGAGAAGGCATGGCAGGCAGCGGAAGCCGCAGAGGGGAACACGTACGTCCGGAGCGTGTTCGAGGCGTGCAGTGCCGTCGAGTACGTGGCGGCGAGCGCGAAGCTCGCGAACGCGCTCCCCGTCCTGAACGCCGCCTGGTACCGGAAGATCTGCGAGGGGCCCGAGGGCCTCCGCGAAGCGAAGCTCTGCACGACCCTGGCCGAGGAGCTGGACAAGCCCTGACGCTCGGCGAGCTGCCCGGCCCGGCTTCGCGCATCTGGTCGGGGTCCTCGGGCGCGAGGCCCCAGCGGCGACGGCCTCAGGCAGCCCGCCGAGCCCGGCGGAGCGGCCGTTGTGGCCGGGTCGAGCGATACGCCATATGGCCAGGTTCGCCCCGCCCTTGCCTTCGTCGGTGGCGATGACTCGCCCAGCGGCGACAAGGAGACTGCGGACGCGCCTGTGGTGGACGGGGTAGTCCTTCCGGACCTCGACCATCACACGGTCTTCAGGCGGACCGATCCAGTGTGCCCATGGTCCGCGCACTCCATGAGGCTCGCGGACTGTAGCGACTTGCTCGCGCAGCATCCGACCAGAAGGTGGTCGCACAGATGTCTGTCGCACAGCCAACGCCGCGAGTCCGATCTAGCTATGGCAGCCAGGGGTACTGCAGTCAGGCGCGGCTCGCTGCCGCCCATTCACGAACCGCTGGCGCCTGGGCAGCGAGGCGGCCCGCACGACACGATAACTGGACACGATTCGCTCGCGTCCCGAGCAGGATGCTGAGACGCATGGCCATCCCGGCCTTCCAAGCTGCATGTCGCGGGTTCGAACCCCGTCTCCCGCTCCAATCCCTGCTCGTGCACAGCACGTCACGCGCCCTGATACGTGGCATCCCGACGGGGCCGTCTGGGGGCGCGTTCCGTGACCGACCGGCTCTGGTGGCGCGGGCAGGAGCCGCCCAACGTTCCTCTCGTTCCGCGGGTGGCATCGATGCGCGATCCAGCCCACGGCCGTCGAGCCGCGCCGAGCCACTGGCGAGACCGACACGCGACCTGATGCGTCCTGGAGGGCTGACCATGTGGGGAACGGCCGGCACGACCCGCGGGATGCGCGTCCCGCGGGCGTTGACCGAGCTCGTGGCGATCGTCGTCGTGATGGTCATGGTCGCAACCTGCTCGGGGACCGCCAACCAGCCGTCGCCGTCTCCCACTCCCGACTGGTCAGTCAGATCCGTCGCCGAGCTCGGTGCCATCCTGGTCGACCCGGCCGCGGCCACGGACTGCGAGTCCAAGAGCGCACGGTCGTGCGACGCCTACAGCACGACCGCGGCCGAGGCCCTCAGGGACAAGGGCGACCCCGCTGCAGTCCCGGTGCTCGTGGCTGCCGTGACGGATCCAGATGTCCACCAAGGCGCTGCGGACGTCGCATGGGAAGCGCTCGAGAAGATCGCCAACGCCGAGGTGATCGCCTTCCTTGTCGAGTCGATCACCACCTGGCAGCCAAGCCAGGCGATACCTGGACGTGCGGAGCGTGCAGACACCGCCGCTGGCATCCTGGGCCGCATCGGGGGCGTGGAACACAACCTGGTGCTGGCCGAGTCGACCTACGCCGCGTGTCAGAACAATGGGTTCACGGATGCCCTTGTCGCGATCAACCAAGCGGACGCGGCTCCACTCCTGAAGCTCCTCAAGTCGTTCAAGACCATCGAGGTCTACGGGCCACTCATCAGGATCGGTCAGCCCGGGACGGAGAAGGCCCTCCTGGCCGCATTCAAGAAGAACGGCTACCAGGACATGGCCGAGTGCTTCCTGAACTCCGGGAACCCCAAGCTTGTCGAGGCCGCGCAGCAGTGGGCTGCGGACCGCGGGGCCTGGACCCTGGGCGTCGAGGGTGGAGAGCTGTGGGGGTCCAGGTAGGGGCATCGCCGGCCTGGAATCGCCGTCGTGGGCCTCCAAGGCAGCACCTCGATCGCCGTTCTGTCGACGCCGACGCCTGCTGGATCGTGATGTACTGCGTGTCCTGGTTCGGACCCCTTCTCCCGCCCCATCCCCCTCCGCCGTCAGCGGACCCCTGCCCGTGAGGAGCCCCCATGCGACATCGACCCTTCGGGCGAACCGGCTTCACCGTCAGCGAGCTCGGTGTCGGCATGTGGGGGATGGGTGGGGGCACCGGCGGATGGACCGGCGCCGACGACGGCGCGTCGATGGCCGTGCTGCAGGCCGCCGTGGATGCGGGCGTCACCTTCTTCGACTCGGCCCAGGTCTACGGGTACGGGGCGACCGACGGCCTGATGGGCGAGCTTCGGGCCGCAAACCCGAACCGTGAGCTGCTGCTCGCCTCCAAGATCCCGCCCAGGAACCGAGAGTGGCCTGCCCGGCCCGGCAGCCGGATCAAGGATGTCTTCCCGCCCGACCACATCCGCGGATCGGCGGCCGGCATGTTGCGCAAAGTGGGGGCGCCGCCCATCGGCCTGGTCCAGTTCCACGTCTGGCAGGACGAGTGGGCCGACGACGTCACCTGGCAGGGCGCCGTGGAGGCGCTCCGGAGCGAGGGCCTGGCCCGGTTCGTGGGCATCAGCGTCAACCGCCGCGAGCCGTCCAACGTGCTGCGGACGCTCCGGACGGGCCTCATTGACGCGGTGCAGGTCGTCTACAACATCTTCGACCAGTCGCCCGAGGACGAGCTGTTCCCGCTGTGCCGGGAGTTGGGCATCGCCGTGATCGCGCGGGTGCCGCTGGACGAGGGGAGCCTGACCGGCGAACTGACCCTGGACAGCCGATGGCCGGACGGGGACTGGCGGAACACCTACTTCACGCCGGCGAACCTGGGCGAGACGGTGACGCGGGTTGACGCGCTGCGGCCGCTGGTCCCCGAGGGCCAGACGATGGCGCAGCTGGCGTTGCGGTTCATCCTCTCGAGCCCGGACGTGACGACGGTCATCCCCGGGATGCGGCGGCCCGAGCACCTGGCCGACAACGTCGTGGCGGCCGAGGCCGGGCCGCTGCCCGACGAGCTGATGACGGCGCTGCGGGCGCACCGCTGGGACCGGGCGCCGTCGCGCTCGGCCAGCAGTTGACCGAGGACCAACGGCCGCGTCGACCCCCCGAAACAGGTCATGCCTTGGACCCGGGTCGGGCGTACGCTGGAGGAGCCCTGCGGGGGAGACCGCGTGGCATCCGCGACGACAGCCGCGCCCTGGTCCGCCCGTCGGACCGCCGTCGTCCTCCTTGAGCCTGCACAGCACGAGGACACGCATGCTTCGCCTGGCTGCCCGCATCACCACCACACTGCTCGCCGCGCTCGTCGTGGTGAGCAGTGCTGCGGCCCCAGCCCCGGTGGGGGCGACCGGACCCTCTGCGCCTGACCCGACTCCCGTATTGGGGCCAACTCCAACGCCTGGGGTCGTCCTCACCACCGAGCCCACACCTGAGCCGACGTCCGCGCCGGCCTCCGGCACTCCACAGGTGATCACGTTCAACCTGGCGGTCCAGTGGTGGCGTGGGCGACTCGATCCAGCTCGTGGCAACGGCAGACTCCGGGCTCCCGGTGACGTTCGCCGTGAGCACGCCGGACGTCTGCTCCATCAGCGAGCCGCTCCTCGTCCTCGAGGTCGCGGGACTCTGCTCGGTCACGGCCTCGCAGCCAGGCGACGCGACGTGGGTGGCGGCCGAGGATGTGACCGCGTCCGTCGCGGTGGTCGGCAGCCAGTCCATCGCTGTGAAGATGGCGCCCTCGGCGTATGTGGGCTCCGTCGTGGCGCTCGTCGCCTCCTCGGACGCAGGGCTGCCGATCGCCTGGGCCGTCATGACGCCGGCCATCTGCACCCTCGGCACCACCTCCGTCACCCTCGACACCCCGGGGACCTGCACCCTCACGGCATCGCAGGCGGGGGACACCTACCACGCGGCGGCCAGTGGCGTCACCGTGCACATCGAGTCGATCCGGCCGCCCGGGGGTGTGGATCTGGGCCTGTACGCCGTCAACGGTGCGGTGCGCGCGATCGTGACCGATGCCACCACCGGCCGCACGTATCTTGGCGGCAGCTTCACGAAGGTCGGCCTGCGGACCGGACCGGTCGCGGTTGTCTCGACGCCCGATGCGGGGGATGGCTCGCTGCAGGCGGGGAGCCCCGAGGTGCTGGGCACCGTGCGCCAGGTGGTGGCCGACGACCGGCCGGGGGACCCGGGCTTCTTCATCATCGGGGAGCTGACCGCGATCGACGGCGTCCCCGTGCCCGCCTCGCCGGTCACGCGGATGCACCTCGATCCTGCTGGTAGCCGCTGGGTGGTGGACGCCGGCTGGAAGATCACCGGCGACCCTGACGCCTGCTCGGTCTTCGCCCGGATGAGCACATTCAGCGGTGATGCGGGGTACACGATCACGCCGCAGCACCTGATCGGCCGCTTCATGACCAGCGCGGGCAACACGACCGGCCTCTTCGTGATCAACCGGACGACGGGTGCCTGCACCACGTCACTCCCCGGCGTCACGAGCCCGTTGCCCGTCGTTGCCGACTGCGCAGCGCTGCCGTACTGCTATGCAACGGTGTTCGCCGCCGCATACGACCCGGCCGCCAACCGGCTGTTCGTGGTGTACCGCGCGTGGGTGGGGGCGACCTCCATCGAAACTCGGGACAGCCGCAGCTTCCTTGTTGCGTATGACCTGGGGCCAGGCACCCGGCGATGGGTGGTGCCGCTGCAGTCGGAGATGCCGGCGGGATCCGAGGTCTACGGCGGAGGAAACTGGACCGGCTGGGCGACCGGCGCTGCCTACCTTGAGGGCAAGGTGCTGCTGGCCGGCACCTTCCCACTGGACCCCGTGGACGCCACCACGTTCGGCGCGTCACGGCTCGTCGCGTTCGACGCCGCGACGGGGACGATCGTGCAGCGCTGGAACGATGCCGGGGAGGAGCACCTCGCCGACGGCTCCTTCGCCGGTGCGGGCTCGACGTGCGTCGGGTCAGCCCCTGGCTCTCCGTACTTCGAGCTCGATGGAGCGATCCACGCCTGGATGTCCAAGTGGTCCTACTCGTCAGACGGCAGCGCCACGTGGGGCAGCCGGCTCTGCCGCTACGAGCTCATGAACGGGCGACTCACGGGCGAGCTGGCGGACGTGATCGCGCTCGAGGGTTCGGAGGGCCTGCCAACGGTGCCCTACACCGCCCCGGGCGGCCGATCACTCCTGCTCGGCACCACGCGGGCGATAGATCTTGGGACTGGGGACCAGGTGGCCGCCTGGAATCCAGACCCGGGGAACGCGTCCATGGCCCTGGTGACCCTGGCCGTGTCGAGCGCCGGCGTGGTGCTCGGCGGCGACTTCCAGTTCGTGCGCGGGATCACGTCGCCCGGGATTGTCGCGATGACCACGAGCATGAGCCCCGACCCTGCCTTCGTCTCCCCGGTGGTCGCAGACCCGCAGCCCGAGGTCATGGCCCTCGCGCTCGACCAGGGCTGGCTCCTCGCCGGCGGCGAGGTGTTCTTCCCGAGAGCACCCGGGGCGGACTGGAACGTGCGATCCCTGGCGGCGTTCGATCCCGTGGACGGCCACCTGCTGGACTGGTCGCCGCAGGCGACGCCGCCGGGCGCGGTCAGGACGATCGCGGTCGATCCCGTCTCCGGCGAGTTCTGGGCCGGCGGCGACTGGCGGGGCACTGGGGGCACCGATGCGGCACCGCTTCGCCACTACGCCAGCCCGTCGTCGGGCGCGGGCGACATTGCCCGCTCCGGTCCTCGGGTGCCTCGATGCCCCGTCCATCCCCGAGTTCCCGTTCTACCAGGGGTGCGTAGTCCGGGGAGCCTCGGGCATCACAGGTGACCGCCCTGGCCTTCGACTCCGCGGGGCTGCTGTACATCGGTGGAATCTTCGGCACCGTGGACGGGAAGACCCGCAGGGGCCTCGCCCGGCTCAACGCGGCAGGCGCGCTCGACGCGTGGGACCCGGACCTGCTGGGTGTGATCCCGGTGGCTCCGGGCTCCGGGCTCCGCGACTTCGCGGTCCACGCGATCGTTGCAGACGAGGGTCGCGTGCTTGCCGGCGGGGAGTACTGCTGGATCACGGCCCGGGAGGGCGGCGGCGGCTACATCACGTGCAGCTCGTCCCTCGTGGTCTTCGCGGCCGACACCGGCGCACTGCTGCGGCCCACGGACCCCTCGACGACCTCGTGGTTCAGCAACTACTGGGGGGACCACGTCTACGGCATCGCCACCGCCGACGCCGGGATCGCGATGGCGATTGGCCGTGGCGGCGTGGTGATCCTCGACCGAGGCTCGCTCGACGTCAACGCGGCGGCCACGGCTCCGCTGCGCAGCAACGATTACTGGGCCTGGGGCCAGGACGGCAGCACGGGCGTCTTCGCACTTGCGCTGCCGCTCGCTCCACCCGTCGATCCCGGCGTGGACCTCGCGATGGTCGCCACCCCAATGGCCGCCGCGGCTGCACCTCTTGACCCGCACCGGCTGGTCGTCGGTGGGGTCATCCCGAACTGGGGCTATCACGTGGCCGGCAACGTCCTGTCCGTTGATCCCTGGGCGGCGCCCCCCGTCCCGCCTGTGGCCAAAGCGCCCGTCGCTACCCTGCGGACCGGCGCGGGGCTCGCAGGCTCCGGGATCCCCGCCAGGCTCACCTGGAGCGGCACCGATGCCGATGGGCCGGGGATCGCCTCATGGGAGCTCGCCCGGAGCGTCAACAGCAGCGCGTTCGTGACGGTCGCCACCGGTCTCGCCGCCGCCTCGCACATCGTGACGATGCCTTCGTCGGGAACGGTGCGGTACGCCGTGCGTGCTGTGGATGGCGATGGCGTCGCGGGCGCCTGGGCCAAAGGGCCGACGCTGACCGCTCGGGTGTTGCAGCAGACACGATCCAGCATCCGCTGGTCAAGTGGCTGGAGGACAGCATCCAGGGCTGCGTACTCGGGCGGTTCAGCGCGGTGGAGCAAGCGCGCCGGCGCATCCTCGACGTGGACCGTCACCGGCAGGACGCTCGGCCTGGTGGTCACCACCGGCCTCGGCCGGGGCAAGGTCAAGGTGTATGTGAACGGCGCCTACGTGACCACGGTCGACACCCGCAGCTCGACGGTCCGGCATCGCGTGATCGTATGGTCCAGGACGTGGGGTACCTCGGCGACGCGCAAGGTCAGGCTGGTGGTCGTGGGGACCGCCGGTCGGCCGCGCGTGGACATCGACGGGATGGTGACGCTCCGGTAGCGGGCGCCCTCCGGCGGAGCTAGGTCGTTGACGATGCAACCAGCGTCGTGTACGGTTCTCCCGTGATTGCGATCGCCCCCATGGGCTGTATGGACCACTCTTGCTCCTGTCGTCGGCGAGCGTCGGCGTCGGTCGAGCGTGCGTGGTCCGCTGCAGGATCGCCCACCGCCTGACCCGCTCCGGGCCTCGCATCTCTCCCCGTCGTCCCGGGTGCGCACCCGCGCCCCGCTGTGTCCCGCCCGACCCGGAGCCCGTTCCTGTGTCCCTCACCCCTGCTCCCGCCCGTCTCATCGACCCCCGTGGCCAGCGCTTCGGCGCCGGCGTCTCGGCTGCGGCCCTCGTCCTCGCCTTCGCCCTAGGCCTGCCGTGGCTCGTCGCGCTGGTCGCCCTGAACCTGCTCGTCTCCGCCGCGTTCGGCACCCGGTTCTTCCTGCCGGGACGCGCCTGGCCCGCCGTGCGCAGCGCTCTCAGGCTCGGCCCGCCTGCGGAGCCTGAGCACGAGTACCCGCCGCGCTTCGCCCAGGCGCTCGGCGGCATCGCCCTCGCCCTAGCCTCGCTCGCGTTCGTGCTTGGCGCCGCGCCGCTCGGCTGGGTCTTCACCGGCGCCGTCATCGCGCTGCAGACGCTGCTCGCCGCCACGGGGATCTGCGTGGGCTGCCGGCTCTACTTCCTGCGCTGGTACGTGCCGTCGCTGTTCGCACGCATCCTCCGCCGTGCCGACCACCTCGACGCGCTCGACCTCCCGTCGATCACGCGCGTGGGCTGATCTCAGGCTGATCGCGGGCTGATCCCACGATGAGCCCGGGCGGTCCCGGGGTCAGGGAGCCTCGAGCCCGTGCGCCTCCAGCATGGCCGTGTCGGCCAGGAGGGCATCCGTGGGCCCGTCGGCCACCACGAGGCCGTCATCGACGACCACGGTCCGCGGGAAGACCTCAGCGACCAGCCGCATGTCATGCGTCGACACCAGCATGGTCTGGTCGAGCGACCGGAGCAGCCCGATCAACTCGCGGCGGCCCCGCGGATCCAAGCCGGCCGACGGCTCGTCGAACACGAGAATCGACGGGTCCATGGAGAGCACGGTGGCCACGGCAACGCGCTTGCGCTGCCCGAGCGACATGCGGTGGGGCACCCGGTGTGCGAAGGCCGCCATCCCGACGGCCGCCAGCGCGCCCTCCACCCGGCGATGGACCTCGTCGCCGGACAGGCCCATGTGCAGCGGCCCGAACGCCACGTCATCGAAGACCGTGGGGCTGAAGAGCTGGTCGTCCGGGTCCTGAAAGACCAGGCCCACCTCCGCACGCACGCGCTTGAGCGAGGCCTTCTCGACGAGCACCCCGGCAACCCGGACCTCGCCCGACTCCGGCCGGAGCGTGCCGTTGAGCTGGAGCATGAGGGTGCTCTTGCCTGCGCCGTTGGGCCCGACCAGCGCGACCTTCTCGCCCGCCTCGATCCGCAGGTCAACGCCCCGCAGCGCCTCGAACCCGTCCGGATACCGGTAGTGGACATGGCGCAGGCTGACGGTGCCGCGGGCGTTGTCGGCGGCGCTCCCCCCGGCACCCGCGGGCTCGTCGTGCGCGTGCGGGTGGGCGTGAGCGCCAAGCTCGTCGTGGACGTGCTCGTGGACGTGGGGCTGGTCGAGCTGCGTGCTCACTGGTGGGGAAGCCACATGAACGCGATGACCTCGTAGGCGGCCAGGAGGGCGATGAGGAGGAAGAGCCAGGCGATCTCGGAGCGGCGGAGGGCGCGAGCCTGCAGGTGGCGGAACTCACCCTCGAAGCCGCGCGCCTGCATCGCTGCGTAGATGCGCTCGCTTCGCTCGTAGGCGCGCAGGAACAGTGAGCCGACCATGCGCCCGGCCACGGTGGCGCGCCAGCGGAGCGTGCCACCCGAGGAGCCCGTGCGCATGGCGGAGCGCGCATCGCGGGCCCGCATCATGCGCGAGGCCTCGTCGGAGAGCACCGCGAGGTACCGGTACATGAACGAGATGATCGCGATCAGGATTCGCGGCACGCGCAGTTCCCGCAGGCCGTCCACGAGATCGTGGAACGGCGTGGTGAAGGCGAGCAGGAGCGCGACTTGCACCGAGAGCCAGCTGCCGATCAGGATCGAGAGGAACCGACGGAAACCCTCCGCGGAGATGGTCAGTGTCAGGGGGCCGAGGTCGATGGTGGCCACGATGTCCTGCTGCACGGTGAACACAAGGGGCAGGGCGGCGATCGCGAATGGCAGCGCCACGACGCCGGCGCGGGTGAGCCGGAACGGGCCCAGGCCGGCCGTGGCCGAGCACGCGACGAGGGTGAGCCAGGCCATCGCCAGGGCGACCCAGGAGGCATCCGGCAGCAGGGAGATGGCCAGGATGGCCACCAGGGTCAGGATGAACTTGACGCGCGCATCCGCCCGATGGAAGGGACTCGTGCCTTCGACGTACCGGTCAAGCTCCAGGGCCCGGCGCTCCTAGGCGCGGCGGCGCGCCATGAGGCGCCCCAGGAGGAACAGCAGCCCCACCACGATCGCGATGCCCAGCAGGCCCGACAGGACCGTCGAGACGGCCTCGTTGCCGACGCCCGGGAGCGCGTAATCGCCCAGCAGGCCGCCGATCAGGTTGGTCGCCTGGCCGATGAAGCCCTGGTCTTCTGCGACACGCTCGAGGCCGTCAGGGTCTGACGATGCGAGCGGCGCGAGGAGGACGACCACGAGCACCGCGATCGCGATCCCGCCGACCCACCACCAGCGGCCGCCGGCGCGCTTCGTTGCTGTGGTCGTTGGAGTGGGCGTTGGCGTGATCGTGTCGGTGGTCGCGGGCGCCGGCGTGGTCGTGTCGGTGGCCGCGGCCACCGCCGTGCCGGCATCGGGCTGGTCCACCGCGGGCTCCGCGGCCGCCGTCGCCACCTGGCCCTCGTTCCCGCTCATGCCGGCACCGGGGCGGTCGTGCCGGACGGACGCCCGGCACGATCGGGGCGCAGGTTGAACAGGTCCGGGCGCACCCTGCCGATGAAGGCGAGGGTTGCGGCGGTGATCAGGGCCTCGCCCAAGCCGATGGCCGTGTGGACCAGGAGCATGGCCGGGAACACGACCTCTGCCGGGCTTGTGCCGGAGACCGCGAGCTCTGCGGCGATGAAGGCGGCCGCGATCATCACCGACAGCCAAGCGGCGACCGCCGATGCCGGAATGCGCCCGCGATCCTCGCCTCCGAGGACGCCGCACAGGGCCCGGTAGATCGCGAAGCCGCCCACGGTGCCCACGATGCCCATGTTGAAGATGTTGGCGCCCATCACGAGCAGGCCACCGTCGGAGAACACGAGGCCCTGCACCGCGATCACGCAGGCCATCACCAGCGTGCCCGCCCAAGGCCCGAGCAGCACAGCCGCGAGCACGCCGCCCAGGAGGTGCCCGGAGGTGCCGCCGGCGACGGGAAAGTTGATCATCTGGGCGGCGAAGATGAAGGCGCCCATGACGCCCATCAGGGGGATGGCCCGCTCATCCATGGTCCGGCCGACCTTGCGCACCGAGATGCCGACCACCACGATCGTGATGGCCCAGAAGAGCAGTGCGACGGGGACGGAGAGGAACCGGTCCGCTGCATGGAGCGACGGATCGGCGATGCCTGTGAGGGGGGCGCTGGCGATGGTGAAGAGGTCCATGAGGACGGGTTCCCCGGTTGCAGGTGGCGATGCGCTGTGTGGACATCGTAGTCGCAAAGGGTTGCTATTGCAATTAGTTGCAATAGTATGCTGGCTCACCCTATCCTTCGCGCGATGAGCTCCACCGGATCTCCCGGACCTGCCGGATCGCCCCAGCCTGCCGCCCCCGCCTCGTGGTCCGACGTGCCCGCGGAGCTTCGCGCGCGCGGCCTGCGCTGGACGCCCCAGCGCCGCGTGCTGATCGACGTCCTGGCCCGGACCGATGGGCACGTCACGGGAGCGGAGCTCGTGGAGCGCTGCCGCGAGGTGGACCCGACCACGATCCCGTCCACCGTGTACCGCACCCTCGACGTGCTCGAGGAGATCGGCGTCCTCCGCCACGCCCACGGCATGGACGGCCGGGAGGAGTTCCACGTCATGCCCGCCGCCGATCACGGGCACCTGTACTGCGCCGGGTGCCGCGGCACGTGGGAGATCGGGGCTGAGGAGGCCGCGGCGCTCGTCGCGTCGCTCCAGGCCTCACGTGGGTTCAGGGTGGAGCTCTCGCACCTCTCGATTGCCGGCCGGTGCGCCGCCTGCGCGCCGCAGGACTGACCCGCGCCGGAGGACTGACCCCGCGGCCGCAGCGCCGGCGGTGCGCGCTGGCCGGGCCAACCGTCGGGCGCGGACGCCATTGAGACGCCCACCCTGCGGGTGCCCCAATCCGCGAGGACCGTGCGCGCGTAGAGGCGGTGTGCGCGATCGACCCACTGCCCACCGCTTTGCCTCGACCATCCCGCGTGGTGTGGCCCCGGTGATCCCGGGTCCCGGCCAGGAATCCGTGTGGGACTATCCGCGCCCGCCGCGTGTCGAGCCCGTCGTCGAGCGCATCCGCGTGGTCGTTGACGGTGAAGCCATCGCCGAGTCGGTCCGTGCCCTGCGCGTCATCGAGACAGCAGGTGCGCCGGTCTACTACCTGCCACCCGAGGATGTCCGGCTGGACGTGCTGCGCCCGTCCTCCCGTTCCAGCCACTGTGAGTGGAAGGGCCGGGCGGCGTACTGGTCGCTGGTGACTCCCCGGCGAAGCGTGGATGACATCGCGTGGTCCTATGAGGCCCCAATGGCGGGCTTCGCAGCGATCCGGGGCCACATTGCGTTCTACGCGTCGAAGGTGGACGAGGCGTGGGTGGGGGACGAGCTCGCGACACCGCAGGCGGGCGGCTTCTACGGTGGCTGGGTCACGTCCCGGATCACCGGGCCCATCAAGGGTGAGCCAGGCTCCGGGGGCTGGTAGGGTCGGCCGCGGCCAGGACCGCATCGGAGAAGGGCGGCCAGGCGTCGAGCGCCCAGGGCCCGAACTCCCGCTCCGTGAGGCAGGCCAGTGCAAGGCCGGCCTCAGGGTCCACCCAGAGAAACGTCCCGCTCCGCCCGAAGTGCCCGAAGGTCCGCGGCGAGTTCCGGCTCCCGGTCCAATGCGGCGCCTTCACGCCCCGGATCTCGAAGCCCAGTCCCCAGTCGTTCGAATCCATCCGTCCGACGCCGGGCAGCACGCCGCGCAGCCCGGGGAAGACGACGTCCGTCGCGGCCGCGAGGTCGGCCACCGGCAGCAGGCGCGGCCGGAGCAGCTCGCGGGCGAACGCCGCGAGGTCGGCCACCGGGCCCTCGAGTCCCGCAGCCGGCGTCCCGACAAGCCTGGTCCCGTGCATCTCGAGTGGATCGAGCACCCACGAGCGCAGCAGCGCCGCGAACGGCCGGCCGGCGGCGCGCGCGAGGTGCGCTGCGGCCGTGTCGAACCCGGCATTGGAATAGATGCGCGTCCGGCCCGGTGGCGAGATCGGCACAGCGGTGTCGAACGCGCAGCCCGAGGCGTGGGCCAGCAGGTGGCGCAGCGTGGAGCCCTCCGGTCCAGCTGCGTCGTCGAGCGAGACCACGCCCCGGCGCACACCGGCCAGCACGGCATAGGCGGTCAAGAGCTTCGTCACCGATGCCCAGGGCAGCACGCGATCCTGTGTGCCACGCACGGCCACCAGGCCGTCGACATCGACAACCGCCACCGCCACGGCGCCCGCCTCCCACGCGTCGGCGCTGGCGAGGACCCGCGCGTCGAACGGTCGGGCGGAGGAGGGGAGCGTCACCCCGCCGTCGCCTCCCCGCCCCGGTAGACCACCACCTCGAGCTTCTCGAGGGTCACCAGCCCGCCGCCGATCATCGGCTCGAGGTCTGGGAGCACGGCGCGGATCCGGTCGGCCTCGTCCACGGCCTCGATCAGGATCGGCAGATCCTCGGACAGGGCAAGCACCCGGGTCGTGTGCACGCGCGACGAGCGCCCGTACCCCTCGATCCCCCGGAACACCGAGACGCCGCGGATGTGCCGCTCGCGGAAGAGCCGGACGATCGCGTCATACAGGGGCCTGCCGTGGAACGTGTCCGACTCGCCGATGTAGATCCGGACCAGCAGGGCCTCACCCTCGATCGACATGGTTGCGTCCCTCCTGGGAGCGGCTACGGAAGCAGCCGGCCGAGGGCAAGGCCCCCGGCGACCGCGATGACGCCCAGCACGATGGACCCGAGGAGGTTGACCAGGGCGAGCTGCCAGGCCCCGTCCTCGAACAGGCGCATCGACTCCAGCATCCACGTGGAGAACGTGGTGTACGCCCCGATGAAGCCGATCATGACCGGCCCGCGGATCTCCCTCGGCAGCACGTCGCGTTCGGTGGCCCACGCGAACAGGAGTCCGAGGAGGAACGCGCCGGACAGGTTGACCACCAGCGTTCCAAGGGGGAACGGCGAGCCACTCCTGTCGCTCACCCACAGGTCGACGGCCCGGCGCGCGATGGCGCCGAAGAAGCCGCCCACCCCCACGAGGACCAGGTCCATCCGATACAGCCTCCTCAGTCGGAGGGCGTGGGCACACCGAGGATGTTGAACCCGCCGTCCACGTAGACCACCTCGCCGGTGACGGCGGACGACAGGTCGGACCCCAGGTACACCGCGGTCTTGCCGCAGTCCTCGATCGAGATGTGCGCCCGCAGCGGGGCGACCTGGTCGAACGGGCCGTAGAGCTTGCGGAAGCCCGCGATCCCGCCTGCCGACAGGGTCCGGATAGGGCCCGCCGAGATCGCGTTGACGCGGATGCCGTCCGGCCCGAGGTCCGCCGCGAGGTAGCGCACGGACGCCTCGAGCGCCGCCTTGGCCACCCCCATCACGTTGTAGTTGGTGACCACCTTCTCAGCTCCGTAGTAGCTGAGCGTGATGATCGACGAGCCGCGGTGCAGGTACGGGCGCGCCTCGCGGGCCATCGCGACGAGGGAGTACGCCGACACGTCCAGGGCGAGGGCGAACCCGGCCCGCGACGTGTTCACGAACTGCCCGTCGAGGTCCTCGCGCTTCGCGTAGGCGACCGCGTGGACCAGGATGTCGATCTCGCCGTGAGCCGCGTGCCACTTGCGCATCACGTCTGCGAGCTGCTCGTCCGAGCTCACGTCTGCGGGCTCCACGAACGTCGAGCCGATCGAGTCCGCGAGCGGCTTCACGCGTCGCTCGATCAGGCTCTCCACCGACGAGAAGCCAACCGTGGCCCCTGCATCGTGGAATGCTTTGGCGATGCCCCAGGCGATGCTGTGGTCGTTCGCGACCCCGAAGACAAGCGCCTTGCGTCCGTCGAGCAGGCCCATGCGCGGCTCCTCCTTCCGATACCCTCCGCCCATCATGCCCGACGCGACCGCCCCGGACGACGCCCTGCGTGCAGCCCTGCACGGGGCCCGGGCCTTCCTCCTTGACCTCGACGGCGTCCTGCTGCTCAAGGGCAAGCCGATCCCGGGTGCCGTGGAGGCCATGGCCGAGCTCGACGGGCGCGGCATCCCGTACCTCGTGCTGACCAACAGCTCCCTCGTGTCCCGCGAGACGCTCGCCCGCTGGAGCGCGTCGGTGGGTCTTGCCATCCCGCGGGACCGGTTCCTGTCCGCGCTGGCGGCATCGGCGGATCTCGTGCGCCGGGAGTTCGCCGGGCGCAAGGTCTACGTGATCTGCTCGGCCGACGCGCGCACGGAGCTCGACGGCCTGGATCTTGTCGAAGGCCCGACGGCCGACGCGGACCCCTCCGCCGTGGCGGCTGTGATCCTGGGCGACTCACCGGACGAGATCACCAAGCCCAATCTCGATCGGGCGTTCCGCCTGGTGCTGGGCGGCGCCGCGCTGATCGGGATGCACCGCAACCCGTGGTGGCTCACCGCGGCCGGTCCAACGCTGGACGCAGGTGCGTTCCTTGTCGGCCTGGAGTGGGCGTCCGGCCGACGCGCGCGCACAGTCGGCAAGCCGTCACCGTCGTTCTTCCGATCCGGGTTCGAGCGGCTCGCCCGGGAGGCCGCGGCCCGCGGTGAGGCGCCGCTCCACCGGTCGCAGGTGGTCATGGTCGGCGACGACGTGCACAGCGATATCGGTGGCGGCAGGCGCGCCGGGCTGCGCACCGTGTTCGTGCGGACCGGCAAGCACGGGGAGGCCGAGCTGGACGCGGTTGCGGCACGGGCCCGGGGCGCGTACCGGCCCGACGGCGTCGCCGACTCGATCAGGGAGATCGTCGCGGCCCTCGACTGATCACGCCTGTCACACGCGGGGTCCAGCCGTCCAGGCGGGTTCAGCCGTCCGGCGTGGGTCACTCGGCCGGGCGGGTCACCCTGACGTCGTCGATCCCGGCTTCCACCACGCCGCCCCTACCGCCGTCCTCCGCCTCGAAGCGGATTCGGATTGTCTGCCCGGCCCAGGCGTCCAGGGGGACCGACGCCGAACCCCACGTCCCGCCCCGGAGGCTGGCTGCGCCGGTCTGCTCCCAGGCCGTCGTCAGCGTCCCGTCATCCGCCTCGACGACGGCGCGCAGGTGGTCCTCTGGCCCCGAGGTGGCCGCGTGCGCGAAGAGCCACCGGAACCTGAGCGTCTGCCCCGCGCCCGCCGCCAGGGCGATCGGCGTTGAGCGCACGGTGGTCCGTCCGTCGAGGTCATTGGCCGATGCGCGCCTGCCGGCCGACGCGCCAGTCACGAGTGCAGCGCGGCCGGACGGGACCGCACGCCGCTGCATGACCGTGCGCGACAGCGTCGTCGACGCGGGGTCCGCCCGCTGCCAGCGGCCGCCGGTCGCGCCGGCGGTGTCCGTGCCGTCCGGGTTCACCTGCCAGCCCCGTGTGACCTCGAGGTCGTCGTCGAAGGCTCCGCAGCGGGCGGCGGTCACGGCAGCCCCGAGCACGTTCAGCGGGCACCACGCCTGCTCCATGAGCCACAGGACCGCCTCGCGGTTGCGGCCGGTCTCGGCCGGGATACGCGTGTCCTTGGGATAGTTCACGGCCGACAGCTCGACGGTGTAGGCGAAGATCCGGTACCGCCCGTAGGCGTAATCGCGGAACGTGCCCGATGCGAGCCGTATCTCACTCGCCTGCAGCGGCGTGTAGCCCGAGGACGCCGCCATGCGCCGGCCGATCCGCCGGAGCGCCGCGGCGTCGTCGGCCGTCATGTCGGGCGGCGCGTCGGCAGATGTGTAGGCGTACGGCCACATCACCTGGCGCCCGTACTCATGGAAGCTGATGGCCACGCGGATCTGCTGGCGGCCACCGACGACGCGGCCGGCGAGGAAGTCCCGAAGCGCACGGGTCTCGGGTGCCGAGAACGGCCGGGGCCCGCGGTAGCCACTGGCGCCCGGGACCGGCGACCCGGAGGTGTCCTTCGAGCCCCAGCGGTAGTCGTAGTTGCGGTTGAGGTCTGTTCCCACGGTGCCGTTGGCGTTCGGCTGGCGGTTCTTGCGCCAGTCCCGGAAGCCGTCGTCGAGCACATCGAACGCGGCCCCGTCGGGGTTGACCGCGAACACGATCCACGTCTCGCGCGTGTCGACGAGGTCCGTGATCCGCGCATCCGATCCGTAGCCCTCCGCCAGCCAGTGGAGGATCGCCAGCGTCATCTCCAGGCCCATGTGCTCGTTGCCGTGGTGCAGGCCGTCGAACAGCACCTCGGGCTCGTCCTCGTCCACCAGCACGTTGTCGCTGATCTTGGCGGCCCACAGCGCGCGCCCCTTGTACGAGGTGCCGATGGTGAACAGGGAAACGATGTCGGGATGCGCAGTGGCGACGTCGGCGATCTCCGCCTGCATCTCCGCGTAGGTGTGGAAGCCCTCGTAGCCGGCCGGGAACCCGTTTGCCGCGCGGACGGGCACGGCGGCTCCCAGCAGGGCCGCGACGAGGGCGAGGATGCCGAGCGGACGGATGGTGCGGTTCACCCGAGGAGGGTAGATGCGGCGCCGGGGTCTGTCACCAGGCTGGCCGGAAGAGTCGGGACCTTCATCCTGCAACAGGGGTCCAATGCCCTTAGGAGCCTGACCCGGAGACGCATTACGGTCCTATCCGACAACCCATGCAAGGATGAGCTGACGATGGATGGTTGGACCGGGCAGATCCTCAGGGTCAACCTGACGGACCGGACGCACCGCGTGGACACGTTCTCAGAGGAGTTCGCCACCACGTGGATCGGCGGCCGTGGCTTCGCCGTGAAGCTGTTGTACGACGAGCTCGCCCCCGGCATCGACCCCCTCGGCCCTGAGAACAAGCTGGTCGTCGCCGTCGGCCCGATCTCGGGCATTCCCGCGCCGAACACGGGCAAGACGATCGTGGCGGCGAAGTCCCCCGCCACCGGCGGCTACGGCGACGGCAATCTCGGCACCCGCGTGACGGACCAGATCCGCAAGGCGGGGTACGACGCGCTGATCGTCGAGGGCCGGGCGGCCAGCCCGACGATGCTCTACATCGAGGACGACCGCGTCGAGTTCCTGCCTGCGGACGAGGTCTGGGGCAAGGGCACGATCGCCACGAACGACTGGATCTACGCCCGCTACGGCAAGGGCGCGGGCGTCCTGAACATCGGCCAGGCCGGCGAGAACATGGTCCGCTACGCGACCGTGCGCAGCCTCGAGGGGCGTTCCGGCGGACGGCCCGGGATGGGCGCGGTCATGGGCAGCAAGCTCCTCAAGGCCATCGTCATCAAGGGGTCCAAGCCCATCCCGCAGGCCTTCCCCGCGGAGATGAAGATCCTCGGGCGCGACGACCTCAAGGAGGTCCGTGCCTGGGACAAGGAGCAGGGCTGGTCGGTCCAGGGCACGGACGGTGTCCTCCCCTGGTGCAACGAGGTCGCGGCGCTCCCGGTCCACAACTTCCGAGGCACGCACCATCCCGACGCCTGGCAGGTGGACGGCGAGCGCGCCAACGCGGCCCGCGTCGCCACCTACGGCTGCCCGAACTGCACGATGCGCTGCGGCATCGCCGTCCTCGACGACCAGGGGCGCGAGTCGGAGCTCGACTACGAACCCGTCGGGCTGCTCGGTCCCAATCTCGACCTGTACGACCTGCCCCAGGTTGCCGCGCTGAACTACGACTGCGACGACTACGGCCTGGACACCATCTCGGCCGGCAACGTGCTCGGGTTCTACGCTGATGCCGTCGAGCGGGGCGCCGCCCCGGGAGCGCCGCTGTTCGGCGATGTGGTGGCGTTCAAGGCGCTGCTTGCGCAGATCGCCCACCGGGACGGCGAGATCGGCAACATCCTGGCCGAGGGAACCCTTCGTGCCGCCCGGGTCTTTGGCCACGACTCCGAGGACTACGCCATGCAGGTGAAGGGCCTCGAGATCTCGGCCTACAACTGCAAGTTCATCCCGGGCATGGCGCTCGCCTTCGGCGTGAGCCCCATCGGCGCCCACCACAAGGAGTCGTGGATCATCACGTACGAGGTCCGGCAGACCGAGCGCGGGTCGTACGGGCGCGACAAGGCCCAGAAGGTCGTCGACCTCCAGCGGATCCGCGGCGGCCTGTTCGAGTCGATCGTGACCTGCCGCTTCCCGTGGGTCGAGCTCGGCTGGGGCGTGGAGAACTACCCGAAGTACTTCAACACCATCACGGGCAAGGACTGGACGCTCGAGGACTTCTGGCCGATCTCCGACCGGATCTACGCGCTCATCAAGCTGTTCTGGCTGCGCGAGTTCCCGGACACCGATCGCACGGCCGACTACGTCCCGGCCGCCTGGTTCGACCCGGAGAACGCGGATACCGAGGGACCCATCGCGGGCCTGCACCTCGACCGGGACAAGTACGACGAGCTGCTGGGCCACTACTACGACATCCGGGGCTACGATGCGCGCGGGGTGCCCACCCGGGCGACCCTCGAGCAGCTTGGTCTCACGGAGGAGGCCGCGAAGGCGGAGGCCTACGCGACACTCAACTAGGGCATGCGGATCACCTTCAAGCTCACCGGCGGCATCGCGCACAAGGCGGGATTCAGCCATAAGGAGCTCGACGTCGAGCCCGGAACGACGATCGCGGACCTTCTCGCGAGGTTCGCGATCGATCCTGCCTGGCCGATGATCATCGCCCGCAACGGGTGGGCGGTGGATGCCGTCGAGCGCCTGGAGCCGGGCGACCGGGTCATGATCGCGCCGGTCTTCTCGGGCGGCTGAGCCGACCACGATCACGCGGCGCAACGGGGCGAGGCGTGGCTGGACCGGCCTCCGCCCTCGCGGGTACCCTCCGGGTCGCCAGACCGCACAGCGTTCCGCCTCGGAGGACCCCGATGACCAGCGCCCCGCGCCTCAAGATCACGTATGCGACCCTGCGCGCCGACAACGAGGAGCTGCACGCCCTCTACGAGGCCGGGCTCGACAAGGCCAAGGCCCGCCTGGGCGCCTACCACCGCAATGTCATCGGCGGTGTGGAGCGTGACGGCGTGGGCACCTTCGAGGTCCGCTCGCCCATCGACCGCGACATTCTTGTCGGCACGTTCGCCAAGGGCACGCGCCAGGATGCCAAGGACGCCGTTGCCGCCGCGCGCACGGCCCAGCCGGCCTGGTTCCGCCTGGGCTGGGAGCAGCGCCTCGAGATCCTGCGCCGCGCCGCGGACCTCATCTCCGAGCGCCAGATGGAGTACGCCGCCCTGATGGCCATCGAGGTCGGCAAGACCCGGATCGAGGCGCTGGGTGAGGTGGAGGAGGCGGCCGATCTCATCCGCTACTACGCGAAGACCGCCGAGGACAACGCGTTCTACGACCACGACATGGACAACCTCGGTGATCCATCGGTCCACACCCGGTCGATCCTGCGGCCCCACGGCGTGTTCGCCGTCATCAGCCCGTTCAACTTCCCGATGGCCCTCGCGATCGGCCCGAGCTCGGCGGCGATGATGGCCGGCAACGCGGTTGTCTTCAAGCCCGCGTCCGCGTCGGCGATGACGGCCATCGCGATCCTCGAGGCCTACCGCGATGCGGGAGTTCCCGACGGTGTCTTCAACCTCGTCATGGGCCCGGGCAGCACCGTGGGCGCCGAGCTCCAGGAGAACCCGGACATCGACGGGATCGTCTTCACCGGGTCCTACGAGGTCGGCTTCGACATCTTCCGCAACTTCTCCACCCACTACCCGCGTCCGGCCATCGTGGAGATGGGCGGCAAGAACGCGACCATCGTGATGCGCAGCGCGGACCTCGAGGAGGCGGCCGAGGGCATCATGCGTTCCGCCTTCGGGTTCGGGGGCCAGAAGTGCTCCGCCAACAGCCGCGTCTATGTCGAGCGGCCGGTCCACGACGAGCTGGTGCGCCTCCTGGTCGCGAAGACCGAGAAGCTTGTGATCGGCGACCCGCTCGACCGCGCAGCGTTCATGGGTCCGATCATCGACCAGACGGCCGTTGACCGGCACCAGCAGGCGGTGGCGGAAGCCCGCCGCGATGGCACGGTGTTCACGGGCGGGGAGCGCCTCACCGACGGCGCCCTGGCCCGTGGCTGGTTCGTTGAGCCCGCGGTGGTGGGCCTGCCCGCCACGCACCGGCTGTTCCACGACGAGCTGTTCGCCCCCTTCACCGCGATCGCCCCCGTGGGCTCGCTCGATGAGGCGATCGCGCTCGCCAACGCCGGCATGTACGGGCTCACGGCGGGCATCTACTCGGAGGAGCCCGAAGAGGTCGACCGGTTCCTCGAGGAGATCCACGCGGGCGTGCTCTACGTCAACCGCCGTGCCGGTGCCACCACGGGCGCCTGGCCGGGCGTGCAGGCCTTCGGCGGCTGGAAGGGCTCCGGGTCCACCGGCAAGTCCGGCTTGTCGATGTACTACGTGGCCCAGTTCCTGCGGGAGCAGAGCCACACCGTCGTGGACTGACCTCCAGGATCCACTGCCCGCTCGTGAACGGCCCCGACCTGGCCAGCGACCGCGCTCCCCGCCTGGACGCCGTCCCAGACCTGCCGGCGTCCGAGGACCGGTTCCGGCTGCTCACGGCATCGCTCGACCTCGGCTACGCCCTGGTCCGGATCGTCCGTGCCGCCGACGGCACGCCAGTCGACTACGTCGTCGTCGAGCACAACGACGCGATGGAGCGCCAGCTCGGCACGTCGGGCGCGGGCCAGCTCGCGAGCGTGCTGACACCGGGCTTCGACCCGGCGTGGGCGCTCGGCTTCGCGCGGGTCGCGGAGACCGGCGCGAGCGAGCGGGTGGAGCGTTTCGATCCGGCCGTTGACCGCTGGATCGATGCGTTCGCGGTCAGGGTGGGGGAGCCGTCGGACCCCCTCGTCGCCGTCGTCTTCCGCGACACCACGGCGGCCCACCGCAACTCCGACCTCCTGCGTGTCGGGCGCGAGCGGCAGGCGTTCCTCCTGCGCCTGTCCGATGCGCTCCGCCCCCTCGACAGCCCGGTCGAGGCGATGGAGCACGCCGCACGTCTCCTCGCGGACCAGCTGGCCGCGGACCGCGTCTTCTACGCCGTGGTCGAGCCGGACGGGGCGACGGTGGCAACGCGGGTCGACACCGGCGATGGGGCCGGGTCCGAGGTCCCGGGCAGCGCCGAGGTCCCGGGCAGCGCCGAGGTCCCGGGCGCCGCCGACGTCCTCGGTGGCTCGGGGCCGGGTCTTCGCTTCCCCGTCGCCGCTTTCGGGGCTCCGCTCCTCGCCGCGATGTCGGCAGGGGCCACGCTCGTGACGTCCGACCTCGCCACGGATCCGCGACTCGCGGGCCTCGAGGTGAGCCGCTCGCCGATCTTCCAGGGCGGCGCGGCCATTGGCGTGCCCCTGGTGAAGGACGGTCGCTGGGTCGCGATGCTGGGGGTCTACGCCGCGGACCACAGGTCGTGGAGCGCTGACGATATCGACCTTGCCGAGCAGACGGCCGAGCGGACATGGGCCTCGGTGGAACGCGCCCAGACAGCGGAGGCGCTCGCCGAGGCGCGCCGGCGCCTGGACGACCAGCAGGAGCAGGCGCTCGCGCAGGAGCGTGCCGCACGCCGGCAGGCCGAGGCTGCCACCCGCATGCGCGACGCGTTCCTTGCCAGCGTGTCCCATGAGCTCCGCACCCCCCTGGCGGCCATCCTGCTCTGGTCGCGGCTCCTGGCGTCCGGCCGGATCCCCGGCCGCGAGCAGGAGGCACTGGACACCATCGAGCGCAACGCGGAGGCCCAGCGGCTGCTCGTGGACGACCTCCTCGATGCCTCCCGGGCCATGGCGGGGACCTTGTCGATCACCCCGCGACGCCAGGCGCTCGGACCCATCGCGCAGGCTGCGGCGGACACCATGCGGCCCCTCGCGGAGGCAAAGGGCGTGGAGGTGCGGGTACGCACCGTGGACGTCCACGCCGTGGTCGATGCGGGCAGGCTCGGCCAGGTGGTGCGCAACCTCCTCGACAACGCCATCCGTCACACGTCGGCCGACGGGACCATCCGGATCGAGATCGCGCGGCGGAGCCGGCACGCGGAGCTGGCGGTAATCGACACCGGGAGCGGGATCGAGCCGGAGCTCCTGCCCCATGTCTTCGAGCGCTTCCGACGCGGGACGCCCATCGGCGACGACCAAGGTGGACTGGGGCTGGGCCTCTCGATCTCGCGGGAGCTGGTGGTGCTGCACGGTGGCACGCTGACCGTCCGCAGCGACGGCCCCGGGACCGGCGCCACGTTCACCGTGCGGCTCCCCATCGAGTCGGCCACGCCCACGGCGACACCGCGTCGCGTCCGCGTCAGGCGGGATCCCTGACGAGCGTCACAGGCCTCGGAACGGCGTGCGGCTCTGGTAGACTCGTATTCACTCTGCATAACATCTATGCGTTCATCGCATGCGAGGAGATCCCGTGACGACCCCGCTCCAGGCGCGCCCCGTGCCGGACATCGTGACGCCGCCGCCCGGCCCCAAGGCCCGCGCGCACATCGAGTTCGACCACGCCTGGACAAGTCCGTCGCTGCCCCGTGCGTACCCGATCGTCCCGGTGCGCGGCCTCGGCTGCAGGGTCGAGGACATCGACGGCAACCTCTTCCTGGACTTCGCGGCCGGGATTGCGGTGAACTCCACCGGCCACAGCCATCCCGCCGTGGTGGCGGCCATCCAGCGCCAGGCCGCCGAGCTCCAGCACTTCAGCGCGAGCGACTTCTACCTGCCGATCTATGCGCAGGCGGCAGCCGAGCTTGGCCGGCTCGCCCCGATGAAGGAGCCGGTCCGCGTCTTCATCGGCAACAGCGGCGCCGAGGTTGTCGAGGCGGGCCTCAAGCTCGCCCGCTACCACACGCGCCGCCCGAACGTCATCGCGTTCCTGGGCGCCTTCCACGGCCGCACGATGGGCGCCGTGAGCCTCACGGGCTCCAAGGCCAAGTACCACGCCCACTTCGGGCCGATGCTGCCCGGCGTGTACCACGTCCCGTACGGCCTCGACGGGCTTGACGAGATCGAGAACCGCATCTTCAAGCGCCTGATGCCGGCCGACGAGTTCGCCGCGATCATCGTGGAGCCCATCCAGGGCGAGGGTGGCTACATCGTCCCGCATGCCGACTTCCTGCCGCGCCTGCGGGCCCTGTGCGACAGGCACGGGATCCTGCTGATCGCCGACGAGGTCCAGTCGGGCGCCGGGCGCACGGGCAAGATGTGGGCGATCGAGCACTGGGACGTCGAGCCCGACATCCTGCTGACCGCCAAGGGCATCGGCTCGGGCATGCCGGTGGGCGCGATGATCGCCAAGTCGTCGGTGATGACCTGGGGTCCAGGCGCTCACGGCTCCACCTATGGCGGCAACCCGGTGGCGCTCGCCGCGCTCCTGGAGACCATCAAGCTGCTCGAGGGTGGCCTGATGGCCAACGCGGCCGTCCGTGGGCCGCAGATCATGGACGGCCTGCGGCCGCTGGTGAGCAGGTACCCGGGCATGGTCCGCGACGTCCGCGGCAAGGGCCTGATGGTGGGCATCCAGTTCGACTCGGGCGAGACCGCCGGTGCCGTGCAGATGCAGGCCTTCGACCGGGGTCTCCTGGTCCTCGAGGCGGGTGAGGACTGCGTCCGCATGTCGCCGCCGCTCGTGGTCACCGAGGAGGAGGCGGAGACCGCCATCCGGATCTTCTCGGAGTCCGTTGCGCACGTCGCGCTGCATCGGGCCACCGATGTGGCGGAGATGGATGCCGAGGTCGCCGCGGGGCTCGTGGCGGCCGCGACCGGCGCCGGCTGAGGCTGGCGCCATGCCCGGCAAGGTCGCCTCGATGCGCGATGCCGTCACGGACCTCGTCCGCGACGGCGACACGGTCGCGATCGAGGGCTTCACGCACCTCATCGGCTTCTCGGCCGGTCACGAGATCATCCGCCAGCGCAAGCGCGACCTCACGCTGGCCCGGATGACCCCTGACCTGATCTACGACCAGATGATCGCCGGCGGCGTCGCCCGCAAGCTCATCTTCTCCTGGCTCGGCAACCCCGGCGTCGGCGGGCTCAACGCCATCCGCAGGCGCATCGAGCCCGCCAGCCTGGTCGTGGACACCCCGCTCGAGGTGGAGGAGTACAGCCACTTCGGCATGGTCTCGCGCTACACCGCGGGGGCGGCCAACCTGCCGTTCATGCCGCTGCGCTCGTACTTCGAGACCGACCTGCCCAAGGCCAACCCGCTGATCCGCGAGATCAAGAGCCCGTACAGTGACGAGGTCGTCTATGCGGTCCCGCCGCTGAACCCCGACGTGACGGTGATCCACGCCCAGCGTGCGGATGCCAACGGCAACACCCAGATCTGGGGCCTGCTGGGCTGCCAGAAGGAGGCCGCCTTCGCCGCCGACCGCGTCATCGTGGTGGTGGAGGAGCTGGTCGAGGAGTCGGTGGTCCGGGCGGATCCCAATCGCACCGTGATCCCCGGCCTGATCGTGGACGCGGTGGTGGTGGACCCGTTCGGTGCCCATCCCTCCTACGTCCAGGGCCGCTACGACCGTGACAACCGCTTCTACCTGGACTGGGACCCGATCTCGCGCGACGAGGAGAAGACCCAGGCCTGGCTGCGGGAGTGGGTCTACGACCTCGATGGTCGCGAGGCCTACGTCCAGAAGCTGGGCGCCGAGCGGATCGCATCCCTCAAGCCCGGGTCGGCTCCGTCCGGCTCGGTGGACTACGGTGACTACCGATGAGCGACCTCGGCTTCACCAAGAACGAGATGATGATCGTGGCGGCGGCCCGCGAGCTCGCGGGGCAGCACGTCTGCTTCGTCGGCGTGGGCCTGCCCAACATCGCGGTCAACCTGGCCAAGCGGACGATCGCCCCGGACATGGAGCTCGTGTACGAGGCCGGCGTCTTCGGTGCCCGGCCCGCGCGGCTGCCGCTGTCCATCGGTGACCCGACGATCGTCACCGGCGCCACGGCCGTGGTCTCCATGTTCGAGCTGTTCGCGTTCTACCTGCAGCGCGGCCTCATCGACGTGGGGTTCCTGGGCGCAGCCCAGATCGACCGGTTCGGCAACCTCAACTCCACCGTGATCGGTGACTACAACGCGCCCAAGACACGCCTCCCGGGCTCCGGTGGCGCCTGCGAGATCGCGATCAACGCGAAGCAGGTCTTCGTGATCATGCGCCAGTCCCAGCGCTCCTTCGTGAAGGAGATCGACTTCCGGACCTCGCCCGGCAACCTCGGCGGCGCCGAGCAGGCCGAGAGGATCCGCAGGGCCGGCGGCTGGAACGGGCGCGGACCATCGGTGGTGGTGACGGACCTCGGCATCTGGCACTTCGACGAGACCGGCGAGATGCGGCTGGACTTCCTGCACCCGGGGGCGACCCTTGACGAGGTCCGGTCCACGATCGCCTGGGAGCCGAAGATCAGCCCATCGCTCACGGTCACGCCGGCCCCCACCGCCGAGGAGCTGCGCCTGGTCCGCGAGGAGCTCGATCCCGAGGGCGTCTACACGAAGTAGTCGGCGCGACGTCGCCCAATGGGCCGTGGCCCGCGGAACCTACGGCGCCAGGCCGCTGCCGGGTCAGGGCGCCAGGCTGCTGCCGGGTCAGGGCGCCAGGCTGCTGCCGGGTCAGGGCGCCAGGCTGCTGCCGAAGCTGTCCTCTGCTTGGGCGATGCCCTTGACGCCCGCCGACCGCTGGCTCCACGACTGGGCACCGCCGGCGCTCAGACCGCCTGCTCGCCCGTAGATGACGACGACCCGGCCGGCCTCCTGTCGAGCGTGGATCGACTCGAACGGGACGCCAATGGCCAGGTCGCCCACGCCCGAGCCATCGAAGTCGCCGATCGAGAGCGCCGATCCGAACTGGTCGGTCGACTCCGAGGCTCCCGGCACGCCGCGGCTGTCCTGCGTCCAACGCTGCACGCCGGTCGTGGACAGGCCGCTCGCGGTCCCGTAAAGGACGGTGACCGAGCCCACCCAGGACGTCGTGTCCCACGGCGCGCCGATCGCGAGGTCGGAGCGCCCGTCGCCATCGAGATCGCTGGCGGCCAGTGCGGCGCCGAACTGGTGCTCGCCGCTCCGGCCCGGGACGCCCGGCACGTCCTGGTGCCAGAGCTGGTTGCGCGTCGAGGCAAGTCCCGTCGGAGATCCGTAGAGCACGTTGACCGCACCGCCGACCCAGTGGCCGCCGGTCATGTCGCCGACCACCCCGATTCCCAGGTCGGCGTACCCGTCGCCGTCGAAGTCGCCGGCGACGAGCGGCGCACCGAAGTCGTCCTGGTAATCCGGCTTCCCGGCCACGCCTGGTGAGGCACGCGTCCAGAGGGCTGTGCCCGCGGACCCGACGCCGGACACGCCTCCGTAGAGGACGTTCACCGCTCCGGCATCGAAGGTGGCGCCGATGTCATGTCCGGGGACGCCGATCGCCAGGTCCGCGCGCCCGTTCCCATCGAGGTCGGCGATGGCGAGCGCGGCGCCGTAGAACACCTCGCCGTCACCTCCGTCATAGCCGGGGATCGTCTGCGCCGCCTCGAGCGTGAGTGCCCCCTGTGCGATGAGACCGTCCGGGCCTCCGAACATGATCCGGGCGATGCCCGTGGACGCGCCTTCGCCAGGGCCACCGATGGCAAGGTCGTCGTAGCCATCCGAGTTGAGGTCGCCGGCCGCAAGGACGTCCCCGAAGCCCTCCTCTGCCGCCACGGCAGCCCCGAGATGCTCCTTGGTCCAGCGCTGGTCGCGATCGGCCGTGAGGCCAGCGGCCGAGCCGTAGAGCACGCTGACTGCGCCGGCACCTCTGAAGCCCGCGACGCGGTCCCAGACGCCGATGGCGAGATCCGCGTATCCGTCACGGTCGAAGTCACCGGACGCGAGGGCGCTGCCAAACCACTCGTTGTCTTCGGCGACACCCTTGACGCCGGCGCTGGCCTGGCTCCAGAACTGGTCGCCAGCCGCCGTCAGCCCACCCGGCGAGCCGTAGAGGACGTTGACGGCGCCCGCATACCGCCTGGTCGGGCCGAGTCCTTCGCCGGGCACCCCGATCGCGAGATCCGCGTAGCCGTCGCCGTTGAAATCGGAGGGCATCGCGGGCGCTGCGGCGCCATGGGAGGGTGCTGGCAAGGGCCCGACCAAGGCCGGAGCCGCCACCGCGACGACCAGGATCGCTCGGGCGCTCCACATCGTGACCACCTCGCTCGTCGACAGGGACGGCCCGTGGATGCTGGCCGATCGGGCCGCGACCACAGTGGCAGTCTCCACCTGGCCGGACAACGGGCAAACGGCACGATTCCCGTCTGGCCCCCGCCCGACGAACCCGGAGCCGTTTGCTGGATCGCGAGGGTGCCGGGACGAAGTCGCCGGATCTGGCCGTGCGCAGGGAACAAATTGCCATCCGTCGCCGCCATAGAGGGCGAGCACGGGATCCTCCCGTGCAGCCCGGGAGCCGGCGGAGTGGCCATGACGCCGAGCGCTCCCGGAGGGGATGGGAGCAGGTGACATGGCGCACTCGGGCAGCACCCTCGTCCACGGGCCCGTCGGGGCCCATCAGCGCACCGCGCTGGCGTTCTGGGCTAGTTGCTGAGCGGGTCCCTCGGCCGGACCACGAGGACCGGGCAGGGGGCGTGCCGGACGACGTGCTCGGACACGCTGCCCAGGAAGAACCGGCCGACCGCACCGCGCCCGTGGCTGCCCACGAGCACCATGTCCACGCGCTCCGCCTCCGCCGCCTCGACGATCATGTCGCCCGGGTCGCCAGTCCACACGAGGAACGAGACGTCCACGCCCTCGGCGCGGCCACGCTCCACGAGGACCTGCGCCTGCTGCTCACGCCGCTCCCGGACCTGGTCGACACGGGCGCGGAACCGGCCTCCAGGCAACTGCAGCGCTCCCGGGTCGATCACCGAGACCACGAGCAGCGACGCCTCGAGCCGCTTCGCAAGCTCGAATGCCTCGTCCGTGGCCGCCTGGCTGGCCTCGGAGAGATCCGTGGCCAGCAGGAGCTTGCGCGGGTCGCCGGACGCGGGCGGACTCGCCAGTGCCTGGCGCGGCACGGCACTGGTGTCCGGCCGGGTCGGCACAACCGTTACCCCGTGACGATGGGCGCGGGGTTGTACTGGTCGATGACGGCCTTGAGCACCGCGTCCTTGTCCGCCTTGGTGGGCAGCACCATCAGCGTGCTCACCATGCCGAACATGCCGTCCGCTCCCTCGACGTGGGGGAGGATGTGGCAGTGGAACGCCCAGATGCCCGGCCGGTCGGCCGTGATGATCACATCGAAGCGCTCACCCGGGTTGACGCCCAGGGTGTCGCAGTCGAACTCGGCCCCGCCGAGCGGGTAGCCGTCCCGGGCGACGACGCGCATCTTGAAGCCGTGGAGGTGCCACGGATGCATCATCGAGCCCTCGTTCATGAAGCGGACCAGGATCCGCTCGCCGATGTACGCGAGGACCGGGACGACGGCGGGGAAGCCGTGGCCGTTGATGGTGAAGCCACCGAGGGCGTCGTTGGAGACCCAGACGTACTCGCTGTCCCAGCGGTCGCTGGGCGTCTTCGCGTTGACCACGAAGCCTCCGAGGAGGCCGCGGCCGACCTGGTCGGTCGCGTTGTGGTGCGAGTGGTACATCAGGGAGCCGTCACGGCTGGCATCGAAGGTGTACGGGTACGTCTCGCCGGGGATGATCGGCAGCTGCGTGACGAACGGCACGCCGTCCTCGAAGAAGTTGGCGAACTCCACACCGTGGAAGTGGACGCCCGTGGTCTCCTTGAGGTTGTTGGTGAAGTTGAACCGGAGCTTGTCACCCTCGGTGACCGTGATCGTGGGGCCGGGCCACTGGGCGTTGTAACCGAGTGCCGCGACCGGGGCCTTCAGCTCGTCGATGGGCCACATGAACTCGTCGACCGTGAGCTCGAACACTTTCACGTCGCCATCCATGGTGGGGGTGAGCGGCGTGAGTGCGTCGTTGAGGATCAACTGCGGGACCTGGACGAAGGCCGGCGGCTGGGAGAGCTCCGGGTAGCCGTCCGCGGCACCGAGGATCTCCGCAAGCTTCTCGAAGATGGCGGGGTCAACCGGGTCGAAGATGCCCTTGAGCGCCGGGGCGAGGTTGCCCACGTAGCGGCGGACGACGTTGCGGGCGTTGATGTCGTGCTCGGTCCAGCCGACCGGCATGTTCGGGTCAGCCGACGGTGCGACCGACGGTGCGACCGACGGTGCGACGGACGGGGCGACCGACGGTGCGACCGACGGTGCGACGGACGGGGCGACCGACGCCGGAACCGCGGTGGCGGCCCCACCGCTCGCCGGGGCACCGAAGCTCCAGGCCGGGGCGGCGGCCGGGGCGCAGGCGGCAGCGGCCGCAGCGACACCGGTCAGGCCGGCGACGCGCAAGAACCCGCGGCGGCTCAGCGGGGATGTGGCGGTGGCGCCGTCCTGCTCGGACTCGGCCGGGGACGCGGGCGTGAGGGAGACGGTCGGCTCCACGGGCACGGGCACTCCTGTCGTGTGGGCGAGGATCTCGCGACGTTGGATTGGGGAATGTTCCGGGCACAAGCGTACCCTGCGAAGTGACCAATGGCCCGAAGGCGCTGTGCCCGGTGCCCCGTCCTCTGGCGCTGGCTGGTAGGCTGCGGGCGATGACCGCTTCCAGCCGACCTGTCACGAGCCCTGCCGCACCGGCTGCGGCAGCGGCTGGTGTGGGTCCCTTCCCGATGGTGGCGATGCTCGAGGCCCTGCAGCGCTGGCAGGCCGGACGCACGCCTGAACACCTCGCCGGGCTGCAGGCTGCCCTCGAGGGGACACTCCGCGTGGTGGGTGTCGACGGTGCGGTCCTCGCCGTATCCGCCCCGCCGCTCGAGGCGCTCCAGGTGGCGGCCGGAACCCTCGCGCCCCTGCCCGCTGCGGACGTCCTCGCGGACTATCGCCGCTTCGCGCTCGGCGCGCACGCCGGCCACGCGACGCTGGGCACAGTGCACGTGGACGCTGCGGACGACGCCGGTGCGGAGCAGCTTGCGCGCGGCCTGGAGTTCGTTGTGGAGGCGGCCTGGTCCGGGGCGGAGGCCCACGGCCATGCCGAGCGCCTGGTGGCACTCGAGTCGGCCACCCGGGCCATCGCGGCCGAACTGGACATCGACCGGGTCCTCGGCCTGATCGTGGACCGCGTGCGCGACCTTGTCGGCGCCCGGTTCGCGGCGCTCGGTATCGCCGATGGCCGGGGCCGGATCGAGCGTTTCATCACGAGTGGGATCTCGGCTGTGGATCGGGCGGCGATCGGCCCAGTCCCCAAGGGGCACGGTCTGCTCGGCCTGATCATCCGTGAGGCCCAGGTCGTCCGCTCCGAGGACATCACCCAGCATCCGGGCAGCTACGGTTTCCCCCCGCACCACCCGGTGATGACGTCCTTCCTGGGCGCACCCGTGCTGGTCAAGGGACGGTCGGTGGGCAACCTGTATCTCGCCGACAAGCCCGGCGACGAGCCGTTCACCACCGAGGACGAGCGGATGGTCGAGATGTTCGCGGTCCACGCGGGCATCGCCATCGAGAACGCGCGCCTGCACGACCAGGTGCAGCGAATGGCGGTGGTCGAGGAGCGGGAGCGGATCGGCAAGGACCTCCACGACGGGATCATCCAGAGCATCTACGCCGTGGGCCTCGCGCTCGAGGACGTGCCGGAGCTCGTGGAGGATGAGGACGGTCGCGCCGACGCCATCGCCAGGGTCGACCGGGCGATCGATGCCCTGAACCTCGTGATCGCGGACATCCGGTCCTACATCCTCCGCCTGCGGCCGGCCCTGGGCGGCCCCGAGGACCCGGTGGAGGCCCTCGCCCGCCTCGGCGAGGAGTTGGGCATGCACGCCGTGATCGACCTCGAGGTGGATCTCGAGGGCGGCGCGGACCGGATGCGGGCGCTGCCTCCGGACCAGCGATCCGACCTGCTGTTCATCGCGCGCGAGGCGCTCTCGAATGTCGCCCGGCACTCCGGTGCCACGCGAACAGCGCTGATCCTTGCCGACGACGATGACCAGCTGGTGCTGTGCATCGAGGACAACGGACGCGGCTTCGACCCGCTCACTGTCGCGGGCCCCGATGCCTTCGGCCGCCACCAGGGCCTGACCAACATGCGTGACCGCTCCGTCGGTATGGGAGGGACATTCGCGGTGGAGCGCCCCGATGGCCCCGGCACGCGTATCATCGTCCGCATCCCGGCGCTCACGGGTGCCGCGACCTTCGAGCGTCCCATCGCCGCCACCGGAGAGAGCTGATCGTGACTGATCCCAATTCGCGACCGCTGCGGCTGCTCGTGGTCGACGACCATGAGGTCGTGCGGCAGGGACTCGTGGCCCTGCTCGATCGCCGCGAGGGCTTCCAGGTCGTCGCGGAGGCCGGGACCGCGGCCGAGTCCATCGAGCAGGCCCGTCGCTTCCAGCCGGACATCGTCATCATGGACGTCCGTCTGCCGGATGGCTCGGGGATCGAGGCGTGCCGCGAGATCCGCGCGGAGCTGCCGGCGACGCGGGTGGTGATGCTCACGTCGTACCCGGACGAGGAGGCGGTGCTGTCCGCCATCGTGGCCGGGGCCTCAGGCTACCTGCTCAAGCAGATCCGGGCGCGCGATCTCGTGGCTGCGCTCGAGTCCGTCGGGCGCGGCGAGTCCCTCCTCGATCCCGCGGTCACCGAGAAGGTGCTGGAGCGCGTCCGGCGCATCGCGACCGGTGCCTACACCGACGAGATGGCGCAGCTCACGGCACAGGAGCAGCGCATCCTGCTGCTGGTCGCCGAGGGCAAGACGAACAAGGAGATCGCGTCGGAGGTCTTCCTCTCCGACAAGACGGTCAAGAACTACGTCAGCTCCATCCTCTCCAAGCTGAACCTCGAGCGTCGCGCCCAGGCTGCAGCGTTCGTCGCCAAGCACCGGCTTGACCGCGGCGGCGGATAAGCCACCCTCGCGCTACCGGCTCCGGGCGCTGACGACGTGGAGGAGGATCTTGTCGCACGCGGTCGCGTGCTGCGCCTGGAGACCCGCGGCCGGGTGACGGGTCAGCCTGCCGTTGCGAGCGTCGGGTTCGTCGAGCGCGCGGACGGGTCCCTGCTGATCTCAGCGGGATCGTCAACCGCCCACTGGGCCCGCAACCTCCTTGCCGACCCGGCCTGCCGCGTGACGATCGCGGACCTCTCGTTCGCCGCCATGGCGCGGCCGGTCTCCGGGCCAGACCACGCAGCGGCGGTCCGGGAGCTGATCGTCAAGTACGGGACCCCTGCCGAGGGACTCGGGTCGGGCCCGTCGTTCGCCCTGGACAGGGCCGCAGACTGACCGGCCCGCCCGCTCGGCCCCAAACGCGTGGCCCCCGACGCGCCGCCCGCTCGTTCCCAAACGCGTGGCCCCCGACGCGCCGTCTCTGACCCCGCCCCACGTGGGAGCCGTTTGGACGCCTGCCGTGCGGGGTGTGCGTCCGAATGTCGGGGTTTGCCGCGCAGCGCGTGCGTGCGCCATCCCAATTCGCCCCCCACATGGGCCGACATGCAGGACCGGACCCGTCGTTCGCGTTGGACAGGGCTGGGGACTGAGCGCTCGGGCCGCAACCGTCCCGAAACCTACGGGCGCACCGGTCCCGCCGCGCATGCCATCCGGCGCCCCCATTCGGCGTTGACGCATGCGTGAATCGTCCCATGCGTATCGTGAGCCCGGAAGAAGCGGTCGCGGGGATCAAGTCCCGGGACCAGGTCTACGTCCAGTGCGCGTCGGGCGTCCCCGAGGTCCTGCTCGAGGCGCTCGTCGCCCGGGCGTCGGAGTTGACCGACGTCGGCGTCATCCACCTCCACACCGAGGGTCCCGGCCCGCACCTCGCCCCGGAGATGGCTGGCCACTTCCGCCACCGGGCGCTGTTCATCGGCCCCAACGCGCGCAAGGCCGTCAACGAGGGCCGCGCCGACTTCGTGCCCGTCTTCCTCTCCGACGTACCGGAGTTGTTCCTGCAGGGCGCCCTGCCGCTCGACGCGGTGTTTGCGCATGCCACCCCGCCCGACGCCCACGGCTACTGCTCGCTTGGCGTGTCAGTGGAGGCGATGCGGGCCGCGATCACGGCGGCGAAGACCGTGATCGTCCAGTTCAACCCGCAGATGCCGCGGACGCTCGGCGAGTCCTTCATCCATGTTGACGAGATCGACCTCGCCTGCGAGGTGGACCAGCCGATCTTCGAGCACGCGCGTCCGGAGATCGGGCCGATCGAGCGCCAGATCGGGTCGTTCATCGCGGACCTCGTCCCCGATGGCGCCACGCTCCAGCTGGGGATCGGGGCGATCCCGGCCGCCACAGCCGAGTTCCTCGGTGGCAAGAAGGACCTGGGCGTGCACACGGAGATGTTCACCGACGCCGTGGTGGACCTGGTCGAGTCCGGCGTCATCACGGGCATGGCCAAGGCGCGCAACCGGGGCAAGCTCGTGGCCGCCTTCATGATGGGCACCCGGCGCCTGTACGACTTCGTGGACGACAACCCGATGGTCGAGATGCGAGCCGTCGACTTCACCAATGACACCCACGTCATCCGATCATTCCGCGCCATGACGGCCATCAACTCCGCGATCGAGGTAGATCTCACGGGCCAGGTCGTGGCGGACTCGATCGGCTACCGGATGTACTCCGGCGTGGGCGGCCAGATGGACTTCATCCGCGGGGCGGCCCTGGCGCCCGAAGGCCGCGCCATCATCGCCCTGCCGTCAGCCGCCGGAAGGGACGATGAGATCTCGCGCATCACCCCGGCGCCCAGGGAGGGGGCGGGGGTCGTGACCACCCGCGCCCACGTCCGCACGGTGGTGACGGAGTACGGCGTCGCGGAGCTCTGGGGCAAGAGCCTGCGGGAGCGCGCGAAGGCGCTCATCGCGGTCGCCCACCCGAACCATCGTGACTGGCTCACGGAACAGGCGCGCCAGCATCACGAGCTGTAGCCCGGACACACGAACGCCCCCGCCGAAGCGAGGGCGAAGGTTCGGGTGGATGCCGGGCGTCCCCTCCGGCACCCACCTCACCGTGAATCGTCACCGACGCGATGTCCCAGCGGTGAGTGCCGATCGGACCGGGTTCATGGGACCAGCGGCACCATGGCTGGGGCATCCCGGCCGACGACCGGGCCGGAGGCCATCCGACATGCTCCTCACGATGCGGAGGCTGTCCCTGCCGCGCCCGCCTGCTGGTCCCTAGCGGACCGGCGCGGGTGACGTGCTGCGCCTCCGGAAAGGCAGATCATGGGCACCGAACGCGTGCTGATCATGGGTGCCGCCGGCCGCGATTTCCACGACTTCAACGTGGTGTATCGCGCGGACCCCACCGTCGAGGTCGTCGCCTTCACGGCGACGCAGATCCCCGGCATCGCCGACCGGCGCTATCCGCCCGAGCTCGCGGGCGAGCGCTACCCCGAGGGGATCCCCATCCGGCCGGAGTCGGAGCTGGAGCAGCTGGTCCGCGACCTGGCCGTGGACACCGTCGTCTTCGCGTACAGCGACGTGAGCCACGAGCAGGTCATGCACGCAGCCAGCCGCGCCATGGCGGCAGGCGCTGACTTCAAGCTCCTCGGTCCGGCAGCCACGATGCTCGCGAGCACCCGCCCGGTGGTGTCCGTGTGCGCCGTGCGCACCGGCTGCGGCAAGAGCCAGACAAGCCGGTACGTCGCCTCCGCCCTCGAGGCCGCGGGCCTGACGGTCGCGGTCGTCCGCCACCCGATGCCGTATGGCGATCTCGTTGCGCAGCGCTGCCAGCGTTACGAGACGTACGCCGACCTGGACCGTCACCAGACCACGATCGAGGAGCGCGAGGAGTACGAGCCGCACCTCGACGCGGGCCGCCTGGTCTTCGCGGGCGTTGACTACGAGGACATCCTGCGCGCCGCCGAGGCCGAGGCCGACGTGGTGATCTGGGA
This sequence comes from uncultured Chloroflexia bacterium, assembly GCA_963748625.1. Lineage (GTDB taxonomy): Bacteria > Chloroflexota > Limnocylindria > Limnocylindrales > CSP1-4 > CAIXZV01. The sequence continues at coordinate 740,680 of CAVVJT010000004.1, read as the reverse complement.
CGGCGGCAACAACGACCTGCCGTTCTACACGCCCGACCTTGCCATCGTGGTGGTCGATCCGTTGCGGCCCGGCCACGAGCTCCGGTATCACCCGGGTGAGGCGAACCTGCGCTCGGCGGACGTCGTCTGCATCAACAAGGTGGACTCGGCCACGGCGGAGGCGCTGGCCGAGGTCCGCGCATCCATCGCCGAGGTCAACCCGGGCGCCATGATCGTCGAGGCCCGCTCGTCCCTGGTGCTCGAGGGCGGCGATATCGCCGGCAAGCGCGTCGTCGTGGTGGAGGACGGCCCGACGCTCACCCATGGGGGCATGACGTACGGGGCGGGCATCGTGGCCGCGCAGCGCTTCGGCGCCGAGGTCGTGGATCCGCGGACCTATGCATCGGGCGAGCTCGCGGCGACGCTGGCGAAGTACCCGAAGCTCCAAGCCCTGCTTCCGGCCATGGGCTATGGCGAGAAGCAGGTCCACGAGCTGGAAGCGGCTCTCGACGCCGTCCCGGCCGATGTGATCCTGGCTGCCACGCCCATCGACCTGACGCGCGTGCTCAAGGTGTCGAAGCCGATCGTGCGCGTCCGGTACGAGCTCGATCCGGTCTCGGGCAACCTGGCGGAGGCGCTCGCCCCGATCATCAAGCGCGCGCAGGAGGCGAAGGCCGGCCCTCACTGACCTTCACCGCTTGCTGTCGAGGGCCGGCCCGGCGCATGCTGCGGCCGGTCCTCGGATTCCCGGGTTCGACTTGGGGTGGAGGTCGGGCGATGCGTGTCCTGGCGCTGGTCGTCGCGGCGGCCCTCGTGGCTGCCTGCACGATCCTGCCCGGCGTGCAGGAGGGCGCGGACATCGTCTACGAGAACGGCTCGACACTTGACGTGGTCATCCGCGTGAACGGCACGCCCGCAGGCATGGCGCCAGCCGGAGAGAGCGGCGCGGTCCCCCTGCGTGGCGTCGCGTTCCCATGGCGGGTGGAGGCGGTCTCCCCGGCGGGCCGGGTGCTCGTCTCGATGCAGCTCGATGCTGCGCCGACCTGCGCCACCCAGGGTGATGCGACCTCGTGCACCGGCGCCCTCGGCCTGGTCGACATGGTCTGTGGCCGCCTCGCGATCTGGGCATCGGACCAGGCACCGTCGTTCCCCGCCCCGAACCCGGCCGGAGGCGAGCCCTGCGGACCGTGATGTCGGTCCCGGCGTCCATGGGCGGGCGTATCGCCCACCCCTTTCGGACGATCGGCCAGCGACCAGGCGTCATCCGTGCGGAGCGTCCCGAGGGACCGGTTGGCGAGGCGGACCTCCGCGCGCGCCTCGAGCGCCTCCGGCAGGGCCCTGGTCATCGGCGGGGGCTTCCTGGCCCCCGTTGAGATGCTGCCCGGCCCCGCTGCGGCACTCCGGGACCCCGTTGACGGACTGTTGGGCTCACGCTGAGGGGCTGCCGGCCCCTGCCACGCGGGCCGACCGGCAGGCACCCCCGGCCGACCGGCACGCCGCCCCGGCGACGGACGGCACTCGCTGGCCCGTCGGCCACGGGCGAGCATGGGTATGCAGCCCCCCTCGGGGGATCCGCTGGTGTCGTGCGTCCCGACATCCGTTGTGGAGGCGAACGTATGAACCAGCTGGCACCGCCCTCGGTGCGACTCCTGGTCTGTGGCAACGCGGACAGGGGTGATGACGGCGCCGCGCTCAGCGCGGTGGCGACGCTCCTGCCGTCCCTGCCCGCGGCCATGCTGGAGCGGCTCGAGGTCCGGCGGTGCGGGCACCTCCGGGCGGAGGACCTCCTCGATGTGCCCTCGGGCGAGATCTGCATCCTCGTGGACGCGGCCATGGGCATCGCTCCCGGACACGTCGTGACCATGAAGCTGTGTGACGTGACCGGCGATACGACCACCCCGACACCACGCTCTTCGCATGAGCTGCCCATCGACGCCGTCCTGGAGGATGCAAAGGCGCGCCGGGCGGGCGGCCTGCCCGACGGCACCTTCGTGGGGATCGGCGGACGCCGGTTCGGGTACGGGCGCCCGCTCTCGCGATCGGTCCGGCTCAACATGCACGCATTCCAGGAGGCCATCACCCTCGAACTGGAGCGCGTGACCCACGTCTCGCACGGGCCTGCGGCTGCCGGCTAGGGCGCGTACGATCCCTGCACCGGCGTGGCGGTCACGGTGACCGCACGCCCGTTGTGCGGGCAGCAGTCCCGGAGGTTCTCGCGTGAACGTCGTTCCGCTCAATGTCCCGCGCCTGGTGGGCGACCTGATGGCTGGCCAGCCGATCGTCGTCCACGCTGATGCCGGGCTCGCGGACGCGGCGACGCTGATGGACCGCCATGACATCTCGGGCCTGCCGGTGGTCGACGCTGCCGGGCTGCTGGTCGGGGTGGTCAGCGAGTCCGACCTGCTGCGGGCGCGTGCGACCGAGAGCCTCTGGGCGAACCGCGACCACCTCCGCATCCGGAACCTGATGACGAGTCCGGCCCTCACGATCACGCGTGGCGAGCCACTGACGCAGGCGGCCCGGCGCATGGAGCGCCATCACGTGAGCCGCCTGGTGGTGGTTGCCGACGATGACCCGGCCCGCCCGATCGGAATCCTGGCCGCCGCAGATCTGATCCGGGCGATGGCAGCCGCGGCCGAACCCGATGACGAACCGGTTGCGCGGCCTGCGGTGGCAGCCGAACCCGTGCCGGCGCCGGTTGACGGTGTCGCCGAGGGCGACTGAGACCGTCCCAGCACCCGCCTGGCCCGAGCACGCGGTCGCGCTGCGCACCGGGACCGCGATCAGGCGATGACCACCTCGAGCCCCGCCTCGTAGCCCGCGTCGAACGCGGCCGCGTCCAGGGCGATCAGCTCCGGCCGCTTGGTGCCCAGCAGGCGCACCAGCGCCGCATGGACCGACTCGGGCTCCACGAACCGGCGTCGACCGAGCATCGCCCCCAGCGCAACGACCGACACCAGCTTGTCGTCGCCGGCCTGCTTCGCAAGCGCCGTGCAGGGGACTTCGAGAACCTCGATGTCGTCCCGTCCGGCCTCCGCCTCGATCAGCGTGGTGTTGACGACGAGCAAGCCGTCTCTCGCGACGAGCGACGTGTACTTCGCCATCGACGGCGGGTTGAGGACCACCGCATGGTCGGCGCGATCCACGACCGGTGAGCCGATCGGGCGGTCGGCCACGATCACGGTGCAGGACGCGGTCCCGCCTCGCATCTCAGGCCCGTAGGACGGGATCCACAGGACCTCCCGCCCTTCGAGGAGCGCGGCCTCCGCCAGGACCTTGCCTGCGAACAGGATCCCCTGGCCGCCGAACCCGGCGATGATCGTCGAGAACTCCATCTAGAAGCCCTCCGTGATCGACCGGGGGGAGCCCGGCTTGGGCAGGTCGGGCGCGATGCGCCTGGCCCGGTCCACGAACGTTCCGGTCGCATAGGCCGTCATGACATCGCTCGCGAGGCGGTGCATCGCCTCGGTCGGGGTCATGCCCCAGCCGACCGGGCAGGTGGAGAGCACCTCCACGATCGCGAACCCGGTGCCTTCCTGCTGCACCTCGAAGGCGCGCTTGATCGCGGCCTTGGTCTTCCCGACGTGCACCGGATCCGAGACCGAGGTGCGTGCGGCGTACTGGACGCCCATGAGCAGCGAAAGCATCTCGGTCACCGGCAGCGGATAGCCCGCCGTTGTGACATCGCGGCCTTTGGGGCTCGACGTGGTCTTCTGGCCCGGCAGGGTGGTGGGGGCCATCTGGCCGCCGGTCATGCCGTAGATGCCGTTGTTCACGAAGATGACGGTGATCCGCTCGCCGCGGGCCGCCGCATGGACGATCTCCGCGGTGCCGATGGCGGCGAGGTCGCCGTCACCCTGGTAGGTGAACACGATCTTGTCGGGCTGGACGCGTTTCACGCCCGTTGCAACCGCAGCGGCCCGCCCGTGCGGGGATTCGACGGCGTCGAGCCGGAGGAAGTCATAGGCGAAGACGGAGCAGCCGACCGAGCCGACGAGGATCGTCCGGCCGCCGAGGCCGAGCTCCTCGAGCACCTCCGCGATCAACCTGTGGACGATGCCATGGCCGCAGCCGGGGCAGTAGGTGGTGGGGTTGGACAGCAGCGACGGCCGCCGGTAGATCGTGCGGCCCTCGGTCTCGCTGGCGACTGGCGCGGTCATCGCTCAACCTCCCCGACCTGCCCGAGGTCCGCGCCGTGGGGTGGCGTCCCCGTGCGCGCCCAGGCACGCCGGGCGGCCGCCACGACATCGTCCGGGGTGGGCACCATGCCGCCCGTGCGGCCGTGGAAGAAGACCGGCACGGCGCCGTCGAGCGCGAGCCGCACGTCCTCGACCATCTGGCCCGCCGACATCTCGACCGCCAGCACACCGCGTGCGCCCGCGGCGGCCTCGCACAGGGCCTGCGCCGGGAAGGGCCACAACGTGATCGGCCGGAACAGCCCGGCCCGGAGACCCACGGCCCGAGCCCGCTCCACGGCGGTCCGGGCCACGCGGGCCGCGGTGCCGTAGGCCACGATGACCACCTCGGCGTCCTCGAGCTGCTCGCCGGCCCAGCGGGTCTCGCTGGCCTCGATCTCGCGGTAGGTGGCCTGCAACTCGTCGTTGTGGCGCTCCAGGTCCTCAGCGCGCAGGTTCAGCGACCGCAGGGATCGCGGCTCACGGCCGTCGGCCCCGCAGAGCGCCCAGTCCGGGAAGGTCTTCCCGAGACCCTTGAAGTCCGGCTCCACCGGTTCCATTGCCTGGCCCAGGATGCCGTCAGCGAGGATCATCACCGGGGTGCGGTAGCCCTCTGCGAGGATGAACGCGTCACGCACCAACTCGATCGCCTCGGCGATGGACGACGGGGCGAGGACCGGCACGTGGTAGTCCCCGTGTCCGTGCCCCTTGGTGGCCTGGAGGTAGTCCGACTGGGCGGCCCCGATGGACCCGAGGCCCGGGCCTCCGCGCATGATGTTGACCAGCACGACCGGCAGGCGTGAGCCCGCCATGTAGCTCATCCCCTCGGCCATGAGGCTGATGCCCGGGCTCGATGACGAGACCATGACCCGGGCGCCGGCGGCGGACGCGCCGAGGGCCATGTTGATCGCCCCCAGCTCGCTCTCGGCCTGGACGAAGGCGCGGCCCTCCTCGGGCATGCGCCGGGCCATCCACTCCAGCAGCTCCGCCTGAGGGGTGATCGGGTAGCCGAAGTAGGCGTCGCACCCCGCGGCGATCGCAGCCTCGGCGATCGCCTCGTTGCCCTTCATCAGGACACGGGTCGGGGTGGGGGACGCCTCGCCGCCGGTCCCGGGCGGCGAGGCGATGAGGTGGGGGCGATCGACGCCCGACGGGGCGATGGCGGTCATGGGTGCTCAGGCCTCCCGAGGACGGGCGAAGACCGACAGGGCGGCATCCGGACACATCCGGGCGCACTTGGCGCAGCTCGTGCAGGCTTCAGGGTGGATGAGCAGGACGGGATGGTGGCCCATGGCGTTCACGTGGGACGCATCGAGGGCCAGTGCTCCCGGCTGGCAGACGTCGATGCACAAGGCACAGCCCTTGCATCGTTCGGTGGCGACGAGGATCGGTCGGAACGCGGCTGGCCCGCTACCGATGTGGCGGAGTTGGCCTTCGGTGAGCGGAGCGGACATGGCCATAAGTGGCACCTCCACTGCCGAGGATGGCGTTGCCGAATGGTTGCGGGCAGGGTACAAAGCCACGTCCCGGCGGGCCGGAGATCATGGCCGGGAGGCCCCGTTCGTGGGGGCCGGGTCACGGTTGCGGTGCGGCGAGTCCGTCGCTCGTGTCGGCCCCCTACGTCCCCAGGAACGTTGCGGGACCGCTGGCCCGCAACCGGGCCCAATCGGCTCGGGCCGCAGGTCCCGTCCAGATCGTGACCGGTCCCGTCCGGTCGGGACCTTCCTCACTTATGCGCATCTGCGAATATGCTGATGCTTGTGCCCATGGACGAGATCACGATCCTGCAGGCCGAGGTCCTCAAGACCCTCGCCAACCCGCGCCGGCTGGACATCATCCACCGCCTGGCACTGGGTCCGTGCGAGGTGGGCCGGCTCGCCGAGGAGATCGGCGCGCCCCAGCCCAACGTCTCCCAGCACCTCTCCGTCCTCCGGGCCGCGGGTATCGTCGACGCAGAGCGCGACGGACGCGAGGTCAGGTACCGGCTCACCGATACCGACGTCATCGCCGCCTGCGCGCTCATGCGCGGCGTGCTCCAGCGCCGCCTCACCCGGCTGGGCCGTCTGTCCGTGCAGGAGCAGACCGCGGCTGAGCTCATCGAGATCCAGTGACCAACGCTGTTCGGGAGGAACGCATGTCGGAAACCATCAACTTCGTGGTGTTCTCAGGCACGGACGACAAGCTCCAGGCCCTCGCCGTCATGTCCGCCGGGGCAGCTGCGCTGGGCAAGCAGGTCAACATCTTCCTGCAGTACTGGGGACTCCGCGCCTTCACCAAGGCCTCCATCGGCCTGGACCACGGGCTGGCCGATGAGGCGGGTCCCGAGGGCCGCGCCGCTGTCGACAACCTCGCGCAGGAAGGCCAGGCGTCCTGGGCCGAGACCCTGCGCCAGGTCAAGGAGCTGGGCGAGGTGGACATCCAGGCCTGCTCGCTCTCCATGGACCTCCTCAAGCTCGAGGAGGAGGATCTCGATCCGCTCGTGGACGGGACCGAGGGCGTGACCGCGTTCTACCTCAATGCCGGCGACGGCCAGATCGTCTTCATCTAGGAAAGGGACCGAACTCATGGCTGACGTTCAGGTCGACGCACGCGGGCTCAACTGCCCGATGCCGATCGTCAAGACGGCGCAGGCCGTCAAGGGGATGACCTCGGGCCAGACGCTCGAGGTGCTCGCCACCGATCCGGGGTCCACGAAGGACTTCGCCGCCTGGTCCAAGACCACCGGCAACGACATGGTCGAGCAGACCGTGGACGGCGGCGTCTACCGCTTCGTCCTGCGCAAGAAGTGAGCGGCGACCCGATGACTGAGTCCGCACTCGAGACCGCCGGCGTCCATCCGGGCGCCAAGGGCCTCGCGATCATCTGCTACAGCGGCGACCTCGAGAAGACGTGGGCGGCCATGATCCTGGCCTCCACCGCCGCGGCGATGGGCATGGAGACCAAGGTCTTCGTGACCTTCTGGGGCCTCCAGACGTTCGTCAAGCCGGGCAAGCGCATCACCGGCACCAACTGGATGCAGAAGATGCTCGCGATGATGTCCCGTCCGGGCATTGCGCATCGCAAGCTCTCCAAGATGAACTTCCTGGGCATGGGGCCCTGGATGATGTTCAAGCTCGCCAAGCAGTACAACGTCTCCAAGCCGGCCGAGCTGCTCGAGATGGCGGCCATGCTGGGCGTCGAGTTCATCCCTTGCCAGATGACCATGGACATGTTCGGTATCACCGCCGACGACCTGATCGACGGCATGAGCCCTTCGGTCGGCGCAGCCACGTACCTCGGCTTCGTCGCCGAGGGCTACGCCCCGCTCTTCATCTGATCCCCTCGGGGCTGGCGGCATCCAAGCGTCCCGCCGCCGCCCCGGCGTCCCACTTTCCGGAGTACTTCTGATGACTGAGATCCCGACCATCACCACCACCATCGACGCCCGCGGCAGCTTCTGCCCGGGTCCCCTGATGGAGCTCATCCGGGGCATGAAGGAGGCCGAGGTCGGCGACGTCCTTGCCGTCCTGACCACCGACAAGGGCAGCAAGACCGACATCCCCAAGTGGGTCGGCAAGGCCGGACACACCATGGTCGGCACCTTCACCCGCGACGGCTATGACGAGATCGTCGTCGAGAAGACCCGGTAGGCCCACGATGCAGCACGTCGTCGTCCTTGGTGGCGGGGTCGGCGGAACCCTGGCCGCCAACCTGATCGCCCGCAAGCTCAAGAAGGAGATTGCGGCGGGTCAGGCCAAGGTGACCGTCATCGACGCCACCGGTCAGCACGCCTACCAGCCCGGCTACATGTACATCGCCATGGGCCAGGAGAAGGCTGAGAAGCTGGTCAAGCCCGAGAAGAAGCTGCTCGACGGGAACGTCGATCTCATGGTCGACACGATCCAGAAGATCGACCCGACCGCGCAGACCGTGAGCCTTGGCTCCGGTGCCACCATCAGCTACGCCCAGCTCGTGATCGCCACGGGCTCCCGGATCCTGCCCGAGGATCTGCCGAACTTCGACTCCGAGGCCTACCACTTCTACTCCGCCGAGGCGGCCGCGAAGCTGCGCACGGCACTCGACGCGTTCACGGGCGGCAAGATCGTCATCGGCATTGCCGGCATCCCGTACAAGTGCCCGCCGGCACCGCTCGAGGTCGCCTTCCTGGTCGAAGCGGAGCTCCGTGAGCGCGGCCTGCGCGACAAGACCGAGATGACCTTCCTCTCGCCGATCAACCGCGCGTTCACCATCGAGAGCGTCTCGGAGATGGCCACGCCGATCTTCGAGGAGAAGGGGATCCAGCTGGAGCTGCTCGCGGGCGTCGGCGAGATCGACGCCGAGCGCAAGGTGGTCATCACCGACGCGTTCGAGGAGCACCCGTACGACCTGCTCATCTGCGTGCCGCCGCACAAGGGCGCGCAGGTGGTCATCGACTCCGGCCTCGCGCCGAAGTCGGGCTGGCTGCCCACCGACCGCCACACCCTCCAGGTGAAGACGGTCGTCAAGCCGGCGCCGGGCCAGGCCGACGAGTCGATCCCGCGCTATGCCAACATCTATGCGCTCGGTGACGCCACCGACCTGCCGCTCTCGAAGGCGGGCTCGACCGCCCACTTCGAGGCCCCGATCGTGGCTGAGCGGGTCTCCGCCGCTGTCCAGGGCCGCGAGCCCGAGGGCAAGGAGGCGAACTACACCGGCAAGGTGATGTGCTTCTTCGAGGTCGGCGACGGGAAGGGCACCCTGCTCCAGTTCGACTACGAGCACCCGCCCAAGCCGCCCAAGCCCGGCAGGATGTGGCACCTGGGCAAGGTCATCTTCAACAAGACGTACTGGCACACCGTGCCGAAGGGGCGGGTCTAGATCTCCCTCGGATCCGCCGCGCGTCGGGCGGGGTCTGGCCTTCGTGCCGGGCCCCGCCCGTTTCGCGCCTGCCGCAGTGATCTGCCGCCGCCTGCAGCTCGCGGACCCGCCAGCACCAGTGGTCTGGTCACGACCGGGCCTACAATCTCGGGGTGAGCACCCATACCACCCCGGCCCGCCCGTGAGCGGGCACGTCTTCCGCCGCTCGGCGGTCCCCAACCCGCCCGTCGCCGTTGCCGCGCACGGTTCCACGATCGTCGATGCGGACGGCCGGGAGTACCTCGATGCCGCGGGCGGCGCGGTCGTCGTGAACGTCGGCCATGGACGCCGCGAGATCGCCGAGGCGCTCGCCGAGCAAGCGGGCCGGCTCTCCTACGCGCACGGGTCGGCGTTCACGAACGAGCCGCTGGAGCGGTATGCGGAGGAGCTCGGGCCGCACCTCCCGGTCGTGGAGCCCTATCTCTACCCGGTGAGCGGCGGGTCCGAGGCGATCGAGACCGCGCTCAAGCTGGCCCGCGGCGTGCAGATCGCGCGGGGCGAGGCGGATCGGCTCACGGTGTTCGCGCGCTGGGGCTCCTACCACGGCAACACCCTGGGCGCCCTCGACCTGTCCGGGCGCAAGCCGCTCCGTCGCCCCTACGAGGGCTGGCTGGGCCGCTTCCGGCATGTGTCGGCGGCGTACCCGTACCGCGGTGGGGATCCGGGGTCGCAGGCCCTGGGCGATGCCGGCGAGCTGGCCGCCGAGCTCGACCGGGCGATCACGACGTCCGGCCCATCCACGGTCGCGGCGTTCGTCGCTGAGCCGATCGTCGGGGCCACCCTGGGCGCGGTGGAGCCGCCGGAGGGCTACTGGCCCGCGATCGCCGATGTCTGCCGGCGTCATGGCGTCCTGCTCATCGCCGACGAGGTGATGACGGGTTTCGGGCGCACAGGCGCGTGGTTCGCGATGCAGCACTACGGCGTCCAGCCCGACATCCTGGTGTCGGCCAAGGGCGCGACGTCGGGCTACTGGCCGTTCGGCTTCGTGGCCGCGTCCGGCGAGCTGTGGGAGACGATCACCAAGGGTGGCGGGTTCGTCCACGGGTTCACGTACTCGCACCAGCCGGGGGCGGCGACCGTTGCCCGCGAGGTGCTGCGGATCATCGAGACCGAGTCGCTGGTGGAGGCGTCGGCGGTCAAGGGCGAGCGGCTGCTGGACCTGCTCCGGGCGCGGCTCGGGGACCACCCCTCCGTCGGGGACATCCGCGGACGCGGGTTGCTCGTGGGCGTGGAGCTGGTCCGCGACCGGGAGCTGCGGACGCCCTACCCGCGCTCGGTGCGGCTGGTGGAGACGATGGTCCGCATCGCACGGGAGCACGGGCTCCTGCTCTACAGCGGGACCGGGAATGCGAACGGCACGGACGGCGACGTCGTGCTGCTCGGCCCGCCGTTCGTGATCACGGATGACGAGCTGGCCCGGATCGCGAACGGCCTGGGCGATGCGCTCGACGCGGCGCTCGAGGAGATCGCCGCGCGCGGCTGAGCTCGCCGGCGTCGGGCTCGCCCCCCGATTCCATCCCTGCGCGGATGGAATTCGGCGATTCATCCCTGCGCGGATCGAATCGGCCAACAATCCCCGTGGTGAGAATTGCCCACGGCGTGCAGGGGTCATGCACCGAACCCGGGGTTCACGGTCCGAGCCCTGGACGGACTCCCCGGATTCCATTCCTCCGCGGATAGATGGGCGATCCAATCCTTGTGCGGATGAGAACCCGCCCGAAGCGGCCGGTTCAGCGGCGCCCGGCCCGCAGCAGCAGGAAGCCGCCGATCACCAGCAGCACGACCGGCCAGACCAGCTCGTTGAAGTCGGGCAGCGCCATGCTCGACAGGCCGATGAGCACCAGGATCACGCCCAGGCCGATCTGCCAGCCAAGACCGCCCCGGCTGCTCGCGCGGACGAGGCCGATGAAGATGAACGCTATGCCCATGCTGAGCGTCCCGACGCCGTCACCCGACACGATGTTCGCGGCCGCCAGCAGGTCCGGGAGCGCGAGCGCGGTGATGATCGACCCGAGGTAGAGCGATCCGACGCCCCGGTTGACCAGCCAGGACACCAGGAACGCGACGCCGACCGCGAGCAGGAACAGCGAGCCCATCGCGGCCAGCGACGGGAAGACCAGCCGCAGGAGCATCAGGCCGCCGAAGACGACGAGGAAGATCCCGAACCACGGCAGGCGGCTCTTGCCGCGCGGCCCGCCGACGTCGTTCCACTCCCAGGTGTAGGCGTGGACCACGCCACCCTCGATCACGTCGCCCGTGACGGGCTCGTTCCGTCGCTCGGTCACCGGTTCCTCCTCGTGCGCATCTGCCGCGAGCGTAGCGCGGTCTGCGGCGCGACGCCGCCGGGCGCGAGGTCTACGATCTGCGCATGCCGCACGTCATGACCGTCCTGGGCCCGGTCGATCCCTCGGCCCTCGGGTTCACCCTCCCCCACGAGCACACCCAGTGCACGCTCTGGCACATCCAGGATCGCTGGGACTACTGGGAGCTCACCGCCGACGAGCCCGTGATCCTCGAGGAACTCCGGCTGTTCAAGGAGGCGGGCGGCACCTGCCTGACCGACGTTACGCTGCCGGGAATCGGGCGCGACCCGGCCTGGCTCAAGCGGCTCGCTGAGCAGAGCGGCCTCCACATCGTGATGGGCGGCGGCTGGTACCGGACCGCCTACTACCCGCCCGAGGTGATGATCGAGAAGCGCTCGGTGGACTCGCTTGCCGAGGAGCTGGTCCACGACGCCACCGTGGGGGTGGGGGACACCGGGATCCGGATCGGGATCCTGGGTGAGATCGGGACCGACAAGCCGTGGATGACCCCGGCCGAGGAACGGGTCCACCGCGCCGTGGCTCGGGCATCCCGAAGAACCGGCCTGGCGATCACCACCCACGCGGTCATGTCCGACGTCGGCCAGTGGCAGCTCACGGTGTTCGAGGAGGAGGGCGTGGACCCCGGGCGCGTGGTCATCGGCCACGCCGACAGCTTCCCGGTGCTCGACCACTACCTGTCGCTGATCAGGCGGGGCGCTTCCATTGAGTTCGACTTCCTCGGGATGTCCTTCACGCCCATGGAACGGTATGGCGAGGGCAAGGTGATCGACCTGCTCCTCGAGCTGCTCCACCGGGGCCACGGTGACCGCGTGCTCCTGAGCCACGACGTGTGCCACAACAGCCAGCTGCGCCACTTCGAGGGCAACGGCTACACCTACCTCTCGGACGTGTTCCTTCCCCGGCTCCGGGAGCGCGGCGTGTCCGAGGCGGACATCGTGCACCTCACGGTGACCAACCCCCGGCGGATCCTCACGATCGGGTAGGAGCCGGGGCCGCACCCCTGGACCACGGAACGCAGAACGCGCCGGCCGCCCGCGAGGGCGACCGGCGCGCTTGTGACGCGGACGAAGGGGCGGGTTACGCGAGGGCGGCGTCCACCGCCAGCTCGACGTTGCCCTTGAGGGCCTGCGAGATGGGGCAGCCGTCCTTGGCGCCGTTGGCGAGCTCGACGAACGTGGCCTCGTCAATGCCCTCGACCTCACCGCGGACCGTGAGGTCCGAGCGGGTGATGCGCCACCCGGCGTCGGTCTTGTCGAATGTGACGACGGCCTTCACGTCGAGCTTGGTCGGGGGCGTGCCGTTGCGCGCGAGCGCTGCCGAGAACGCCATCGAGAAGCACGAGGCGTGCGCCGACGCGACGAGCTCCTCGGGGCTGGTCTTGCCGTTGTGGTCCTCGGTGCGCGAGGCCCACGACACGGGCATGCGGCTGAAGGCACCGGACGAGACGTAGTTGATGGTGCCGTTGCCGGACATGAGGTCGCCGGTCCAGGCCACCTCTGCGGAGCGGGTGATCGCCATCTGTTCCTCCTTGGGCGGGAGCGGGGGGCTTGAGGGCCCGGCGGGGCCGGACCGATAGGGTGCCACGGGCGGCGGGAAGCCGCCCGTGGTGGTTCGTGGGCTGGGCCGTTGCTCAGGTGGACGGGGCCGCCGCCGGGTCGGCGGTCGGGGCGAGTACGGGCGCGGCCACGTCGCCCGTGGCTGCCTTCGCCTTGCGCCAGTTGCGGGCGCCGTCAACCAGCGAGTAGATCACCGGGATGACGAGCAGGGTCAGGAACGTGGAGCTGAACAGGCCGCCGATGACGACCGTGCCGAGCTCCGCCGCGATGATGGAGCCGTTGTTGAAGCCCGCGGCGAGCGGGATCAACGCGAGGATCGTCGCGATCGCGGTCATGAGGATCGGCCGGACGCGGGTCCGTCCGCCCTCGATGAGGGCATGGGTCGTCTCCACTCCCTCGCGCCGCAGGCGTTCGACAAGGTCCAGGAGCACGATCGCGTTGGTGACGACGATGCCGATGAGCATCAGGAAGCCGATGAGGGCGCTGACGCCCAGCGGGCGCCCGGTCACGAACAGGGCGGTGAACGCGCCGATCGTGGCCAGCGGGAGGCTGAACAGGATGATGAACGGCGTGATGAGCGAGTTGAACGTCAGCACCATGGCGACGTAGACGACCAGGATCGCCACGCCCATCGAGACGAACAGGCCCCCGAACGCCTCGCTCTGCTGCTGGCTGACGCCGGCGAGCCGGACGTCCACGCTCGCGGGGATGGAGCCATCCTCCACGAGGGCATCGATGGTGGCCTGGACGTCCTTGGACACGAGGCCGGTGTTCTCGTCGGTGATCTCGGCGCCGATCGACGCAGCGGGGGACTGGTCGATCCGGGTGATCGAGCCCTGCGCGGTGACCTCCTCGACGATGGCGACGTCACCGAGCGGGAGCTTGGCGGCGGTGCCGACCGGCAGGTCGCGCAGATCCTCGACGGACCGGACGGCCTCCGGGTCGAGGCGGACGTAGAGGTCGGTGGCGTCCCCGTTGGCATCGAGGACGACGCGGGTCGCCGTGGTGCCGACCAGCGCGGCGCGGACCTCCTGGGCGACCTGTGCCCCGGTGAGGCCGATCGCGATCGCCTTGGCGGGATCGGGGGTGACCTGGATCTCGGGGGTCCCGGTGGACAGGTCGGACTTGAGGTTGAGCAGGCGGGTGTCGCTCGCGAGGGCCGCGAGCAGCGCGTCGTTGGCGGCCAGGACCTCGTCGCGGTTCTCGCCCGACACGATCACGCTGAGGCCGTTGGACCCGAAGCCGGACGCCTGGCCGACCGCGACGTCGAAGCCGTCGGTCTTGACTGGCGCCAGCGCATCGGACAGGGCCTTGGACTGCTCGTTGAGGTCGACGTTGTCCTCGAGCCGGACGGTCATCCGGGCCGAGTTGGCGGGGCGGCCGCCGCGGGCCGCGGCGAGCGTCTGGGCACCCGAGTCGCCCTCACCCGGGATGGAGCTCTGGACCAGGATCACCTGCTCGAGGTCGCCGAGGATCGCCTCGGCCTGGGTGGTCCGTGCGAGGACCGCATCCGAGCTGGTGCCCGGCGGCGGCGCGATGGTGACCGAGAGGATCTTCTCGGAGCCTGCGTTGAGGAACGTGGTGGGCAACAGCGGCACCAGGGCCGACGTGATGACGAACAGCACCAGCGAGGCTGCGACCACGCCCCACTTGGTCCGGCGGTTCTTCAGCGAGAGGGTGATGGTGGGGGTGTAGGCGTTGACCCAGAACGAGTTCTTCGGCTCGCCGTCCTCGTCCACGTTGGTCTTGACCTTGTGGATGAGCAGGTAGGCGAGGACCGGGACGACGGTCAGCGCGCAGATCAGCGAGGCGAGCAGCGCGAAGGTGACCGTGAGTGCGAAGGGGAGGAAGAACTGGGAGACGAGACCGCCGACGAAGCCGAGCGGCAGGAACACCCCCACCGTGGTGATCGTGGCCGCGGTGATCGCGCCGGCGACCTCCTTGGGCCCGTTGATGGAGGCCGTCAGGCGGTCCTCACCCATCGCGCGGTGGCGGTAGATGTTCTCGAGGACCACGATCGCGTCATCGACGACGCGCCCGACGGCGACCGCGAGGCCCCCGAGGGTCATGATGTTGAGGGTGATCCCGGTCAGCTGCATGACCACGAGCGCGGCCAGGATCGAGAGCGGGATGGAGACCGCGGCCACGATCGTGCTGCGGACGCTGAACAGGAACAGGAAGATCGTCAGGATGGCGAAGAGGGCGCCAAGGCCGCCCTCCTTGACCAGGCCGTCCCGGGACTCCTTGATGAACGTGGACAGGTCGGAGACGACGGTGATCGTCACGACATCGTCGTTCTGCTCGCCCAGCTCGGCGAGCTTGGCGCTGACGGCCTCGGCGACGGCGACCGTGTTCGCCTCGGAGGTCTTCGAGACGGAGAGCGAGAGGGCGGGCTTGCCGTCGGTGCGCGCGAAGCCGGTGGTCGCGACGCCGTCGAGGGTGACGGTGGCGATATCGGCGATGGTGACCTGCTTGGGGGCGATGGGTGCCGCAGAGGCGACCGGGGCGCCCGACACTGCCGGAGCGCCCGAGGCGGCCGGTGCGCCGGTGCCGCCCGCGGGCGCACCGCCCGGTGCCCCGCCGACGCCCGCCGGGGGACCGCCTGCCGCGGCGCCGGCCGGGAGCTTGACGCCCACGACCATGTCCTCGATCTCCTCGAGCGACTCGATGCGCCCGATGGTCGAGACCGGGATCTTGGTGCCGTCGCTGGTGATCTGGCCGGACGGGAAGGTGAGGTTGTTCGCGGCGAGGACGCCCGTGACCTGGCCCAGGCTGATGCCGTTCTCGGCCATCTTGTCCGGGTAGAGCGTGACGGTCACCCGCTGCTCCACGCCGCCGGTGACGTCGACCGAGCCGACGCCCTCGATGCCGAGCAGCGCCGGGACGATGTCCTCCTGGGCCACGCGCGCCGCCTCGTCGAGGCCGTCGTCGCTGGTGGCCGCCAGGCTCGCGATGATCACCGGCGAGGAGTTGATGTTGAGCGTGGAGACCTGGGGGTTGACGCCCGCGGGCAGCCCCGCGTTCTGCAGGTTCTGCTCGATCGTCGCCTTGATGTCCTTGACGTCCGAGCCGAACGCGAACTGGCCGACCACCAGCCCGAGCGAGTTCGCGGACGTGGACTGCAGGCTCTCCAGGCGGGGAACGCCGGCCATTGCGCGCTCGATCGGCTTGGTCACCTGCTCGGCGACGTCGGCGGCGCCGGTGCCCGGGAGCGGGGCGATGACGGTGACGACCGGGAACTCGATGTCGGGCAGCAGCTCCTGCTTGAGGCTGCCCCAGGCGAGGAGGCCGGCGACGAACAAGGCGGCCGCCAGCAGGAGCGTCACGCTCCGCTTGGCGACGGCGAACTCGGAGAGGCGAGTCATGCGGGATCCTTTCGGGTGGCGGCGGGGCGCGCTGTGGGGGCGGCGGGGCGGTCGGTGGCGGGGTCGTCGGACACGACGCGGGTGGCGGCCCGGCTGAGGGCGGCGAGCGCGAGGCGGACGAGCTCCAGGTCCTCGTCACCGAGGACGGCAACCAGCTCGCGCATCTGGCGTGCGTTCAGCTCACGGAAGCGGTCGATGAAGTCGATACCGGCGGGGGTCAGGGCTACTACCACCTGGCGGCGGTCGGCGGGATCGTCCCGGCGGGTGGCGAGCCCGTGGTCCACGATCCGCTCGACGAGGCCGCTGACCGTGGACAGCGACACGCCGAGGCGCCCCACGAGCTCGGACATGTGGAGGTCACCGACGGCGCCGAGGAGGTACAGGATCTTGGCCTGGGGCATCGTGATGTCGATCTCCAGGAAGTCCGGGGCATGGCCTTCCGCGAGGCGCTGCATCAGCCTCTCGTAGCCTGCGATGACCTCGTCGACCGCGCCGGCGCGCGTTGCAGGGGTGATGGGGTACTCCTTCGGTCTCGACAAATGCTTTGCTTGTACCGAACTGTTCGGGCGAGGCTGTGCATTGGATTGGTCCGCCCGCGCACTTCGAATCCGCGGGGTACGATCGGAGTCGTCGGCGGGTCCCGCCGGGCCACCAGGGAGCACTCCCATGCCGAAGTCCATCGCGCGTTCGCGTCTTGCCGCCAGCCTGCTGCTTGGCGCCATGGTTCTCGCCGCATGCAGCCCGGCCGCCGCGACACCCGCGCCCACCAGCGCGCCCGACGGATCCGCGGGCACCGGGGACATCGAGCTGGCCGGCACCAGCTGGCTCCTGGTCGGCTTCACCTCGCCGACCGATGGCGCTGAGTTCACCGTGCCCATGTCGATCACGCCCACGCTCGTCTTCGCGGAGAGCACCGCGAACGGGAACGCGGGCTGCAACACCTTCAGCGGGAACTGGACCGTGGAGGGCGACACCATCGACTTCACGGGTCCGGTGACCAGCACGCAGGTGGCCTGCGAGGATCCCGGCAAGTCGATCGAGGCGGCGTACCTCGCGAACCTGGCCCTGGTGGACCGCGTCGAGATGCGCGGGGAGAACCTGTTCATGTACAAGGCGGACGCGCTTCCGGAGCTCGAGTTCATGCCCGCGGGGAACTAGCGGGCCAGTGACCCTTCACGTCAGCGCGGCGGCGGCCCGCCGGTACCTCGCCCGCCGCCACCTGCTGGCGCCCCCGCGCTCGCTCCCGGCCGAGCCCGCCTCGGTGATGCGGGTCGTGGACCGCGTGGGCTCACTCCAGTTCGACCCGCTCGAGGTCGCGGGCCGCAACCACGACCTGGTGCTGCTCGCCCGGATCGCGGGCTACCGGCGCGCGTGGACGGACGACCTGCTCTACCACGACCGGGTGCTCTACGAGACGTACAACAAGATGCTCTCGCTGGTGCCCACGGCCGAGCTGCCGTTCTACCGGATCACCTGGGATCGCTCGCACGAGCGCCATCGCGGCAGCGCCTTCGACGACCACGCGCCGCTGGTGGAGGAGCTGCTGGCCCGGATCCGCGCGGAGGGGCCGCTGTCCTCGCTCGACTGGGAGTCCCGCACGGCCATCGACTGGTACTGGCGGCCGACGAACCAGGTCCGCGCCATCCTCGAGGCGCTGGGGGAGGCCGGCATCCTGGGGATCAGCCGGCGCGAGGGCAACCGGCGCTACTACGACCTGGTTGAGCGGCTGTTCCCTCCGTCGCTGCTGGCCCAGCGCCC
Source organism: uncultured Chloroflexia bacterium (assembly GCA_963748625.1). Classification (GTDB taxonomy): domain Bacteria; phylum Chloroflexota; class Limnocylindria; order Limnocylindrales; family CSP1-4; genus CAIXZV01. The sequence continues at coordinate 722,648 of CAVVJT010000004.1, read as the reverse complement.
GCCCGAGCGCGAGCAGTTGCGGCACAAGCTCCTGTCGCGGTTCCGGGGCAACGGGCTGCTCGGCGAGACGGGGGAGTACACGCTGTGGGCCGGGCTGGGCGGGGCGGGGGAGCGGAACGCGCTGCGCGACGAGCTGCTGGACCTCGGGGCGATCGCGCCGGTCGTCGTGGAAGGGCTCAAGGGCCGGCGGTTCGTGGTCGCTGGCGAGGTCCCACTGCTGGAGGCGTGCGTGTCCGAGGTTGAGGCCGGAGTCGCGCTGGAGGCGCCCGGCGTCGCGTTCCTGGCGCCGCTGGACCCGCTCGCGTGGGACCGGGACCTGCTCTTGCGCCTCTACGACTTCGACTACCGCTGGGAGGTCTACGTCCCGCAGGCGAAGCGGCGCTGGGGCTACTACGTGCTGCCGCTGCTGTTCGGGGACCGGTTCGTGGGCCGGATCGAGCCGCGCATCGACCGCAAGGCGGGCACGCTGCGGATCGTGGACCTGTGGTGGGAGGAGGGCTTCGACCCGCTCTCGGCCGAGCACGAGGGGTTCATGGACGCGCTGGCAGAGGCGCTGCGGGCGCACATGGCGTTCGCGGATTGCACCCGGCTCGCGTTGCCGCGGACGGCGCGCCATCGAGCGCTTGCGGGGGCGGTGAGGGCGCGCCTGTAGGGGTCGGCTTCCTGGCTCCGACGCCGGGAAGGTGCAGCGCTGCCGACTCGGGTGGGGGTCACCAGCGGCTGGTGCGTGCGGCGGATGTACGCGCAACTCGAGTTGCGCGTACGACCCGTGCAGGAGACCCCGCCGGGTGACTCGGGGCCGGGTCAGCGCCCGTGCCAGGGAGCGGACGCGGGTCAACGCTCCGCGCGGAGCCGTGACCCGGGCGATCAGCCGCCCGGCTGGGTCCGCCCGATCATGCCCGCGGCGACCGTCTTGTTCGAGCTCTCGTCCACCAGGATGAACGAGCCCGTGAGGCGGTTCTGCTGGTACGGGTCCACGAACAGCGGCTGGGTCACGCGGAGCTTGACGCGGCCGATCTCGTTGAGGCTGAGCTCGGTCGCGGTCTCGTCCCGGTGGAGCGTGTTCACGTCGATCCGGTAGTCGAGCTCCTTGACCATCGCGCGCGCCCAGCGGGTCGTGTGCTTGATCCCGTACTTCTTCCCGACCCCCAGCGTGACGCTCTCGTCCATCCAGCACACCTGCGCATCGATGTCCTGGGACACCGTCGGCATGTTGTGCGGCCGGCAGAGCATGTCGCCCCGGCTGATGTCGAGCTCGTCGGCCAGCGTGATGGTCACGGCCATCGGCGCGTACGCCTCGTCCACCTCGCCGTCGGCGGTGTGGATCGACGCGATCGTGCTCTCCAGGCCCGAGGGCAGCGCCACGACCCGGTCGCCCGGCTTGAGCACGCCCGACGCCACCGTGCCCGCGTAGCCGCGGTAGTCGATGACGTCGAAGGACTGCGGCCGGACCACGTACTGGACCGGGAAGCGGACGTCCACGAAGTTGCGGTCCGACGCGACGTGCAGGCGCTCGAGGTGCGAGAGGAGCGTGGTGCCGTCGTACCAGGGCATGTTGTCCGAGCGCAGGACGACGTTGTCGCCTTTGAGCGCCGACACCGGGATGAACGACAGGTCGCGGACGCGCAGGCGCGTGGCGAACTCGCCGAACTCCGCGGAGATGGCGTCGAAGACCGCCTCGTCGTAGTCCACGAGGTCCATCTTGTTCACGCAGACCACCACGTGCGGCACGCCCAGGAGGGTGGCCAGGAACGCGTGGCGGCGGCTCTGCTCGGTGATGCCCTTGCGGGCGTCGAGCAGGATCAGCGCGACATCCGCGGTGGACGCGCCGGTCACCATGTTCCGGGTGTACTGGGTGTGGCCGGGGGTGTCCGCGATGATGAACTTGCGGCGCGGCGTCGCGAAGTAGCGGTAGGCGACGTCGATGGTGATGCCCTGCTCGCGCTCGGCGCGCAGGCCGTCGGTCAGGAGGGCCAGGTCCGTGTAGTCGTTGCCGCGGTCCCGTGACACGCGCTCGACGGCCTCGAGCTGGTCGGAGAAGAGGGACTTGCTGTCGTACAGCAGCCGCCCGATCAGCGTGGACTTGCCGTCGTCGACGGAGCCGGCAGTGGCGAAGCGGAGGAGGTCCGACATCTAGAAGTACCCCTCCTTCTTGCGGTCTTCCATCGAGGTCTCGCTGGTCTTGTCGTCGCCGCGGGTGGCCCCCCGCTCGGTGATCCGGACGGTCTCGATCTCCTCGACGATCTTGTCGATGGTGTCGGCCTCCGAGATCACCGCGGCGGTGAGGTTGGCATCACCGACGGTGCGGTAGCGGCACATGATCCGCTGGGCCTGCTGGCCCTCGCGCAGGGGCGTGAACTCGTTGACCGCGTAGAGCATCCCGTCGCGCTCGGCGACCTCACGCTCCTTGGCGAAGTAGAGATCAGGGATCTCGATCTGCTCCTCGCGGATATACGTCCAGATGTCCAGCTCGGTCCAGTTCGACAGCGGGAACACGCGGATCGACTGGCCCATGTGGACCCGGCCGTTGTAGAGGTTCCACAGCTCGGGTCGCTGGTTCTTGGGGTCCCACTGGCCGAACTCGTCACGGAAGCTGAAGACGCGCTCCTTGGCGCGCGCCTTCTCCTCGTCGCGTCGGCCGCCGCCGAAGCAGGCGTCGAACTTGTGGCGCTCGATCGCGTCGAGCAGCACCGGCGTCTGGATCCGGTTGCGCGAGCCGTTGGGCTCCTCGCGGACCAGGCCGCGCTCGATGGCCTCGGGCACGGACGCGACCACCAGGGTCAGGCCCAGCTTCTCGATCCAGCGGTCGCGGAAGGCGAGGATGTCGGGGAAGTTGAGGCCCGTGTCCACGTGCATCACGGGGAACGGGATCCGCGCCGGGTGGAACGCCTTGCGCGCGATGTGCAGCATCACGATGGAGTCCTTGCCGCCCGAGAAGAGCAGGCAGGGGCGCTGCATCTCGGCGGCGACCTCGCGGAAGATGTGGATGCTCTCCGCCTCCAGGGCGCGGAGCTGGCTCAGGGTCAGGACAGGCGTGCTCACGTGGGGGCTCCTGGCTCGTCGCCGATGCCTGCCTCCGCCAGGAGGCGGTGCAGGTGCTCGACGAGCACGGGGTGGCAGACCGCGAGGTCGGGCGACCAGGGGTCGGGCTGGTTGTAGACGAGGGGGGATCCGTCGATCCGGGTGGCGACGAGGCCCGCAGCAGTGGCGACGGCGACCGGCGCCGCGGAGTCCCACTCGTACTGGCCGCCGGCATGGACATAGGCGTCGGCGGTGCCGTCGAGGACGGCCATGACCTTGACGCCGTTGGAGCCCATGGGTACGAGCTCCACGTCCGGCCGCTCCCCGAGCCGCGCAGCCACCGCGGGCGGCCGGGTCCGCGACACGGCGAGGCGGAGGGGACGGCGCCCGTCCAGGACCTCGCGCAGCGGCTCGACCGCCACGACGGGCGGCGCATCGGTGCGGCGCACAAGACCCCGGGCCGGCAGACCAACGGCCCCTGCGATGAGGCCGCGGCCCCGGGCCCACAGGGCGACGTGCACCGCGAAGTCATCACGCCAGCCTGCTCCGTCGGCCGCGCGCTCGGAGAACTCACGGGTGCCGTCAAGCGGGTCGATGATCCATACGCGGTTGGCCTCGAGGCGGCGCGGATCGTCCTTCGCCTCCTCGCTGAGCACGGCGTCGGCGGGCCGGGCGCGCGCGAGCAGGTCCGCCAGGCAGGCCTGGGCGGCGGCGTCGCCGGCATCCTTGAGAGCACGCTGATCGCCGTCGAACCCGCCGGCGTCCACGCGCCTGCGCAGGCCGTTGAGGATCTCACCTGCCGCAGTCGCCAGGGCCGCCGCGAGTGCCGCGTCGTCGGCCGGGAGGTCCGGGCCGGGAATCGCCAGGGCGACGGTGGGGCTGGTGGAGCGGTCAGTCATGCGGGTCCTTGCGGCGGGGGTCGAGCGCGCGTACACGCTGGGAATGACCGGTCCGCTCACGCGGCCACGTCGTCCCGGCAGGGTGCGACGTTATCATCGCCGCATGCTTTGCACCCCGCCCGCCCGCCACGGACGCCTTGCGCACCCGTGGAGATAGACGTCCCGCTCGCCATCGGCGGGCTCCTGGTGGGCACCGTCGTGGGCCTGACGGGCATGGGCGGCGGCGCCCTCATGACCCCGATGCTCGTGTTCTTCTTCAACGTCAACCCGCTGACGGCGATCTCGTCCGACATCGTCGTGAGCCTGCTCATGAAGCCGGTTGGGGCCTTCGTCCACCTGCGGCGTGGCACGGTCAATCTCTCGCTGGTGGCGTGGCTCTGCGTCGGGTCGATGCCGGCCGCGTTCCTGGGCGCGTGGGCGGTCAGCCAGGTGCCCGAAGGCGTGGACATCGAGTCGCTGCTCAAGGGCATCCTGGGCGTCGCGCTGCTGGTCGCGGCGAGCGGCCTCGTGGCCCGGGCGATGATCCAGATGTACCGCAGCAACCTGCCCCTGGGCGAGGGGGCGGTCCGGATGACGAAGCCGGTCCTGGTCGTGAAGCCCATCCCCACGGTGGTCCTGGGCGCGGTTGCAGGGTTCATGGTCGGGATGACGTCGGTGGGCGCCGGATCGATCATCATCGTGGTCCTGCTGATGATGTATCCGGCCCTCAAGGCGTCCCAGCTGGTGGGCACTGATCTCGCCCAGGCGATCCCGCTGGTCGCCGCCGCCGCCCTTGGCCACCTGATGTTCGGGGACTTCTCGATCACCGTCGCGGCATCGCTGCTGCTGGGTGCCGTGCCCGGAGCCTGGTTCGGGGCCCAGATCTCGAGCCGGGCGCCAGGCGGCATCATCCGGCGGGCGCTGGCCATCCTGCTGCTCGCGTCGGGCCTCAGGCTGCTCGACGTGCCCAACGAGTGGGTGCTCGCGGCGGCGGTCATGGCGCTGGTCGGGGGCAGCATGCTGTGGATCGTGATCCGCCGCTACACGAAGGAGCTCGCCCAGGCCCGCCCGCCCAAGCCGGCTACGGAGTCGGTGAGCGCACCTCCTGGCGGCGTGCTGGTGGCCGAGCCGGTGCCCCTGGACATGGAGGAGGCGGGGTGAGCGCAGAGGAGCCCCTCAAGGCAACGGGCGACGAACCCGTGCACGACGATGGCACCGGACCCATCGACCCGGCCGAGGTGGCGGACCCGGCCGAGGTGGCGGACCCGGCCGAGGTGGCGGACCCGACCGAGGCCGTCATCGATCTCGCATCGCTCGCGAGCCATCCGCATCGCGTGCTTCCAGCAGACCATCTCGATCTCCTCGAGCTGGCGCTGGGCGGCGGCCTCCCGGGTGACGCGGAGCGCCCGTGGCGCCCGGGTGAGGTGCTCACGGACGCCGAGAACACGCCCCTCGCGCTCGTCACCGACGACGGGGATGCACGTGCGCTGCGACCCTTTGCCGAGGCACCGGGCCCGCATTGGGCGCCCGAGCACCGCGTCGCCGCCGCGGTCGTCCGTGCCCGCGACCGCGACCTGTGGACCGCGGCCGTCGTCGATTCGCTGCCCACGCGCGGCGACCAGCAGCGCCTGGAGCAGCGTGCGCGATCGGGTGATCGGGTCCGTCTCCTCGTCCTCGTGTCGCGGTCGGAGCCCGCTGGCCGACCAGGCGCGGCGGCCGTCACTGGGGCCTGGATGGTGGTGACCGCCCTGGCCGGCGTGGAGCTGGTGGTCGTACCGTGGCCGGCCGGCGCCCGGCTGGACCGCGTCGCCGTGGCCGCAGCGTACGGCGCGTCCGCAGCCGTGGATCTCGCTGCCGAGCGCCCCGCCGATGAGGCGGCGCGGATCGCGGCCCTTGACGGGCTCCTGGAACGCGAGGTCCAGGCCCTGTACCCGCCGATCGCGGCGAAGGCCATCCTGCGCGCCAGGCCCTCGAACCGCCCGGTCGGCGTTGTCGTGTTCTTCACCGGGCTCTCGGGCTCCGGCAAGTCCACCATCGCCAAGGCGTTCGCTGCCGAGGCCGAAGCGGCTGGACGGACGGTGACCCTGCTCGACGGTGACGAGGTCCGCCACCACCTCTCGCGCGGCCTGGGCTTCGATGCGGAGTCCCGCGCGATCAACATCGACAGGATCGCCTACGTCGCCGCCCTCGTGGCCCACCACGGTGGCCTCGCGGTCGCCGCGCCAATCGCCCCCTTCGATGCCGGCCGCAAGGCGGCGCGTGCCATGGCCGAGGCCGAAGGTGGCCGGTTCCTGCTGGTCCACGTGAGCACGCCGCTCGGGGTGTGCGAGGCCCGTGACCGCAAGGGCCTGTACGCGAAGGCCCGGGCCGGCCAGATCCCGGAGTTCACCGGCATCAGCTCCCCCTACGAGCCGCCCGACGATGCCGAGGTGGTCATCGATGCCAGCACGGTGTCGATCGCTGATGGGGCAGCGCGCGTCCGGGCCGCGCTCGATGCGCTGGTGGCGGACCGGGCGTAGCCGGGTCAGGCGCACCCGACCAGCTGGTGGGGGTCGTCGCCTCCCCTGAGACGCCTGCGTTCGCGGGGACGGCTGCATCCGCGGGGCCGGCCCAACCTAACGTTCTGGCTTGTCGGCCGAGACGTCGGGCCGCCCTGGCGCCGAGCCGCCCGACGAGGCTCCTCTTCCGTGCCCTCCCGGCTGCGTCGTCCGGTGCCGGATCGGCAGGACCGGTGTCGCCCTCCTGCGGTGTGACCAGCCCGCCTGCCCGGGCCACCGCCATGGCGATCGCCGCACCAACGTGGGCAGGCACGGGCACATCGGAGGTGACGTGGTCCGGCGCGCCGGCCGGGGCCGGGGCGGCGAGGCCGTCCAGGTCGCCCCACCAGCGGACGCCGGACGCGGCCAGCGCGGGAACCATCTCGGCGGCAACGGCCGCGGCGCGCTCGAGCGCCCACGCGGGGGTCTCGATCCTGTGCTCGTCCGGCCCGGGGACGCGTCGCTTGAGGTGGGGGCCGGCCTGCAGGCGGACCAGGCGGTCGAACTCCGCGGCGGTTCGTCCCTCTGCGGCAAAGACCTCGCGGAGCGCCCGGAGTGCGCTGATCTCCTCCAGCGTCAGCGATCGGTTGGGCAACGTGGACCCTGGGACGAGGGTGCCTGCCTGCAGCCCGAGCAGTGCCTCCATGTCGCGGTACAGCTTCCCGTGGTCGCGCTCGTCCACGACGAGCACCGTGACCCGCTCGGCACCCGCGGCGGCTGCCCAGCGGGCGACCAGCCGGTCGTGCCGGTGGCGGTGCCAGAACGAGCGCGAGTGGGCAGCGGCAGGGTCGTCGAACAGGGCTTCGAGCCACGCCTCGAACGCGAGCCGCATCCCGCCCTGGACCTGCTGCTGCCACTCCGAGGCAAGCAGGCGGCCGAGCGGGCGCAGCGTGACCACCACCTGGATGCGGTCGGGTCCCAGGTCGCTCACCACGCGGGTGATCGCCTCCTCGGAGGCGTAGGCGAAGCCCTCGCTGCTGACCATGACCCGGGCGCCGGGATCCTGGCGCACATCGGCGAGGAAGGCGTCCCACACCTTGGCGGGCGGCGGCTCGGATGCTCCCGGCGGGTTGCGTCGGGTGACGGCGAACATCGGGCGCGCCGGGTGGCGTGACCTGCCCGGGTAGCGGACGCCCTGGCGCGGCAAGGCATCACGGGCAAGCCAGAACGCCCCCTGGAGGGCGGTGGTGCCCGTCTTGGGTGGACCGATGTGGAGGACGCGTGCCCCGGCGGGGACGAGGAGGGCGCCCGCGTCCCCGACGGGAGGCACGCCTAGCCTCTGCGCAGCGGCGCGAGCAGGCCGCGTGCGCGACGCAGGACGGCACGCTTGATGCGCAGGACCAGGTAGCCCGCAAGGCGGTAGGTGTCGATGCGGGCAAGCTCCAGTGGCTCCACGTCCTTGCGGCCCGCCGAGGCCGTCACGGTGCCCTCGGGTGTCGTGCGGACAAGGTCGGACGCCATCAGCACGCCCATGGCCATCCGGCCGGCGATCTCCGCGGGAATGCACGTCTCGGGCTGGACATCCCCCTGCAGCCTGCTCGGCTGGACTCGGGCGAGGCCGTCCAGGTCGCCGATGACCCGGACGCCGCTCGCCCGGATTGCGGCCACCATCTGCGCGCTGACCTCGCTCGAGCGGTCAAGCGCCCACTGCGGGACCTCGATCCTCGGCCACTCCGGCTTCGGTTCCACCAGCTTCATGTGGGTGGCGGCGGTGAAGTGCATCACCTTGTGGAACAGGGCATTGCCCAGCTTGAGGTCCTTGAACTGGTTGTTGAAGGCGCGGACCGCCTGGATCTCCGGCATCGTCATCGAGCGGTTGGCGAGATCCGGCTCCGCCGCGAGGGTGCCTGTGCGCAGGCCGAGGAGCTGCTCGAACACCCGGTAGAGATGATCGTGGTCGCGCTCGTCCATCGCGATGACGGTGACCCGCTCCGGGCCGACGACATCCGCCCAGCGGGCGATCAGCTCGTCGTGACGGTGGCGACGCCAGAACGTCGCCATGAACGGACCGGGCGGCTGGTTGTACATGGCGTCCAGCCAGGGGTCGAAGTCCATGCGCAGGCCGCTCTGGACGTACTGCTGCCACTGGGAGGGGAGGATCTTCGCGAGCGGGCGCAGGGTGACCACGACGTGCACGTTCGGCCCGCCAAGGTCCTCGACGATGCGCGGAATGTAGGGTTCCAGGGCATCGGCGAAGAACTCGCTGCTGAAGATGATGCGAGGTTCCCGCGCGGTGCGGATCTCGTTGACGATCGCGTGCCAGTGCTTGATCGGCGGGGAACCCGAGTCCTGCCCGAACGATGGCCGATCGGTGACGGCGAGGACGGCTGCGCTCGAGTGGCGGCGACGGCCCGCGTAACGGACACCCTGGGCGAGGATCTCGTCGCGGCGCGCGTGGAAGCTTCCCTGGAGCGAGGTGGTCCCCGTCTTCGGCGGGCCGATGTGGACGAGTCGCGTCCCCTCTGGCAGGAGCAGGCCGGGACCGCCGGCTGAGGTGTCGGTCACGCGCGTCGCTCTCCTTCCTGCCACACCGGGTGGAGGCGCAAGGATACCGCCCCACCGCCGGTGCTAGAGTCGCGGCATGGGCATCGATGTGAGGGTCGCCGACCCGTCCGAATACTCGTCCGCCGTTGACGCGATCAGCACCGCGTTCGTGGAACGTCCCGATCTGGAGAAGGTGGCGGAGGTCATCCGCCGCACGTGGGAGCCGGGCCGGCTGGTCGCCGCATTCGATGGCGGTCGGGCGGTGGGCACGTTCCGGGCGTTCAGCACCGAGCTCACGGTTCCCGGCCTGGCGGTGCTGCCGGGGGCCGGAATCTCGGCCGTCGGCGTCAAGCCCACGCATCGGCGCCAGGGCCTGCTCGGGCGGATGGCGGCGGTGGCCCATGCGGACATCGTGGCGCGTGGTGAGGCGGTCGCGGTGCTGTACGCGTCGGAGTACCCGATCTACGGGCGCTTCGGCTATGGGCCTGCGACGCGCTGGGCGGACTGGGCGGTGGATGCGCGCCTCGCGGAATTCCGGGACCCGGTCCCCGGCGGCGTGGACCTGGTGACCCCTGATGCCGCTGCAGTGGAGGTCGTGCGCGGCGTCCACGAGCAGGCGCGGCACGTCCGGGCAGGGGAGATCCGGCGCCGTGAGGTGGGCTGGCCGCTCCGCCTGGGCCTGGAGGAGGAGCCCTGGGGCGAGACGTGGAAGGGCTTCCTGCTCATCCGGCGCGACGCTGCGGGCACGCCCGACGGATACGCCCGCTACACGGGCAAGCCGAAGTGGGAGCACAGCCTGCCCGCCAACGGGGTCGCCATCCAGGAGCTGGTCGCCGTGAGCGACGAGGCCTATCGCGCGCTGTGGGGGTTCCTGCTCGCGCTGGACCTCGTGACCCAGGTGAGCGCCGAGGGCCGGCGGGTGGACGAGCCACTGCCATGGATGCTCCGGAATGCGCGTGCCGCCCGAGCCGAGAGCATGGGCGACGCGGTGTGGGTCAGGCTGTTCGACGTGCCCCGGGCACTCGAGGCGCGCGCCTACGAGCTGTCCGGGAGCCTGGTCCTCGAGGTGGTGGACGACGAGGCCTTCGGTGGCCGTCGCCGGTACCTGCTCGACGTCTCCGCGGACGGCGCCCGGTGCACGGGTACCGATCGCCCGGCCGACCTGACGCTCCCGGTGGCCGCGCTCGGGTCCGCCTACCTGGGCGGGACGCGTCTGCGCGATGCCGTGCTCGGCACGGGCTTCGAGGAGCACCGCGATGGCGCGCTGGCCGAGGCGGACGCCCTGTTCCGGACGGCTGACGCGCCGTTCTGCTCGACGTTCTTCTAGGCGGGTCAGGCGCGGGCCGCTCAGCGCGGGCCCCAGCTCATCACCCGACGACCGGGGCGCGGTGCCGGTTCTCCCAGCGGAACACCGCCATCACCAGGTAGCCCACCGGGATCGGCAGGAACCAGGACACGCCGCGCATCAGCATCACGCCGGCGGCGATCTGGTCGTCCAGGGACGGGTCGGCGACGATGCCGGTGAAGAACGAGATGTAGAGCAGCTCGGGCAGGCCGGCGCCGCCCGGGGCGATCGGCAGCAGGCCGATGACCATCACGACGGCGTACACGGCCAGGATCACGTCCGGAGGCAGGACCTCCGGGCCGATCCCGATGGCGCGCATCGACACGACGAGGAGCACGTAGCCCGCCGTGCGCGCGATCGCCTGGGTGACCGTGATGGGCAGCGCTTTGGCGGCCAGCAGGACCCCCGCCGTGGCCCGGAAGTCGAGCACCCGGGGCGTGAGGTCATCGGGTCCCACCTTGTGCATCCGGCGCATGACCGCGCCGGAGGCCCGCGTCGCGAAGGCCCCCACACGCCGGGCGAACTTCTCGGAGCGCATGATCCAGATCCCGACGACCAGCGCCAGCGCCACCGGGATGATGAGCAGGACCGCGATGAGGATGCCGTTGCCGGGGAAGGTGCCAGTGGCCGTCAGCAGGAGGATCCAGAGGGCGGGCATCAGGAGCTTGGACGCCTGGACCGCCAGGCCGTTGAGGGTCATGCCCAGCACGACCGCCTGCGTGCTGAACGACCAGCGCCGGAACATCACGTACCCGATGCCCGCCTTCACGGCGCCCGTGAGCGTCGAGCCGACAGCCGCCTGGACGAGGTAGGCACCGGTGGACCGGAACGAGCCCAGCCCCGGGAACATGACCTTCTGGGCCCAGCCCTCCGCGTACCAGCCAAGCATGCCCACGACCAGCACGACCAGCAGCCACTCGGGCGGCACCTGTCTGAAGGCGTCGAGCATGGCCTGGTAGTCCACGACCGACGGCAGCAGCACACCGAAGACCAGCCACATGTAGAGCACGAGGCCGATGCCGCCCAGGATCGACTTCGTCCGGGCGCGGGGGTTGCGGCTGGGCAGGTCGTCGCCGATCGGCGGCTGGCCCTCGAGCGCAGGGTCGGGCGGGAGGTCGGCCGCCGTCATGCGCCGCCCCCGGGCCGGTTCTGGTCGAGCGAGCCGAGGACCCGTTGCTCGTCCTCCCGGGCCACGATCAGCTGGTAGGCGCATGCGGTCGCCCCCAGGCCGAGCCAGGCGACGAGCGCCAGGGGTCGATCCCCGAGCGAGCCCAGGGCGCCACCCTGGAGGTCGGCGAGCGGGATCCTGCCGAGGACCATGAGCGCCCCAACGATGGCGTAGCCCACACCACCGAAGCTGGTGAGGACCGCGACGAGCAGGACCGGCACGCGCAGGACCAGGGCGAGCACGATGAGGGCTGCTGCGCCGGCGAGCCCGGCACCGATGGTGACGATCCCCGGCTCAGCGCCAAGCATGAGCAGGATCCCGCTCCCGATGGCGTAGCCGACGCCACCGCTCAGGACGATGACCGCCGCCCAGTAGACGGCGCCCGCGAGCAGGCCGAGCACGACGGCGCCCGCGATGCCGGCGATCCAGCCCGCGATGGTGGCCAGGAACCCTTCGCCCAGGATCGTCGCCGCGATGTCCGCTCCGGCGAGGAACCCGATGATGGCGCCCCACAGCGCCAGCAGGACCCAGAAGAAGCGCACACCGAACATCGCGAGCAGCGAGCCAGCGCCGATACCGATCAGGCCGAGCGCGAGGGCTGCTGCGTCCAACGGGGGTCTCCAGTGCGAGCGGCCGTGATGGTTGCGCTCGCCGCATGGTACGGCGCTGGCATGGGGCCGCGGCGGCCGCGCTGCAGGCGCCGGCCGGGTCTCAGCACGACGGATACGCCATCGTTGACGGATCGCCCGGTAATTCCGATAATTCTGCTAGGGATTAGCCCGCGACCCGCGTCCCAGCGGTCGCGGCCCATTGCCAGACCAGCGACCCCATCCGGCGGCCGGCAGGCCGCGAACGGAGCAGCGATGACCTCGACCCGCGAACTCGTCAAGGACGAACGCGACCAGTACGCCTTCCACGACGACATCGTCTACCTCGCCGAGACCAAGCGCGGCCTGACGCGCGAGACGGTGGAGGAGATCAGTCGCTTCAAGGACGAGCCGGACTGGATGCTGCAGTTCCGTCTGCGCGCGTACGACCACTTCCTGAAGCGCGCCATGCCCGAGTGGGGCGGCAACCTGGGCACGATCGACTTCGGCAAGATCGTCTACTACCGCAAGCCGTCCGAGCGCGAAGAGAAGTCGTGGGACGACGTCCCCGAGCAGATCAAGCAGACGTTCGAGAAGCTGGGCATCCCCGAGGCGGAGCGCAAGTTCCTCGCGGGCGTCGGCGCCCAGTACGACTCGGAGGTCGTCTACCACTCCGTGCGTGAGGAGCTCACCAAGATCGGCGTGGTCTTCATGGGCACCGACCAGGCGATGAAGGAGTACCCGGAGATCTTCCGCAAGTACTTCGGCACCGTCGTCCCGCCCGAGGACAACAAGTTCGCCGCGCTCAACTCCGCGGTCTGGTCCGGCGGCTCGTTCGTCTACGTCCCCAAGGGCGTCGAGGTCCCGCTCCCGCTCCAGGCGTACTTCCGCATCAACGGCGAGAACACGGGCCAGTTCGAGCGGACGCTGATCGTGGTGGACGAGGGCGCCAAGGTCCACTACATCGAGGGCTGCACGGCCCCCATCTACGCGACCGACTCGCTGCACGCGGCGGTCGTTGAGGTGATCGCCCTCGCCGGGTCCAAGGTCCGGTACACGACCATCCAGAACTGGTCGAACGACGTCTACAACCTGGTGACCAAGCGCGCCCACGCGCACGCCAACTCGACGGTGGAGTGGGTGGACGCGAATACCGGGTCCCGGTTGACCATGAAGTATCCGGCGATCTACCTGCTGGGCGAGGGCGCCACCGCCGAGGTGATCTCGGTGGCGGTCGCCGGCAAGGGCCAGCACCAGGACACCGGCGCCAAGGCCGTCCACCTCGCGTCGAACACCACGTCGAGGATCGTGTCCAAGTCGGTGTCCAAGGACGGTGGCCGGGCCACCTACCGCGGGCAGCTGAAGGTCGCCCCGGGCGCCACCGGGGTCACCGCGTCCGTCCGCTGCGACGCACTCATGCTCGACGACCTGAGCCGCAGCGACACCTACCCGTACATCGACATCGGGGAGGACGACACGACGATGACCCACGAGGCCACCGTCGGCAAGGTCTCCGCGGACCAGGTCTTCTACCTGATGAGCCGCGGCCTCACCGAGAACGAGGCGACGAACCTCATCGTGCAGGGCTTCCTCGAGGTGTTCACCAAGGAGCTGCCGATGGAGTACGCCATCGAGTTCAACCGCCTGGTCAAGCTGGAGATGGAAGGGTCGCTCGGGTGACGGAGACCGTCGAAGCATCAGCGCCTGTGCCGACCGCGCGCGCCGTGCGCGTCCCGCGCCGTGGTCCGGCGGACCTCCCCATCAGCTTCGTCGACACGGCGCTTGTCGAGCGCCTCGTGACGGAGCGCTCCGAGCCCGCCTGGCTCAGGGATGAGCGTTTCGCTGCACTCGCCCGGTTCGAGGCTCTGCCAACCGAGGCGAACCGGCTCTACACGCCGTACGTGGACTTGCGCGCAGCCTCGATCGACGGGGCGGCGCCGTACGTGACCACGGCCGCCGGCCGCGCCGCCGCCGGCACCCTGCCAGACGGCATCGGCGGCCTGATCGAGCTGCGTGAGGACGGCGTGGCCGGGCTCGCGCTCGACGCGAAGCTGGCCGCTGCCGGGGTCCGTCTGCAGACCCTCGGCGATCTCGTCGCCTCCGACGAGGCCCTCGCCAGGGAGCTGCTCGCCGCGAGCCCGATCCCGGTGGATGAGCGCCTCGCCGAGCTCTCCTGCGCCGCCTGGACGCAGGGCATCGTGCTCCACGTCCCGGCGGGCGTCGTGGCCGAGGCGCCGATCGTGCTCCGCTGGGCGCTCGGCGCACCGCGGACGCTGGTCGCGCGGACGCTGATCGTGCTCGGCGATGGCGCTGAGGCCTCGGTGGTCGAGGAGCTTGTCGCCTCGGATGCCGCCGTGGCCGGGCAGCAGGCGATGTTCTGCGGTACCACGGAGTTGCGCCTCGGCGCCCACGCCCGCCTGGGCATGGCAAGCCTGCAGGAGCTTGGTCCCGATCACATCGTGTTCCAGCAGCGCCGGGCGGACATCGGGGAAGCCGCAGACCTGCGCTGGGCGCTGGCCCAGCTGGGCGGGCGCCTCGTGCGCAGCCGCGTGGACAATGTCCTCGCGGGCGACCGCAGCCAGGTGGAGCAGACCGAGATCGTGTTCGGGTCGGGGGACCAGTTGCACGACCTGACCTCGTACACGCGGCACATCGGCAGGGACACGTCGGGCCAGCTGCTCTCGAAGGGCGTGCTGCTCGATAGGGCACGGACGTACATGAAGGGCCTGATCTCGATCGAGAAGACCGCGATCGGCACCGACAGCTACCTCGGCGAGTTCGGGATGAACCTGTCCAAGGCGGCGCGCGCGGTGGCCATCCCGAGCCTCGAGATCGACCAGCCCGACTGCCGGCGCGCGATGCACAGCTCGTCGGTGGGTCCGATCGACGAGAGCCAGCTGTTCTATCTCGAGAGCCGGGGCATCGCGCCCGACGACGCTCGCAAGTTCATCGTGCTCGGGTTCCTGGAGCCGGTCGTGGCTCGGGTTCCGCTCGAGGAGGCGCAGGACCGTCTGCGCGATGCGCTGGAGGCCAAGTGGACCTCCGGGCTCGCCGCGGGCGCTGCGACCGCAGCCTGAGCGCGGGGCAACGGCGGGCTGGGGCGCGCGTATGAGCCGCCGGATCGACCTGCTCGGCGTGGGCGAGCTGCCTGACGGCGAGATGCAGATGGTCTGGGTGGACGGCTCGGACCCGGTGATCGTGGTGCACGTGAGCGGCGAGTTCCACGCCCTCCAGGGCACCTGCTCGCATGAGTACTTCGAGCTCGACAGGGGCTTCCTGACGGCCGGCACGCTGACGTGCCCGCTGCACATGTCCCGGTTCGATCTCGGCGACGGGGAGCCTCTGGACGCCCCTGCCGAGAGCCCGCTCGCGGTCTACGACGTGGCGATCGTGGACGGACGGATCACGATCGAGGTTCCCGATGGCCCGCTCGAGGTCAACCAGGACGACTAGCGCGGGCACCGTCTCCTGGGCCGCCCGCCACGGCCGATCTCGCTCGCCGTCGAGTGTCAGTCGATCAGGGTGCCGCCGTTGATGTCGACGACCTCGCCCGTGATGTAGCCGGCCTCGCCTGACGCCAGGAACGCCACGAGCGCGGCGACCTCGTCGGTCGTCCCGAGTCGGCCCACCGGCACCCGGCCGGCCAGCTCGCGCGCGCCACCCAGGAGCGCCGTGTCGATGAGGGCGGGCGCGACCACGTTCGCGGTGATGCCCTCCCGGGCGTATTCGGCGGCCACGGACTTCACCAGCGTCATGAGGCCCGCCTTGGACGCGGCGTAGGCGGCCGAGCGTGCCCCGCCGGACTTCCCGGCGGCCGCCCCGATGGCGATGATCCGCCCGTACCCCTCGACCCGCATGCCCGGAAGTGCGCGCCGGATGGCGAGGAATGGTCCGGTCAGGTTGATCGAGAGGGTCCGCTCCCACAGCTCCGTGGATGTCTCCACGAGCGGCACCAGCGGCAGGATGCCCGCGTTGAGGATGAGGACCGTCGGGGAGCCGAGCTCCTCCTCGATGCGCCCGAAGGCGTCGTTCAGGGCGGCCTCGTCGGAGACGTCAGCCTCGATGCCCAGGATGCCGTCCACATCGGGCGGGAGCAGGTCGAGACCCGCGACCGATGCGCCATTGGCCGCCAGCACCTGGGCGATGCGCAGGCCGATGCCCCGCCCTGCACCCGTCACGACGGCCACGCGACCCTCGAGCCCTTCGACCCTGACCATCGGGACCTCCATCGTGCACGGTGCTCCGGCGGGCGCCGGTGCACCCGGTACGGTAGCGGAGCCGTGGCGTCGGCGTGATCCGCGTGTCCGGGATCTTCCGCGTCCCTACAGGATGCGCCCCTACAGGATCGGTCCGGCTGCCGTCTCCTCGATCGGGTCGAGATCGGGGTCGGCGCCCACCTGGAGGACCAGCGCCCCGGCCAGAACGAGCGCGCCGCCAAGTGCCTGCAGGGGTGCAAGTGCCTCGCCCAGCAGCAGCGCCGCGAGGCCCACGCCGACCACCGGCTCGAGCAGCATCAGGATCCCGGTCCGGGTGCCGCCGATCAGGCGGATGGCGCTCAGGAAGAGCAAGCTTGAGACACCCGCCGCTGCCACGCCCGCCATGAGGATGTACGGCCAGGCGGCCGTGGAGGTGAGGGGCGACGCGAGGCTGGCGCCCTGGCCCGCCACGATGGCGATCAGGGACGCGCCCACGAAGGCCGTGCCCAGGATGCCCAGCGTGGCGGCGTCGGCGGGCACGTCCGAGTACCCGTGGCGGCTGATGGTCACGAACACCACCTGGCTCGCGGCGGCGAGCAGCCCCAGCGCGATCCCGAGCGGGTTGCCGCCGAGGCCTTCGCCTCCCGCACCGAACAGCACGAGCACCACGCCCAACGTGGACAGGGCCAGGGCGACGAGCCGGGAGATGGTCATCCGCTCCCGGCCAAGCACGAGGTCCGCGACCACCACACCGGCCGGGTACGTGTAGAAGAGCATCAACGTCAGCGAGATCGAGATCAGGCCGAACGCCGTGAACATCGCCACGTTGAGGGTGACGCCCATGAGGGCCGCGACCGCGAATGTCACGCGCCCGCGCCGTGACAGGCTCCGGACCGCCGCCATCGAGGTCCCCGCCCTCCCGCGCACGGTGATGAGCACCACCAGGAACGTCGCCCCGAGGAGCGCCCGCCAGGCCGTGAAGGCGACGCCCTCCACGCCTGCATCGGCCCCGAAGCGCGCCAGGGGTCCGAGCGTGCCGAACAGCGTCGCGGCGACAATCGCTGCGAGCGTGCCCACGAGCTGGTCGCGATCACGGAACATGGGGGGCGATGGTACCGGGGTTGTGGCGTCGTTCCGGGGGCCGCCGCCGCGTTGGCGCGTCAGCCCTGTGGTGGCGCCCCCCTGCTGGCAGAGAGGCGCCGCAGGATCGCCCCGACAGCCCACATCGCGGCGTAGGCCCCCAGCAGCCCGCCGAACACCGCGCCCAGGAAGATCGTGCCCACGATCATCGGCCCGGTCAGCGCCAGGCCGATGTTGATCCCGACGATCCCGCCGACGATGAGGCCCACCGTGCCGGCGATCAGCTCCGCCGTTCCGGCCCAGCTGAACGTGAGCAGATCCTCGGGATCATCGTGGTGCCGCTGCCAGCGCACGACGGCCGGCAGCAGCCAGAGGGTGCCCAGCACCATCGCTCCAACGCCTGCCGCGGCCAGCCACATCCCGAGTGCGGGTCCACCGGAGCCGCCGCGGATCACCCACTCCTCGATGGCGGCCTCGGCGGCTCGCCGTCCGTTCAGCCAGGTGAACACCGCGAGCGTCACCATCACGGCCGGGAAGCAGGCGGACGGTCCTCGTCCGGGACTCGGCCGGGGTGCGGTGGAGCGTCAGGATGGCGGCGGCGATCGAGATCACGATCAGCATCACGCCATCGCCGGCGCCCCCGAGCGCGCTGTACGAGACGGGCTCGAAGCCCGACCGCCCCGGCGCGACCCCTCGGCCCATGGCATCAGCCCGGCCACGACAGCCAGCCAAGGCTCCAGCTCCCACCAGCAGCCGGGCCGGGGTGGCCTTGAGCGAGGCGAAGCGCTTGCCGCGGACCGGCTCCCACTGCATCCATTCCTGCATCGCGGCGCCAGTATCGCGTGGCCCGCCGGATCAGGTCGCGCCGGACGCTCGATGCCCGACCCGCGGCTGCCGTGGTCGACGTCCGCCCGGCGCTGGCGCCGACCGGACTCCTCCGGTCAGGGGTTCGCGCGCAGGACCACCACGTTCTTGGCCGCCTTCTCGATCGCCTCTGTCGGAGAACGGGAACGGGACCGTCTCGTTGGCCAGCCAGAGATCGGATCCAGTCCGTGTTGTGGCCGTTGAACGGCGACCCGCTCTGGCCGGTGGTGGTGATGATCCGTGCGGCGTCCGGGTCCGCCCCGTTGTAGAGCGCGCGGAGCGACGGCCCGTTGGTCACGTCGAACACCTCGGCCAGGGTCATGACCGGCTCGTACTCCGGGTCGTACGGGTCCTCGTAGGCGCGCGACAGGCGGTAGTACGTGTTGTTCACCGCGCCGCCGGCGCCATCCACCGGGGTCGACGGCGTCCCGAAGAACCACTCGAGCGGGGCGATCCCGCTCTTGCCCAGGGTCGCCTCGTTGAAGGCGATCTGGTGGATCCGGCCCCACTGTCCAGGCGCTGGGGCCGCCGAGATCGCGGCGCAGCCAGAGCCTGCGCTGTCGAGGGCGATGGCGGTCACCTCGGACAGCGGACGCGCCCTGGCCGATCCGGGCGTCGCCCCACCAGGCCGAGGCGCGGCCCTCGGGCGTGCCGATCATGGTCGCGGCCAGCTCGTTCGCCCAGTCGGAGCCGACGTAGTCGCGGGCGAGGGACCCGAGCTCGTTGTCGAAGATGGCGCGATTGATCGCGTACTCGAACACGTTGAACGCGGAGCAGCCAGTGGAGTCCGTGGTGCAGCGGCCGTTCCAGTCGGCGATGAGATCGAGCACCGCTCGCCCGTCGTCCGTGGTCGGCAGGGGGCGCATGTCGGCCAGCGCCTGCTGCATCCGGGCGCCCCGCAGCTGGACGGTGTCGCCCTGGATGTCCGCAAGCGTGTCGAGCGACACCTGGTCGCCCGCCTTGTCGATGAGCTGCGTGATCCGCGCCGCCCGGTCGCCGAAGTCGAACTCGGCGCCGATGAACAGGTCGCCCGACGCGGGCGCGTTGTTGGCCGTCACGATCCGCCCGGACGGCGGGTTGTACACCGTGGGCAGCGAGTCGAACGGGATGTAGCCCGTCCACTCGTGCTGGCCGTCCCAGCCGGGGACCGGGCGCAGGCCCTGGTCGGCAGGATCCGTGCGCACGGGGATCGCGCCCGGCATCTGGTAGCCGATGTTGCCCTGGTCGTCCGCGTACACGAAGTTCTGCGATGGCGCGCCGTACGGGCGTAGGGCATCGCGGAACTCGTTGTAGTTGGAGGCACGGTTGACGTTGATGAACGCGGCCATCACGCCGTCCGGCTGGGCGAGGGCCGACCAGCGCAGGGCGAGCAGGGTGTCGGCGTCCTTGAGGCGGTCGTCCACGTCGTTGAGGATCGGGCCGTGGCGGGTGGAGCGGACCGTGAGCACCACGTCGTCGGCGCCGGCGACCTTGATGGTCTCGGTGCGCACGGTGAAGGGCTCGGAGCCCTCGGCGGTGACGTACTTGGACGGGTCGGCCGGGTCCACCTGCTCCATGACGAGGTCCTGGACGTCGGGGTTGACGTTGGTCACGCCCCAGGCGATGTGCTCGTTGTGGCCCAGGATGACGCCCGGGGTGCCCGGGAAGGAGACGCCGGCCACGTTGAAGTCGCAGGCGTCGGACACGGGCGCGCAATGGAGGCCGTTGACGTACCAGATCGAGGGCATGTCGAGCCCCAGGTGCGGGTCGTTCGCGAGGAGCGCGGTGCCGGACGTGGTGTGCTCGGGTGCGACCACCCAGTTGTTGGAGCCGACGCCGCCCTCGCCCACGAGGTCGCGCTCCGGCGCAAGGCCGGCCAGCGCGGGGATCCGGTTGGCCAGCAGCGCGAGCTGCGTCCAGGCCTCGGCGTCATCGCCGGTCACCGCGGCCGTCGTCGGCTGCGACGTGCCGCCCGTGGGGGCGCCCGCGCCGCCGTTCACGCCATCGCCGGGCACGCCCTCGGCTGCGATCAGCGGGCGGTCGGCGGGGTAGGCGGGGAACAGCTCGTCGGTGAGGGCGGGGCTGCCCAGGCCGGAGTCGGCGAGCATGCGGAAGATCTCGGTGTCCATGTTGCCGCCCAGGCCCCAGGCCTGGACCTTGCCGAAGGTCAGCGTATCGAGCGGGGTCCACGGCTCCGGGCGGTAGCCCTCGAGCCCGTTGCCCACGCCCGACAGGGCGCCCGCGATCACGAAGGCCGGCCCGAAGGACCCCTGGTGGCCGTCGATGTAGGCGTTCACGCCCGCGCTGTAGGCATCGAGGATCGCGAGCATCTCGGGCGAGGCGGCATCCATGTCGCGCTGGGCGGCGCCGCGCCAGTCCATCGTCCGGATGAAGGAGTCCGTGGCGACCTGGCTCGCGCCGAAGATCTCCGCGAGGCGGCCGGCGCCGATGCGGCGGTAGGTCTCCATCTGCCACAGGCGCTCCGACGCATGGAGCCAGCCCTGGGCGAAGAACAGGTCGTGCGCGGTGGACGCCTCGATGTTGGTGATGCCGTTGACGTCGCGCAGGATGCGCACGTCGGCCGCGATCCCAGGCGTGTGGAAGGTCCCGTTCTGGGGCGTCTGGCCACCCGCGGCCACCGATCCCAGGAGGCCGCCGGCGGCGATCACGCCGCCCAGCAGCACAACGACCACCACGACCAGCACACCACCCAGAACGCGTCGCACCGAGGCCTCCTCCTCGCCCCGGCCCCGCCTGGCTCCTCGCCGCGATGCTCCCGAGCCGCGACAGGCTACCCGGTACGAGCGCGCCATGCCGCGGCGTTGCGCCGTCAGCGGGGTAGCGGGCGCCTGGCCGGCGTCCGGCGGCCGTCAGCGGGGGAGCAGGAGCCCCAGGCCCATCGACGTCGCCCGGTCCAGGATTTCCGCGCCGAACACCACGTCGGCGAGCCCCGTGCCCAGGTGCGTGGTCACGACCCGGCCGGCAGGCCGCTCGGTGCGTGCAGCCAGCGCCTCGCCCAGCATGGCGGCGGGCTCGGGGTAGCCGTCGAAGTTGCCGGCGTCGCGGTTGGCCAGGAACTGGCCCAGGTGGTCCACCAGGAACAGGTCGGCGTCCCGGGCGACCTCCGCGGCGCAGTAGGTCGCGTAGTCCACGGGCACCACCAGCGCGTGGGGCACCAGCCAGTCGTTGGTCATGGACCTGGCGCTCGGACGACGCCAGGAACGACGCGACGCTGAGCACGACGTCCGCCCCTTCGACGGCGTCGCGCGCACTGGCGGCCACGAGGGCGGCTCCGATGCCAGGCACGCGCAGCGCGTCCTCGGCCAGCGACGCGGCCCGCCCATGATCTCGATCGTAGACGGCAAGCGCGACCCCGGGCAGCACGAGGCCCAGGACCGCGAGGTGGCTGCGGCCCTGCACGCCGGCACCGATCAGGGCAGCGCGTGCGCGTCGTCCATCCGGCAGCTGCGGGGCGAAGGCACGGATCGCGACACCCGACACGGCAGCCGTCCGCTCGGCGGTGATCGGCCCGGCGTCGAGGATCGCCACCGGAACCGTGGTGACGGGATCGTTGAGCAGCAGCAGGCCGTAGATGCCCGCGAGCCCTGCGGCGTTGTTGGCCGGGTTCCCGCCGACCCACTTCATGCCCAGCAGGTCGTCGGAGCCGTCCTCGGCAGCGCGGGGCAGGCGCGCGGGCATCGCGTGGGCGAATGAGCCGGGCGGCCGGGGGTGGACCGCGAGCTTGGGCGGCAGCTCGGCCCCCTCCGCAAGGCCGCGCAGGGTGGTCTCGGCGAGCGCGAGCCGGCGCTCGAGCGGCGGCATGGCCGCGGTCACGTCGGCCGCGGTGAGGTAGCGCAGCGGCGGCAGGTCGGGCATGGGGCGAGTGTAGGGGTCGAGGTGGCCCGCCGTCCGGACGCTGCGGTCTCGTCGGACCCGGCGGCGCACGCTCGCCGCGCCAACGGTCTGGTGCCGTGCGATTCCTGCTCGCTTGCCGTGCCGGAACTGGGGGTTCCAGGCTCGGGAGGCGCGAGATGGCTCGCCGGGCGGGCCAGGATGACAGGGCGCGCGATGGTTGGCCCGCTGGCCGTGCAGCGAGGGCACGGCAGGCGACCCGGTGACACGGCACGCGACCCGGGGCACGGCAGGCGACCCGGGACCGCCGCGGCAGGCGCCGCGGCCGCCGCCCGTGTCACATATCGTGGCGCCATGAACATCGCGCAGAGCCTCGAGAACCTGAAGCTCGAGCAGGACGCCATCGTGCTGTACGAGGCACTGGCGGAGATCGAGAAGGACCCCCGGCGCGCCGAGGCGTTCCGCCACATCGCCGCCAACGAGCGCCGCCACGCTGCGATCTGGGTGGACCGCTTGCGCGAGCTGGGCGCAACGGTTCCCGACCCCGGCCGGCCCCGGCTGCGCGTCCGGTTCATCGTCTTCGTCGCGAGGCTCATGGGCACGCGCGCCGTGTCCGACCTCGTCAAAGCGCTCGAAGGCGACGAGGAGGCCATCTACGTCGCCCAGGAGGCCCATCCGGCCATCGAGTCGATTGCTGCCGACGAGCGCGAGCACGCCGAGATCTGGAAGCGCCTCGACGGGGAGGCCAAGGCGGGCGGCGCGGCAACGCCGGGCGGCGCGGCCAAGCTGGGTGGCAGCACGAAGGAGGCCACCGCGTCGAGGGTGCCGCGCGGCGGGGATGCCGCAGCGGTCGTCGCCGCAGGCGAGCACCCGGTCATCACGCCCGGTGAGGCCGATGCTCCCGAGCGGATCACCGCGGGGGAGGGCTGGCATCGCAGCGCACGCTCGGGGACCATCCGCGCGGTCATCTTCGGCGTCTCCGATGGCCTGGTGTCCAATCTCGCGCTCGTGATGGGCGTGGCCGGCGCCTCTGACCAAGGCGGCTTCGTGCTGCTCGCGGGCATCGCGGGCCTGCTCGCCGGCGCCTTCTCCATGGCTGCGGGCGAGTACATCTCGATGCAGAGCCAGCGCGAGCTCTTCGAACGGCAGATCGAGCTCGAGAAGGCGGAGCTCGAGGCGATGCCCGAGGAGGAGCAGCGCGAGCTCGCCGCCATCTACATGTCCAAGGGCTTCCCGAGGGACGAGGCCGAACGGATCGCCGAGCGGATGTTCCGGGACCCCAAGCTCGCGCTTGACACGCTCGTGCGCGAGGAGCTCGGCCTCGACCCCGATGAGCTCGGCTCGCCGTGGGGTGCGGCGATCGGCTCGTTCCTCGCCTTCGCGGTGGGCGCGGTGATCCCGGTGATCCCGTACCTCTTCGGCAGCGGCACCGCGGTCTTCTTCGTGAGCCTTGCCATGAGCCTGGCTGCCCTGTTCGTGGTGGGTGCAGCCGTCAGCCTGCTCACCGGCCGCAGCATGCTCTACTCGGGTGTCCGGCAGATGGGCATCGGTGCCGCCGCAGCGGGCGTCACGTACCTCGTCGGCAGCCTCATCGGCGTGGCGGTGACCGGGTGAGCGCAGGTCGTGGGGAGGGCGACCTCGTCCGGCGCCTCAGGGACCAGGGGCTGGATCCCGGCCCATGGTCGAACGGCCCGTTCGACCGCTACAGCCCCCACGAGCACGGCTTCGACAAGGTGCTCGTGTGCGCCGCCGGCTCCATCCGCTTCGGCCTTCCGCGGACCGGCGGCCACGTGGATCTCGGGGCGGGGGACCGGCTGGACCTCCCGGCCGGCACGCTCCACGAGGCATTCGTCGGTCCTGACGGCGTCACCTGCCTGGAGTGCCACGTGCCCGCCGGGCGGCTTGCGGCGCTACGCCGGTACGACGCCGGGACCTGGTAGCCCGTCGGCCGACCCGACCTGGACCCGTCAGGGGACCGTGCCGACCGCCACGACGGCTCCCTGGTCAGGTTCGAGCGCGTAGGCCTCCACCGATGCCGGCACCACGACCGTCTCCCACTCGTCGAGCCGCTCGGACCAGCTGTCGCCACGCACCGTCGCGCCACCTACCAGGGTCGAGACGACCTCGACGGAACGCCCCGCGGGCGCGCGCCGGTCCGCTGCCCGCACCAGCTCCAGGCGGAAGAGCCCGTTCTCAAGGGTGCCGCCGTCGAGCGCCCAGCCCGTGCCCGCCGGAACGGCGTGGGCAGCGGGGCGCAGCGCCCGGAGCGCCTCCTCCACGTGAAGCGTCCGGCCCGTGGGCCGGCCCCAGTCGGAGACCCGGAACGTGATGTCCGACGGCTGCTCGATCTCGTAGACGAATGCTCCCGCCCCGATCGCGTGGATCGTGCCAGGCTCCAGGAGCAGCACGTCGCCGGCGCGGGCACGTGTCGTGGTGCAGCCGTCCATGCCCAACTCGCCGCGGGCGATCCTCGCCAGCAGCTCAACCTCGGGCAGCGCTGGAGCCGGACCGGTCACGAGGCTGGTCTCCGGGGTGGCGTCGATCACGACCCATGCCTCGGCCTTGCCGACTGCTGCCGGCCCGTAGATCGCGCGGGCCAGGTCGTCATCCGGGTGCACCTGGAGCGAGAGCCAGTCCTCGGCGTCGATGAGCTTGGTGAGCAGCGGGAACCGGGCGCCCAGGAGCGCCATGCCCCGTTCACCCACCAGCGCGGCGCCGTGCTGGCTGGCGAGCTCGTCGAGCGTGAAGGTCGTGCTGTCGTCCACGGTCACAACGGAGTCGGGCCCGGCGAGCCACAGCTCCCCGACGCGTGCTTCGGGCGTGCCGAGACGGTGCCCGGCCCACGGACGCACGCTGGGGGCGGGCGTCGGGCGCAAGGGAGCGAGGGTCACGGGTGGTTGATCTCCGGCGGACGTTGATGGCCTTCAAGTGTAGGGGAGTGGGCCGGGACGCCCGCCCCACGCTCAGGATCCCAGTCCGTCCTGGTGCTGCGGCTCGGTATGCTGGCGCACGTGACACGTCGTTCCAGGACCCGGACAACCCCCACGATCCAGGCTGTCGCCGCCCTGGCCGGAGTATCGGTGTCCACGACGGCCCGGGCACTGGGCGACTATGGGTCGGTGAGCCCGGCCGTTCGCGAGAAGGTGGCCGCGGCCGCGGCGACGCTCGGCTATCGGCGCAACTCCCTGGCCCGCAGCATGATCACAGGCACCACGCACACCTTGGGCCTGGTCGTTGCCGATATCGAGAACCCGTTCTTCGCCAGGGCGGCGAGGGGGATCGCGGATGTCGCCCACCGCGCCGGATACGAGGTGCTGCTCGTCAACAGCGACGAGGATCCGGCCACCGAACGGGCCGCCGTCCGGACGCTTGGCGAGAAGCAGGTGGACGGGCTGATCATCGCGCCCGCCTCCACGGAGACGCCGACTCACCTCGCGGAGCTCGTGGCGCATGGCACGCCCGTGGTCCTGATCGACCGCGTGCTGCCGGGCCTTGCAGCGGACGCGGTGGTGGTTGACAACGAGGCCGCCGCCAGGCGCGCTGTCGAGCATCTCACGGGCCTCGGCCACCGGCGGATCGCGCTCCTAACCTCGCAAGGACTCATCCACACCAACCAGGCCCGTCTCGCAGGCTACGTGCAGGGGCTCGAGGCGGCGGGGATCGAGGTCTCCGACGACCTCGTCCGGATGGCGGCCTACACGCGCGCGGCAGCCGTCGCCGAGACCATCGCCGTCCTGGCCATCGAGGACCCTGCCACGGCGGTGTTCACCACCGACAACCTGATGAGCCTTGGAGCCTTCGACGGCGTCCAGCAGGCGGGGAGGGCGGTACCGGCAGAGGTGTCGCTCGTCGGGTTCGACGACCTCGAGTGGACGACGATCGTGCGCCCGCCGCTGTCGGTTGTCGTGCAGCCGGTGTACGACCTCGGCGCCGCGGCGGCGACACGGCTGCTTGCACGCCTGGCGGGTGACGACAGCCCGCCCGAGACGATCGTCCTGGCGACGACGTTTGCGACGAGGGGCTCCACCGCGCCCGTCCCTGCGCGCCCTGCCGGCGGGGTGCAGCACCGCCGCTGACGCGGCAGGTTCTCCGGCGACATCCGGGTGCCCACGCCCGGGCCCCGAGGCGACTCGCCCGGCGGGAGCATCAGGTCGCATTTTCACCGTTGACATCTCGAACGGAGTGTGAGAACGTTCCCAACATCGACGATTGAGAACGTTCCCAATCGGACTATGTTCCGCATCGAGGACCACCGATGACCCTTCTGGACACCCTGGTCGACCAGGCGATCGAGAGCGAGCTCTTCACCGCGCCGCGGATCGCGGCCGACCTCACCGCCTTCCTCGCCGAGCGGACCGCCTCGATCAAGGCGCTGGCCGCACGGGCAGCGGATGGCCAGTTCGACCGGGTGTACTTCGTCGGCAGCGGCGGCTCTTACGCGAACATGGCCAGCGGCCAGCTGCTCGTCGACACCTACGGCGGCCTGCCGGCCGCGGCCTACCCCAGCTACGAGCTGACCTGGCGCGATCCGGCAGATCTCGGCCCGAAGAGCCTCGTGTTCCTGGCGTCGTACTCCGGCGCCACGGAGGACACGCTTGCCGCGATGCGCTACGCGAACGCGAAGGGCGCCACCACCGTGGCCCTGGTGAAGCGCCGCCCGAGCCCGATGGCCAGCGAGGCATCGATCGTCATCGACTACGCCTCCACGGCGCTCTACGACATGCCGCTGGCGGCAGTGCTGATCTTCGCCGCAGAGCTCGCGATCCAGACCGGCAGCTCGAAGGCGGACGACGCGAAGGCGCTCCTCGAGGGGCTCGACGCCCTGCCGCCCGTCCTTGACGAGGCGTACCGGACCGCGCAGGCGCCCGCCCTGGACCAGGCGAGGGAATTCCTGCCCGCCCAGCTCCTGTACTGCGTCGGCGCGGGTTCGCTTGCGGGACTTGCCTACAAATTCGCCCTGACCGTGTTCATGGAGAACATCCGCGTCCACGGCTCGTACATCGAGAGCGGCGAGCTCCGCCACGGGCCCATCGAGGCCTTCGAGCGCCAGCGTCCCGACATGGTCTTCGTGGTCGGCACCGACGCCTCGCGCGCCATGACCCTCCGCTCGCTCGACCTTGTCCGCCAGGCCGGCGCCCGGACGCTCGTGATCGACGCGGCCGACTACCCGGCCATCCACCCCCAGCTCACGCCGTTCCTCCTGCTGATCCCGCTCCAGTGGTTCGTCGTCTACTCGGCGCTCCTGCGCGGCATCACGGACCTCGACGCCCGCGTGTTCATGGGCCGCCGGCTCCTTGCCACCGGCCCCGACGCCACCTGGCCGTAATCGGCGGCCGATCCATCACCCACCCGCAGCGGAGCCTGCCATCGTGACCACCGACGTCCTCCCGCCCGTCACCGAGCTCAAGCCCATCCCGACGGGCGACCGCCTCGCGCTCGACCGCGCGATCGCCCAGCGAGCCGAGATCGAGGCCTTCGCCGCACAGGTCGTCGCCGACGGCCTGCGCAACATCTTCCTGCTAGGGTCCGGGGGTGGCTACCTGACCCACGAGGGTCTCCAGTACCTGCTCGAGACCCGCTCGACCAAGGTGCCGGTCTCCACGGTCTCGGCCAACGAGTTCATCCACCGCAACCCGGCGGCCCTCGGCCCCGGGTCGCTCGTGATCCTCGCCTCCCACACCGGGACGACGCCAGAGGTGGTCGAGGCCGCAGCGTTCGCCAAGGCGAAGGGCGCCACCGTCGCCACGACGACTCGCTATCCCGACAGCCCGCTCGCCAAGGCCGGCGACGTCGCCTGGACCTACGAGCACGACTGGGATGCAGGCGATCCGAAGCAGTTCATGCTCATGTACGTGGGCCTCGCGATCCTGCGCGCGACCGGCGACCTCTCCGATGAGGAGCACGCGGCTCACATCCGCGCCCTCGAGGCGCTGCCCGATGCGCTGCTCGATGCCGTCAGCGAGGCGGAGCCCCTGAACGCCCGGATCGCTGCAGCCCTCAAGGACGCGCCGGTCATCTACATCATCGGCGCCGGCCCCAACCATGGCACGGCCTACTGCCTGTCCATGTGCTACCTGCAGGAGATGCAGTGGATGCACGCGGCAAGCTTCGATTCCGCCGAGTTCCTGCACGGCGCCATGGAGGTCGTGGTCGAGGACACCGCGGTCATCCAGTTCCTCGGCGAGGAGGCCACCCGGCCCATCGACGAGCGCGCCAAGGCGTTCCTCCAGAAGTACACGAAGAATGCCTGGTTCATCGACTCCAAGGACCTGGCCCTGCCCGGTATCGAGCCCTCGATGCGCCCGTTCGCGTCGCACTTCGCGCTCGATGCCGTCATGAGCCGGCTCGCGCGGCACTTCGAGGCGGCCACCGGCCACGACCTCAAGAACCGCCGCTACATGTTCAAGGTCGAGTACTAGCCATGAAGCTGGCGGGGGTCGGCGACAACGTCGTCGACCGCTACCGGGACCTCGGGACGATGTTCCCGGGCGGCCAGGCGCTCAACGTCGCCGTGTACGCCCACCGGTTCGGGATCCCGTCCGCCTACCTCGGCGCCCTCGGCGACGACGTCGCAGGCCGCCACGTCCTGGGCGCGATCCGGGCAGAAGGCCTCGAGACGGACCGTCTCCGGGTCCTCCACGGGCCCAACGCCTACGCGGAGGTCGCGGTGATCGAGGGAAACCGCGAGTTCATCGGCGGCGATGCGGGCGTGTCATCGTTCGAGCTCGACCAGGACGATCTCGCCTGGCTTGCTGGTTTCGACCTCGTCCACAGCAGCGAATCCAGCTACCTCGAGGATCAGGTCCACCTGCTTGCAGGTGCCACCCGACTCTCATTCGACTTCTCCGTGCGCCGTGACCCGGCGTACCTCGAACCCCTCCTGCCCCATGTCGACATCGCCGAGTTCTCGCTTGCCGACCTCGACGATGACGCCGCTGAAGCGTGGCTCGAGCGCGTGCATCGCCTCGGCCCGCAACTGGCCCTGGCAACCCGCGGCGCCGCCGACGCCCTGCTGTTCGACGGACAGCGGTTCTGGCGGCAGCCCTCCGTGCCCACCGAGTTGATCGACTCCCTCGGTGCGGGTGATGCGTTCATCGCCCGTTTCCTCGTCGGTGTCCTTCGGGACGAGTCCTTTGCGACGTCGCTGGCGTCGGCGGCCCTGTCACGCGTCCGCGACCTGCGGCGGGTACGGGGCGTTCGGCTACGGCACGGCGGCCTTTCCACCGTTCCCGTCAGCCGTCACGGCAGGTGCCGCGACGAGCGAGGCGGGTACTGGCGCGTGATCCAAGAGGAGGAGCATTCCATGATCTCGACAGCCGGACCGGACCGGCGCCGGCGCCTCGCCGGCCTCATCGCCGCGGTGGCGATCGTCGTCGCAGCGTGTGGTGGCTCGGCGGCGACCACGCCTGCCGCGACCGACGCGCCCGCGACCGCGGCTCCCGCCACGTCGGCGGAGGCGACTGCGGCCGCTGCGACCGAGGAGCCCGCTGCGGAGCTGGAGGGCACCATCACCTTCCTGCACAAGTACGGCGACCCGCGGTACGCGCCGTACTTCGAGGCCGTCGTGGCGGACTACATGGCCGCCAACCCCAAGGTCAAGATCGACATCCTGGCCGAGACCGACCAGGGCGTCAAGGACAAGCTGCGCGTCCTCGCGGCCTCGAACTCGCTGCCGGACGTCTACTTCTCGTGGGCCGGCGACTTCACCAAGAAGTTCGTCCGCGGCGACCTCGCCAAGGACCTGTCCGGCGACGTCACCGGTGACTGGCAGGTCCAGCTTCACCCCGGCCGCCCTCGAGGCGTACACCTACGACGGCAAGCTGTACGGCGTGCCGATCACGCTCGACGCCAAGTACCTCGTCTACAACAAGCAGATGTTCACGGACGCCGGCGTCGCCGTGCCGACGACGCTCGAGGAGCTGCTCGCCGCCTGCGACACCTTCAAGGCGAAGGGCGATCACCGACCCGATCACGTTCGGCAACCTCAACGGCTGGCCGGCGATCCACTTCATGACCCAGCTCAACCCCTACTTCGTCGCCCCGGACGTCCTGGCCAGGACTACGAGCCCGCCACCGGCGCGTTCACCGACCCGGGCTACCGCAGGCGCTCGAGGCGTTCGGCGACATCAACACCCACTGCCTGTCGCAGGCTCGAACGGCATCACGCACGAGACGGCCAGGCGCAGTTCCTCGACGGCCAAGTCCCCGATGCACTACATCGAGGCGGTCGAGTTCTTCGTCCTCACCGAGAAGGGCGGCGCCCCGGCCGATGTGCCGCGAACTGGGACTTCTTCAAGCTCCCGGCCCCTGCGGCTCCCGCCGGTGACACCGGCGTACCTGACGGGCGCCCCGGACGGGTTCCTCGTCAACCCGGGCTCCGAGCACGTCGACATCGCCATCGACTTCCTCAAGTTCCTCACCAGCCTCGACAACGCCGAGAAGATGGTGGCGGACCTCGGCTGGCTCAGCCCGGTCATGGGTTCGGCCACCGCCGAGAACACGTTCCCGCAGAATGTGACCGTGATCGAGGACATCGCCAAGGCCATCGGCATGGCGATCTGGCTCGACACCGTCACCCACATCGACGTCGCCAACGCCTACCTCAACGGCGTCCAGGCGAAGCTCGACGGCACCAAGACGCCCGCCCAGGTCGTGGACGACATCCGGGCTGCTGCGGCCACCGCCAAGGCCTGCCAGTAGCAACCGCCTCCCGGGAGGGCGGCGCGGTCCCGCGCGCCGCCCTCCCGCTCATCCGGACGCGCGGAAGGGAGCACCGATGCCGGGTACGTCTCGACTCGGCCGGTGGTCGACGCTGCTGTGGGTCGCCCCGGCCGTCCTGCTGCTGGTCGTCTTCGTCTACTACCCCGTCGTCGACAACGTCCGCCTGAGCCTGTACCGCTGGAACGCGTTCTCGCCGCGACGAGGTGTGCGTCGGGCTCGGCAACTACCAGACGCTGGCGGCGGACCCAGTCTTCGCGAGCTCGCTGTTCAACAACGTCGCCTACGCGATCGTCTCGGTCATCGTCCAGGTCGGCGGCGGCCTCATCCTCGCCGCCGTGCTCGAGGAGATGGTCCATGCGCGGTCGCATGGGCATCCTCCGGACGGTCTACTTCGTGCCGGCGATCCTGTCGCTGACCGATCACCGGCCTG
Source organism: uncultured Chloroflexia bacterium (assembly GCA_963748625.1). Classification (GTDB taxonomy): domain Bacteria; phylum Chloroflexota; class Limnocylindria; order Limnocylindrales; family CSP1-4; genus CAIXZV01. Next base: position 691,506 of record CAVVJT010000004.1, on the reverse strand, counting down.
CTGTTCCAGTTCATGTACAACCCGCAGATCGGCCTGGTCAACGGGCTGCTCGACGCCCTCGGCCTCGATGCCTGGAAGCACTCCTGGCTGGGTGAGTCCGCGACCGCGATCTGGGCGATCATCGCGATGAGCCAGTGGCAGTCGATCGGCTATGTCGCCGTCCTGTTCATCGTCGCGATGCAGCGGATCCCGAAGGAGCTGTACGAGGCCGCGTACCTGGACGGGGCGTCGAGGGTCCAGGCATTCCGCCGGATCACGCTGCCGCTCGTCCGGGAGATGACGCTGCTGGCGATGATCATCACGATCGCCGGGCGCGTTCCTCGTGTTCAACGAGGTCCAGGTGATGACCGGCGGCGGACCCAACAACGCCAGCCACACGCTGGGCACCTGGCTGTACAAGTCCGCGTTCTTCAACGACCAGATGGGCTACGCGGCGGCGATCGCCGTCGTCATCTTCGGGATCACGCTGGTGGCCTCGATCATCCAGCTCTACCTGGGTCGCGGCAAGGCGGTGGAGTACTGATGGCCGGCGCGGCGCGCTCCGCGGTATCGGGCGGGGGATCGGGCAGATGGTGGCCGGTCGATCGGCCGCACGATCGTCTACGTCGCGCTCGCTCGTCCTGGCGGTCGCGATCATCTACCCGCTGATCTGGATGGTCCTCAACGGCTTCAAGTCGAACGCCGAGCTGTTCGGTGACCCGTGGGGACTGCCCCAGCGTGGCGCTGGGAGAACTTCCCGAAGGCGTGGGAGCTGGGCGTCGTCCGCTACCTGTTCAACAGCGTCATCGTCACGGTCGGGTCCGTGGTCGCGACGATCCTCGTCAGCTCCATGGCCGCGTACGGCCTGACGCGGCTCCGGATCCCGTTTGCCGGCCCGATCACCATCATCCTCCTGGGCGGCATGATGCTGGCGCCCGCCGTCGCCCTCATCCCGCTGTTCCGCCTGCTCCAGGCGCTCGGGATCTTCGACACCTACTGGGCGCTGATCGTCCTGTACACGGCGTTCCGGATCTCGTTCACGATGTTCCTCATCCGCGCCTACATGGTCACGCTGTCGCGCGAGATGGAGGATGCGGCGATCGTCGACGGCGCCAACCGCTGGCAGATCTTCTGGCTGGTGATCATGCCCCTGTCGCGCCCGATCATCGTGTCCGCGGCGCTGCTCCAGGCCCTGTTCGCATGGAACGAGTTCGCGTTCGCGCTGGTGTTCATCAACGACGGGGACCTCAAGACGCTGCCCGTCGGGCTGCTCGCGATGCAGGGCCGCGTCCTGTCCGACTGGCCGGTGCTGTTCGCCGCGCTCACGATGGCGGCCATCCCGATGATCGTCGTGTTCCTGCTCGGCCAGCGGCAGTTCATCCGCGGCCTCGCCGAGGGGTACGGCAAGGGCTGACGACGCCTGCGGGGCGCGCCTCCGCCGGTGCACGGCGCGCCCGGCGCCGCCGGTGCGCCACGCCTGCGCCCGCGGACACTGGCCCATGCCCGCTGCGACCGCGACGCGCCTCCCGAGAATCACGACGCCCCGGCGAGTGCCGGGGCGTTCGTGGAGTAGGCTGTGGTTCGCCTAGCGGCGGCCGAGCGTCGCCCAGAGGAGCGGATTCTCCTACTGGTATCGCTCGGGCGCGCCCGGCTCCTCGGCGCTCATCACGATGCTGACGATCGAGAACACCGCGAGGAGCGTGAACACGACGACGAGCACCATGTCTGCACCTTCGCTACCCGGAGCGCCGTGGACCCGTGTGAGTCCCGCCGGTAGGTCCGGCGGGGTCGAGCGCTCCTGATATCCCTGTTGCGCAAGATTACCTAAGAATCGAAGGTCCAAGCAACCGATCTACCTAACGAATAGGTACTACGTTGGCAAGAACGTCCCTCTCAGCGACACCGATGCCCGCATCGTCGGCATCCTCCAGGCGGATGGCCGGCGGTCGTACGCGGACCTCGGCACCGACCTCGGCATGGCGGGTCCGTCCGCGCACGAGCGGGTCAAGAAGCTCGAGTCGCGGGGCGTGATCCGCGGCTACTCGGGCGACGTGGACCCGCCAGGCCGCTCGGCCTCGTCGTGCTCGCGTTCACCTGGGTCACGCAGGCGCCGGGCACGATCGCGACCGACCTGACGCCCGCGTTCGCGGCGATCCCCGAGATCGAGGAGTGCCACTACATCGCCGGCGAGGCCGACTACATCCTCAAGATCCGCGCCGCGGACATGGAGCACCTGGGGGCGCGTGGTCCGGGCAGTCCAGACGACGCAGAACGTGTTCTCGACCGAGACGGACGTCGTGTTCAGCACCGGCTTCGAGGGACGCCCGCTGCCCATGCCCCGTCCCGATGGAGGGGACGCGGCGTAGGCCGGGGCCCAATACGCGTCTGACGGGCTGCGGCTACCGCCGCTCGACAGTGTCCGGCGACGTGGCGGCAGGCGCCGCGATTGCCGCCTGCTCCTCGAGCGCGACCAGCTCATCGGGATCCACGAGGGCGTCCGGAGGCGGAAAGCCCAGGTAGCGCCGATGGGCCCGCAGGATCTGTCCGGTCACCGCCGCATCGACGTGCGGATCGCCAATCGAGTTGGAGATCCAGGCGGCCTCCGCGTCAAGCTCGCGCTCGCCGACCTCCTCGTCACGGCGGGTCGTCTCCGACATGACCAGCCATGTGAGCGCCGCGCCGGCGATGAGGCCGACGATGATCAGCCAGAAGTGGAACTCGCCGCTCACAGGGAGGTCCCCGCGTCCGGCCGTGCGTCGTGCTGCATCGCGGCCGAGGATAGCCGAACAGACCGCGGGACGGGACGGGGACGAGGCCGGGACGGGGACGAGGCCGGGACGAGGCCGGGGCCGGGTACACTCGCGGCGATGTTCCCCACGCTCGCCGCCGCCCTGACCGTGGTCCTCGCGACCATCATGATCACGCCCGATCCGATCGCCTTCCAGATCGGGCCGGTGCCGATCTTCTGGTACGGCGTCTGCTACGCCGTGGGCCTCGCTGCCACCTACGTGGTGATCACCCGGGAGGCGCGTCGGCGCGGGCTGAACTCGAGGCTCGTGGACAACGGGATCATCATCGTTGGCATCGCCGCGCTCATCGGCGGGCGCATGTACCACGTGATCGACCAGTGGGACCGGTACAAGGACAACCTGCTCAGCATCGTGCTGCCGCCCTACGAGGGCTTGGGCGTGTACGGCGGCATCCTCACCGGGACGATTGCCGTCTTCGTCATCCTCCGACTCTGGAAGCAGCCGTTCTGGAAGTGGGCTGACGTCATCGCTCCAGGCCTGTTCGTGATGCAGGCCATCGGGCGCTGGGGCAACTTCTTCAACCAGGAGCTCTACGGGCCCCCGACCGACCTGCCATGGGGCATCGCCATCGACTGCGCGCATCGCGTCGTCCCGTACGCCTGCTCCGACCAGTACCCGCTGACCCAGGGGTTCCAGCCGCTGTTCCTGTACGAGTCGATCAGCGGTGTGGTCGGCGCGGTAACGCTGCTCTGGCTTGCGCGTCGATTTGGCGCACGGATGCGGCCGGGCGACCTGCTCCTGATCTGGTTCATCTGGTATGCCACGGTCCGCCTCCTGCTCGAGACGTTGCGGACGGGGAACTGGACCATCAACGGGATCCCCACCGCGACCATCGTGTCGGTGGTGGTGATCGTGGGGGCCGTCGTGGTCCTGGCCTGGCGTCACAGGCCCGCTGCCGCAGGCGCCGAGCGGTGGGGCGAGCCGCCCAGCGCCGCAGGGTCACGGACGAGAACGGGACCGATGGACCCGCCGACGGCGAGGAGGTCGAGACAGGCGATGACGAGCCCGAAGCCGGTGTCGAACCCGGAACCGGCACCGGGCGCCCCTGACGCTGCTCCCGTCCGCCGCCGGCCACCGTCCCGCCTGACCCCGGACGTCCTTGCGGCCGCGCGTCGCGATGGCGCCCGCGAGGGCCTCGAGTGGCTGGGCCGCGACCCCGAGTCCAAGGCGTCGCTCCTGTATCGCGCGCTGCGCCTCCTCGCCCGCTTCGTTCTCTTCGGGCTGTGCCGGCTCCACGTGGAGACGTCGGGCCAGGAGCACCTCCCGCGCGGCGGCGGGTACCTGCTGGTCGCTGCCGCCCACCGGGGCTGGATCGACCCGTTCGTCGTCATGCACGCCATCCCGGCTGAGCCTCGGGCGTGGATCCTGGGGAGTGGCCCGTCAACCTTCACCAGCCGCTGGCGCGAGTCCCTGATCCACCGCCTCGGCGGCCTGCTGCCGGTCTGGCGCGGTGGCCTGGGCATCGACGTGCACGTGGCGTCGGCGCGGGCGGTGCTGCGCAACGGCGGGGTCTTCGTCCAGATGCCCGAGGGCACGGTCAGCGGACCCCCGGGTCGCATCGGGCCGTTCCGCCACGGCGCCTCGCTCATCGCCCTGCGCACCGGCGCCCCGATCGTCCCGGTCGCGATGGCCGGCACGGAGACGCTGTACGTCGGCCACCGGATGGCCTCGAAGGTCCTGCCGGCAACGTCGATCGTGGACCTGCTGGGCGATGGCTGGGACGGCGTCATGCCGGAAGAGGGCTCGCGCGAGGAGCTGGCGCTTGCCCGCCTGGTCACCGCTGCCCTCGAGGCACGACTCGGACCGGCAGTGGAGGCGTTGCAGCCGCGGACGGTCGATCCGCCGGGCCGGCGGCGGCTCCTGGAACGGCGCTTGACGTGGCTGTTCCTGCGCCCGGGCCGCCTGGACCGCGACGAGGCCTGACCGATGCCGCGCGCGCCTGAGCCCGACCCGCCCGGGATCCCCGAGCTCTCGGCCGGCCTGGCAGGCGGGGCGACGCCGCACGCGGGGTTCGCCTACCGGCTGCTGCGCGGCACCTGGCGGGTGGCGGCATTCGCGCTCCGCTTCCACCTCGAGGTGCAGGGCCTGGAGCACCTGCCGCGCACACCCGACGGCCACCGGGCGGGCGGCTGGATCGCGGCGGGCCTCCCGCATCGCGCCTGGGTGGACCCGTTCCTGGTCTGGATGACGCTGCCGGCCGAGCCCCGCCTGGTGTTCTTTGGGGACGCTCGCACGATGGCGCGCTCACCGCTCCGGCGCTGGGTCCTGCGGCGGGTGGGCGGGGTGATCCCGATCCCGTCGCGTGGCGGCCCGCGGGCGTTTGCGACGCACATGGAGGCCGCCGTGCGGGTGATCGACAACGGCGCCGTGTTCTGCCTGTTCCCGGAGTCCGGCTTCCCCTCCGAGCCCGGGACGGCGCGCCCGGTCGCAGCCGGTCTCGGCTACATCGCCCTGCGGACGGGCGCGCCCATCGTGCCGGTGGTCCTCGGGGGCAACGAGGTCCTGTTCCTCGGCCGGCGCCTCGTCCTGCGGGTGCTCCCCGCCCAGCCCTGGCAGGCGTGGGCTGCCGCAGACGGGTCTCCGGTCCCGGACGCCGTGCCCGCGCCGGGGACGGCCGAGGAGCGGCGCCTTGCCCATCGCATCGCCGACGGGTTCCGGTCGGCGACAGCGGATGCCGTGCGCGACGCCCACCTTGCGGTGCTCCCGCCACCCGGCACGCGCATGCGGGGGCGCGGCCTGACGACCCTGTTCCGCTGAGCGGCGCGGCGCGCCCGTGCCGGGACGCGCGCCGTCCCGGGACGCGCGCCGCCCCGCGTGTCATCCTCCGCAGGCCCATGCCCGTTCCCAGGCCGCGACGCCCCCGACTTCAATCGCTCGCCGTCTTCGCGACGGTGCTCCGCAGCTGGACGCTGCTCCGCACCCAGGTCGCCTATTTCCTGTTCGCGGTTGTCGAGCTCGGCACATGGGTCGCCATCCTCGTCTACGCCTATGACCAGGGCGGGGCGACCGCGTCCGGGCTGGTCGCCTTCGCCCAGCTGGCACCGGCTGTGTTCTTCGCCCCGCTCGCGGCGACCCTGGGCGACCGCGTCGCGACGGACCCGCGTCCTGGCGATCGCCTACGCTGCGTTCGCGGCCGCCAACCTCCTGATCACGGTCCTGCTCCTCACCGGCCAGCCACCCCTGGCTGTCTACGCCGGCGCGGTCATCACGGGCCTCGCGCTCACGCTGGTCCGGCCCGCCCATGCGTCCGTGATGCCCCAGATCGCGAAGACGCCTTCCGAGCTCACCGCGGCCAACGTCGCCTCCGGGACGATGGAGAACCTGGGCATCGTCGTGGGCTCCATTGGGGGCGGGATCCTGCTGAGCCTGGCTGGCGCCGGAGGCGTGTACCTGGTCAGCACGATCGCCGCGTTCACCGGGTTTGCTCTCGTGGCCCGGCTCCGGGTCGTCACGGACGCGGTGGACTACGTATCGCAACCGGTCCACGCCGCTGAGGTGCACGCCTCCGGGGGACCGCTGGACCACCGCCATGCGGACGGAGCCTGGGGCGAGGGTGTGGGTCCCGAGTCGGAGGCAGGTGCAGGCACCGGCCTTGCATCCGAGATGGCGGCGGGCCTTCGCGCCGGTCTCGGCAACCGCCTCATCCGCCCCCTCGTGCTCATGGTCGGCCTGTCGTTCCTGCTCCAGGGCGCCGCGGACGTGCTGATGGTGGTGCTCGCGCCTCGACATCGCCGGGATGGGGGAAGGCGGCGTGGGTCTGCTGTCGGGAGCCATCGGCATCGGCGGACTGGTCGGAGCCGCCCTCGCGATCGGCCTCGTCGGACGCCGTCACCTCCTGGGCGCGCTCCTGCTCGCCTCGCTGGTGGCCGGAGCCGGCCTTGCCGCTGCCGGGCGTCCTGCCGCTGCCGGTCCTCGGGCGTGCGTCGGCTTCCTCGTGCTCGGATCAGGTCGTGACCGTCATCGACGTGATCGGCCGGCACGCTGCTCCAGCGCGTCACCCCCGATCGCTACCTGACCCGCATCTTCGGCGTCGTCGAGGGCGCGGCGATGGCCGGTCTGGCGCTGGGCACGCTGGTCGCCCCGCTCCTGGTCGAGATCGCAGGCCCCACCGCGGCGCTGGTGCTGACCGGAGCGATCCTGCCTGCCGGAGCCCTGGTGATGCGTCGCGCGCTCATGGCCTCGGAGGCTGCAGGTGCGGTTCACGAGCGTGAGCTCAGGGTCGTGCGCCAGCATCGGCATGTTCGCACCGCTCCCGCTGCCCATCCTCGAGCGCCTGGCCGCCCATGCTGTCCACGAGCAGGTGCCTGCCGGCACGCGCGGTGATCACCGAGGGCGAGCCGGGCGACTGCTTCTACATGATCGAGTGCGGTGACTGCGTGGTGACGGGGGGCGGGCAGGAGCTCAACCGGCTCGGTCCGGGCGACGGCTTCGGCGAGATCGCGCTCCTTCACGACGTGGCCCGCACGGCCAGCGTCACGGCGCTGACCGACATGGACCTGTTCACCCTGGAACGCCACCCGTTCCTCGAGGCGCTGACGGGTCAGTCGGCCGCGTACGCGGTGGCCCGCCGGGTCGCGGCGGACCGCTCGCCGCGGCATCGCGGGCACCTCGGTGAGGCTGGACGAGTCCGTATCCGCGCGGTCCGCGGCAGGCTCAGCCGTGGCGCTGGGCAAGGCGTCACCGCATGGGCCCGCGTACTCCGCGCCCAGCTTGGCCATGGCGCTCGAGAGCATGCGGGTGACGGTCGGCCTGCCGAGGCCCATCCGGCGGGCGATCTCGATGTTCGAGTGGCCGCCTGCGACGAGATCGAGGATCTCCCGCTCGCGGGCGGTCAGGAGGCTGTCCGCGCCAGTTGTCGAGCGACGGCTGACCCGGATGCCGGCGAGCCGCAGGGACCGCCGCACGCGCGCCGCCACCGGCTCGTAGCCGCCGGCCTCCGCGGCGTCCAGCACGGCGCGCAGGCGGTCCACGGTCGACGGGTCGCCTGCCCGACGGGCCGCCTCGCCGGCACCCCACGCGCAGACCAGCCGGCGCCCGACGAGGTTGCCGCCCCAGGCGGCCGCGGCATCGTCGAACATCGCCATCGCCGCGCGGCCGTCGGCGGAGATCGCGAGGGACCGCCATCTCCGCAGTGGCTGCGTCGCGGACCCACGAGGCGGTCGCCTCGGGCAGCGGTGACGGCGGGACGCCGAGCTCAACCTGTGCCCACGCGCGGATCAGTGCCGTGAGCTGGTAGTTGCCCGCATAGTGCGTCGGCACGGCCATCGCGGACTCGGCCAGGGCGATCGCCTCGCGGGGTCTCCCCGCGAGCAGTGCGACATGCGCCGCCGTCGTGAGCGATTCGCCGCGGCTGCTCCAGTCGTCGGTGATGTACGGCTCCGCCCGGCGCAGCGAGGCCTCCGCATCGGCGAAGCGGCCCATCTGGCAGCAGGCCTCCGCGCGGGCGATCAGCGTCACGCCCACGAAGGTCGTCGGGAGGGGACGCTCCAGGAGGTCGTCCGCTGCGACCACGGCGTCGGCCGGCCGACCGGTGAACAGCAGAGCCTGCACCCGTTCGACAACGAGCCGCACGGGGTCCACCCCGATGGCCTGGAGCCGGGGCGCCCAGGTGTCGATGAAGGCCAGCGCCGCGGCCGGGCCGCGCATCGCGAGGGTCACGCTGTAGACGTTGGTCACTCGGGCCGACGCCCCCGGCTGGCGTCCGCGGACAGCCTCCTCGGCCCATGCCTCGAGGTCCTCGAGCGGGACGTCCTCGCCCTTGAAGAACCGCAGCAGCGAGCACAGGTTGGCCCGGGCCACCACGTTGTCCGGCTCGCGCCGCACGTCGGCCCTGTCCGCGGCGTCGACCAGCGCGATCGCCTCGTCGACCCGCCCGAGGTTGGCCAGCATCACGGCACGATCCGTCGCCAGGACCCTTGCCACCCGGCCCGGACGGGTTCACCGGCAAGCGCGCGTGCCTCCTCCCAGGCCGCCTCGGCGCGCGCCATCTCCCCACGCCGGTCCCAGGTGCTCATGGCCAGCTGCAGGACCTGGGTGTTCACCTCGGTGTCCGGGTCGTCCGCGCCGATGCCAGTCGAGCAGGGCTGCGGCGCTGTCAAGGTCGTCGAGGTCAAGCGCCGCCTCCGCAGCCTGCGCCCGGATGGCGAGCGAGCCCGGCGCCGGTGGCGGCCTCCGCGGCGATCCGCAGCAGCGCGGCACGGGTGCGTAGATCGGTGCGTCCCGCCGGCGGCGCGGAGGGCGGTGGCCACGGCCTCCGTCGTCCGGCCGCCGCGGGCGAGGTGGAGCGCGACATCCACGTCGGCCGTGACGATCGCGGCGACCTCGAGGTGCGCGTTCCGGCGTTCGTCATCGCCCAGGTCCGCGAGCATCGCCTCGGCGATGAGGGCGTGACGGATGGCGACCTCCTCGCCCGTCCGGACGACCAGGGCAAGGTCCAGCAGCTCCGCGAGCGACGCGCCCGCGGCCGAGACGGGCAGGGGCCGGTCCGCCACGGCCAGGCGGCCGAGCGCCTGGCGGGCGGGAGCTGATGCCCGTGCCAGGTGACTGGTGAGTGCCCGGGCGATCGTGGCGGACTCCCGGCCATCGCGGGCGAGCTCCTCGAGGAGCAGCGGGTTGCCGCCCGCGCGGTCGAGCACGCGCCGGACGGCCGCCGGCGGCCAGGTCGGGCGGGCTCGGCGCACGATCGCCGCCGCCTCCTCGGCCGCCAGCGGATCGAGCCGCACGTGGACCACCGCGGCACCTGCCGGTCCGGTGATGAAGGCGGCGTCGCCCGTGCGCGCCGTGGCCACCATGGCCACCCGGCCGGCAAGCAGCTGGACCACCGCCATGGTGTCGCGGTCCACCCACTGCAGGTCGTCGAGCAGGAGGACGTCGTTGCCCACGACCGACTCCACGCGAGCCGCGACCTCGCCCGGTGCACCCGCAACCGGCGATCCGAGTGCGAGCCGCAGCGCCGTGTAGGGCATGGCCGAGAGCGTCGCGAAGCCCGCCCCGTGCCAGGCACCGCGCCCTGCGTCGGCTGATGGCCGCGCGCGCCACGGTCGTCTTGCCGATGCCCGCCTCGCCGGTCAGGAGGACGGGCCGGTCCGACGCGAGGGCATCGGCGACCAGCGCGCGGACCTGGTCACGACCCAGGATGACCGGAGTTCGCGCGGTTGTCCATGCCGTCATGGTGCGGCAGGTGGCCGGGACGTGTCGCGGTGCGGCGCGGTGCAATCCGGCGATCGAGCACGGCGCAGGGGCCGCCGGCACGGCCGGCCCGCCGGGCCTGCCCCCGGGCCTGCCGGACGGACATGCGGACGGTCCGGTCGGGGCCGCGCCGACAGGCGGAACGGCCCACCCGGTGCGGGGTTGCCTCGAGCGGTAGAATGCGCGCAACCGAATCGCGACCTTGACTGCGGAAGCCGACTCCCGGGTCCCCACGGGCCCCGTCACGCGCGGCCGGTCACGGGAAGTCCGCGGGCGTTCGCGCCCGCCCCGCAGCCGAGGTATCCGCGTGGTCATGACGTCTCCCAGCCAGATCGGCGGCAGCGTCGTCGCCAACCTGTCCGTCGCCGAGCTGTACGAGCGCTCCCTGCGCGAGGACGAGGGCCAGCTTGCCGCCGAGGGTCCGCTCGTCGTCCGCACCGGACCCCACACCGGCCGCTCGCCCAAGGACAAGTTCGTCGTCAAGGAGCCCTGGAGCCAGGACAAGGTCTGGTGGGGCGAGGTCAACCACGAGCTGTCCGAGGAGCACTACGACAGGCTCCGCGCCCGCCTCGTCGACGTACGTGGCCGACAAGCGCCTGTACGCGCAGGACATGTACATCGGCGCGCACCTGGAGCATCGCCGCAGCCTCCGCGTCTACACCGAGACCGCCTGGGCCTCGATCTTCGCCCGGAACCTGTTCCGGCGGCCGGCGCGCGAGGACCTCGCGACGTTCGTCCCGAACTTCACGATCATCAACGTGCCCTCGTTCCAGGCCGATCCTGCGACCGAGGGCGTCCGCAGTCCAGCACGGCGATCCTGCTCCACCTCAAGCGGATGGAGATCATCATCGTCGGCACCAAGTACGCGGGCGAGATCAAGAAGTCGGCCTTCACCGTCATGAACTACCTCATGCCGGACGAGAAGGTCCTCCCGATGCACTCCAGCATCAACGTGGGCCCGGCGGCGACGCCTGCATCTTCTTCGGCCTCTCGGGCACGGGGAAGACCACCCTCTCGGCCGATCCGCTCCGCTCGCTCATCGGCGACGACGAGCACGGCTGGGGCGAGGGCTACACCTTCAACTTCGAGGGTGGCTGCTACGCCAAGACCATCCGCCTCTCGCCGATGTACGAGCCGGACATCTTCGCCACCACGAAGCGCTTCGGCACGATCCTGGAGAACACGGACTTCACCGAGGGCACCCGGGACCTCGACCTCGACTCCGAGCGCTTCACGGAGAACACCCGGGCGGCGTACCCGCTCCACTTCATCGGCAACGCGGATCCCACGGGCGTCGCCCCCGGCCCCAAGAACGTCGTCTTCCTCACGGCCGACGCGTTCGGCGTGCTGCCTCCCATCTCGAAGCTGACGCCGGAGCAGGCGGCGTACCACTTCATCAGCGGCTACACGGCGAAGCTTGCCGGCACCGAGGTCGGTGTGATGGAGCCGTCGGCCACGTTCTCCGCCGGGCTTCGGCCAGCCGTTCCTGCCCCGCCACCCGGGCGAGTACGCCCACATGCTCATGGACCGCCTCGACACGTACGACGTGCCCGTCTGGCTGATCAACACCGGCTGGACCGGCGGCCCGTACGGCACCGGTCACCGGATGAACATCAACCACACCCGGAACATGGCCCGCGCTGCCATCAACGGGGAGCTCGACAACGCCGAGTTCGTGATGGACCCGATCTTCAACGTGATGGTCCCCACCAGCGTGCCGGGCGTGCCCGACGAGGTGCTCCTGCCGCGCAACACCTGGGCCGACAAGGACGCCTACGACCGGACGGCGCGCAAGATCGCCGCGATGTTCCACGAGAACTTCAAGAAGTACGCCGACGGCGTGTCCGAGGCCGTCCGCGAGGCCGGCCCGATCCGCCTCGACGCCGACCTCCTGGTCGACTGACCGGCCGACCCCGGTCGGCGACGCCCCTCCCGCGCCAGCCCGACGGCCCCGTCCGGTTCCCGGACGGGGCCGTTGCCTGTCCCCCGGGGTCAGCGCGGCCGGTGGGGGTCAGCGCGGCCGGAGCAGGCCGCGGCGCGCGGCGATCGCGATGGCCTCGGTGGTCCTCGTCACACCGAGGGCCTGCCGCGCCTCGCTGAGGCGCCGGTCGGCGGTCCGGCGGCTGAGGGCGAGGCGCGCAGCCGCCTCACCGAGGGTGTAGCCCTCGGCGAGCAACGCCAGGATCGCGCGGCCGTCCTCCGAGAGCTCCTCCGGCCCGGGAGCGGCGGTCAGGGCAGCCTCGCGATGCTCCACCGGCCCAACCCGCCGCAGATCGTCGATGAGCCGCTCGCGGGTGTCGGTGTCCGCGGTCAGGAGCAGCAGGAGGCCGTACCCGTCGAGGGCTGCGAGCAGGGCTGACGTGGCGTCGCGAGGCGTGGCGACCTCACCCGCCAGGACCGCCCGCGCGAGCGGAGGCCGGGCGTCGAGGCCGTCCACCACCGCCCAACCGTCCTCCTCGAGGCGTCGGCGCTGGGCGCGGAGGGCTGTCGCTGCGTCCGCGCCGTCGTCGGTGACGTGGAACGGGCGGCTCACCGATTGACGGTCAGGCCGGAAACGTGGGGCATGGGTCCATTGTCCGGGTGGCCGGACCGTCCCGCAACGGCGGCCCGTGCGTGCCCAGCGTCCTGTGTGTCCGCGGTCGCGGGGGACGCAGCGCTCGCTACACTCGACCGATGGCCGACCACTTCCCGCATGTCCGGGTGACCGGAGGTCCACGCGAGCGCGGCCGCCAGTACGGCGGGCTTGCCCGTGACCGCGTGCACGCCAGCGTGGACCTGTACCGCACGGTGTTCTCCCATTTCGCCGGCTGGGATTGGGACACCGTGACGCGGCATGCCGCGACGTACCAGCCCTCGATCGAGGCCGTCCATCCCCGATACCTCGACGAGATGGCGGGGATCGCGGAGGGGGCCGGCCTGACCTTCGAGGACATCCTGGCCCTCAATGTCCGGACGGAGATCATGTTCGCGGCGGTCGCGCGTCGTGCTGCCCGGACAGGGGAGTGCACCTCCTTCGCGGTCCTTCCATCGGGATCGGCGGGAGGCCACACGCTGCTGGGCCAGAACTGGGACTGGAAGCCCGGCTGCATGGACACCACGGTCGTGCTCGAGGCCGTCCAGGACGAGGGCCCGCGGTACGTGACCGTGGTGGAGGCTGGCCTGCTGGCCAAGACGGGGATGAACTCGCACGGCATCGGCCTGTGCGCCAACTCGCTGGTCTCGGACCTGGACCGGGGCGACCATGGCCTGCCGTACCACGTGATCCTGCGCGCCATCCTCGACGCCAAGACCCTTCCCGACGCGCTCGATGCCGTCCAGCGCCACGTCCGCGCCTCGTCCGCGAACTACCTCGTCGCGAGCAGCGACGGCATGGCGGTCGACATCGAGACCGCGCCGGGCGACCACGCGAACGTCTGGCTGGCCTGGCCCGACCCGGACCATGTCGCGCACACCAACCACTACACGGTGGAGACCGGCCGCAAGGACGTGATGCGGTGGTACAGCCCCGACAGCCCGTTCCGTCTGCGGCGTGCCATGGACCTGCTTGGCGCAGCACGCGGCGGCGTTCACCCGGCCGGCCTCCAGGCGCTGCTGCGTGATCACGTGAACGCGCCCTCAGGGATCTGCGCCCACCAGGACGTTGCGCTCCCCGAGCCTGAGCGCGACATGACCGTCGCGTCCGTCATCTACGATCTTGACACCCGGACGATGTGGCTTGCGGATGGTCAGCCCTGCGAGCGTGACTACCGCCGGCTCGACTACGGAGGGTTCCTGGGCGGCACGTGACGGGATCCGCCGCAGCGCGGGACGTCGACGGCCAGGACGCCGCCGAAGGCTAGAATTCCGGGCAGACATCCGCCCCCGGAGCGCAACCCTGGCGCTCCCCCAGCGGCACCCGAGGAGCAGGAGCGCATGGCTCGCAACAAGGTCACCGTCATCGGCGCCGGGAATGTCGGCGCCACGACCGCTCAGCGCATCGCCGAGGCCGGTCTTGCCGACGTGGTCCTGGTGGACATCGTCGAAGGGCTGCCCCAGGGCAAGGGCCTCGATCTCGCCGAGGCGGCGCCGGTCGTGGGCCACGACGCCTGCATCATCGGCACCAACGACTACGCGGACACCGCCGGCAGCGACATCATCGTGGTGACGTCGGGCATCCCCCGCAAGCCCGGCATGAGCCGCGACGACCTGATCGCCACCAATGCCGGCATCGTCGGCGGCGTGGTGAAGGCGGCGGCTGCGCAGAGCCCCGACGCGATCATCATCGTCGTGACCAACCCGCTCGACGTGATGTGCCACGTCGCGATGGCCGCATCCGGGTTTCCGCGCGAGCGGGTGATCGGCATGGCTGGCGTGCTGGACTCCGCGCGGTTCCGGACCTTCATTGCCATGGAGCTGGGCGTGAGCGTGGAGGACGTCCACGCGTTCGTCCTGGGCGGCCACGGCGACACCATGGTCCCGCTCTCCCGCTACTCCACGGTGGCCGGCGTGCCGATCACGGAGCTGCTTCCGGCAGAGCGCGTGACCGCGCTCGAGACCCGCACCGCCAACGGCGGCGCCGAGATCGTTGCGCTCCTCAAGACAGGCTCCGCGTTCTACGCGCCCGCGGCCTCCACGTTCGAGATGGTCGATGCCATCCTGCGTGACCGCAAGCGCGTCCTCCCCTGCGCCACCTACCTGCAGGGCGAGTTCGGGGTGGACGGGTACTTCGTCGGCGTGCCGGTGGTCCTCGGCCGCCTGGGCATGGAGCGCGTGTTCGAGATCACGCTCACCGAGGCTGAGCGGGTCGCCTTCGACAAGTCGGTCGCCGCGGTCAAGGAGCTCGTCGCGGCCCTGCCTGCCTGACGGCCACCCGCTGCGCGTCTCCGTCGCCCGGAGCCATCGGCCCCGGGCGACACCATGTCCGGGGCCTCTGAGGACGACCAGGATGTGGTTCCCGGATGCACCACCGTGCCCAATCATCCGGGTTTCCCGTCTCGCCCATTTGCATTACGCTGCGCCTTACACCGCCGATCCCGGGGAGGCCCGTCCGTCCCCCGGTCCCGGCTCCTGGAGGGCCCTATCGTGCGACGCATCCGCCTCGCTCTTGCCGCGGCGCTGACTGCCGCCCTGGTCATCTCGGCGCCGGCAGGTGCCGCCGTGAGCAACGGCCGTCTCGTGGACGGGACGACGGCCAAGCCCACCGTTGCCAAGGCGTACGCGCTCGTCCAGCTCAAGGGCGCGCCCCTGGCCACATCGGCCAAGACGCGGCCGTCCCAGGGCAAGAAGGTGGACTTCTCGAGCGTCAAGGTGAAGGCGTACCGGGCGCAGCTCGCGGCCCAGCGCAACGATTTCAAGGCGTGGCTGCGCAAGAATGCCCCCAAGGCGCAGGTCGTCAAGGGCTTCGATCTCGCCCTCAACGCCGTGTCCGTCAAGCTCAATGGCACCTCCCTCGCCAAGATCCGCACCTCCGACCTCGTGGTGCAGGTGCAGTTCCAGGGCCTCTACCACCCGACCGCCGACGTTGACCCTGACCTGGCCGCGATCAGCGCCGTGGCCGGCTGGGGCGAAGCGGGCATGACCGCCGAGGACGCCGGCGCCGGCGTGAAGGTCGGCGTCATCGACTCCGGCATCGACATCACGCACAGCTGCTTCTCCGACCTCGGGTACGACAACCACCTGCAGCTGGGCGACAAGCGCTTCACCAACAACAAGGTGATCGTCGCCCGGGTCTTCAACAACAAGGCCGGCAAGGGCGGGTACACCGCTGAGGCGATCGATTCGCACGGCACCCACGTGGCCGGCACCATCGCCTGCAACTGGGACACCAGCGCGTCGGTGAGCGGCGCAGCGATCCCGCACGGCATCTCGGGTGTCGCCCCCAAGGCCCTTCTCGGCAACTACAACGTCTTCCCGGCCGATGTCGAGAACGCACGAAGCGAGGACATCCTCAACGCGATCGAGGCCGCCTACGTGGACGGCATGGACATCGTGAACATGAGCCTTGGCGGCAACGCGCACGGCATCCAGGATCTCCTCACGATCGCCGTGGACAACCTCGACAAGGCGAACATGGTGTTCACCATCTCGGCCGGCAACGAGGGACCGGGCCACTACACGGTGGGCTCGCCGGGCTCCGCGGCCCGCGCGCTCACGGCCGGCGCCTCCACGGTCAACCATGCGGTCGTCAGCCCGGTCACCGCCGGCGCTGCCGCTGCCTCGGGCGTCCTCGGTGACTTCGGCGTCCCGGATGCCTATCCGCTCGAGGGCACGCTGCGCGTGCTGAACGGCTCGGGGAGCCCCGACGACACCGGTGTGTCGGGCCTGCACCTCGCCTGCTCGTCCCTGCCGGCGGCCCCGGACAGCCACAGCTTCGCGCTCATCCAGCGTGGCGTGTGCGACTTCAGCCTCAAGGTCTACAACGTCCAGCAGGCCGGGTACACCGCGGCCATCGTCGTCAACCGGCTCGCCGGCGCGCCGATCGCCATGGGCAAGGGCGCTGCACCTGTCGATCCGACAATCCCGGGCGTCATGATCAGCATGGATGACGTCGATGCGTTCAAGGCTGCGGCCGGCAGCGCCGCGGCAATCGGCGCCCCGGCCTACGTCTACCCGTACTTCGACGCGGACGTCATGGGCGACTTCAGCAGCCAGGGCCCCACGGACGTCGACTTCCGCGTGAAGCCCGACGTGGTCGCCCCTGGGGTGAACGTGCTGTCGTCGGTACCCACCGCGGGCTGCGACGGTGACGACTGCTTCGCGTTCTACCAGGGCACCTCGATGGCGGCTCCGCACCTGGCGGGCGTCGCGGCGATCATCGTGGCCCAGCATCCCGACTGGCCTGCGTGGGCTGTCCGCTCCGCGGTGGTCAACTCCGCCGACGCCGGCGTCCTCCAGGCGTACACGCTCGACGGTCCCGTCAGTGACGTCCTCATCGGCGGCGCGGGACGCGTGAACCTGGAATCCGCCGCCGGTGCCACGGCGCTGCTCGACCCGGTCAGCATCAGCTTCGGCGCGACGCCCGCGGGCTCCGGTGTCACGAAGACGGTCGCCGTGCGGATCACCAATGCGGGCGATGCCGCGGCCACCTGGAGTGTCGGGATCGCACCGTACGGGGCGGCCCCCAACGGCGTGACGTTCTCCACGAGCGTCGCCAACGTCTCGCTCGACGCGGGCGCCTCGGCCGTGATCACGCTCAAGGCCGTGTTCACGAAGAGGTCCGCGGTCGGCGACAAGCAGGCCTGGCTCGTCATCTCGGATGCCACGGGCATGGTGGCGCACGCCGCGGTGTACGCCCGGGTCAAATAACCCGTCAACCGAGCGCCGATGCCCCTGGGAGTGCCGGGGGCATCCGGTGTGATGCGGCGGTCCGCCGCCGCGACCCCGCACGAGGAAGGGCGGGGTCGGCTGGTCCCGTCCGGGTCCCGGACGGTGGAGGAGCAGGGGAGTGCCGGAGTGCGGCACGCCCCGCAAGTGGGCTGATGCCCATGGGAGGAGCATGAACCGGAGACTCCTGGCGCTGCTGGGCAGCGTGCTGCTGCTGGCAGCCTTGTTCCCGACGTCCGCGCTGGCGAAGTGGTCTGCCGACAAGGGGTTCACGAAGGACGGCATCTACATCGTCCAGATGGCGGGCGATCCCGTCGTCGCGTATCGGGGCGACATCAAGGGCCTCAAGGCCACTAGGCCGAAGCCCGGTCAGAAGATCGACCCGCTCAGCACCGACGTGGTCGCCTACGTCAAGTTCCTGACCACCAAGCACGACAAGGTGCTCGCTGCGACTGGCGGCAAGAAGGTCTACGACTACGTCTACAGCTACAACGGCTTTGCCGCGAACCTGACCGCCGACGACGCCAACAAGCTGGCAGCGCGCCCGGACGTCCTCGCTGTCGCGTCTGACGCGAAGCGCGAGCTCGACACGGCTACCACGCCGTCCTTCCTCGGCCTGACCGCGCCGGGCGGCGTCTGGTCGCAGGCCAAGGGCGAGAACGTCATCATCGGCATCGTCGATGGCGGGATCTGGCCCGAGAGCGCCTCGTTCTCCGACCGGACCGGCGTCAACGGCAACGGGACCAAGGACGGCAAGCTCGGCTACCAGCAGATCCCCGGCTGGCACGGCCGATGCGTCCCCGGCGAGCAGTTCACCGCCAGCAACTGCAACCAGAAGCTGATCGGCGCTCGCTACTACAACGCGGGATGGGGCGGCAACGCCGGCATCGATGAGCAGCTGCCGCACGAATACAACTCGCCGCGCGACTTCGGCGGTCACGGCACCCACACCGCCAGCACTGCCGGCGGCAACCAGAACACCCCCACAACCGGCGCGGCAGCCGTGTTCGGGTCCGTCAGCGGCATCGCGCCGCGTGCGCGCATCGCGGCCTACAAGGTCTGCTGGGCGGTCCCCGGCACCTCGGGCAGCTGCTTCAACAGCGACAGCGTCGCCGCCATCGACCAGGCGGTCGCCGACGGCGTAGACGTCATCAACTTCTCCGTCAGCGGCTCGCAGACCAACTTCCGCGACGCCGTGGAGATCGCGTTCCTGTACGCGGCTGATGCCGGCGTCTTCGTCGCCGCATCCGCCGGCAACAGCGGCCCGACCACCAGCACCGTCGCCCATCCCGGCCCCTGGCTGACCACGGTCGCGGCCGGCACGCACAACCGTGACGGCGCGGGTTCCGTGACCCTCGGCAACGGCGTCACGTACAACGGCGCGTCGGTGGCGACCCCTGTCGGACCCGCTCCGCTGATCGACTCGATGGACGCGGGCGTGGCGGGTGCCGACCCGGGGGAGCTTGCACTCTGCTATGGCGCGGCGGACGGCTCCGTCGTCCTCGATCCCGCGAAGGTCGCGGGCAAGATCGTGGTCTGCGACCGCGGCGTGACGGCACGGGTGAACAAGAGCCTTGCCGTCCAGGAGGCCGGCGGCGTCGGCATGATCCTGGTCAACACCAGCGTCAACTCGATCAACGCCGACTTCCACTTCGTTCCGACGGTCCACCTCCAGAGCACCGACCGCGCCGCCGTCAAGGCGTACGCGGCCACCCCGGGTGCCACGGCGACCATCAACCAGGCCACGATCGTCACCAACGCCGCTGCGCCGTTCACGGCCAGCTTCTCGTCCCGCGGCCCGCTGAAGGCCGGCAACGGCGACCTGCTCAAGCCGGACCTCATCGCCCCCGGCCAGGACATCCTCGCCGCCGTCGCGCCGCCAGGCAACGCCGGCCGCAGCTTCGACCTCTACAGCGGCACGTCGATGTCCAGCCCGCACGTGGCCGGCCTCGCCGCCCTGTTCAAGGAGCTCAAGCCCACCTGGACGCCGATGATGATCAAGTCGGCGCTTATGACGACGGGCTACGACGTCCTTGACGGCCCGAACACCAATCCGCTCGTGATCTTCCGCCAGGGTGCGGGGCACGTCCAGCCGAACAGCGCGATGGACCCGGGCCTGGTCTTCAACTCCGGGTACACGGACTGGCTCAACTTCATCTGCGGCGTCCAGCCCGGATCGTTCTGCTCGGCCTTCTCGGCCATCGACCCCAGCAACCTCAACACGGCGTCAATCGCCATCGGCGATCTCGCCGGCGCCCAGACGGTGACCCGCCGGGCCACCAACGTCGGCAGTGCGAGCGAGACCTACACGGCGAGCTACACCGGCCTGGCCGGCATCACAGTCGGGCTCCCGGCGCCGATGACCATCGCCAAGAACGCAACGCAGCCCTTCAACGTCACGTTCACGCGTGACACCGCAACCCTGAACAGCTATGTCGGCGGGCAGCTCACGCTGACCGGCGACAAGGGCCACGTCGTACGCATCCCCGTCGTGATCCGGCCCGTCGCCCTCGCGGTGCCGGCCGCCGTGACCTCCGACGGGACGGACGTCAGCTACTCCGTCACGTTCGGGTACACGGGCGCATTCACGGCGGACGCCCGCGGCCTCGTGGCTGCCGACGTCACCGCGGGGACCGTGGACCAGGATCCGGACCAGACGTTCGACCCCGCGGACCCGACGGGGACGGTCGCCATCCCGGTGACCATCCCGGCGGGGACCACCTACGCCCGGTACGCCCTGTTCGACAGTGACGTCAGCACCGGCACCGACCTCGACGTGTTCGTCTACCAGGGCTCCGCCCTGGTCGGCTCAAGCACCAACGGCGGCTCGGACGAGGAGGTGAACTTCACCTTCGCGGCCCCGGTGGCCTCCCCGATCAACCTGACCCTGTACGTGCACGGCTGGGGCGTCGTGGGCGGCACGTCGCCGTTTGCGCTGAACACGTTCTACGTCCCGGCCACCAGCGCCGGGAACATGACGGTCACCGCCCCTGCCGCGGCCACCCTGGCTGGGACCGGCACGATCACCCTGAGCTTCCCCGGACTGACGTCCGGCCGGTACCTCGGCAGCGTCGCCTACGGCGGCGCGTCGGGGATGCCCAGCCCGACGATCGTGAGCGTCACCAAGCCGTAACCACCTGCAGCCCGCCGGGCTGCCCGAAACCGTACGCAAACGTCGACCCCCGGCCCCGCCGGGGGTCGACGGCGTTCCGGCCCCGGACGGTAGACTGCCCGCGTCGTGCTGCCCTCCGTCGCATCCCTCCCCGTCATCGAGCTCGCGTTCGACCCGATCGCGGTCATCGGGGATTGGAGCGTCCGGCTCGAGACCATCGGCTACGCCATCGTCCTGTTCCTCGCCCTCGTGGCGGCGGCGGTGTTCGCGCGCCGCACGCCGGTGGACCTCGACCGACCGGCCTCCGAGCCCGGTGCGGACGGGGAACCCAATCACCTGCGCGCCGACGATCTCCTGTACATCGCGGTCGCCGTCATCCCGGGCGCGGTCGTGGGTGGCAGGCTCGGCTACGCGCTGACCCACCTGGACTTCTATCTGGCCACCCCGGCCGCCGTGCTCGACATCAACCAGGGCGCCTTCGAGCTCACCCTTGCCGTGGCGGGCGGGCTGCTGACCGGGTCGCTCGTCGCCAGGATGCTCGGCGCGCCGCTCGGGCGCTGGCTCCACGCGGTGACGCTCCCGCTCCTGTTCGCGCTGGCTGCCGGCAAGCTCGCGATGGTGCTTGGCGGCAGCGGCCAGGGGCTTCCCTTCGACGGGCCGTGGGCAACCGCGTACATCGCGCCCGGCCCATGGGGCTCGCTCGCGCCGGCACTCCCCTCGCATCCCGCGCAGGTGTACGAAGGGTTGCTCACGCTGCTGGTCCTGCTCGTGGTGATGGGGGCGATGGCGCTCAACGTGTTCGAACGGCGCAACGGCGGAGCCCTCCTGCTCGGCCTCGGCCTGTGGGGCATCGGCCGCACGATCGCCGCCCTTGCCTGGCGCGACCCGGACGTCGTCGGCACGCTCAACGCGGACCAGGTGCTCACCCTGGCCTTCGCACTGGTCGCTCTCGCGGCCCTCGCGATCGTGGGTGGGGTCGGGACGGTGCGCAGGCGACGGGAGCGAACGGCGCCAGGCCCCGCCGTCCTGCCCGCCGAGCAGGCATGAACGCCAGACCGAACCCGCCTGCCGCACCGCCCCTGCGCGTGCTCGTGACCGGCGGCGCGGGGTACGTCGGCTCGGCGACGGTCCGCCTGCTGGCGGGCCTGGGCCACCGGGTCGTCGTGCTCGACTCGCTCGTCACAGGACACGCAGGGGCGGTGGCGGGCTTGCCGCTGATCGTGGGGGCGATCGAGGACCGGGCGCTCGTGGCGCGGATCCTGCGCGAGGAGGGAATCGAGGCAATCGTCCACTTCGCCGCCCGCAAGTCCGCCCCCGAGTCGCTCCGGGAGCCCGGAGCCTACTTTGCGACCAACGTCGGTGGGACGCTGGGCCTGCTCGCCGAGGCGGTCGCGGCGGGCGTGTCGGCCTTCGTGTTCTCGTCAACCTGTGCGGTGTACGGCGAGCCCGATGCGGGTGCGGTGGACGAGACCTCGCCCATGCGCCCTGCCACGCCATACGCGGAGAGCAAGCTGCTCGTGGAGCGGGCGCTGCCCTGGTTCGAGGCGCGTGGCCTGCGCCACGTCGCCCTGCGCTACTTCAACGCCGCCGGTGCCGACCCGTCCGGAGCGCATGGGGAGGACGCGCCAGGCGCCACCAACCTGTGGCCCCTGGTCGTGCGTGCGGCCCTGGGTCAGGGCCCGGCGGTCACGGTCTTCGGGACGGACTGGCCCACACCGGACGGCACGGCGGTGCGGGACTACGTCCACGTGGACGATCTCGCCGCGGCCCATGCCCGCGCGCTCGACTGGCTCAGGGATGGCCGTCCGTCGCGGACGCTGAACCTGGGGACCGGGACTGGGACCTCGGTGCGCGAGGTGATCGACGCCGTGGAGGCCGCGGTGGGGGGGCCGGTGCCGGTCCGGCACGCGTCGCGCCGGGACGGGGACATTGCTGCCATCTGGGCGGCGACCGGGGCCGCCGAGGATGCGCTCGGCTGGCGGGCGACGCGGACGCTGGCCGGGATCGCCTCGAGCGCCGTGGCATGGCACCGCCGGCACCCTGACGGCTACGAGGACGCGGACGGCTGATCGCCGCGAGCACCCTGGAGCACGCCGGCCAGGCTGGAGCCGCCCGGCTAGAGCACGACCGCCAGGCTAGAGGGCGGCTGCCAGGACGGCCGTGAGCTCCTCGTCGGTGAGGACCACCGGATTGGTGCGCATGGAGCTTCCGCGCGCATCGGCGACGATCGCGGGGATGCCGGCCCCGGTGAGGCCATAGGTCCGCAGCCCCGGGATCGCAAGCGTCCGGGTCCAGGCGCGCAGGACCGCGACCAGCGCAGCGCGCGCCTCGTCGTCTGGCGCAGCCTCGGGCAGCCGCGCGAGCATCCGTCCGAGCACCGCGTACCGTCCGAGCGCGGGCGAGACCGGATCGCGCCCCTCGAGCGCCGCCACGTTGGCCGCAACGATCCCCGCCATCGTCGCGCCACATGCGATCCCGTGGGGGATCGGCAGCTGCGCTCCCAGCGGTGAGGCGAGCCCGTGCACCCCGCCCAGACCCGCGTGGGCGAGGCAGATCCCCGACAGCAGCGCCGCGTAGGCCATGCCCGACCGCGCGGCCGGGGCGGCCGGACCGTCGGGGTCGGCGTGCCAGGCCAGGAGCGCTTCCCGGGCCGCCGCGAGTCCGGCGAGCGCCAGCGCATCGGTGAGCGGCCCGGCCTTGGTGCTCGTGTACGCCTCGAGCAGCTGGGTCAGCGCGTCCATCCCGTTGCCCGCAATGCGGACACGATCCGCACCGGCGAGCAGGTCCGGGTCCACCACGGCGTCCGCGGCTACCATGCGCTCGTGGCGGATGGACCGCTTCCACCCGTCTGGGCCGCGCCTCGAGATCACCGCGTTGCGCGTCGCCTCGGAGCCGGTGCCGGCGGTCGTGGGGACGGCGACGAGCGGCACGGGCAGGCCGTCGTACGGCCGGAAGCCTGGCAGGCCCTCCAGGTGATCGGTGACGGTGCTGCCCGCTCCCGGCCCGAGCATCGCCGCGATCGCCTTGGCAGCGTCGAGCACGCTGCCACCCCCGACCGCGAGCACGACGTCCACGCTGGCCCCGCGGTGCGCGGCGACCGCAGCATCGACCACCTCGGGCGACGGCTCGTCGGTCACTCCCACCTCGCCTGCCACCGACACGCCGGCACGCGCGAGGCCGTCGAGCAGGGCCACGCGTCGTCCAGAGGCGGCCAGCGATGCTCCGCCTGTCACGAGCAGGGCGTGGTGGCCGTGCGCCGCGACGATGGCGGGCACCTGGGCGACGGATCCCGCGCCGAACGTGATCCTCGGGATTCGTCCCAGCACGAACGCGGGGACGGGCGGGGCGGCCGGGTCGGGCAATGTAGCCGGGTCGGGCGGGGTGGACGGCCGGTCGCTCATTGGGCGGGCGTCTCCGGGAACAGGCCCACGTAGCGGACGCCGTAGCGGGACTCGGCGAACATGTCTGCGGTGGCCTCGCGCCAGGCCGCGTAGTGCGGCGTGTCCTTGTGGGCCTTCGCCGCGGCCTCGTCCACGTACCACTCGTAGAGGACGAACCGATTGGGATCGTCCGCCTGGCGCAGGAGGTCGAAGCGGATGTTGCCGGGCTCCCGGCTCGAGGCCTCGCAGTTGGAATGGCACGCATCGGCGAAGGCGTCGGCGTGCTCGGGCTTCACGTGGCAGTGGACGATGGTGACGAACATGGCGAGCGCTCCAGCTGCGGCGGGTTGTGCGTGGACCATCGTGAATCTATGCCGCGCGGGCTGCGCCCGTTTCCCCGAAGGGCACTGTCGGGCAGGAGACGGGCAGGCGAGGCTGGCAGCATCGTGTCCCAGTGAGAGGAGTGCCTCGATGTCCGGCCAGTTCGTGATCCAGATGGACAGCCACCCCGGCGGCGTGGCCTCGCTCGCCCGGTCGTTCGCGGCCCGCGGCGTGGAGATCCACCAGGTGGCGTGTGTGGGCGCCGGACCCCTCGCCTGCATCTTCACCGTGGACGACGCGGACGCCGGCCGCGAGGTGCTCCACGGACTCGGGGTCGTCTACCTGGAGGGCCAGCCTTTGATCGTGGACGTGGACGATCACGGCGGGCTGGCGGAGGTGGCCGAGACGCTCGCCGCGGCCGGCATCCACGTGACGGGCATGTTCAACGTCGGACGGCACGCCGGCCGGTCCGAGATGTCGTTCTGCGTGGATGACGAGGCGAAGGCCCGGTTGGCCCTTGGGCTGCCGTCCCCCTTGCACGAGATCGTCGCCTGAGCGTGGTCCGCGGCTCGGAACGAGGACCGGCCCCGCGGTGACCGCGGGGCCGGCGTGTGTGACGGCGGGGAAGGGGCCGGTCAGGATTCCCGGACGAACCCTGCCGTGGTGCGCTTGATGAACTTTCCATCGCCCTTGGCGCCCGTGAACTCGCCGTCGCGAACGACGACCTTGCCGCGGCTCAGGACGATGTCGGAGCCGCCAGTGATCTCCATGCCCTCGTAGCAGCTGTAATCCACGTCCATGTGATGGGTGGACGACGAGAGCACGTGCTTGCGGTTGGGATCATAGACAACGATGTCCGCGTCCGCTCCGACCGCGATCCTGCCCTTGTTCGGCATGCCGAAGATCCTGGCCGGCGCGGTCGACACGATCTCGACCCAGCGCTCCTTGGTGAGCCTGCCGTCCACGACGCCCTGGTGCATCAGGTCGACGCGCTCCTCGACGCCCGGGAGGCCGTTGGGGATCTTCCGGAAGTCGCCGATGCCCATCTCCTTCTGGCCGTGGAAGTCGAACGGGCAGTGGTCGGTGCCGATCAGCTGGAGGTCGTCGCGCTTGAGGGCGTTCCAGAGCTCCACCGCGTGGTCGGGGGTCCGGAGGGGCGGCGAGCACACGAACTTGGCGCCCTCGAACCCGTGACCGAGGTCGTCGAGCGTCAGGTACAGGTACTGGGGACAGGTCTCCGCCCACGCCATCGCGCCCCGGTTGCGGGCCTCCATGAGCGCCGTGAGCGCTTCCTTGGCCGACATGTGGACGAAGTACACGGGCACGCCCGCCACCTCGGCCAGGCGGATCATGCGGCTCGTCGCCTCGCCTTCGAGACGGGAGTCGCGTGCGAGGCCGTGGCCCAGCGGGTCGGTCATGCCGGCGGCCACCTGTTCGGCTGCCAGGATGTCGATGACCGGGCCGTTCTCGGCATGCATGAGGATCATGCCGCCGTTCTTCTTCGTCTGCTGCATGGCCCGGAAGATGTGGTCGTCCGGCGAGAGGAAGACCCCCGGGTAGGCGGTGAACAGCTTGAAGTCCGGCACGCCCTCGGCGACGAGCTGGTCCATCTCGGCCAGCGTGTCGTCGTTGACGTCCGACATGATCATGTGGAAGCCGTAGTCGATGACGGCGTTGCCCTCGGCCTTGGCGTGCCAGGCGTCGAGGCCCGTGCGCAGCGGCTGGCCCTTGGACTGGACCGCGAAGTCCACGATCGTCGTGGTGCCGCCGAAGGCCGCCGCACGGGTGCCGGTCTCGAAGGTGTCCTTCGCGAATGTGCCGCCAAACGGCAGCTCCATGTGCGTGTGGGCGTCGATCCCGCCTGGGATCACGTACTTGCCGGTGGCATCGATGGTCTCGCCTGCCATGGCCGTCGCCGCCAGCCCGACGCCGATCGCGACGATCTTCTCGCCGTCGACCAGCACGTCCGCCTCATACGAGCCGTCTGCCGTGACGACCGTGCCGTTGACGATCAGCGTCCGCATCGCTCCTCCTCGCAGCCAGGCCTCCGGCCACACCGGCCGGGTGCGTGCTCTGGGGCCATCGTAGCGATGCGCGCGGTCGCCTGAAGGGGCCGCGCGCGGTGTACGACGGCGTGCCGTTCGGCCCGAGTTGCGCGCAGGTGCAGGGTCGTCGGTTCGGGCCCGACCCGGCTCCCGCGTGCCCCTTCCCGCCTGCCGGCTCCCGCGTGCCCCTTCCCGCCTGCCGGCTCCCGCGTGCCCCTTCCCGCCTGCCGGCTCCCGCGTGCCCCTTCCCGCCTGCCGGCTCCCGCGTGCCCCTTCCCGCCTGCCGGGCACTGTCTGCAGAATCCTGCGCACATGGCCCGCCAGCCGGCAGGGACTGCCCGTTTCTGGGCTGCTGGGGCGCATCCTGCCCGCTGGACGGGACGCCTGTGCGGAATCCTGTACACAAGGCCCGCTGGACGGGAGGACGCGCGCCGCGGGAGGACGCGCGCCGCGGGAGGACGCGCGCCGCGGGAGGACGCGGCCCGCTGGACGGGAGGACGCGCGCCGCGGGAGGACCAGGCCCGCTGGACGGGAGGACGCGCGCCGCGGGAGGACGCGCGCCGGGAGCGTCGGTCAGCCTAGGAGGCGGTCCAACAACTCGGGCGTCGGCGGATGCACGGCCGTCGCCTCGTCCTCGGCCGCCTGTTCGGCCGCGTCGCGCGATGGCGCTGCGCCATCGGCAAGCACCGCGCCATGTGGCGAGGTCACACGCCAGCGCCAGCGGTGAGCGACCGGATCGGCCAGAACCTCGAGGTCACGGCCGTGCAGGTGAGCGGCGAACGCGGAGTCGGGGACGGGGCCGCCCTCCGGGTGCCAGGAGACGTTGCGCATGACGTCCTCCTTCGAACGTGGTGTCAGCGTGCGCGCGCCGCGCAGTGAGCGCCAGTGCCAGGTGGCGCCGACCGGACCGCTGTCAGCTCTGCGCCCGGTCCGTGCGCGTGGTCGCGAACCGCACCACGGCCACCAGGTACAGCGTCATGAGCGCCGCGAGCCGCAGGAGCGACATCTCGGCCGCGTAGAACAGGAGCGGATACGTCCCGACCCCGACCGCGATGGCCGTCACCCGTCCGTTGCGCCCCAGCAGCCTCGCGACACCCAGGACGATGAGTGTGAGCGTCACGGCGAGGATTCCGGCGGGCGGGCTGAGGGTGAACGCCACCCCCGCGAAGACGGCCACGCCGCGCCCCCCACGCAGGCGCCCGAACAGCGGCCACGACGCCCCGACTAGCGCCCCCAGGCCGGCCGCCCAGCCGATGCCCCAGCCCCACGTCGCAAGGCCCCAGGCGACCGGCATGACCCCCTTTGCGAGGTCGCCGGTGAGCGCCAGCAGGCCCCAGCCGGGTCCGGCCAGCCGCCAGACGTTCGCCGAGCCAGGGTTTGCCTCGCCGTCCGTGACGACATCCACGCCGGCGCGCCGCCCGATCCACGCGGACACGGGGATGGAACCGACCAGGTAGCCGGCGATGAGCGCGAGAAGGGGCACGAGCAGGTCGGGCAGCGTCACCGAGACCGCCACGAGGTCCGTCTCCATGCTCACCCCGGCCCCACGGCCGCACCCAGGATGAACCGCGCCTTCCGCCGCCGCGGCACCACCGCCCGACGCCCGCTGGCGCCGTACCGGTCTCGCTCGATCTCGCGCAGGATCCCCTGGTACATGGCCCCGGCCGCGCGGATGGCTGGCCGTCCGCTGACCAGGCAGGCAACCCCCGCCAGGCCCTTGGCGTAGTCGGCGTCAGCGCGGGCGATCTCCGGCGCGAGCAGTGCCCGCCGGCGGGACTCCGGCCACGCGGGCAGCTCGGTGAGCGCGACCGCGGTGTCCGGTTCCGTCCCCGGACCCAGGCCGGCGGAGCCCAGGAGGTCGTCGGGCAGGTAGACCCGGCCGTTGCCCGCGTCCTCGCGCACGTCGCGCAGGATGTTGGTCCGCTGCATCGCGGCGCCGAGCGCCCGGGCGGCAGCGTCGGCGGCAGGCTCTTGCCCGACGACCACGCCGAGCAGGGGCGCCATCAGGCGCCCGACCGTCCCTGCCACCTGGTAGCAGTACAGGTCGAGGTCGGCGTCGGTCGCGTGCTTCGGGCCGGCGAGGTCTGCGCGCATGCCGGCGCAGAAGTCGGCCACGGCGTCCCGGGGAAAGCCCGCGTGGCGTGCGGCGAGATCGGCGAGCAGGTCGGCCTCCTGGCCCGTCGCAGGCTCACCGTCCGCCCATGCCTCCACGGCGCGCAGCCGGGCCGACGCCTCGGCGGGCGACCCGTGGTCCACCAGGTCGTCCAGCGTGCGGAGCACCAGGTAGAGGCGCCGCACGTCCGTGCGCACGTCGGGCGGGAGCAGGCGCGTGGCCAGGTCGAACGTCCGGGCGACGCGGGCCATCACGACCCGCGCCTCGCCGTCGTACCGCTCGACCTGCGCCATGACCCCTCCTGTGCTGGCCTGTGGTCGAGAGCCTACCCTCCCCGAACCGGCGAGCGCGGCGTCAGGCGGCCGGAGGCGACGTCGGCCTCCACCACGCCGGCGGTGACGTCTGCGCCCAGGAACACACCCGGGATGCCGCCACCAGGATGGGTGCCGGCGCCCACGTAGTACAGCCCGCCCACCGTCCGGTCCCGGTTCGGCTGGCGGAAGTACGCCGACTGCCAGAGCACGGGTTCGATGGCGAACGCGTTGCCCAGCGGCGCCTCCAGCTCGCGCTTGAAGTCGGCCGGGGTGAAGCTGTGCTCCACGACGATCGACTCGCGCAGGCCGTCCAGGCCGAAGTCGTGCTCCATGAAGTCGAGCACGCGCTCCCGCATCTCGGGGCCTGCCGTCGCCCAGTCGTCATGGGAGGCCAGGTTCGGCACGGGCAGCAGGACGTAGATGGACTCGCCGTCGTTGGCGGCCATCGAGCGCTCCGTGCGCGATGGCGCGTGGACGTAGAGCGCCAGCGTGTCGGGCAGCTCCCGCTTGCGGGTGACCTGCTTGACGAACCCCGGGTAGTCCTCGCCGACGAGCAGCGTGTGGTGCTTGAGCTGCGGGAACTGGCGGTTGGTGCCCAGGTAGAGCAGGTACGCGCTCATCGTGTGGCGCGGCCGGATCCACTGCCACGGCGCGCGGTCCGGGATGGCGGGCTCCAGCAGCCGGCGGCGGGTCAGCGTGGTGTCCGCATTGGACACGACGAGGTCCGCCTCGATCCGCTCGCCGTCGCCCAGACGCACGCCGGTGACGCGCTTGCCGCTGGTCTCGATGGCCGCCACGCGGCGCCCGGTGAGGATCTCACCGCCGCCCGAACGGATGAGGTTGCCGAGGCTCTCGACGATGGAGTAGACGCCGCCGTCCGCGTACCAGACGCCGTCGGCCACCTGCAGGTACGAGAGGGCGGTGTAGATCGCGGGCACCCGCCACGGGTCGCCACCGATGAACAGCGAGTGGAAGTCGAAGACCATCCGGACGCGCGGGTCGGTGAAGTACTTGCCCACGAACCCGCGCAGCGAGCGGATCGCGTCCAGCTTGAGCATGGTTGGCACGAGCTTCGCGAACGGCAGGGGATCCAGGAACGGCGTGCGCCCTGCCACCAGGATGCCCTGCTCGTGGATCGCCTTGGACGCGATCATGAAGGCGTCGTAGTTGGCGGCGTCGGCCTGGGAGAATTTGGCGATCTCGCCCAGCATGCCCTCGCGGGAGCCCTGGTAGTCGAAGATCCGCGGATCGTCCGACCACTGGATCCGGTAGAAGGGATCCAAGGGGCGCAGGGTGACCTGCTGGGCGGTGGTGGTGCCGGCGAGCGCGTACAGCTCGTCGAGGAGCCAGGGCATCGTGACGAGGCTCGGGCCCATGTCCCAGGTGTAGCCCTGGTCCTTGATCTGGTACGCGCGCCCGCCGATCTGGGGACGGCGCTCCACCACCGTCACGCGGTGGCCCTGGGCCTGGAGGCGGATGGCGGCGGCGAGTCCGCCGAGGCCGGCGCCGATGACAACGGCGTGCATGGGCTTGGTCATGAGGCTGCTCCGGGGACGTGCGGTGGTGTGGGGGCGGATTGGGTGGCGGTGTCGGCTTGGGTTGCGGGGTCGGGCATGGACCTTCCGCGCCAGTCGGGCGTGCGCCCGGCCACCATGGCGCCGAGGGCGGCGACCTGGGCACCGAGCGTGACGATGGTGGTGAGCGGGTGGAGGAGGACCGTCAGCAGCGGCTGGCGCTGGGTGACGGCAAGGGCGAGCCGCGCGGCGATGAGCGCGGCCAGGGGTACCAGGGTGATCGGCACCTGCGCCGGGTCGAGCGCAAGGGCAAGCACCGGCAGGGCAAGCGGCAGGACCCAGGCCAGAGCCTCGCCCGCGAAGAGCACGAGGACCGCGGCCACCGACCAGCCGGCGTAGCCGGGGAGGATCCTTGCCCACGAGCGCCAGATCTCGGCGCTGCCGGCGTAGTGGCGCGTCGTTGCGAGATCCGCGGCATGGACGGTCGCGATCCGCCGCCCGCTCGCTGCGAAGGTGCGGGCGAGATCCACGTCCTCGCGGTACGTGGCGGGGGTGGCGGCGTGCCCACCCGTCGCGAGGTAGGCCTCGCGCCGGAACAACGTGAGCGGCCCGTACGAGAAGGCCAGCGCCGCCGGCCGCCCTCCGCGCAGCGCGGAGACCCAGACGGGCAGGAAGCCGAACAACAGCATGGGGTAGCCCGGCATGGCCACCTGCTCGCCGATGGTCGGCATCGCGTAGCGCGTGACGCCGGAGATGAGATCGGCACCCGCGGCCTGCTGCTCGCGGACGAGCGTCTCCACGGCACCGGGCGCAAGGGTCGTGTCTGCGTCGAGCGTGAGGACGAGGTCGGTGGTAGCGGCCTGGACCCCGGTCGTCACCGCCCAGCCCTTGCCCGACCAGCCGCCGGGCGCCGGCGGGGCCGCGAGAACACGTCCACGGTCGCCGAACGTGGCGAGCCCCTCGGCGGCCAGCCGCGGCGTGGCGTCGGTGGACCCGTCATCGACGACGAGCGCGAGCAGGTCGCCCGGGTAGCGCTGGGCGACCAGGGACGCGAGCACCGCCGGCAGGCGCGCCGCCTCGTTGCGGCACGGGATGACCACGGTCACCGGCGGCAGCGCGTCCGCGGTGGAGCCGCGGGACCGGCGGCGCGCGGCGAACCGGATCAGGAGCGCGTTGAGGAACGTCCAGCCGGCCACGCAGGCGGCCGCCGCCACGACGATCTCCCAGGGCTGGTACTTGGTCACGTCCCAGCTGCGGAGCAGCTCGTGGGCCAGGATGAAGCCGACTGGGATGTTCAGCTGCATGAAGCTGCGCCAGGCCCGGCGTGCCTGCGGCTCGTCGTCGCGCAGCAGCACCATCAGCGGCAGCAGCAGGTAGGAGGCGAGGGCCAGCGCGGCGATGACGCCCCACGGGAAGGCGACCGTCAGCGCCATGGCCACCGCCACCGCATAGCCGATCAGCGAGACCCAGGCCGTTGCCCGGCCGCCGAGGGCCGTGGCGATGGACCCGATGCCTGCGGCGCGGTCGTACTCGATGTCCTGGATCGCCCCGATCGCGTGGCTCGCGATGCCCCAGGTCATGAACCCCGCGAGGACCGGCCACGGCAGGTCGGCCAGCGGTCGCCCGGTCACCAGGAACCCGCAGATCGCGGGCAGGACGAAGTGCAAGGCCGACGTGGTGGAGTCCAGGAATGGCCGCTCCTTGGTCCGCAGCGGTGGCGCTGAGTACATGAGCGCCACGCCGACCGTCAGCAGGAGCACGACCGCCGCGACCGGCCCGCCGAGCCAGGCCAGCACGATCACGAAGGGCACGTTGGTCGCCAGGATCGAGAGCCACAGCAGCCTCCCGTTGGCGGGTGCCACGAGGCCACCCTCGAGCGACTGCTTGCGCGGGTTGCGGATGTCCGACTCGTAGTCGAACAGGTCGTTCACCCCGTACAGCAGCAGGTTGTACGGGATCAGGAAATAGAGCGTTCCCAGGACCACGGCGGCGTCGAGGCCGCGAACCTGGTCGAAGGAGGCGGCGAGGTAGGGGAGCGCGGTGTTGATCCAGCTGACCGGACGGCTCGCGAGGAGCAGCTCCCGGACGCCGAACCGCGCGGCGGCCGGGATCGTGGCGGTCACCGTTCAGCGCCCGCGGCGCCCTGGTCCACGTCGGCAGCCCGGAGGTTCCCCTCCGCGGGCCGGCGGCCCCATGCCGCGACGGCCACCAGGTAGAGCCCCAGCCCGTACAGGAGGTCCTCGATGGGCATGGGTCCCAGGTACAGGCCGACGTTGTGCTCGCGTCCATAGGTCACGATCGGCAGTCCCGTCAGCATGAGGTCCGCCACGACCGTGATCGCCCCGAACGCCAGGAGCCCCGCCCACGCGGCCCGCTCGCGCAGCACACCTGCGACCCCGGCGACCACGAAGCCCAGGGCGAGCACGAGGACCGAGGCGAGCGTGTACTCAGGCATTGGGACCGCCTCCGCGCCGGCGTGCCAGCCACCGGAACGACTCGAACAGGACGACTGAGAACAGCGCCAGGAACGCGAGGAGCAGCGGCTCCTCGGGCGGGATCCCGGGCTCGACGTACGCGACCACCCAGTCGAGGTTGGAGGCGAACCAGCCGCGCGCCGCGCCGATCAGGTCGAACGCGAGGAACACCGCGAGGACCGCCACGATCGGGCGCAGCAGGCGAAGGCCCACCACGCCCGGCAGGAACCGGTGGGCGAGCAGCAGGACGCCGCCGAACGAGAACAGGATGACGAGGAGGTAGAGCCCGGGCACGACACAGATGATGCGGGATCGACAGGGACTCGCGCCGACGCACGGCACGCGTACCGAAGGTTCGCACGCAGGACGTGGGTGGATTGAGCCGGATCGCGGCAGGGCGGTACTCTTGCGCCCTGGAGGACCCGTGGACAGCGAAGCACCGACGCTGCCGACCGCCGCCCTGCCGGCCGGCTCGCGCATCCTGCACATCGGCCCGTCGAAGACCGGCACCACGGCGCTCCAGGGCGCGTGCTGGGCCGCACGCCCCGAGCTCGAGCGCCAGGGCGTGCACTACGCGGGCAACCGGCGCCACACGGCAACCCCGGCACGAGCGGTTGCCGGCACCCCCGCCCTCGCGCGTGACGATCGCGAGGCCCCTCCGATCAAGTGGTGGACCTGGCTCGTGCGCGAGATGCGGCGCTCGACGGCCTCGCGCGTCCTGTACAGCTCGGAGTTCCTCGCCCACGCGGACGACGCCGCCGTGCGGAGGATCCTGTCCGACACGGGTCCCGACGTCCAGGTGGTGATCACGCTGCGCCAGCTCGACGCCATCCTGGCCTCGAAGTGGCAGCAGGCTGTGCAAGCCGGCAACACGCGGACACTCGACGAGTGGCTCAAGGTCCAGTTCGCCGAAGGGTCTGACAAGCGGCCGTCGAGCCAGTGGCAGATGCACCACCATGGGCGTCTCGTGGAGCGTTGGGCCACCGTCGCCGGTCCGGACCGGGTGACGATCGTCGTGGCCGATCCCCGCAACCACGACTTCCTGTTCCGCGCGTTCGATGGGCTCCTGGGGTTGCGCCCGGGCACGCTCCAGCCGGTGGAGGACCTCCAGAACCGCTCGCTGTCCCATCCCGAGGTGGAGCTGATCCGCCAGCTCAACGTTCAAGCGGCTGGAGCTGGCATGCGCCGGGGCGCCCGGAACTACCTCGTGCTCGCGGGTGCGGCCCGCAATGCCAAGCGACGGCCCCTGGAAGCCGGGTCCGCCCGCGTGCGCCTTCCCGGGTGGGCCACCGAGCGCGCTCGCGAATTGGCCGAGGAGGCCCTCACCACCATCCGGGCGTCAGGGGTCCGCGCCGTGGGCGATCTCGACCTCCTGCTCCCGGCACACGCGGATCCGGGCGCTCCTGCAGCGCCGGCCCCGGATCTGCGGCTCGACCCGGGAACGGCCGCCGCGGTGGCCCTGGGTGTCGCCTACGGCACTGGACTCCGGCTCGGTCCGGACCAGCCGCAGGACGACCTGATCCCGCTCCCGTTCGTGTCGACGCCGGACCTGCTCCGCATCCTCGGCGGGCGGGGCCGCGCGTGGCTCACGCGCACCCGGAGCCTGGGCGGCCTGCCAGAGGACTGACCTCCGGGCGGCCTAGCCCTTGGTGGACGCCTCCCGGAACGCCGGGATGATCTCCTTCCCGTAGATCGCGAGCTGCTCCTCCTCGTTCCCGTTCATCAGGTAGAGGTTGAACTGGCTCACGCCGGCGTCCGCCAGCTCCCGGAGCCGCGCGATGTGCTGCTCCACCGAGCCCACCAGGCAGAAGCGGTCCACGATCTCGTCGGTCACGAACGAGGCATTCGACGAGCCGACCTCCGCGTGATGGAGGTAGTCGTAGCTCTCACGGTCCCGGATGTAGGCCGTCAGCTCGGGCGGAAGGTCCTCGCGCGGGTACTTGTTCACGAGGTCCACCACGTGGTTGCCGACCAGGGCCGGGAACCACCGGGTGCGATCGCGGGCGTCGGCCAGGTCGCCCACGTGCGCCGGGCGCTGCCGCCATCACCTGGACCATGTCCGGGTCGCGTCCCGACTCCTCGGCGGACGCGCGCACCTGGGACACGAACCAGCGGATGAGGTCCGGGTCGCCGATCTGGAGCATGGCCCCGTCGGCGATGCGGCCGGTGAGCTTGAGCGCCACGGGACCGTAACCCGCGATCCAGACAGGGAGCCGGTGCCCCGGGGTCCAGCCCAGCTCCAGCATCGTGCCTTCGAACTCGATGCCGCGCCCCTCGGCGAGCGCCCGGATCACGTGGACCGCCTGCTCGAGGTCCTTCATGGTCGTCGGCGCCTTGCCCAGGACCCGGCGCGCGGAGTCGCCCCGCCCGATGCCCAGGTCCATGCGGCCGCCGGAGAGCTCGTTGAGCACCGCCAGCGAGGAGGCTGTCACCGACGGCTCACGGGTGGCCGGATTGGTCACGCAGGTGCCCAGGCGCATGGTCTTCGTCGCCTGGGCCATGAGCGTCAGGAGCGGGTACGGGTCCCGCCACAGCACGTGGCTGTCGAACAGCCAGCCGTAGGTGAAGCCGGCCTGCTCGGCCTGCCTCGTGAGCGCCAGCGTCCGCTCGATGGAGTGGTCAGGCTTGAGCGTGAACCCGAACTGCATGCTCGTCCTCTCGTGGGGGCCCGTGAGAATCGAGCGGCTCGGCCGTCCTCCTCCAGACAGCCGAGCCGCGCGGGATCATACCGGACGGCAGCGTGCTCGCAACCCTGCCGAACGGCTCTAGGTCGGCCTAGGGGCGGATGAGGTCGCCGTACATGTCCGGCCGGCGGTCGCGGTAGAACTGCCAGGTCTCGCGGACCTTCTTGACCATCTCGAAGTCCAGGTCGCGGATGATCAGCTCCTCGTCGTAGGGGCTGCCCACGGAGCCCACGAACTGGCCCAGCGGGTCCACGAAGTAGCTCTGGCCGTAGAAGTCGTCCGGCCCGATCTCCTTCTCGATGCCGACGCGGTTGATCGTGCCGACGAAGTACCCGTTCGCGAGCGAGTGGCTGACCTGCTCGACGCGCCACAGGTACTCGGACAGGCCGCGTGACGTGGCCGACGGGATCAGGACGATCTCGGCGCCGTTGAGGCCCAGCGCGCGCGCGCCCTCCGGGAAGTGCCGGTCGTAGCAGATGTACACGCCGACCCGCCCGACCGCCGTCTCGAAGACCGGGTAGCCGAGGTTGCCGGGACGGAAGTAGAACTTCTCCCAGAAGCCCTGGACGTGCGGGATGTGGGTCTTGCGGTACTTGCCCAGGTATGTCCCGTCGGCGTCGATGACGGCGGCGGTGTTGTAGTAGACCCCGGTGGTCTGGCTGTCCTCCTCGTACATCGGGACGACGAGGACCATGCCGGTCTCCTTCGCCAGCGCCTGGAAGCGCTTGGTGGTGGGGCCGTCGGGGATGAGCTCGGTGTACGAGTAGTACTTCTTGTCCTGCACCTGGCAGAAGTACGGGCCGTAGAACAGCTCCTGGAAGAGCATGAACTGGGCGCCCTGCTTCTTCGCCTCGTGGACGTACCCCTCGTGCTTCTGGATCATCGACTCCTTGTCGCCGGTCCAGGTTGCCTGCAGGAGCGCGCCTCGGACGATTCGGGTCATGCGGTCAGCCTCCTCGAAGTGTGCCCGTGCAGCGGGCCGGCCGTTGTCGGACGGCTGGCCTCCGGGCGGCGCCCGGGGGCCATGATGCGCGTGAGCATACGCCTCTGGCAGGCGCGAGTCCGGACGCTACCGACAGGTCCCGGAGCCGCTGTCGCGGAAGGTTGCGCCGGGCACCGGCACGAAGGCGAAGTCGTACCCGTCGGGCCGCAGCGTGAGCTTGAGCACGCCGTGGGCCGAGTGATCCCGGACCAGGCTGTTGGCGGCGATGGCGCCGAACGGGCGGAGATCGGCACCTCCGGTTCCGACGACGAACGACACCATGCCGTGAGGATCGGCGCGGCCGTCAGCGTCCTGCGCCGCGAAGCGCTCGTAGTCGTGGTCGTGCCCGTTGAGCACGAGGTCGGCGCCGGCCTCATCCAGCGTCCGCCACAGGGTGCGGACCGCTGGGTCGGCGCCGTGCTCGCCGGAGGAGAAGAGCGGCTGATGCCAGACGGCGGCAACGCACGCGTGAGGGTGCGCGGCCAGGTCGGCCGCCAGCCAGGCGACTTGCTCGGAGGACGGCCCGCAGCCTACCCGGGTGCAGTTCGCGTTGAGGTTGTATACACGCCACGTGCCCAGGTCGTAGGCGTACCAGCCCTTGCCGGCGACGCCCGCTCGCGAGCCGAAGTAGCCGAAGTAGCCGGAGGCGCCCGCGGTCCGGTACTCGTGGTTGCCGGGCGCCGGCGAGGTCCGCAGCCGCCAGCGACCCCAACTCGCGTCGTAGCAGTCGCGGAACTGGGCTGCGCTCCCCGACGGATAGGCGGTGTCCCCCGCGGCGAAGACCCGTCCGGCGATCCCGTCGAGGAGTCGCGCGGTCCGGTTGTCGCCCACCAGGCCACACGTGGCGATGTCGCCGGCCCCCACCAGGACGGGGTCCGTGGCGGGCGCGTCCACGACGACGAAGCCGTCCACCCAGGTGTTGCCGCCGCCCCGGCCGGTGACCGCCAGGGTGCGCCGTGCCGGAGACGGCCACGCCATGGCCGCCAGGAGCCGCCGGTCCTTCGCCGCCGGGGCCTCAAGGTCGACGTTGACCGCGGCCGCGCCCGATGCCGTCGCGACCGCGCGGCCACCGGACGGGGCCCGCCGGCCGATCCAGGCGACCTGCGTGCCCGTGAAGTCGAGCGTCGCCGACGCGCCCGCCCGGTCCGTCCGCCGGGCCGAGCCCTCCAGGTAGCCCGCCGAGCGGACAACTGACCAGGTGCCGGTCCAGGTCACGGCGGCATCAGCCTCTGCGAGGCGTCGCACCCGGAAGGCGGGCCCGATGACCCACGGCCCGGTGTTGCCGGCCCGGTCGGTGGCCCGCACGCGAAGCTGCGCCTCGTGGGGCGGGGGCACGCGCAGGGTCGTGGACCGGGCAGTGCGCGAGGTGGTGGCCACCGGGGCCCAGCTGCCTCCGTCGATGCGCACCTGCACCCTGTACCGGGCGATGCCCGACGCGTCCGAGGCCTGCCATGTCGCCCGGAACGGGACTCCCTCGGAGGTGACCGCGGCGCCGGTCCGGAGCACGGCCCTCGGTGCTGACGACACGGGGGCGACCCTGTCACCGGCGGCCCCGACCGGCGCCGGGCTTGCGGTGACCGCCATCACGGCAAGGAGCGCTGCCAGGAGGGGGACCGCGCGCATGCTTGCCATGTGCCCGATTGTGCCCCCGATCCCCGCGATCTGCCCTGCCTCCAACGGGGCATCGTCGGGTGCCGGCGGTCCTGTCTCGCGGAGATCGCGGCGCGGAGCGGCGTTCGACGTCGAGGCGGGATGGCCCGCGGTGCGGGAGCATCGGGTCCGGGGTCAGGAGTGCCCCGGTGGTGTGGTGTAATTCACACAGGTCGAGCCGCGATCCGTCGATCGCGGGAGCATGCGGGCAGGCCACGGAGCCGCCCGGAACGGAGGACCATGGGCATCAGCGCCGCGCCCGGCATGACCAGCGAGGAGATCGTCTCCCTCTCGCGCAAGCACACCATCTTCAGCTGGTCGGTCCAGGGGGCCGTGGACCCGATCGCGATCGACCGGGCCGAGGGGGTGTACCTCTACACGCCCGAGGGCAAGCGGATCCTCGACTTCAACAGCCAGCTGATGTCGGTCAACATCGGGCATGGCGACCAGCGCGTCGTGCGCGCGATCACCGAGCAGGCGACGAAGCTCCAGTATGTGCAGCCGGCGTTCGCCACCGAGATGCGCGCCAGGCTCGGCGCGAAGATGGCAGAGATCCTTCCGGGTGACATGAACAAGGTCTTCTTCACGCTCGGCGGGGCCGAGGCGGTGGAGAACGCGATCAAGCTCGCGCGCCACGTCACGGGCCGCCAGAAGATCCTCGCCCGCTACCGCTCGTACCATGGTGCAACCGCGGGCGCGATGACCCTCACCGGCGACTACCGCCGCTGGGCCAACGAGCCGGGCATCGTGGGGGTCGTGCGCTACCCCGACACCCACCGCTGGGGCGAGAAGGAGCCGCGTCCGGTGGGCGAGTCCCTCCAGG
This sequence comes from uncultured Chloroflexia bacterium, assembly GCA_963748625.1. Classification (GTDB taxonomy): domain Bacteria; phylum Chloroflexota; class Limnocylindria; order Limnocylindrales; family CSP1-4; genus CAIXZV01. Next base: position 652,815 of record CAVVJT010000004.1, on the reverse strand, counting down.
GGCTGGAGGACGTCATCAAGTACGAGGGGCCGAACACGATCGCCGCGGTCTTCCTCGAGACCGTCGTGGGCACCAACGGCATCCTCATCCCGCCCGACGGCTATCTCGCCGGCGTCCGCGAGATCTGCGATCGCTACGGGATCATGATGGCCTGCGACGAGGTCATGGCGGGCTTCGGCCGGACGGGCAGGTGGTTCGCCGTGGATCACTGGGGCGTCACGCCCGACCTCATGACGATGGCCAAGGGCCTCACGTCGTCCTACCTGCCGCTGGGTGCGGTCGCCGTGCGCGACCACATCGCGGAGTGGCTCGACAGCCACATGTTCTACGGCGGCCTCACGTACTCGTCGCACCCGGTGTCGATGGCAGCGGCCCTCGCGACCATCCAGGTCTACGAGGACGACGATCTCGTCGGCAACGCCGCCCGGATGGGCGAGGTCATGCGCGGCTGGCACGAGAAGCTCGCGGCCAGGCACCCGTCCGTGGGCGCCCACCGCAACATCGGCCTGTTCGGCATCCTGGACCTTGTCCGCAGCCAGGATCCCTGGACGCCGCTGACGCCGTTCAACGGCACCAGTGCCGAGATGAAGGCGATCGGCAAGTTCTTCCGGGACAACGGCGTCTACATCATGCTCGCCAACAACTCGGTCCACACCAACCCGCCCCTGTGCATCACCGAGGAGCAGCTGGCCGAGGGCTTCGAGCTGATCGACAAGGCGCTCGACATCGCCGACCAGGCGGTGGTGGGGTAGCGCCCCCGGACTCCTCCACCGGCATGGACGCCGCGCCCGCTGTCCGCGTGCGCGGCGTCGAGAAGCGCTTCGCGGGCCACGACGGCTCAACCACGGCCGCGCTCGCAGGCATCGACCTCGACATCGGGCAGGGTGAGCTCGTCTCGCTTATCGGGCCGTCCGGGTGCGGCAAGTCCACGCTGCTGCGCGTGATCGCGGACCTTGTGGCGGCCACCACCGGCGAGGTGACGGTCAACGGCAAGCCTGCGGGCCAGGCCCGCCGCGACCGCGACTACGGCATGGTCTTCCAGCAGCCGGTGCTGTTCGACTGGCGGACGGTCGAGGGCAACGTGGAGCTGCCGCTCGAGATCGTAGGGTGGGATGCGGCCAGGCGTCGCCGGCGGGCCGGCGAGCTGCTGGAGCTCGTCGACCTCTCCGGGTTTGCGCGGCACATGCCCTACCAGCTCTCGGGGGGCATGCAGCAGCGGGTGGCGATCGCCCGCGCCCTCTCGTTCGAGCCGCGGATCCTGCTGATGGACGAGCCCTTCGGCGCGCTCGACGAGATGACCCGCGAGCGCATGAACGACGAGGTGCTCCGGATCTGGGAGCGGACCGGGACGACGATCGTGTTCGTGACCCACTCGATCCCGGAGGCCGTGTACCTGAGCACGCGCGTGGTGGTGATGAGCGCGCGGCCCGGCCGGATCACCCGCATCGTGGACATCGACCTGCCGAGGCCCCGGACGGACGAGGTCCGCGAGGACTCCCGCTACTTCGAGCTGGTGACCGAAGTCCGCGAGGCGCTGCGCGCCACCGAGGCCTGATCTCGCCCGGCCAGGCGTCAGGGGACGTCGAAACCGGTGATCGTGATGGTCCCGTCGCGGCCGGCCTCACCGTGCGGCACGATCACGGCCTTCTGGAGGTAGCCGAGGCGCTTGTGATACGTGGCTTTGACCAGTCCGCCGTCGTCGAGCACCTCCCCCAGCATCGCGAGCGTGTCGTCGATCCGCGGTGACGCCCACGTCCCCTCAGCTGCCGGGGACCCGTCGAGCGGGCGGATCGTGACCTCGTCACCGTTCACGCGCACCCGGTAGTCCAGGTCTCGGCCGTCGCCCCGGAAGCGCCAGGTGTAGCTGTAGGAGGCAGGCGCTCCGGCGGTCCACCGTCGCACCGCGGCCACCTGGGCATCGCGGGACTTCTCGGCCACGAGATCGGTGAAGTCGACCCGGATCCAGTACGCATCACCCGCGACCGACCCGGACGGATCCACCGCGACCAGGATGTCCCGACCCGTCGCACTGTCGGCCGCGACGTCCACCCATGCCCCGCCGGCGATCTCGCGCTGGAGCAGGTCCAGGGTGCCGCCCGGCGTCGCGGTCTCCGGCGGCACCGCGCCTGCCGCCTCGGCCTCCGACGAGGAGCGCATCCTGCCGTTCTCGGACCGGACGTTCCAGATGGTGGAGGCGACGGGCCCGTCCTTGGCGCGGTACCGCGTCCAGCGGTACTCGAACTCGTCGGGCAGGCGGCGAGACCACCGGTCCACGACCGCGCCCATGGCGTTCTGGGCGAGTGGGCCTGAGGCAGGATCGCCCGCCACGACCAGGTCCGTGAGCTCGGCCGACCAGTCGAGGTCCGTGCCCGCACCGTCCACATTGATGGTGGTAGGCATCCCGTACGTGCGATCGACGGCCAGGGCCACCTTCGCCCCGGCGTCCAGGGACGCGCGTGCCCGCTCGTACAGCGCCGTGACCGAGAGGTCGGCCGCGGTCAGCGCCGCGTCGTCGCCGTCGAGGTGCTGGGCATCGACCTCGCCCTCCAGCGACGACACCCGATAGCGGGAGCTCCCGGTCGCCGGACCCTCGGCCAGCGCCACGGTGTAGGCGAACGCGCCGGGCTGATGGGCGTCCCACACGGCCGCGGACTGGTCGATCACGTCCCGGAGCGGGTTCCACGCGGGGTCGGTCGTAGCCGGAGCCGGGGTGGGGGACGGAGCCGTGGCGCAGGCGGCCACCACCAGGCTCACGGCCAGGAGCAGGCACGTCCGCAGCCTGGGTGCTCGTGCGCGAGGATTGTCCACTTGCCCCCCGGTGTCCCGGTGCCCCGGCCGTCGCCCGACCCTGTTGCTCAGTACGAGCCGGAGAGGGTCCGCCGGTTCCTGTAGCCGCCGCCGAGCATCGTGAACAGGTCAAGCCCGAACGCGATCGCCAGCCACACGATGTCGAACCCGTCAACGCCGCCAGGGAAGACGATCACGTACATGATCGTGGTCAGCGGCAGGAAGATGAGGCCCAGGAGCGGCACAAGGAGGCCATTGAACGCGAGGTTCCAGCGGGCGGGCTCCAGGAGCCACCAGATGACGGCTGCTGCGCGCGGCCCGAGCAGCGCGAAGACGGTGAAGATGCAGCACATGGCCTGGTGTCCCTTCTCCTCAGCGGTGGTGATCCGCGTCACGCTTCCCGAAGCGCAGGGTAGCGCGTGACGTCCGCCTCGTATACGCGGAATCGGGGCAGGCGTCAGAGCGACGTGCACCGGGCGACGTGCGCCCGGGCGACGTGCACCCGGGCGGCGAGCGCGCCACCCCGCGAGGCGGGACAATCCGTGCCATGGATGATCCCTCCAGCACGCCGCTGCCTGCGGACCCGGACACCATTCCAGACGCCATCCCTGTCGTGGCCCTGGGCAAGGTCGCGCTGCGCCGGCGGCTGATTGCCGAGCGGTCGGCGATGCCGGACCGTGACGCCCGGGTCCGCCGCCTCCAGGAGGAGGTTGGCACGTGGCTGGACCGACGCCAGGAGACCGCCCTTGGCGCGTACTGGGCCATCCGCGGTGAGCCGGACCTGTTGCCGCTCCTGGGGAGGTGGCTGGTTGCCGGCCCCGGACGCGTCGTCGGGTTGCCCGTGATCGATCCGGCCACCTCGCAGCTGGTCTACCGGGGATGGCACCCCGGCGTCCGGATGCGCGACGACGCCTATGGCATTCCGACGCCCGACGGCACGCCGGTCGTGGAGGCGCAGGTGATGCTGGTTCCCTGCGTCGGCTTCGGGCCTGGCGGGGTGCGCCTCGGCTATGGGGGTGGCTTCTTCGACAGGACGCTCGCGGCACCGGGTCCGAGGCCCGTGACAGTTGGGGTCGCCTTCGCGAAGACCTTCGTGGCGGGACTTGCCCCAGAGGCACACGACGTGCCCCTGGACATCGTCATCACCGAGGACGGCGTCGCCTGGAACTCCGGCCGCTGAGGTAGCCTCGCATCCTCAGAACGTCACAGACTGGTCGCCAGCGCATGCACCTCCTTCCTCCTGTCCGCCCTGTCCTCACCACCGCGGCCCTGCGCCGCTGGCTGCCGCCGCTCGGGCGCCGCTTCCCCGACCTGCTCACGGCGTTCCTGCTGCCCGGCCGTGTGGCGCCGTCCGTGCGTGAGGCGGCGATGCTGGGCGTGACATCCGTCAACCGCTGCGAGGCCTGCGAGGCCGTCCATGATCGCTGGGCGGGAGCCGTCGGCCTGCGGGTCGATGCCATGTCGCCGGCCGAGGCCGAGGCCTGGGCGTTCGGCGAGCGCCTGGCCGTCGATGGCCCCACGGCAGACCCGCCGCGCGGGTTCCGGACGCGTCATCGGCGTGAGCTGGTCGCTGCGGCGATGTTCATGGAGCTCGCCAACCTCGGCGGCAACAGGTGGGCACGCCAGCATCCACCGCTTGATCCGGCGCTCCAGGTGGCGGATCCGGGCGCTGCCCGCTTCCTCGACGGGCTGATGCGGACCGGGGACCGCCTTGGCCTGCGCCATCACCGGCATCGGCTTGCCCGGGAGGCGACCGGCGACGTGCTCGAGATCGGTGTGGGCACCGGCGTCAACCTGCTCGCGTACCCGGCGGATGCCCGCCTGCACGGCCTCGACATCAGTCCGTCGGCCATGTCGCTCGCTGCGGAGCGGGCACTCCGCCACGGCCTGGAGATCGAGCTGGTCGAGGGCGATGCCGCCGACCTCCCCTTCGCCGACGACTCCTTCGACCACGTCGTCGCCACCTTCACGTTGTGCTCCGTCGGCGACGTGGCCGGCACCCTGCGCGAGGTCCGTCGCGTGCTCCGCCCCGGGGGCACCGTCCGGCTGCTGGAGCATGCCCGGGCGCGACCGGCTGCCGTCGCTGCGCTCCAGGACCGCCTGGCGCCCGCGTGGGCAAGGGCGAGCGGGGGCTGCCGGCTCGACCACGATGTCCTCGCGTCGCTGCGGGCCGCCGGTTTCACGGTGGTGCGCAGTGAGGCACGGCTCGGCGGCCTGCTGGTGGCAGTGGTCGCCGCCTGAGACGAGGCCGGCCCCCGACGGGGCAGCGAGGACGTTCCGGCAGGCCGTCCGCAACCCGCGGGCGAACAGTGGATCGGGACACGAGGATGGTGGTCCACGCTCTCGCCCCCGCAGTCGAGGAGTCACCGACCCGGTCCGGACGGCGATCGGCTGATGAGCCGTTGGACCAGGAACCGCATGCGGGACGCCACTGGCGACAGGCCGGCTCGCGTGCCTAGGGTTCGGGCGCCGGTCGCACCAGCGGTCGGAAGGAGTGCGATGGTCCTCGTCACGACCTGGGCCTCGCGGGAGGCAGGCCGTGGACACGCGCCGGCACGCACCGCTCCCTGACATCGAGCTCGCCAGCGTGGCGACCCTCGCTGACGGGCGGACGGTCGAGTGGGAGGCGATCGGGTCGGGTGACCCGCTGGTCTGGGTGGAGGGCGGCCCCGGCCTTCCCGCGCACCTCGCGAGGGCGGATGTCGCACCGGTGCTCGACCGGTTCACCTGCCACCTCGTCAACGCGCCGGGTTCCGGGCGCTCGTCGGCTCCCACCGGCCCGACCGGCTACGGCCTGGAGTGTGTCGTCGAGTTCTTCGAGGCGTGGCGGCAGAGGATCGGCTTGGGGCGCGTGACCTTGATGGGCAACTCGTGGGGAGGGCTCGTGGCGCCCGCGTGGGCCGCGCTGTATCCGGATGCCGTGGCGCGCCTGATCGTCGTGTCCGGCTATGCCGGTGGCGGGTCCGTCCCGAAGGCGACCTGGGAGGCCGAGCGGGATACCGCCCTCGACCGTCTCCGGGATCGGCCCTGGTTCGACGATGCGTGGCAGTCCTGGTGCGAGGCCCTCACCGCCACGCCCGCCACCGAGCAGGCGATGGCCGACGGGTTCTGGCGCCACCTGCCGTTCTACTTCGCCGAGCCGGACCATCCGGTAGCGCAGGCGCACATCGACCGCGTCGGGCGCGAGCAGCGGTGGCATCTCCCGATCGCTGAGGCATGGTCAGGGTGGCGCGAGGAGATCGACTGGCGGCCGCTGCTGGCCGAGGTCCGCTGTCCGACACTGGTCATCGCTGGAGAGCACGACTGGATCTGCGGGCCTGTTTGGAACCGGGCGCTTGCCGCGGCCATCCCCGGCGCGCGCCTCGTGGAGCTGGATGGCATCGGGCATCTGCCGCAGTACGAAGCGCCGGGCCGCTTCCGGGCTGTCATCGACGAGTGGCTGGCCGATCTCGCGAGCTGACGGGCACCCGGCGAGCTGACGGGCACCCGGTGAGTCGACGGCGGCGCGGCGAGTACGTCGGCCTCGCGGCGCGGCGCCAGTGCTTCTCACAGGGACCCGCATGGCGCCCCACGTGGGGGGCGAATCCGGATGGCTCACGCACGCACTGGGGCCCAAAGGTCGACTTCCGCACGCACGGCACGCTCACAACGAGCCGAAACGCCCCCCACGTGGACCAGAAGCGGGAGTCAGGACCGGAGACGGGAAGCGGGGCCGGGGTGCGGGAGACGGGCAGGCGGGCGCCTAGCGGACGCGGCGCGGCCGAGGGCGGGACGCTGCGCCCGAGGCCGCCCGCGCCACGCGAAGGATGCTGACGCCACCCGCTCCCGGAACCGCCGGGAAGCCGAGCCCGTAGTTGAGTGCGACGGCGGCGTTGCGGAGCGGGTCCCGAAGACCGCGGTGCACGAGCGGGTTGTTGCTCGCGGGCGAGGACTCCAGCGCGTCCTGCGCGCGCTCGTACAGGGCGTAGTTGATGCCTCCCCGGTTCATCGCCGAGTCGAACTCGATCCCCTCGATGTCCGTGAGGTCCTCCCAGATCGCGATGCTCCATCCCCGTCCGCTGGCGTGGATGCCCGATGCGAGGGCCTGGCTCGCGCCTGCTCGCGTCGGCCAGTTCGAGCGCAGCGAGAGCAGCCGCACATCCCGGCGCAGGTGGAACCCGACGAGATAGGGGTCACCGCTCGTGACGTCGATGAAGCCGCTGTCCTGGAAGACCTCGCCGCAGGCGGTCGTGATGTCGGACCCGGCGTACAGGATCCCGCGATCGGGCTGCTCGTGCGGTGGCGGAACCTGGTGGTCGAAGCGTGCGGAGGTCGGCCCCCACGTCCGGAACGTGTTCCAGTCGCCCGGATGGGCCCCGCCCGAGAAGTAGATGCGGGTGAGGATCGTCCCGGCGGGCAGGACGGTGATCTCGCCGAGCGCCGGGTCCGGGGCGAGGAGGGGGCGCTCGTGCGGCGACCGGGGCAGGCGGGCCACGCCTAGCCGACGTGCAGGTCTTCGGCGAGCGCGATCGCTTCCTCGGCCTGGCCGCCGGCACGCAGCCAGTCGCGCGGCGACACGGGCGTGCCGTCGAGACGCAGGTCCGTCTTCGGCAGCGTCAGCCAGCGCAGCTCGGCGATCGGGTGCAGGTCCGGTGGCAGGGCGCGGAGCACCAGGCCCATGCCGTCGATCTCGCCCCCGTCCTCCTCGAACTGGACGCGTGGGCACCGCGCACCGGTGTCGGTGGGGATGGACCACAACGAGCGCTCACGGGTGCGCTGGTGGATGCGCGAGACCGTGCGCCCGAGGTTCGCCGCCACCTGCTCCGGCGTCAGGCTGTCCAGGACGAGGGCCGCGTAGGCGACGCGTGTCAGCTCGACCGGATCGGGGACGTCAGAGGGGAGCGGAGCGAAGTTCGCGCCCATGTGCAGCAGCACGTCGCGCTCCGCAGCAGCGAACTCGGCCGCCGCATCGGCAGGGTCCGGGCTGGCCTCCGTGGCGCGGTAGATGGCATGGAAGGTCCGCTCGAACACCTCCACGTCCATCGCCACGCCGAGCGCACCCACGAACCGCGCGACGGCAGCCTCTTCCGCGCGCGTGCGGCGACGGTCGGGTGCTCGCTGGGCTGTCATTCCACTGGCCTCCTGTTGCGAGGTCAGAGTAACGCTGCGACAGAGGGCGCGTCAACGGGGCTCCGTGATTCGCTGGGGGCCACCCGGCCCGTCATAACCATGCCGTTGGAACCCCAACATCGCCAGAACGGCCCGTCCATCCGGGCCGGTCGGCCGCGGTGGCAGACCCACGACGCGGCGCACCATGACGACATCGAACGCACCCCGAGGTCCGCGGCCTCACCGGGTGCGTCCGGAGCATCCAGAGCACCCAGTCCAGTCGTCCCGCCCCCCGCGTCCCCAAGCGGATGGGTTCTCCAGGAAGGATCAGCGTCCCATGTATTCCCGCTTCAAGGTCGTCGGCATCGGCCTCGTCCTCGCCGGTCTCGTCTTTGCGGGCGTCGGCGGCTACACCTACGTCAAGACCCAGGAGGGCGCCACCGCCCTCGCCGCCTTCAGCGCCGCTCAGAACGTCAAGCTCACGTACAACGACCAGGGCCAGCTCACGGACCGCGGCGAGCCCGAGGGCGCGGCCGCGATCATGGGCCTCCTCGCCAACGACTGGGGCTACGCGGTCAACACCGCCGAGCTCAACCCCAACGACCCTGTCGTGAACACCGCGTCCGAGTACATGTTCCAGATGGCGACGATCGCCTACCACACCCTCAACGGCACGCAGACGGTCGTCCTTGACGAAACCGTCACGACGGATGCCGGCGAGGTCTTCGCGGCAGGCTCCTACGAGGTCCCGGTGGCCGGCCGCTACTGGAGCGGGTTCGACCGCACCAACCCGCTCGACGCCAAGGTGCGCGAGCAGGCCTGGACCGGCACGGCCCATGCGCTCATCGCCGAGCTCGGTGTCGGCAGCGTCACCGCCTCGACCCTCCAGGTCGGCCTCGGGATCGCGGCCATCGCCGCGGCCCTCGGCGCAACGCTCATCCTGCTCGGCCTGGGCGTGGTCTGGGCCGCTCGCCCGGTCGCCGAGACCGAGACCAGCAAGGTCACCAAGCACTCGACGGTCCCCGCCGTCGCGTAACGCAACGGGCAGCGATCCCCGAGCCTCTCAGCCGCGCCGGGTTCCGCAAGGACCCCGGCGCGGCTGCATGTCCGGGGCGCGCGTGTCGCGGCTTCTCACGCCGGATCGGTATCCCGCCGCCGATCGAAGGCCCTGGTCAGCCCGCCGTCACGACCCGCTCGTCACGATGCTCGTACACGGTCGCCAGGGGGTCCCGGTGGCCCAGGGCGAGCCACGCGACGGCGCCGCCGATGACCACCACGATGCCGCTCAGGGCGAGTGCGGCGCTCACGCCCGAGGCGTACGCCTGCATGTATGACGACGCATCCACGGACGCGACCGCATCCGACGCTGCGACGAACGACGGCGTCCCGACCGCGACGAGGACATCCCGGAACGCCGCGATGGCCTGCTGGCCCTCGGCCGTCGGCAGCCCGACCACGCTGCTCGAATAGGATGCGAGCGCGACCTCGGCGACGATCGCCGTGACGATCACGATGCCGATCCGGTTGCCGACCGAGATCGAAGCCTCGTTCAGCGCTGCTGCCGTGGCTGGCAGCCCGCGCGGGACACTGGCGAAGATGATGGCCGTCCGCACGGTGGTTGCCACGACGAAGCCGGCCCCGATCAGGAAGCACGGGACGATGAACAGCAGGTAGCCCGACGCCGTCGCGACAACGAGCGCCAGGAGCAGGTTCCCGACACCCACCACGATCGCTCCCGCGCCGACGAGCCGCCGAGGTGACCAGCGGGCCAGCAGGAACCCCGCGGCAGGACCCGCCACGACGAGCGCCCCGAACAACGGTGCCAGCGCGACGACCGCGAGCACCGGGTTGTAGCGGAGGACGAGCTGGAAGTAGCGCGGCAGCTCGAGCATCGGCGCCGTCTGCGCGATCCCGAGGATCACCCCGATGACGACGGCGATCGCGACCGGCCGTCGCTCGATGCGGACCCCCGGATGACCGGAGCCGGATCGAGCGCGGTCGCGCAGGAGGGCGAGGCCAACGATGGCGATGCCACTGAGCACCAAGCCCACGCGCAGCGGGTTGTCCCAGCCTGCGCCCACCCAGGTGAGGCCGACGGTGAGGGAGATGACACCGAAGGCCCAGACGGCCGTCCTGACCACGTATGGCCGTTCGGGCAGCGTCGGTCGCGGAAGGTCCGGGATCCGCGAGCGAACGAGCCACAGCGCGACGAAGCACGCCACGATGGCGGCGATGAAGGCCGGAGCCCGGAGCCCCGGCGCCAGCTGGAGGAGGATCGGGGCCACGGCGGCTGCACCGCTGTAGGCACCGTAGGCGAGGCCGATCGCCGTGGCGCGCGGGATGCCCTTGTAGCTCAGCGCGACCAGTGCCAGTGATGCCGGGATGACGAACGCCGCCGCTCCGTGGCCGACGAACCTTGATGCGACGAACAGCGGCCCCGACGGAACGAGCATGCTCACAATCGCCGCAGCCAGCTCCACGGCCAGCCCGCCTACGATCACCCGCCGTGCGCGAACCGTGTCCCCAACGGCGCCGCCGACGAGGAGAAGCGCAGCACCCCCAATGGCCGCAAGGAGGACAAGCGACTCGACGCTCGGGCGCTCCCGGATCACGGCCTGGATCGTGGGCAGGGATGCGCTCCAGACCTTGGGATCGAGGGCGGCCGCCACGAGCGCGAGCGTTCCTGCGATCAGCCCGTTGCGAGCGACGGGCACGTCGAACAGCTCCGCGATGACTGAAGGGATGGGCGGCTTGCGCAACGCTTGGACTCTCGGCCGGCCGCGCACCCATCCGGCATCACCTGGCGGTGACTGGAGAGGTCGTGCGCGCCGCAGGTCCGGCCTCGCGCGTAGGGTACAGCGCGCGCGACGTGCACCTGGCACGCCTGCGTGGGACCGGGACGTGCGTGCGATGGGCGACAATGGGCGTGACCCGAGGGCGCCTGCCGGCTGGGAACTCGCTGTGCGCGGAGGGAACCATGACGGCCACCGAGAGCTCCACACGACCCCTCCCGCACCCGGAGCGACCCTTCGGTGGGGTCATCGCCGAGCTGGCGACCGGATCGACGCCGTCGCGCCCGGAGATCGAACGCGCGCCATCGGGTGCCCCGAATGTCGTCGTCGTGATGTTCGACGACGTCGGGTTCGGGGCTGCAAGCACCTTCGGCGGCCCGGTCCCGACGCCCGCACTCGACCGTGTGGCCGCCAGGGGCCTCACCTACAACCGGTTCCACACGACGGCGCTCTGCTCGCCGACACGAGCCGCCCTGCTCACCGGCCGCAACCACCATAGCGCCCACATGGGCGGCATCTCAGAGATCGCCTACGGTTTCCCCGGCTACGACGGGATCATCCCGCGCAGCACCGCGACCGTCGCCGAGATCCTCCGGCTCAACGGGTACAGCACGGCGATGTTCGGCAAGGCGCACGTCACGCCGATGTGGGAGACGAGTCCGGCGGGACCCTTCGATCGCTGGCCCACCGGCCTCGGGTTCGAGCGCTTCTACGGCTTTCTCGGCGGCGAGGCGTCGCAGTGGGAGCCGGCGCTCTACGACCAGACAACTCCGGTCGAGCCCTACGTCGGCCGCGACGACTACCATCTCACCGAGGACCTGGCGGACAGGACCATCGAGTGGATGCGGCTCCAGAAGGCAGCCGCGCCCGACAAGCCGTTCTTCGTCTACTTCTCGCCCGGCGCGACGCACGCCCCGCACCACGTGTGGCCGGAGTGGATCGAGCGGTTCAAGGGCCGGTTCGACGCCGGCTGGGACGCGCTGCGCGAGGAGATCCACGCCCGCCAGCTGGAGCGTGGCGTCATCCCGCCGGGCACCGCGCTGACGCCCCGCCCGGAGCAGATCCCGTCATGGGACGAGTACCCGGATCGCTACAAGCCGGTGGCGCGCCGCCTGATGGAGGTCTACGCGGGGTTCCTCGCCCACACGGATGCCCAGGTGATGCGTCTCCTCGACAGCCTCGATGAGCTGGGCCAGGCCGACAACACCATGGTCGTCTACCTCATGGGCGACAACGGTGCGTCGGGGGAGGGGACGCTCCACGGGGCATGGAGTTCGCCGTCGTTCCAGAACGGGGAGCCAGAGGACCCTGACTGGCTCCTGGAGCACATCGAGGACTTCGGGTCGGCCCGCTGCGAGAACCACTTCAACGTCGCCTGGGCGTGGGCGCTCGACGCGCCCTTCCAGTGGATGAAGCAGGTCGCCTCGCACTTCGGCGGCTCCCGCAACGGCATGGCCGTCTCATGGCCCGCCGGCATGGCAGCCCGGGGCGAGCTCCGGTCGCAGTTCCACCACGTGATCGATCTCGTGCCCACGATCCTCGATGTCGCCGGCATCGGGGAGCCGGCGGTGGTCAACGGAACCGTGCAGCAGCCGATCCAGGGCGTGAGCATGCGCTACTCGTTCGAGGACGCCGCCATCCCGAGCCGCCGGACCACGCAGTACTTCGAAATCCTGGGCAACCGGGCGGTCTACCACGAGGGATGGGTGGCCGCCTGCTTCCACGGCCGTCTGCCCTGGACGCGGTCGCAGGCGCTGGACTTCGGGGAGGGCGAGCGCTGGGAGCTCTACCGGGTCGATGACGACTTCAGCGAGGCGCACGACGTCGCCGCGCGCTTCCCCGAGAAGCTCCAAGAGCTCAAGGGCATCTTCGACCGCGAGGCACGGACCTTTGGCGTCTATCCCCTCAGCGACCAGACGACCCTTCGGGCGCTTCCGCACAACCGGCCCAGCCTGCTCGAGGGGAAGACGAGCTTCACCCTGCACCGCGACCACGTCCGCCTGCCCGAGCTCGCGTCCGTAAGCCTCAAGAACACGTCATTCGACCTCCGGGCCAAGGTCGTGATCCCGGAGGGTGGTGCGACTGGCGTGGTCATCTGCCAGGGCGGCAACATGGCCGGCTGGTCGCTCTACGTCGAGGATGGGCGACCCGTCTACTACTACAACCTCTACGGCCGGATCCTGACCCGCATCGCGGGTGCGGAGCCGCTCCCTCCCGGCGATGTCGAGATCGGCGTCACCTTCGACTACGACGGTGGCGGGCTGGGCAAGGGCGGAGCGGTTCGGCTCACCGTGGACGGCGCCGAGGTCGCGACCGGCCGCCTGGATCGGACCGTCCCGTTCCTGTTCTCGATGAGCGGCGAGACGCTCGACGTGGGAGTGGACACGGGTGCGCCCGTGGGGCCGTACCCGCACCGCTTCCCGTTCACGGGCACGATCGAGCGGATCGACATCGACCTCCACCCGGAACTGGACGCCGCGCAGCGGGCGGCGGTCCACGACGGGCAGGCGCGTGCCGCGCTCGCGGCCGAGTAGGATCCCGTGCTCCCATGACCGACCTCTGGACCTCGCTCATTCCGCTGATCGTGGGCGGCGCGCTGGTCCCGATCCAGATCATCATCACGGTCCTGCTGCTCCGCTCCGGCGCGGGCCGGATCACCGCGGTCGCCTGGGTCGCCGGGATGACCACCGTCCGCCTGGTGCAGGGCCTGGTGTTCGGGCTCCTGCTCGGCGGCGCGACCAGCACCGGTGCGACATCCGATGGACCGGACACGGCCGTGTCCCTGCTGCTGCTCGTGCTTGCGATCGTGTTCTACGTCACGGCAGTCAAGCAGCTGCTCAAGCATCCTGACGAGGACGCGCCGCCGCCAAAGTGGATGGCGATGATCGATGGGATCCGGCCGGGGAAGGCCTACTTCCTGGGTGTCGGCATGCTCGCGATCGGCGTCAAGTTCTGGGTCTTCACGCTCGGCGCCATCGCGGCGATCGGTGCTGCGGGACTGGCCACCGGGCCGGCCGTCATGACCTTCATCCTGTTCGTCGCCCTGACCGAGTCGATCCACCTGATGGTGCTCGGGGTCGCCTATGCGCTGCCGGATCGCTCGGCGGCCGTGCTGGACCGGATCACCGGGCTCCTGCAGCGCTACAACCGGACGATCATGATCGTGCTCGGACTGGTGTTCGGCACGTGGTTCCTCGCCAAGGCGCTTGATGGGCTCGGCATCCTCGGGTGACCGGACAGGGCGTAAACTCACCCCGCGAGCCCGGCGTCCGCAAGACAGGCCTTCGTCGACCCTCGCCCCCTGTTGGACGCACCGCTGCGTCCGGCGTCTGTCTGGAGGCATCGATGGTCTTGGGACCGCTCGAGTACACCGTCATCGGATTCGAGGGCAATCGCTTCAACGGCTCGATCGCTGACGAGATCGCGCGAGTCGTGGAGTCGGGAACGATCGCCCTGGTGGACCTCGTCTTCATCGGCAAGGACGAGATCGGCGAGTGCACCGTCCTGGAGGTCGACAACAAGGAGGACCCCCGGTTCGCGGGCTTCGCGCCCATGCTCGAGGGCTTGAACGGCCTCCTCACCGAGGAGGACATCCAGGCGATCGGCGTCGGCCTCGCGCCGAACACCTCCGCGCTGGTGATCATGTTCGAGCACCGCTGGGCCGTCCGCATCAAGGACGCGATCACCAGCGCCGGCGGGTTCCTGGTCGAGCGCTCGACCATCCGCCCGGAGTCGCTCGAGATGCTCAACGCCGAGCTCGAGTCCGGCCTCCTCTCCGCCTAGCCCGTCCCCACAGGACAGAAGGGAACCACCTCCCATGCGACGACGACGGGGCCCCGGCCTCCTCATGACCGCTGCCGTGGTCGGCACCGCGGCACACGTTGGCGCCTCAAGCGCGAACAAGAGCGCGCAGGCCCAGCAGGCCAACGCCGCCCAGAACCAGCAGCTCGCCGACCAGCAGGCCGAGATCGCGGCCCTGCAGGCCCAGCAGGCTGCTGCCGCCCCGGCGCCCGCGGAGGCAGCGGCCCCCGCAGCCGCCCCGGTCGATCCGGTGATGGCGCAGATCTCCAACCTCGCCAGCCTGCACGCCGCCGGCATGCTGACCGACGAGGAGTTCGCTTCCGCCAAGGCGAAGGCCCTCGGCCTCTAGCCCTCGATCACGATCCCGCACGAAACCCCGTTGGCCCCGGCCGACGGGGTTTCTTCTGTTGACGAGCGGGCGCCCCGGGCGATGACGGCGGCAGGCGCTCGCGGAGTTCAACGTCGTGTGGATGCACGCTGTCGGCTGGCCGTCTCGGCCGGCTCACTCGATGTCCAGACCCGTCCCTGCTGCGGTTCCCGACGTCTCTATCGCACGCACGCGGTCGAGGTACACCTGCGACTTGGCGACCTCGCCGGACAGGGCGTCGACGGTCTTCTGCATGGAGTCGAGCGCCCCGACCCGGAAGCTGTCGATCTCGTCCATCGTCGCGTAGACGTTCTGGAAGGCCCCCTGCAACTTGGCGATGTCGACGGTGGACGAGGCGGCCTGCGTGTTGACGTCGACGGACTGCTGGTGGAGCAGCTGGCCGGTCGCCTCGATCAGGTTGGAGGTTGTCGTATTGAGGGCCGCGATCTGGTCGAGGACGAGCTTCTGGTCCGCGAGTGCCTGGGCCACGATCACCGCGGTCCGCAGCGCGGCGACGGTGGTCGTCGTCGCGCGCTGGACGCCACGGATGAGCTCGAGGTTGTTGCGCCGGATGATGTCGAGCGCGAGGTAGCCCTGGATGCTGACCGCGAGCTGGGTCAGGAGGTCCTGGTTCTTCTGCCGGACCGGGAAGAGCATGTCCTCCTTGAGGACGCGCGCCCGGTCGGGATCGGTGGCCTCGATGGCCGCGATCTTCGCGGAGAGCTCGGCGTCGAGCCGCTGCGCCAGGTAGCTGTACTGGCGAAGGCGGCCCATGATCGCCCAGAGGTTGGCCTTCTCCTGCTCGATGGACGCGTTGTCGCGCTGGAGCTCCTCCTGCCCCTGGTAGAGGGCGGTGATGATCGCGTCGATGTGCTGCTGGCTGGAGCGGTACTTGTCGAAGTAGTCGCGCAGCCTGCTCCGGGTGCCGATCGGCAGGATGCCGAGCAGCTTCTGCGGCTTGAAGAGGTCGCCCTGGGTGGACGGGTCGAGATCCTCCATCTGGTGGCGGAGGTCGACGAGCGACCGGCTCACGACCGAGGACTGGGTCAGCCCGCCGTTCTGCATCGCGGCCATCGGCTTGTCGAGCAGGCGGTTGGACACGGACGCGGCAGACCGGACGTCGTCGTCGCCCAGCTTCCCGATGTCCCGCATCCGGTCGCCGAACGCCTGGCTGTGCACGTCGAGGGCCATGACGGCGTCGAGGTACCCCGACACCATGTCATCGAGCTTCGTTCGATCGCTGTCCGCGATGGGGACCGCGCCGGCTGCCTGGGCCGGTGCGACCGGCGCCACGGGAGCAGGCGCCTCAAGGACGAGCGCAGGCGCCGCGGAGCCGTCGTCGCCGGGATCGTGCTCGTCGCCCGGCCCGTTCCCTGACGCCGGCAGTTCGAGGGTCTGGTCGCTCATCACTGGCTCCTGCTGTGCGCTCGGATCAGGCATGCTCGCGTGTCCCGCTGGCAGCCTGGTCCATTGTCGTCGACGCTTCGGAAGCGTGAACCGATGCCGTGCCGGCGTCCACCTCCGGGACCGGCACCGTGGTGGCGAGCGCCGCCAGGCGCGCTTGGAACGGGTCGGGGCGTAGGACCTCGGCAACGAACCGCGCGTGGGTGAGCAGGCCGCCCGCCTGTCGCTGGTAGGCCCGGGTTGCCATCTGGTCGAGCCGGCGCTCGATCAGCGCCAGCTGCTCGTCAAGCACCTGCCGGGCCGACCGCCCGTCGAGCACCGGCTCCGAGGCGCGGTCGGACGGCAGCGAGAGGTAGTGCTCGAGGGCGCCCGGCAGGTAGTCGATGCACGTCTGGCGCAGCAGCCACATCTCGTGGTCGGCCAGGTCGAGGGGCGCGTCGGTCGCGGGCAGGGCGCGCGCCGCGTTGCCGCGGATGCGCTCGAGCGTGGCCACGTCGCTGTCCGTCATGAGCCCGCGAATGTTCGCAATGAGGCGATCGAGCCTGGCCAGGATCTCCGAGCGGGTCCGCGGGTCGCCGGCCTCGGTCAGCGTCGGTCGTGGCGTGACCGGGTCCGCCGCGAGTGATTGTCCCGGGCGGGCGCCGGCCGGCCGGATGCCCGGGCCCAGCTGCCCGGTCGCCGGGCCTGCGGCGAGCCCTGCCCCGGCGAGGCGGGCGCTCGTGAGCTCGAACTGGATCCGGCCGGCCTTGCGGCCACGGTCTGCAATCGCGATCCGGTTCCCAAGCGAGCCGCCGGTGACGATGATCGCGATCGGCACCACGAGGCCGAACCAGCCGAAGCCGCCGAC
This sequence comes from uncultured Chloroflexia bacterium, assembly GCA_963748625.1. Classification (GTDB taxonomy): domain Bacteria; phylum Chloroflexota; class Limnocylindria; order Limnocylindrales; family CSP1-4; genus CAIXZV01. The sequence continues at coordinate 635,729 of CAVVJT010000004.1, read as the reverse complement.
CAGCATCATCACGAATGCCGCGATGCCGGCAAGGAGGAACCCGAGGCCGCGCACGAACGTTGCTGCAGCCGATCCGGGATCCACCCGATCGGCGAGCTTCAGCGCCTCCTCGCGGGTGGGCGGCGACACGTCCACATGCCCGCCCGCCCGCACGGTGGCGACCGCGTGCTCGAGCTCCCGCATCCGGGCCTTCGCCGCGAGCCTCGCATTCGCCTCGTCGGCCGCTGCCGATACGGCGGTCAGGGCTGCCGTCGCAGCGTCGCCCATCACATCGAGCAGCTGGTTTGCTCCCGTCCGCTGGCCACTGGCGCGCGCCTCCGCCTCGCGGACACGGCGGGATGCCCGGTCGGCCCGTCGGGACGCCCGGTCCGCCCGTTCGCGGGCCTTGCGGACCTCCCTCGTCTCGAGCGGCTCGGTGTACCAGCCGTGAGCCGCCTCGGGAGGCGAGGGGGGCGGTGCTGCGGGGTGCGGTGGCGGCGCCGGGGGCTCCCTGGGGGGTCCGCTCGGCGCGCGCGGTGGCTCCGTGGTCATGGTGTCAAGGTGCGCCATGTCGAGCAGCCGCGCAAGCGCGCCGCCGGAAGCCACGCAGAGAGCAAGCGCAGGTGCCTCAGCCGAAGCAGGCCGGCCAAGCGGGACCCTCAACGGGCAAGCGGTTGAGCGTCCCGCCGATGACCTCGTCACCGATCTGCACGAACCAGCGCGGCAGCTCGGTGACCTCCTCGTCCAACACCACGGTTCCATCGGCAGACCGTCGCAGCACGAGATGCCACGGCAGGTCGGGCACGCCCGCAACACCAGGCGTCAGCCTCGCACCACCGTTACACGGCACACCGACGGCCGGTGCTCCTTGAACCTGGAACACGAGATCGGGTCCGCCTCGGTCAGCCTGCGCCGCCCGTTCCGAACTGGCGGTCGCCCGCGTCGCCCAGGCCGGGCATGATGTAGCCCTTCTCGTTGAGCTGGCGGTCCAGGGCGGCCGTGTAGATCTCCACGTCCGGGTGCGCCTTGAGCACGGCGTCCACGCCCTCGGGAGCCGCGATCAGGTTCACGAGCTTGATGCGGACGGCACCCCAGCGCTTGAGGACCTCGATGGCCGCGGTGGCCGAGCCGCCGGTGGCGAGCATCGGGTCCAGGATCAGGCACAGGTCGATGGCGCTGGTGTTCGGGAGCTTGTTGTAGTACTCCACCGGGCGCAGGGTCTTCTCGTCCCGGAAGAGACCCAGGTGCCAGACCTCCGCGGTGGGCATCAGCTCCAGGAACGCGTCAACCATGCCCAGGCCGGCGCGCAGGATCGGGATGAAGCCGATGCGGTCCGCCAGCTCCTCACCCCGCATGACCTCGATGGGCGTCGGGACGTCGATGGGCCGCGTGTGGGCATCCGCAAGGGCCTCGTAGCCCAGGAGCCAGGACAGCTCGCGGACGACCTCGCGGAACTTCTTGGGCTCGGTGGTCTCGTCACGCAGGATGCCCAGCTTGTGGCGGACCGCCGGGTGCTGCGACACGTGGAGGTTCGGCCAGCTGGTCACGGGGTCCCTCGCGATCTCGATCATGGGGCGGGCGGTGCGCGCGCGTCTCGGTCGGGAGGGAATCCTAGCGCGCCTGAGGCCATCGGGTGAGGGCCGGACGCCGGAGACATCGCCGGACGCCGGAGACATCGCCGGAATCCCGGCCGGGGCGCGCGCTATCCTCGCGCCATGGCTACGAGGGCTTCGTCCCGAGCGGGACAAGCGGCGAAATGGACCGTCCCGCCGGTCCTGGTGCGGCAGATCCGCAACGGCCTGGTCGAGTCCGTCCACCGCGGTGACGTGGTGGAAGCCGATGTCTCCGGGCGCGTCCTTCACGTGGCCGGCGAGTCCGAGCGGGTCGTGAGCCTTCGTTCCGCGGTGAAGCCCTTCGGCCTGGTGGCGCTGCTCCGTGCCGGTGGCCAGAAGGAGTTCGACCTCACCGGTGAGGAGCTGGCGCTGATGGCGTCGAGCCACTCCGGCGAGGACCTCCACGTCCGGACGTTGATGGCGTTGTACCGGCGGGCCGGCATCCCCCAGGCCGCCCTCGCCTGTGGGACCGAGGGTGCGCCGCTCGACGCTCTCACCGCCGCCCGTCTTGCCCGCGACGGAGAGCGGGCGGGCGCGCTGCGCCAGATGTGTTCCGGCCAGCACACGTCGTTCCTGCTGCTCGCGAAGCTGGGTGGCTGGGAGTACGAGACATACTGGCAGGAGGAGCACCCGGCGCACGTGGCCTACGTGGAGGCAGTGGCCGACTGCTTCGCCGTGGAGCCCGGTGCCCTGGTGACCTCGATCGATGCCTGCGGGGTGTTCGCGTTCGCGTTCCCGCTGCGCGAGATCGCCCGGTCCTACGCGTTCCTCGCGGACCCAGAAGCCGTGGCGTCCACGGACCCGCGGGCCCCGGTCTCCCGCCACGTCCGCGTCATCCGCGACGCGATGGTGGCGCATCCCGAGATGGTGGCCGGGACGCGGGACCGGCTCGACACCTCGCTCATGAAGGCGGCCCCCGGGCAGCTGGTTGCGAAGGGTGGCGCCGAGGCGCTCCAGGCGATCGGCATCCTGCCCGGCGCCCGCGGTGCGGGGTCGCGGGCATCCGGTCTGGCCGTGAAGATCGAAGATGGGGGAGGATACGAGCGTGCAGGCTGGGCGGCGTCCGTCGAGGCGCTCGCCCAGGTGGGCATCCTGGAGGGCCAGGCCCTGCGGATGCTGGCGCGGTACCACCGCCCGCCCAGCTTCGACCCGCGCGGGAGCGTCGTGGCCGAGGCGGTCGCGGGCTTCGAGCTTGCCCCGGTGGGCGAGCTCATCGGCTGATCCGGGGCGGGCGCCCCGGCCACACGGAGGCGCTCGATGACGACAGGAGGGGATCCGTACCGGACCCTCGGCCTCGCGCCCGGCGCCTCGGTGAACGAGATCCGCTCGGCGTACCGGCGCCTCGCCAAGCGCTACCACCCCGACGCCGCGGGCGATCGAACGCTGGCCCGCTTTCTGGCGATCCAGGCGGCGTACGAGGTCCTGGTGGACGCGAACGGGAACCTGCGCCGCAAAGGCCCCACTGGTTCTGCAGGACCCCGCCAGGCGCCGGAGCCGTGGCGTGCGGATGCCGCTCGTGCTCGCGCCTCGCGCGACGCGTGGCGGGCGCGGGCGCGGCCTGGCGCCCCAGGCTCGGGGGACCCGCCTCCGGGCCGGACGGACCCGTCAGCCGGCGCCGGGTCCGGCAGCCAGGGGCAGGAGCGCCGGGAGGGGCCGGCCGAGCACCGCCATCGCCGCCACCGGCGCACGGCGACCCCCGGCTCCACCACGTACGACGAGGCCGGCGAGACCCCGCTCGACCCGGCCTGGGAGGGCGGCACGTGGTACGGCGCCTCGTCGGGCACCTACTGGACGCTCAACCCGCGCGAGTACGCCGATCCGCGCAAGCACGGCCCCGAGTACCGCCGACGGGCATGGCGTGCCGCCGGGTTCCGGGCGCCCGCCCGCCCGCCGGGCACGCACCCAGCAGACGCAGCCGACACGCAGGCCGCTGACGGACCGGGCCCTGACACGACTTCGGGGTCGGGCGCTTCGACCCCCCACGGACCTGGCGCCCCAACGGGCGGCGCGGCCGTGGCATCGGCCGGCCACGATGGCTTCCTCGGCGCATTCCTCCCTGAACGCCTCCTCGCCCGAGCGGAGCGTGATCCATGGGGTCGCATGTGGCTCGCGGCCCTCGCCGCCGCCCCGGTGCCGCTCGTCGCAGGCGCGATCTTCGGAGGGCTTGCAGGCTGCTCCGCGGGCGGTTGCCCGCCGCTCGTGCCCGCCCTCGCGCTCCTGGCGTGGCCGGTGGCAGCGCTCGTCCTGGCCGCCATCCCGGTCATGACCGCCCTGGGCGCCTTCGCGGTGCTCGTGGCCGGCAGTGCCTCGTTGCTCTCGGGCGTGGTTGCGGCGACCGCGAACGGCGACATCCCGGGCTCGTTGGCCCGCGCCGGCGGCACGCTGGGCGTGGTGCTCTACTGCTTCGCGCTCGTCATCGGCGCCGCCAGGTTGTACGGACGCCGTGAGACGAGTGCGCCCGACGCCTAGACTGGGGGTATGCAACGACGCAGTGATCCCGCTGATGTCTCCGCGGCCGCGCAGGAGTACCTGCTCGCCCTGCGCGTGATCGCCAGCGACGGCCGGACCGCGACCTCCGCCCAGGTCGCGCGCCACGTCGGCGTGTCGGCGCAGGCGGCCTCCGAGATGTGCCGCCGCCTTGCCGCGGACGGGCTGCTCGAGCCATCCACGGGCCGCGGCCTGGTGATGACCGATGCGGGGCTTGCCGTGGCCGATGCCATCTTCAAACGCCATGCGCTGCTCGAGTGGCTCCTGACCTCCGTGGTCGGCCTGTCCTGGGCCGAGAGCGACGTGGAGGCCGCCCGCCTGCAGGGCGCGCTGTCGCCGCGGGTCGAGGCCAAGCTCGACGAGCTGCTCGGCCACCCGGCCACGTGTCCGCACGGCAACCCCATCGATCAGGAGACCGCCCGCAGCCGGCCCGGTGGGACGCCGCTCTCGGAGCTGGAGTCGGGGACCAAGGCCACGGTCCTGCGGATCACCGAGGAGGCCGAGGAGGACGCCGGCCTGCTCTCCTACCTCGAGGCGCGCGCGCTCACGCCGGGCGCCCACCTCACCGTGCTGGCGCGGAGCGAGTCGCTGGACTCGCTGACCCTCGACGGGCCGCGGGGCCGGGCGACCTTGGGCCTGCGTCCGGCATCGCTGATCCGCGTCCTCCCGGGCGAGGCCGACCCGTCGCTGTTCCACAAGGTGCCAGCCCCGCTCGGGGTGTAGTCATCGCGCGCGGACCCGCCGCCGCCGCCAACTACAATCGCACCATGCCCTCCGACATCCGCGTGCGCATCGCGCCCAGCCCCACCGGCCCTCTGCACATCGGCACCGCCCGCACGGCGTTGTTCAACTACCTGTTCGCCCGTCACACGGGCGGCACGTTCATCCTCCGCCTCGAGGACACCGACGTCGCCCGCAGCACGGCCGCCTTCGAGAAGGACATCCTCGAGGGGCTCCACTGGCTGGGCATCACCTGGGACGAGGGCCCGGGTGTCCGCGGTGAGGAGGAGTCCGGCCCGTACGCGCCCTACCGCCAGATGGCCCGCCTCGACGAGTACGCGAAGGCCGCCGCGCAACTCCTCGAGGAGGACAAGGCCTACCGCTGCTACTGCACGCCGGAGGAGCTCGATGCGGACCGCAAGGCCCAGGAGCAGGCGAAGGCCTCCGTCGCCTACGTCGGCCGGTGCGCGAACCTGACCCCGGCGGAGCGCCAGACCCGCGAGGAGGAAGGCCGACGGGGCGCCATCCGCTTCCGCGTGCGGCCCGGCGTGGTGGGCTGGAATGACATGGTCCGCGACCGCGTCGAGATCGACACCGCCAACCTGGGTGGCGACTTCGCCATCGTCCGCGGCGACGGCAACCCGCTCTACCACTTCACCGTGGTGGTGGACGACATGGCGATGCGCATCAGCCACGTCATCCGCGGCGAGGACCACGTCAGCAACACGCCCAAGCACATCCTGCTGTTCGAGGCGCTGGGCTATCCGCTGCCCGTCTTCGGCCACCTGCCGCTCATCCTCAACCCGGACGGGACCAAGATGAGCAAGCGCAAGAGCCAGACCGCGGTGGCGGACTACGTCGCCCAGGGCTTCCTGCGCGAGGCGCTCGTCAACTACTTCAGCTTCCTGGGCTGGTCGCCCGGCACCGAGGAGGACGTCCTCACGCTCGACCAGATCGTTGAGCGCTTCGAGCTCGACAAGGTCCAGAAGGGCGGCGCCCGCTTCGACCGCGAGCGCCTCGAGTGGCTCAACGGCCAGTGGATCCGCCGCCTGGACGACCAGGACCTCGTCGAGCGCCTCACGCCGTTCACCGAGGCCGCGTTCGTGGCCGGCCAGATCGACCGCCAGCCCGCCGAGGGCGAGCTCCGCGCGATCCTGCCGCTGGTCCGCGAGCGCATCCCCACCCTCGCCGCGCTCCCCGACGTTGTCGGCTTCCTGTGGAAGGACGACCTCGCCGTCGACCCCGCCGCACTCATCCCCAAGCGCTGGGATGGCGCCACCACGCGCGACGCGCTGACCGCCGCCCGCGCCCTCCTCGTGGCCCACGACCAGGTCACCTGGGAGGCCGACGAGCTGGAGCCGCCGCTGCGCGCCCTCGTCGAGGAGCGCGGCTGGAAGGCCGGTGACCTGTTCATGGCCATCCGGGTGGCGACCACCGGCCAGACTGCGACGCCACCCCTCTTCGACACCCTGGTGGCGCTGGGGCGGGACCGAACCCTGGAGCGACTCGACACGGCGATCGCGGGCCTGGCGTCGGTCTGATGCGCTCGGACACGGCGAACAGGACGTGAACACGGCGTGAACGAGTCGTTAACCGCGCCCCTTGACGATCCCGGGCACATGGCCCGCACCATCCTCGTCGTCGATGACGAGCCCACCCACCGTGAGACGCTCGTGGACGCCCTCGGCCTGGAGGGCTATCGGGCCGTCGGTGCCGCGGACGGCCGCGAGGCCCTCGCGATGTTCCGCTCCGAGAAGCCCGATCTCGTCCTCCTCGACCTGATGCTCCCGGAGCTGTCGGGCGTGGAGGTCTGCCGCATCATCCGGGCTGAGTCGGCCGTGCCGATCATCATGGTCACCGCCAAGGACGGCGAGGTCGACAAGGTCGTGGGCCTGGAGCTCGGCGCCGACGACTACGTCACCAAGCCCTTCAGCCTGCGCGAGCTCACCGCCCGCATCCGTGCCATCCTGCGCCGGGCCGAGCAGGCCGCGACGGTCGCCGCCCAGGGAGCAGCGCAAGGGCCTGCCCCGGTGGATCTCGGCCGGTGTCGGGTGGATCTGTCCGGCCACCGGCTCCTGCGCGACGGCAAGCCCGTCCCCCTCAAGCCCAAGGCGTTCGAGCTGCTCGCGTTCCTCGTGCGCAACCAGGGCCAGGTCTTCACCCGCGACCAGCTCCTCGAGCGCGTCTGGGGCTACGACTACGCGGGCGAGACCCGCACCGTGGACGTCCACGTCCACTGGCTGCGTGCCGAGATCGAGGACGATCCGGCGACGCCGCAATACCTGCACACGGTTCGCGGCGTGGGCTACGTGCTCCGCAGGCCGGAGTAGGGGACGGCGGGGGCGGTTTGTGACGCGGGCGACCGCGCGAGAGCGGTCACCCTGGTTCGGGCGTCAGGCGTTCTTGGCGACGATGCGCTCCATGACCTCGGCCGCGTCCTCGGCCGCGTCGATCATGTTCTCCATGGCGGTGTAGATGTCACGCCACTTGATGACCTCGATCGCCTCGTGGCCTCCCCGGAACAGCCGTGCCACGGCCGCGCGCGACAGGCCATCCGCCTCGTTCTCGAGGTCGTGGATGGCCTTGAGATTGGGCTCGAGGCCCTTGAGCCCCTCCAGCTTCCCGATGGCCTCGTCCAGCTGGCCCGCCTGGGCGGACAGGATGCCTGCCATGCGGCGCGCGTCGTCGGTCGGCTCCTTGACGTCGTAGATCACGAACGTCTCGGCGACCTCCTGGATCCGGTCGAGCACGTCGTCCATCCGCGAGACCAGCTCGTGGATGTCCTCGCGGTCGAACGGGGTGATGAACGAGCGATCGAGGCGGATCTCGACTTCGGTGTCGATCTCGTCGCCGTGGTGCTCGAGCGCCCGGATCTCGGCGACGCGCTCGTCGAGCCGGTCGTACGTGACGATCATGGCCTCGAGCTTGCGTGCTGCGTCAAGCGTGGTCTTGGCGTAGTCGACGAAGAGCTCCTGGAACTTCTCGTCCTTGGGCATCAGTCGCACCATCGTGGTCCCCTTCGCTGGTTCCTGCAGAACGTGGAGGTCTGGCGCAGCCCGTGGCCGCGGGAGTGCGTCACTTGATGCCGAGGGCGTTGAGGATGTACCAGGCGCCCGCCCCGAAGAACATCGCCGCCGGGATCGTCAGAACCCAGGCCCCGAGGATGCTGCGGGCGACGCCCCAGCGCACGCCCTTCACGCCCTTGCTCGAGCCGACGCCCATGATCGCACTGGAGATGACGTGCGTTGTCGAGACCGGCATGCCGAAGTGGGCGGCGGTGTAGATGACGGTGGCCGCCGTCGTCTCGGCGGCGAACCCGTGGATGGGCTCGAGCTCCACGACCTTGTGCCCCATCGTCTTCATGATCCGCCAGCCGCCGACGGCTGTACCCAGGCTGAGCGCGGTCGCGGAGATGAGGATGACCTCCCACGGGATGGTGTCGGCGTTGGGGAGGACGCCTGCGGCGACCAGCGCCAGGGTGATGATGCCCATCGTCTTCTGGGCGTCGTTGGAGCCGTGGGCGAACGCCATGAAGCCGGCCGAGAGCACCTGTGCCTTGCGGAAGCCGGTCGCCAGCGGTCGGCGCCGGACACGCCGGAAGGTCCAGAACAACAGGATCACCAGTGCGAACGCGATCGTGAAGCCGATGATGGGCGACGTGACCAGCGGGACGATGACCTTGCTCCAGATGCCCGGCAGGTTGAGCTGGTCGAAGCCCGCCCCGACGATCGTCGCGCCGAGCAGGCCGCCGATCAGCGCGTGGCTGCTGGAGCTCGGCAGACCAAGGCGCCAGGTGATGAGGTTCCAGATGATCGCCCCGATCAGCGCGGCGGCCACGATCGCCTGCGTGGTGCTGGCGTCGTTGACGAGGCCGGAGCCAATGGTCTTCGCGACCGCCGTGCCGGCGAAGGCGCCGATGAAGTTGAACGCGGCAGCCATCAGGATGGCGTACTGCGGACGCAGCGCCTTGGTGGCGACCGACGTGGCGATCGCGTTGGCCGTGTCGTGGAAGCCGTTGACGTAGTCGAAGAAGACTGCGAGTGCGACGACGACGATAAGCGTGAGCGTGATGCCTTCCACGATGCCGGAGCGCCTCGAGTGCTTGGTTGGGCCGAGGGGATGCGCAGGCGGCGGGAACGGGCCGTCGCACAGGGACCGCGATGCCGAGAGCATACCGGCGATAACGCATGGTTAACGGCCCCGCGCGACCGGGGGCGGTTCGGACCCCCTGCGGGCGCTGCCCAGCCCGGGCCGACACGCCCATCTGCGCCAAGAGCCGGGCCGATCGGCCGTTGGTGGCGATGCCTCGGCCATGCACCCTGCAGGAGTGACTGAGCATCTCGACACCCTCAGGGCCATGCGCGCGCGGGCCGTCGAAGGTGGAGGCCCCGAGCGCATCGCGGCCCAGCACGCGCGCGGCAAGCTGACCGCCAGGGAGCGCCTCCAGCTGCTCCTCGACGACGGGTCGTTCCAGGAGCTGGGCGCCCTCGCCACCCACGACGAGACCGCCTTCGGACTGGATCGGCAGCGGTTCCCGGGGGATGGCATCGTCGCCGGGTTCGGCAAGATCAACGGCCGTCGGGTCGCCGCCTTCGCGCAGGACTTCACGGTCCTCGGCGGGTCGATGTCCCGGGTCCAGGCGAACAAGATCAGCCGGATCAGCGACCTCGCGATGGAGTCCGGTGTGCCCCTGATCGGGCTCAACGACTCGGGTGGAGCGCGCATCCAGGAGGGCGTGTTCAGCCTCGCCGCCTACGGCGAGGTGTTCGTGCGCAACGTCCTCGCCTCGGGGGTGATCCCCCAGATCAGCCTGATCCTGGGGCCGTGCGCCGGGGGCGCGGTCTACTCACCCGCCCTGACGGACTTCGTGGTCATGGCCCGCGGCACGAGCTCCATGTTCCTCACCGGGCCCGACGTCGTCGCCGCCGTCACCGGTGAGAAGGTCACCGTGGAGGAGCTGGGCGGCCCCGATGTGCACGATGCCCGCAGCGGCGTGGCCCACCTGGTGGCCGACACGGAGCGCCAGGCCCTGGAGCTGGCCAAGCAGCTGCTCGGCTACCTGCCCCAGAACAACAATGAGGATCCGCCCCAGGTCAGCCCCTACGACCCGGCCGACCGCATGGACGACGAGCTCAACAGCCTCATCCCCCAGGACGAGGCCGAGGCCTACGACGTGCGCGAGATCCTCGACCGCGTGCTCGACCGGGACAGCTTCCTCGAGATCCACCCAGCCTTCGCTGCCAACGCGGTGGTGGGCTTCGGGCGCCTCGACGGCTATTCGGTCGGCATCGTCGCCAACCAGCCGATGGTGATGGCGGGCGTGCTCGACATCGACGCGTCGGACAAGATCAGCCGCTTCATCCGGATCTGCGACGTCTACAACATCCCGGTGGTCACGTTCGTGGACTGCCCGGGCTTCCTGCCCGGCATCGACCAGGAGTACCGCGGGGTCATCCGCCACGGCGCGAAGATCATCTACGCCTACTGCGAGGCAACGGTCCCCAAGATCTCCATCGTGACCCGCAAGGCGATGGGCGGCGCCTACGTCGCCATGTCGTCGCGCCAGATGCGCACGGACATCGCCTTCGCCTGGCCGGGCGCGCAGATCGCGGTCATGGGCGCCGACGCCGCGGTCAGGATCCTGTACCGGCGCGACATCGCCGCCGCCGAGGATCCCGCGGCCGCCGAGCAAGGGTTCGTCGACGAGTACCGCGAGGCCTTCTTCAATCCGTACCGGGCCGCGGACTCGGGCCAGATCGACGAGGTCATCGAGCCGCGCGAGACACGCCAGCGCCTGATCCGCTCGCTGGAGCTGCTGCGTACGAAGGTCCAGCAGAACCCGCCCAAGAAGCACGGCCTGTTCCCGGTCTGACCCATGGACGACCTCGCCTTCTGGGTTTCGACCACCGTCATCGGGATGGCGATCGTCTTCGCGGTCCTCGCGATCGTGTGGCTGCTGCTCACGATCCTGATGCGCGCGGATGCGCGCCTCGCGTCCGCAGGGGCCGCCGGCCCCACGGCAGCACCAGGGGAGGACGCGGCAACCGACGGCGGGGGCCGGCCGATGGTGCGCCTCCTGGGCGCCCCGCCCGATCTCGACCCGCGGCTGCTTGCCGCCATCACCATCGCCATCGTGCGGCACGAGGAGGCCCGCCGCCTCCAGGCCGCTCCCGCCATGCGCAGCTACTGGCCGGGGAGCCTGCTCTTCGCCAGCCGCTGGGTCGCCGCGGGCCGTACCCGCCAGGGCCAGTCCTGGCGTCGCCGGAGGTAGCCCGTGCGCCGCTATACCGTCACCGTGGACGGCACGCCGTTCACCATCGACGTCGAGGAGACCGCGTCCGACCAGTTCTCGGTCACCGTCGACGGGGTCACGTACGAGGCCGCCCTCCAGGCCGACGAGGACCTTCCGGGCGCGGTCATCTCGCCCGAGCTGCCGATGCCCGACGAGCCCCGCCAGATCGCGGACCTCCCGTTCGCGACGGCGCTCTCGCCGGAGGCGCGCCCCGCGGCACCGGGCCCGGCGCTGCCTCCTCGGGCACACGCGGGCACGCCCGGCACGGCGGGTGGCTCCAAGGCCGACATCCTGGCGGCCCCCATGCCCGGCGTGATCCTCGAGGTCCACGTGAGCGTGGGCTCCGTGCTCAAGCGCGGCGATCCGGTCCTCGTCCTCGAGGCGATGAAGATGCGCAACACGATCCGTGCGCCGCGTGCCGCCGTGGTGGCAGCCGTCGAGGTGGAGGCGGGCCAGCCGGTGGGTCCCGGGGACCCGCTCGTACGGCTCAGCGCGGCCCAGGGATGAGCCAGGGGACGATCGACCAGCTCCTGGCGGGGGTGACAGCCCTCTCCTGGCAGTCGGTGGTCATGTTCGTGATCGCCGGGGTGCTGCTGTACCTGGCGATCGCCCGCGACTACGAGCCCCTGCTGCTGCTGCCCATCGCCGCCGGCTGCATCCTCGCCAACCTGCCGCTCTCGCCGATGATCGGGCCGGACGGCCTGCTGACCATCCTGTATGACGCCGGCATCGAGAACGAGCTGTTCCCGCTGCTGATCTTCATCGGGATCGGGGCGATGACCGACTTCGGGCCGTTGCTCGAGAACCCGCGCATGGTGATCCTGGGCGCGGCCGGGCAGTTCGGCATCTTCGGGACGCTCGGCCTGGCGCTGCTCCTGGGGTTCACACGGCCGGAGGCGGCCTCGATCGGCGTGATCGGAGCGATCGATGGGCCCACCTCGATCTATGTGTCGGGGATCCTGGCGCCCGACCTCCTCGGCCCCATCAGCGTTGCCGCGTACAGCTACATGGCGCTCGTCCCGCTGATCATGCCGCCGGTCATGCGTGCCCTGACCACCGCGAAGGAGCGCCGGATCCGGATGGAGTACACCAGCCGGGTCATCAGCAAGCGCACCCGGATCATCTTTCCGGTGGCGGTGACGCTCGTGGTGGGCGTGCTGGTGCCGTTCGCCACGCCGCTGGTGGGCTCGCTGATGCTGGGCAACCTGATGCGCGAGTCGGGGGCCGTCGAGCGCCTGACCAAGACGTCGTCGAACGAGATCGCCAACATCGTGACGCTGTTCTTGGGCCTCGCCATCGGGTCCACGATGGTGGGGGAACAGTTCCTGGAGCCCTCCACGCTCGCCATCCTGGCCTTGGGCATCGTCGCCTTCGTGCTCGACATCGCGATGGGCATCCTGTTCGCCAAGGGCATCAACGCGGTGTCCGGCGGGACGTTCAACCCGCTCATCGGCGCCGCCGGGATCAGCGCCTTCCCGATGGCCGCCCGGGTGGTCCAGCGCGTGGCTGCCGAGGAGGACTTCGAGAACTTCCCGCTGATGCACGCGATGGGCGCGAACGCCGCGGGCCAGGTGGCCAGCGTGGTCGCCGGCGGGGTGCTGCTGGCGCTGATGGCTGCCGCCTGAGGCGGCGCCCGGGCCGAGCCCCTCCATGCGGTGCGGGGTCTCCCGCGCCCCGCGTTCGACGCCCATCGGTCCGTTCGGGGCTTCGGAAGCCCCGAACGGACACTGTCCGGGCATCCTGGCCGTCGAAGCGTGGCTTCGGACGCCCCACTTCGACGTGCGGCCGTTGGAGGCGGGGCTTCGGGCGCCCCGAGGTGCTGTGCACTGCGGACGCCGGCCCCCGGGACGGTAGACTTCGCGCCATGCGCTTGAGCCACCTCTTCTTCACCACGCTCCGTGACGACCCCTCCGAAGCGGAGATGCCGTCCCACCGCCTGCTGCTGCGAGCGGGCTACGTGCGCCAGCTGGGCGCCGGGATCTACTCGCTGCTGCCGCTCGGCTTCCGCGTCAGCAAGCGCGTGGAGCAGGTGATCCGCGAGGAGCTCAACGCCATCGGCGCGCAGGAGATGGAGATGCCGGTCGTGCACCCGGCCGATCTCTGGCGCGAGACGGGGCGCTATGACGCCATCGGGCCGGAGATGGCCCGGTTCAAGGACCGTGGCGGCCGGGACATGGTGCTCGCGATGACCCACGAGGAGGTCGTGGCAGACCTGCTGCGCGACATCGTGAAGAGCTACCGCCAGCTGCCGATGGTCATCTACCACTTCCAGACGAAGTTCCGCGACGAGCCCCGGGCTCGCGGCGGCCTGATCCGCGTGCGCGAGTTCGTGATGAAGGACTCGTACAGCTGCGATCGCGACGAGGCGGGCCTGGACGCCAACTACTGGGCCCACCACCGCGCCTACACCCGCATCTTCGAGCGGCTCGGCATCGGCGCCATCCCGGTCAGCTCGGACGTGGGCATGATGGGCGGCAGCCTCGCACACGAGTTCATGTTCCTCAACCCCGCCGGCGAGGACGTCCTGGTGCTGTGCGAGGCTTGTGGCTACGCGGCCAACCGCCAGGTCGCCCCGCACACGCAGGCGGACCCCGAGCCCGAGGACCAGCTCCCGGTGGAGGAGGTGTTCACGCCCGGCACCACCACGATCGACTCGCTCGCGGAGTTCCTCGGCGTCCCGGTGAGCAGGACCGCCAAGGCGGTGTTCATGGTGGCCGGCGATGGGCGCTTCATCGTGGCGATCGTGCGCGGCGATGACGATCTCAACGAGACGAAGCTGGTCAACGCGGCCAAGGTGCTGGGCGGCATCCGCCCGGCCCAGGTGGAGGAGATCCTCGCGCGCGGCATGCAGGCGGGCTACGGCTCGCCCATCGGCGCACGGGATGCCTTCGTGGTGGTGGACTCGCTGGTCGCGAGGTCGGCCAACCTGGTCGCCGGCGCCAACAAGCCCGAGTACCACCTGAAGAACACCAACGTCGGGCGGGACTACACGCCCGACGTCGTGGCGGACATCGCCAACGTGCGCGAGGGCGACGGCTGCCCGGACTGCGGCAAGCCGATCATCATGCGCAACGGGATCGAGATCGGGAACATCTTCAAGCTGGGCACCAAGTACACCAAGGCGCTCGGTGCCGAGTACCTGGGCGAGGACGGCGAGCGCCACCCGATCATCATGGGCTCGTATGGCATCGGCCTCGGGCGCAACGTCGCCTGCGTCGTCGAGGCCCACCACGACGACAAGGGCATCGCCTGGCCGGCCGAGGTGGCCCCGTACAAGGCCCACCTGGTCGCAATCGGCGCGAACAAGGATCCCCGCGTCACGGAGATCGCCGACCGCCTGCACCAGCTCGCGGCCGACGCCGGCGACCGCCACGAGATCCTGTACGACGACCGCGACGAGTCGCCCGGCGTGAAGTTCACGGACGCCGAGCTGCTCGGCATGCCGTGGATCCTGACCGTCAGCCCGCGCTCGCTCGAGGCGGGCGGGGTGGAGGTCAAGGACCGCGTCACCGGCGAGAAGACGGTGCGCCCGCTCGAGGATGTCGAGGCCTTCCTGGCCGGGCGCAGCGCCACGCCGGTCTGACGCCGGTCGTCGGGTAGACGATGCCCGGTCCCCTCGTCCCTGACGACGACCTCTACGCACGCCTGGGCCTGGAGCCCGAGGCGACGCCCGAAGCCATCGAGCTGGCGTGGCGTGCGCTGCTGCGCCGTCATCATCCCGACGTTGCCGGCGACTCGGCCGCGGCGCTCGAGAAGGCCAAGCGGATCAACGTCGCACACGACTGGCTCGCGGATCCGGAGCTGCGAGCCCGCTATGACCGCGAGGTCATGGGCCTGGAGCCGCTTCCCGTGCCCGTAACCCGTCGTCGCGGCGGTGCGGGCGGGCACAGCGGCGGTGCGAGCGGTCACAGCGGCAGCGGCCGGCGCGGGCGACCCTGGCCCCGGCACCCTGCCGCACCGCGGCGCCCGCGTCCACGCCCGTCCACGCGCCCCGACCTGGTGCGCGGCGAGCCCGAGATCCGCCTCGCGCGCTTCATGGATCGTGTCCGCCGTCTCACCCCGGACGAGTTCGACCGGATGGCTGCCGCCGAGCCGCCGCCCATCGCGTTCGCGGCCACCGTCCGCCGCTTCGCCTCACCGGAGGCCGCCGCGGAGCTTGATGCGGTGGAGGCCGAGCTGGCAGCGCTCGTCCCGCACGCGCGCTGGCTGGAGACCGGCATCCGCGAGGGGCTGACCAGCGTGGCCACGGAGATCGCGCTGGGCCCATTCCTGGACGACACGCTCGCCGAGCCGTTCCGGTCCCGTGCGCGGGAGCGGCTGCTGCGGGCGTGGGATGCCTCCCTCGAGCAGCCGCGCTGGGGCCCCAACGGCGCCGAGGTGGGTTTGCTGAAGGCGCGGGTCGCCGTGATGACCGCGTCCGAGGTGGCGGTCTTCGTTCGAGCCTCAACAGGGATTGCCGGCGGTGACCGGCCGTGGCCGGCCGCCCTCGATCGCGACGAGGACGAGGCGCTGCGGATCTCCGCGACCTTGGCCGCGCGCGACGTGGCAGCCGCGCTCCGCGTGGACGGACTCACGCCGGCCGCGGCCGCCCGGGCACAGCGCCTCCTCGCGCGGCAGGGCCACGTGGTGGCGCTGCGACACGCGTTCCCGCCCGCGCAGTTCGCCGCCTACACGACGCCCTTCGCTGATGCGACCGGGTCCGATGGGGCAGGGGACCGGGGGCCGGCACCAGGCCCCGACGTCCGGCGCGCCCGCTGAGGCCCCTCCGCCCCGTCCGCGGCCGGTCCAGGCGACCGGCTGAGCCGAGCGTCGGCTGACCCGCCCGCCGCGCCGGCGCGCCCGCTGAGCCGAGCGTCGGCTCCCGCCCCGCCCGGCGCGCCGCCCCGCCGCTGCGGCGGGATGTGCGATCCTGCTGGCATGCCCACCTTGCGCGATCCGATCGAGGATCTCGTGCCCGTCGGCATCCTGCGCGTCGGGCGTGACCGGCTGATCGACGACGCCAATACCGCCGCGCACGTCATCCTCGACATCGTGCCCGGCCGTGTGGTCGGCCGCAGCCTCATGGAGGTGCTGCTCGACGCGCGCCTCGAGGCCACGCTGGACGCCCTTCCCCCGGGTGGCGCCACCACGGCCGAGGCCAGGCTGGGCAGGCGTGGCGCCAGGACCGTCGCGGTGCGGGCGCACCGCGCCGAGGACGGCATGCTCGCCGTCATCCTCGAGGATGTCTCGGAGCTCCGCCGCCTCCGCCAGATGCGGACCGAGTTCATCGACAACCTGAGCCACGAGCTCCGCACGCCGCTCTCCACCGTCTCGCTCCTCACGGAGACGCTCGCTCGCGAGGCGCAGCTGGCCGAGGTGCCGGACCGCATCCGTGACCGAATCGCCCGGATCGAGGTGGAGACCGGGCACCTCACCCAGATGGTCAACGAGCTTCTCGACCTGGCCAGGATCGAGGGCGGCACGCAGCTGCGCCTGGTCGACGAGATCGACCTTGCCGCCCTTGCGGCTGGCTCGGCGGACCGCCTGCGCCTGTTCGCCGAGCGCCAGGGCGTCGCGCTCGTGGTCGATGCAGAGCCCGATCTGCCGCGCGTGGCCGGGGACGAGGAGCGCCTGGCCCAGGTGCTCGTCAACCTGGTCCACAATGCGGTCAAGTTCAGCCCGGACGGGGGTGAGGTCCGGATCACCGTCCGCCGCCACCCGTCGGACGCGGCCTTCGCGGAGGTCGCGGTGGCCGACCAGGGTATCGGGATCGCACGTGCCGATCGGTCACGGGTGTTCGAGCGGTTCTACAAGGTGGACCGCGCCCGGGTCCGCGGTGGCGGCACCGGGCTGGGCCTTGCCATCTCGCGCCACATCGTGGAGGGTCACGGCGGCCAGATCGGCGTGGAGTCCGACGAGGGCCGCGGCTCCACGTTCACCTTCACCATCCCATTCACCCAGGCCGCGGCCCAGGGCCTGGCCTGAGCCGCAGCGGAGGAACCGAGTCACCCGTGGACCGCCTGCTCGTCGCGACCATGAACATCCTCAACCTCGCCGACCGCTGGGAGGAGCGATTGCCGCTCCTGCTGGCGGACATGGCCGCCCTGCAGCCGGACCTGCTCGGCCTCAACGAGGTCGTCTACCCCTTGCAGCAGGACCGTCTCCTCGGCGCCGCAGGCGACGGCCGCTACGAGGCGCATCGCGGGTGGGCAGGACGCCCGGAGTACGGCAACAGCGTGCTCGTGAAGCAGCCACTCGTCGCCGGCGATGTGGAGCGTGTCGACCTCGAGCACACCCGGTCCGCGCTCCGCGTCCGGGTCAACCTGCTTGGCGGGGCGCGCTTGGTGTTCGCCGTCGTGCACCTGCACCATCTCCCGGCTGATCACGCGATCCGCGCCGCGCAGGTGGACCGGCTGCTGGCCTGGCTGGAGGCCTCTCCCGAGCATGACGCGATGATCGTCGTCGGGGACTTCAACGCGGGGCCGGAGACGCCGGCCGCGCTGCACATGGGGGCGGCGGGCTTCGTGTCCGCCTTCGCCGCCGCCAACGGCAAGGACCCCGCCGTCACCTGGCCGTCGGGCCTCATCGCGCCGGCGATGGACACCAACGGCGACCCCGATTGCCTCGACTACCTCTGGGTGCGCGGCGCCGCGCGGGTGGAGGATGCGCGGCTGGTGTTCGACCGCCCGGCCGTTGGCGATCCGACCCTCTTCCCGTCCGACCACGTCGGCATTGCGGCCAACGTGGTCGTCGGGTGACGGCGCCCGCCGCAAGGCCCCTGCGCCTGGCCCACCGGGGCGACTGGCGGGTCGCCCCGGAGAACACGCTTGCCGCGCTGGAGGCCGCCATGCGCGTGCCCGGTTGCGATGGCGTGGAGTTCGACGTCCAGCTCGCGCTCGACGGGACACCGGTCGTCATCCACGACGACACGCTCGACCGGGTCCAGGGGCACGCGGCACGCGTGGACGGGCTGGATGCCCGGGAGTTGGCCGTCTTCGGCATCCCGACCCTGGCCGAGGTGATGGCCGCGCTCCCGGCGGCATGGATGGACGTGGAGCTCAAGGGCCCGGGCCACGGCGCGGCGACGGCCGCGGTCCTGCGTGCTGCACGCGGCGATGCGCCCGCGGACGCGATCGTCTCATCGTTCGATCCGCCTGCGCTGGTCGCAATGGCCGAGGTCCTGCCCTCGTGGCCGCGCTGGCTGAACATCGAGGCGGATGCGACGGCCGCACTCGCCCATGCGATCGGCATGGGGTGCAGCGGCGTGTCCGTGGACTGGCGCCTGGTCACGCCGGCCCTGGTGCGCACGGCGAATGAGGCGGGCCTCGAGGTTGCCGCCTGGACGGTCCGCCGCCGGCCCACGTACCTGCGTCTCGGCCGCCTCGGCGTGCGTGCCGTCTGCGTGGAGGCGGCCGCCCTCGACGGCCCGTACGAGGCGTGACGACGATGGACGGTATCCCCGCCGACGGCACGCGACTCGGCGCCTGACCACCCGGCTGCGCGCGGCCTGAGCCCAGGGACCCCGTCTACTTCGCGGCGAGAATCTCCGGCGGGACCAGGAACCGCAGCATCCCGCGCCCCGGCCGGATCGCGCCACCCTCGCAGTCCACGCGGGCCAGCGCGCCCTTGCGCATCTGGATCGCGGCGATGCCCGTCATCTCACCCAGGATCGTGGAGAAGTCCGGGTCGTGGCCCACGATGCACGGCCGTTCGGCGGGACCGGCCGCCAGCAGGATGTCGGTCAGGATCTCCGTGTCGAGCAGGCCGGCCAGCCGATCATCCACGACGACGTCCACCTTGAGCGCCTTCGCAACGATCGTGGCGGTCTCGGCGGCACGCACCTTGGGTGAGGTGATCAGCAGGTCGGGCGACTCGTCGGCACTCTTGAGCAGGCGCGCGACCCGCTCGGCCTGGTCGTGGCCCTTCTCGGACAGCGGCCGTTCCGCGTCGTCGCCCCGCCACTTGGCGGGATCGCCGGCATGGGCATGACGCAGCAGGTAGAGCGCGATCACGGGCTGCCGCCTTTCAGGTTCACGGGATCCCATCTGTTCGCGGGATCCGGTCCGGACGCCGCGATTCTCGCACGGCGCCCGCACCACGTCGCGTCAGGGATTGAGGTCCTCGACCTCGCCGGACGCCAGGAAGACGATGTCCTCGGCCACGTTGGTCACGCGGTCGCCGATCCGCTCGAGATAGTGCGAGGCGAACAGGATGCGCGCACCGGCGTCCACGTTGGCCGGATCCTCGCGCATGAGCACGAGCACATCGTCGAAGATGCGGTGGTAGAGGTCGTCCACCTCGTCGTCCAGCGCGGCCACCCGGCGTGCCTCGTCCTGGTCCACGTCCACCAGCGCCCGCACGATGCCGGCGACCAGGTCGGCAACACGCTCACCGAGCTGGGGGAGCAGGACGTAGTCCTTGAGCGGCGCGTAGGGTGCCAGCTTCCGGGCCTGCTTGGCCACGGAGCCAGCGTGGTCGCCCATCCGCTCCAGCTCGTAGCTGACGTGATCGAGCGTGAGCAGGTACCGCAGGTCGCGGGCGACCGGGTTCTGGGTCGCGATGACCGCGGCGATCATGGCCGTCGCCTTGCGCTGCAGCTCGTTGATCATCCGGTCATCGATGATGACCTTCAGGGCGGCTTCGGCGTCGTGCGCGACCAGGGCGTCGATCGCTGCGTGGATCTGCGCCTCAACGAGCGAGCCCATCCGCAGGACGTTGTCCTTGATCTCGACGATCTCGCGGTCGTAGGTGCTGCGGATGTGATGCGTCGGGGGGAAGCCGGGGCCGGGCACCTCGATCGGCTGCGCCGGCGACAGATCGTCGAAGCTGCCGCCGAAGGCGTCGGCCACATGCGGCCCGGAGGTGTGCTGGTCGTCCATGTCGATCCTCCGTGTGTCAGCCGAACCGGCCCGAGACGTAGTCCTCGGTCAGCTTGTTCTTGGGGTTGGTGAAGATCTGCATCGTCGGGCCTTCCTCGACGACGTAGCCGGCCCGATCATCGGCCATGTTCAGGAACACGGTGTAGTCCGAGGCGCGCGCCGCCTGCTGCATGTTGTGGGTGACGATGATGATCGTGTACTGCTCCTTGAGCTCGAACATGAGCTCCTCGATCTGCAGCGTCGAGCGCGGATCGAGGGCGGAGCACGGCTCGTCCATCAGGATGACATCCGGACTCGTCGCGATGGCGCGGGCGATGCACAGCCGCTGCTGCTGGCCGCCCGAGAGCGCCAGGCCGGACTGCTTGAGCTTGTCCTTCACGTCGTCCCAGAGGGCGGCACGACGCAAGCTCGACTCGACCAGCTCGTCCATGTTGCCCTTGTAGCCGTTGAGGCGGGGTCCGAAGGCGATGTTGTCATAGATCGACTTGGGGAACGGGTTGGCCTTCTGGAAGACCATGCCGATGCGCCGGCGGACCTCCACCGCGTCCACCTCCCGGTCGTACAGGTCCACCCCGTGGTAGAGGACCTTGCCGTCGACCCGGGTGCCATCGATCAGGTCGTTCATGCGGTTGATCGTCCGCAGCAAGGTGGACTTGCCACAGCCGGACGGGCCGATCAGCGCCGTGATCTTCTGGGCCTCGACCTGGAGGTTGACCCCCTTAACGGCGCGGAACTTGCCGTAGTGGAAGTCCAGGTCAGCAATCTCGATGACGCTGTCGTTGCGGACGTAGCCGGTGTCGGACCCCGCGAGGTGGATCGGCAGGGTGGTGGCGCGTGCCGCATCCTCGTCGCGGGTGCGCTCGGGGGTGGGGGTCTGCAGCATGGGATCTCCGGTGGGCTCGCTCATCACCAGCTCTTCTCGTAGCGGCTGCGCAGGAGGATGGCGATGATGTTGGCGGCGAGGGTGATGACGAGCAGGGCCACGATGGCGGCGGCGGCGTCGGCGCGGAACGCGTCCTGGGGCTTGCGCGACCAGTCGTAGATGATGACCGGCAGGGCCGTGTAGCTGCCGGTGAACAGGGTTCCCAGCGACAGGCCGGAGAACGAGCCCAGGACGGCGCCCGCGAGGATCAGCGGAGCAGTCTCACCAAGGGCGCGCGAGAGCGCGAGCACCGTGCCGGTCAGGATGCCCGGAGCTGCCGACGGCACCACCAGCTGGCGGGTGACCTCCCAGCGCGAGGCACCAACGCCGTAACCCGCCTCGCGGATCGTGTTGGGCACGGCCCGCAGTGCCTCGATCGAGGTGATGATCACGATCGGGAGGACCAGCACCGCGAGGGTGATGCCGCCCGCGATGATGTTGCGGCCGTTGCCGTCGGGATCGAGCGTGTTGAGCAGCGCCACGAACACCGACAGGCCCAGCAGGCCGTACACGACCGACGGCACGCCGGCGAGGTTGCGGATGTTGATCTGGATGAACCGCGTGATCTTGTTGTCAGGCGCGTACTCCTCCAGGTAGATCGCGGTGGCCAGGCCGGACGGGAAGGCCACGAGCGCGACGACGAGGCCCAGCAGCGCCGTACCCACCAGGCCCTGCACGATGCCGGCCTTGCCCGGGTTCGAGGAGAGTGGCGAGGTGAGGAAGCCGATGCCCCGGTCCGCGTAGACCGGTAGCGCCTTGCTCAGGACGTCTGCCAGGAGCACGAACAGGATCGCGAGCGACAGGAGCAGGCTGCCCAGGAGCAGGACCAGGAAGATCGTGCCCTTGTAGTCCTTGCGCCCGGTGACCAGCTGGGCGCGGACGGTCGCGGCCGTCGCGGATGCGGAGGATCCGATGGTGGACATGCGGCCTCCTAGTAGCGCTGCCGCGCGCGGCGGACGAACGCGTCGCCCGCGACGTTCAGCACCAGGGTGATCAGGAACAGGAGGAGCCCGACGAAGAACAGGCTCTGGAAGGCCGCGGTGTTGCCCGTGACCTGGTCCGAGCCGGTGGCCAGGAGGACCATCGCCGACGTCATCGTCCCGCCCGGATCGAGCGGGTTGAACGTCCGCGCCTGCGGTGCGCCTGCCGCGACCGCCACGATCATGGTCTCGCCGATCGCGCGGCTCGTGGCGAGGATCAGGGCCGCCACGATGCCCGAGACGGCCGCGGGGATCACCACCTTGATGGCCGTCGTCATCTGGCGTGCGCCCAGGCCGTACGAGGCCTCGCGCAGGTTGCGGGGCACGGCCCGCATGGCATCCTCGGACACGGAGGCGACCAGCGGGATCGAGAGGATGCCCACGCCGATGCCGGCCGCCAGGAGGTTGAAGGACTTGGCTCCCGGCAGCACGGGCTGGATCAGGGTCGGCGTGAGGAAGGTCAGGGCGAAGAAGCCGAGCACCACGCTGGGGATGCCGGCGAGCACCTCGAGCACAGGCTTGATGAACCGTCGCACGCGGGGCGAGGCGTACTCGGCGAGGTAGATGGCGGAGGCAAGGCCGATGGGTGTGGCGATCACCATCGCGATGCCGGTGACCATGAGGGTGCCGATCACGATGGTGCTGACGTCGAAGATGCCGCGCCTCGGGAACCAGCCGATGCCGAAGAGCTGGGACAGCTCGATCTGGCCGAGGAACGAGATCGCCTGGAAGAAGACGGTCACGATGATCAGCAGACTGATCAGGATGGTCGCCAGGGAGGCGGCGAGGAACAGCCCGCGGACGGTGGACTCGCGGCGTCGCCGCCGCGCACTGCCTCGCAGCGAGACGCCTTCCGGCAGCGCTGGTGTGGCTTGGGCCATGGGCTGACTGCTCCTGTGGTGTGGCGGGTGGATCGGAGACGCACGAATGGGCCGGGGTCGTGGACGACCCGGCCCATTCGTGGAGGAGGAGGAGGTTACTTGGCGGCGTCCCAGGCGGCGCGGGTTTCAGCGAGCGTCTCGGCCGGGAGGTTCACGTAGGGGACGGTTTCGAGCGCTGTCGAGATCGTGCCCTCGGCGAGGTAGTAGTCCACGTAGGCGGCAAGGGCTGCGTTCTCGGCGGCCTTGGCCTTGTTGACGTAGATGTAGAGCGAGCGTGAGAGCGGATAGCTGCCGTCGCCGATGGTCTCGGGGGTCGGGGCGACGCAGGTGCCGTTCGGGTCCTTGGAGACCTGCAGCTCCTGGACGGTGTCCTTGTTCTCCTCGGCGAAGGCGAAGCCCACCCAGCCCAGGGATGTGGGCGAGCCGGCGATGCCGTCGATGATCGCATTGTCGTTGGCCGAGGCGGTGTAGTCGGGCCGGGTGACCGCATCCTGGCCGCGCGCCTCGGCGATCTTTGCAATGGCGAGCTCGACGTAGGTGTCGTATGTGCCGGACTCCTCGCCGGGGCCGGTGATCGTGAGATCGGCGTCGGGGAGGACGGTGGACGACCCGAGCTCGGCGGCGATCGCGGCGCCGTCGGACCACTTGGCGAAGCCGGTGCTCTCCGGGCCTGTGAGGGCGTAGAGGTCGGCGAAGCTGACGCAGGCGACCGCGGTGTTCTCAGGCGAGGTTAGGATCGAGATGCCGTCGTACGCGATCTTGAGCTCGATGTACTCGATGCCCGTATCGGCGCACGCCTGGGCCTCCTCGTCCTTGATCGGGCGGGAAGCGTCGGAGATGTCGGACTCGCCGGCGCAGAACTTCTTGAAGCCGTCGCCCGTCCCCGGGCCCTCGACCGTGTAGGCGAAGCCGGCGTTTGCGGCCGCGAAGGCCTCCGCGACGGCCGTGGAGATGGGCTCGACGGTGGACGAGCCGGAGACGAAGATCTCGCCCTCGACTCCGGACCCGGCAGCCTGGCTCTCGGCCGGCGCCTGGGTTGCGGATCCGCCGTCGGTCGCGGCCGGCGCGGTCGTTGCGCCTGAGCCGCCGCACGCGGCGACGAGCACGGCGGCGGCGATGGTGACGCCGACGAAGCGCTTGGGAGTGGTGAACGTCACTCGACGGTTCCTCCAGGTGACGACCGGCGCACCGTGCGCCGCGGGGTCGTCTGATGTCTCGATTGCGGGTCCCACCTTCAGTCGGACCGGTCAACGCGACGTTCCCGGTGTGTAAACGTTCGGTAAGCGAACGGCCAAGGCCTGTGACCGCGTTTACAGCGTGCTAACGCGTTCCGAACGAGCCGTTGACCGGGCGCCGCGACAGTGCGCCAATGGTCAGCCTGCCCGCTCACGAGGCGTCAACGGCCTCGCTACCGATCGCTGCACCTCGCCCGCGCGACATGTGGCTCATCCTCTCCGGCGACGACCACGGACGGGAGGTGCCTGCGGTCGCCAAGGACGCCGACGTGATCGTGGTGGCTGAACCGGCCTTGTTCCTGCAGTACCTCGCGGAGCTGCACCCGCGCGTGGTGGTCTGCGCAGAACCGCCAGCCGACCGCGCCGTCCTCGAAGTCGTCTCGCGGGACCGCCGCCGCCGTGCCGGGATGCGGGCGGTCCACCTCGCACCCCCCGATGCCGTCACGCGCCGCCTGGAGGCCCTCGGGTTGGGGTTCGACGATGCGCTCGCCACCACGGTCCCGGCCGTCGAGCTGGCCGGCCGTCTCGCATGGCTGGACACGCGTGACGAGGCCGCCCGCGAGCTCGGCAGCCGCCTGCAGGTCACCTCGGACCTCGTGCTCGACCGTGAGGCCCATGCGCTGCGGCGCGCGGGAGTGCCCGTCCATCTGCGGCCGAAGGAGTACGCGCTCCTGGCGGTCCTGGCTGCGAACCCGGGGCGCGTCATGACCCGTCAGGAGCTGCTGCAGGTCGTGTGGGGTCCGGACCGGGCAGCCGACAGCCGCACGGTTGACGTCCACGTGCGCTGGCTGCGCGCGAAGATCGAGCCGGACCCCGACCGCGCCGTGCACCTGGTCACCGTGCGCAGGGTGGGCTACCGGTTCGATCCACCGCACTGATCGCGGCGGCAGCCGGCGAGATCCTCCCTCGTGCCGGTCAGCGCGCCGTGCCGGTCAGCGCGCCCTGTCGGCGTCGATGGCCGCCCGCCGGGCTGCCTCGGCCCCGGAAAGCGCGCGATAGGCCTCGTCGAGACGATCGCCCTCGTCCTCGGATGAGTCGTCCCCGTACCCGCTCGCGATCACGTCCGCCAGGTGCCGGGCATACGCCGGCAGGCCCAGCAGCACGTAGGCATCCATCGCCGGCACGATGAGGTCATCGTTCTCGTTGGCGAAGACCAGGTACCAGCCGCCGTCCGCCAGCTCCTCCTCGAGCCCGCGAGTGACGTAGACCGCCCGATCCAGGGGCGTCAGGGAATCGAGGACAGCGTGGTTGTCGTCGCCCTCCTCGCGGTCCCAGGCGCGCTCGCGGATCCGCTCGTACTCGGCCTGGACGATGTCGTCCATGTGCTCCAGGTTCCCCGGCCGGAGATGCAGGGTCCGGCCCGGTCAGATTGTCGACGCAGGGCGACATCCCTGCACGCCGTGCTTGGTTAGCGCGCGCCCGCGATCGCCCGGCGGTTGTGGGCGGAGAAGTCCGGCATGGCGCGGACATAGGTCGGGCTCTCCATCAGCGGCGACGAGATCATGAAGTCCGCCGATGCGAGATCACAGGCGACCGGCACGTTCCAGACCACGGCGATCCGGAGGAGCGCCTTCACATCGGGATCGTGCGGCTGCGGCTCCAGCGGGTCCCAGAAGAACACGAGCAGGTCGACCTCGCCCTCCGCGATCAGGGCGCCCAGCTGCTGGTCACCACCAAGCGGGCCGCTGTGCAGGCGGCGGACAGGCATGTCGAGGGCCTCAGCCAGGAGGCTGCCCGTCGTGCCTGTGGCAACCAGGTCGTGGCGGCGCAGGAGGCCGGCATTGAAGCGGGCCCACTCGATGAGGTCGGGCTTCTTGTTGTCGTGCGCCACCAGGCCGATCGTCTTGCGCTTCTTCGCGGGCTCGCTCATGTGGGTCCCCAGCGTGTGGACCCGGCCGTTGCCACCGTGGCAGGCCGCGTCCGATCCCATCGTAGGCCTGCAGGTGCGGGGACGAACGTCACCGCTGCGTGAACAACGTCCTGGCGGCGGCTGCTCCAAGCCCGGTCCGCACTGGCCGCCCGGGCATGGCGAGCCGTTAACGGAACGCGTTCAACTCGATGACGTGACGTTGACATCGCGCGGCTACGGTCCCGTGTCAGTCAAGCGCCCAATGACGAGGTCCATGCCCGATGTCCGTCGCCTCCGACCAGGTTCGCCGCGTTCCGCTCTTCGCGGGGATGACCGACCGTGCTTTCGAGGCGGTGGCGTCGCTCGTCGAGGAGCAGGAGTTCCCGGAGTGCCACGTACTCGTGGCCGAGGGCGATCCGGGTGACGCCTTCTACCTGGTGCTCGACGGCCGGGTCGGGATCTCACGCGCCGGGGGGCACGTGCGCGACTTGGGACCGGGTGAGTTCCTCGGCGAGATCGCGCTGGTTGACGGCCAGGTCCGGAGCGCCACCGCGGTCGCAGCCACGCCTGTCCGCGTGGCAATGATCAGGCGCGAGGCGTTCAGCGACCTGATGGACCGCTTTCCTGCGGTCCGCCACGGGATCCTCGTTGCGCTCACGGACCGGATCCGCAGCGATGAGGCAGGTGCGCTCGGCTGACATCGCTTTCCAGGCCGTGTGCCGCGCCCTCGCCCGCAAGCGCACGCTCACGCCTCGCGGGCGCCCGCCACGTACGGCAGACTTGCGGCATCACGGTGCCCGCCTGCCGGCGCCGGACGGGACCGCGAGGAGCGAGCGATGGCGAAGGCCGGGGAGGACGAGACCAAGAGTCCGAACGGTGCGCGTGCGTCGCAGGCCGGGAAAGGCGGCAAGGTCGGCAAGAAGCAGGCCAAAGCTGCGGCAAAGGCTGAGGCGAAGGCCGCAAAGGCCGCCGCGAGCGCCGCGAAGGCCGCCGCGAAGCTCGCTGCCAAGGAGGCCAAGGCTACCGCGAAGGCTGACGCCAAGGCTGCGAAGGCCGCGAAGGAGGCCAAGGCCGCGCAGGCCGCTGCCAAGCCCGGGAAGGCCGCGCAGGCCGCTGCCAAGCCTGGCAAGGCGGCGACGAGCGCCGCAGTGCTGCCGCCCGCTGCGCCCGAGCCCGAGCCCGCCCAGCCCGCTCCGGAGCCCGAGCCCGAGCCCGGAGCCCGAGCCCGAGCCCGCCGCGGAACCGAGCCCGAGCCCGAGCCCGAGCCCGCCGCGGAGCCCGAGCCCGAGCCCGCCGCCCGGAGCCCGCTCCTGAGCCCGAGCCCGAGCCCGCCCGAACCCGCCCGAGCCCGAGCCCGCCCGACCGAGCCCGCTCCTGAGCCCGAGCCCGCCGCGGAACCGGAGCCCGCTCCTGAGCCCGAGCCCGCCGCGGAGCCCGGAGCCCGAGCCCGACCCGCGACCCGAGCCCGAGCCCGCTCCTGAGCCCGAGCCCGCCGCGGAACCGGAGCCCGAACCCGAGCCCGAGGTGGACGCGGAGTCCGTGATTCCTCCGCTTGAACCCCTGGTGACGGCGTCTGACGCGCCGGAATGGGCCCCCCCGGTGTCCACTGAAGACGGACCGTCCACGGATTCGCCTGTTGAGGCGACGAGCGCGACCCCGGAACCCGAAATCGTGGACGCGCAGTCCAGCCCTGAAGCCGGAGCGTCGGCCGCTGACGATGATGAGCTCGGACCGCTCGACGACGAGGTGGCCGAGCGTCCGACGCCCGCGCAGGCTGCCGCCGTCGCGGCATCGCTGCATGAGGCGGCAGCACTCCTGCACCAGACCCGGGAGCCTGCGGCCGAGCACATCGTGGAGCGGGTGACCGCCCGGGTCGGGGAGGCCCCCGCGCCCGAGCCCACCCTTGAGCCCGCGCCGGCCGACGAGCATCCCGCAGCTGACGATGCATTCGGCCCGTTCCACGTCGGCGCCGTGCTGTCCGAGGCGAGCGCAGATCGCGAGGAGTCTGCGGAGGTCGCGAGCCTCGACCCTGGGACGGCGACGGATGGGCAGCCGGATGCCAGCCTTGGTGCTCCCGTCGGCGATGATCAGGCCTTCGGCCCGTTCCATGTCGGCGTGCCGCCGCTTGACGCACCTGCCGAGGCCGAGGTCTCCGAGGCCGGGCCTCCTGACGCTAACGACGCTCCCGACGCCAAGGCCGCGCCCGTCGGAGCAGGACCCGCCACCGGGCCGGCCCTGTCCGGCCTCCCGCCGATCGTGATCCCGCCGGGCGCCGTGATCGGTGCCGCCATCGACGTGGGCGCCACCAGCCTGCACCTGCTCGTGGCGGCCGTCGGCGGCCACAAGCTGGAGCCGATCCTCGACGAGTCCGTGTTCCTGGGCCTTGGCGACCGCGTGGCGGCACACGGCCGCATGGGCCACGCCGCCCGCGAGGAGCTCATCGCCTCGCTCGTCGCCTACGCCCACGCCGCGCGCCAGCTGGGCGCCGCCTTCGTCACGGTGGTGGGCACCGACCCGCTCCGCGGCGCCGATGACGCGGCTATCGCGATCCACGAGGTGGAGGCTCGCGCCGGCGTCCCGGTCCACGTGCTCGAGCACGAGGAGGAGGGCCGCCTGACGCTCCTCGGCGTCACCAAGGGCCTCCCGATCAGGTCCCAGATGCTGGTCGTGGATGTGGGCGGCGGCAGCACCGAGTTCGTGGTCGTGGGTCCCGATGGCGCGGTGTCCACCACGGGCCTGCCGCTCGGGGCCGCGCGTCTGACCAAGGACATCGTGCGGTCCGATCCACCGTCACTCGCGGAGATCGAGTCGCTCAAGTCCACCGTGAAGGGCATCCTGGCCTATGCCCCCGATGCCCATCCGGGCGACGTGGTGGCGGTCGGCGGGACGGCAAGCAACCTGTTGAAGCTTTTGCCGGCCACGGCGCTCGACCGGGTCCTGACCCGCCGCCGGCTCACGGTGGCCCTCGCGATGCTCACCGTCGAGCGCAGCCTCGAGGCTGCCGAGCGGCACCTGGTCAGACCGGCTCGCGCAAGGATTCTGCCCGCCGGCGCGATCATCGTGGACGCGATCCTCGAGCACTACGAGGCGGACCGCCTCCGCGTGTCGGAGGAGGGGATCCGCGAGGGTCTCGTGCTGGCGGTGGCCGCGGCGGGACCCGCATGGCGTGACCAACTGCCCGCGCTCATCCGCGGTTGGGACGAGAGCGCCTGGCCGATCGACTAGCTCAGCGCCCTGCGGCAGCGCCGTAGATCAGCGTCCCGCGGCAGCCGGCCCGCCGGCGGTTCGACCGCCGGCTACAGGCCCGCGACCACGCGGCCGAGCGCGCGCCGGAAGACAATCGACGAGACGCCGCGCCAGGCGGGCCCGACGGTCCGGCGCAGCCGCGCCAGCTCCCGCTCGCGGTCCACCAGGTAGCGCCCGATCGCCGCGCTCTCCGCCTCCGAGAGCTTGCCGGCATTCTCCAGCAGGAATTGGCGGGCCAGGCCCGCCGCAACATCGGCATCGTGCAGCCAGCCCAGGTGATCCTGGAGCGCGACGACCTTCTCGATCACCGGCCCCGACTCTCGCCCGAGCGCCTCACGCGCGAACTCCAGCGTGTAGCGCAGCCACTTGGCCGCGATCCGCAGGTCGTGCAGCGTGGTGACGTCCGCCCAGCGCATCACCGGCTCGTAGGCGCGTACGACCTCGTACGCGGCCCAGATCCGTGAGGGCATCGAGTCCCGGACGCGGTGCGGCTCCACGGGCCCCACGGCCCGCACGCCCATGCCTTCGGTCTGGAGGAACTCGACATACTCGTCGATCCACTTGCGGTACTTGCCGGAGTCCAGCTCCTTGGTGAGCACGATGCGCGCGGCATCGCGCCGGACGCGCCAGCCACGCATGAGCGCGTCGAACGCCCGCGCCTCTGGGCCGGCCAGGCCGCCCTGGTAGAGCTCGGCCGCCGCGATGAGCACGTCGAGGTCCCGAACGGCACCCAGGTCCGCAGCGACTTCCTTGAGCCTGCGGCGGTGGCGCTCGGTCCGATGGCTGTCGAACGCCTCACCGAACACCCGCCAGGCCGCCCGCTGGCGTCGCGTGGCGACGCGCATCGCGTGCAGCTCCTCGGGATCCTTGCCCAGGCGCGTGCCCTCCTCGCGGGCGAGCATGCGGGCGAGGTGGAAGCGCAGGACCTTGCGGCCGGCCTCCGCCACGTGGTCCTCGGCGAGGACACCCGGCGTCTTGGGGACAATGATCCGGGGAACCTTGGGGGCCTCGACACCCTCGCCCTCGCCCTCAACCGCGGCTGCGGCAGCGGGGGTCGCAGCCGAAGCGGTGGTCGCAGCCTCAGCGGCAGCGGCAGCGCGGGCGGCCTTGCCCTTGGCCGGGGCCTTGGCATCGGCCGGCGCACCCGGGTCATCGTCGTCGTCGTCGTCCTGCTCCGCCGCCGCCTCGTGCCGGGTCACGGCGTCCAGGGCGCGTTCAAGCTTGGACGTGTCCGCCGGAACCAGCTCCTCCACCTCGGCCAGCAGGTCCACGAGCGGCTCGAGCGCGTCCTCGTGGCCCTCGCGCAGCTCCAGCTCGAGCTCCGCGAAGCGCTCGATCACGGCATCGTCCTTGACGACCTCGACGCCGTCGACGGAGACCTCGACCACGGCCCCATCCCTCCCGTACAGCCGCTTGCGGCGCTGCTGCCGGATCCGGACCAGCTCGCCCAGCGGGCTCGACCCGGCAATCGCGAGCACGGCGTCCCGCGCGGCGGACTCGGCCCAGCCAGCGACGTCCGCCTCGAGGTCGGCCGGACCCTCCAGCTCCTCGCGACGATGGGTCGCACCGCCATCATCGAGGCGGAGGAGTCCCTTGAGGGTGATCACCGTGGTCTCGCCCGATGTGCGCAGGCGCCCGGCATACCCGGCAGCTGCAAGTGCCCGGTCGGCCGTGTCCACGTAGTGGTCCTCGTGGAACACCGTCTCGGCCGGGCCGAGCGCAGTGAAGCCCGCCAGGTCGTCTGCCGCCAGCAGGCGCTCGCCGGTCGACACGTCGGTCATGCGGTACTTGAGCTCGATCTCGATCGGAGTCCCGTCCTGGTTCGGAGTCCCGTCCGGGCCGGTGGTGCCGTCCTGCTTCGGAGTCCCGCCCTGCTTCGGAGTCCCGTCCTGGGCCGTCATGCGCGGGGATCCATGGAGCCGGCCAGCGCGTGCGGGCGGCTCGGCAGGTCGGTGGTGACCACGGCCGAGGCCGAGGCGTCCTCCTTGAGCACCGCGAACGTGTCGGCGGTGCCCTCGCGCGACTCGAGCACCTCGGTGCGGGTCCAGCGCCCGTCCTTGCCCAGCTGCCAGGAGCGGCGGTCGTCAGCCATCATGACCTCGATGATGCGGCGCATGCGGGAGCGGGCCTCGCCATCCTCCACGGGGGTCACAACCTCCACCCGGCGGTCGAGGTTGCGCTCCATGAGATCGGCTGAGCCGATGTACCACTCCGCCCGGCCGCCGTTGTGGAACATCCAGATGCGCGAGTGCTCCAGGAACTCGCCGACGATCGAGCGGACACGGATGTTCTCCGAAACGCCGGGGACGCCCGGGACGAGGCAGCAGGCGCCGCGGACGATCAGGTCGGCCTCCACGCCGGCCCGGGATGCCTCGTAGAGCGCCTCGATCACCTGCGTGTCGACCAGGGAGTTGACCTTGAGGACGATGCGGGCCGGATTGCCCGCTCGGGCGGCGGCGGCCTCGCGCTCGACCATCTCGAGGAACCGCGAGCGCAGGGTCATCGGCGCGACCAGGAGGCGGCGGAAGACCCGCTGGCGCGACAGGCCGGTGAGGACGTTGAACAGGTCGGTGACGTCCGCGCCCAGCTCCTCTCGGCAGGTGAGCAGGCCCAGGTCCACGTACAGGCGGGCCGTCTTGCCGTTGTAGTTGCCCGTGCCGATGTGGCAGTAGCGGCGCAGGCCGTGGCCCTCGCGGCGGACGACGAGCGCCACCTTCGAATGGGTCTTGAGGCCGACCAGGCCGTAGACCACGTGGGCGCCGGCCTGCTCGAGGCGGCGGGCCCAGATGATGTTGTTCGCCTCGTCGAAGCGGGCCTTGATCTCGACCAGCACCACGACCTGCTTGCCCCGCTCCGCGGCACGGATCAGCGCCTTGACGATGGGGGAGTCGCCCGACGTCCGGTACAGCGTCTGCTTGATCGTGAGGACGTCCGGGTCATCGGCCGCCTGGTCCAGGAACCGCTCCACCGAGGCCGAGAAGGACTCGTAGGGGTGATGCACGAAGATGTCGCCCGCGCGCATCTGGGCGAAGACATCGGTGGGCTCGTCCTCATCGGGCGGCTGCAGGCGGGGCGGGATGACCGGTGTATGCGGGGGTGCCTTGAGGTCGGGGCGGTCCAGGCCCGCCAGCTGGAAGAGCGCGGTGAGGTCGAGCATGCCCGAGACCTCGAAGCAGTCCTCCTCGCGGACGCCGGTGCCCTTGATCAGGATCTGGCGGGTGAGCTCGGGCATCGAGCGCTCGGTCTCCAGGCGCACGGCCTGGCCGAAGCGGCGGCGGCGGACCTCCTCCTCGATCGCGAGCAGGAGGTCGTCGGCCTCGTCCTCCTCGAGCGTGATGTCGGCGTCACGGGTGACCCGGAACAGGTGCGTCTCGTTGATCTCCATGCCCCGGAACAGCTCGTCGAGGTTGGCCTCGATGACCTGGTCGAGGAGGACGAACTTGTCGCGCTCGACGGCGAACAGGCGGGGCAGGATGGGCGGGATCTTGACGCGGGCGAAGCGCCTCTCGCCCGTCTCCGGGTCGCGCAGTCCCACGGCGATCGAGAGGCTCAGCGTGGAGATGTACGGGAACGGGTGGCCCGGGTCCACCGCGAGCGGCGTGAGGACCGGGAAGATCTCGTCGTGGAAGCGGCGGCGGAGCAGTTCGTGGTGCTCCGGGACCTCCTCGTAGTCCAGGATCTCGACGCCCTCTGCCGCGAGGTCCTTGCGGATGTCGTTCCAGATGGTGGAATGGTCGGCGATCAGCTCGCGGACGCGCTCGCGGATGGCATCGAGCTGCTGGGACGGGGTGAGGCCGTCGAGGGAGTGGTGCGACGAGTTCGACTGGTCCTGGCGGCGCAGGCCGGACACGCGGACCTGGAAGAACTCGTCGAGGTTGTTGGCGAAGATCGCCAGGAACTTGACCCGCTCCAGCAGGGGATTGCGGGAGTCCCGCGCCTCGTGGAGCACGCGCGCATTGAACTCGATCCAGCTGAGCTCGCGGTTGAGGATGGGTCCCCGCTGGTCACGCGCCGCTCGACGGCGGCCGCGACCAGCGACGCGGGGACCGGGAGCAGGGCGAACGGTGGCCATGGGTCCTCTTGGGCCCGCCGGTCACCGGTCCTGGGGCGCAACGGCGCCCCAGCCACCCCGGATCACCGGTTCGGGAGTCCGTGAATCCTACCATCCGTCCTCGGCAGGTCCTCCTGAGGCGCCTGTGCGGCTGGCCGACGGCTGCCGCCCGGCGCGCGTGTCTCGGTGACCTCAGGGTGTTGGTGACCTCACGGTGTGGGTGCCGCAGGAAGCATGGAGGAGGCCGCGAGGCTGTCGAGGTGCGCCTTGACGGCTCGGGCAAGCTCGGTGGAAGGATCGATGGCCACGACCACGATTCCACTCTCGCTGCACGCCGTCCCAGTCGGGTGGTTCCTCGTTGAGATAGAGGAACCCCAGGTCGTAGTGGACCTCCTGGTCGTCCGGGTGTGCCGCAGCAAAGGCGAGCCACACCCGCTTGGCCTGCTCGAATTCGCCGAGGTTGAAGTGGACGGCCCCCCGGGCGAGCCGTGCCTCCTCGTTCCCAGGGTCCACGGCGAGGACCTTGTCAAACCAGGTGCCGGATGCCGTGTAGTCCTCGGCCGCGTAGTAGGCGTCGGCCAGCGCGAGCAGGACGTCCACGTCGTCGGGGTTCGCGGCCGCCTCCTCGAGCAGCGCGTCGATGGCTGTCGTCGAGGCCGACGGCGAGGTGGCAGCTGGCGCGAACGGTGAGGCTGGAGCCAGGGGTGACGAGATGGGGACCCCTCGATCCACCTCGTCGAGGATGCCGCTGATCTGGTTGCCCATGAACAGCAGCGAGACGATCGCGAGCAGGGAGATGAGCCCGAGCGCCACCGGCACGATCACCACGGCCCACAGGCAGCCGATCGCCGTGCTGCTGGTCTGCCGGACGGGGCCCCCGTACTCCGCAGCCCACGACTCGTCGCTGCGGCGGAGGTACAGGATCGCCTCGATCCACGCGATCAGCCCCGGGATGCCCGTCCAGCTGAACACCAGGTAGAGGATCCCAAGCCCGATCCGGCCCAGGTAGAACTTGTGGATCCCGAGGCCGCCCAGGAGCAGGGCGAGAACGATCGCCAGGACGCGATCCTTCCCTTCACCGTACGCCGGGATCTGGGTGCCGGCGCCGGGGGCCAGACGCCATGCGCCGCAGTGCGGGCAGGCTTGCGCGCGTGCATCGACCGACCTGCCGCAGGCGTGACACACGGTCGCGTAGGGGCCCGGAGCCTCGGGTGGGCCGGGAATTGGCGCCGCGGGCGCAGGGGGCGGCAGGTCGGGCGGCTCGATCATGGCTCGTCGGCTCCAGGGGCTCGGATGACGCTAGCGGCCGGGGTAGCGGCTCCAGAACTCCTGGTCCGACATCGTCAGGTACCAGATGCCCTCGATGAACCCGATCAGCGCCGGGATGAACGTCCAGAAGAACACCAGGTAGACGACGCCCTGGCCGATCTTGCCCAGGTAGAACTTGTGGATGCCGAAGGCGCCCAGGAAGATCGCGAGCAGGGACGCCACGATCCGCGAGTGGCCCAGCTGCGCGTCGATGCTGTTCGCCATGCCCGGCTGGCGGACGCCGCACTTGGGGCAGATCTCGGCGCGGACGTCGATGACCTGGCCGCAAGCGAAGCAGAACTTGGTGGGCGCGCCGCCCGGCGGGATGGGCGGCGGCGGGGTGTACGGCGGCTCGCCGGGTTGCATGGGGCTGTTTCCTCGTCGTGCGGGCGGGCTCGGGCCCGTTCAGGGTGATTGTGCGCCGTGTTCCGGTGGCGCGAACCGGTCTGCCGCGCCGTCCCGACGCGCGGGTTCGACCGCTACCCCTCCGGGACGTACCGCCGGTCGCCGGTGGCCGGATCCAGCCACACCCGCATGCGGACACGGGTGGTCGGGTCCACGAAGACCTCACCGGTGGGCTGGAAGCGCGCATCGGGGTGCGCAGTCTCGCCGCCACCGGGTCCGGCCCGGTCGCCGGTGCGCTCGGCATGGAGGGAGCGGTAGCGGACGCGCTCCAGCAGCACGGCCCCGACGAGCAGTACGCCCGGCACGAACAGGAAGAGCGCCGTGAACAGGTCGGCAGCCGGACCCGCGATCCCCAGGAACGCGATGGCCAGCAGGACCAGGACAACCCCGGTGCCGCCGATCAGCCCCCGGGCGATGGTCACGCCCATCGTGCACCCAGCCCGCGCTACTCGACGGGCTGTGGCGCCACCATGTCCGGCGCCAGCACCACGGCGGTGCCATAGGCGACGATCTCGGACATCGTGCCCGCCAGCTCGGACGAGTCGAAGCGCATGGAGATCACCGCGTTGGCGCCTACCAGCGTCGCGTTCTGCACCATCCGGTCGATCGCCTGGCGCCGGGTGTCCTCGAGCAGCGCGGTGTACTCGTGGATCTCGCCACCCGCGATGGAGCGGAGACCCGCAACGATGTTGCCGCCGAGGCCCCGGCTTCGGACGACCACTCCGAACACCTGGCCCTTGGTCTCCGCCACCCGGTAGCCCGCGATGTACGGCGTGGTCGCGATGATCATCGGTCTCCTCCATGCCAGTGGCGGTCGCCGCCGGCGGGCTCGTCGTGCTCGCGGTGCTGCTCGCGGGCGCGAGCGCAGTCGGCGCAGGGGCACATCTCGCGGAGCAGCATGTAGGTGTGGAAGCCGGTGCTGTGGCCATCGCCCCAGGTGAGCTGGATGGCGTAGCTGCCCACCAGGGCGGCATCGGTGATCTGCGTCTGTGCGGGCGTCAGCGTGGGATTGGAGTCCAGCCAGCCGGGCACGCCCGCCTCACCCCGGCAGTACGCGCACGGGCAGAGCCAGCGCAGCGTGACGCTGTCATAGGTGGTCTCGTGGCCGTCGGCCCAGCCAAGGCGGATGGTGCCGGCGGCACGGTTGACGTCAATGGCGGTGGGGTTGACCCGGATGTCCTGCACGTTCCGATCGTACCCCTCGGACCGCTGGGGTGGCGACGGGGGTACCGGGGTGGGCCGGGACCATCCGTCCGGGGCCGATCGGGGGTGTGGCGGCTATGCTCGGCCGCGCATGAGCCTCGTCGTCGACCATCTGCACAAGCGCTTCGGGAGCGTGCGCGCCCTCGACGACCTCGCGTTCGAGGTGCCGGCGGGCCAGGTCTTCGGCTTCCTCGGCGCCAACGGCGCGGGCAAGACCACGACGATGCGCATCGCGCTGGGCGTCCTGGAGCCCGACGCCGGCCGCATCACCTGGCAGGGCACGGAGAGCCACCGCCTGCCGCGCGCGACCTGGGGCTACCTGCCCGAGGAGCGCGGCCTGTACCCGCGGATGCACGTCCTCGACCAGCTCGTCTTCTTCGCGGGGCTCCACGGTGTGCCCGCCGGCCGGGCGAAGCGCGAGGCACTTGCCTGGCTTCGAAGGTTCCGGGCCGAGGACCTCGCCCCCCGCAAGGCCGAGCAGCTCTCGAAGGGCAACCAGCAGAAGGTCCAGTTCATCGCCGCGGTCCTCCACGAACCGCAGGTGCTGCTGATGGACGAGCCGTTCACGGGCCTGGACCCGGTCAACGTCATGCTCCTGCGCGAGGCGTTCCTGGAGCTTCGCGACCGCGGGCGCACCGTCGTCTTCTCCACCCACCAGATGGAGGTGGCCGAGGCGCTGTGCGATTCCGTCGCGATCGTGGACCGGGGGCGGATGGTGGTGGGCGGGCCGCTGCGCGAGGTGCGGAGGTCCACCGGGCGCCGGATGGTCAGGATCTCAGTGGCCGGCGATCCGCGCCTGCCCTGGCTGTCAGGCGTGGTCGGCACACGGGTGCTCCAGGCGGGCATGGACCGCTCGACCGTGGAGCTGGACGAAGGCATCGAGCCCGACGCCGTGCTGGCCGCAGCCGTTGCCGCGGGCGCGCGGGTGATCCACTTCGAGGTGGCCGATCCCACCCTCGAGCAAGTCTTCATCGACCATGTCGGGCATCCCGCCGACGAGGTCCAGCACCTCGCGCCGGACGTGGCCGACCCGGTGCCGGCACCGTGAGCCGCATCGGAAACACCCTGCTGGTGGCGAAGCGCGAGTTCGGGGAGCGCACGGGGTCGCGGGCCTTCCTGCTGTCCACGATCATGCTCGCGGGCCTCGCGATGATGGTGTCCCTGATCCCGGTCGCCATCCGGGTGGTGGACCGCGCGACGGTCACCCGGATCGCCGTGGCCGCCGCGGAGCCTGGCCTTGCCGATCGGGCGGTGGGCACGATGGACACGTTCCTCAACGGCCAGGCCGGCGCCGATACTGCGGCCAGGACGTTCGTCTTCGAGGTGGTCTCCGACGAGGCCACGGCGGTCGGCATGGTGGCCGACAGCCGGGCGTCGGGTGCGGTGATCCTGGAGCGCACGGCCGACGAGGGCATCGCGATGCGGGTCGTCACGATCGGCGGCCTCGGCCAGGACCGCCAGCAACTGCTCCAGGTGGGCGCGTTCGCGGTGGGGATCCTTGACTGGACGGCGTCGCAGCCCGCCGCCACCCGGCCGTTCGTCATCCCCACGTTCAAGGTCGAGGACGCAGCCCAGGCGTCGGGTCCGGGTTCCGGCCAGGAGCAGGTCGACCCCGCCGAGTACGGCAGCCGGCGCATCGTCGGCATCGTCCTCGTCGTCCTGGAGTTCCTGACGCTCGTCTTCTACGGCATGTGGGTGGCGTCCGGCGTGGTGGCAGAGAAGGCGAGCCGGGTCATGGAGCTGCTGATCTCGGCGGCAACGGCCCCGCAGCTCGTCACCGGCAAGATCGCGGGGATCGGTGCGGCCGGGCTGACCCAGGTGATCCTGGTGCTGGTGCCATCCATGCTCGTGCTCGCGGCATCGGGCGGGATCAGCGATGCCCTGCTCGGGCCGGGCCAGAACGCCGGCGCCTCGCTGTCCGCGTTGTCGCCGGGCCTGATCCTCGGGTTCCTGGCGTTCTTCGTGCTCGGGTTCGCGCTGTACGCGGCGCTGTACGCGGGGGCGGGCTCGCTGCTGAGCCGGCCCGAGGATCTGCAGACCGTGGCGTTGCCGCTGTCCATCCCGGCGATCATGGGCTACCTGCCGGCGGTGCTCGCGCTGTCGGGCGGGCAGGGGACGTTCATCCAGATCGCGTCGTACGTGCCGTTCTGGAGTCCGTTCGTGATGCTGGCGCGGATGTCCGTCGGCACGGCGACGCCGGGCGAGGTCCTGCTCTCGCTCACGATCCTCGCTGTCACAGTGCCGATCGCGATCCTGCTCGCGATCCGCGTGTACCGGGCCGGCGTGCTCGTGTACGGGCAGCCACCGTCCCTGCGGACGTACGCGAGGGCGATCCGCGGGCGATAGCCTCGCCGGTCAGCGTTCGCCAGGGGACTCGTCGGCGAAGGGGAGGCGGCGGAACAGCGCCATGACGGGGGCGGTACCGGCCTCGATCGCCGGTTGGGGTGCAGGTCCAGGTTCGGTCTCGGGTGCCTCAACGGGGGCGTCCGCGGCACCGACCGGGGTGGCCGGGATCGCACGCCACAGCCGGCTGTGAACGCCGGGCAGATAGGGGCCAGTCCGCCGTCGCGCCAGGATTCCCGCGATGCCCTGCTCGGACACCGCCGCGTGGAGCGCGCGGCCCTCGCCCGCGATTGCCGGGACCGCGACCACCTCGTCGCCGGGGCGGAGCACGCGCCGCAGGGTGGCCCGACGCTTCTCCAGCGGCTCCCGGAGGAGCCAGCGCCCGTCGAGGTGCAGCAGGTCGAACACGAGGCAGGCGACCGGGCGTCCGGGTCGGCCGGCCAGGCGCTCCCGGAGGGCGTCGTCGTCGGCGCGACCCTGGGCATCGACCACCACCAGCTCGGCGTCCAGCACGGCCGAACGGGCCGCCACCCGCACAGCAAGCCCCCTGAGCTCCGGGATGCGCGCGGTGACATCGAGGCCGTTGGGGTCGACCACGCGCACCTCGCCCGCGCCCGCCCGCTCGCCCGGCTCCACGTACACGAGGACCCGGTGCCCGCCCCAGGTCGGCTCGAACAGGAAGTCAGGGGAGTCGAACGGCTCGGCGGCCGCGACCGGCCACATCGGCGCCACGTCCCCGGGGTGGGGGAGGGCCGTCTCGAGCGAGAGGTCGAGCTGCTCGGGCATCGCCCGCCGATGGTAGCCCGTCGGACGCGAGGGGCGGACAGCGGCCAGGGTCGCGTTGCCACGGGTGGCTCGGGGATAGACTGGCCGCACTGCCACGACACCCGGAGGAATTCGTGCCTCGATCCGCACGCCCCGACGACCTGTACCGCCTCGCCGTCCCCTTCGACCCCAGGCTCTCGCCCGACGGCACCCAGGTCGCCTTCACCGTCAAGCGCGCCGCCGTGGGCAAGGACGCCTATCGGCACAGCATCTGGCTCGTGCCCGTGGACGGCTCAACGCCCGCCCGCCAGCTCACGCTGGGCGCGCGGACGGACCGCCATGCCCGCTTCTCGCCCGACGGCCGCACCCTCGCGTTCCTCTCGGACCGCCGGCTGTTCGTGGAGGAGGAGCCGGACCGCCCGGCTGACATGAAGGACCGCGACGACTGCGTCCAGGTCCACCTGCTCCCGCTCGATGGCGGCGAGGCGCGCCGCCTGACCGACCTCCCCAAGGGCGTGTCCGAGTTCGCCTGGTCGCCCGACGGCGCCCAGCTCGCCGTCCTGACCTCGTCGCTCGGCGCGACGATCAAGGAGGACAAGCGCAAGCGCGGCCGCCCCGACGCGCCCAAGCCCGGCGACACGCCGCTGTCGGACTACCGGTTCATCGACAAGCTCGGCTACCAGTACAACGGCGCGGGATTCATCGACGACCAGGAGACGCATCTCTGGCTGGTGGACGTGGCGACGGGCGAGGCGCGGCAGCTGGTCGCAGGGCCGTCGGCCGAGACGTCGCCGACCTGGTCCCCCGACGGCACGCGCATCGCGTTCACGGCCAACCGCCGCCGCGATCCCGACATCGACTGGCGCTCGTCGGTGTTCGTGGTGGACGTGGCCTCGGGCGAGGTCACGACCGTGGCCGGCGGCAACGACGCGTCGTTCTTCAACCCGTCGTGGACGCGGGATGGCGCGTCCGTCCTGGCCTTCGGCGACCGGTTCCCGCGGGCCGGCTACCGGACGGGCATCTGGCGGTTCGCAGCCGACGGGTCCGATGCGGGCGCGCGCGGCGGGAAGGATCTCATCGAGAGCTCCCCGCTGAAGCCGGACTCCGCGATGAACAGCGACGTGACGCTGGGCGAAGGGCCGCAGCTGGTGCCGACGGCCGACGGGACCGCGGTCCTGTTCACGGCGCCCGTGGACGGCTCGTTCGAGCTGTGGCGGGTCCCGCTCGAGGGCGGGGATCCGCTGCGGCTGACGTCGGACCGGCACTACCTCGCGGGCTGGGACGCCCTGGCCGACGGCGCGGCGGACCGGATCGTGGCCGTGCGCTCGACGGCGACGGTGCTGCCGGAGGTCGTGACCTTCGAGGTGGGCGAAGGCGACCTGGTCGAAGCGGAGCCCATGGTGCTGGCCGCACCGAACGCGGACCTTGCTGCGGAGCTGGCGCTCATCGAGCCGGTGGAGCGCCGCTGGACGAGCGGCGGCTGGGAGATCCAGGGCTGGCTCTACCCTGCGGGTGACGGCGCGCAGCCGATGGTCGTCGAGATCCACGGTGGTCCGCACACGCTCTACGGCTGGTCGCCGATCCTGGAGTGGCAGGTCCTCGCGGGCGCCGGTATGTCCGTTCTGGCCTGCAACCCGCGTGGCTCCGAGGGCTACGGTGAGGCCTTCAACCGCGCGAACCTGGGCGACTGGGGCGACGGGCCGATGTCCGACGTCCTTGTCGGTGTGGACCAGGCGATCGATGACGGCCTGGCCGATCCTGCGCGCCTTGGCGTGACCGGCGGCTCGTACGGCGGCTATCTCACGAACTGGATCGTCGGTCGGACGGACCGCTTCAAGGCGGCGCTCACGGCGCGCTCCGTCGTGGACATGCGGATGCTGTTCCTGTCGGGCGACATCTCGGGCGGCGAGTGGGCGAAGCTCGAGTTCGGGAAGTGGCCCTGGGAGGATGTGGCCTACTGGCATTCGATCTCGCCCATCTCGCTGGCGGAGAACGTCCGCACGCCGCTGCTCATCCAGCACGCGGAGCGGGACCTGCGCTGCACCGTCGGCCAGGCCGAGACGCTGTTCACGGTCCTGCGCTCGCTCAAGCGGCCGGTCCGGTTCATGCGGGTGCCCAACGAGAGCCACGAGCTCACGCGCTCGGGTGCGCCGTTCCGCCGGGCCGAGAACCTGGTCCAGGTGCGCGACTGGTTCACGCACTTCCTGGTCAAGGGCGAGACGAAGCTCCCGCCCCCGCCGAAGAACCGCGCCGGGCGGTGAACACCGCAGGCGGCATGCCGTTCCTGCGCGTCGAGGGCTCGCACCGGGACTGCGGGCGGCAGATCGGCGAGGCCGCACCGGCTGTGCTCCGCCGAGCGGTGGAGTTCGATGCCGACCTGCCGGCCGGAAGGTCGCGCGCAGGCCAGCTCGCGCTTGCTGCCCGCTACCGGGACGCGACGCTGGCTGCGACACCGTGGCTGGTGGACGAGATCGACGGGGCAGCCGAGGGGGCTGGCGTCGATCCGCTCGCGCTCTTCGCGGCCTCCATCGAGGAGATCTGGACGGTCCGTCCATCGCAGGCCACGGACGGGGAGGTCGTGGACGGGCGCTGCTCGGACATGGTCGCCGCGCCGCCCGCCACCGCCGACGGTCACATCTGGGTCGGCCACACGAACGACCTGTCGCCCGCGTCCGAGGCGTCCGTGATGGCCATCGAGTGGCACGTACCGGGTGAGCCCGTGGTGCTGTCGCTGGGGATCGGGCCGTGGATCAGCGTCGGCTGGAACTCGGCCGAGCTCTCGCTCACGGGCAACGAGCTCTCGCCCAACGACGAGCGGATCGGTGTGCCGCGGCTGCTCATGGTGCGCGAGCAGCTCACCGCTCGCACACTCGACGAGGCGGTCGCGATGGCGCTCCGCCCTGACCGGGCGTCCTCGTACAACACGGTGTTCGCACATCGCGACGGGGGCGTGGTCAACGTGGAGGGATCGGCAGCCGATGCCGAGGTGACGACGCCGTCGCCTGCGGGCACCCTCGCCCATACGAACCACTACGCCTGCGAGCGGATGCGCCGCTACGAGGGCGACCCGGCCTACGCGGTCCGGTCCTCGGTGCGCCTGGGCCGGGCGCTGCAGCTGCTCGACGGGGTTGACGGAGCAGGCCCGGCGGCTGGCTCGATCACCCCGAGCGCATGCTCGCGTTCCTCTCGGACCACGAGACCTCACCGTCGATCTGCCGCCACGACGACGGCACCGAGACCTCGGTCACGGTGTTCTGGTGCCTGGCGGACGTGACCGCAGGCGAGATCCGCTACGGCCTGGGCCCCCCCTGCCGCGGCAATGAGACCCGGTATCAGTTCAGCGCTGACCTCGAGTTGGCGTAGGGTTCGACATCCGCCGCCGCCAGGTGTGCATCGAGCCCGTCGAGCCGCTGGACACCGGGCACTGTCGCCGCAAGGAAGTCGAGCACGATCGCGGTCTGGCGCACCCGCTCCTCGATGTCGAACGAGGAGTGCCCGGTGTCGTACGTGTACACCTGCGGCTCGAAGCCACGCGACCGGAGCCGGCCCACGTAGTTCCAGACCTGGCGGATGGGGCAGCGTGAGTCGTTGGTGCCGGCCATGATCAGGAGCGGCGCCGTGACCGCATCGGCATAGGTGAGCGGGTTGCGCTCGCGGTACACGTCCGGCACCTCATCGGGCGAACCGCCGAACAGCGCCCGGTCGATCGCCTGGAGGACCGGCGCCTCGTCCTCGAAGGCGGCCACGTAGTCGGCCACGGGCACGCCCGCGACCAGCGACGTGAACCGCTCTGGCAAGCGGCCGGCGCCCATCAGGGTGACGTAGCCACCCCACGACCAGCCAGCGAGCACGACCCGCTCCGGGTCCGCAAGACCTCGGGCCACCAGGTCGTCGAGGCCGGCGAGCACATCCTCGAGCTCATAGACGCCGCAGTTGCCGGTGAGCGCATCGCGCCACGCCTGGCCGAAGCCCTCCGAGCCGCGGTAGTTGACCATCGCGACCAGGAACCCGGCGTCGACGTGGGCCTGGACATCCGGCGCCCAGCGGTCCATGTCCACCGAGTGCGGGCCGCCGTGAACACGGAGCATCACCGGGAACGGCGCCTCGCCGTCAGGCGAGATCGTGAAGCCGTGGACCCGTTCGCCGTTCGGGTTGGCGAACCACCACTCCTCCATCGACCGGCCGCCGGCGTCGCCATCGGGTGTGTCGGTCGCCAGGATGGGCTCGGCGCTGCCAACGCGGAGGAGGTGGGCAGGATGCTCGCCGCAGTGGCCCCGGTACCAGACCTCGCCGTCGGGGCGGACGGCGGCGGCGGTGATGGACCCGGGCTCAGAGTCCAGCAGCAAGCAGGCGCCCGTCGCAAGATCGAACCGGTACAGACGGTGGCGCCCCGCCTCGAGGACCTGGAGCAGCAACGCCGACGCATCAGGCCACCAGTCCATGGGCTCGACATCGCCCGCGAGGCCCGCCTCGACCGGCGTCAGGTCCCCGGACCGCGCATCCCATAGCCACGGCCGGCGCTCGCCGCCCAGCTCCCGCGTGATCGCGACCCGGCTGTCGCCGGCGACCGGCGAGAACCCGAAGCCCGCGACCTCGCTGCCGGCGTCGCGGAGCGTGGCAAGGGTGTCACCAGTGACCACGTCGAGCGCCCGCAGCGACGGATGGATGACGTCACCGTCCTCCATGACCTCGAGGACCACGATCGACTCGTCGGCCGAGAGCGCGCCACGCTCCATCGACCCGCTCATGCCTGAGCCGCCGATCAGCCTCAACGGCTGCTCGTGAGCGTGCAGCCTGCGAACCGGCGCGCCGCCATCGGAGACGAAGACCGCGTACTCGTCGGCGGTGGAGATGGCGACCACGCTCGACCGCCGACCCAGGGCCAGCCCCTCCGACCAACCAGTCGGCACGCCGTCGAACAGGGGCTCAGGCGCCGTCGCCTCGCCGAAGGGGGCCACCACGAACATGCCCGCCTCGGACCCGGTCGCGTCGTGGAACCACACAACGCCCGTTCCGTCCCGGGTCGGGGAGCCCGCAAGCACGCCGACAGGCTCGAAGGTCACCTGCCGGCGCTCCCCGGTCGCCCGGTTCCATGCATACAGCTGGTAGGAGCCGGACTCGGTGGACCCGACGACCATGCGTTCGGGGTCGTCGGCGGCCCACGAGGGGAAGGACAGGATCGGCGTGCGGAAGCGGCGCTCCCAGGCAGGGTGGTCGGTCATGGCGCGAGGGTACCGAACGTGGGGCGCCCGCCGCGTATCGGCTTGCCGACTCCCTGCCGCTCAGCGCACGACCGGCGGCCGCTCAGCGCCCGACCAGCGACCTCGCCCAGGCCAGCAGCTCGACCGACGGCAGCGCGTCCAGCTC
This sequence comes from uncultured Chloroflexia bacterium, assembly GCA_963748625.1. Lineage (GTDB taxonomy): Bacteria > Chloroflexota > Limnocylindria > Limnocylindrales > CSP1-4 > CAIXZV01. Next base: position 591,225 of record CAVVJT010000004.1, on the reverse strand, counting down.
CCCGAGGGGCACCCAGGCGGCCGCGTCCGTGGAGCCCTCGAACTCCGTGGTCAGCTCGCCCCCCGTGATCGTGCCCCGGAAGATGATGCCGACCGTCTGGACACGATGGCCGCTGATCGTCTGCGTGGGTTCCAGGACGGCACTCCGGATGCCGAGCAGATCGCCCAGCTCCACGGCATAGCCGGTCTCCTCGCGAACTTCCCGCTCCGCGCCGTCGGTGGGGTCCTCGCCGAAGTCCAGGCCGCCACCCGGCAGGGTCCAGAGGCCGCCACCGGGTCCCTCGTTCGAGACGCGGGTCAGCAGGACGGCATCGTCCCGCTCGCACCACGCGTAGGCGCCGAGGCGGACGCGCTGGATGGCACCATCGGGCCCGAGGAGGTGCTTGGGAACGGTGGGAATGGCCTGATCGTCGTGCATGCGGCCATCCTCGCACGTCGCGGGGGGCGATAATCCGGGCGTGACAACGCCAGCCGATTCCACCCCCGACCCCGCCATCGTCGTCGCCGGCGAGGCCCTCATCGACCTCATCGTGCGCGCCACAGGCGAGATCATCCCGGTCGCCGGCGGCAGCCCGTTCAACTCCGTGCGGGCGATCGCGCGACTTGGGGTTCCGGCCGCCTGGGTCGGCGGGCTGTCGTCCGACAGGTTCGGCCGGATGCTGGAGGCGGGGCTCGTCGGCGATGGCGTCCAGGTGGACCGCGTCCAGCGCACGGACCTCCCCACCACGCTCGCGCTCGCCGAGCTGGGCGCCGACGGCAGTGCCTCGTACCACTTCTACACTGACTCGACCTCGTCGCCGGCCGTGCTGCCCGGCCCGCTCGCCGGTGGGCTGCCCACCTCCACCCGGGCGTTCCTCACCGGCTCGCTGGGCCTCGTCCTTGAGCCGATGGCATCCACGCTCGAGGCGTTCGCGTGTGCCGTTCCCGTTGATCGCATCGTCATGCTCGACCCGAACGCGCGCCCATCGATCACCCGCGACGCCGACGCATGGCGCGCCCGGATGGCCCGCGTCATGGCCCGTGCCGACATCGTGAAGGCGTCAACCGAGGATCTCGAGTACCTGCGGCCGGGGTCCTCGCATGAGGATGCGGCGGCATGGGTGCGCGCCCAGGGGCCGGCGGTCGTGCTGGTCACGGACGGTGCGCGACCCATCCGCGTGCTGGTCGGAAGCGTTGAGGAAACCGTGGTCGCGCCAGCCGTGGAGGTCGTGGACACCGTGGGCGCAGGGGACACGTTCGGCGGCGCGTTCCTCGCATGCCTCGTGCACTCGGGCGTCGGTCCCGACACGTTGGGCGACGCCGCCACGGTGCTCCGGGCCGCACGCTTCGCGGTTCGGGCATCAGCCGCCGTGTGTGCCCGGGCCGGCGCCAACCCGCCAACACTCGCCGACCTCGGGGGCTGGCCGGAAGGCTGATCCCGGCATCGAGCGGGCCTCCGGCGGCTCCTCCCGTCGCTCCAGAGGGCTCATCCCACCACGTGGCACGTTTGCGCGGATTCCTGCACCCACGGCCCGCCGACGGGAGTCGCCACGCGACCACTCGCCTCGCGATGACCCTTGGCACGTCGTTGCGCATCGATCTATAATCCGACCGACAGTCGGTCGGAGAATACCAGCGCAATGGCCCGCACCCGCAATCACGCCGCCCACACCGTCCGCCGCGACGAGATCCTGGACGCCGCCGAACGCCAGATCCGCAGCGGTGGCTACGACGCGATGAGCGTCCAGGCCCTCCAGGACGAGCTCGGCGCGTCGCGGGGCGCGATCTACCACTACTTCGATTCGAAGGAGGCCATCCTGGGCGCCGTCATCGAGCGGATGACCGACGCCGCGATGGCGGTCGTCAACCCGATCGCCGACGATCCGGAGCTTCGGGCGGTCGCCAGGCTTCAGGGCGTCTTCGCGGCCGGCGGGGCCTGGAAGGCGCAGCGCAGCGACCTGCTCCTCGGCCTCATGCGGTCGTGGTACGCACCGTCCAACGACCTCGTCCGCCTCCGGGCACAGGCGGCGTCGTTCCGCGCCTTCCGGCCGTTGATGGCCCGGATCATCCGCCAGGGCGTGGACGAGGGGTCCATGGACCCCTCGGCGCCGGACCACGCCGCCACGCTCGTCGCCGGGCTGTTCACAGGCTCGGCCGACGTCATCTTCGACCTTCTCGAGGCCCGGCTCGACGGCCGGATCCCGTTCGAGGAGGTCCAGCGCTTCATGCATGCCTATGACGAGGCTGTCGAGCGGATCCTGGGGTTGCCGGAAGGCTCTTTCACGATCATCGACGACGCGTCCATGCACACCTGGTTCGGCTGAGTAGCAACGCCTGAGAAGGAGCCGCATGGCAGCCATCATCGCTCTGGAGCAGCTCACCAAGTCCTACGGCAAGAGCCGCGGGATCATCGACGTGAACCTCGAGGTGGACGAGGGCGAGATCTTCGGCTTCCTCGGTCCGAACGGGGCCGGCAAGACCACGACGATCCGCACGATGCTCGACCTGATCCGGCCCACCAGCGGGCGTGCCCTCGTGTTCGGGATCGAGTCGTCGGTCGATCCGGTCAGCATCCACAAGCGGGTCGGCTACATCCCGGGCGAGTTCGCGCTCTACGACCGCCTGACCGGCCGCCAGACGCTCGAGTACTTCGGCAACCTGCGGGGCGGCGTCGACAAGGCCTTCCAGGCGTCGCTGATCGAGCGCTTCGAGCTCGACCCGTCCAAGCGCTTCAAGGAGTACAGCAAGGGCAACAAGCAGAAGATCGGCGTGATCGCCGCCCTCCAGCACCGGCCCGAGCTGCTGGTGCTGGACGAGCCCACGTCCGGCCTGGACCCGCTGGTCCAGCAGACGTTCTTCACGACGCTCCGCGAGGCGGTTGCGGGCGGCGCCACCGCGTTCCTCTCCTCGCACATCCTGTCCGAGGTGGAGAAGACCTGCGGACGGGTGGCCATCATCCGCGACGGCCGCCTCGCGAAGCTCGGCACCGTGGACAGCCTGCGCGACCTCGCCCACCACCAGGTCGAGGTGCGGTTCGCGGGCCCGGTTCCGTCCGCCATGTTCGCCGAGCTCCCCGGGGTGAGCGACGTGGTCGCCGAGGACCACGTGCTGCGGATGCGCGTCACGGGGGCGATCACCCCGGTCGTTCGCGCTGCTGCCCAGTTCGAGCTGCTCGACTTCGTCTCCCGTGAGCCGTCGCTCGAGGAGACCTTCCTTGCCCAGTACGGCCACGAGGCCGTGGAGGCAGGCCCCAAATGACCGCTAGCACCGGGGCGCCGCGCCATCCTGCGGCGACCACCTTCCCGCCGATCCCGCTTCGCAAGCGGCTCTATGGCTTCGGCAGCATCTACGGCAAGACGATCCGCGACTCGCGGCTCTCGTTCATCATCGCGGCCGGCATGTTCGGCGGACTCGCCCTGGTGATGGGCGCCGCCATCAGCACGGTCTTCCCGGAGCCCGAGGTCCGCCAGGACCTGGAGGCGCTCGTGGGCGGGATGCCGGAGTCGATGGTCAACCTGTTCGGCAACGCCACGCTGATGGGCGCGTCGCTCGGCACGCTCGGCGGCTGGCTCACCTTCAAGTACGGCGCGCTGTTCGCCCTCGGAACCGCGCTGTGGTCGATCATGGCCCTGACCGGGACGCTCGCCGGCGAGGCCAGTCGTGGCAGCCTCGACTTCGTCGCGGTCTCGCCGTTCGGCAAGCGGCGGATCGCGATCGAGAAGGTGGCCGCCCACCTCACCGTCGTCTGGGGGGCACTGGCCGTCCTGGCGCTGATGCTGTCGTTCAGCTCGTCGGTCTTCGGCGATCCCACCATGGGCGACCAGATCCCGCTCCTCGGGACCGTGGGCTTCGCGCTCTGGGTCGGGGTGCTCTCACTGTGCTTCGGCGGTCTCGCGTTCGCGCTCGCACCGCTGCTGGGCCGGGCCGGGGCAGCCGGGATCAGCGCGCTGGCGATGATCCTGCTCTGGGTGGCGAACGGGCTCGAGATCGGCGGGCCCCTGGTCGCAGTCAGCCCGTTCCGCTGGATGAATGCCCACATCCCGCTTGTTGGCATGTACGACTGGGTGGGCGTGCTCGCGACGGGCCTGCTCGGCATCGTCTTCCTCGTGATCGGCCTGGAGCTGTTCAGCCGGCGCGACCTGGGCGTGACCACCGGCGTCGGGCTGCCGACGCTTCCGGCTGCGGTCCTCGGCGTGAGGGGGCCCATCAGCCGCGCCTTCGGTGACCAGCTGCCGCGCGCTCTGTCCTGGGGCATCGGGATGGCGATCTGGGGCGCCCTCTTCACGTCCCTCGTCGGATCGTTCTCCGCGTCGGTTGGCGGGGACTCGAGCCTCATCGCCATCTTCGGCCAGATCTTCCCGGGCTACGACTTCACGACCGCCGGCGCCTGGCTCCAGCTCTACATGGAGCTGTTCCTGATCGCGGTCGGCTTTGCGGCCGCCACATTCGTGTCCAAGTGGGCCTCGGACGAGACCACCGGCCGGCTCGAGCTGGTCCTGCCTTCGACCCTTCCCCGCTCGGGGTGGGTGCTGGCAGGCGGCGCCGGCGCCCTGCTCGCCGTCCTCGTGATGACGGTCGTGTTCGCCTCGGGCATCGGGCTCGGTGCCGCAGGCGCCGGCGCGCCAGCCTTCGATGCGATCGTCGGGTCGGCGTCGCTGGGCCTCGTCGCGGCGGCCTTCGTGGGCGTCGGCGTGGCGATCGGCGGCCTGTGGCGCACGTCGCTTGCTGCGGAGATCACCGCGATCCTCGTGGTGATCACCTACCTCGTCGATCTGCTCTCGCAGCCGCTGGGCCTGCCGGACTGGTTCCGCCAGCTGGCGCTGACGGCACACATGGGCAAGCCGATGATCGGTGACTGGGACCCGGTCGGGATTGTTGCCTGCCTCGTTCTGGCGTTCGGCGGGATCGCGGTTGGGGCATGGGGCGTCCGACGGCGGGACATCGCCCGCTGACGTAACGCGCACCGAGCTGGCGGGCCGACGAGCCTCCGTGACGTCGGCCCGCGAGGCTAGACTCGAGCGGTGGATTCTGCCGCGCTCCTGTTCATCGCCGTCGCGGCGGTCATGCACGCGGCGTGGAACATCCTGCTCAAGACGGCGGGCGATGCACTTCGGACAGCCACGATCGGAGTCATCGCGGCCTCGCTCATCGTCGCGCCGTTCGTCACCGCCGGGTGGTGGGCGTCAGGACAGCCCGCGATCCCGGCCACTGCCTGGGTCATCGCCGTGGTGTCGGCGGTGGTGGAGACGGTCTACTTCGTGTTCCTCGCCGCGGCCTACCGGCGGGGCGATCTCTCGATCGTCTACCCGATTGCCCGTGGCAGCGCACCCTTGTTTGCCATCGCCATCGGCGTGCTCATCCTCGGCGAGAGCCTCGCTCCGGGCGCCTGGCTGGGCGTCGCGTTGCTCGTCGCCGGCCTGCTGACGGTCCAGCGGCCGTGGAGACTCGCCCGCGCTGCCTCGAGCGACCGTGCCGCCGCCGGGTTCGCGCTGCTCACCGGCACCATGATCGCGACCTACTCCGCACTCGACCGGCTGGGCGTGCAGCAGGTGCCTGCGTGGCTGTATGCCGGCATCCTCTGGCCGCTCACGGGGGTGGGTTTGGCGCTGGTGGCGGCGGTCCGGCGGTGGGCGGGGGGTGGCCGCTGGGCGCCCGATCCTGCGGCCCCGATGCAGGTCGGGCGAGCGGTGGTGGCCGGGCTGCTCACGTTCACGGCCTACGGGTTCGTGCTGGCGGCGCTCGCCCGCGCGCCCCTCGCGATCGTCGCGCCGCTGCGCGAGTCGGCGGTGCTGCTCACGTCGGTGTGGGGCGCGGTGCGCCTGGGTGAGGCGGTGAGCCGGCGTGAGATCGGGATACGGGTCGCGGGATCGGTGCTGGTGCTGATCGGAGCTGGAGCTCTCGCGCTCGCGCGCTAGGCGCGGCCCGTCGATCCACGGCACCATGGACGGATCACCTGTCCGACCCGACCCGGACGGACCCGACCCGCGAGGTTGCCGCGATGCCTGCCCTGACCCTCGGCTACAAGGCCTCCGCCGAGCAGTTCCCGCCCAAGCGCCTGCTGGACCTTGCGGTCGCCGCGGAGCAGGCCGGCTTCGACTCCGTCTGGACGTCGGACCACTTCCAGCCCTGGCGCCACACCGACGGCCACGCGCCAAATGCGCTCGTCTGGCTGGGCGCCGCGACCCAGGCCACCAAGCGGGTCGTCTTGGGCACCTCGGTGCTCACCCCGTCCTTCCGCTACAACCCTGCGATCGTCGCGCAGGCGTTCGGGACGCTCGGGTGCCTGGCCCCCGGGCGGGTGATCTTGGGCGTCGGGACAGGGGAGTCGCTCAACGAGGTGCCGGTCGGGGTTGACTGGCCGGAGCAGAGCGAGCGGTTCGCGCGCCTCCGCGAGTCCGTCCAGCTCATCCAGGCCCTGTGGCGCGGTGAGCGCCTCTCGTTCGAGGGCGACTACTACCGCACCCACGACGCCACGATCTACGACAAGCCCGACTCGCCACTGCCGGTGTACATCGCCGCTTCCGGGCCTGCAGCCGCGCGCCTCGCCGGACGCCTTGGCGACGGCTTCATCTGCACGTCGGGCAAGGGTGCCGAGCTCTACACGGACACCCTGCTCCCCGCCCTCGCCGAGGGCGCCGGAAAGGCCGGCCGCGACGTCGCCGCGTTCGACAAGATGATCGAGATGAAGGTCTCCTTCGACACCGACCTTGACCGGGCGATGGAGGACACGAAGGTCTGGGCGGCCCTCGCGCTCACCGCCGAGCAGAAGATGGGCATCCACGATGCCGTCGAGATGGAGGAGGCGGCGAAGCTGGCCGAGCCTGTGGCCCACCGGCGCTGGCTGGTGTCGGACGACCCGGATGCCCACCTCGAGCAGATCGCCACGTACATCGGCTACGGGTTCAACCACCTGGTCTTCCACTTCCCCGGCAACGACCAGGAGGCCGCGATCGCGCGCTACGGCGACCTGATCCTGCCGAGGCTGCGAGCGCGCTTCGGCTGAGGTCCGACGGCGCCGCGCCATCACGGCGCGCTGTCTCCACGTCAACGGAATCGCGCAAACACCTGCCTGCAGGACCTCGAAACGCCCGAAATGCGGGATCTCGTTGCCTGTCACGCAGCACCGTGCGTGAACCGGGCCTCTGACGTGCCAGCTTGCGGGTATTCGTGGACTCCACGGCACCACCGGTGTTGTGGCCGCCGGCAGCGCACCGGCCGCGGGCAGTGACCCCGATCAGCCGTTGTCGACCGGTTCGGGTGCGAGCGGGGTTGCGTCCCCGCGACGCGTCAACCGCCGAAGCGTCGGCCCGCTGTTGACCAGCGCGATCCCCGCGATGACGAGCGCCGTTCCCGCGAGCCTGTTCACCGTCACCGGATCGTTCATCACCGCCGCCCCCAGTGCGATCCCCACCACCGGCAGCAGGTACGCGACCATCGACGTCCTCGTCGCGCCCCACGCCCGCAGGACCGTGAAGTAGGCGAGGTACGCAACCCCGGACCCCAGGATCCCGAGCCACACGACCGCGAACAGCGCCTCGGGCGTCGGGTGGACGTCGGTGAACGGGCGGTCCACGAGGATCGCGACCGGCACCATGATCAGCGCCGCGATCCCCACCTGGAACAGGGCCGGGATCATCGGACGCAGGCCGTGCACGTTGCGCCGGGAGTAGACGTTGCCGATCCCATACGCCACCGCAGCCCCCAGGAGCATCAGCTCGCCCCGCAGGTCCGCGTCGCCCAGGTTCACGAGGTCCGGCGCCACGAGCAGGATCACGCCACCGAACCCGACGGCCAGGCCCGCGATCTTGGGCAGCGTCACGCGCTCGTCGGGGAGGAACAGCGGCGCCAGCATGATCACCGTGAGCGGTACCGTCGCGGTGAGGATCGAGGCCAGCGCCGAGTCGATCGTCTGCTCGCCGTACGTGATCAGCGCGAACGGGATGATGATGTTCACGATGGCCATCACCAGCAGGTGCCCGTACATCCGCGCGGTCCGTGGGGTCTCCTGGCGGGCAGCCAGCACCACGGCCACAAGGAGGAGCGCGCCAAGCGTCAGCCTTCCCGCGATCAGGGTCAGGGGTGGGATCGACCCGAGCCCGATCTTGATGAACAGGTAGGACGAGCCCCAGATGAACCCGAGGGCGAGGAACTGGACCCAGGTCCAGGGGGTGCCGCGGCGCATCGCGCGATCATAGCCCCCGCCCATCAGCAGGCCGGTAGGCTTGCGCCATGCCCGTCGAAGCAGGCGGCGGTGGAAAGGACGACCTCGTGCACCCGATCGTCGAGACGCCCTGGAGAGAGCACGACGGCACGCCGGCCGAGCTCCTTGCGAAGGTTGGCGCTCAGCTCAATGCGTTCGCCAAGGGCTCGGAGGCGTACCAGTACGAGCGACGGGCGACGGAGGTCTATGGCCTGCCGCTGCGGCCCGGCGAGCCGCACGGACCCGCGACACGATGGGACGCACCGGCGCAGGCGGCGTTCGACGAGGCGCGCCGTGCCGGCAACGTGCGGGCCGCCTTCTTCGCCTTCGCCGTGCTCGCGACATCGCTGCGGCGCGCCAACAACTTCGGGCGCCTGGACGAACTGCTGGAGCAGGCCGAGCCCACCTTGGGGCCATGCCCCCTGTTCGCGCACTTCACGGCGATGGCCGAGGGCGCCAAGGGCTTCAACCCCGACCGGGCGCTCGCCGAGGCCCGGCGCGCCATCGAGGTCCTCGGTGATCACGCGGGCGCCCAGCACACGCTCGCCCTCGCGATCCTCGCCCAGCTGGATCGCGGTGGCGACGAGACGCGCGCGACGGCCCTCCTGGAGGAGGCGCGTGGTGCCGTCGATGTGGCCATCAGGCTGGACCGGGACAATGCCCGCTTCCACCTGACCCGAGCCCAGGTCCTGCGGCACCTCGGGCGAACCGAGCAGGCCCGCGGGGAGCTGGCGATCGCCCGCCAGGCCGACAAGGACGCCGATCGCGACGAGGTCCGCCGACGGCTGTACGACTACGAGCTGCTGCTTATCAACGCATCGGCGGAGATCGACCGGAAGATCGGGGCGATGGACAAGCGGGTGGACGAACGCCTGGCCGGGGTCGAAACGCGGTCCGCCGAGATCGCGGGTGTCATCGTGGGCATCGTCGCTCTCGCAATCGGCGGCATCAGTGCGGCCGAGAACCAGACGACCCCGGAAGGCGCGATCGCCGTGCTCGCCGCGATCGCGGTGTTGATCTTTGGCGGCACGCTCGTGCTTGGCCTGGCGCTCGGGCGCCGCCGGTAGCGTCGTGGACGATCGGATCCTGCTTGCCGGCCGGACCTGGCGCCTCACGGTCGTCGATGCTCCGGCGCCCGGGAAGGGCCACGATCGCTGGCTCGCCCGCGACGGGATCGCGGCTGTCGCCGACGGGGCGACGCCGCTCGTGGCTGGTGCCGGGGATCCCGGCGAGTTCGCAGCGGGACTGCTGAAAGGTCTCGCCGATCACACCGGCATGGCCGCCCGAACCCGTCTGGCGACCGCGCTGGAAGGCACCGACGCCGCGCCCGGAGTCTCCGCCACGCTCGGGACCGTGATCGACACGCCCGCGGGGCCTCGTGCGGTGGTGCTTGGCGACTGCGTTGTCGTCGAGCTCCGAGATGGCGTCGCGCGGCTGGCGGAGGACAAGCGGCTCGGCCGCCTCGACGACCGCGCACTTCGCGTGCTCCGTCGCCGACTGGCGGCCGGAGACTCCGCCGGGGAGGCGCGCGCCGGCATCGAGCCGACCCTCCTTGCCAATCGCGAGCGCCTCAACACCGAGAAGGGCTACTGGGTGACGGTTCCCGAAGGTCGGGACGCTGCCCGCCATGCGATCCTCCGGGTCATCGACCCTGCGGCGGATGCGCTCGTGATCTGTTCGGATGGGTTCGCCAGGGCTTGGACAGTGTTCGGGCTGGCGACGCCCGCCGCGATTGCCGCCCGCGACGCGACCGGCCTCGCCGATCTTGTCAGGCAGCTGCGGAATGCGGAACGGGCGGCCACGGCTTCCCCGGAGCTCGCCCAGTTCTCGGTCCACGACGACGCGACGGCCCTGGTCCTGGTGGCAGACCGGCCCCAGGCCTGACCGGACCGGCCCACGGGCGGACCGATCCGGACCCCGGCCTGACTGGACCGGCCCTCGGGCTGACCGATCCGGCCCGCCACCGACGGCGGTCGAATCCCGCACCTCGCCGGGTACGATGGCAGCCAGCACCCGACAGGAGGAACCATGCGACTCTGGGGCGGCAGGTTCGGCGACGGACCGGATGCGCGAATGGTGGACTTCACGCGCTCCATCGAGGTCGACGCGGAGCTCGCGCTCGACGACATCGCGGGGTCGATCGCCCACGTGCGCGGCCTCGGCCGGGCGGGCCTCCTGACCGAGGAGGAGGCGGGTGTCCTGGAGCGGGGCCTGGTGTCCCTGCGCGACGATGTCGTGGCAGGTGCCGTCGCCTGGGATCCGGCCCTCGAAGACGTCCACATGAACCTCGAGACGATGCTCACCGAGCGCGTCGGGGCGGTCGGCGGCAAGCTCCACACCGGGCGCTCGCGCAACGATCAGGTGGCCACGGACCTGCGGCTGTGGACGCGCCGCGCGATCGGGCGCCTGGACGCGCAGATCGTCGCGCTTGAGCTGGCCCTGATCGACCTCGCCGAGCGCGAGGGCGACGCCGTCCTGCCGGGGACCACGCACATCCAGCCGGCCCAGCCCGTGCTGCTTGCCCACCACCTGCTCGCCTATGTCGAGATGCTCGAACGGGACCGCGGCCGCCTCGCCGACGCACGCAGCCGCCTCAACGTCTCGCCGCTGGGCGCGGGCGCCCTCGCCGGCGCCGGCTACCCCCTTGACCGTGAGACGACGGCCGCCGAGCTCGGGTTCGACGGCGTCACCGCCAACTCGCTCGACGCTGTGGCCGACCGGGACTTCGTCGTGGAGGTGCTGGGCGCTGCCGCGCTCGCGATGGTCCACCTGTCCCGCCTGGCCGAGGAGGTCACCTGGTGGTCCAACCCGCGCTTCGGGTTCGTCCACGTCGCTGACGCGTTCTCCACCGGCTCCTCGATGATGCCCAACAAGAAGAACCCGGACCCGGCGGAGCTCGTCCGCGGCCGGTCGGCGGCCGTGATCGGGGCGCTCACCGCCATGCTCGTCCTGCTCAAGGGCCTGCCGCTCGCGTACCAGCGCGACCTCCAGGAGGACAAGCCGGCGCTGTTCGCCTCGGTCGCCACGCTGGATGCGTCGCTGGCCGTGATGGCGGGACTCGTCGAGACGATGACCGTGGACCGCGGCCGCATGCGCGCCGCCGCCGAGGAAGGCTATACCACCGCCACCGCCCTCGCGGACGCGCTCGTGCGCCGTGGCGTTCCCTTCCGGGCCGCACACCACATCGTGGGCGGGCTGGTGGGTGGCGCCGAAGCCGAGGGCATTCCGACGCTCGCCGGACTCCCCGATGAGGCCTTCCGGGCGGCGCTCGACGGCTCCGACGACCCGGTTGCCCGACACCTTGCCAAGGAGCGGGGGGTGGCCGCGACGCTGCGCGCAGCGGCGACCATCGAGGGCTCGCTCGCCTCGGCCGACGTCACTGGGGGCACCGCGCCCAACCGGGTCGCCGAGGCGCTCGCGGCCGCGAAAGCCCGCCTGGCCGGCTGAACGGCCCACCGGCTGACCGGCCCACCGGCCCACCGGCCGACCCGTCACGCGGAGGGCGATCCCATGTCCGGCCTGCCGCTCGACATCGCGGACGTCGTCATTGTTGGCGGCGGCGTCCAGGGTGCCGCGACCGCGTTCCATCTCGCGCGCCGGGGCGCCAGGGTCCTGGTGCTGGAGCGCTCCGCGCCGGGTGCCGGCGCCACTGGGCGGTCGTCGGGCTTCGTGCGCATGCACTACGACCTCGCGCTCGAGGCGGCGCTCGCGTGGCGCGCCTTCCCGACCTTCACCCGCTGGGCCGACGTCGTCGGCGAGGGCGACTGCGGCTTCGTCACCACCGGCTTCATGCAGCTGGTGCCCGCGGCCCACGTGGACGCGCTGCGCGCGAACGTCGCGGCACAGCAGGCACTCGGGATTGCGACGGGGGTGGTCGGGCCCGACGAGGCGGCGGCCCTGGTGCCGGGCATGGTCGTTGACGACGTGGTCGCGGCGGCCTGGGAACCGCACTCCGGGTACGCCGATCCCACCGGCACCGCGACCGGCTTCCTCGCAGCCGCGCGACATCACCACGGGGCGGCGTACGCGGGCGGGGTGCGCGTGGAGCGGATCGTGACGGACGGTGCGCGGGTCCTCGGCGTGGCCACCGATCGAGGGACCGTGAGCGCGCCCGTCGTGGTCGATGCGGCGGGCGCATGGGCGGGCATCCTCGCTGCGACCGCGGGCGTCGACGTGCCGATCGAGCCGTGGCGCCACGACACCGGGTACTTCGGCCTGCCGTCCGCGCGGCCCGGCCCGCCCGCCCGACCTGTCCCGATCGTCCTCGACCACATCCGTGCCGTCTACTTCCGAAGCGAGGGTCGCGAGCTGCTGCTGGTGGGCCTCGAGACCGGCAACGACATCGGCGGCTCGCCCGACCGCCCGGTGGACGGGTATGACCCGTCCATCATTCCCATCCTCGCGGAGCGCCTCTGCGAGCGCCTGCCCTGGATGGCCGACGGCGACTTCCGCACCGCGCACGGCGGCCAGGACGGGATGTCGCCCGACCAGCGCGCGATCCTCGGGCCCGCGGGTCCAGAGGGCCTGTTCCTCCAGTGCGGCTTCAGCGGCTCCGGCTTCAAGACCGCCCCCGCGGTGGGGGAGGCGATGGCCGCCTGGATCATGGACGGCACGCCGGGTCCGATCGACCTGCGCCCGTTCAGGCTGGAGCGGTTCGCGCGCGGCGCGCCGCTGGTGGGCGAGCACCCGTACGAGTCGCTCTGGCGGTAGCAGGCGTCCGGATGGCTCTGGCCTCCCGCGCGCGCGGCGGTACGATCGCAGGACCCAGGAGGACGACCGTGCTGACGCCCGACACCATCCGCTCAGCGCCCAAGGCGCTGCTCCACGACCATCTCGACGGCGGGCTGCGGCCTGCCACGATGATCGACCTTGCCGCCGAGTTCGGCTACGGCGGCCTCCCGACGCGGGACCCGGACGAGCTTGCCGCCTGGGTGCGCCGTGGCGCCGACCGCAAGTCGCTCGAGCTCTACCTCGAGACCTTCCAGCACACGTGCGGCGTGATGCAGCAGCGCGACGCGCTCGCCCGCGTGGCAGCCGAGGCGGTGGAGGACCTCGCGGCCGACGGCGTCGTGTATGCCGAGATCCGCTTCGCGCCCGAGCTCCACACCGAGCAGGGCCTCACGCCCGACGAGGTGGTCGAGGCCGTGCTCGGCGGGGTCCGGACCGGGTCGGAGAAGGCTGCGGCGGCCGGGCACCCGATCACCGCGCGCATCCTGATCACCGCCATGCGCCAGGCCGCCCGCTCGGTGGAGATCGCGGAGCTCGCCGTGCGCTGGCGGGATCACGGCGTCGTCGGCTTCGACATCGCCGGGCCCGAGGCGGGCTACCGGCCCACCCGCCACCTCGACGCGTTCTCCCTCCTGCACCGCGAGAACTTCCACGTGACCATCCACGCGGGCGAGTCCTTCGGCCTGCCGAGCATCTGGGAGGCGATCCAGGTGTGCGGGGCAGAGCGCCTGGGTCACGGCCTGCGGATCATCGACGACATCACCGTGGACGATGCCGGCGTCGTGCACCTCGGCAGGCTGGCGGCCTTCGTGCGCGACTCGCGGATCGCCCTCGAGATGTGCCCCACGTCCAACGTGCACACTGGCGGTGTCGCCCGTTTCGAGGACCATCCGCTCGACCTGCTCCGCCGCCTGCGCTTCCGGGTCACGCTCAACACCGACAACCGCCTGATGAGCGGCGTCTCCATGAGCTCCGAGTTCGCTGCGCTCGATGCCACGTTCGGGATCGGCCTGGGCGAGATGGAGTGGCTGACCATCAACGCGCTCAAATCCTCGTTCCTGCCGTTCGACGAGCGGCTGGCCCTGATCAACGAGGTGGTGAAGCCGGGCTACGCCCACATCCGGGCCACGGAGCTGCAGGTGGTGGCGGGTCCCGCCTGAGGCGGCCAGATCTCCGCCGAGCACGCGACCCTGCACGCGTCCCGCAACCCGCGCTCGCTGCAGACGGAGTCCACGCGGAGATGGCCGCCGGTCTGGTCCCACGGGGATGGAATCGCCGATCTATCCGCGGAGGAATGGAATCGGGGCAGTCCGTGCCAGGACTCGGAGCCTGAGCCTGGGGTTCGGTGCGTGACCTCTGCACGCCATGGGCGGATCTCACCACGGGGATTGTTGGCCGATTCGGTCCGCGCAGGGATGGGATCCCGAACCTGCCCGCGCAGGAGTGGATCGCGGCACCGGTCCCCGCAGGGTGTTCGCCAGTTCCAGCCTCGGGGGTAACGTTCGCCGGCCCTACCCGAGGGGATGATCCTGCCGCACGCGCGACTCAGACGTTCGGCAGCGCCACCATGAAGCGCGAGCCGCCGTAGCCGTTCTTCTCGATCCAGGTCCGGCCGCCCATCGCCTCCATCAGCCGCCGCGCCGCGAACAGCCCGATCCCGGATCCGCGTGAGCGCGCCCGGTCCACCCGGACATACGGCTGGAACACAGCCTCCCAGTCCTCGATCGGGACGCCCGGGCCGTCGTCGGTGATGTAGACGTGGATCTCCTCGCCGACACGCCAGGCCCCGATGCTCACCGCCTGCTCCGGCGGGGCGTACTTCGCCTCGTTGTCGAGGATCTGCTCCAGCACCTGGATGAAGCGGTGCTCGTCGCCGCGGGCGACCATCGGCTCGATGGGAGGTGTCCATCGGACCGACCGTGTGCGCAGCAGCAGCGCGAGCGTGCCCACGGTCTTGTCGATGGCGGTCACCACGTCGAACGGCTCGCGGCGCAGACCGGTCAGCCCCTCCCCGCGGACCGAGGCGAGGATCCCATCCACCAGGCGGTCGAGCCGCGTGACCTGGTCGATCGCGCCGGTCCGCCACGTGTCGATCACCCGCGGATCTGTGGGTTGGCCGCCGGCCGCCGCGTCGGCGAGCAGGTCCACGTAGGCGCGGACGACCGCGAGGGGCGTGCGCAGCTCGTGGGTCACCACCGCCAGCAGCTCGGCGCGCGCCGCGTCCAGCTGCGAGAGGCGGTCCAGCTGCGCCTCCGCCTCCGCCTGCATACGGCCCTTCTCCACGATGCCGGCGAGCAGCGCGCCAATCGTCGCAAGGAGCTCGAGGTCCTCAGGGGCGAACTCCCGGTCATCGGTGGCCTGGACGTTGAGCACCCCCACGACCGACTCGTTCCAGACCAGCGGCATCGAGAGCATCGCCCGCAGGTCGCGGATGTCGAACCCACGGACCCAGGAGAAGCGCGGGTCGGACGAGACATCGCGGGTGGCCACCGGCGTGCGCGTGGCCGCGGCCCGACCGGTCAGGCCCTCGCCCATGGCCAGGCTCACCTTGCCGACCTGGCTCACATCCAGCCCATTGGTGGCGGCGAGCGTCAGGCGGACCCCGTCACGATCGAGCAGGTACAGCGAGCAGACCTCCACCTTCATGGCGGCCGTCGTGCGGTCCACGACCGTGCGCATCAGCTCGTCCCAGTCCCGCGCCTGGGTGGCGAGCTGCGCGAACTCGTGGAGGAATGCGAGCCGGTCGAGCTGGCGCGACGAGGCGGTGGCGGTTGCACGCGAACTGGCGGCCGTTCCGCGCGCGCGGGTTGACCGTGGCTCGGTCTCGGGCTCCTGCGACGTCGTCACCCGGCAACCCTACGGCATCGCCCGTTCCCTGTCATCGATTTCACGGCGCGGCGCGGGCGCGACGACGGCGCGACGACCCCCGGTCCGGGCGCTACGACCCGGTTCAGGACGCCGTGTCGCTCCCCGACACCGAGGTCGGCAGGTCCGCAAGCAGCGGGTCCGTCCACGACCAGGCCGCACCGTGGTGCTTGCCGACGGCGCCATGGCGGGCCGCCTCCACGCGGAGCGGCAGCCCGAAGATCTCGATGAAGCCGACGGCCGCCGCATGGTCGAACGCGTCACCCTCCTCGTACGTGGCGAGGTTGCGGTCGTAGAGGCTCATCGGGGAGCGGCGCCCCGTGACGTAGGCCTGCCCGTGGTCCAGGCGCAGCCGGACCTCGCCCGACACCACCCGCTGTGAGCTCATGACGTACGCCCGCAGGTCACGCGAGAGGGCGCTGAACCAGAGGCCGTCGTAGATGATCTGGCCCAGCTCGTCGGCGATGGCGCGGTTGAACCGCAGCTGCTCCTTGGACAGGACCAGGCTCTCGAGCGCCTTGTGCGCGGTGTGCAGGATGATCGCGGCCGGCGCCTCGTAGATCTCGCGGCTCTTGATGCCGATGAGGCGGTCCTCGACATGATCGATCCGGCCCACGCCGTGGCGGCCGCCCAGCTCGTGCAGCGCCTCCACCAGCGTCGCGCCGGACATGCGCTCGCCGTCCACCGATACCGGAACGCCGCCCTCGAAGCCGACCGTGATCTCCACGGGCTCGGGCGCGTCGGACGGGGCCACCGTCCATGCGTAGGCATCGGCGGGCGGGGTCGCCCACGGGTCCTCCAGCGGGCCCGTCTCGCACGAGCGGCCCCACAGGTTGACGTCGATCGACCAGGGCGCGGCCTTGGTCACCGGGATCTCGATGCCCCGAGCCTCCGCGTAGTCCACGGTCTGCGCGCGCGTCAGCCCCATGCCGACGCGCATCGGCGCGATCACCTGGAGTCCCGGGTCCAGCGCGTGCACCGCGACATCGAAGCGGACCTGGTCGTTGCCCTTGCCGGTACAGCCGTGGGCGACCGTGTCCGCACCCTCCTTCTGGGCGAGCTCCACGAGCAGCTGGGCGAGCAGCGGGCGGGCGAGCGCGGTGGCCAGCGGGTAGACGCCCTGGTAGAGGACGTTCGCCTGGAGCGCGCGCCAGATGTAGCGGCTCACGAACGTCTCGCGCGCGTCCACCACGTACGCCTTCGAGGCGCCGGCCGACAGCGCCCGCGCCTCCACGCCCTCCTTGAGCGAGCCCCCGCCCAGGTCCACGGTGAGCGTGACGACCTCTGCGCCGTACTGCTCCTTGAGCCAGGGGATGGCGACGGACGTGTCCAGACCGCCCGAATACGCGAGGACGACCTTGTTCATCGAGGACTCTCCATGGCGAGCGCCGGCTGGGCCGACGCGCGGATCGATTTCGAACCAGGCAAGCCAGCGCAGGAGGGCGGGCTCGTCGGGGAACAGGACGATGAGTGTGTTGTCGCCGGCGACGGTGCCCACCTGCTCCTGCACGGTGGCCTCGTCGATGGCCTGGCCGATGACGTTGGCGGTACCGGGCTGGCCGGTCAGGACGAGGATGAGGCCGCTGCGGCCCACCGTCACAGGGATATCGGACAGGATCCGGCGGAGCCGTTCGTCGTTGCGCTGCCGCGGCGCCACGATCGCCTCGGGGACGACGTACACGCTGCGCTCGCCGCGCGACACCTTCGCAAGACCCAGCTCGGCAATGTCGCGCGAGACGGTGGCCTGGGTTGCCTTGAAGCCGAGCGCCGAGAGCTCGGCAACGAGATCGCCCTGGCTGGCGACCGGGTGATCGACCACCAGGCGCCGGATGGCGGCGTGGCGATCGCGCTTCGTGGCGTCCACGGCCGCTCCGTCAGCGCCCGGCCGCGGTGGCCGAGACACGGGTTCCGAAGGTCGGGTCGGACAGGCTTCGCTCGAGGGCGTCGGGGGCCGAGCCGTCCGAGATGATGGCCTCGGTGCCCTCCCAGGCCAGCGCCGACAGGGCGGCCTTGACCTTGGGGATCATGCCGCCGCGGATGATCCCGTCGGAGATCAGCGCCTCGGCCTGCTCGGGCGTGATGGAGTCGAGCTTGTTGCCGGCGGCGTCGCGGATGCCGTCCACGTCGGTCATGAGCACCAGCTGGCGGGCGCCGAGGCCCGCCGCGATGCCCGCCGCGGCATCGTCCGCGTTGACGTTGCAGACGACACCGTCCTCGTCGCGGGCGAGTGGCGCCACCACGGGCACCTGGCCGCCCACCATGAGGCTGTCGAGCAGGTCGCGCCGGATCCCGGTGACGGTGGCGACGAGGCCGACATCGGGGACGCGCTGGCCGATGAGCAGGCCGCCGTCCACGCCGGACAGGCCCACGGCGTCGCAGCCGGCATCGCGCAGGGCGGCCACGAGCTCGCTGTTGACGACGCCCCGCAGGACCGCAGCTGCCACCTCGAGCGCCGCCGGATCGGTGATGCGCAGCCCGTTCTCGAAGCGGGTCTCGATGCCCATGCGCTCCAGCCACTCGGAGATGCGCTTGCCGCCACCGTGGACGAGCACGATCGGGCGCTTGCGCGCGACCTTCGCGACCTCGGTGAGGACCTGCTGCTGGTCGGCGAGCGTGGTGCCGCCGAGCTTGACGACGACGATCTCGCTCACGTGGTGTACTCCGAGTTCTCCTTGACGTAGCCCTCGGTGAGGGGACAGCCGAACGCCTCGCCCGTGCCGCTCCCGATGCCGAGGTCGACGCGGATGCGCACGTCGTCGGTGTCCATGGCCGCGCGCGCAGCCACCTTGTCGATGCCGGACGGACCGCCGGCCGGGCCGTCGTAGGCGAGGAGCCCCGCGATGGCGATGCGCATGGTGGCCGGGTCCACCCGGGCAGGCTGGCAGGCGCGGGCCTGGGCCTCGGCCGGCTCGAGCCCGGCCGCCTCGAGGATGGCGGCCTCCGCGGTGACGGCGTTGCCGGCAGCCCCGGCGATCCGGCCCCAGTTCGCGTCGCGGCCGTGGATGGCGGCCTTGACGAGGGAGCTCGAGATCACGGCGCGGGCCACAGCCCTCGCGTCGGCGTCGTCGGCGGCGCCGCTGACCTGGCAGGTGACCAGGCTCGT
This sequence comes from uncultured Chloroflexia bacterium, assembly GCA_963748625.1. Lineage (GTDB taxonomy): Bacteria > Chloroflexota > Limnocylindria > Limnocylindrales > CSP1-4 > CAIXZV01. The sequence goes on along the minus strand of CAVVJT010000004.1, from coordinate 572,351 downwards.
GGCGCCCTCGCCGTCGCGCGCCTGCTGGCGGGCGAGGTCCCGGGCGACGGCCGTGAGCGCCTGGGCGAGTGCCGCGCGGGCGGCGGGGTCGTCGTCGGCGGAGGCAGCGCCCGCAGCCCCCGATGCGAGCAGGAACACCGAGTCGTTCGTGCTGGTGTCGCCGTCCACCGAGAGCTGGTCCCAGGTGGTGGCGGCCGCTGCGCGGAGGAGCTCGCGCAAGGTCGCGGGGGAGGCCGTCGCGTCGGTCAGCACGATCGAGAGCATCGTGGCCATGCGCGGGTGGATCATGCCGACGCCCTTGCAGATGCCGGTGACCGTGATCGTGGTGGTGCCGCCGGCGGTCGCCGGGGCGTCGACGGTGACCGTGGCCATCTTCGTCGTGGAGTCGGTGGTGCGTAGCGAGACCGCGGCAGCCTCCAGGGCGTCATCGGTGGCCGCGAGCAGCGGGGCGACCCGCGCGATCGTGGCGGTGACCTTGTCCACCGGGAGGCGCGTCCCGATGACGCCGGTCGAGAGGTGGAGCACGTGGACCGGGGTGGTGCCCATCGCCTCTGCCACAGACTCCCCGATGAGCGTCTGGTCGGCGTCGCCCGCAGGGCCGGTCGCGGCGTTGGCCGAGCCGGAGGTGGCGATCACGGCCTTCACGTAGCCTGCCGCCGCCTGCGAGCCGCCCGTCGCCTGAAGGTTGGCGCGCGAGAGCCGGACGGGTGCCGCAGCCACGCGATTGGGCGTGAACACCGCCGATGCAGGGGCAGGCCCGCCGGACGTAGCGACCAGCGCGAAATCCGGGTTGCCCGATGCCTTGATGCCGGCCGTGGCGCCGGCGGCCACGAAGCCCGTCGGGATGCGCGCGGCACGCTCGACGGCGGGGAGGTCCGACGGCAAGGAGGCGAGCAGGGGATCGGCAGGGGTCATGGGCGGCCTCTGGGCTGGGGCTGGGTTCGGTCAGTCGGTCGGCAGGGCGGCAGGGCGGTCAGGGCGCGAGGGGCAGCTGCAGGAGGCCCGCGGACTCCGGCAGGCCATGGACGAGGTTGAAGGCCTGGATCGCCTGGCCCGCGGCCCCCTTCACCAGGTTGTCCAGCACGCCCAGGACAAGGATCCGGCCGGTCCGCTCGTCCACCTTCGCGAAGACCCGGAACTCGTTGGAGCCCATGACGTGCTTGGTGGCGGGCGGGTGCTGGACGATGGAGACAAAGCCCTCGTCGCCATAGGCCTGCTCGAACAGCGCGTCGAGCTCGTCCTGGGTCACGGGCCGGGTCGGGCGGACGTGGCAGGAGGCGAGGATCCCGCGGGTCATCGGGACCAGGTGGGGCAGGAAGTCGATGCCGGTAGCGCCGGGATTGGCGTCCGGGGCGGGCGCCTGGCCCCGCAGCTCTTGCTCGATCTCGCCGATGTGGCGGTGGGTGAACACGCCGTACGCCTTGACGCTCTCGTTGACCTCGCCGAAGTGGAGGTCCGCCTTGGGGTCGCGACCGGCGCCGGAGACCCCGCTCTTCGCGTCCACGACGACGTCGGCGATGAGGCCGGCGCGCGCGAGCGGGGTGAGCGAGAGGATCGTGGTGGTGGCGTAGCAGCCGGGCGCGCCGATGATGGCGCTGGGCTTCGTGCCCAGGGCTTTGAGCTCCTCGCGATGCAGCTCCGGCAGGCCGTAGACGGCGGCGGGGAGCAGCTCGGGCCGGGGGTGGTCGAAGTGGTACCAGGCCGGGTAGTCGGCGGGATCGCGGAAGCGGAAGTCCGGCCCCAGGTCGACGATGGTCTGCCCGCGGTCGAGGAACTCCTGCACGCGGCCGGCGACCGCACCGTGAGGGAGAGCCAGGAACACCGCCTCGGCGTCGTCGGGGACGTGGTCCCAGACCTCGAGATCGCGCGTGGCGAGGTGCGGGTGGATGTGCGCGATGGGGTCGCCCTTGCGCTCGCGCCCGACCAGACCGTGAATCTCGACGTGGGGGTGGAGCGCCAGGAGCCGGATCAGCTCCGAACCGACATAGCCGGTGGCCCCGACGATGGCGACCTTGACCTTCCCGCCGCCGACGAGGGCACGGGCGCCCCGGTCCGCCGCGACCGCCGTGGTGTCCGTTCCCGCGCTCACTGGCGCGCTCGGCCGCTCTCCGGCGGCAGGACGGACCACATGGTGGTCGGGCGGATCGAAGTCACTGGATGACTATACAGCATCAATGCATAACCATGCAAGCAGATTGTTGGGCGGCAGCGCGGCGTGCGCGCGAAGCAATAGTCTCGCATCCTGACGCTGCCTCGATGCGCCTCGAGCACGCTGACAGCGGAATCCGATGCCGAAACCGGCTCGCGGACATCGTCCCGATGCCGGGCAGGCATCGCCGCTCCATTCCGGCCCCGATCTATTGCTGCGGATGCACCGTGCCCTGGCCGCAGGGAGCCTCAGACCAACCGAAGCGGGCCGGGGTTGCCCGAGGCGGGTGGCATTGCCTTGCGGGTCGTTGGCATTGCCATCCACGCCGCCGCGTGGCAAGGTCCGCGGGATGACGCCGCCCGTCCCGGGGCGTCACACGGGGAGGCAGCGCACATGGCCACCGGCACCGGCACCAAGGACGACCCCTGGCAGCTCACCACGCCGCCCGGCACGTCCGTGTACACGATGTTCCGCGACGACACGGCCGATCCGCAGGTCATCGTCTGCCAGGTCGGCTCGACGAAGCTCCTGTACGACGCCCGCGCGATCGTGGAGCTCCACGCGTGGCTGCGCGAGCAGGGCGACTGGGTTCCGCTCGGCGGCACCGACGAGCAGAAGCCGGCCGCCGAGGGGACGGTGGAGGCCTGGGGCCGCTCGGCCGACAACCCCCGTGGCGGCTGGTACGGCCTCAAGAAGGGCTTCCGCGGCCGCTTCGGCGTGTACATGCCGCCGCTGCTCGAGGCGCTCGGCCTCGCCGAGGTCACCCACGACCCGAAGAACAACCGGATGCGCGCCCGCTGATCCGAGTGGCCCCGAGGGTGGCGGTGGGTCCGACCTACGGGTCGAGGACGATGGTCCGGTATCGGACCTTGCCGGCCGCGCTGAGGCCGAGGATCGTCGCCGAGTAGCGGCCCTTGGCCTCCGGCTCGACCGCAAGGGCGGCGACCGCGCCGTCATCCAGCGGCTCGACGATCCAGAACTCGGCACCCTCCTGGCGCAGTGTGACCGGCCATCGCCCGGGTACGAGGCCCGCCCGGTCGACCGCGACCACCGAACCTCCAGCATCTCCCGAGTCCAGCGCGACGTTGAGCGTCGTCCTGCCGGCGCTCGGCAGCACACCGCCCTCGCAGCTGAGGCCATCACCGTCGCTCGGAAGTCCTACCGATGCCGGGTACCACGGAAGGTCGATCGGCTTGCCGCCAAGGCGCCGCAGGACCGCGTCGAACGCGTAGACCTGCATCCCCAGCACGAGGTACACGGTTCCATCGCCAGACACGACTGGAGCGGGGGGCTCCACCCGGCAGGAATTGCTGTCGTGGTAGACGGACCTGACGCGGAGGTCGGGCGACTGGTCGAGGATCCGACCGTCGCTGGGATCCAGCGCGAGCAGCTGGGTCAGCCTCCGGGCCCACCCGGCGGTCACCACCACTCGACCGTCGGGGGCGACCGTCGGCGGCGACACCCAGCCGTCGGCCACGACGAGCCTGTCCCACAGCAGGCCGTCGTCGGAGAACGCGAGAACACCACTCTCATCCGCCTGGTACGAGACGAAGATCGTGCCGTCCGGTCCAACCTGCCACCCGTACGTGGCTGGCAGGGGCACATCCTCTCCCACGCTGACTGCTCCGGTGGGTGACACCCGCGTGGTGAACCCGGTCTCGAGGTCATCGCCGGCGTCGAAGTAGCCGAGCTCGCTGGTCGCCGGGCCCTTGCTCCAGCGCTCGTTGGCGAGCACGAGGTCACGCCCAACGACGCGCGCCGCCTGCGGGTAGGGCACGGTGACGGGCCAGCCCGGGAGCAGGCGCCCGTCGGCACCCAGCGCATACGCGAGCTGGTCGCGCACTCCGGGGCCTTGCGGATCTGGCGAGGTTGGCCAGCACACGACCCGGATCGACCCGTCCGGGGCCGGGAGGACATGGTGGCACCAGGCCGCGTCTTCCAGCACGACCGGCCAGCCAGCCCTCGGCGCACCAGTCGCATCGAGCGCGACCAGGGTGGTGCCCTTCCTCCCGGGGATCGCGGCGATCAGACCGCCGTCGCCGGCGGCAGCGAGCATGATGGCTCCGATCCCGCGCCATGGGCCGGTGAGTGGCAGCCTGCCACGTGGAAGCAACGTGGCAGACACCGGCGGCGTGGCGGTAGCCGCCGGTGTCAAGGAGGGAGCGCCAGGGTCGTGTGTGGCAGCCGGCGCCGGGGGGCCGGAGGGCTGCGCCGGTGCGGTCGGCAGCGTCCCGGAACTGGCGGACGTCGCGGTGGACTGCAGTGGCTTCCCAGTCTCGCCGCACCCGGTGGCGATGACCGCAGCGAGGACAAGCATGACGGCAGCCGACCGCATTCGATGCCTCCTTGGCGGTGAGACGTGGCCATGCCGGCCGGCGTGACGTCCGGCGAGGCGGCAGCGGCAACCCGGGGATCAGACCGCGCCGAGGTCAGCCAGCTGCGCCGCCTCGGCCTCGAACTGCTCGTGGTACAGGCGTGCATACAGCCCTCCGGCCGCGAGCAGCTCGCGGTGGGTGCCGCGCTCGGCGATCCGGCCGCGCTCGAAGACCAGGATCCGGTCCGCGCGCAGGATCGTGGACAGGCGGTGGGCAATCGCGATGGTCGTCCGCCCCTCGGTGAGGCGGGCGAGCGCCGCTTGGATCAGCCGCTCGGACACGGTGTCCAGCGAGGACGTCGCCTCGTCGAGGATGAGGATTCGTGGGTCCTTGAGCAGCACGCGGGCGATCGCGATCCGCTGCTTCTCGCCGCCCGAGAGCTTGTAGCCGCGCTCGCCGACGATGGTGTCCAGGCCTGCGGGCAGCTCCGCGATCCGGTCGGCCATGGCGGCCGCCTGCGTGGCGGCCAGCAACTCGGCGTCGGTCGCGTCCGGCTTGGCGAACAGCAGGTTCTCGCGGATGGACGCATGGAACAGGTACGTCTCCTGGGTCACGAACCCGATGAGCCGGCCCAGGGACTCCAGCGTGACCTGGCGCACGTCGTGGCCGTCCACCGTCACGCGGCCCGCGGTCACGTCGTACAGGCGGGGGATCAGGTAGGTGGTCGTGGTCTTGCCCGCGCCCGACGGCCCGACCAGGGCCACCAGCTCGCCCGGGCGCGCCTCGAACGAGACGTCCTCGAGGTTGAAGGGCGACGGCGGGGGCATCGGCACCGCGGCCGCGATCTCCTCGGTGTTCTCATCGGCGCCGGCATCAGCGTCGGCTTCGGCCAAGTCGCCTTCGACGTCGTCCTCGGTGTCATCGGCCGGCGACTCGCCCACCGGCTCGGGCGGGTAGGCGAACGCGACACCCTCGAACGCGACCGCACCCGCCACGGCCGCGGGCTCCAGCACCACCGCTCCAGGCGCATCGCGGATCTCGGGATCCAGGTCCAGATACTCGAAGATCCGATCGAACAGCGCGAGCGATCCCTGGATCTCCACCTGCACGTTGAGCAGCTGGCCCATCGGGAAGAACAGCCGCGACTGGAGCGTCGTGAAGGCCACGATGTCGCCCGCGGTCGGCGCGGCCGGGTTGCCCGCGGCCGCCATCGAGCCTGCAAGCCAGTACACGAACGCCGGCATGATCGCGAAGATCGTTCCGATCACCGCGAAGAACCAGCGGCCCACCATGGCCTGGCGGATCTGCAGCTTCGCGAGCGACAGGTTCAGGCCGCGGAACTTCTGCACCGACCGCTCCTGCGCCCCGAACGTCTTGCCCAGCAGGATCCCTGACACCGAGAGCGTCTCCTCGGTCACTGCGCTCATCTCGGCGAGCGCCTTCTGCGTCTCGGTGGAGACCTCGCGGCGGATCTTGCCCACACGGTAGGTGAGGTACAGGAAGAAGGGCAGGATCCCCAGCGAGAGCAGCGTCAGCTGCCAGCTCAGCAGGAACATCGCGATGATCGTGGAGATCGAGACCGCCAGGTTCTGCGTGATCGACGACGCGGTGTCGGTCACCACCGCCTGGACGCCGCCCACGTCGTTCGCGAGCCGGCTCTGGATCTCGCCGGTCCGGGTGGCCGTGAAGAACCGCAGCGGCATCGACTGCAGGTGCGCGTAGAGCGCATTGCGCAGGTCCTGCATCACGTTCTGGCCGATGACGTTGTTGAGATACGTCTGCCCGACGCCGATGAGGCCCGTGATGATCGGCAGCACGATCATGAGCGCCACGTACGGCAGCAGCTTGTCGTACTGGCCGCCCACGATGACGTCGTCGATGAGCACCTTGAGCAGCAGCGGGTTGACCAGGCCGATCAGGCTGCTCGCGATGATCGCGACGAAGACGACGGCGACCTTCGCGCGGTACGGCCCGAAGAACGCCGCGATCCGCCGGATGGTGGCACCCCGCCGCTCCTTGGGCACGGGCGTGAAATCACGCGAGCCCCGTGGGCCCATCCGCCCCGACGAGGAGGCGCCCGACTCGCGCGCGAGGGTCCGCATGCCCCCCGTGCGGCCGGTCACGAGGCGGTTGCTGCGTGCTCCGGCTCGGCCAGGCCGACCTCTTCCAGCCAGCGCTCGGCGTCGATCGCCGCCCGTGCGCCATCGCCGGCGGCCGTCACCGCCTGGCGGTAGCGGTGGTCCACCACGTCGCCCGCGATGAACACGCCCGGGATCCGGCTGTACGTGTGCTCGTGCTGCTGCAGGTAGCCCTTCTCGTCGGTCTCGAGCCAGTTCTTGAACACGTCCGTGTTGGGCTTGTGGCCGATGGCGATGAACAGGCCCTCGAGCGGCAGCTCGCTGGTCGAGTCATCCACGGTGCTGCGCAGGCGCAGGCCGGTCACCTTGGCGTCGCCCAGGACCTCGTCCACCGCGGTGTTCGTGTGGACCTCGATCTTGGGGTTGGCGTACGTCCGGTCGATCATGATCTTCGACGCCCGGAATCCCTCACGCCGGTGGAGCAGGTGCACCTTCGAGGCGAAGCGGGTGAGGTAGTTCGCCTCCTCCATCGCCGAGTCGCCGCCGCCCACCACCGCGATCTCACGGCCGCGGAAGAAGAACCCGTCACAGGTGGCGCAGGCCGACACGCCGCGGCCGCGGAGCTTCTGCTCGGAGTCCAGGTTCAGCCACAGCGCCGTCGCGCCCGTGGCGATGATCAGCGTCTGGCCCGTGTACCTGATGCCGCGCGCCCACGCCTGGAACGGCCGGGACGACAGGTCGACCTTGTCGATGTCGACATCGTGGAAGACGGTGCCGAAGCGCTCCGCCTGGGCCCGGAAGCGGGCCATCAGGTCGGGGCCGTCGATACCGTCGGGAAAGCCCGGGTAGTTCTCGATCTCGGAGGTGAGCATCAGCTGGCCGCCGGGGGCCGACCCCGCCAGGACGACCGGCTCCATGTTCGCGCGCGCCGCGTAGATGGCGGCGGTGAGACCGGCCGGCCCGGAACCGATGATCAGCACCTTGCTGTCCGTCCGGCCGCCGCCTGCGCCGGGAGTCACGGGCGCCGCGTCCGCGGGAGCCACGTCGCCGATCGGGGCGATCGGCGCGATGCCGCCGAGGCCTGCCAGGGCCGACAGGCCGGCGACCGCGGGAGCTGCGGCGGGCGCCTCGACGGGCTTGATGGAGAGGCCGGCGAGGGGGTTGACGGCCTGGGTGTCGCGGTCGGTGCTGTCGGTCATCGGTGGATTGTCGTTCCTTGGGCTGGCGGGTGTCCTGCCCGAACTGTAGCACGCTGCCCGCATACCCCCGGGGGGTATCTACGCCATCCGTCGACGCGCCGCGGACTCCGCTCGCGCTACCCTCGCCGTCATGCCCGTCCCGCAACCACTCGTGCCGGCGGACGAGCTTCCCCTGCGCCGCAACCGCGACTTCCTCGTGGTGCTCTTCGGACAGGGGATCAGCTCGTTCGGCGACGCGATCTCGAATACTGCGCTCCCGATTCTGGTGCTCGCACTCACGGGATCAGGCTTCGCCATGGGCATCGTGGGGGTGCTGTCCACGCTGCCGGACCTGATCGTCGGCCTGCCGGCGGGCGCGTACGCGGACCGCTGGGACCGCCGCAAGATGATGTTCTTCGGCGACCTGGGCCGCGCGTTCCTCACCGCCCTCGTGCCCATCTCGGTTGCGCTCGCCGGACCCACGATGCTGGTGATCCTGATCGTCGCCTTCCCGATCAACGTGCTGCGCGTGCTCTGGCTCGCGGCGTACACGGCGGCCGTGCCCGGGCTCGTCGGTCGGCCGCACGTGCCGCGCGCGAGCGGCGTCTTCGAGGCCGTCTTCAACATCGGCTGGATCGTGGGGCCGGCACTGGCCGGCATCCTCGCGCAGACCATCGGCCCGGGCCCGACCATCGCCATTGACGCCCTCACGTTCCTGATCTCGGCGGGCGCCATCCTCCTCATCCGGAGGCCCCTGCGCGCGGAGCGGCGCGCCGAGCCGACACACATCCTGGAGGACGTCCGCGAAGGAATCCGGTTCGTCGCCGGACAGCGGACCCTGCGCGCGGTGATCCTGCTCTGGACGTCGATGCAGGTGATCCTCGCGGGCCTCACCGCCGCCCTCATCTTCTACACGACCGTGGACCAGGACCTCGGCACCGCGGCCGTCGGGATCATCCTGTCGGCGTTCGCGGTGGGCTCGCTCGTGGGCGCGCTGATCGCGGCGCGGCTCGCGGTGCGGTCAGTAGGGCGGGTGATGCTGCTCGGCGCGGTGGGCGAGGGCCTTTCGCTCCTTATCGTGGCACTCGGGCCACCCGTGCCGGTGATGGCGGGGGTCGCCTTCCTCACCGGGATCCTCAGCGCCAACACCATGGTGGCCTACATCTCGCTGCGTACGCTGCTCTCGCCCGATGCCCTGCTGGGTCGCGTGGGCGCGACCGCGAGGACGATGTCGGTGGGGCTGATGCCGGTCGGCTCGCTCGTGGCCGGGATCGCGCTCGACGCCGTCGGCGGTGACACGACCCTGGTGATCATGGGCGTGGCGATGCTCGTGGTTGCCGCCGGGTTCGGCCTGCTGCCCGACGTGCGCCGGGCGCGCCTGACCGGGCACGCGTCACCCGGAACAGGCTGACCCCGTCGCGTCGCAGGCGCGACGCTGCAGGTTCACCACGAGAGGGAACGGCGTCTTGATCTGTCCGGCCTGCGGCACGTCGAACGAGACCGGCCGCAAGTTCTGCGGGGAATGCGGTGGGCGGCTGGCGGCCACCTGTCCGTCGTGTGGAACGGCGAACCCGCCCTCCGTGCGGTTCTGTGGGGAGTGCGGCAGTGTGCTCGCGACGGGGGCCGGCGTGCCTGCGACGGTGGCGACCCAGGCGTCCACGACCCCCCGAACGGCGGGGAGTCTTCCCGCCCCGGTGGCCGAGCGGCGGCTGGTCACCGTGCTGTTCGCGGACCTCGTCGGCTTCACCACGCTTGCCGAGGGCCGCGATCCCGAGGCGGTGCGCGAGCTCCTCTCCCGCTACTTCGACCTGGCCTCTGAAGTGGTCCGCCGGTATGGCGGCATAGTGGAGAAGTTCATCGGCGACGCGGTGATGGCCCTGTGGGGCGCGCCGACCGCCCACGAGGACGACGCCGAGCGCGCCGTCCGGGCCGCCCTCGACCTCGTGGAAGGGGTGCGCGACCTCGGGCCCGGCATCCAGGCCCGCTGTGGCGTGCTGACGGGCGAGGCCGCGGTCACGTTGGGCGCCCGGGACCAGGGCATGGTGGCCGGCGACCTGGTCAACACGGCCGCACGGCTGCAGGCCGCGGCGGTTCCCGGCACCGTTCTGGTGGGCGATGACACCCAGCACGCGACCGCCACGTCCATCGCCTATGAGCACGCGGGCACACACGACCTCAAGGGCAAGGCCCTGCCGGTCGCCGCCTGGCGCGCGCTGCGCGTCGTGGCGGAGCGCGGTGGCCGCGGGCGGGACGATCGCCTCGAGGCGCCCTTCGTCGGGCGCGACGCCGAGGTCCGCCTGCTCAAGGACCTGTTCCACGCGAGCGCTCGAGAGCGCCGGGTCCGCCTCGTGTCGATCACCGGCCAGGCAGGGATCGGCAAGAGCCGACTCGCCTGGGAGTTCCTCAAGTACGTCGACGGCGTGGTCGAAGGCGTCTGGTGGCACGAGGGCCGCTCGCCATCGTACGGCGAGGGGATCACCTTCTGGGCCTTGGGCGAGATGATCCGCTCCCGGGCGAAGCTGCTCGAAGGCGACGACCCGGCGACCCAGCGCCAGCGCGTCGGCGAGATGCTGGACCGCTTCGTACCGGACTAGGGGGAGCGCGACCGGATCGAGCCTGCGCTGCTCGCCTTGCTGGGCGTGGGCGATCCGCCTGCCGGCGGGGCGCCCGAGCTGTTCTGGGCATGGCGGACGTTCTTCGAGCGCCTCTCGGCCGACGGCGTGGTCGCGCTGCTCTTCGAGGACCTCCAGTGGGCCGACGCCGGCACGCTGGACTTCATCGAGCACATGGTGGAGTGGAGCCGCAACGTCCCGATCCTGATCGTGACCCTGGCCCGGCCCGACCTGCTGGACCGCCGGCCCGGCTGGGGCGCCGGCAAGCGCGCCTTCCTCGCGCTCGACTTGCAGCCGCTCGACGAGGGTTCGATGCGCGAGCTCCTCGCCGGGCTCGTTCCCGGGCTGCCGGAGGCCACGGTCCGAGCGATCGTGGGCCGTGCCGAGGGCATCCCGCTCTACGCGGTCGAGACCATCCGCATGCTCATTGCGGACGGGCGCCTGGTCGAGGATGCCGCCGGCACCTACGAGCCCGCCGGCGAGCTGGGGGAGCTGGCGGTCCCGAACACGCTCCACGCCCTGATCGCGGCGCGCCTCGACGGCCTGGACGCCGCGGATCGCGCGCTCCTGCAGGATGGCGCCGTGCTGGGCCAGTCATTCCGCGCCGACGCCCTGGCGGATGTCTGCGGGATTCCCGTCGAGGCGCTCCTGCCGCGGCTGGACAAGCTCGCCCGCGCGGACCTGCTGCGGGTGGAGATGGATCCCCGGTCACCTGAGCGGGGCCAGTACGCCTTCGTCCAGGCGCTGATCCGCGAGGTCGCGTACTCCACGCTCTCCCTGCGCGACCGCCGCTCCCGGCACCTCGCTGCGGCGCGCCACTTCGAGGCGCTGCCCGACGAGGACACCGTCGGCGCGCTCGCAGCGCACTACCTCGCGGCGTACAAGGCCTCGGCCGACGGCCCGGAGGGCGAGGCACTGGCGGCCCAGGCCCGCATCGCCCTCAAGGCAGCGGCGGATCGTGCGTCGGCGCTGGGGTCGATGGAGCAGGCGGTCCAGTTCCTGGAGCAGGCGATCGAGGTCGCGGGCAGCGAGCCGGAGCGGGCCGAGCTCCAGGAGCGAGCCGGGATTGCGGCGACGCTGGCGGCACGCCATCCGGTGGCGCTGGCGCACCTCGAGGCGGCCATCACCATCCGGCGGGAGCTCGGCGACCGGTCCGGGGTTGCGAGGCTCAGCGGCTGGGTGGGCGCGACGTTGAGCCTGGCACGGCGGCGCGACGAGTCCCTCGCCTCGCTGCGGGCCGCGTTCGCGGAGTTCGAGGACCTCGGCGACGGCGACCCGGATCTCGTGTTCCTCATGCGCCACCTGTCTGCGAACCTCGCCCTCGTCGGGGACCTGGACGACGCACGCGCCATCGCGTCGCGGCAGCTCGCGGCCGCCGAACGGCTCAGCCTCGCGGAGCTCGCTGCCGAGGCGCTCCACACCAAGGGGATGGTCGCCTTCCGGGAGGGGCGGACCTGGGAGGGCCGGGCCCTGGTCCAGGGCGCGTTGGACCTGTTCCGCGAGGCGGGCCTGCCCAACGGGGTCCTCCGGGCGATGCAGTTCCTCGCCACGATGACCGCGCTTGACAACCCGGCCCAGACCCTCGTCCTCGAGAAGGACTCGATCGCGCTGGCACGGCGCCTGGGAAACCGGCCCCTCGAGGTGCTCACGATCACCAACTCCTCGGAGGACGCCCGCCGGTCAGGGGACTGGGACTGGGCGATCGGCGAGCTGGACGGCCTGTTCGGCCTGGACCTCGACCACGGCACCCACCTGCAGGTGGAGGTGGCGCGCAACTACTTCCGCCAGGCGCAGGGCGACCTCGCGCCCGGCGGGCTCGAGGCGCTCGAAGCAGCCATGGCGGAGCTGAGCGACCCCGAGCTGGCGGCCAGCGTGATCGACATGCGCGCGATCGCCGCCCTCCTGGAGGCGCGGTGGCAGGAGGCCGCGGACGTCACCGTGCAGGCCGCGCTCGCGAGCGAGTACAACGCCCCGTACCTGTACCCGAAGGCGGGCCGCGCCGCCACGTGCGCCGGCGATCGCGGGATCGCGGCCAACGCGCTGGAGCGGATGGAGCAGCTCGCGGTGCGCGGGCGGGTGACCGACGCCGACCGGACGATGATCCGCGCGGGCGTGGCCGCGCTCGACGGCGACCTCGCTGCGGCCATGGCCGGGTACCGCGCGGCGGCAGCGGCCTACCGGGAGCTGGGTCTCCGCTGGGACGAGGCGCTGTTCGCCATCGAGATCGCCCGGGTGCTCGGCGCCGGCGACCCGGAGCGTGAGGGCTGGATCGACCACGGTCGTGAGGTGCTCCGCAGCCTGGGCTGCCGCCCGTACCTCGTGCTCCTGGACCGGGTGGTCGCCGAGGGCCCGCTCATCGGCGCGGAGGCTCCGGACGAGGCCTGACGCCTCAGCGGAAGAGGTCGTTCTCCGACGGGATCAGCAGCTCCTTGATCGAGCCGTCACCGAGGGGCGGGTTCGCGCCGCGCACCAGCGCCACCGGACGACCCGCGGTCTTGCCCAGCGCGAGCTCCGCGGCCGAGGCGATCTCGTCGGCGACGGCGCGGACCGTGGACTGCATCACGCGCCCGTCGGCGTCGGCGGAGCCCCGGAGGTCCTCGAGCGGGTGGAGGCCGGCCACGCCGAGAGCGACGTCGGTGATGCCCCAGCGCCAGGGCCGGCCGAAGCTGTCCGAGACGATGACGGCGAGGTCCGGGGCGTCGAACCTCGCCGCGAGCGCGTCGCGGATGGCGCGCGCGGAGGCGTCCGGGTCCACGGGCAGCAGGGTGACGAGATCGCCGCTCTCCGGGCCCACGTTGGACGCGTCCACGCCGCCATTCGCGCACACGAAGCCGTGGGGCGTCTCGGTGATGAGCACGCCGTTGGCCTGGCGCACGACGCGGCGCGCCTCGCGGAGGACCACCTCGATCTGGCGCGGGTCGCGGCTCCAGCGCTGCGCCCATTCGACAGCCTCAGGGCGCGGCTCCACGGTGCGCAGGTCCACGACGGCGCCCTCGGCCTTGGACACGATCTTCTGGGTGACGACGAGGACGTCGCCAGGCTGGAGTGGAAGCAGCCCCGGCGTGGCCTCGAGCGCGTCGCCGACGAGGGTCGCGAGGTCGTCGAGCTCGCGGATCTCGGGCAGGCCTGCAAGCGCGGTGATCTCGACGCGGCCGGGTTCAATCGACACTCGTGGTCTCCTCGGCTCGCGGTGTCTCGCTCGTCGATCTCTCGCCCCGGAGGGCTTCGGCCAGGAGCAGGTCCTCGGGCATGTCGAGGTCGTGCTCGAGACCCGGGCGGCCGGTGATCTCCACGTACGGGATTCCCGCGCACCGGGCGAGCCAGGCGTGGCCCTCGCGGGAGCCGCCACCGAACGCCGGGTCGATGACGTCGGGCGGGTCCAGCAGGAGGGCGTTGGTGCCGCGGCCGTGGCGGTCGGGGGCGAGGACGACGGACGGGCTGCCCGCGGCGTCACCGGCGGCGAGCATCGACGCGAGGTCGTCGGGGGTGACGGCGGACAGGTCGCCGGGCACGATGAGCATGCGGCTGCTGGTGACCTCGGCACGTGCCTCCACCAGCGCCGGGTTGAGGCCGCGCGATGTCTGGGGGATGGCGCGCGCACCGGCGTCGATGGCGATCGCGAGCACGTCCGGATCAGGCGAGACGACCAGCACCTCGGCCAGGCCGGGCGTTGCCAGCGCGGTGGCCGTGATCTCGCGCAGGAGCATCGCGACCAGCTCGTAACGCTCCTCGGCGTCCAGGACGGCGCCCAGCCGGGACTTGCCGCCGTCGAGCGTGCGCACCGGAATGACGACGCTGGCGGGACGGATGGCCGTCGTCCTCACCCGAACGCGTGGAGGGCCGGCACCACGTCCCTGGCCATGATCTCCATCACCCCGGGCTCGTGGATGTCGCGGACGCCCAGGATCACGTGCTGGGCGCCCGCTCGCGCGAGGTGGCCGAGCACGCCGACGACCTTGCCGGGCGTGTCGCCATCCCGTTCGCCGTGGGCGAGACGGACGCTCTGGAGCGTGGACCGCTCGATGCTGTCGTAGTCGCGGCCGAGCGCGTCGCAGTGGCCGCGCAGTACCTCGTACTTGTGGCGCAGGATGTCCGCTCCGCCGAAGACGTTGCACGCGTCGCCGTACTGGGCCACCAGGCGTAGCGTCTTCTGCTCGCCACCGCCGCCGATCATGATCGGGGGGTGTGGCCGGCTGAGCGCCTGCGGGGAGTTGAGGAGGCGCATCGCCTGGTAGTGGCGTCCGTCGAACGCCGCGCCCGAACCGCGCTCGCCCTCCCACATCCCCAGCGTGATCTGCAGGGTCTCCTCGAGCATCTCGAAGCGCTCGCGCAGGGGCGGGAAGGGGAAACCGAGGCCCCGGCTCTCGTCCTCGTTCCACGCGGCACCGATGCCCAGCCACGCACGCCCGCCCGAGAGCACGTCCAGTGTCGTCGCGGCCTTCGCCCACAGCCCCGCCTGGCGGTAGTGCACGCCGCCGACCATGAGGCCCAGGCGCGCCCGCTGCGTGAGCGCCGCCATGTAGCCGAGTGCCGTCCAGCCCTCGAGCATCGGCTCCTCGGGCCGTCCGACGCCCCGGATCTGGAAGAAGTGGTCCATCACCCAGATGGAGTCGAACCCGGCCTCGTCCGCATCGCGCACGATGCGGGCCAGGGTGGGGCCGATGGCGGCGTCGCCGCCGGGCCAGGTGAACGAGCTGATCTGCAGGCCGACCTTCATGGCGCGAGCGTAGCGCGTCAGGCGTCAGAGCGGTGCAGACCGGCCGGCCGCAGGCCGGACGCCGCCACCACCGTGCGCACGATCCGGTCCCGGAGGGCCGTGCGGTCCAGCGCCTCGCCCTGCTCCGCGAAGGCCACGAGGGCGCCGTCGAGCAGCATGGTCGTCGCGGCGGCGAGCTCGTCCACGTCGGTGGTGGGATCCAGCTCGCCGCGACCGATCGCGTCGCGGACGAACCGGACGCCGAAGCCGCGCAGGTCGTCGCCGCGACGACGGAGTGAGGCCCGGATGCGCTCGTCGGACGGGGCGGCGGCGAGGGCCTGGAGCACGAGAGGAGCGCCGATGGCGGCCCCCATGGCGTCGAAGTAGGAGTCGATGGCCACCGTGAGCCGCTCGGCCGGATCCGGGATCGGGGCGATCGCCTCAGCGAGCTCGTCGAGCTCGGATGGCGTCCCCGAGATGCAGAGCTCGAGGAACAGCTCCTCCTTGCTCGGGAAGTAGCGGTAGATCAGGCCGACCGACACGCCCGCTTCGGCGGCGATCGACGGGACGCTCGTGCCGCGGAAGCCGCCCGCGATGAAGGCACGCCGGCCACCCTCGAGGATGCGCTCGCGCATGGCCTCGGCGTGGGCCGCGGGTCGCCTGGGCATCGCATCTCCTTTGCTGAAAGTCCGTTCATTTTAGGTCTTGACAGCCGCCCTGTCCCGCGGCAGTGTAGTAAATGAACATTCATTCAGCAAGAGCGGAGCGGGCCGGAACGGCCGGAGGACGGGATCGATGGAGCGCAAGGACGGACTACAGGTGGTGCTCGGGGCGTCGGGCGGGACGGGCCGGTCGATCGTGGACGAGCTGGTGCAGCAGGGTCGCAGGGTGCGGGCAGTGAGCCGCGGTTCGGTTCCCACGCTGCCGGCAGGGGTGGAGCACGTTCGCGCCGACCTGTACGACCCCGCCGAGGCTGTGCGGGCCGTTGCCGGTGCTGCGGTTGTCTTCCATGCCGCACAGCCCGCGTACGGGGCCTGGGCCGGCAACTTCGAGCGGCTCAACGCGTCGGTCGGGGATGCCGTGGCGGGCGCCGGCGCCCGGCTCGTCTTCGCGGACAATCTCTACATGTACGGTCCGGGCGCCTCGCCGATGCGCGAGGACACCCCGCAGCGCGCGACCGACCGCAAGGGCGCGCTCCGCATCCGGCTTGCCGCCGACCTCCTCGCCCGGCATGAGCGCGGGGAGCTCGAGGTGGTCATCGGGCGGTCGTCGGACTACTTCGGTCCGTGGGGCGAGAACACCGGGGCAGGGGAGCGGGTGTTCGGGTCGATCGTGGCCGGGAAGACGGCAGCCGGGGCTGGCTCCATCGACCAGCCGCACTCGCTCTCGTACCTGCCGGATCTCGCGCGGGCGATGGTGGCCCTGGGCGACCGTGACGCGGCCGCCGGGCGGGCGTGGCACCTCCCGGTGATGGACCCGATGACGGTCCGAGCCTTCATCGAGCGGGCGTGCGTGGTGGCCGGCGTGCCGCCGCGGGCGCGCGTGGACGGGCCGGCGATGATGAAGTTGGTCGGGCTGTTCGTGCCGATGGTCCGCGAGGTGAATGTCGTCCTGTACCAGTGGACGCTGCCGTTCGTGTCTGACTGGTCGGCGTTCGAGGCGGCATTCGGTCCGTTCGAGCGGACCCCGTTCGACGAGGCGTTGGCGACGACCGTGGCCTGGTGGCGGGAGCGTGCGGCGACGGCCGCCGGCACGACGAAGGCGGCACCGGGATCGAAGGCGGCCTGAGGCCTGCTTGGTCAGGCGAGGCCGGCGCCGGCCAGCACCTCCGCGGCGAGTCGGGCGCGGGCGGCATCGTCGGTCATGATCGTGTCGGTGACGAGCGCCCGCATCCCGAGCGCCTCCACGTCGGTCACGAGCGCAACGTCCTCCCGGTCGAGCACGAGGATGTCGCACAGCCCCGCGTACAGGCGCGCCACGCCCACGGCGGTCGCGTCATAGCCAAGGCTTGCGAGCATCCGGTCTGCGGGGCCCTTGAGGGCGCGCCCGCCGATGATCGGGCTCACAGCGATGACGGGCGCGCCCCGCTCCCGGGCGGCGAGAATGGCATCCCGCATCCCGGGCACCGCGAGGATCGGCGCGATCGAGACGAGCGGGTTGGACGGGGCGATGACCACCGCGTCGGCCAGGTCGAGGGCCTCGAGGACCTCCGGCGTGGGTTCGGCGGCGTCCGCGCCCGCGAACCGCAGCTCGCGCACCTCGGGCGCCTGGCGCTGGCGGACGAAGTAGTCCTGGAACTCGAGCCAGCCGTCGTCCGTGCGGACCTCGGTTGCCACGACGGAGTCGGCCATGGGCAGGATCCGGGCGGCGACGCCCAGCGCCTCCTGGACCTGCACGCAGACCTCGGTCAGGCGCAGGCCCGCCCGCAGGCGTGCGGTCCGCACCGCGTGCAGCGCGAGGTCGCGGTCGCCCAGCCGGAACCACGTCTCCTCGCCGTATGCGCCCAACTGGTCCATCACGGCGAAGGTGTCACCCTCGATGCCCCAGCCCAGGCCGGTCTGCTCGATGCCCGCGAGGTTGTACAGGACGGTGTCGTGGTCGGGCATGACGAGGAGGCCATGGCGGACGCAGTCATCCCCGGTGTTGACGACGACGGCCAGGCGGGCGCCGAGGTGCGCCTGGAGGCCCTCGGCCAGCTTGGCCCCGCCCACGCCGCCCGCGAGCGCCACGACCCGCGGCCCGCTCCCGGTCACGCGCCTAGTCCGCGAGGTGGTCGTGGATGGCGCTGACTGTGAGGATGTACGTGATCCGGGGCTGCGAGCGGAACGCGGCGACAAGTCCCGGATCGGGGTGGCCGTCGTGGTAGAGGTTCGCCAGGCCGACGATGTCGTCGCGGGCCGCGTCCAGGTCCTCCGGGCGCTCGTCCAGCGCGCACGCGAGGCCCAGCCACCGGTAGCCGTCGGTGCCGTCCTGAATCGCGATGGCTGCACGCCCGGTCCGATCCAGATTGGCGCACCAGCGGCGCGGCAGGCGCCCGTTCACAAGGATGCGCCCGTCGTCGAGAAGGCGGTACCAGACAACGGTCTGGCGGGGAGTGCCGTCCTCGTCGGTGGTGGCGAGCGCGGCGAAGCGCTTGGGGGCCGCGAGGAAGGCGCGCTGGGCGTCGGTGAGGGCGAGGGTGTCAGGCATGGGCCGATGGTATCGGGCCTCACGGCCGCGGGGTGGC
This sequence comes from uncultured Chloroflexia bacterium, assembly GCA_963748625.1. Classification (GTDB taxonomy): domain Bacteria; phylum Chloroflexota; class Limnocylindria; order Limnocylindrales; family CSP1-4; genus CAIXZV01. Next base: position 554,097 of record CAVVJT010000004.1, on the reverse strand, counting down.
GCCCCGGACGGTCACTGCTGCGGGGTGGCCTTCGGGCAGCCTTCCCAGCCGGCTGCGCAGTCGTCCTGGCCCGACGTCCCGGCCGGCGGCGTGGTCCCGCCACCGGAGCCCCAGGTGCCGGTCGCGACCATGATCCCGAGCGCGAGGCCGATGACAAGGAGCACGGCGCCGAGGATGCCCAGCGGTCGGCCTGCCTTGACACGGCGTGCAGGTGCGGGCGCCCGGGGAGCCGTCGGATCGTCGGCGGCCTGGGCGGCAGCCTCCTCGTCGGTGCCGTCGAGCTCGCGGCCGAACATGCCGCGCCGCACGGCGTACACGACGAGCAGCACGATGCCGGCGACGATGGCGATGAGCGAGACGATGCCGGCGGGACTCCAGCCGGAGGTGTCGGTCATGGGTCGGGCTCCCTGGGGGCGAGGGTCGGTTGATCCGGGATCGCGCGTGCAGTATCGCGGATGCGAGAATGCGGGGACGGACACGCAGGAGGTCAGGCATGGCGGCAGACACGGCGGAGATCGGGGTCTTCGGGGGATCGGGGTTCTACTCGCTGCTCCAGGATGTGCGCGAGGCGAAGATCGACACACCCTACGGCCCGCCGTCGGACGCCTTCTTCCTGGCCACGGTGGCCGGGCGCAGGGTCGCGTTCCTGCCCCGCCACGGCCGCAGCCACTCGATCCCGCCGCACAAGGTCAACTACCGGGCCAACGTGTGGGCGATGCGCTCGCTGGGCGTCAAGGCCGTCATCAGCCCGTGCGCAGCTGGGTCGCTGCAGCTGGCCGTGGAGCCCGGGCACTTCGTGGTGGCCGACCAGTTCGTCGATAGGACCAGCGGCCGCGCCGACACCTTCTTCGACGGCCCGATCGTGTCCCACGTCTCGTCGGCCGAGATCTACGACCCCACCCTCCGCGGGATCGCGCTCGACGTCATCCGCGAGCACGGCATCACCGTCCACGACGGCGGCACGGTGGTGGTGATCCAGGGTCCGCGCTTCTCCACCAAGTCCGAGAGCAAGTGGTTCAGCGACGCCGGCTGGGAGGTCATCAACATGACCCAGTACCCGGAGGCCTACCTGTGCCGGGAGCTGGGCATGGCGGTCGTGAACATCTCGCTGATCACGGACTACGACGCGGGTGTCCTCGAGGGGACGAGCGCCGTCACCGCGCACGATGTGCTCGAGGTGTTCCAGCAGAACGCGGACCGCATCCGCAAGGTGGTGCTGGACATGATCGGGCGCTTCCCGGCCGACCTTGACGCCCTGGGCGCCCGCGACGCGCTCAAGCACACCCGGGGCGACGGCCACGCCGCCGGACCCGCCGACATCCGCCTGTTCGAGACGGGTCTCTAGCGCCGATGTGGACCCGCGACGCCGCCTTCGCCCGCGAGATCGCCGAGGCGGCCGGGCAGATCCTGCTCGAACGGTACGAGCGGGTGGAGGTGATCGACCACAAGTCCGCCCGGGACGTGGTCACCGAGGTGGACCACCTGTCCGAGGCGCTGATCATGGGCGCGATCCGCGAGACGTTCCCGGGCGACGGGATCCTCGCCGAGGAGTCCGGAGCCCATGCCGGTGGAGTGGATCGCTCCCTCGCGCACGGCCGCACCTGGATCGTGGACCCGCTCGACGGCACGATCAACTACGCGAACGGGATTCCGTACTTCTGCGTGTCGGTCGCGCTGGTGGTCGATGGCCGTCCGGCCGTCGGCGCGGTGCACGATCCGATGCGGAACGAGACGTTCTGGGCCACCGCCGACGGTCCCGCGTACCTCGGCGAGCGCGAGATCCATGCGTCGCGCAAGGAGCGCGCGTTGGACTACGTGGTGTCGATGGCGCTCGGCGGGCGGGCCGTGGCGACGCGGGCCAGGGCGGTCCGCAAGCTCGTTCGGGCGTCGCGGAACACCGGGTCGGCGGCGCTGGCCCTCTCCTACGTGGGCAAGGGACGGTTCGACGCGTTCCTGCAGTCGGCGGGGATGTCCGCCTGGGACATCGCGGCGGCGGGTCTCATCGCCGAGCGAGCAGGTGCGCTCGTGACCGACGCGAACGGCGGCCCGTGGTTCGACGTGGACCAGTCCACGCAGACGTTCGGGATCGTGGCGGCGCCGGCCGCCCATCACGCGGAGCTGGTCCGCGCATCACGCGAGGCCGCGCGCTCCTGACGCCCGGGGCGCCGGACGACGACGGGCGCCGGAGGCGGCCGCGATCAGCCGTCACGCCAGCGGTGCGGCCGGTCGCGCAGCCGGGGCAGGCCCCACCGGTCGCAGAACGCGGTCCAGCGCTCCCGGTCCGCGCCCGGCCAGCGCAGTTCGTCCACGTCCACCTGCGGGATCGGCACGCCATCCGCCGCCGTGCGGAGCCGGGCGAGGTCCCGGAAGAGCAGCGCGTCGGCCATCCGGTCGCGGAGCGTTGCCGCAAGCGCCGGCGCCCCGCGGACGGGCACGTCCCAAGCGCCCGAATCGGCCGGGATCGCCTCGAGCGTCCCGTACCGCGCCAGCACCGCTGACGCGGACTTGTCGCCCCAGCCCGGGAGACCCGGGAACCCGTCGGCCGCGTCGCCCACCAGGGCGAGCCGGTCCGCCACACTCGCCGGGGGCACGCCCCACTTCGCGCGCACGCCCGCATCGTCGTAGATGGCGTCGCGCCGGCGGTCCCACAACACGACGCGCTCGCCGCGCACGCACTGGGCCATGTCCTTGTCAGGCGTGCAGATCAGGATCCGCTCGACTCGCGGGTCGGCGGCGAACCGATCGGCCGCGGCGGCGATCGCATCGTCCGCCTCGAACTCGACCATCGGCCAGAGCACCAGCCCCAACGCCTCGATGGCCGCCTCGGCGATGGGGAACTGGAGCAGCAGCTCCGGGTCAACGCCCTCGCCCGTCTTGTAGCCCGGGTACAGGTCGTTGCGGAAGGACTCGATCACGCGGTCGTGCGCGCACCCGATGTGGGTGGCACCCTGCTCGCGCAGCAGCACGAGCAACTGTTCCACCAGGCCGCTGACGCCCGAGAGGAGCATCCCGTCCCGGCCGCGGACCGGCGGGCGCGGCGAGAAATGGGCCCGAAAGAGCTCGTAGGTGGCGTCGACGAGGTGCAGCTGCATGAGACGCTCGCGTGCGGGTGGGCCGGGCCGGGTTCGGCCAGGAATCGGTGGGCCGGGCCCGGCCGGGCGGCAAGGCCGGGTTGTCAGTCGGCGGAGCCGGTCTCGACCAGGCGCTTGAGGCTGCGCAGGTCGTCCTGGAAGATCCGCTGCAGGATCGGAGCCTGCAGGATGCCGAGCAAGTGCGGCAGGCACGGCGGGATGAGGGTTTCCGCCCAGCGGACCACCGTCGTGGTCCCGTCGGCACCGGCTTCGAGCGTGATCACCCCACCGCCCTGGAACAGGCCGTGGTGGCGGATCGCATAGGTGTGCGGCGGATCCACCACCGTCACCTCGACCGGGTCGGTGACGGAGATCCCCATGATGCGTACCGTCGCCTCACCCGTCGTGCCCACGCGCACGGGACCCGGCGTGGTGATGGTGACGCTCTTCATCTCGCGCATCCACTCCACCTGGAGCGGGATGTCCGTGGCCACCGCCCAGACACGGTCCACCGGCGCGTCGATCACCTCCAGCATGCGCAGCGGCGCGGGCCCCTCACCGGCACGCCACAGCCCGATGAGCCGGTCCCAGACAACCGCCTTGACGGCGACGAGCGCGGCGAACAGGGCAAGGCGGGTGAACAGACGGGTCATCGTTGGAGCCTCAGGAGCCTTGGGAGGTGAGGAGGGTGGCACCCGCGGCATGGAGCTCGGCGAGTGCTTTCGCGCCGTCGCCCGGCGCCAGGTCCACGGCGGCGATGCCGTCCGTGAGCACGATGGTCGCAAAGCCGAGCCGGATGGCATCGAGCGCGGTGTGTCGGACGCAGTAGTCGGTGGCCAGGCCCACGATCACGACCGTCCGCACCCCCGCTGTCTGGAGCAGGGGCTCCAGCATGGTGGGCACCGTCCTGCCGGTCTGCTTGTCGAGCATGGTGAACGCCGAGTAGCCATCCTCGCCGTTGCTGCCCTTGCGCACGATCGCCGTGCCCACGGGCACATCGAGGTCCGGATGAAGCTCGGCGCCCCACGTGTCCACCACGCAGTGGTTGGGCCAGATCCCGCCGTCGCGCTTGAAGTGCGGCGTGTGGTGCGGGTGCCAGTCCTGGCTGCAGACGACGAAGGCGCGTCCGGCCAGCGCCCGCGCCACCTCGCGGTTGATCACCCCGATGATGGGACCCGCACCGCCGACGGCAAGGCTCCCCTTCGGGTCGGCGAAGTCGTTCTGGACGTCGACCACGATGAGCGCGGTGCCTGGCTGGTACTCGAGCATGGGCCTAACCTACCGCCCCGCGCAGGATATTGCGACCGCCCGACGGCCCCCGACGGGAGGGTGATCGGGCATCAAGAAGCACCCCCGTCCTCGCCGGGCTCGGCGTCGGGCTCGCCGTCCTGGGTGCCCCCGGGCGACGGCGCCTCACCTTCGACGTCGAGCAGGTAGCCGATGCCCTGGAAGGTGCGGATCCGGCCGGGCTCGCCAGGCTTGGCGCCCAGCTTGCGGCGCACGCGCGAGATCCAGACCCGCAGGTACTGGAGGTCGTCGCGGTACTCAGGACCCCAGACCTTGGTGAGCAGCTCGGTGTGGAGGACCACCTTGCCCGCGTTGACCGCGAGGTGCTGCAGCAGCAGCCACTCCGTGCGCGACAGCTGGACCAGCTCCCCGCCGCGGGTCACCATGCGCCGTTCCAGGTCGATCTCGACGTCGTCGAAGCGCAGCACCCCGCCGCCGGGCTGCATGCCGGAGGACCGCCGGATCACCGCGCGGACCCGCGCCGCGAGCTCGTCGGGGTGGAAGGGCTTGGCGATGTAGTCATCGGCGCCGAGGTCCAGGCCCTTCGCCTTGTCGGCCGTGGAGCCCTTGGCCGTGAGCAGGATCACCGGGACCGGCCGCCGCTCCCGGAGCCGGCGCATCACCTCGATCCCATCGAGGTCGGGCATCACGATGTCGAGCAGGACGATGTCGGGGCGAACCTCCTCCGCCCGCACGAGCGCCTCCTCACCGCTGGTCGCGGTCACGACGCGGAATCCCTCCGCGGACAGCACGAGGGAGACGACTTTCGTGATCCGGGGCTCGTCGTCGGCGACGAGGACCAGCGGCTGGGTGCTCACCGGACACCTCCTTGCGCGGCGCGGTGGTGAAGCGAGGGTTGCAGGCCCATTACACCACCGTTGCAGGTCGCGGACACGTGCTGTCCCCGGCTTCGCCGCAGGCATTCGCACCCGAACGGGGCTACGCTTGTGGTGCCCAGCGTCCCCGCGCAGCACCCGCCCGCGTCCACCTCCGGAGCCCCGATGTACATCGACGACTTCAAGCAGCAGCTCCCCGACATCGATGAGGCCGAGACCCGCGAGTGGGTCGAGTCCCTCGACCAGGTCCTCGACCAGGAGGGTGAGAACCGCGCCCGCTTCCTGATGTACAAGCTGCTCAAGCGCGCCCGCCAGCTCCAGATCGGCGTGCCGGCGCTGACGCAGACGCGCTACATCAACACGATCAGCCCCGAGCAGGAGCCGTACTTCCCGGGCGACGAGGGCCTGGAGCTTCGGATCCGGCGCCTGATCCGCTGGAACGCGGTGGCGATGGTGCTCCGGGCGAACACGCGGTTCCCGGGCATCGGCGGGCACATGTCCACGTACGCATCGGCGGCGACCCTGTACGAGGTGGGCTTCAACCACTTCTTCCGGGGCAAGGACCATCCGGGCGGGGGCGACTCCATCTTCTTCCAGGGTCACGCGGCTCCGGGCATCTACGCACGCGCGTTCCTGGAGGGCAGGCTCAGCGAGGCGGACCTCGACCGGTACCGCCGCGAGACCGGCGGGCCGGGGGGCCTCTCGTCCTACCCGCATCCCCGGCTCATGCCGGACTTCTGGGAGTTCCCGACGGTCTCCATGGGCCTTGGGCCCCTGGCCGCCGTGTACCAGGCCCGCTTCAACCGCTACCTGCACAACCGCGGCCTCAAGGACACCAGCCAGCAGCGTGTCTGGGCCTACCTGGGCGACGGCGAGACGGACGAGCCCGAGTCGATCAGCGGCATCGCCCTGGCGGCGCGCGAGGGGCTGGACAACCTGACCTTCGTCATCAACGCCAACCTGCAGCGCCTCGACGGTCCGGTGCGTGGCAACGGCAAGATCATCCAGGAGCTCGAGGGCGTCTACCGCGGCGCAGGCTGGAACGTCATCAAGGTGATCTGGGGCCGCGAGTGGGACGACCTGCTCGCCCGTGACTCGGACGGCGTGCTTGTCGAGAAGATGAACACCACCGTGGACGGCGAGTTCCAGAAGTTCTCGACCTCCACCGGGCTCTACGTTCGCGAGAACTTCTTCGGCCCGGACCCGCGCCTGCAGCGCATGGTCGCCCACCTTTCCGACCGCGACATCGAGCACCTCCGGCGCGGTGGCCACGACTACCGCAAGGTGCATGCCGCCTACAAGGCCGCGACGGAGTTCAAGGGCGCGCCGACGGTCATCATCGCCAAGACGGTGAAGGGCTGGACCCTGGGCAAGGGCATCGAGAGCCGCAACTACACCCACCAGGCCAAGAAGATGCGCGAGGACGAGCTGCGGGTCTTCCGAGATCGCCTGGAGCTGCCGATCCCCGACGACCAGCTCAGCGAGTACCCGTACTTCCACCCGGGTTCCGGGTCGCCGGAGGTCGAGTACATGATCGAGCGACGGGCGTCGCTGGGCGGCTCCGTGCCCCGGCGCGTCGTGCGCGCGGCACCCCTGCCGGCACCGGTCCCCGAAGTGGATGCCGAGTTCGCGGGCGGCAGCAAGACCGAGGTCTCGACGACCATGGTCTTCGGCCGGATCCTGCGCAACCTGCTGCGTGATCCCGTCCTGGGCAAGCGCATCGTGCCGATCGTCCCTGACGAGGCCCGCACGTTCGGCCTGGACCCCCTCTTCAAGGAGGTGGGCATCTACGCCGCGCACGGCCAGCGGTACACCCCGGTGGACTCGGAGCTGCTGCTCTCGTACCGCGAGGCCACCGATGGCCAGGTGCTGGAGGAGGGCATCAACGAGGCTGGATCGATGGCCAGCCTCCAGGCCGCGGGCACTGCGTACGCCACCCACGGCCTGCCGATGATCCCGTTCTACATGTTCTACTCGATGTTCGGGTTCCAGCGGACCGGCGACCAGGCATGGGCGTTCGGCGACCAGCGAGGGCGCGGGTTCATGATCGGCGCCACGGCCGGGCGGACAACGCTGGCGGGCGAGGGCCTGCAGCACAACGACGGGCACACGCATGTGCTCGCGTCCACGGTGCCGGCCGTCCGCGGGTACGACCCGGCGTTCGCGTACGAGCTGGCGGCCATCGTGCGCGACGGCATCAACCGCATGTACGGCCAGGGCGAGGACGTCTTCTACTACGTCACCGTCTACAACGAGAACCACACGCAGCCCGCCAAGCCCGAAGGCGTGGACGAGGGCATCGTCCGCGGCCTGTACCGGTTCCTCGAGGCGCCCGAGCTGCCCGATGCGAAGGGCAGGGTCCGGCTCGTGGGCTCGGGCTCGATCATGCAGCAGGTCCTTGCGGCCCGGGACCGGCTTGCCGAGCAGTACACGATCGCCGCTGAGGTCTACTCGGCAACCTCGTTCGGGATGCTCCGGGCTGACGCGCTCGGGGTGGAGCGCTGGAACCGGCTCAACCCCGACAAGCCGGCCCGCGTCCCGTACGTGGCGCAGGTGCTGGGTCCCGACGGGCGGTCCGGTGATCGTCTCGACCGACTGGATGAAGACGCTGCCCGACCTCGTGGCGCCGTGGATCGAGGCCCCGTACCTGGTGCTGGGCACCGATGGGTACGGGCGCAGCGACACGCGCGAGGCGCTCCGGGCGCACTTCGAGATCGACACGCCGAGCATCGTGGCGGCCGCGCTCTCGGGCCTCGCCCGTGCGGGCGCCTACGACCCCGCAGCGGCCGCTGCCGCGATCCTCGAGCTCGGGATCGACCCCGAGGGGGGCGACCCGCTGCAGACCTAGGAGCCTGCGGTCCCGGCACGACAACGAGCGCCGCACGACCCGGGAGGGGACCGGATCGTGCGGCGCTGTCTCGCGCGACCGGCTCCGTCACAGGCTCGATCGCGCGCGGGATTGGCACCTGGCTGCTGCGTCGTGATCCAGCCTAGACCAGCACGTGCGAACGCCGCGCCTGCTGCACGACCGGTGACGTTGCAGTTGCATAACAGCCGGCGCAGCGCGCGGGCAGCGGGCCAATTGCGACGCGTGCACGCCAGGCAACACCTTTGGCCCCGCTTGTCGTCGTGTTGCCCATCGCGCACGGGGACGACAGGATCACGGGCGCGGAGAGTACCGGGTCGGTCGCTCTCGTGTCTGTCGGGCATCGTCGCGACATCACTGGCGGAATCTATTGCCGCGGATGCAATCGGTCGTGACGGCGGACCCAGCCGGTCGATGGGGGTCACCAAACGCGCGGGCCCAATGCTCGGCCAGCGGGCCAACCAGCGGGTGCCCTGTCGTTTCGGTCTGTCCGGCGTGCCACATCGCGCTTCCCGATCTGTGGCGTTGGCACGGTGAGGGTGCATCCGGGGGGCGGACGCGCCATCCCGGGCGAGCGGTCCCGCGGTGCCTTGGCAAGGGATATCAGGGCGGCCTTGTAGTGAACATCAAGGCTGCTTGACGGTCGTTGCGCGGCGCACTACCATCCCGCCATCGCGCTCCCGTCCAGCAGGCCACTGCCCGGACCTGCCAAGCCCCGCGTCCTGGAGCTCAACGGTGGATTTCGGCTCGTTCACAAGCGGTCTGCTGACCGGCCTGCGAGAAGGCGTCGAGGCGGCGCTGATCGTCAGCATCATCCTGGCCTACCTCGCCAAGACCGGGAACCGCCGCCACTTCTCCAAGATCTACGCGGGAACCATCGCGGCCGTCGTGGTGAGCCTGGCCGTCGGCACCGGCCTGTTCGTGACCATCGGCGGTTTCGAGGAGCCGTACGAGCAGATCTTCGAGGCGATCACGATGCTGGTGGCAGCGGGCGTCGTGACGTGGATGCTGTTCTGGATGCGCCGGCAGGCGATGTCGGTCAAGAGCGGGCTCCAGGTCTCGGTTGACCGGGCGCTCACCGAGGGCAGCGCGATCGGCCTGGCGGTCCTGGCCTTCACCGCGGTCATCCGGGAAGGCCTGGAGACAGCCGTGTTCCTCGTGGGCCAGGCGGCGTCCGCCGAAGGCGCGGCCCTGAGCGTGCTGCTCGGCGCTCTCGTAGGTTTGGGCCTCTCGGTGCTCATCGGTGTCGGCTTCTACCGAGGCGCACGCGTCATCAACCTGCGGACCTTCTTCCGGTGGACCGGGGTCGCCCTCATCTTCATCGCGGCGGGGCTGCTGTCGCGCGCCGTCCATGAGCTCGTGGAGATCGGCGTGATCACGATCGGCACCCAGGCGATCTTCGACATCTCCGCCGTCCTCCCGCACAAGGAGATCGCGGGCGCTCCGGACGGGATCGCCCTGCTGGGCGGACAGTTCCTGAGGGCGCTGTTCGGCTACACCTCGCAGCCCGAGCTCATCACCTTCGTCACCTGGATCGCCTACGTGGGGATCGTGCTGTTCCTGTACCTGCGTCCGGTCACACCCAAGGCCGCGCAGGCTGCCCGAGTGGAGGCCGGCACGGGCGCTCCGGCCGCCTGACCGGTCGGTCCTGTGGTGGCCAGATCAGCCGGCGGGCACCAGGCGCAGCACTGAACCGCCAAGATCGGTCATCACCACCTCGCCCGTGTCGTCCGTGCCGATGGCGCTGATCTGCCTGCCGGTCTCGAGCAGCGTCACCGGGGCCTGCGCCGCATCGAGGCCGGCATCGATCGCCCACAGGGTTCCGGAGCAGTAGTCCGAGAAGAGGTACGCGCCACGCAGGGCCGGGATCGCGTCGCCGCGGTAGACCACGCCGCCGATGACCGAGCAGCCGGCTCCGTGCTGGTACTCGGTGACCGGCATCGTCACGCCGGCATCGGAGCAGTCCGACGAAGGACTCGGGTCATAGCAGTGCCGGCCCTCCCAGCGCCGCCAGCCGAAGTCCAGGCCGCGGGCGCCTGCGGGGGCGACATCGACCTCCTCCCACTCGTTCTGGCCGACGTCGCCGATCCACAGGTCGCCGGTCACCGGGTCCACCGAGGCGCGGAAGGGGTTGCGCAGGCCCAGGTGCAGGATCTCGGGACGACCGCCCTGACCGTCGGCGAAGGGATTGTCGGCAGGGATCGAGTACGCCTTGCCACCCGACGCGCCCGAGACGTCCAGCCGGAGCATCTTGCCCAGCAGCTCGCCCGTGTTCGACGCCCGGTTCTCGGGATCGCCGCCGGCGCCGCCGTCTCCCAACGCGAGCAGGAGCATGCCGTCGGCATCGAAGCCCACCCAGCCGCCGTTGTGGTTGGCGTAGGGCTGCTCCACCGTGAGCAGGACCTTCTCGGTTGCCGGGTCGAGTTGCATGATGGCATGCGGGTCCAGGGAGAACGCCGACAGGGTGGTGTCCCCGTCGCGGTTGCTGTAATGGACGTAGGCGACGGCGTTCGACGGCCCGAAGTCCGGTGGGAATGCAAACCCGAGCAGGCCTCGCTCGCCACCGCTCCCGACCCTGTCCGTGATGTCGAGGAAGGGCTCCGCCGCCAGCCCGCCCCCCGGCTCGAGCACGCGGATGCGGCCGGGCTGCTCGGCGATGTACAGGCGGCCGTCACCGGCGCCCGAGACGGTGACCCATAGCGGCTGGTCAAGGCCGCTGGCGATCTCCTCGATCCCTGCCGCTGCCGCGGCCAGGTCCGGCCGCTGGGCGCCCGGGGCAGGAGTCCGCGCGCCAGCCGTGGGCGACGGAGGTCGGGGTGTGACGACCGTGGACGTGGAGGCCTCCGGTTCGGGCGCCTGGCTCGGGGCGGGCGACGCGCAGCCGCCGGTGAGCACGATGATTCCGAGCAGGGCCGCGAGGGCGGGGTGGCGTAGGGACATGGTGCGGGTAGGGTACCCCTGAGTTGCACCAGCCCCCGCGAGCCTGGTCAGCCCCCGGCGCGCACCCGTTCGACTCGCGCCGCGAACTCCTCGGCGTGCAGCGCGCTGGTGCCGTCCTCATCGTGGCGGAACAGCACGAAGGCATCCATGGCGTCCTCGAGGAACGGCACCAGCCTGCGAGCCCAGTGGTCGAGCTCTGCGTCCGAATACGCCGACCGGCGTAGGCGCAGGTAGAGGAATGGGCCCGTCCGGCGGATGTCGGGCACGTCGACCTGGTCGTCGAGGTCGGTGGTGCACCAGATGGCGCCCGCGTCCCGGAGCGCCCAGAACGTCTCATCGCGGATCCAGGACGGATGCTGCGCCTCGAGCACCAGCGGGATCGATCGCGGCCACGCGGCCAGCATGCGGTCCAGGCGGCCCTGGTCGCGCGGGATCTCATTGCCCACGCGGAAGAGAACCGCACCCAGGCGCTCCCCGAATGCCGGCAGCGGCTCGGTCAGCCAACCCACCGACTCCGCGGCATCCGCGTACAGCGCCCGCACCGACGCTCCCCGCTGCGCCTTGACCACGAACCGGAAGGACTCGGGAACCGCGCCCGTCCAGCCGGCGATCGTGCTCGGCTTCGGACGCGCGTAGAACGTGTTGTTCAGCTCGCAGGCGGGCAGGCGCGCGGCGTAGTGGGGGAGCAGGTCGCGGGAGCGCAGGCCTGCCGGATAGAAGCGGGGCGCCCATCCTGGATAGGCGAAGCCGCTCGTCCCGGCGAGGACCCGCCCGACGCTGCCGCCCGTCAGGCGCGATCCCGGGTCGTGACCAGCGTCGCAGCCGCCGGCGTGGCCTCGGACGCGCAGACCGGTGCGCCGACCGTCGGAGCTCCATGGTCGTCGAGGTGGTCGAGAACCGCGTCCAGGGCGCGTTGTACCGCGACGCGGTCAGCCTCGTCGATCACGCCGAGGAACCACGTATCGACACCGTTGAGGTGGGTTCGCGACGCGGCCCGGAGACGATCCAGGCCGGATGGGGTCAGGGCTGCCTCCGCCCCACGGGCATCGGTGCTGCAGGTGGTCCGTTCGACCATCCCCGACGCGACCAGGCGGTCCACGAGGCGGGTGATCCCCGAGCGCGACAGCAGCACACGATCGGCCAGCGCCGACATCCGGAGGCGCCTGCCGGGCGCGTTGGCCAGCTGCAGCAGGGCGTCGTACTCAGCCATGGAGAGGCCGTGGTTGGCCTGCAGCTCCTCGTCCATGCGGCGCAGCAGCCGGGCATGGGCGTGAAGGAAGTCCCGCCAGGTGGGCAGGCGCGGGTCATTCGCGGTCAGGGGCGCAGGGCCGGCAGCATGCACGGTCGTCATGCCGGGCATCGTACCCGATCCGGAGTGTTGTTGACAACGCAACTACTCACCCCATATAGTTGCGCCAGCAACTACATCGCCACGCCGCCCCGGTGAACCCGGCCGGCGGCACCGGAGGAACCACACGCACCATGGCCACGAGCACCTGGACAATCGACCCCACCCACACCGACGTCCTCTTCTCCGCCAAGCACATGATGGTCACCAACGTCCGCGGCAAGTTCGCCTCGGTCGACGGCTCCATCGAGGCTGACCCGCAGGATCCGACAACCGCCAAGGGCACCTTCACGATCGACATCGCATCGCTCAACACCGGCGTGGAGCAGCGCGACGGGCACCTGCGCTCGGCCGACTTCTTCGACGTCGACAGCTTCCCGACCGCGACCTTCGTCTCCACGCGCGTCGAGCCGAAGGGTGGCAGCGACTACAAGGTCACCGGCGACCTCACCATCCGCGGCACCACCCGCCCGGTCACCTTCGACGCTGAGGTCCTGGGCGTCTACACCGGCATGAGCGGCAACCGCCGGGTGGGCCTCCACGCTGAGGCGAAGATCAACCGCGAGGACTTCGGGCTGACGTGGAACGTCGCTCTCGAGTCCGGCGGGTGGCTCGTCGGCAAGGAGATCAAGCTTGAGCTCGACATCGCCGTCGAGGAGGCTGTCGCCGTGGCCGCCGAGTCCGGCGCCGTGGCCGCATCCGCCTGATCCCGCGCTCGGGCGCCTCGTTGCCCGGCACCGCCTCCGCATTCCGCAGTCGCGCCCCGATGGTCGTCCCGCCATCGGGGCGTCTGCATGTCGGCCGCCCGGGCCCGACCGATGGCGCCCGTCACGACAACGGAGTGGTCGTGTCGGCCGGGTCTCCGTCGTCACCCGGGCCGCGCTAGCATCGGTCGCGAAGCCAGCACGAGGATCCCATGCCCCAGCTTGATGTCGCGGCGCTCCGCACCCGCTTCCCCGGTCTCGCCATCGAGCAGGACGGACGGCCCGTGGCCCTGTTCGACGGCCCCGGCGGCACCCAGGTGACCGATACCGTCGTCGAGGCGATCAGCGCCTACTACCGGACGTCGAACGCCAACCACGGCGGCGACTTCCTCACCTCACAGCGGAGCGACGCCGTCGTCGAGGAAGCACACGCCGGCCTCGCCGACTTCCTCAATGCCGCGGATCCGGCTGAGATCAAGTTCGGCGCGAACATGACGTCGCTCACGATGCACTTCGCACGATCGGTCATGGCCTCACTGGAGCCCGGCGACAGCGTGGTGGTGACGTCGCTCGACCACGAGGCGAACGTCGGCCCGTGGCGCAGCGCCGCCGCAGACCGGGGCGTCACCGTCCACACGGTGGGCATCCGTCCGGACGATGTCACGCTGGACATCGAGGGCTTCGACCGCATCCTCCACGAGCGCCCGAAGCTCGTCGCCTTCGGCTGGGCATCGAACGCCGTCGGCACCATCAACCCGGTGGCCGAGCTGGTCCGGCGCGCCCACGAGGCCGGTGCGATGACCTACGTGGACGCGGTCCACGCCGCGCCGCACCTGCCGATCGACGTCCAGGCCGTGGAGACCGACTTCCTCGCCTGTTCGGCCTACAAGTTCTTCGGGCCGCACGTGGGCGTGCTCTACGGGCGCCGGGATGCGCTCGACGCGCTGCCCACGTACAAGCTGCGCGTGGCCGACGATCGCTACGAGACCGGCACCGGCAACTTCGAGAGTTGGGCGGGCGCGCTCGCGGCTGTGGAGTACATCGCCGAGGTGGGCCGGACCTACGGCGCCGACCACGCCGCTGGCTTCCCGGGCATGGAAGGACGCCGCCTCGCCATGCACGCGGGCATGGCCGCGATCCGCGCGTACGAGATGCCGCTGCTCGCGCGGCTGCTGGACGGCCTCGAGGCGATCCCGGGTGGGCGCGTCTGGGGCATCACCGACCGGGCGCGCATGGACGAGCGCACGCCGACGGCAGCGGTCACGATCGCCGGCCACACCGCGGGCGACGTGTCGGCGGAGCTCGGCCGGCGGGGGATCGCCACCTGGGCCGGCAACTTCTACGCGAAGGGCGTGACCGAGTCCCTGGGCCTGGAGCCTGAGGGCGTGCTACGGATCGGCCTGACCCACTACAACACGGACGACGAGGTGGACCGCCTCCTCGCCGAGCTTGGGGCGATCGCCGCCCGCTGACGCTCTACCGCGCCACGACCTTGTAGACGGCGCCGCTGGAGATGTCGCACACGTAGAGCTCGCCTCTGTCGTCCTGCCCGAAGCCGCTGATCATGTGCTCCGTGTCGAGGAGACGGATGCCGGCGGCCGGCGCCGATGCCCCGGAGGCCACCGCCCACACCTCGCCCGTGCAGTAGTCGGCGTAGAGGTAGTAGCCGCGGAGTGCGGGGATCGCAGACCCGCGGTAGACATAGCCGCCGCTGATGGAGCACCGCCCGCTCGCGTGCTTGTACTCCGTGAGCGGCTTCTTCTTGCCGCTGGTGGTGCACCCACTCGACGGGTTGTAGCAGTGACGGCCCTCCATGACGCGCCAGCCCCAGTTCACGCCCTTGCCCGGGCCGCTCGAGGTGCGGACCGCGCGGTCCACCTCCTCCCAGGTGCCCTGGCCGACGTCGCCGATCCACAGGTTGCCGTTCGCCCGGTCGAATGAGAACCGCCACGGGTTGCGCAGCCCCCGCTGCCAGATCTCGTCGCGGCCGGTCCGGCCCACGTACGGGTTCGAGCGGGGGATCCGGTAGGCCTTGGTGGCAGTGGTGCCGTTGACGTCGATCCGGAGCATCTTGCCCAGCAGGCGCTTCACGTTCTGGGCCCGGTTGCCCGGGTCACCCGCACTGCCGCCGTCGCCCGTGCCGATGTAGAGGTAGCCGTCGCGCCCGAAGGCGAGCATGCCGCCGTTGTGGTTCGCGTACGGCTGATCGATCTTGAGGATGGTGCGCCCGGAGCCGGACGCGACGCGGTCAGGGTTGCTGGACGAGGCCTTGTACTCGCGGATCACGGTATCGCCGCCGGCGTTCGTGAAGTTCACGTAGAACTTGCGGTTGGTGGCGAAGGAAGGGTGGAAGGCGAGGCCGAGCAGGCCCTGCTCGCCGCCCCGCGACACGGAGCCCGAGATGTCCAGGAACGGCGTGGCCAGGAGGTTGCCGTTCTTGTGGATGCGGATCCGACCACCCTTTTCCACGATGAACAGGCGGCCTGACCCGTCGCCGGCGCCGATCGCGAGGACCGGTGAGTTCGCGTCGGTGACCTTGGACAGGATCACCGTCATGTTCGTGGGCGCGGCGGCGGTCGAGCCATCCGTGATGGGCATGGGGGCGATCGCGGCCGACGCGGTGGCGGGCAGGAGTCCGGCCAGCATGATCGCCGCGGTCACGAGGCCGGCGAGCCTGCGCGGTGACGGCTGCGTGGTGATGGAGGGTCGGGGCATCACGGGGCCTCCTGCGGAGCGGGGCGGGCTGCCCCAGATCGTGCGCCATGCCCGGCGATCTGTCGACCGGCGCCGTATCCTCGCGCCATGACCGAGACGACGAGCACCCGCGCCTGGGGCGCCCAGTCCATGACGGCCCCGCTGCGCGAGGTCCTCGTCAAGGCGCCCGGTCCGGCGTTCGGGGCCGCCTTCGAGCGCCCGGAGGTGGGCTTCCTGCGGCCAGTGGACCTCGAGGGTGCCCGCCGCGAGCATGCGGGCCTCGTGGAGACGCTGGAGCGGCTGGGCACGACGGTCCACGTCCTGGACGCGGAGACGGCCGATCCGGACCTCGTCTACGTCTTCGACCCGATGGTGATCGCGGACGGCGGCGCCATCCCCCTCGCGCCCGGCAAGCCGAACCGCCGCGGGGAGCCCGACGTGCTGGAGGCATGGACCCAGGCGCACGGCATCCCGACGCTGGGCCGGATCGAAGGCCGCGGCACGGTCGAGGGTGGCGACACGTTCTGGCTGCGCCCGGACTTGCTGTGCATCGGGCGGACACTGCGCACCAACGACGACGGTGCCCGGCAGCTGGCCCGGATCGCCGGCGGCGACGCCCGCATCTTCGATGTCCCGTACTGGAAGGGCCCTGCGGAGCTGGTGCACCTGCTCTCGGTGATCTCGCCGGTTGCGGACGACGTGGCCGTCGTGTTCCGCCCGCTGCTGCCTGCGGGGCTGTTCGAGCTCGTCACCGACCTCGGCTTGCGCCTCGTGGATGTCCCCGAGGAGGAGTACCCCACGCTTGGCTGCAACGTCCTCGCGGTCCGGCCCGGCGTCGTCATCGTCGCCGAGGGCAACCCCGCGACACGGCGGGGCATGGAGGCGGCGGGAGTTGAGGTCCACGCGATCCCGCTGCGCGAGGTGGGCGAGAACGGTTCGGGCGGGGTCACCTGCCTGACGCGCCCGGTGCTGCGCGCATGAGCCCGGTCCGCAGGCCCAAGCTCCCGGTGGGCGCGGCGATCGCCGCCGATGCCGTCGACCCTGTCGCTCTCGCCGAGGACCTCGCCGCGCTCATCCGCATCCCGAGCATCACGGGCAACGAGGGCGCGATCGCCGTCAAGCTCGCCGACCACCTCGAGGCCCTCGGCCTTGAGGTGGAGATCTTCCATCCCGATCCCGCCGCCGTCCGCGACGACCCCGACTGGCCGGGCGAGGAAGTGGAGCGGTCCGCCCTGCCGGTGGTCATCGGCCGCGCGGGCGTCCGTGGAATGGCGCGGATCGTGCTGTCGGGCCACATCGACGTGGTCCCGATCGGCGACCCGGATACCTGGACGGCGGACCCGTGGGGCGCTGAGATCCGTGACGGCGCAATGTACGGTCGCGGGGCCTGCGACATGAAGGGCGGTGTGGCCTCGATCCTGGGCGCGGTACGGGCGTTGGGTGCGTGTGGCGCGCTCACGCGTCTCCGCGGCGAGCTTGTCGTGGCGCTCGTGCCGTCCGAGGAGGACGGCGGCCAGGGGTCGCTTGCGGCTATACGGGCGGGCGCGGTCGGTGACATGTGCGTGATCACCGAGCCGTCCAATCTCGACATGGTCGTGGCCCACGCGGGTGCCATCACCTTCCGGCTCACGGTCCCCGGCAGGGCCGCGCACGCGAGCCGCAGGACCGAGGGCGTGTCCGCACTCGACAACCTCCACACGCTCGTCCGCGCGCTCGAGGCCGACGAGGCCCTCCGCAATGCCGCGGAGAAGGACCCGCTCATGACCGCCATCGGGCTGCCGTACCCCACGATCGTGGGCAAGGTGGCGGGCGGGGAGTGGGCGTCCACCGTGATGGACAAGGTCGTTGCGGACGGACGGTACGGCGTCCGGCTGGGCCAGGATCCCGCCGAAGCTGCCGCCGAGCTGCGGGCCTGCATCGAGGCTGCCTGCGCGGCGGACCCGTTCCTGCGGGACCACCCGGCGACGGTGGAGGTCTACGGGGCCGAGTTCGCCTCGTCCCGCGTTGCCGCCAACCACCCGCTGCCGGTGCGCCTGGGCAGGATGGCGACTGCGGTCACGGGACGCGCACCCGCCGTCCTGGGGGTGCCGTACGGGGCCGACATGCGCCTGTTCATCGGGCCCGGCGCCACGCCGTGCGTGATCTACGGCCCGGGCGACGTGCGCCTGGCACATGCATCGGACGAGCGCGTGCCGCTCGCCGAGGTCGAGACCTGTGCGCGGGTGCTCGCGGCCTGGGTGGCGGACGAGCTGGGCGCCTGATCGGGGGTTCCGCTCAGACGATGTCCGGGGGCGGCTCGGGCTCCGGGTGGATGTGCGGCATCACGCCGTCCGAGCCCTCGAGATCCAGGCGTTCGCCGGCATCCCCATGGCCGTGCTGGAGGTCGCGCGTGGCCTCGCGCCGGTAGTTCCTCATCACCGCGGCCATCACGACGACCGCGCCCATGCCCAGGATCGCGAGGGCCGTGTAGCCCGCGACCGCCATGACGATCCCGGATCCGAGGCTCGCGGCCGCGGCGGCCGACCAGATCAGGGCATCGGCGAGGCCCTGGATGCGCGTGCGCTCGTGGATCTCCAGGCGCTCGGAGAGCATGGTGGAGCCCGCCACGAAGCCGAGGTTCCAGCCGTAGCCCAGGAGGAACAGGGCGACGAACAGCATCACGCCACCGTCGGGCGGGGCCATCGCCGCCATCACCGCCGACACGCCCAATACGACCGACCCGGCCAGGATCGTCCTCACCGAGCCGAACCGCTCGGTGAGCCGGCCGGAGATGGGGGACAGGGCGAACATCCCCAGGGTGTGGCCGGAGAGGACGAGGCCCACGGCACCCAGGTCGTGGCCGTGCTGGGTCATGTGGAGCGGGGTCATCGTCATGATCAGCGTCATCACGAACTGGCCCGCGATCAGGGCGACGATCGCGGCCCCCACGCCGGGCCGGCGGAGGATCTCGCGGACGGGATCCTTCGAGACGACAAGGTCCTCGGGGGTGACCGAATCCTCGTCGGCGAGCTCGTACGGGTCGGGGCGCAGGAACACGAACGTGGCGACGGCCGCCGTCCCCACGAACAGCACGGGGACGAGATAGGGTCCGGCAAGCATCGGCAGGCCCGCCTGCATCGCCATGGCGCCCGCGATCGGCACCAGCCACGGGCCGATGACCGAGCCCACGGTGGACGCCCAGACCACGAGGCCGATGGCGGACGCCCGCTTGGCCGCGGGCGACATGTCCGACGACGCGTAGCGTGAGAGCTGGTTCGAGGAGTTGCCGAAGCCGATGAACAGCGTCCCCAGCAGCAGGAGCGGGAACGAGCGGCCGAAGACGGCGAGCGTCGCCAGGAGCGCCCCGCCGACGCCAACCGCGTAACCCAGGGTCAGGCCCATCCGTCGGCCGCGCTGGGACATCAGGGCCGACAGCAGTACCGCGCCAAGGGCCGCACCCAGGACCACGGTCGCGCCCGGGGCGCCCGCGAACGTCGTGGACCCGAGAAGGTCCTCCGCGACGAGCGTGGCGACCGTGACCGCGGCGATGTGGCCAGTGCTCCCGAGGGCGACGCCGGTCACGAGGGTCGCGCGGGCGCGTTTCCGCCCGGAGGCGAGGTCGGCGGGGCTCAGGTCCAGTGGCCGCAGTGCGGCGGGATGGGTCACGCCCCCGACGATATCCCCTCCGGGATCCGTCCCGGAGTCCGCTCTGCCGCCTCGACCGCCAGGCACAGGCCGTTGGCGAGGCGCATCTGGCGCGGCGTGTGGCAGGCGACGCGGAGCAGCGACGGCGAGCACACGACGGCTGCAACCGCCCTCGCCCGTGACGTGGCGACGTTGAGGCGGTTGCCCGAGTAGAGGAACTCGAGGCCGCGCGGCGCGAGCTCCGGCGACGAGGTCCCCATCGCGTAGATGCTGACCGGCCGCTCCTGGCCCTGGAACTTGTCGACCGTCCCTACCGCCACGCCGGCGAGCCCTGCCGCAGCCAGCGCGCGCTCGATCTCGGCGACGTGGTTGTTGTACGGCGCCACGATGATCACGTCCTGGGCTCGCAAGAGCCGGCTGCCGCCCTCCATATCGCGCCAGGCGGCATCCGTCCCGAGCACCTCGCGGACGAGCTCCACGATGCGCGCCGCCTCCTCCTTGGACGAGGTGTCGTTCCCCTCGTGGTCCACGGTGACGAGCCGGATGCCCGTCCCAGACAGCGCGGCGCCGCCCGTGACGAGCTGGTTCTCAAGGCCATCGACGGTGTCCAGCCGCCCCTCGTAGAAGGCCGCGGACGTGTAGTCGCAGATCTCCGGGTGGAGCCGCCACGTCCGGTCCAGGAACAGGCCCTCGTGCGGTGCGATGGTCGCCCGGTCCGGCCCGAGGCCCGCCGGGTCGGCGAGCAGGTGCCCGAGGGCGCTCCGGCCGGCGCCCGGCGGATGCGTCCCCCGCGTGGGCTGGTCCAACTGTTGTGGATCGCCGAGAAGCACGATCGAGCGGGCGGCGGGCGCGCAGGCGAGCACATTCGCAAGGCTCATCTGGCCCGCCTCGTCCACGACGAGGACATCGAGCACCGGTTCCGGGCCGGCCATGGACTCGGCGCACCAGGTCCAGGCCACGGCCCCCACGACATCGAGCTCATCGCCGGCCAGGCGGGCGGCGACATCAGGCGTCGTTGCAACGGCGGCGGCGGCCTCGCTTGCCGGCCGCTGGCCGTCCTTGGGCTTCTGGCCGATGCGCACCGGCGCTGTGCCCGCGTCCCGTGTCTTCGCGTCCACCGCCGCGACGTTGTCGAGCAGATTGCCGATGACCTTGTGACTGTTGGCGGTCACGCCGACCTTCTTCCCTGCCCGCGCAAGGGCCACGATCATGTGCGCGCCCGTGAACGTCTTGCCGGACCCGGGCGGGCCCTGGATGGCGAGCACGTCCCCATCGAGCTCGAGCGCGAGCCGCACCGCCGCGTCGATCGTCGCCTCGCCGTCGCGCCGCAGGCTGGTGCCCGGGCCAAAACCCGACGCCGGGGGTCGCCGCAGGAGCAGCGCGCGTGCCGCCGCGAGCGCGGGGTCCGCCGCGCCAGCGCCATGGTCCGCGACCCACGCACCGGTCCGCTGGAGGCTCTTCGCGAGACCACCCGTGGGGATGATCCCGTTGGGCACGAGCGACGCCGGCAGCGGGAGCAGGGCCTGGCTCTTCGTCCGGTACAGCTTGAGGGTCCGCGCGGCCTCGTCGATCTCGCTGACCTTGCCAGCGGCGAGGCGCGTGTCCTTGCGGGTCAGCGGGTCCCAGCCCTCGGTGCCGGCGTCAAGTCCGTGCTCCTGCTCCGGGTACCTGAACGTCCACGTCCCGTTGCCGCCCGGCTTGATCTCGGCCTCACCGGTGAAGACGAGGCCCGTGAGCGGTTCGCGCGCCTCGAGCAGCTGCTCCTCGTTCATCTCCATGAGGTCGAAGAAGCGCCACCAGCTCGCCTTGTCCTCGCGGCGGTGCCATTCGAGCAGCTGCGCGAGCAGCCAGCGCGCGGCCTCGTCGGGGTGCTCGGAGCGGACGGCCGGGTCGTCCGAGGTGCCCTCGGTCAGGCGGACCACCAGCTCCTGGACGGCCGTCCGCTCGGCGAGCGACTCCTCGGAGCCGTGCTCGGGGTCCGGGACGGGGCGGGGGAGCGTGAGCCCCTCCTGCGCGGCGAGCTCCGCGCGACGCAGCTCCAGCCAGTCCCTGAGGCGGAGCGTGGAGACGACGTCATCACGGTTGTAGTCGGCGATCTGGGCGAGGATCCTCGGCCCGTCCGTCACGGCCTCCTGGCCGCCGAGTTCCAGCCAGCGCTCGAACTCCACGATGGACGAGCCCGCGTCCTTGAGGTCGATCTCGCGGACGAGGCCGTACAGCGGCTCGAGCTTCTTGATCGAGTAGCTCTCCACGCCAACCCGGATGCCCTGGCGCACCACGCGGTACAGGTCCACCAGCACGTCCGCGCGCAGCAGGCGGTCCACCTCCTCCTCGCGGGTGCCGTACCGCTGGGCGATGCGCCCCAGCGCCGTGGGCTCGTAGGGCGCGTAGTGGTAGACGTGCAGGTTCGGATCCACCTCCCGGCGGGCCATGATCAGGTCGATCGCCTGCTCGAAGGCCGCGCGCTCGCCGCCCGGCGTGACCTTGCCGTCCGCGTCCAGGCTCCAGAACGCGTGGAATTTGGGCACATGCGGCAGGTCCATCCCCTCGGTCGAGGCGTCCATCCACCGTTCGTCGTCCTCGGCCACGGCGGGCTCCAGGATGCCGAACAGGTAGTCGACGCCGTCATCGAGCGCGTATGGATCGCCCTCCAAGTCGAGGTACAGGTCACCCGGGCTCGGCTCCGGCAGCCCGAGGAGGCCGCGTTCCGGGACGAGGGCGCCGTCGCCGTCCCGGTCGAGCGGCAGCAGTTCGAACTTGGGCACCTTGAGGCCAACTGACTCCACCTGGAGGCGGGCCTGCTCGCGGACGCGATGGAGGGCTTCTGCGCTCACGCCCTCGAGCGCGGGCTCCATGGGGAGTGGGAGAACGGCGAGCCCGCGCCGCGTCGGCACGTCGCGCGCGACGAGCGCGTCCCGCTGCCGGCGGCTGGCCCCGGCCACGAGCGAGAGATGATCGTCCGCGCGCCGCTTCGCCCGGCAGTCCGGCGCCCAGCGGCAGACGTCGCAGTGGTCCACGGGCTCCGGGTACGTCCCGACCGGCGGATAGACCACCGGAATGCCCGGCCCGCGCAGCCCCACCGCGGCCTCGAAGTCCGCCTTGACCCGCCGGTAGTACGCCATGAAGTCGTTCACGCGCAGCCGCTCCGTGGTCCGGGCGCTGCCGCCCAGTGCCACGTGGAGGAACTCCGGCTGGATGCCCTGGATCGCGGTCAGCTGCTCCACGTACGAGCAGATCTGCAGGATGGCCGACGCCTTCACGTGGCGGGCAAGCTTGGTATCGGCGACCTCGTAGTGCCAGGGCCCGAACGCCGAGTCCGGCTCGCCGGTGCGATGGTCGACCTTGACCAGGAAGTCCGCGTGGCCGCGCCAGGTCCCGTTGAAGAAGGTGGCCTGGTAGACAACATCCGCGCCCGCGCCCATTGCGGCGATGGTCTCAGCCTGCGCAGCGCGCAACTCGACACCCGGGTCCGGCGGGAGCGCCTCGCCCTCGGTGCCGGCGATCTCGAGCGGCGCCACCTTCGACCCGTCCATCGCAATCTCGACGATCCGCTTGCCTGCGGCGCGCAGCGACTCGAGGTAGCGGTGCTCGTGCTCGATGCCGCGCTTGGCCACGATCTCGATGTTCGGATCGTTGCGGACGGGCTTCTTGACGAGCTTCGCCAGCGCGGCACGCTCGAGCGCAAGGCGGTGCTCGCACGCGAGGTAGCCCACGAGGTCCGTGGCCGCGAAAACCGGCTTGCCGTCGATGGTCTGCATCGCGGCCATCGTATGGGCGGTGCGTGCCACCTGTATGGCACGGGTGCTGCGTGCGATCGGGTGCGGCGCGTCGCGGGCATGCCTCGTAGACTCCCGGCGTGACCACTCCAGGCGCTCCGACACGCGTGATCGTCCGGCCCGCCGCACCGGACGACGTGGAGGCGATCCGTGCGATCGCAGCCGCCGCGTGGCGGGCGACGTACGCGGCCCTGATCGACGCCGACGCGATCGAGCGGTTCCTGGCCACGGCGTATGCCCCGGAGCGGATCGCCGTCCGCCTCGAGCGCCACGACGTGCTGGTGGCAGCCTTCGCCGACGACGGGCCAGCGGCGGCCTTTGCCGAGACGGTCGACCACGGGGACCATGTCCAGCTCGTGGCGATCTACACCCTGCCGGACGCGCGTGGCCGAGGTCTGGGCAGCGCCCTTCTCGAAGCAGTGCTGGCTCGCAATCCGGACCGCGACCTCGCCGCCGATGTGCTGATCGGCAACGTCCTCGGCGAACCCTTCTATGTGGCCCGCGGCTTCGAACCGGGCGACGAGCTGGTGGAGGAGATCGCCGGCAAGCCGATCCAGGAGCGCCGCTGGTGGTGGCGGCCGCCAGGCCTCTTCGACGACGTGGTGCCAGCCGACCAGGAGGCGACGAACCTGTGACCAACGACACGCTCGCCAGCCTGGTGATCGACGGCTACCTCGCCCAGCTGGATGGCTGGGCCGGCGAGAACCACTGGGCGTGGAATGTGGTCGAGGCCCTGGTCGAAGGCCGGCCGGACGTCGCGTGGCCGGTCCTGCTCACGCTGGTCCGTCGCACGCCTGATGCCAACCTGGCCGGCCTCGCCGCGGGCCCGCTCGAGGACTACCTTGCCCGGCACGGCGCCCGCGTGATCGATGCGGTGGAGGCCGAGGCCGCGGTCAACCCCCGCCTCCGGCGGGCGCTCGCAACGGTCTGGCGCCAGGGCATGCCCGCGTCGATCTGGAGCCGCATCCAGGCGATCGCCGAGTCCGACCCGGCGGACCGAGATCCCCATGCCGACACGAGCCACGCCGGAGATGCTGCCGACGCCGCAGGTGATGAGAGCTGGCAGAACCGTCGGATCGAGCTCGCGTTCGAGACCATCCCGCCCTCGCGCCCCGGATCGATGACGCAAGCAGACGTGGCAGCGCGCGCTGCCTTGATCGCTGGTGTCCGCGCGGAGCTCCGCGGGCAGAGGGGCGCGTGGTCCACGCCGGTGGCGGTGGAGCTGGTGCTCGAGACCGGCGAGATGCCGCTCGATGCGCCGGCGCTCGACGTGCTCGCGGCCGTCGTCGCTGCCCTCGTGGATGCGGCATGCATCGCCGAGGCGGCGCTCGTGCGCCAGGCCCGCCTGACCGAGATCCGCAGTCGCGCCGTGGGGTATCGGCTGACCGTGATCAGGATGTCCGAAGAGCAGGTCGGCGCGATGGACGATCCACGCGGTCTCGACGAGCTGCTGCTCGACCCGGAGACCGCGGCGTTCATGGCCGAGATGGGCGTCGAGTGGCCGGTGCCAGGGTCAGGCGACGACCTCCGCTGACCCTTGGGGCCACGCCGGGCGTGGCGACACAGATCTGTGGCGATACGGCACGAGTGTCTCGTGCCGCCATGCCTGGCACCGGCCTCCCGCGACGTTGGTGACAACGAGGAGTCCGTCACCAACTAGGTTGATGGCGCTGATCGCGAGCGGTAGCACCGGGCGTCTCCCACGGCGACCGCTGCCGTGCGCAACAGCCGCGCACACGGAGCGGTGACGTCGCTTGTTGTGCGCCTGGCGCGCCGCCCGTGCGCTCCGGCAAGGTCCCGACGGCACGACCTGCGCACGAGCCGCGCATCGAGCGCTCCGGCTGCACCGTGTGACCGTCTGGCGCGCAGCCGGAGGGCGACAGGACCCGGGAACGGCGGCTCGTGTGCCGGCACGGTGACCCAGCGGGCCCCCGGCGCCCGGTGACGATCAGTCGAAGAGCGCCCTCACGGCTGCCTCGAACACCTCGGTGTGGCGGTCCACGTCGGCCTCGGTGGTCGCGGGCGACATCAGGGCCATGTTGTGGAACGGCGTCATGAGGATGCCCCGGTTCATCGCCCACAGGTGCAGGAACCGCTCCAGCTCGGGGTCCATCGCATCGTGCAGGTCGGAGCCGTTGCGCGGCTTGTCCGGGAGGAAGTGGTACTCCGCGCGGCAGCCCAGGCGGGTGACGTGCCAGGGGACGTCGTGGCGGGCCAGGACGTCGTTCACGCCGGCCTCGAAGCGCTCGGCGAGCGGGATCATCCGCTCGAATGCCTCGTCCGTGAGCACCTGGGTGAGCGTCGCGCGCACGGCCGCGAGCGAGAGCGCATTCCCGGCGAGGGTCCCGCCGATGCCGCCGACGTCGCAGTCCTCCCGCTCGATCGATGCCGACACCCGCGCCGCGACCTCGTCCGTGAAGCCGTACGCCGCCGAGGGGATGCCGCCGCCGATGGTCTTGCCGATCGTCACGATGTCGGGCTGGAGGTCGTAGGCGCCGGTGTAGCCGCCGGGACCCGCGCAGATCGTGTGGGTCTCGTCGTTGACGAGGAGTGTCCCGTACTTGCGGGTCAGCGCTCGGACGGCCTCGTGGTAGCCGGGATCCGGCAGCACGATGCCCACGTTGGTGAGGGCAGGCTCGAAGAGGCAGACTGCGACATCGCCCTTGCTGAGCTCGCGCTCGAGGCCTTCGAGATCGTTGATCTCCACGACCCGCGTGGTCTCGGCGAGCGCCACGGGCTTGCCGATGTTGCCGGGCCGCGCGATGACACCGCCGTCGGTGTCGATGACGGCGAATGTCTCGTCCACCGACCCGTGGTAGCAGTGGTTGTGGACGAGGACCTTGGAGCGGCCAGTGATGTGGCGGGCGAGCCGGATCACGAACCGGTTGGCGTCCGTGGCCGTGAGCGTGAACTGCCAGTAGCGGACGCCGAACCTGCGGCGCAGCTCATCGGCGGCGACGATCGCGTCCTCGGTGGGCAGCATGTGGGTGATGCCCTTGCGCATCTGGGCCTCGACGGCAAGGCGCGTGGCCTCAGGGCCATGCCCCGCCATCGCACCCGTGTCGCCCAGGCAGAAGTCGACGTACTCGTGGCCGTCCACGTCGCGGAACCGGGCGCCCCACGCCTCCTCGACGAACAGGGGATAGGCACCCGCCCACTTGATCATCCAGTTCATCGGGACGCCGTCGAGCAGCGAGTCCTGCGCGCGCTGGTACAGCTCGCGGGAGCGTGGGTTGCCGGCTTCGAAGGCGGCCATCTCGTCGGCCATCAGCCGCTCCAGGCGGGCGCGGTCAAGGGTGCGCGGGCTCATCGCGTGGTCTCCTCTCCGGCCTGCACGCCGGCCGGCTCGTGTGGCGACGATGATGCCGCGCCGTGGTGGCCCGCGGGAGGCCGTCGCGCGTCGCGGGCCGACGTGCGAGCGACACCCGGTTACCCCGCGACCGGAGGACGCCGGACAGCCGAACGCCCCGGGTCGGGCGACCCGGGGCGTTCGGAGCGAGGAGGGAGCTGGAGATCAGCGGCGGGCGCGCGCCGGTGCGAAGCGGACTGACAGGGCGAGGCCGGCGATCGCGGCGACCACGAGGGCGACCAGCGCCAGGCCGTTGCCGGCGGGGGCGGTCTCCGTGCCGATGGTGTCCGTGGCCGGCGCAGCAACACCGTCGACGCCAACCACCACGGTCAGCTCCTGTCCATCAGGGGCTTCCGCGGACGCGCTGCCGACGGCGAAGACCGAGTAGTTCTTGCCGCTCTCGAGCTTGACGCCGTCGAGCTGGAGGGCGACGGTCTCCGTGCCCGCGAGGCGGACCTCGAAGTCATAGGTGGCCGGAGCGAGCTTGAGGTAGCCGGTGGCCTCGGGGAACACGAGATCCTGGACCGGAGCCTGGTCCGGGGTCTGGCCCTTGACGGCGACGTCAACAGCGGGTGCATCGGGCGAGAGGTGGACAACGCGGAGCTTGGAGGAGCCGTCAATGGCCTTGCCGTTGTCGACGAAGACCTCAGGCTTGATGTCGGCGACGAAGCCCGTTGCAGCAACCGTGTACTTCTTGCCGGCCTCGAACGTCGGGCTTGCGTCGATGACCGCGGGCTCGGTGGTGCCGGCCACGACGACGACGATCTGGTGCTCGCCGGCCGGGAGCTTCAGGTAGTTGCTGAGGGTCTTGAAGGGCACGTCTTCGAGGGTGAGGTCCCCGTCGACCCAGATGTCGACGGCCGGAGCATCCGGCGAGGCATGGAGGACCCGGACCATGGTGGTGTCCGCGGCCGAGACAGGGATCGCGGTGACGAGGGCAAGGGCTCCGGCAGCAACGAGTCCGGCGAGGCGAGAGGTGCGCATCAGGCAGTCTCCATGGGACGTGACGGGGGCTGTCCGGTCGCTCGGGTGACCGATGGGTGGGTGTCGACTCCTGCCCTCTACTTCGGGGTCCGGCGCGCGGCGGATTGGAGGACAGCACGAAGAAGCGGCCGGCCCCCGGAGGGACCGGCCGCTGGAGGCTCGGGCGAGAGGCGGGACGCTCCGGCCGCGGAGCCGAGTCTGGTTGGTTGTCGCGGATGTGGTTGGCAGTCGCTCAGGCGAGCTTGCGGGTGTAGCCGCAGATCTCGCAGTAGGCGACCTGGCCGAAGTCATCGACGACAAGGTAGGTGGTGCAGCCGTTGGTGGCGCAGTAGAGCCGGGTCGCCGTGGTGGTACGGCGGCGCATGCGGCGCATGGAGGATGCGCGATGCGCCACGGCATTCGTGGTGGCGCGGGACAACATGAGTGGTGCGGTTTCCTTTCCGGGCGTCCGTCGGGTTGGGACGGGCGATCCCTGCCACTCCAACGGCCCGAATCTGAACGGAGGCCGGAGTGGCGAACTTGATGGACCCGGCGCGGCGGCGGTTGCGCGTGTTGAGCGTCGACCTGGCGGCCGCGTGTCATCGGGCGATGCCGGAATCATCAGCCCCAGCGCAGATCCTGTCAACCACACCCGGTTAGCAGCCTGTTCGGGTCGTGTTGCGATTCCACCACCGGGCCACCGTGCAGGTGTCGGGGGCAGTCGTCTCAAACCTCCGGCGGGTAGCCCGTGATCCGACGGATCTCCTCGTACAGCGGGCGCAACCGCTCGTACATCCGCAGGTAGACGTTGCGGTAGAGGTCCTCGTAGATCGCATGGTTCGCCGAGTCGGGATCGCGCGTCTCGGCCACGCGCGTCATGGCTGTGACGGCCGCTTCGAACGTCGGATGCAGCCCCAGTCCGACGGCGGCATCGATGGCCGCACCCAGCCCGGAGGTCTCGTGCGTGTGCGGGCGCGATGCGGGCAGGCCGAAGATGTCGGCGGTGAGCTGGACGGCCGCCGGACTCTGCGACCCGCCGCCTGACACGCGAACCTCAGTCACGGGCACCTTCGTGCGTCGCACCGTGCGCTCGGCGCCGTCGCGCAGCGCATACGCAAGGCCCTCGAGGATGGCGCGGTACAGGTGGGCGCGGGTGTGGACGTCACCCCAGCCGATGACGGCACCCTTCGCCTCGGGGCCGGGGATGCGCACGCCGGGCGACCAGTACGGCTGCAGCACGAGGCCCATCGAGCCGGGTGGCGTCGCTGCGACCAGCTCGTCGAAGAGGGACTCCGCGTCCACGCCCAGCTCCCGCGCCCGGGCTACCTCGGAGCTCCCGAACTCGCGCTTGAACCACTCGATCATCCAGTAGCCGCGGTAGACGTTCACCTCGAGGCTGTAGCGGCCGGGCACCGCGGCCGGGTATGGCGGGACCATCGGGATGACCTCGACGTACCGCTCGTGTGTCGTGTTGAACGAGGCGGTCGTGCCCAGCGACACCGCGCCGACATGGGGGTCCAGCGCACCGGAGCCCAGCACCTCGCACGCCTTGTCGCCGGCCGTCGCCAGGAGCGGCAGCCCCTCGGGGATGCCCGTCATCGCCGCTGCGTGCTTGGTGATCGTGCCCAGGACCTGCCCCGGCGGCACCAGCTCGGGCAGCCAGGCCGGATCGACCGGGATCGCCTCCCACTTCCAGTCGCCGCCCTTCGCCCACGCCTGTGCCTTGTAGTCGAACGGGACGTAGCCCACCTGCGACGCCACCGAGTCCACGAAGCGGCCCGTCAGACCGTGGACGAGGTAGCCCGACAGGAACAGGAAGTGCCTCGTCCGGGCCCACGTGGCCGGCTCGTCCCGGGCGAGCAGGTTGGCCTCGGCTTCGGCGCGGAACGTGGCGACCGTCTCGGTGACGCCGAGCGCCCGGAACGCGAGACCCCACTTGCCGCCCATCCGCGGCAGGCCCTCGACGCGGCGGCGGTCCAGCCAGACCATGGCCCTGCGCAGCGGCCGGCCGGCTTCGTCGGTGATCACCACCGTGCCCCGCTGCGTGGTCAGGGCGACGCCGGCCAGGGCGTCCCGTCGGGCCTCCGGGTGCTCCCAGAGGCGGCGGCAGGCCTCGGCGAGCGCGTCCCAGTACACCTGCGGGTCCTGCTCGCACACACCCGGCTCGCCCGGGACGTAGGCCTCGATGGGGACCTTGGTCCTGGCGAGGAGGTTGCCGGCCGCGTCGACGACCATGGCCCGGACGCTCTGGGTCCCAACGTCGAGGGCCAGGATCCGGTCGGCGGTCACCGTCGGCCACCCGGTGCGGCGGTCACCGGCCTTCGTCCGTGAGGAGCACGCCCGGGTTCATGATCCCGTCGGGGTCGAACGTCCGGGCGACCGCCTCGAGCGCGGCCATCCCGAGCGGCCCCTTCTCGGCTGCCAGGTACGGCGCGTGATCGTGGCCCACACCGTGGTGATGGGTGATGGTCGCCTGCTCGGCCGCGATCACGGCCGAGGCCGCCGCCTTGATCGTCTGCCAGCGCTCCAGGGTGGCGTCCGGGTCGGCGGCGAGCCGGAAGATGAAGGTGAGGTACAGGCTCGAGCCGGTGGGGTAGAGGTGCGACAGGTGCGTGAACACGTGCACCCGCTCCCCGGTGGCCGGGATCAGCGCATGGGAAACGGCGGCCTCCAGGCGCGCCAGGAGACCGGGCACCCGGGTCCAGTCTGTGGCCGTCTCGAGCGTGTCGGACGCGTAGCCCTTCGTCCAGAGGGTGGTGCGCAGGTAGGGCGAGCGGAAGCGGGTGCGCGACCAGGCGCTCGCGATGCCGGGCACGCCGGTGCCGCCGTGCCTGCGGATGATCGACGCAGCCTCGTCGCGGGCGGCCTTGGCCACGCGCTTGCGCCCCGACGCGCCCGTGAGCAGGAGCGACCAGCGCCTGGGCTGGCGCTTGAGGCGCAGCAGCGCGCGCAGCGCATCGGTCTGGGTCGCCCTTGTCGGCGAAGGCGAGCAGGGTGGCCGTCTCGGCCGGGGTGGACACGCGGAGGGTCGTGAGCGGGACGCGCTCGCGGGCGATGCTCCGGGCCGCGTCCATCGCCGCATCCCAGCCCGGCAGCGCCCAGGCCTCGAACCGGTCCACCTCGGGCAGCGGGGAGGTGCGCAGCACGACATCGGTCAGGATCCCGAGTCGGCCCTCCGAGCCCAGCACGATCTGGCGCAGGTCAGGGCCGGCGGCCGATGCCGGGAACGGCGGCATCCGCATCGTCCCAGCCGGTGCCTCGAGGCCGCCGCCCGCGTACAGACCCTCGATCCGCCCGAGACCGAAGGAGCGCAGCCCGGAGCCCCGCGCCGCCACCCAGCCGCCCACCGTGGCCAGCTCGAATGACTGGGGCTCGTGGCCGACGGTGAGCCCGAATGGCGCCAGGTGTGCCGCGAGGGCGGGACCAGTGGTGCCGGAGCCGCATGTGACGAGGCCGCTGCGCTCGTCGAGGGCGGAGACGCCGGCGAGGTCCGAGAGGTCCACCGAGATCACGGGGTCGGGCATCGGGCGGACGGTGATGCCGCCGACCACGCTGGTGCCGCCGCCGTACGGGACGAGGCGGGCGCCGCGCTCCCGTGCGAGATCGATGACGGACCTGACCCCCTCTGCCGACTGCGGGCGGGCGACCGCGTCGGGCACGGCGCCCAGGCGTCCGGAGCGCAGGGCGATCAGATCTGGAAAGGACTGGCCGCGTGCATGGCGGACGCGGGCCTCCGGGTCGAGGTCGAGGCGGGCGTCGTCCGGGGCGCCGGCGGCGTCGAGGCGTGAGGGTGGCACATCGGCCACCACGTCGGCGAGCGTCGCGTCGGTCGGCGGGGTGCCGGGCCCGACCCGACGCTCCAGCCACGCGCGCGGCCCGTCGCCCAGGTGTGCGGTCTCCGCCTCATCGCCCCAGCCGTTCCAGCGTCGCATGCGCCCATCGTGCCCGAACGCGGGACTCGGCGTGTGCGCCCGGCGCTCGTGCCCGGTCCCCCAGCATTGGGGCGTCTCGCCGCGTTGCACGAGGAGCTCAGCGCCCCGAATGTCGAGTTGGCATGTGAGCCACGAGGCCACGAGGGCAATCCACGCCCGACTGGGGGATCGCGCGCCGCGCCGTCCCTCTCGGCGACGAACGCCACGCCGGCATGCCCGTCGCGCGACGCCGTGGCCGGTCGCGCCCGGGTCGGCGGTAGCATCGATCGATGGCTGACCAGATCTCACCCCCGAGCGCATCACCGAGCTCCTCGGCCTCGTGCCGCTCGAGCCCGAGGGCGGCCGTGGCTGGCCAGACGTGGAACGACGGGCAATCGTCGGCGATCCACTACCTGATGGCGGCGCCAGAGGCATCCGGATCTGCACCGGCTGACCCACATGGAGATCTGGGCGTGGCACGCGGGTGACCCCGGCACGGTTCCTGCTGGTCGCGCCGGACGGGACGCTCACGGAGCCCGTGCTGGGCCCGGACCTGCAGGCCGGCGAGCGACCCCAGGTGATCGTGGAGGCTGACACGTGGCAGGCGTGCGAGTCCTTCGGCGCCTGGACGCTGGTCTCGACGTTCATGGCGCCGCCCTACACGGATGACGCAGTGACGTTCGAGGGCGGCGCGGCCCTCGCCGATGTGCATCCTGCGCACGCGGACCGCATCATGCGCCTCGCTCGGGGCTGACCAGACGCGGGTCGGCGGGCCGGTACACTCGGCCGTCGTGGGCGAGCAGGAAGGAGCCTGAGCAGTGGCGCAGTCAGACGGGACCCTCTCGCGGATCCGCGCGTCCCTGGAAGAGTCCATTGGCGACGTCACCTTCGGGATGGAGGACGGCGCGGTCTCAGTGGCGGGACTCGTCTTCGGTGTCGCGGCAAGCACGAACGACAGCCGGATCGTCCTGCTCGCCGGCGCCGCGGGCGCCATCTCGGGCGCCGTGTCGATGATGGCCGGCACCTATCTTGACGTGCACTCGGAGCACAGCAGGTCGACAGGTCTCGTGACGAAGGCGCGCGACTCGATCGCCGCCGACCCGGCCGCCGCCCAGGCACACGTCGGCGTGCAGCTCGCCGCGGCGGGTTTCACCGAGGCTGAGGCAGCGGGCGTCATCGCCGCCTTTGCCCGCAATCCCGAGGCGCACCTCGCGTATGTCTCGGCGTTCGACCTGGGCGTGGCCCCCGGCGCGGGCTCCGCACCCTGGAGCCACGCGATCTGGATGTTCGTGGCGGACCTGTTCGCCGCGAGTGTCCCGGTCATCCCTTTTGCGCTCTTTCCGATCGAGACGGCGAGGTTCGTCTCGCTGGTGGTGACGGGGGTGCTCATGGCGCTGCTCGGGGTCGCCCGTGGGCGGATCGGTCATGAGCCGGTCTACCGCACCGCGCTCCAGACGATGGGGATCGCGGGAGCGGCCGCGCTTTCCGGAGTCCTGATCGGGCGGGTGGTCATGGCCTAGCAGCGCCCGGATCGGCACGCCGCGAGGTCAGACTGGTGGCCAGGGCAGGGCGGGCCGACGCGGGTCGGGGTGGGGGAACGTGCCCGCCTCGAGCAGGCGGTCGATCCGGCGTGCCGTCGCATTGACCTCGATCGGGTCGAGGAGCGCCCGCAGCGTGCCGCCAAGGTCCCCCGCCAGCCCATCACGGATGGTGCCGAGCCGCTCCAGCTCCTCGGCGCTGAATGTCTCTCCGCGCCAGGCCCAGAGCACCGTGCGCAGCTTCGGCACGGGCGAGAACGTCACCCCGTGGTCCACGCCGTACACGTGGCCACCCGGCACGACCACCAGGTGGCCCGCCTTGCGGTCGGTGTTGTTGACCGCGGCGTCGAACACCGCGACGGATCGCAGGCGCGCGTCCTCGCCGATGACCATCTCGACCGGATCAGCCGCGTCGTCGGCACGGATCCAGAGCTGGAGCATGCCCTCGCCGTAGGGTCCGTCGCGCAGGATCGTCGGCGGGACGATGCCGAAGCCGGCGAAGCGGGACACCTCGAACGCCGCCACCTCGCGCCGGGCCAGCGTGCCGTCGGGGAAGTCCGCCAGGGGCCGCTCGCCGGCGACCGGCTTGTAGATGCAGGTGGCCACGAGGTCGCCCAGGCGGACGGTGCCCAGCATGGCGTTGTTGGTGGACGCCCACAGGCGGCCGACGATCTCGAGCTCGCCGCTGCGCAGGAGCTCCAGAGCCGCATGCTCGGGGAGTACGGGCATCGGCAGGCCAAGGTCGGCGATGGACGTGGCCCCGTCACCGTCGTCGTCGCCATCGACGCCGTCGCCCTCGCCGAGGTCGTCGTCGGTCCAGGTGTCCTCGTCGTCCGCGGCGACCACCGCCTCGCCCTCGTCCACTTCTGCGGCGATCTCGGCCTCGATGTCGGCCCGGAATCGCAGGGGATCGGCGGGGTGCTCGCGGGGGTCGGGCGCCGCAGACGGATCGCGCGCGTCGCCCTCGATGTCGGGGCGGCGGTCGGCCTCGCCTGAGGACCGGGGCACGGGCACGGGTTCGGACACGGACGCGCTGCCCTCCGGGGGCTAGTTCAGGAGGTGCCCGTTGCGCCTGGGGCAGAGATGGCCCTGCGGGTCGAGCGGCTGGCCGCACAGGGGACACGGCGGGCGGCCCGAGGCGACCACGCGCAGCGCCCGCGCGATGAACTCGCGGGCGTAGGCCGGGGTGAGCCGCACGCGCAGGAAGTCCGGGCCGTCCTCGTCCTCGTCGTCGTCCTCGACCGGCTCCTCGTCAGCCTCGGGCTCATCGTCGTCCTCGTCGAATGCACGCGCCTCGAGCACCACGAGGTTGTCGGTGAGATCCCAGCCGAGCGAGAGCGTGCCGGCCCGGAACGCCTCGATCACCGGCTCGTCGAGCGAGCCCGTGTCGCCGACGGCCCCCGGCACCTCTTCGGATCCGTCCACCTCCCGCCGGACCAGCTCATCGAGGAGGTCACCCAGGCGGTCAACCAGCGCCGCGACCTGCACCTTCTCCAGGGCGACGGACACGATCCGGTTGCCGGACCTGGCCTGCAGGAAGAAGACTCGGTTGCCGGGCTGGCCGACGGTGCCGGTGATGAAGCGGTCGGGAATGTCGAAGAGGAAGCGTCGTCGAGGCATCAGGGGACCGAGGGTACCGCAGCCCGGCCGGGGACGGCCCCACTCACGGGGACCACAGGACTCCCTGAGGCCGCTGCGCTCACGAGACCTGCACCAGGATCCCGTGGTAGCCGCGGGCTCCATCGGGTGCCGGCGCGGTCCGCCGCTCCTCCTGGACGGTGCCGGTCCCGTCGGTCGCACGGACGTAGAGGTTGTGGGCCCCTGGATCGAGGGTGGCGTCGAACCGCCACTGGACCCAGGTCTGCGGGCCGATGGCCTCGGCGAGGCGGGCCGGCTGCCACGGGCCATCGTCCACGCGGACCTCCACCCCGGTGATGCCGCGGTCGGGCGCCCATGCGACACCGCCCAGGGGGACCGTGCCCGCCTTGAACGTGGCCCCGTTGCGCGGGGTGTCGATGCGGGACTGGGTCAGGATCGGCGCCTCCTTGGCCCAACCTCGCGGGACCCAGTAGGAGTCGAAGGCCTCCCACGTGGTCAGCTCGATCTCGGAGAGCCACTTGGTCGCGGAGACGTAGCCGTACAGGCCCGGGACGATGAGGCGGGCGGGGAAGCCATGCGCCACCGGGAGCGGGACGTCGTTCATCTTGACCGCGATCAGCGCGTCGCGCGGGAGGCCGGGGTCCGTGACCCAGGCTGTGGGGAAGCCCGCGGCCCAGCCGTCCACCGAGCGCGGCACCACCTGGGTGGCCTCGGGCTTGACGCCGGCCATGTCGAGCACGTCCGTGAGGCGGACGCCCGTCCACTTGGCGTTGCCGATGAGGTCGCCGCCGACCTCGTTGCTGACGCAGGCGATGGTCACGAACTGGTCCACGAGGGGAAGGGCCACGAGCTCGTCGAAGGAGAGGGAGACCTCCTGGTCCACCAGTCCGTGCACGCGCAGTCGCCACTCGGCCACATCGACCGTGGGCACGACGAGGGCGGTGTCGATGCGGTAGAAGTCGTCGTTCGGGGTCACGATGGGTGTGATGCCCGCGAGGGCGAAGGCGGCGTCAGGGCCCACGCTCGGCGCTGGCTCGACGGAGCCTGGGATCGTCACGGCCGCAGTTCCGGCACCCTCAGCCCGTCCCTCGGTGAGCCACCGTCCGAGCACACCGCCGGCCACGGCAGCGAGGCCGAGCGCCCCGGTCCCCGCGAGGAAGCGGCGACGGGACGCGCTGGTGGGTCCGCCCGCGGGCGCCGCCCAGCCCAGCAGCACCACGAGGGCCTGGAAGCCGATGCCGGCCTGGAGCGCCGCCGACAGGACCACGGTGGTCAGGGTCGCGGTGGGATCTTGCATTGAAGCCAGGGCGCCCACCGCGACGAGGCCGAAGACGCCTGCCGCGGCAAGGGGTGTGCTGCGCCGCGCCACGATGCCGATCCCGGCGCCGATGAGGAGGACGACGAGAGTGATCGCGATGGCCAGCGCGGGCTTGTCGGCGGTGCCGAAGAGGCCGACCACGACCTCCTTGGTCCCGGGCGGGGCGGCGTCGATGACGACGGCTCCCACGGCGGCAAGGGGGCTTGGCGCGCCGGGAAGCAGCGCCGCAACCAGCTCGCCGACCGCCAGGGCCGCGCCGGCCGCGACGGCACCCGCGAGCGCTGCCTGGCCGCGTGTGGGGACGCCGGGTGCGACCGGCTCGATACCAGAGGGAGGGGCAAGGTCATGCATTGTCAACATCCCTTCGCGGAATGGACCCGGTTGGATCTGGTCAGGGGGTCACGGAGGGGTCGACGGGCGGAGTCGGTGCGGGCGTCGGCTCCGGCGTGGGACCTGGTGTCGGGGGCAGCGTCGGCTCCGGCGTGGGCGCTGGTGTTGGCGGCAGGGTCGGCTCCAGCGTCGGCTCGATGGTCGGCTCTGGCGTTGGTGCCTCGGACGGGGATGCGGACGGCGACTCGGACGGCGACCCGGAGGGCGACGGGCAGACCACCGGCGAGGCCGACGGATCCACCGACGCGAGCGGATCAAACGAGGCGCACGGGTCCACCGACGGGCTCTCGGACGGCGCGGCGCACCCGGCGCCCGTGCCCATCAGGGGACCCCAGGACTTGCCGTACGGATTGAAGCCGAAGTTGTAGAAGTAGGACGTGGCGGTGCGCTGGGGGCCTCCGCGGACACCGGGGCCCTTCGCGGCGCGCCGCATCCAGCCGTCGTTCGCGGCCATCCACGCCGGGTACTCGTCCTCGAAGCCGGCGGTGCCCAGCACGGCTGTGCCGCAGCGCTGGTCCGCGGGCAGGTTCTCGGCGGGCTCGGTGCCGGGCCGGAACCACTCGCTGACGCGCTTGCCGCCGACGGCCGCGAGGCCGGTCCACGGGTCGACCGCCCGCTCCGACAGCGAGCCCGGGAGCGAGAAGTCGTTGATCGCCCAGCCCTTGGTCGCATCCTTGAGGAAGCCCGCCCAGACGTAGGTCGTCACGTCGATCGAGAACAGCGGGTCGGCAGCGGTGCTCAGGAACGAGTTGTCGGAATTGCCGTTCCAGGCGCCCACGACCAGGGCGTACTCGCCGTCGGCGCGGCCCTGCTCGGTCGGGGCTGCGATGTAGCCGTAGGCGTTGAGGTCCTTGGCGTCGTTGTTGGTGCCGGTCTTGAGGGTGGCGGGCCTGCGCTCACCGCCGGACATGACCCTGAACTTGCCCCAGTACGGGTTCTCGTCGGGGTCCGTGTTGCCGGCCAGGATGTCGGTGACGATCCCCGCCGTCTGGTTGTCGAGCGCCCGCTGGCCCTTGTCGGGGTTGGTGCTCGCGTCGATCAGGACCGCCCCGTCATTGCTCTCCACCTTGATGATCACGGTCTGCGGGACCAGGATGCCCTTGTTGGCGAGCGTGCCGTAGGCGCGCACCAGGTCCTTGGGGTGGACCTCTTCCACGCCAAGGCCCAGCGTGAGGCCGGCATCGGTCTCGCCGCCGCGGAAGCGGATGCCCATCGCCTCGGCGGTGGTCTCGATGGTGTCGTTGCCGATCACCTCGGTCGCCTTGACGGCCGGGATGTTGAGCGAGAAGCGCAGGGCGTCGCGCACGCGCACGGGACCGCGCTCGAGGTTGTCCGCGTCGGTCGGGATGTAGCCGCCACCGAAGTCCGTGACGACGTCCATGAACATCGTGCCCGCGGTGATCGTCTTGTTGTCGATGCCGGCGGCGTACACGATCGGCTTGAAGGCGGACCCGGGCTGGAGCCAGCCGTCGGCGAGGACGTCATAGCGGGGCTGGAAGCGCTTGGTCGCCCTGGTGGCCGTCGGGTCGGCGGAGCCCTGGTAGGCGAGCACCTCGCCGGTGACGTAGTCCATCGAGATCAAGGCACCGTTGCGGAGTTTCTTGTCCTCCAGGTTCCGCATCCAGTCCTGGTACTTGAGCCCGAGTGCCTTGGCGGCCGCTTCAGGATCCTTGGCGTGCGGGACGATGGCCGCCGCCTTGACCCACTTCTCGGCCAGGCGCTGGAGGCGCAGGTCGATGGTGCTCGTGATCGCGAGGCCGCCCCGCTCGAGGATGGTGCAGGTCTCGACCTCCTCGCCGCACAGGCGGGTGGTCAGCTCGCGCCGCACCTGCCACACGAACTGCGGCAGCTTCCAGAGGTTCGTGCGCTGCGGGGCGAGCACCACGTTCTCCGCCATGGCCGCGTCGAAATCGGCCTGGGTGAACGTGTCACCGGTCAGCGGCGTGTTGCCCTGCGCCATCGCGGCGAGCACCTGGTTGCGCCGCGCGACGATCGTGGTGTCCGCCGGGACGACCAGCTGGGTCTCACAGGTCTCCTCGTCCGCGGCCGGGTCGATGCATTCGAGGATGGCGTTCTGGACCAGGTCGTAGGACGAGGGCGCCTTGGGCAGCGCGGCCAGGATCGCGGCCTGGGCGAGGGTGAGGTCCTTGAGCTCGACGCCGAAGTAGGCCTGGGCGGCGGCGGCCACGCCGTACGACTCGTTGCCGTAGTAGTTCTGATTCAGGTAGGCCGCGATGATCCGCTCCTTGCCCTCAGGGCCCGGGAAGGCCTGGGTGACGCGGATCGACTGGACGATCTCCTTGAGCTTGCGGGTTGCGGTGAGCTCGGTCTGGGCGACCCCGTCGGTGGTGAGCAGCCGCTGGCGGACGAGCTGCTGGGTGATCGTGGAGGCGCCGCGCGGGCGGCCGCGGATGGCGTCCAGGCCGGCGGCCGCGATGGCGACCGGGTCGAACCCGGCGTTCTCCCAGAACGTGCGGTCCTCGATGGCCGTGGTGGCATCCGAGAGCACCGCGGGGATCTGGTCGAACGTGACGACCTTGCGGTTGAACTCGCCGAAGCGCGCGAGCTCCACGGTGCCGGTCCGGTCGTAGACGACGGACTGCTCGGGCAGCTCGATCCGCTCGAGACTGGATGGCTCGGGGAGGCCCTGGGTGAGCGAGGTGTACGTGGTGACGGCGAACACCGCGCCGGTCAGGCCGAGCAGGGCCATGGCTCCGAACAGGAGCAGGCCCATGACGGCGGCAAGCCCGATGCCCCGGCGGGCCTTGCGGCGGCCGCGAGCTGGCGAGGGCGCTGGTTCGAGGGGGCGGCCGTCGTACGTCATCGGGGCAGAGTGTGCGGTGCTTCGCGCGATCGTGCTGGCCGCGGACCTGGAACCCTATGGCCGCCCGAGGGTCTCGAGGAGGCGATCCACGAACGAGGCCTGGGCGGGATTGAGCCGGCGGCGCGCCTCGGCGGGGTTGGCCCAGAGCACCCGGTCGATCTCGGGGACGTTGAGCAGGCGGCCGGTCCGGGGCGGCCACTCCACGTCGACCCGCATGCTCCTCAACTGGGCTGGGTCAAGGTCGCCCTCGATCGCGAAGCCGTGCACCACCTTGCCCGAGCGCATCCTGACCACACCCAGGTCGAGCACCTCGCCGTCGGGCGCCTCGTGGCCGGTCTCCTCGTGGAACTCGCGTCGCGCCGCCTCGAGCGGCACCTCGCCGGCGTCGATGGCGCCCTTGGGCAGGGACCACGCGCCGAGGTCGCGGCGTGACCAGATCGGTCCGCCCGGGTGGGCGATCAGGACCTGGATCTCGTCGCCGACGTGACGGTAGAGCAGGAGTCCAGACGAGAGCTTGGCCATGGCTCCGGGAGCTGCGGGTTTCGCGGTTTCGGCGCACACGAAAGCGCCCGAAGGAACCGTACCGCACCAACTCGCCTGCCACACGGCCGAGCAAGCTCGGCCCTGTCGCCGCGGCTCCAGTCCACTGCCACCTCATTCAGCCTTGCGGCCATACGTGGTAGCGGGTCCGGTGACCCGTTCCGGCGATTGCTCCCCGGTCCGGTGTCAGTGCTAGCGGCCCCTTCGGGCAAGACGAACCATATGGGCGCAGCCCAGGGGTCCACAACGGGCTTATCCACGAGATTCGCCGGCTGGGGCGGGGAGTTGTCCACGATTCGCGGGACCCGGCCCCGAATTGTGGACAGTTGTTGGCCGGCCGGGGCCGGCCACGCTCGACCCCGCCACGCTCGACCTCGGCTGCCGGCGTCGGCCAGGGTTGGCTGCGCCACCGGCCTGGACCCCGGCCACGCTCGACCCCGGCCCGCCTGCCGCGTGGCGGGCTCTGCGTGCAGGATCCCGCGCTCGACCCCGGCCCGCCTGCCGCGTGGCGGGCGCTGCGTGCAGGATCCCGCGAAGATGTGCCGCCAGGCGGGTAGAGGAGGCTCCGAAGGACCGGAATCGGGCCAATCGTGCCGCAGGGCGGGCGGGGTGTGCAGAACTCTGCGCGCAGTGCCCGCTGGGCGGGCGCCGCGGGGTGGGCCACCGCGGCGAGCTGGGATCAGGCCAGAGAGGACTCCTCGGCAACCACGCCGCGGGCCGATCGGGCTGGCGCGATCTCGTGGTGGCGCAGGCATCGGGCCTCGTACGTTTCAACTGCGCGGCCGTCGAAGCCGCCGATCACGATGAGCGGGTCGTCAAGGGCAGCCGGCCGGCCGCCGACCAGGCGCTGGGTGCGCGTTGCCGTCTCACCGCACACCACGCAGATCGCGGTGAGCATCGTGATCTGATCGGCCATCGCGAGCATCGTGGGCATCGCGCCGAACGGGCGCCCCGCGAAGTCCGTGTTGAGGCCGCTGGCGATGACGTGCCGCCCGCTCTGGCGAAGCGTGTCCGCCACGCTCGAGAGCGATGCGTCGAAGAACTGCGCCTCCTCGATGCCCACGAGGTCCACGTCCCGCTCCCGGGCCAGGGACAGGATGCCCACGGGCTCACTCTTGGGGACCAGCACCGACGGAAAGCGCGCCTTGCTGCGGCTCTCCGCGTACTCGCCGGGCGTGCGGTCGTCCACGTCCGGGCGCACGAGCAGGATCCGCCGCTTGGCGATCTCCGCACGGCGGAGCAGGCGCAGCAGCTCGTCGGTCTTGCCCGACGACATGCAGCCGGCGATCACATGGAGCCAGGGGTCGGCGCGGTACAGCATCGCCGTGGAATCTACTCTCAGGCGGCACGTCCGTGCGACTCAGGCGATGATCCCCCCATGCAATCGCCCCGCGCCCGCGGTCGACAGGCCCAGGGTCCCGATCCCGGCCTTGGCCCCCGCACTCCCCGGCGCACCGCCGCGGTGCTCGCCGCCGAGCGCAGGATCGCCGCCGTCGCGCACGTCCTCGACGACCTGGTGACCGTGCCGGGCACCAACAGCCGCGTCGGCCTTGACCCGATCATCGGCCTGATCCCGGTCGTCGGCGACCTGGTCGCAGCCGCCGTGGGCGCGTGGATCGTCCTCGAGGCGGCCCGCTTCAAGGTGCCGGGCATCGTCATGGTCCGGATGATCCTCAACACGTTCGTGGACTTCGTGATCGGCCTGATCCCGTTCCTGGGCGACATCCTTGACTTCGGGTTCAAGGGCAACCGCATGAACCTGGAGCTGTTCCACAGGTACGCGCTCGATCCGGGCGAGGACACGAGCGGCCAGTGGGCGTTCGTGCTGGGCCTTGTTGCGGTGTTCGTGGGTCTCGCCTGGCTGGGCATCGTGCTGGTCGCCCGCATGGTCGGCTGGATCGTGGGGGCATTCGTCTGACCGTGACCGCCGACACCCCTTCCACGAACGCGCCTGCCATCGCCGCCCGCGGGCTCACCAAGCACTACGGCTCCGTCCACGCCCTGAGCGACCTCACGCTCGAGGTGCGTGCGGGCGAGATCTTCGGCTTCCTGGGCCCCAACGGCGCCGGCAAGAGCACGTTCATCCGGCTGCTGCTGGGCCACCTCCACCCGACGGCAGGCTCGGCCACGGTCCTCGGGCTCGACATCGTCAAGTCGTCGGTGGCCATCCGGGGACGGATCGGCTACCTGCCTGGCGGCATCGCGCTCGACGACAACCTGACCGCGATCCGGCATCTCGACGACCTCGCGGCGCTCTCGGGGAAGGCGCCCGTCCGACGGGCAGCCCTGTGCGACGCGCTCGAGCTCCCGGATCGGACCCTGCGCCGGCCCATCCGCGACTACTCGCGCGGCATGCGCCAGAAGATCGGCATCGTGCAGGCCCTCCAGCACGACCCGGAGCTCGCGATCCTCGACGAGCCATCCGAGGGCCTGGACCCGCTGATGCAGCGCGCCTTCTACGACATCCTGGGCGACCTGCGGGCAGCCGGCCGGACGGTGTTCTTCTCGTCGCACGTGCTGTCCGAGGTGGAGCGGGTGTGCGACCGCGTGGCGATCGTGCGCGCCGGGCGCCTGGTCGAGGTGGACGACGTCGGCGCGCTGCTGGAACGTCGACGGCGTCGGGTGGTGATGCGGCTGGGCGGCGAGGCTCCCGCGCTCGACGGCGTGGCGGGCGTGACCGGCGTGGTTGCTGTCGCCGGGCGCCTCGAGTGCGAGCTGGAGGGCGATCCGCGCCCGTTCCTGGCGGCGATCGCAGGAGCCGAGGTGCTGGACCTGGTCATCGAGCCCACGCGCCTGGAGGATGCGTTCCTGGAGCTGTACCAGGGCGAGGCCGCCGCCGAGGCCGACGCTGATGCTGAAGCTGGAGCCCTCGCTGCTTCAGGCAGGTCCGCGTCGTGAGCCCGCTCATCAGCACCCCGCTGCTGCGCCGGACCTGGCGCGCCCAGCGCTCCCGGCTCGCGATCGTGAGCCTCGCCCTCGTCGTCTGGGCCTTCCTGATGCCGGTGGTGTTCGCCACCTTCGGGCGCCAGATGGCCGCGCTTCTGGACGCCGAGATCATCCCCAAGCAGTTCCTCAGCCTTCTCGGGGCGGACCCGTTCAGCCTCGGCGGCGCCGTGTCGCTCGGGTGGATCCACCCCATCGGGATCGGCCTCCAGGTCCTGCTGCCGATCGGGTTCGGGGCATTGGCGATCGCCGGCGAGCGGCAGCGGGGCACGCTCGAGGTCCTGCTCTCGCGGCCGGTCTCGCGCCGCGCCCTCTACCTCTCGATGCTCGTCTCG
This sequence comes from uncultured Chloroflexia bacterium, assembly GCA_963748625.1. GTDB lineage: Bacteria > Chloroflexota > Limnocylindria > Limnocylindrales > CSP1-4 > CAIXZV01. Next base: position 511,241 of record CAVVJT010000004.1, on the reverse strand, counting down.
GTGCTGGGATTCGCGCTGGTCACCACGCTTGCGGCGACTGCCGGGACCCTCCTGGGCGCCGCCGCGTACGGCGTGACCGCCGATCTCGACCTGGGCCGGCTGCCGCTGCTGGCGCTCAACACGGTCGCGCTCCTCGGGGCGCTCGGTGGCGTGACCTTGGCCGCGTCGGCGTCGTTCGACCGGGTGAGCGCACCGCTCGGCATCGGGCTGGCCGTGCTCCTGGCGGGCTACCTGTTCGACGTGCTGGGCACGATGTGGCCCGATGCCGCCTTCCTCCAGCCCTGGTCGCCGTTCCACTACCTGCAGCCGATCGAGATCCTCGGCGGGCGGGGCGACCTACGCGACTCGATGGTCCTGGTCGCGATCCTGGCGGTGGCCACGGTCTATGGGCTGTGGCGCTTCCCGCGCCGGGACCTTGCCGCGCCCACCTGATCCCCACCGATCACATGCGGGGTGGCGCGGTCCCGCGCGACACCGGGCCGTCTGCATCTGGCGCGTGCAGGTGGGTACGCGCACGCTGACGGGCGGCGGGACCCGGCGCGCCGGACCGACCGAGCGGGCTGCGCCCCGTCTTGCTGCCTGCCTCGCGCGGAGGTCACAGGACATGCCGGACACGGAGCTGTTCCTCTCGCTGGCCGAGATCGCCGGCGTGTTCGTCGGGTTCGGTGCCCTCATCGCCCTGCGGAGCAGCGGCCCGAGCGACATGTACGACCTCTTGATGATCGGGATGGTCGTCTGGGTCGCGATTGCCGTGATGATCATCTCGCTCGCGCCCGTCGTCGTCAGCCTCTTCGGCATCACCGGCCACGTGTTCTGGCTTGTCTGCAGCGTGATCGCCCTGCTGGTGTTCTACGCCGGTGACGAGGTGGTCACGCGGGTATCGCGGGAGCGGCGGGCGTTCATCGCCGAGGCGCCGATCCGGCGGCGCTGGAAGGGCGAGCTGGCCGGCGGGGTCGTCAGCTGGATCCCTGCGACGGTGGCACTGGGGCTCGTGATCCTCGGCGTGCTCCCGGAGCAGGAGGCGGCACTCTACTTCCTTGCTGCTGCGCTCTTCCTGGTGCTTGCGGCGCTGCTCCTGCTCATGGCGGTCTTCCGCGTCGGGTTCGCCGCGTGGGGGGTGCCGCGCGCGGGAGACGTAGCGGATGCGCCCGTCGACACCGGCGCGGGCGATGGTGGGGGCGCGTGACGCGAGATCGGCTGCGCAGGGATGGAATCCGGTCGCCGCGTGCCATCATCCACGCATGAACGGAGCCGACGACCCCGCCCCGCCCCTCCAGATCGGCCTCAACCTGCCCACCTGGCCGCTCCGGGACCGCACGTATGCGACCTGGCCGCAGATGCGCGCCCTCGCGCGCGAGGCGGAGGCGATGGGCATCGACACGCTCTGGGCGCCCGACCACCTGCGCCGGGAGCTGCCCGACGGTGAGCGGATCGGCTTCTGGGAGTGCTGGACGGTCCTGACCGCGGCCGCCGAAGCCACCACAACCATCGGCATCGGGCCGTACATCGCCTGCACGGGCTTCCGGAACCCGGCGCTCCTGGCCAAGATGGCGATGACGCTCGACGAGGTCAGCGGTGGACGGCTGGTGCTGGGCCTCGGCTCGGGAGTGCCCGAGCGCGACCCCTCGTGGCGCACCTTCGGCTACCCGGCGGACCGCCCGATCGCCCGCTACGCCGAAGCGGTGGAGATCGTGGTGCGCATGCTCCGCGAGCGATCGGTCACCTTCGAGGGCGAGCATTACCACACCGACGATGCCGAGATCATCCCGCGCGGCCCGCGGCCCGACGGTCCGCCGGTCTGGGTCGCGGGCCTGGGCGATCGGACGGCGCGTATCGCGGCGGCCTTCGGTGACGCGATCAACGTCAACCTGGCGCTCACCGGCCCCGAGGACATGGCCCGCCTGGCCGACATCGCCCGCCGCGCCTGCGAGTCCGCCGGGCGCGACCCGGCGACGCTGGTGCTCACGGGGTGGGGGAGGGTGACCCTCGAACCCGATGGGACCGCCGTCGAGCGGCCGGGCTGTCTCGGCGGCAGCCCCGAGGAGGTCGCCGCCACGGTGCACGGGTTCGCTGCGGCGGGTCTCCGCCACATGACGTTTCACGTGGGCGCCCCCGATGACCCGAGCAGGCTTCCGGCGCTCACGTCATCCATGCTGGAGCGGTTCGCACCCGTCCTGGAGGCCATCCGGGCCACCTGAGGGGCGCAAAGGGCCGACCGGTCCTCATGGAGGTGCCGCAACGGCCCGCGCCGTGGGCCGGGCCTTCCGTATCCTCACGGCATCGACGTCCGTCGCGGCGAAGGCTGCGGGCCGATTGACCAGGAGAGGGTGCGATGGCCGGCTTCACGCCGTTCACCAACAACTACAGCGACCTGTCGGACGAGAACGGCTACCAGTTCGAGTTCAAGTGCGACATCTGCGGGTCCGGCTACCGCAGCGAGTTCATCCGGTCGGGCATGGGCACCGCGAACACCCTGCTGTCGGGCGCGTCGAGCCTGCTCGGCGGCTTCCTCAACAGCGCGTCGAGCGCCGCTGACCGGGTGAAGGACTTCACGGACCGCGGCGCACGCGATGAGGCCCTCCAGAAGGCCTCGGCCGAGCTGATGGGCTACTTCCAGCGCTGCCCTCGTGACAACCGCTGGGTGGACGAGACCTGCTGGAACAGCGCCCGCGGGCTGTGTGTCAACTGCGCCCCGAACCTTGCCGCCGAGATGGAGGCCGAGCGCTCCAGCGTCGAGATCAACCAGATGCGCCAGGCGATGCAGGGTGAGACGGTCTTCTCGGGCGACCTGTCGGCCCGGCAGACGGTGTGCACGAACTGCGAGAAGCCGGTCGGCTCGGAGAAGTTCTGCGCGAACTGCGGCACCCCCACCGGCCAGAACAAGTGCGCCCAGTGCGGCAATGACCTCGCGGCGGGCATGCGGTTCTGCGGCAATTGCGGCACGAAGGCGTTCTGAGGGCCTGTGCATGTACCGCGCTTGGAGCTACACCCTGGCAATGCATGCCGGTGGCCGCCAGGTGGTCGCGCAGGGGTAGTCGGCTGGTGCGCGTCCGGTCGGTCCTGCTTGCAGCGATCCTGCTGGGCGGCTGCTCCATGCCTTCGCAGCCGGGGACGCTCCACGCTGAGAACCGCGGCGGACCGGACCTCGTGTTCCAGGTGACCGGAGCGCCGGAGGTGAGCGTGCAGTGCAACGAAGGGGCGGCGCTCACTCCTGGCGCTGCTGGCATGCCCGGTCTGCCCTGGCATCTCGACGTGCGACGGGCCGCCGACGGGGCCCTGGTGCTGACCGAGGAGGTCACCCGACTGCCGCGCTGGTTCGTGCAGATCGGCGACGAGGTTGTGGGCGGCACGCCTCAACGCAACCGCGGTCGAGGGTCCGCCTGGCCCACCCTGCCCGAGCTGATACGGCTCAGGTCAGGCAGCCTCCACGCGGAGCCTTGCGAAGAGGCAGGCCAGCGCCGCGACTTCCAGCCAGGCACGCGCTCTCCGCGGATCCCCGGTAGCACGGCGACAGCGGGCTATCGGGCGCTGAGCGGCGTCCCGCAGTCGCGGCAGAAGTTGGCGCCCGGCGCCAGCGCGGACCCGCACGCGACGCAGACGGCTGCGAGAGGCGCTGTCGGTGCTGGCTCGACCGGCTCGGGTTCGGCCGGCGCGACCACGGGGGACGGTGCCACGGGCGCCGGTGCCGGCGCGACGGGCGGCTGCCCCCAGCCGGGGATCGCGCCATTCGCCTCCGGTGTCGACCCGGGTGCCAGTGCGGCCCCTCCAGCCTGGCCCTCCTGGGCCTCGGCCTTCGCACGGGCCTCGGCTTCGGCTGCCGCGACCGCCGCGGCACCCACCGGCTTCCCGCAGCGAGGACATGCCACGTAGGACGGATCCTCGACCACCGCGCCGCAGCCGCCGCAGCGCGCCGGCGCGAACGGATCGCGGGTCCCGCACTTGGGACAGGCCACCACGTCACGATGGACGTAGGTCCCGCAGTGAGGACACGGGTGCTTGAACGTGGGCATCGTGCGCTCCCTGCCTCAGCCGCCGAAGCCGGCGATCTGGCCTTCCTGGGCGGTTCGACCGGGCCACTCCGCCACGTCGTCGCGGGCGGCGCCGTGCCATGCGATCACGTCGTTCAGCGCCGCCTGCCACGAGGCCGTGTCGGAATGCACGAGACGGGCGACGAACCGCGCCCGCGCCGCGGCGAGCGTCGGCAGGGCGGCGAGCGCCAGGCGGTAGCGCAGGAACTCGGCCTCGGCAAGGCGTGCGGCGGGCAGGGCCATCGGTTCACGCAGGAAGCGCGCGTCGATCAGCGCCTCGGACACGTCGGCCACCGCGGCCTCGAGCGCACCCGAGGGCAGCGACCCGGCGAACGTCGCGCGCGGCACGACCCGGAACAGGTAGGTGGCGTGTGCTCCCTCGCTCACCAGCTCCATCGCGACCAGGTTACCCGGCAGGCCGATGAAGAACCACAGCTTTGGCGTGTCCGGGGCGCCCGGCCGCTCAGGGGCGGCTGCCAGCCAGCGCGGGGCCGCAGCGCCGCCTGCCGCTGCACGCAGCGCCTCGTAGGACTCGTCGAACGGGGCATGTCCGAGGACCGCCCGCTCGAGCGGCACCCAGGCCTCGCCAAGCTGCGCCGGCGTGGCGGGCCGTCCGTCGACGAGGAGGGTGGAGCCCAGGCGTCGGGCGCCGAAGTCCGCGTCGGGGAGCAGGGCACCCACGATCGACCCCGCGTCCTGGGCCGCACCGTCGCGCAGGGCCGCCCAGCGATCGGCGTGGGCCTTGGCAACGGCGCCGAGGCGGACGAGGCGGAGCGCCGGCGAGCCGAGCAGGGATCGCCCGGTGCCGGTGACCCGGATGCCGCCCACGGCGGACTCCATCTCGACCGCGCCGATGTCCGCACGCCGGATCCGCCGCCAGCTGTGCCGGTCGTCGACGGGGGCGAGGACCACACCGCGATCGTGGTAGAGCAGCTGGGCGATGCCGGTCTCGCCGGGTGCCTCGTATTCGACGAGGTCGATCTCGGTGTCGGGCGCCACCTCGACCAGGCCGTCACCCAGGCGTTGGAGCAGGCGCCCGTTCCGCAGGCCCTTGACCAGGGCACCCGTCTGCTGGCCGAACCGCTCGAGGTGCCAGCGCTCCGCGAGCGGACCCGAGCCGAGATGGAGGCGGACGGTCCCCTGGTCCACGCCGACGTGGGTGATGTCCCGGTAGGCAGCCGTGATGGGCGGTCGCGATCCGGCGATGAGCCAGAGCGTGTCGGGTCCGAGGGTGATGACGGCGGGTTCGGCGGGGCCGTCGGCGAGGCGGGCTTCGCCACGCAGCGTCGTCGCCTGCGGCGTGGTCATGAGCGGCTCCAAGATCGGGTTCAGATGTGTGTTGGCATCGTACGAGCGCCGCCCGCCCGCCGGAGCGCCGTTTCGCGCCGCCGGAGGCTACACTCCCGCGGCCATGCCCCCTTCCCGTGCAGCCGCACCCGATCCCGCCGCCGAGCTTGCCGCACGCGTCGCCAGCACCTTCGCGAGCGTGTCCGAGGTGGTCGCCGTCGCGCTAGGCGGGTCGCGTGGAGCCGGTGGTATCGCGAGCGATGCGGGCTCCGACGTGGACATCGAGGTCTACACCCGCGGCACGATCGCGCGGGAGGTCCGGGAGCGCGTGATGCTCGAGGCGGGAGCCGCGCTGCCACTGCCGGTGGACCACGCCTTCTGGGGTGCCGCCGACGAATGGCCCGATCCGGCGAGCGGGATCGTCGTGGACGCCACCTACTTCGACGCCGCCTGGATGGAGGACCAGCTCGACCGCGTGCTGGTGCGCCACGAGCCATCCCTCGGCTACAGCACCTGCTTCTGGCACACGATCCTGGGTGCGACCGCGCTCCACGACCCGGATGGCTGGCTGGCCGGCCTGCAGGCGAGGGCCTGCGTCCCGTACCCGGAGCCCCTCCGGGTCGCGATCGTGGCCCACAACCGGGCGGCCCTGCGCGGGTTCCCGTCGGCGTGGGAGGTCCAGGTCGCCAAGGCATCCGGCCGTGCCGACCCGGTCGCCGCCAGCCACCGGGTGGCAGGTCTGCTCGCGAGCTGCTTCGACATCCTGTTCGCCGTGAACCGGGTGCCGCATCCGGGCGAGAAGCGCCTCCTGGACGCCGTCGCCCAGCGCTGCCCCGTGCGTCCCACCGCTTTCGACGACGACGTGCGTGCGGTGCTCGCGGCCGCGGCATCCATGGACGGCACGCTGCCGGACGCCGCGACCCGCCTCCTCGACGGGCTCGACCTGCTGCTCGCGTCCGACGGTGCGTTCGGAGAGCTCGTGACCTGATCTTCCGCATGCCGGTGTGCCATGCAGGTGGCACGCGCAGGGGGCACCATGACGCTGCGCACGTAGAGCGCGACTCGGAGGGATGCCCATGGCAACGGTTGACGCGGCACAGCAGAAGGTCCAGCGGATCCTCGCGGGCGCCTTTGACAACGTGATGCTCGCCAAGGACGGCTTCGCGCTCGAGCGCGGCAGCACGCGGGTGACCATCGAGGTGCGCGAGTGGGGCAAGGATCCCAAGGGCGACCCATCCTCGATCGTGCGGCTCTGGGCGCCGCTGGTGCGCAGCCTCAAGCCCACACCCGAGTTCTATCGCTGGGCTGCCACCGAGGGTCAGAAGTTCCTGTTCGGGACAGTGACCGTCGTGGACAACGAGGACGGATCCGAGTGCTTCGTCGCGTTCGACCACACGCTCCTCGCGGACTACCTCGATCCTGATGAGCTCGTCCAGGCGGTCGTGGCCATCGCGGTGACCGCGGACGACCTGGACGACACGGTGCACGACAAGTTCGGAGGCCTGCGCTACACGGATCCGGACCCCGGAGGCGCCGGCTAGATGGCCTTGCGCGACCAGGTCCTCGACGAGGCGCTCGCCACCGCGAAGGCGTGGTCCCACGCCGAAGTGGAGCCGCGGCACGTGCTGATGGGCATCGTGCGTGCACTTGGCGCGAAGGCGCCCGACGGGCTCACGCCCGACGCCGTCCGGACCTGGCTGGAGCCGGTTGGCGATGCAGCGATGACGCCCACCGTGACCGCGACCGCGCAGAAGGCGATCGACGGCTGCACGTCGGTGGAGGCTGCGGCGGACGAGGCCAGGCAGATCCTGGCGTGGCTTCGCTCGACGGGCCCCGTCGGCGGCACGTCGAGCGCCGTGGCGTCGTCGGACGTGAAGGCGGCGGGCACCGGGGACCGAACGCCGGCCACCGACAAGGAGCTCAGCCCTGCTGCTGCTGCCGTCGTCAATGCCGTCACCGTGGCCGAGCTGCTCGCTGAGCTCGATGCGCTCGTGGGCCTCGGGTCGGTGAAGAAGGAGATCCGCAAGCTGGTCGCGGTCCAGCGCCTCAACGCCGAGCGTCGGGCGCAGGGCCTGCCGGAGGTCACGGGTTCCGCCCACCTGGTCTTCACCGGCGATCCCGGGACGGGCAAGACCACGGTGGCAAGGATCGTCGGCCGGATCTACGGGGCGCTGGGCCTCGTCACCAAGGGCCACCTCGTGGAGGCCTCGCGCGCGGACCTCGTCGCGGGATACGTCGGCCAGACGGCGCTCAAGGTCCAGGAGGTGGTGCGCTCCGCGATCGGCGGCGTCCTGTTCATCGACGAGGCCTACGCCCTGTCCACCGGCGACAGCCAGGACTTCGGCGGGGAGGCGGTCGCGACGCTGGTCAAGATGATGGAGGACCACCGGGACAACCTCGCCGTGATCGTGGCCGGTTACGGCGAGCCGATGTGGGCGTTCATCCGCTCGAACCCTGGCCTGCGCAGCCGGTTCACCCGCTACATCGAGTTCCCCAACTACTCCACCGACGAGCTCGCCGAGATCTTCGGGTCGATGGCGGGCCAGGCCAAGGTCCGCACCGATCCTGCAGTCCGGGAGCGCGTCCTCGTGGTCCTCGGCGCCGCCCGGGAGATCGAGGACTTCGGCAACGCCCGCTACGTGCGTACGCTGTTCGAGCAGGCGTACGCGAACATGGCCGCACGGGCCGTCGCCGACGACCACATCGACCCGGGGGAGCTGGACCTGATGGTGCCGGCCGACATCCCCGATGCTGAGACCCCAAGCGGCGGCCGGACGCATCGGATCGGATTCGGGGTGCACGACCGCCCCTCGTGACGCTTCCGGTTGCCGGTAGCCTCGTCGGCATGCCCAGCCCGCGTTCGGCCACCCTGCTGGTGATCCTCGCGGGCGTGCTCTTCGGCACGGCGGGAACCGCTCAGGCGCTCGGCCCCGAGGGCAGCACGCCGGTCGCCGTGGGCGTGCTGCGCATCATCGTGGGTGCGCTCTCCCTGCTGGTCGCGATGCCCCTGCTTGGCCGCTCGCCCCGCAGCCTGTTCCGCCTCTGGCGCACGCGGGCCATGCTGGTGTCCGCGCTGGGAGCCGCAGTCTTCCAGCCGCTCTTCTTCGGCGGGGTGGACCGGGCGGGGGTGGCGTTGGGGACCCTCATGGCGATGGGCTCGGAGCCGGTCTTTGCCGGCCTGCTCGGCTGGGCGGTGCTGGGGCACCGTCCGACGCGCGGCTGGCTCGCCGCGACGGCCCTGTGCGTGGTGGGCCTGGTCTTCCGGTCGGCCGGGAGCGGCGCCTCGGAGATCGGATCCGAGGTTGGCGTAGGTCTCCTGATGGCGCTCGGCGCGGGGTTGTGCGCGGCGCTGTACTCGGTATCCGCGAAGCTGCAGCTCGAACGCGGGGCCACCGCCATGGAGATCACCACCGGCAGCTTCGTGCTCGGTGGGGTGCTCCTGCTGCCCCTGCTCGCAGGCCAGCCGCTTGGATGGGCGGTGACGCCCGAGGGCCTCGCGCTGGTGCTGTACCTGGGCATCGCCACCATGGCCCTGGCGAACGTCTTGCTGACACGTGGTATCCACGGCCTGCTCCCCGGTCCGGCGGCCACGCTGATGCTGGTCGATCCGGTGGTGGCGACGATGCTCGGGGTGCTGGTGCTTGGCGAGGCACTGGCGCCACTCGCGGCGCTTGGCGTGGTGTTGGTGCTGGCGGGACTCGTTGCCCAGGGCGTCCAGGTGGCACGGTCTGCGCCCGCTCGCGAGGAGCCCGTCCCAATCCTGTGATCCGTGCAAGGATTCGCCGGAAGAGGGAGGGGCACCGCCGCATGAACGACGAACCCGGACACGGTCTGGGCACCACGGGAATGACCGACAACCCGGTGCCGGCAGACACGCCGGTGCCGGCCGACACGCCGGTGCCGGCCGACACAGCGACGCCGGCAGAGACCGGGCGGCGGCGAGGCGTGCGCGCCATCGTGGCCACGGTTGCCAGCCTCATCCTGCCGGGCACCGGCCACCTGGTGGTGGGGGCCAGGCGCGCCGCACTCTTCTTCCTGGTGCCAACCGTCGTCGTGCTCGCGGTGATCGGCCTGTGGGTCCTCTCGGCGGGTGTCTACGGCGTCGCCGCGGTGCTCATCACCCCCGGCGCCCTGACGACCCTCTTCGTCCTGAACATCGTGTTCGCCGCATGGCGGACCACTGCGGCAGTCGGGGCACTCGCACGCGCCCATGCCGGGCGCCTGGCGGTGGGCGCGAGCCTTGTGATCGTCGCGGCGGCGGTGCTGATCCCGCATGCGTTCGCAGGTTCGGTGATCCTCGCGACCTCCGAGTTCCTCGACGAGACCTTCGCAATGACATCCACCACGGGGGACGAGGGGGCGACCGCTGAGCCAACCCCCGAGCCCACCCCGGCGCTCACGCCTGCGCCGACACCCGGACCCACCCTTGCCCCCGGCGCCACGCCGCCACCTCCCACACCCACGCCGGAGCCGAGCCTCGAGATCGCCCCGTTCCCCGAGGACGGCGGCAATGGCAGCCTCCCGGACTTCGACGCCAAGGTGCCGTGGGATCGGCCGGGTGCCGTCCCGTGGGGTGATGACGGCCGGTTCGACCTCCTGCTGATCGGCTCCGATGCAGGCAACAGCCGGTGGTCCCGGCGCAACGACGTGATGCTCCTCGTTGAGGTGGACGTCGAGACGGGCAAGACGGCCATGGTGGGCCTGCCCCGGAACCTGCAGAACGCGCCATATCCCAAGGGCCCCGCCCGCGAGGCGTCGGCCTGCGGGTGCCAGCCGGGCCTCCTCAACGAGATGTACGTGGAGGCCACCGCCCGCAATCCGGGCCTGTGGCCTGGCAAGGGCGCCGTCAAGGGCATCGGGGCCGTGCGCTCCGTGGTCACCGAGATCACGGGCCGCCCGATCGACGCCGTGCTGATCGTGGACCTCGTGGGGGTCATCCGCGTGGTGGACGCGATGGGCGGCGTGGACATCGACGTCCCAGAGGCGGTGGTGGACGACCACTACCCTGATCCTGGCCACGGCTCCATCAACCTCAGGATCAAGGCCGGGAAGCAGCACTTCGACGGCCACAAGGCGCTCGCCTACGCGCGCAGCCGGCACATGGATTCCGACTACGGGCGCATGGAGCGCCAGCAGGTGCTGCTCATGGCGATCCGCGAGCAGCTCGGGCCGTCGGTGATCCTCAACGCTCCCGCGCTGTTCGGCGCCGCGCGCGGCACGGCCTGGACCGACCTGCCGCGCGAGAGCATCCCCTCGCTCATCGAGCTGTTCGGCAAGGCGGCGGACGCGAAGGTCAAGCACCTGCGCATCGTCCCGCCGGCCTACCCCTCCTTCATGACGGCCGTCTGGATCACCCAGGTCCGCAAGGACATCGCCGCCCTGCTGCCTGGGACGCCGAAGCCGGCCCGCTCGACCTATCCGAGGCCGGTGGCCACACCGCGCCCCACACCCAAGCCCACGCCGAAGCCCAAGCCGACCGCGCAGCCCACGCCCTCGTCGGCGCCGACGTCAGAGCCCACACCCGAACCGACCCCGGAGCCCACGCCCGAGCCCACGCCCGAGCCGACCCCGGACCCGACGCCCGCGCCGACCTGACGGAGGGCAAACGAGACGGGCGCCGGCCGGAGCCGACGCCCGTATGCGTTGGTGCGCAGGTCTATGCGGTTGCGAGATCGTTCGGCGTCGACCAGGAGTGCAGGGTGGCCAGGTAGTTGGCCCGCTCGAATGCCGTCGGGTCGGCGACGGTGGCCGCGCTGGCGGAGCCGCGCAGCTGGGCCACGGACTCGTACTCCCGTTCGGTCATCCAGGCGGTGATGTCACGCAGGAGCGTGGCGATGTGCTCCGGCCCGTGCCGCAGGACGGCCGAGGCGGTCATCGCGACGTCCGCACCCACCAGCAGCGCCTTGAGCACATCCTCGCCACTGTGCACGCCCGAGGTCGCCGCGAGGCCCACGAAGGAGCCCAGCTGCGGCCGCAGGATCGCGATCCACCGGAGCGGCTGGCGCAGCTCCGAGGGGTGCGACAGCGCTACCTTGTTGATGACGTCGAACGTCTCGAGGTCCAGGTCGGGCTGGTAGAACCGGTTGAACAGGACGAGCCCGTCGGCGCCGGCAGTGACGGTCCTCGCCGCGAACGACGCGAGCGCCGAGTAGTACGGCGAGAGCTTGACCGCGAGCGGGATCGTGACCGCCGATCGGACGGCCGCGATGAGCTCGAGATCCATCTCCTCGCGGTGCTGCGCCGTCACCTGCGGATCCGCCACGAGGTGGTACAGGTTGAGCTCGAGGCCGTCGGCCCCGGCGTCCTGCATCAGCTTCGCGTAGCGGATCCAGCCGCCGGTGGTCGCCGCGTTGAGGCTGGCGAACACCGGGATGGTTACCGCCTTCCTCGTCCGCTCGAGGCGGGCGAGGTAGCGGTCGCCGGCATTGCTGAAGTTCTCGATGTTCGGGAAGTAGTCGAGCGCCTCGCCGAACTGGTTCGTCCCCTGGTTGAGGGAACGGTCCATCTCCAGCTCCTCGTTGAGGATCTCCTCCTCGAAGAGCGACGGGAGCACGATCGCGCCCGCCCCGGCGGCCTCGAGCCGCTGGGCGTACGCCGGATCATTCGTGTGCGGTTGGGCGGAGGCCACGATGGGGGAGCTGAGCTCCAGGCCCAGGTAGCGGGTCCGCAGGTCCGGGGTCATGCCTCACCTCCCTGCGTGCCGTTGCCGTTCGCGCCGGCCGTTGCCGCCTCGACAGCCTCCGACTCGGCCGCATGCAGGTGCGGCACGGCGCGGTGCATGCCGGCCAGCTGCTCGTAGTAGCGCCACTTCTCGTCGGCGTCGGCCTGGATGAGCTCGGCCAGCTCGGCCGCCTTCTCCGGGTTCGTCCGCTCGAGGATCGCGAACCGCGTCTCGGTCGACACGAAGTCCTTGATCGGGATGCTGGGTTTGGCCGAGTCCAGCTTGAACGGCTGTCCGGACTCCACCTCCGTGGGCTGGAAGCGGTAGAGCGGCCAGTAGCCGGACTTCACCGCGTCCTTCTGGTGGCTCATCGAGCGGCTCATGTCGATGCCGTGCGCGATGCAGGTCGCGTAGGCGATCACGAGACTCGGCCCCGGCCACGCCTCGGCCTCGAGGAGGGCCTTGATCGTCTGAGCGTCGTTGGCGCCGAGGCTGATCTGGGCGACGAACACGTTGCCGTACGCCCGTGCGACGGCGCCGAGATCCTTCTTGCCGGTCGGCTTGCCGGCCGCCGCGAACTTCGCGACCGCGCCGCGCGGGGTGGCCTTTGAGGCCTGGCCGCCGGTGTTGGAGTAGACCTCGGTGTCGAGGACGAGGATGTTGACGTTGCGCCCGGACGAGAGGACCTGGTCCAGACCGCCGTAGCCGATGTCGTAGGCCCAGCCGTCACCGCCGAAGATCCAGACGCCCTGCTTGACGAGGTCCGTGGAAAGCGCGAGGAGCTGGCGGGCGTCCTCACTGTCCACGCCGGCGAGCTTCTCCCGGAGCCGGGCGACGAGGGCCTTCTGGGCCTCGATCGCGGGCTCGGTCTCCTGCTCGTTGGCGAGGATCCCGTCGGCGAGGTCCTTGCCGACGGTGTCGGCGAGGCGGTCGAGGAGGACCCGGGCGTACGACGTCTGCGCGTCGAGCGCGAGCCGCATCCCGAGTCCGAACTCGGCGTTGTCCTCGAAGAGGCTGTTCGCCCAGGCCGGCCCGCGGCCCGCGGCGTTGGTCGTGTACGGGGTGGTCGGCAGGTTGGCGCCGTAGATGCTGGAGCACCCGGTGGCGTTGGCCACGACCATGCGGTCGCCGAAGAGCTGGGTGACCAGGCGGATGTATGGCGTCTCGCCGCAGCCCGCACACGCGCCGCTGTACTCGAACAGGGGCTCGAGGCTTGCTGCGCCCTTGACGGTGTCGTGCGGGAGGGCGCTCCGGTCGAGCTGCGGGACGGTCTCGAAGGCCGCCCAGCGCTCGCGCTCGACATCGCGGTGGTCGAGGTACGGGACCATGTTGATGGCCTTGTGGCCGACGTCGGTCTTGCTCTTGGCGGGGCAGACGTCCACGCACACGCCGCACCCGGTGCAGTCGTCGGGCGAGACCTGGATCGTGATCTTGTGCCCGGGCAGGTCGCGGGACTTGAACTCCTTGGAGGGCAGCCCGTCCACCACCTGCGCGTCCGGGTAGACCTTCATGCGGATCGAGGCATGCGGGCAGACCATGGCGCACTTGCCACAGTCGATGCAGATCGCCTCGTCCCACACGGGGATCGACGGGGCGATGGCCCGCTTCTCCCACTTGGTGGTCCCGGTCGGGAAGGTGCCATCGACCGGCAGCGCGCTCACCGGGAGCAGGTCGCCATCGCCGGCCATCAGGCGGGCGGTGACGGTCTGCACGAAGTCCGGCGCATGATCCGGGACGATCGCACGCAGGGCGACGCCCTCGCCCACCGGCCGCAGCTCCACCTTCCGGAGCCGCGCGATCGAGGCGTCGATGGCGGCGTTGTTGCGCTCGACGACGGCGTCGCCGCGCTTGCCGTAGGTCTTCTTGACGAACTTCTTGATCGCCGGGATCGCCTCCTCGGCGGGCAGCACACCCGAGAGGTGGAAGAACGCCGGCTGCATGATCGTGTTGATGCGGTTGCCCATGCCGGTCTCGGCGGCGACCGCCATCGCGTCGATCACCCAGAAGTCGATCTGCTTCTCGACAAGCTTCTGCTGGATCTCGGGGGGCAGCGCCTCCCAGACCTCATCGGGCCCGTAGGGGCTGTTGAGGAGGAACGTGGCGCCGCGCTTCGCGTGGTCGAGGACCTTGACGCTCTGCAGCAGCCCGAACTGGTGGCAGGCGACGAAGTCCGCCTCGTCGATCAGGTACGTGGACCGGATCGGCTTGGGGCCGAAGCGCAGATGTGAGGACGTGACCGAGCCCGACTTCTTGCTGTCGTAGACGAAGTAGCCCTGGGCGAAGAGGTCGGTGTCCTCGCCGATGATCTTGACCGAGCTCTTGTTCGCGCCGACGGTGCCGTCCGAGCCGAGGCCGTAGAACAGCGCCTGGACCTCGCCCTGCGGGCGGGGGAAGCGGAACGTGGAGCTGATCGGCAGTGAGAGGTGTGTCACGTCGTCGTAGATGCCGACGGTGAAGTGGCGCTTCGGCCTGGCGGCCAGGAGCTCGTCGAACACCGGCTTGACCATCGCCGGCGTGAACTCCTTCGAGGAGAGGCCGTAGCGGCCGCCGGTGATCTTCGGCATCGCCGCGAACGGCGCGTCGTCGGCGTCCATCGCCTCCGTCAGCGCGGTGACGACGGCCTGGTACATCGGCTCGCCGACGGCGCCCGGCTCCTTGGTCCGATCGAGGACCGCGATCGCCTTGGTGGTCTTCGGCAGGGCCGCGATGAGCTGTGCGGCGGGGAACGGCTGGAAGAGCCGGATGACGATCATGCCGACCTTCTCGCCGGCGGCCGTCATCGTCTCGACCGACTCCTCGACGGCGCCGACGCCGGAGCCCATGACGACGACCACGCGGTCGGCGTCGGGCGCGCCCTGGTACTCCACCAGCGCGTACTTGCGGCCGGTGAGCTCGGCGAACTCGTCGAAGACCTCCTGCACGATGCCCGGGACGGCGTCGTGGTACAGGTTGCAGGCCTCACGGGCCTGGAAGAAGACATCGGGGTTCTGGGCGGTGCCGCGGACCACGGGCGCCTCGGACGTGAGGCCGCGGTTGCGGAAGGCGAGGATGTCGTCCTCGCGGATCAGGGCCTTCAGCGTGGACGCCGGCAGCGTCGAGATCTTGTTGACCTCGTGGCTGGTCCGGAAGCCGTCGAAGAAGTGGAGGAACGGAACGCGGGCGCGCAGCGTGGCCGCATGGGCGACCGCGGCGAAGTCGTGGGACTCCTGGACCGACCCGGCGGCGAGCATCGCCCAGCCGGTTGCCCGGGCGTGCATGACGTCGCTGTGGTCGCCGAAGATCGAGAGGGCATGGGTCGCGAGCGTGCGTGCCGCGACGTGGATGACCGCCGGCGTGAGCTCGCCCGCGATCTTGAACATGTTCGGGATCATCAGGAGGAGGCCCTGCGACGCGGTGAACGTCGTCGTGAAGGCACCCTTCTGCAACGATCCGTGGACGGCGCCCGCGGCGCCTGCCTCGGACTGCATCTCGACCACGGACGGTACGGTGCCGAACAGGTTCGGCTTGCTCGCGGCCGACCAGTCGTCGCAATACTCGGCCATCGGCGAGGCCGGCGTGATCGGGTAGATCGAGATGACCTCGCTGTACGCGTACGCGACGCGCGCTGCGGCCTCGTTGCCGTCGAGGCACTCCCAGTGCTGATCCATCGGCGTGCTGCTTCCTTTCGGGCCAAGCCGGGCCACCCCTCCGTGGGGGTGGCGGTTCGGGACGCGCACGAACGCCAGGCGTCCGCGCTGTTCCCCGCCATTGTCGCCCCCAGGGAACAACCCGACGCGGCCGGAGGGACCCCTAGTGCAGGCCCGACCGGCCCTGCATAGGGGCCGGATGGCGTTCGAAGGCCGGGACCACGCGACAGGGTCGGACGTTCTACGCTCGTGGCCGGTGACAAAAGCTCGATTTGCAGGAGGCCGGTTGATGATCGTGTGCGTGCCCGTGAGCCCCGACGGCCAGGTGGGCGATGGCTGGGGTCGGGCGGAGCGGGTGGCCGTGGCCGACCTGCACAACGGTGCAATCACGGCATGGACGGAGCACGACGTGCGCTGGGACGCCCTCCACGACGTCAGCGCCGAGGGTGGCCACCATGCCCGGGTCGCGACCTTCCTCAAGGACCACGGCGTGGAGGTCGTCGTCGCGGGCCACATGGGGCCGCCCATGCAGCAGATGCTGATGCGGATGCGGATCGTCGCCCGTCTCGGTGCGACAGGGGATGCGCGGACCGCGGTCCTGGCACAGGCGGCCCTGGATCGCTGACGGCCTACTTGAGAAGAGTGAGCGCCATCACCAGGGGCGTGGTCGCCCGGATCGCGTGGCGCATGCCCGGCGGCATCGCGATCCAGGTCCCGGGACCGGCCTCACGGAGCTCGCCATCGAGCGTGATGGTGGCGGTGCCGTCGAGGACCTCGATGAGCGCGGCCCGGCTCGAGGTGTGCTCGGAGAGCTCCTGGCCGGTGTCGAAGCCGAACAGGACCAGCGTGATCCGGTCGTCCTCGTGCACGGTTCGCGAGAGGATGCCGTTGGACGGCACCTCGATCTCGTCGCGGAGGCTGGCGAGGTAGACGTGCGCCATGGGTTGGTGACCTCGTTCGTGTCGGCGTCGGATGGGCGTCAGCTGGGCGGGGGCTGGGGCACGGTGGCCGCGCACCAGGCCTCGAGCACGCGGGTGGCCGCGTCGGCCGTGTCGAGGACCGGCAGTCCGTGCTCGCGGAGTCGCGCGACCCATGGAGCGTAGACGGATCCCGCGTCCACGACCACCACCCACGGCTTCGTCGTGGTCCGCCAGAGATCGGCCAGGCGTGCTGCGATCGCATCGGCCCGGTCCATGTCCTCGTTGTGTCCCGGGCCGGCGGGGAGCGTCTCGAGCGTGTCGGTCATCGGCACGAGGCCGAGGATGCCCACGTCCACCTCGGCGGCCTCCAGGACGGCGCGGGCCGCCGCCGTGGTGACCTCGGCGTCGGCGATGGGGGTGAGGTCCAGCGGGTTGTGGATGTCCACGACCGCGCCGATCCCGGCTGGGGAGAGGATTCCGGCCAAGGCCGCCTCCGTGGCCGGCGCGAAGCGCGGGAGCTCCAGCCTGCCAGCATGATCGGCGATGGTCACACACTCCGAGCCGGCGTTGGAGAGGGCGCCCAGCCCCCATCCTCGCGCGGGCCGCCCGTCAAGCAGCGCGAACGTGCGCAGCAGGTCGTCGAAGTCGCCGGGCGTGGTGGCAACGGTCACGCCCGCGGCCCTCGCGAGCTCGCGGGTGACGGTGGCATCGCCGGCGATCGCCGCGGTGTGACCTGCCGACGCGCTCGCTCCGGCCGCGGTACGACCTGCCCGGTACAGGATCACCGTCCGGCCCTCCGCGGTGATCCGCGCGGCGGCCTCCATGAAGCGCAGGCCGTCGAGGCGGGTGAATCCCTCCACGTAGACACCGATGGTGCGGACCGACGCATCGTCCGCGAGGTGGGCCAGGAAGTCGCCCGCGGTGAGGTCGGTCTGGTTGCCGATGGTGATCACGTACCGGGGGTCGAGCGGGGCAAGGCGCGAGAGGCGGGTGATCGCGAAGGCACCGCTGCCGGTGACCAGCGCGATGGACGACGGTATGGAGCCCGGCGGCAGCTTGACCTGGGGGATGAAGAGGGTGTCGTAGCGGCCAGGTCGTGACCGGATCCCGAGGCAGTTGCCGCCATTGACCACGGGTCCGCCATCAGGCCGGCTCCGGCTCGCCCACAGGGCGGTTCGCATCCGGGCCGCGAGCTCGCCCCCGCCCTCCTTCTCCTCGAGCCCGCCCGGGATGACGATGAGGCTCGCGGCAAGGTCCCGCTCCACGGCCTCCGCGACGAAGCCGGGCGTGTGGGCTGCCGGGAGGACGACCACGAGGAGGTCCACCTTCTCCCGCAGCGCTGCGAGGTCCGGCACGCAGCGCACCCCGTCGATCATGTCGATCCCGGGCTTCACGACCACCACCTGTGCCGGGTCGAAGCCTTCGCGCAGGATGTTGCGCAGGATCACCCGCCCGGCATTCATGCCGGACGACACCCCTACCACGCCGATCGAGCGGGGCTCGAGGAGCCGGGCGATGGCGGCCACGGGCCGCGGCGGACGCACAGGGAGGGGGCCGTCGCCGATGGTGACCAGCACGTCGAGGGCGACGAGGCCGTCGGCGGTGACCGCCGCGGGGTTGACTTCGACCTCGAGCAGGTCCTCGGGGACCAGCGGCGCGAGCGCGAGGAGGCGCTGCACGGTGCTCGCGACGGCCGCCTCCGACGTCGCAGGTGGCTGGCCGCGCTGGGAGGTCGTGGCGAGCCGGACAGCGGTGGCGGGTGCAATGGCCGCGGCGATGGCCGCCGGGCCCCGCGTCAGTGACGGGGACACCACGGCGATCTCGCGACCGGGACGCAGGTCGGCCGACAGCGCCTCCGTGAGGATGCCGCCAGCCCCGACGCTCACGACGGGGCCGGCATCGTCGGTCCAGCGCAGAGAGAGCAGCAGCTCACCCGCTGGGCCGGTCTCGTGGCGGACGAACTCGGCCACGGTGAAGCCGGTGGCGTCGTCCAGACGATGGCGCATCCGCGCGACGGCCTCCGCAACGGCGGCCCGCGTGCGCGGGACGATGGCGACACCGCCGACGTCGGTCTTGTGGGCGATCGCAGGCGCGACGACCTTGACGACAACCCGGTCGCCCGACAGCCGCTCGAGGAGCGTGTCGGTCACATCGTGCTCGTTGGCGACCTCCAGCCAGCGGGGCACGGCGATCCCTGCCGCCTCAAGCAGTGCGAGGCCTTCGGGCTCGGAGAGGGTGCGGCGTCCGTCGGCGCGGGCCCCGGCGACGAGCGAACGGACGGTGGCGGCGACGTCGGCCTGGGCGCGGGTGCCGGCGACGTCGGCGAGGGGCTCTGGGTCGACGGACGTCATAGCGGCACCCCGAGCGACACGATCGCCACCGACAGCGAGGCCGCGATCTCCACGACCCCGACATGCACGGGCTTGAGCGGCGTGGGCCCATGCGCGAGGCGCCGCTGCTCGATGGGAAGCACGACGGCGCGGGCGAGCAGCCCAAGGGCCACGAGGACGTACGCGGGCGGGAGGGCGATGGCGGCCGCCACGACGACTCCGGCGTGGAATCCGGCCGACAGCCTGCGGAACGAGGCGTTGCCCCGCTCGCGCAGGACGCTCCTGACGACCAGCACGACACCCACCTGGTAGGCGGCCGCGACCAGCGTGTAGGCAACCACGTCACCTGTGGTGAACGCACCCGAGACGTACGCGGTGGCCGGCACCAGGACGAGTGACTGGGCGACCTGGGCGAAGCTGTTGACAAGGTCGCGGCGGGTGCCGGGCTGGGCGCCGCGGAAGACGAGGATCCCGGCCGGGACCACCACGAGCCCGCACAGGGCGAGCGGCGGGAACGCCACGAGGAGCAGGGCGCCGAGCACGACCGCTGTGACGGAGTAGACGATGATCGGCGCCCGGTAGGCGGGCTGGCGGCGGGACCGGGACCAGGTCTGGACCGTGGCCGAGGCGAGGTAGGCCGCGAGGGCCACGCCGGCCACGACGAGCTGCCACGGGTCCGGCTCCGAGGCCGCCACGCCGAGCACCACGGGCAGCAGGAGCATCGCCCACGCACCGTGCTGGCGTGGGATCCAGGTCCGGTGGGCGGGGGTGGCGGCTCGGGTCCCGGGGTGGGGGACGGCGGTCATGCGCGTACCGTAGCGCGGGTCTGCCGTCATGTCTGCCTGCCGGGACGTCACGCTCGGCCCTCACGGATGTGCGGACCGGCCCTGTCGCGAAGGGTGGCAGCCGCCGAGACTCGTCACGCCGCCGGTTCGCCCGTCGGCGGAGCCTGGGAGTTGCACCGGAGGGCGATCGATGGGTGGCGGGGGCCGGACGTTCTGTCCGTGGTGCGGCGGCCGCGTCGGACCGTCGGCGGCCTACTGCGGCTCCTGCGGCCAAGCCCTGCCCCAGCGGCCGGCAGCGGCACCGGGACCAGCCGTGGCACCGGGACCAGCCGTGGCACCGGGACCAGCCGTGGCACCGGTCTCCCCAGCCGGTGGTCGGGGTGGCCGTCTGGCCATCCTGCTCGCCATCGTCGTCCTGCTCGCCGGCGGCATTGGCGGCGCGTACCTCCTGCTGGACCGGTCCGGTGTTGGGAGCGACGCTGGACAGGGCGTGGCGCAGGCCACGCCGTCTGGCGGCCCCGGTGCCTCGGGCCAGGCCGCCGCGCCAACGCCGCCGGTCGCCACACCCCAGGCCGCAGGTCCGCTCTGGACCGGAGAACGGACGCCGGGACCAGGCGATGACGCCGAGGGGACACCGGGGCCCCTGCCCGGCGAGCTGCCCGCCCCGGAGGACGAGCTTGTTCCAGCCCCCGAGACCACGGAACCACTGCGCGGCAACGTCGCGCTGGGCCCGCCCGGCAGTCCCACGTCGGTGGCGGTGGGCCCGGGAGGGGGCGTCGTCGAGGCTCCCGGGATCTCGATCACGCTGGGGCCGGGCGCTGTCACAGGGGATACGACCTTCACCGTGACACCCGTTCCCATCGACGGCCTCGCGGCACCCGACGCCTACGGCGGTGCGATCACACCGATGACGCCGCTGTTCTCGGTCTCGACAGGCGATGCCGATCTCGCGTCACCCGCGCGCGTGGTGCTTGCCATGCCCATGCCGGACCCGCTGCCTGCTGAGACGCTGCCGATGGCCTTCTCCCGCGATCCGGCCACGGGCGACCTCTCCCCCCTGACGACGGTGGCGGCCGCCGATGGAACGCTCACTGTCCTCGCGCCCCACTTCTCGGACATCTTCGGGGCGCTTGTCGACTTCACGCGGATCCCGGCCACCGTCGACTCGGGCTTCCGGCCGGGACGGGACGACTGGCAGTTCGCGAACTATGGCTCGTATGTGGCGCCCGACGGCCAGTGCGAGGGCCAGTCGATCACCGAGATCTGGTACTACCTGCGCCAGCGGCTGGGGGCGGGGGCGTCGCCCCTGTACGGGCTGTACGACAACAACGGCGCTCCGGCGAAGACGCCGACGTTCTGGCAGGACGACTCCGACGGCTACCGCTATGTCGGAAGCGTGCACGCCGCCGGGATTGCCGACACGACCGCCTATCTCGCCATCCGCGATCCGCAGTGGGACGCGGCTGACGCGCGCGCGACGATCGCCGGCTTCCGGGCGGCCATCGCGCT
The DNA here is from genome assembly GCA_963748625.1 of uncultured Chloroflexia bacterium. Classification (GTDB taxonomy): domain Bacteria; phylum Chloroflexota; class Limnocylindria; order Limnocylindrales; family CSP1-4; genus CAIXZV01. Next base: position 490,095 of record CAVVJT010000004.1, on the reverse strand, counting down.
GGGCGGCTCGCCCCAGATGATCCGGATCAGCCCAGCCCCTGGTGATGGCGGTCACACGATGATCGTGTACCGGGTCACGCCCACCCGCCTGTACGTCGCGGATCCCAACTACCCGGGCAGGCTGCGCTCGATCCCGTACGACGGTGCCACGGGCAAGCTCGCCCCGTACAGCTCGGGCGACAGCGCGACCTCCATCGGGCAGGCCGGCACGAAGTCCTACACGCGCTTCGCCTACGTTCCGTGGGTTGCGTCCAAGACCGAGGCCTGGGTGGCAGACCGCTGGGCCGAGTTCGAGCGGAACGAGGCCGGCACCAGGGCCTACCCGTACTTCGAGCTCTGGACCGTGGCGGGCAAGGACGAGGCGGGCAATGACACATGGGTCGAGCTGAAGGACGGCCACGTGACCCCCGACGCGAAGCTGAAGGTCCAGGTGACCAAGCTGGCCGATGGCGGCGCGACGCAGATCCTGGTCTTCCGGGGGACCGGCACCCGGCCGCTCGGGGGTTGGGCCTGGCAGCAGACGGTCGACCTCGAGCCCGGTGAGAACGCCCTTGGGTTCCTCGTGTACGGCAAGAAGGGCAACACGTGGGCCTACGTGGACTTCGTGCGCATCAGCGTCACCCGCGGGGGCGTGAAGCTGACTTTCGAGCCGGTGACCGAAGCCTGCCCGCTCGTGGACATCGAGTACACCTACCGGGCGATTGCGTCCGGAGTGCCGCCCACGGTCAAGCAGGTTGGGTTCGCATGGGACTTCGGCGAGGGGCCAGGGCGTGCTGAGTCGTACGCGGCCCCGTTCACGGCTCCGTTGCAGTCGTCGGCGGCGCATGCATGGGATGCGGAACGGAACGCGAGGATCACCGTGATCGTCTCGGACACCGGTGGCGCGAGCCCGGTCGAGCTTGGACGCGCCGAGATGGTTCTGCCGGTCTACAAGGAGCAGAGTTTGGACTGGACGCTCTGCACCCACGTGATCGAGCCATGACGCCAGTCCGCTGGAGATCCAGATGACAGGACCCGGCTACGCCTGTGCCAACGGCCACTCCGCCACGATCGCGGGCCAGCGGTTCTGCGAGGTCTGCGGGGCGCCGGTGGGACCCATCGCGCCTGCACCGGCCGCCCCACCGCCTGCACCTCCGGTCGGCGGCCCGGGCTGGGGTCCGCCTCCGGTGTCACTCCAACCTGCTCCTCCGCCGGTGCATGTCCCGGCGCAGGGGTGGAGTCCTCCTCCGCAGCCCGCCGATGGTCGGGGCCGTGGCCCGCTCGTCGTTGTCGGGCTCATCGTGGCCGTCGTCGCGGTCGTCGCCCTGGCGTTCGTGGTTGCCAACCCGTTCCGAGGCGGTGGTCCGGCGTCACCCAGCGCGGTCGCGGTGGCATCCGCCCGGGCGACGGATGGCCCGGCCACGACGCCCGGGGCCTCGCCGACCACGGCGCCGACAACCGCCATCGTCACGTTCGCGCCCATCGTTCCGACCCCGACTCCCACGGCGTTCGAGGTGCCGACCGAGGCCCCGTCGGACGCGCCCGCAGGCCAGGTGTGCCGTTCGGACCTGGCAGGCATCACGGTGACCTACCCCCAGGGTTGGCACACTGTCGAGGACGACCCTGCCTTCGCCTGCATGCTGTTCGATCCCGACCCGATCGTCATCGAGCCGCAGACCGAGCTGCCCCCTGTCGCAGTGCTCGTCTACGAGGACCCACGCCCGTTCTCCGAGGTGGCTGGCGACTTCGAGACGGCCACGGTGTACACGGTCCTGCAGAGCGAGTCGGGCACGTTTGGCGACCGGAATGCGTCGGTCTGGGAGCTGGAGAACACGGGCGAGGGGTTCTACGAGAAGGGCGTCCTCCAGGTCGTCGTGGTGATCGACCGCGGCGACCAGGGCACGCTGGTGCTCGAGACGGTCGGCGTGGCCGGAGACGAGTACGACGCGAACGTGGAGGCCTTGGGCGGGATCGTCGAGTCGATCCAGGTCGACTAGTGTCGCGTGCCGCCAATGGCTGGCGGATACCCCTCCGTTCCCGTGCCGCTGATCGGAAGCGGCATCACCGGGCGTCGCCCACGACGGCTGCTGCCGTGCGCGCCCGGCGCGCACACGGAGCGGTGACGTCGCGGGATGTGCGCCCCGGGCTCCGCCCGTGCGCTCCGCCAGGGTCCCGAGGGCACGACCTGCGCACCAGCCGCGCATCGAGCGCTCCGGCCGCACGGTGTGGCCGTCCGGCGCGCCGCCGGACGGCGCCAGGACCCGGACGGAGACAGGACCCGGAGCGGCGGTCCGCACGCCGCCAGCGACCAGCGAATCGGGACACTAGGAGCCGCAGGTCTGGCGGTCACCGGATCTGCGGATCGCGGTGACCCGGGTCTGCACCGACCTCGCACGATCCGCGGATCGCTGGTACGGTACGCGCCGCAACCAAGCACACGTCAGGGATTCCAGCTTCATATCGCCAGCCCGGCAGGGCTTCCTGCCGTGCGGTCGGCCAAGCTGTCGATCGTTCCTGCGCGTCTCCGTCGGGGGACTGGACGTGCTTCCCACCTCCTGTCCGGGCCGGCCTGTCCCATCGCCATGGCCGTCATCTCGCCATGTCCGGGTAGAGAGGAACAACTTGCGGGTAACAAACGGCATTGTGGCCATTGGCCTCGCCACCACCATCGCGCTCGCCGGCATCGGTGCCGGCGCTGCACCTGTCACAGCAACCGACCCGACTCCAGCCCCGTCCGAGTCGCCGTCGCCGTCGCAGACTCCGGCCCCGTCCGAGTCGCCTGCCCCGACCGCTGATCCGTCGGCGAGTCCGGCAGCCACGGCCACACCCGCGCCCAGCGCGACCCCGGCGCCCAGCGCCACGACGGCCCTGTCCACTTCAGCCGTCGTCGCCCCCAGGCCGGTCGACCGCGGCAGCATCGTCAAGAAGATCGCCCTGCGCCAGCGGTGGGACCGGTACGTGAGCGGTGCGGTGGGCCCGAATGCCTTCGACTGCTCCGGACTCGTCCGCTACGCATACAACAAGGCTGGCGTCGGCAGGAGGATCGGCGGCGGGCACAGCGCCCGCGGGATGCTGTACTGGGGCCGCCTGCACGGGCTGACCAGCCGGCGCAACCCGCAGATCGGCGATGTCGTGATCTACGGGAACGGCCGCCACGCCGCCATCTACATCGGCAGGGGCTACGTCATCAGCGCCCTCAACCCGCGCCAGGACATCCGCATCACCCGCCTGCACGCACTCGGTGATCCGTTCACCACCTTCATCCACACCCGGATCTGAGTGGCAGCGGCCTCAGTGGCCGACGTCACCCAGGCGCTCGCCTGCCTCGACCCGCACTGGCAGCCGGTTCTCGGCCGGCGTGATCGGGCACGAGTACCGCATGTCGTACACGCACAGCGGGTGGTACGCCATGTTGAAGTCGATCGTCCAGGCCCCGTCGTCCTCGGCCTGCACGTCGAGGTACCGGCCTGCGCCGTACGTCTCGACACCCGTCGTGGCGTCCTGGAACGGGACGAACAGGTCCTCTGCCAGCGCGCCTGAGGCGTCGGCCAGGCGGTAGGCGGTGAGCACGCGCTCACCACCATCGAGCTGGAAGCGGAAGCGTCCGGCCCGCTCGGCGAGCCGGGTGCGGCCATCCGTCGTGAGGATCTCGAAGTGGGCGGTGTCGGGGTCCGGGTATGGCTCCAGCACCAGGTCCTCGAACACCAGGTCCTCATCCACCGGGTAGTAGGCGAGTCCGGTGAACGATGCGCGCTGGGGCTCGGGGATCGGGCTGTCGCGGCGTGAGCGGAATGCCTCGTCCTTGCTGTCGCGGTAGGCCCGGACGGCATCGGCGTACGACCCGACGTGCTGGTGGCCGTCGCCCGGGGAGGCGTGGACGGGGTGCTCCGACATTGTCATGCTCCTTGCCAGGGGCGGGTCTCCCGCGCCGCCGCTCCGCGGTCTCCCGCGCTCTGCCGCTCCGCGGTCTCCCGCGCTCTGGCGGTTCGTATGCCACTCCGGGCATATCGCGGGTTGGCGATGCCCGGAGTGGCAACGCGGATGGAGGTCTCCGGGACCGGCACGCTCAGTAGCAGACCTTCACGTTGGTCTTGACGTCCCACACGAATGGTGAGGCAGCCTTGATCTCCTCGAGGGTCATGGTGCCCTTCGAGGGATTGGGGCCCTGTGCGATCCAGATCTGCGTGTGGACGTCGATCGGGGTCTGGTAGAAGACGCGCCACTTGAGCCGGGTCGAGCCAGTGTCGAGCCGCGGCCCGGCGATGATGAGGGTCGTCTGGTCCGCCAGCGTCTTGGGCCGCTTGCTCCAGCTTGCCGACGAGATGAGCGGGTCGGTGGTGAACTGGTCCGTCGTCTGGACGCCGATCCAGATGTTGCGGGTCCGGGCGCCGGTCTTGTTCTTGACGGTGATCGCGTAGCGTGCCTCGGCACCGGAGATCTGGCGGCCCTTCGCATCCTTCCAGTCCACCTCGAAGCAGGCCGAGCCCGAGTAGGACAGCGTGCCGAACCCGAGGGGCTTGGGGGTTGGGGCGGGCGTCGGCGGCGCCGTGGCGCCCAGCACCGGTGACGTGGTCGACAGAGGCGCCGGCGTCGAGGGCGCGGCGGTCGAGGTCGGCGCGCCCGTGGCCCCCGGCAGGCCGATAGGGCGGACGGCGGTGGACGGCGCCGGGCCGGGTGTACCGGGATCCTCGCTGGCCCCGGCCTGGGCCGACGCGCCGGGCAGGGCCGACGCCCCGGGCAGGGCCACCGCGGGCCGGGATGGGTCTGCCGACGCATCCCCGTCACCTGCTGCGCTGTCGCCCAGCATCGCGAAGCCGACGACACCGATCACGAGCACAGCGACGAGTCCGAGGCCGATCGCCACGATGGGACCCTTGCCGCGGCCTGCTGGGGCCGGGCCGCTCCATGGCGTGCCCGTCACGGCACCGGCCACGGGGAACGCGGGGGGCTGGGGCGCCTGGTACGCAGGCGGCGGCGGGGCCGCCGGCGGAGGGGCAACCGATGGCGGCGGGGCGACCGGCGCTGGGGCGACCGGCGGCGGGGCGACCGCCGCGGGTCTCGGCATGTGCTGGCCCTCGTGCCCGGCATCCAGGGCGCAAAGCTCCCCGTTCGGACCGATCTCACGGCAGGGCCAGAACATGGACGCCTCCTCACCTCACGCTCGCTCGGGTGCCGAGGACTCTACTTCGTGAGCGGCTGCCCGTTCAGGCAGTTTGCGCAACCCATTGCGGTCGGACGGGGCTGCACGCATCCGTCGACCCCGGCACACTTGCACCCAGCGGCCGATGACACAGGGGGTGACCGATGAGCGAGCTCGAGCGCCAGGTGGCGATCGGCCGTGCCCTCGAGCGCCTGGTGGAGCTCGCCCTCGCGGATGAGGCACTCCGGCCCGGCCTCGAGGTGCTGGCCCGCGGCATCGTGGAGGCGCTCGACCGCCAGTCCGCGGCTGCCGAGCTTGTGCTCGAGGTCGCCCAGGAGGTCGCCCAGGCGATCGTCCCGCTGCCCGAGAACCAGGTCCTGGGTTTGCTCACGCCCGAGGAGGGCGAGGGGACGGTCGACGTTCTCGGGGCCGAGGCCACACCCGCGGAGCCGGACCGCCAGCCCGACGGCCAGCCCGACGAGGCGCCCATGCGCCGCCGGACCGATCGCGAGTCGGTGCCGATGGACCGCTCCACGTTCCTCTCGCTCGTCGAGGGGGCGATGCGCGAGATCCAGGCCTCCGAGCGCGGCTCCATGGTCGAAGCCTTGTTCGGCGGGACCGGCGCGGAGGCGATCGCCGCGCTCGAGCAGCCGCCCGGGCGCATCGACGAGCCCGGTGATCCCGATGCCGTCCTGCCCGGCATCGTCACCCGCGCCCGCCTGCGCGCCAGCGTCGCCCGGGATGTGGCGGAGCGTGCCCGGTCCGGGCGTCCGCTTGACGAGAGCCACGTCCACCGTGCGCGCTCGGAGGGGGCCGCGGTGTGGATGACCGACCTCCTGCACCCGGACGCGGATGCCGTCACCACCTTCGCCGAGTGCCTCGATGCGCTCGCGGACTGCTGCGAGATGATCGTCCTGCTGCACCACTACGAGCCGGCGGACCGCCTCCGGCGCGCCGAGGCCGTGAAGGATCTCGCGGCCGTCCAGTCCGCCCTGCGGATCGCGACCGGAGCCCTGCGTACCATGCCCGATGATGAGCAGGCGGCGGCCTTCGCATGGCTCAACACCGTCACCAAGGGCGAGAGGATCTTCGTGCCGCGGCACATGCGCCTCGACGATCCGCTGGATCCCGGGCACCTCGCGGAGGTTATGGAGCCCGTCCATCGCGGCCTGGCCCGCCTCAAGGACCGAGCGGCTCGTGATGCCGCCCTGCGCAAGCGGTACCAGCAGCTGAACTACCTCGTCCGCCAGCTGCGCGAGGGCAGGAGCTCCGCGCGGGACGCCGACAAGCTGGTCGAGACGATCGACGCCCTGGTGGTGGGTGGACTCCCGCCCAGCAGCCTCAAGCTGCGCGAGGTCCTCGAGCCGGTCGCTGCACGCCTGCCAGCAGCGGCGGGCCGGCCGGCGACGTATGCCAAGGTGATCGAGGAGCTGGACGCCCACCTTGTCCGGATCGCCCGCGCGCAGGCCGAGCAGGAGCTCGCCACCCCCGACGAGGGTGTTGGCGACGACGCGATCGACGCGATCGAGAAGCCAAGCGACGCCGTGCGGGTCGCGCGCGAGCACCTCTGCCACGTCGTGGTTCCGCCGAGCGCCACCGAGCTCATCGACGAGATCGACCACACCCCGAGCCACATCGCGTGGGGCCGCGCAACGTGGCGGGCGCTGCGGGCGCTCGAGGCCTACGCCCACGCCGCCAACGGCCACGGCGGGTTCTGGGAGTGGTGCGAGAACTCCGGCCATCCCTTCGCCTGGCCCGCCACCACGCGCAACCTCGCGATGTACGAGAGCGACACGGTGCTGCGGGAGTACCGGGCGGACCGCGTGTTCAAGGTGGACACCGCGGTGGACCCGTCGGGCGAGATCGAGATGCTCGCCCACTGCAAGATCGCGGAGAGCGGGGGCCGCCTCACGCCGCGGCTGTACTTCCATGACGATGTGAAGGGGGCCACGGGCAAGATCCACGTGGGCTTCATCGGTGCGCACGCCCACGTCCGCACCGCCAGCCTCGATTGAGGATGGCGACCCCATGACCGCACCGCAGGAGCCGAGCCCGCAGCCGCCGGCGCCCATGACCACGGGGCCGACCGCGCCGACCCTCCCAGCCGCGGGGGCGGCGGTTGCGGACCCGGCCGCCACACGGGGCACCCTCGTGGAGCGGGCGGCACGCTTGTGGACCGACCAGCTCATCGACCTGTCCGGCCGCAACGGCCTCCTCTACTACCGCGACCTGACCGTCGGCACGCTCGATCTCGGCATCGCGGATCCCGCTGCGGTGGCCGCCCTGCTCGTGGGCTCCAGGACCCGCCTGAGCGCGCTCTACCCGGACCCGGCGGTCCTCAGGGACGCCGCCCGACGCTGCCGCAAGATCCGCGACAAGGCGAAGGAGAACCTCGAGGAGCGTGGCGTCGAGACACTGTTCCTCGCGTCGGCGATGGCCACCTGGACGCAGCCGGCGGGCCAGGTCGCCGTCCCGCAGGCACCCGTCGTGCTCAACCACCTGGCCCTCGTCCCAACGGGTGCCGCCGGTGAGGACTTCGAGCTCACCCTCGCATCCGCGCCAGAGATCAATCCGACCCTGTTCTACGCGCTCGAGGCCCAGTTCGGGGTCAAGGCGGACCTCGACGCGATCCGCGACGAGATCACCGCCGACGAGGATGATGTCGCCACCGACACCGCCCAACTCGTCGCGGCCGTCGCGCGGACCGCCGCCGCAGTCCCGGGCTTCGCGATCCTGGACCGGCACGTGATCGGCAACTTCAGCTACCTCAAGCTGCCGATGGTCGTGGACCTCGCCGGCCATGCTGACGCCCTCGTCGCCCACGACATGGTCGCCGCGATCGCGGGTGATGCCGCCGCCCAGCAGCTCGTGCGCGGGCGCAAGCAGACCGTGGACCCGCGCAGCCTCGACGGCCTCATGCCGTCGGCGGAGTTCCTCGTGCTCGACGCGGACGGCAGCCAGCAGGCGGCGATCGAGAGCATCATCCGCGGGTCTGACGCGGTCATCCAGGGGCCGCCTGGGACCGGCAAGAGCCAGACCATCTCCAACCTCATCGCGTCGTGCGCCGCCAAGGGCCTGCGCGTCCTCTTCGTCGCGGAGAAGCGCGCCGCCATCGACGCCGTCATCGGCCGGCTCGACCGGATCGGCCTGTCCGACCTCGTGCTCGACCTCCACGGCGGCGTGTCCTCCCGGCGGCGCCTCGCCGAGAACCTCGACCAGGCGCTGGCGGCCGCCCGGAGCGCGATGCCTGCGGACGCCACCAGCCTGCAGGCGACCCTGGCGTCCCGGCGTGAGCTCCTCGTCACCCACGATCGTGCGAGCAACGAGGTCCGCGCGCCGTGGGGTGTCAGCCTGTATGCCGCGTTGGGTCGCGCGTCGGACGCCCAGGCCCCGGTTCTCGCGACGCGCCTTGCGCCGGCTGCCGTTGACGCCATCTCGGACGCGCGGCTGGCGGAGCTCCAGGAGGAGCTGCGGGGGTACATGGCGCTCGGTGGCACGCGGCTCAGGCGTGAGGCGAACCCCTGGGCATGGGCCGGTCCCGTGGACGCCGCGGCTGTCGAGGGTCTGTCCGACGCGACGCTGGACCTCGCGCGGGACGCCCTGCCGACGCTGCGGGCGAAGGCGTCGGCGGCCGCGGCTGCGGCCGGTATCCCGATGCCCGCAACCGTGGCGGCGACTGGGGCCCTGGCGGGGGTGCTCGCCGCGCGCGAGCGGCAGGCGGCGCTGCTCGACGACGCGGCCTTCGCCCGTGCCGCCGCGCTCTCGGCTGCGCTGGAACCCGCCCGCAAGGGTGGCCTGGCCGCGCTGCTCGCAGGCCTCTTCAACGGCGCCTACAAGTCGGCCCTCGCCGAGTCGAAGTCCCTTGTCCTCGAGGCGTCGGTGACGCCCGCGCGGGCTGCGGCGCTCCTGGCCGACGCTGCCAACCTGGCTGCCCGATGGGCCGCCATCGACCCTGCCCGCCCCACGCCCCGCGTAGCCGGAGCCCTAGAGCTTGAAGCAGCATGGGACCGGGTGTCGGGGCTGGTCGCGAACCTGGGCGCGGTGGTGCAGGCGCCGGGCCCGGAGGCCACGCTCGACGAGCTCGCCGCGTGGGCGGCAGCCCTTGAGGCGGACCTGCCCACGTTGCGCAAGCTGCCCGAGATGCGCGCCCGCCAGGCGACGCTCGCCGCCGCCGGGCTGGACGAGGTGGTTCGTGAGGTCGCGGCCACCCCCCTCGCCGCCGATGCGGCCCGCAAGGCCCTCGACCGTGCGTGGGCCGCGGCTGTCGTGGAGCGGGTGATCGCGCGTGACCCGGCCGTGGGCGGGATCGACGCCGAGCGCCTCGATGCGGAGGCGGCGTCGTACCGGCAGCTCGACCGTGAGCACATCAGCGTGACCACGACCCGCGTCAAACGCGCCTGGGCCGAGCGGGCGGTGCGCGCCCGCGACGCCTACCCCGAGCAGGACCTCGTCCTCGCCGCCGAGGCCCGCAAGAAGAGCCGCCACCTCTCCGTGCGTGAGCTGTTCACGCGCGCGCCCGACGTGCTCACCGCGGTGAAGCCGTGCTGGGCGATGAGCCCGCTGCTCGTGAGCCAGATCCTGCCGGGCGACAAGCAGTATTTCGATCTCGTCATCTTCGACGAGGCGTCACAGATCTTGCCCGCCGACGCGATCCCGTCGCTGATGCGCGGCAAGCGGGCCGTGGTGGCGGGCGACGGCCTCCAGCTTCCGCCGACCACCTTCTTCGCCTCGCAGACCACGGTTGACCGCGAGACGGCGGGCGAGCCCCTAGAGGGCGAGGGCGATGCGCTGATCGCCGGGTTCGCCTCGCTGCTCGACGTGGCCGACTCGCTCGTCCGGTCGGACCCGCTGCGCTGGCACTACCGCAGCCGCGACGAGCGCCTCATCGCGTTCTCGAACCTGCACATCTACACGCCGGCCCACCGCGACCTCACGACGTTTCCGGCCGTGGAGGACGATTCCTGCGTCCGGCACGTGCGGGTGGCGCCGCGACCTGATGGTTCCGATGGGGTCTCCTCGTCCGAGGAGGTCGCGGCGGTCGTGGACCTCGTGCTCGAGCATGCGCGGACCCGCCCCAACGAGAGCCTGGGCGTGATCGCGATGGGCATCCAGCACGCCGAGCACATCAACGAGGCCCTGCGCCTCCGGCGGCCGTCGGTGCCAGAGTTGGACGCGTTCTTCGCCGAGACCGGACGCGAGCCCTTCTTCGTGAAGAACCTCGAGCGCGTCCAGGGCGACGAACGGGACGCGATCATCCTCACCATCGGCTACGGGCGGACGTCCGACGGGCGGCTGCGCCAGAACTTCGGGCCACTGAACCAGCAGGGCGGCGAGCGCCGGCTCAACGTCGCCATCACGCGGGCCAAGCGGCGCGTCACGGTGGTCTCGTCGTTCGGCTCCGAGGACGTCGACCCGTCGCGGACCAGCGCCGAGGGCGTGCGCCTGATGGCGGCCTACCTGCGCTACGCCGAGAGCGGTGGCGCGGACCTGGGGAACGCGGTCCCGCCGCGGCCGCCGCTCAACGGCCTGGAGCGCGACGTGCTCGCGGCGCTGGGGGCGATGGGCGTGCGTGCGGTCCCGCAGGTGGGGACGTCGAGCTATGCGCTCGACATCGCCCTGGAGCATCCGACCAAGGCAGGCCGGTTCGTCCTCGCCGTCGAGTGCGACGGGCCCACGTACCACTCCGCCCCGACGGCCCGCGAGCGTGACCGCCTGCGCCAGCAGCATCTCGAGGTGATCGGCTGGCAGTTCCACCGGATCTGGTCGGCAGACTGGTACCGCGATCGGGCAGGGGAGATCCTGCGGCTCAAGGTCGCGTACGACCGCGCGGTTGCCGCCGTTGACGAGGCCGAGGCCGCGGCGAAGGCCGAAGCCGAGGCCGCGACACGGCGCCGAAGCCGACGCCGCAGCGCTGGCGACTGCCGAAGCCGACCGGCTGGCTGCCGAGGCCGCGCAGGCTGCAGGTCCCCCCGATCCGCCCGAACCCACGGATCCCCCTGGCCCGACCGTCCCGCCGGCGCCCGCAGGGCCGCCGTCACCGTGGACGGCCTGGGGTGCGACCGCGGCAGCGTCGGCAGCCCCGTCGACCCATACCCCGCCGACCCAGACCCCGTTGCCCGCACCGGCCGAGCCGGCGCCCGCCCAGCCGGCACCGGCCCAGCCGGCACCGGCCCAGCCCGACGCCGCCCCAGAGGCCGCCCTGCGTGGACCGAAGCCGAAGCTCGGGCGCCACGCCGGCATCGACGACGTGCCGCAGGCGGAGCTCGACAACCTCGTCCGCTGGGTGGAGTCCGACCACCAGCTCCGGACCCAGGACGAGCTCGTCGCCGAGGTCATGAAGGAGCTTGGGTTCGCCCGCAAGGGAACGAAGATCGTCGCCGGCATCGAGGCATCCATCGCCCGCGTGCGGGGTGGGGGAGGCGCCGGCTCCGTGGCCCCGCCGCCTCCGCCGGACACCCGCGGCCCGCGCCCCCGCCTGCACCAGGCCGACTCGATCGACAAGGTCTCGCTCTACGAGCTCGACCGCGTGGTCCTCTGGACGCTGTCGGACCCGCATCCCAAGACCGAGGACCAGCTGCTCGCCGAGGTCACCGGCTACCTCGGCTTCAAGCGCCGCGGCCCGCGCATCGACGACGCCATCCGCCAGTCCGTCTGGCGCCTCCAGGGCCGCAAGCGCTGGTAGCAAGGGCGTGACAGCCTGGCTGCTTCGCCCCGCCGCCCGGCTGTTGCGCGGCTCCGGCCCGTCAGGGCCTTCCCCCAAGGTTGGGGCAAATCGCCTGCCTGCCTGCACGGCTCACCCGGCACATCGACATCCTGGGCCTTGAGCCACGAGGGTCCGGCGGCGAAACGCCCCATGCTTGGGGGGGGAGCCCGGCGCCACCCGCGCACGGAGCCCGCCCGCACCGGCACCGGCCGGCCGGTCGCGCACGGGTCCGCTCGCCGTCTGCCGTCAGCCCGCCCGCTCGTAGGCCTGCCGGAGCCAGTCGGCCACGTCCGCGTCCACGGCCTCCACGTCGGGAAGGTCAACCCGGTAGCCGCACATCGCGCCCGGCGTCGCGACCACGCGAGGGTCATCCGGGGCTGCCGACAGGTTGAGCCCCAGCGCCACGCGCTTCGCCGACGCCGCCTGGACCACGGCGAACTGCTTGCGGCGCCGGAGAGCCACGCCGGTCTTCTGGACGAGGACCTCCACGTCCGGTCCGAGACTGCGGGCCAGGTCGACCAACGTGTCGCAGACGGGGCGCAGGGCCGCCTTGCCGCCCGCGTACTGGGCGTCGAGCAGGGCTTCGGCACCCGCGGGGCCGCCGGCGGCGAGCTCGCGCACCCGCAGCGCGACGGCGTTGGCGTTGCCGTGGCTGAGGCCGTACTCCTCCTTGAGGAACGCGAGCGTCTTCGCGTGCCCCTCGATCCCGTGCTCGGCCACGGCGGCCGCGAAGGCCGCCATGCTCATGCCGGTCGAGGCCTCGATGTTGCGGAGCTGGGTCTCGGTGGCGGCGGAAGGATCGGGCATGGCGGCTGGCTCTCCGGTGACAGGGGACGGGGACGCGGGGGCGGACGGGCGGATGGTCGGTCCAAGCACGATGCCGGGTCTTGGACGGACTTCACACGACCTCGGGCACGAACCTCGCCGACTCGTCGCCCTGCGCCGGTGCTCCCGCCTCGAACGCCCGCCTGGCCGCCAGGTAGGCCGACGGCGATGAGCCGGTATGTCGCTTCACGTCACGGATCATGTGCGACTGGTCCGCCCAGCCCAGGTCCGCGGCGAGGTCCGCCCACGCCGGCGCGCCGGCCACGTCGATCGCCTCGAGCAGCCGCTCCACGCGCAGCAGCCGGGCCAGCCGGCGCGGCGACAGGCCCACGATCCGCGTGAACTCGCGGTCAAGGTGGCCGTGCGAGATGCCCACCGCCGCGGCGATGTCGGCGATCGGACGGGCCGGGTCCTCGCCCAGTCGTGCGACCGCCCGCTCGCACCGGTCGAGGCCGACGATGTCGAGATCGAGGCCCTCGCCCAGGACGTCGACCACCTGGTCCAGCATCGCCTCCGGGTCGTCCAGACTCAGCAGGCGCTCGCGCAGGTCGGCCGCCGGTGCCCACGCGTCGGCCAGTTCCACCACGTGCCCGGCGACCGGCGCCGGGTCCAGGCCCAGCGCAGCCCGGCAGCCCACCGGCGTCGTCACGATCCCCACGGCGAACGTCTCGCCCGTCGGCTCGTTCGTGACCGGCCGGTCGTGCGGCCCGATCAGGAACCCCTCGGCGGCGTGCAGCGGGACGGCCCTGGGACCGCCGGCGGTCTCGATGATCGGGTCACCCAGGACGATGACCGCCACGGTGGACCCGGTGGGCGCGACCTTCTCCCGGCGATACGGGATCGTGCCGCGCGCATACCAGACCGACGCCACGGCGCGGCCGAGCGGCCTGTCGGGCGTGCGGATCCGGAAGTCGAACGGGAACCCGGTCATCGCGCCGCGAGCATAGCCGCCGGAGCAGATCGACGAACCCCAGGAGACTCAGGCGGTGGGCTGCCGGATCGGCCGATCGCCCATCAGGATGTAGACCGCTACGACGGGAGCGAGGGCCACGCCAAGCGTCAGCAGCGTCGGAAGGATCCAGCCGAGCAGCAGTCCGAACCGCGCCCATGATGCTTGCGCATGCCGACCTGCAACGAATGCCACCACTGCAACACCGATCATGAGTGGGATCGGGCCGGCGAAGTCGACCAGCGATCGGTCCTCCGGCACGCCCGCGGATACGCCGAGGACGAGCAGGGATCCAAGGAGCAGGAGGGCCGCAACGGCATAGAACTGCGTCACGACGCCGATCGCGACCCACACGCGATCAGGCAGTGACGCCGGCCAGTACCCCGCAAGGATCCCGAAGACCCCGGTGATCGCAAAGGCCGCCGCCACTGGTCGGCCGCAGCCGAGAGACGTCCCGCCGACACACTCGTAGAGCGACACGGTGTAGACGACAGCGGCGATCACGAGTGCCACGGGTCCGGCCACCATCGCAGCCGGAGCCAGCCGGCGGACCCCGGTCAGGATTGCCGCGCAGAGCTCCAGGGCCACGAGGAGGAGCGCGAGCAGGACGGCCGAAATCGTGCCTGACGTGCTTGCGAGGTCTGTGGGGTCGACGAGCGCAGCAAGGGCAGGGATGGACGCGATCGCAAGCAGGAGCCATGCCGCGCCGCTGAGCCGGAGGAGCAACCGCCGTCCGTCCACGTGTCGCCTCGTGCCCGATCACGCCTCGACAAGCCGCAGCCTGCGCCCCGGAGCGACACGCGCCTAGTGCCGCATGGACTCGGCTCCTACCCCCGCGCCTGCACCTTCGCCCAGGTGTCCTTGAGCGTCAGCGTCCGGTTGAAGACCAGGGCGCCCGGCCGCGAGTCCGTGTCCGCACAGAAGTAGCCCAGGCGCTCGAACTGGACCGTCTCGCCGGGCACGGCGCCCGCCAGTGACGGCTCCACGAACCCGGCGATCACGCGCTCAGAGGCAGGGTTCAGGTCCGCGAGCAGGTCGCCGTCCGCGCCCGGGTCGGGGCGGGTGAACAGGTAGTCGTACAGGCGGATCTCGGCCGGGACCGCGTTCAGCGCGGACACCCAGTGCAGCGTCGCCTTCGGCCGGCGGCCATCGGGCGAATCCCCGCCGCGGGTCGCGGGGTCGTAGGTACAGCGCAGCTCGACCACGGCCCCCGAGTCGTCCTTGACCACCTCGTTGCAGGTGATGAAGTACGCGTTCCGCAGCCGGACCTCGCGGCCGGGGGACAGGCGGAAGAACTTGGGCGGCGGGACCTCAGCAAAGTCGTCCCGCTCGATCCACAACTCCCGCGTGAACTCGACCGGCCGCTCGCCGGCCTCGGGGTTCTCGGGGTTGTTGACCACCTCCATCGTCTCGACGAGGTCGTCGGGGAAGTTGGTGATCACCACCTTGACCGGGTCGAGCACGCCGAACCGCCGCGGCGACGTCCGGTTGAGCACGGCGCGCACGCAGTGCTCGAGCAGCGCCATCTCGTGGGTGGAGTCGGCCTTGGCGACGCCCACCTCGGTGGCGAAGTCGCGGATGCCCTCGGCCGGGAAGCCGCGCCGGCGCAACCCGACGATCGTGGGCATGCGCGGGTCGTCCCAGCCGCGGACGGTGCCCTCCTGGACGAGCTTGAGCAGGAAGCGCTTGGAGAGCACGGTGTACGTGAGCGCCAGGCGCGCGAACTCGTACTGATGCGGCACGTGGGGCACCGGCAGGTGCTCGATCAGCCAGTCGTACAGGGGCCGGTGGACGTCGAACTCCAGGGTGCAGATGGAGTGGGTCACGCCCTCGATCGCGTCGGACTGGCCGTGCGCGTAGTCGTACGTGGGGTAGATGCACCAGGCGTCGCCCGTGCGCGGGTGCGCGGCGTGCACGATGCGGTAGAGGACTGGGTCGCGCAGGTTGATGTTGGCGGCCGCCATGTCGATGCGGGCGCGGAGCACCCGGGCGCCGTTGGGGAACTCGCCGGCGCGCATGCGCGCGAACAGGTCGAGGTTCTCCTCGACGGACCGGTTGCGGTAGGGCGAGTTGGTGCCGGGCTCCGTGAGGGTGCCGCGGGTCTCGCGGATCTCGTCGGCGGTGAGGTCGTCCACGAAGGCGTCGCCGTTCTTGATGAGGACGACGGCCCAGTCGTACAGCTGCTCGAAGTAGTCCGACGCGTGGAACAGGTTCTCGCCCCAGTCGAAGCCGAGCCAGCGGACGTCGGCCATGATCGAGTCGATGTACTCCTGCTCCTCCTTGACCGGGTTGGTGTCGTCGAAGCGCAGGTTGCACTGCCCGCCGAACTCCGCCGCGACGCCGAAATTGAGGCAGATCGACTTCGCGTGGCCGATGTGCAGGTAGCCGTTGGGCTCGGGCGGGAAGCGGGTGATGGGCGTGCTGATCTTGCCTGCCGCGATGTCGGCGGCCACGATCTCGCGGATGAAGTCACGCCGCTCCGGGGCGGGGGAGGGGCTTGTGTCGGCGGTCATCGCGTCTCCTTCGACCTGCGTGCACGGGGAGGAGAGGTGACTCGCGGACCGGCGCACCACACTCCCAGGGGAGTTGGCTGACGCTCCGGGAGTCGAACCCGCACCTTCCGGCTCAGCGCCGGACGCTCACCGTGAGCCACGCATCAGCGACCTGCGGCCGATCATACCGCGCGCGGACGACCGGCCCACCAGTGTCGGGTAGGCTTGCAGCCATGCCCGACCGAAATGAGCAGACCGACAAGCCGAAGCCGGACGAGTCCAAGCCGGCGCCTGCCGCGGATGCTGAGCCAAAGCCCGCGCGCCTGGACTGGCAGCGCCTTGTCGCCGGGATCGTGATCCTCCTGGTGTCGCTGTTCCTGCTGGTCGCGCAGGCGACGGCGCCGGCGGGCGCGGACACGTCGCTGCTCAGTGGGCCAGCCGGCCAGGCGCTCAACATCGGGGGCATCGTGGCCGGCGCCTGGGTCATCTGGAGCGCGATCCGCCGGCAGGCGTAGCGTCCACCCATGCCCGACCCCAGCCTGGACAATCTGCTCCGCGCGATCCTCGAGGCGCGCGTTCCAGCCGCCGCCCGCGAGACCCCGCTCGAGTCCGCCCGGCGCCTGTCCGCACGCCTCGGTTGCCACGTGCTGCTCAAGCGTGAAGACCTCTCGCCCGTCCACTCCTTCAAGCTCCGGGGTGCCTACAACCGGATCGCGCGCCTGTCGGCCGCCGAGCGCGCGCGGGGCGTCATCGCTGCCTCGGCCGGCAACCACGCGCAGGGTGTCGCGTGGGCTGCCCGCGAGCTGGGCATCAGTGCGGTCATCGTGATGCCGGCGACCACCCCGGCCATCAAGGTGGATGCGGTGCGCGACCTGGGTGCCGAGATCGTGCTCGCCGGGATTGTCTTCGCCGATGCCAAGGACCGGGCCGATGCACTGGCCGCCGAGACCGGGCGGGTCTTCATCCACCCGTTCGACGACCCCGATGTGATCGCGGGGGCCGGGACCGTCGCGCCCGAGATCCTCCACCACGCGCTGGGCGATGTGGACGCGATCTTCGTGCCCGTGGGCGGTGGCGGGCTGCTCGCGGGGATCGCCGCGTACGTGGCCGCGGTCCGGCCGTCGGTGCTGGTGATCGGGGTGGAGCCCGACGACGCCGACTCGATGGCGCGAAGCCTCGAGGCGGGGGAGCGGGTCGTCCTGCCGACGGTGGGCATCTTCGCCGATGGCGTGGCTGTTGCCCAGGTGGGTGCGCTGCCCTTCGAGATCGCCCGCCGCCACTGCGCGGGCGTGGTCCGGGTCACCAACGACGAGATCGCCGCTGCCACCAAGGAGGTCTTTGAGGACACCCGTGCGGTGGTGGAGCCGGCAGGCGCGCTGGCGGTCGCTGGCCTGCGGCGGTGGGCGGCCGAGAGCGGCCGGCAGGGCCTGCGCCTGGCTGCGGTGCTCTCGGGCGCGAACATCGACTTCGACCGGCTTGGCTTCATCGTGGAGCGGGCGGCCCTGGGCGAGCACCGCGAGGCGCTGCTGGCGGCCACGATCCCCGAGCGGCCGGGCGCGTTCCGCGAGTTCTGCTCCCTGCTCGGCGATGGGCGCGTCATCACCGAGTTCAACTACCGCCTCGCGGATCGGGCGGCAGCCCACGTGTTCGCCGGCGTGGCCGTGCGCGACCAGGCCGACGCGACCGACCTGGTCTCGCGGCTCCGCGCGGCTGGCCTGGCCGTCACCGACCTCTCAAGCGACGATACGGCGAAGGTCCACGTGCGCCACATGGTGGGCGGACGCTCGGCGGCTGTCCGCGACGAACGGGTGCTGCGCGTGGAGTTCCCGGAGCGCCCGGGGGCCTTGATGGGGTTCCTCGACGCGCTCGCCGGGCGCTGGAACATCTCCCTCTTCCACTACCGCAACCACGGGGCGGACTTCGGGCGTGTGCTGGCCGGCTTCGAGGTCCCGGAGGCCGAGATGGGCGACTTCCGCGCCTTCATCGACTCGCTCGGGCTGCCCTGGGCCGCCGAGGACGGCAGCGCGGCCTACGACCTGTTCCTGCGGTAGGGCCCGCTGCCGGCGGGTCCGGCCGGGCTCCCGCGCACAGCCGCGCTCCGCGCGCCACAGCCGCGCTCCCGCGCGCGGGGTCAGGTCCCTGTCTTGAACGTCGCCGTCGACACCCTCAGGGCGTGGCCCTTTGTATCCGTGATCGCAGATGAGGGCTTGACCCTGAAGCTGTGGGTCGCAGGCAGGGGATCGACCGGGTCGATCAGCCAAGCCCCGTACGGGTCGGCGGCCCTGACCGTTGCGGGCACGGTCTTGCCGGTCGTGAGGTCGACAAGGCGCAGCGTCGTGGTCGTGACGTTCCTCACGACCTCGCTGAACACGATCTTGACCGTCACGTTGCGACTCACGCCGGTCCTGCCCGGCACCGGTGAGAACCGGAGCACCCGTGGGTTGGCCGCCGCCGGCGGTGTCAGCGTGCCCAGGCTGACCGACCTCGTGCCGATGTGGATCGTGGCGGCGACCCGGCCGAGGTCTCCCGCGTAGGCGCGGTTCCACCAGGCCGGGCTGTTGAGCCGGGCATTGCGGGTCGTGACCTTGAGCCGCACGTCGACGTTGGGCGGCACGAGCAGGTCGAACTGGTTCAGGCCCCCCTGGACCAGCCGGTAGGCGTACAGGGATGTCCGGGCGCCGTGGTAGAGGTAGATGTCCGCCCGCGATGCCCCGACGCGGACGGTGCCGCGCAGGTGCCTGGCGGTGGGGGGCCAGGCCGAGATCGACGTGGTCGTGCTCACCGCGACGGGCGTGTACGTGTCCATGGAGACGTTCCCGGGAGCGTCCTCGTTGTAGAGCATCCCCGGGATGGCCGGGCTCTCGCGATCATGACCCATGCTGACGTTGTAGGTGTCCGGGTCGAGCCCGCCAATCCTCGCGACGCCGCCAGCGCCGACGGTGTCGCAGGAGATGTCTGCGAAGGGTGAGGAGGTCGATTGCGCGCAGACGGTGGCACCAGCGCGCGAGGCGGGCAGGGTCACGCGGATCACAGCAGGATCGGCAATCCCGATGACGCCAAGATCCTGGTCGGCGTCCGTCCAGGTGACCATCGTCCCGGCGTTGAGGTTGGAGGTGATGTGCGACGCAGTTCCGGTCGTGTAGACGGCGCTGAGTGACGGGTATGGGCCATCAGGGTCGCCCCAGAAGCCGATGGTCGTCTTCCCGGGCTCGCGCGCCAGGATGAACTCGCCGTCGGCGTTGGGGTAGAACTCGCCCGCTTCGTCCGCATCCACCCGGACCCGGGTCGCGGGCAGCCCCGTTGTCCTGTCGATGACGATGCCGTGGACGGCGGCCGCGGTGCGTGCCTCCGCGAGTGGGGCAAGCGTGACGTCGCCGGCCGTGGCGTCGATGACGGACGTAGCCGAGAGGACCTCACGGAAGTGGCCGGGCGCGCCGGCATCCCACCAGCCCGACAGCCAGCGCTCGACGCCCTGGACGGCGAGCACGTAGCTGCCCGGCGCCAGCCCCGCGAAGGAGAATGAGCCGTCGGCTGCCGTCGTCGCATCGAGGTAGGGCGCGGCCGGGTTGCTGCCATCCCACCCCATGAGGTAGACCGTGCGGTCGTTGAGTTCGATCCCGGTGCGGTCGATGACGGTGCCGCTGATGGTGGCCCCGGCGCCGGCGGCTGCCTGCGTCGACGGCGCGAGCAGGACCACAGCGAGCACGGCGGTGAGCGCGGCGCGCAGGAACGACGGTCGGGCGTGCATGGTCCTCCTCGTGCGGCTGTGCGCGGCTGCAGCTTCCCTGTGACGGCGGGCGTCAGAGGCGGCCGGACCCCCGGGGCGTCGCGGCAGGGCCGCACGGCTCCTCTGCTGCGCAGTAGACGGGGAGCGGGGACGTGCGGCAAAGGCCGGTTGTCCCGGAAAGCGCGTGCCGGGAGCACAATGCGCCCCGGGTCAGGGACGGTTGGTGATGCCGGAAGGACTCGACCCGACGAAAGGGGAGTTGGCTGGCGCGCTAGGATTTGAACCTAGAACCCCCTGATCCAGAGTCAGGTGCCATACCATTAGGCCACGCGCCAGCGGCACGCGCGAGTGTAGCGCAAGTCCGCGAGATCGGGCCATCGCGCGGTCGGGCCATTGCCCCAGCTGCGCCATCCCCGCGCGGCGCCCCATCCCTACGTTCCGCCCCATTCCCGCGTGCTGCCCCAGCTGGGGGCCAAATCGGGACGTGCTGAGCGTGGTCTGCGTGCGAAACCCGGGGTTTCACGCCCGGCTCGTGCGTGCGGCCGCGCGATTCGCCCCCCACGTGGGCCGGAATCCGGTGGGCAAGGGGGCCGCGAGGACCCGGAGTACGAGGGCCGCCGACCGGAGCGTCAGGGCGCCGGCGCCGCGAGGTACTCAGGCGTCGCCACCTCCGTGAACGCACCCACGCCCGAGTCATCGTTGACCGTGTACGTGTACACGGTGTTCCCGTTGAACTCGGCCTGGGCCATCTCCTTGCCCAGGTTGGTGGCCAGCCACTCCGCGGCGGCGGCCCCCTCGGTCTCGCCCAACGTCGCGCCCAGGATGAACGCGAGCGGCGCGATCATGTCCATCGCGGTGGGCATCTCACCTCCCGCCGGGTTGAGGGAACCTGCGAACACATCGCCCAGCGTGCCGTCGTCGGCCACCAGGAAGCCGACCATGTCGGTCGTCCCACCCTCGTTCTCGATGGCACAGATGTGCGTGGTGTAGCCCGCGGCGACCGCACTCGGGCCGGGCTCCTGGCACGTGTACCCGGACGCCTGGTAATAGGCGAGCATGTCCTGGTAGCCGAAGAGGAAGGTGCCTGCGGGTGCGGTCGTGATCGCGGGCTCGGCGGGCGACTCGGCAGGTTCGGTGGGGGCCTCGGTCGGGGCGATGGTCGGCTCGGCCGTGGGCGCGGCCGTCGACACGGGCGTCGGCGCCGTGGTGGCCACGACGGCGATCGTCGGGACAGGCGTTGGTGCGGGCGTGCCGGCTGATCCGCCGCAGCCGGCGATGACCAGGGTCGCGGCCAGCGCAAGGGCAGGGACGGCGCGACGGGCGCCCGCGATGGCGCGGCGGGAGGCGGTGCGGTTGGTGGTCATCGGGCCCTCGTCCGGATGTGGCGTGGAGACGACATCCCGGCCGGGGACGCGGTCGGCCCCAGTATGCCCGCCGTCAGGCAGCGCCGAACGCCCCCGTCGATCCCGATGACGGGACCGCGTGCATCCCGCGCCTCGCCGCGCGGGCGAGCCCGTCGGCGAGCGCCTCGGCCAGGATCCGGGCGAGCTGGTCCCACTCGGTCAGGAACGCGTCGTGGCCCTTGGTGCTCTGCAGCTCCCGGTAGCTGGCGTCAACGCCGGCCGCGACCGCCTCGTCAACGATCCGGCGGACCTGCTCCGGGCCGTAGAGGAGGTCCCCCTCGATGCCCAGCGCGATGAGGCCCACGCCCGCATCCGCGAGCGACCGGAACGCCTCCACGATGCCGCCACGCCCGCGTCCCACGTCGTGGCCGTCCATGATCCGCACCAGCGTGCGGTAGGTGTCGGGGTCGAAGCGGTCCAGGAGCTTGCGGCCCTGGTGGTCGAGGTACGAGTTGACCGCGAATCGCCCATCGGCCTGGACGGAGCGCCCGAAGCGCGCGTCGAAGTCGGTCTCGGAGCGGTACGTGGTCATCGCGAGCTGGCGGGCGAGCTCCAGGCCCTCGATCCCGAGGCGGTCCACGAGCTCGAGCTGGAGGTGGTTCCAGGCGATCGCGAGGGCGCCGGTGGCGGCCGGCGACGCGATCGGCAGCACATGGTCGACGGACGCTGGCCGGGTGAGCGCCACCTCGAGGGTGATCATCCCGCCAAGCGACCCGCCCGCGACCAGGGCGAACCGCTCGATGCCGAGGCCGTCGGCGAGGGCCCAGATCGCGCGGGCGTTGTCGCGTGCCGAGACCTGGGGGAAGGCCGCGCCCCACGGGGCACCGCTGGCCGGGTTGACGGTGGTCGGCCCGGTGGAGCCGTAGCGCCCGCCCAGCAGGTTGGCGCACAGGACGCCCACCTTGTCGGTGTCCAGCACCCGCCCGGGACCGATCACGGGGGCCCACCAGTCGCCCGCGGCGTCGGCGGAGCCGGTCAGCGCGTGGACGACGAGCACCTGCGGCGCATCAAGACCCGGTCCGTCGTGCCGGTAGGCGAGGGTGACAGGCAGGGGATCGCCGCCAGCCTCGAGCTCGAACAGCCCAAGGTCGGCGGTCTCGAGCCGCCCGGTCCCGAGGGGGAGCCGGGCGGGGCTCGATGACGAGGTGCTCGGGGACGCTCCCGGGAGGACGTCGCCCCCCGGGTTGTGCGTGCCGTCCGCAGCCATGACGGCTACAGGCTGGCGGCGGTCTCGCGCTCGGCCGCCGGGGCGGTCGCGGCGCGGAGGGCCTGGTCGAGGTCGGTGAGGATGTCGTCGATATGTTCGATGCCCACCGAGAGGCGGATGAGGTCTGGCGTGACGCCGGACGCGACCTGCTCCTCGTCGGTGAGCTGCTGGTGCGTGGTGCTGGCCGGGTGGATCACGAGGGACTTCGCATCGCCCACGTTGGCGAGAAGGCTGAACAGGTGGACGCTGTCGATGAAGGTCCGCCCGGCGTCGACGCCGCCGTTGATGCCGAACGTGATCATCCCGCCGAAGCCGCCGCCCGTGAGGACGCGGGTCGCGACCTCGTGCGTGGCATGGCCCGTGAGGCCCGGGTAGTTGACCCACGCCACCTCGGGGCGGTCCTGCAGCCACTTGGCCACCGCCAGCGCGTTCTGGCTGTGGCGCTCGATGCGCAGCGGCAGGGTCTCGAGGCCCTGGATCAGCTGCCACGCGTTGAACGGCGAGAGCGCAGCGCCCAGGTCGCGAAGACCGACGACGCGGAGCTTGAGGATGTAGGCCAGCGGACCGAACGCCTCGGTGTAGCTGACGCCGTGGTACGACGGATCGGGCGCCACGAAGTCCTCGTGGAAGCGCGGGCTGGCGGCCCAGTCGAACGTGCCGCCGTCCACCACGACGCCGCCGATGACGGTGCCGTGCCCGCCGATCCACTTGGTGGCGCTGTGGATGACGATGTCGGCGCCGAGCGCGAGCGGCTTGGCCAGGAGCGGGGCGAAGGTGTTGTCCACGAGCAGCGGCACGCCCGTGGTCGTGGGCGACCTTGGCCACGGCCGGGATGTCGGCGACGTCGAGGCGGGGGTTGCCGATGGTCTCGAGGTACAGGGCGCGGGTGTTCTCGTCGATCGCGGCCGCGTAGTTGGCGGGGTCGGACCCGTCCACGAACTTCACCGTGATGCCGATCTTGGGCAGCGTGTGGCGGAACAGGTTGTAGGTGCCGCCGTACAGGCTGGATGAGGCGACGATGTTCTGGCCGGCGCGGGCGAGGTTGAGGATCGCGAGCGTCTCGGCTGCCTGGCCGGAGCTCAATGCGAGAGCCGCCACGCCCCCCTCGAGCGCGGCGATGCGCTGCTCGAAGACATCGGTGGTGGGGTTCATGATCCGGGTGTAGATGTTCCCGAACTCCTGCAGCCCGAAGAGGCGGGCGGCGTGCGCCGCGTCGTCGAACACGTAGGACGTGGTGGCGTACAGCGGGACGGCGCGGGCCTTGGTCGTGGGGTCGGGGTTCTGGCCGGCGTGGAGGGCCTGGGTCTCAGGGCGGAGGTTGCCCAGGGCGCTGGGGTTGAAGCTCATCGGGGTGGTTCTCCGGGACTGGAGCCGGTCGATGCCGGCGGCTGGATGGTCGTCGAGGTGGCCCCTGAGGGGTCGGGCTCGGCGGCTACCCGTCGTCTGTGGCCGGAGAACAGAGAAGCCGCGAACCCTCGCTGGTTCGCGGCCCCGGGACCTCGGGACGCCGTGGTCCCCGCTGTCAGCTGCTGGTCAGCGCGCGGAGACCCGGCGCCCGTCCTCCGAACGACGGGGCCGCCCACGCATGCGCATCAACCAGGAGACAGTCGTGTGAGTCATTGGTGGCGGAGAATGGGGGATGGGGCGCGGTTCCGTCAACCCCGACCCGCCGATCGGAACCGAAATGCAACTCTCGGGTTCCCCGGCGGGCGCAGGGAGACGGGTCCGGTCAGCCGCTCGTGCCGGAGGTCGCCGCCGGGCTCGCTGCGGGTGAGGCCGCCGGGCCCTTGCCCCACATCCCGTGGCCCCCCATCCCGTGGCCGCGCATGCCGCCCATTCCATTGCCGCCTTTGAAGCCGCGGCCGAGGCCGCGCAGCTCGTCGGTGGTGATCTTGCCGTCGGCCATGAGGTCGGTTGCCTGGCGGAGCCAGTGGTCCACGGAGAGCTTGTCCAGCTCGGCCTGCGTGATCTCACCGTCGGCCAGCGCGTCCTTGAGGACCTGGCGGTCGGCCTGGCGCTGCTCGTGGCGGGCGGTCCGCTCCGCGGTCACAGCGTCGAGGATCTTCGACTTCTGGTCGGCGGTGATGGTGCCGTCCGTGACGAGGCCGGTCAGCGCATCCTCGAGGACGGTGTCCGTGCGCTCGAGCCTGGGTTTGGCCGATGCCGCGGGGTCGGGGGTCGGCGTGGCGGCCGCGGGTGCGGCCGGTGCTGCGGCGGGGGCGTCGGCCGCCGTCGCCAGGACGGCGCCGGCTCCGGCAACGACGAGGAGTCCGACGAGCGGGAGGATGACGAGGGACGGGTGCAGTTTCACGGCTTCGATCCCCGGGTGCTGGAAGGTCGATGTCGCCATTCTCCCGCGTCGGGATTGTGTTGTCGCCGGGCGGCGGCTGGGAACTGGCTGTGAACCGGGCGCCCAGGGCTGCCTATGAGGCCAGCGGGATGCGGACGACGAAGGTCGCGCCCCCGCCGGGGGTCGGCTCGTGGCCCACCTGGCCCCCATGGGCGTGCACGAGCGAGGCCACGATGGAGAGGCCGAGTCCCGTGCCGCCGTGCTCCCGGCTCCGGCCCTTGTCGGCGCGGAAGAACCGGTCGAACACGAGGGCGCCATGTTCGGGGTCGATGCCCGGCCCGTGGTCGATCACCCGCAGCTCGGCCCAGTCGCCGTCCTGGTGCAGGACCACCTCCGCGGGGCTGCCGGCCGGTGTGTGCACGCGCACGTTGGCCAGCAGGTTGCCCACGACCTGGCGGAGCCGGTCCTCGTCACCGGCGACGAGGATCCCGGGGTCGATGGCGCCCACCGTCGGCCTCCCGGGCTCCAGGGCCTGCGCATCCGCGACCGCGTCGGCGGCGATCCGGGAGATGTCCACGTGGTCCCGGCGCACCGGCCGCCCTTGGTCAAGCCGGGCGAGGAGCAGGAGGTCCTCCACGAGGCCGCCCATGCGCCGGCTCTCCGTGCCGATCCGGTCCATCGCCCGCGCGAGCGCCTCGGGGTCCTCCAGGCCGCCCGCCGCGTAGAGGTCGGCATAGCCCCGGACCGCGGTCAGCGGCGTGCGCAGCTCGTGCGAGGCGTCCGCGACGAAGCGCCGCAGCTGGTCCTCCGATCGGGCCTTCGCACCGAGGGCCGCGTGCTGCTCGGCGAAGGCGTCCTCGACGGTGTCGAGCATGGTGTCGAACGCGGCGCCCAGGCGCCCCACCTCGGTGTCGTCGCGGGGGATGCCCGCGCGATGCGAGAGGTCGCCGGCGCTGATCTCCTCGGCCGTCCGGGTCATGCGCTCGAGTGGCAGCAGACCGCGCCGGATCACGAGCCAGGCGAGGCCCATCGTCATCAGCATGGCGACCACGCCCACCACCGCCATCGTGCGCACGAGGGCGCGCTGGGCGGCATCCACGGTGGACAACGGCGCGGCGATGGCAACCACGCCGCGTCGCCGGCCCTCGCCGGCGCGCATCTCGGCGGTGATGACGCGGTACTCCGTGGTGCCATCGATGGATGTGCGGGTCTCGATCCGGCCGTACGCGTCGGACGGGATGCCTTCCTCGTACACGGGCAGGACCGGGAGGGGGTCGGGGTCTGACGCGAACCCGGACTCGAGCGCGGTCAGCACGTTGCCCTGCTCGTCGAGACGCAGGACGGCCAGCCGCCGGCCGGCATCGGAATCGCTGGAGGTGAGCTCGCCGAGGCGCTGGACGCGGTTGCTGGTGGTGGCAACGGTGACCAGTTCCTGGTCGATGCGGTCCACGAGGGCGGCGCGCGTGAAGTGCGCAAGGAGCACGCCGCTCACGAGGAGCGCGCCGCCGACGATGACGGCCACCGCGAGTACCAGCCTCGCCCGGAGGCTCACGGCGGGACGCTCATGCGCTGGGGCTCATGGCCGCGACGGATCGGTCCGCAGCACGTAGCCGAAGCCGCGCACCGTGCGGATGAGGCGTGGATCCGCGTCATCGAGCTTGCGCCGCAGGTAGCTCACGTACGTCTCCACGACGTTGTCCTCGCCGTTGAAGTCGTACTGCCAGACGTGGTCGAGAATTTGCTGCTTGGACAGCACCCGTTCGGGGTTGAGAAGCAAGTAGCGCAGGAGGCGGAACTCGGTGGGGGAGAGCTCCACCTCGCGGCCGGCCTTCCACACCTGGTGGCGGTCCTCGTCCATCTCGAGGTCGCGGTAGCGCAGGCGCGCGCTGTCGGCCTCGCCGCCACCCGCCGCCGCACCGGTGCGCCGCAGGAGCGCGCGGATGCGCAGGGTGAGCTCCTCGAGGCTGAAGGGCTTGGTCACGTAGTCGTCCCCGCCGCGAACGAAGCCGGTGACGCGGTCATCCTCAGCATCGCGGGCCGAGAGGAAGATCACGGGAACGAAGTCGCGCTGGTCCCGAAGGCGGCGGCAGACCTCGAAGCCATCGATGTCGGGCAGCATCACATCGAGGACGACGAGGGCGGGCGCCGTGGTCGCCGCAGCCTCGAGCGCCGCAATCCCGGATGCGGCCACCGTGACCTCGTAGCCCATGTAGCGCAGGGCGGTGGCGAGCAGCTCGGTGATCGCGGGCTCGTCGTCCACGACGAGGATCCGCGCGGGCGTGGGCGCGGTGCCCGGGTCGGGTGCTGTGGCCATGCTGGGGATTGTGCGCGTGCTTCCTGAGAGGTTCCTGTGAGGTTGCCGTGAACGCGTGGCGTGCGACGGCGGGTGACGCGTCTGCCTGGACCATGCATCATCCGCGCATGTCCGACCTGCCTGCCGCCTTCCGCGCCTACGTCGTCGACCGCCCCGATGGCGGCACCTTCTCCCGGGGCCTCCGTGACCTAGGGCCCGCGGACCTGCCGCCGGGCGAGGTCACCGTCCACGTCGAGTGGTCGGGGGTGAACTTCAAGGACGGCCTTGCGGCGCGCGAGGACGGCAGGGTGGCCCGCTCGTACCCGCTGGTCCCCGGCATCGACTTGGCCGGCACCGTCGCGGCGTCGGACGACGACGCCTTCCCGGTGGGCGCAAGGGTATTGGCGAACGGGTACGACATCGGGGTCGGGCGCCACGGCGGGTTCGCGGAGTACGCCCGCATCCCGTCGGGGTATGCGGTCGCGCTGCCGGCGGGCCTCACCGCGCGTGACGCGATGGCCATCGGCACGGCCGGGTTCACCGCAGGCATGAGCGTCCAGGCGCTCGAGGATCGCGGCCTGCGCGCGGGCGACGGACCGGTCCTGGTCACCGGGGCGTCGGGCGGGGTGGGCTCGAATGCCATCGCCATCCTGGCGGCGCGCGGCCACGAGGTCTGGGCGGCCACTGGCAAGGCCGACGAGGCCGACCGGCTTCGCGACCTGGGGGCGGTCGGAATCCTGGCCCGCGAGGAGGTCACCGGGCCAGGCAAGCCGCTGGAGCGCGAGCGCTGGGCGGGCGCTGTGGACACCGTGGGCGCGGCGACGCTGCCCTACGTGCTGCGGACCCTGCGGATCGGTGCCGCGGTGGCGTCATCAGGGAACGCGTCGGGGGCCGAGCTTGCCACCACCGTCTTCCCCTTCATCCTGCGTGGCTGTGCGCTGCTGGGGATGGACTCGGCCAACATGGCGATCGGACCCCGTCGTGCGCTCTGGGCCCGCTTGGGTGACGACCTGCTGCCGCGGGGCATCACCGACGGCATCACCGAGGTGGGCCTCGACTCGCTTGAGGGCGCCTTGGACGGAATCCACGCCGGCCAGGCCCGCGGCCGCTGGGTGGTGCGGGTCGCAGGCTGACGCTCGCTCCGTCGGGCAGGCGTTCGCCCGGTCAGGACGGAGGCTGCCCCGGAGGCGGCGGGGGAGCTGCGGGCCCGTCGGCCGATGCGGTCACGATCACCCGCTCGCGGGCCGGCTCGTCCACCGGTGGCGCGACGGGCGCCATGCTGGCATCGCCCTCCGCGGGCCGCATGGCGACCTGGGTCGCGTGCCCCACGCTGGCCCGCTCGACGCGCCGCACGATGGCGAACAGCAGCACGCCCGACACGAGCAGGGCGACGTCGGGCACCAGTTCGAACAGGATCGCGGTCCTGAAATCACCCACGGTCACCGAGGCGCCCGTGATGGCGTTGGCCAGGATCGTTCCGAAGATGCTGACCAGGAAGCACGCCCACCAGGCGTTGACGAGCCCCTGTGACACCCGCTGCGGACGCTCGAGGAAGTCCACCGTGTCGCGCACGATCTGGTAGGGCACGACGTAGGAGGCAAGCGGGACGAACCACCAGCCGATTGCCTCGCGGGGACTCCGCCGCGGGGTCCACCCGGTGAGTGGCGGCACGTTGTCAACCACCCGCGAGAGCCAGGCCATGAGTGCGACGGCCGTGGTGTAGTAGCCGACCGCGCCAACCAGGGACACCGTCCCCGCGGCGAGGAGGAGGCCCAGGGCATCGAGCGAGATCTCCTCGGCCGCCGGATCCAGCATCCCGAGGCTCGCGAGGGACATCGCCGAGTACGCGGCGTTGATGAGCATCGTGCCGGCGAGGCACGCCATGAGGACCATGGCCCGGACGTTCGAGGACCGGTGGCCCGCCGACCGCCAGGTGCCCTGCAGCTGCGGTGCTGCCCCGGCCACCACAGGTTGAGCGGGGTGGAACAGGGGCTCGCTGTAGCCCGGCTGCTGGTAGCGCGCCGTTCGGGTGGCCCACAGGCCGACAGGGCCGTCGTCGGGCGCGTCTCCGATCGCCACCTGCTCCGCCGTCACCTGGCCTGGCACGATCTGGTCTGGCATCGCCTCGTGGTCCGGCCCGGCGTCGCTCATGCCTGCGTCCCCCTCACGTGGACCGGCCCATGCATCGCCGGTTCCGGTGATGGTTGCGGACCGGGCGCGGGCGGGTGAAGGGCCGGACGGCACGCTCTGTCCGTGGGCCGTGCACCCCCCAGAGTGCCCGGGCCTACCGGTCCAGCTCGCCCCGCAGCTGGGCCAGCGCCCGCGTGAGCGGCGCGCGAGCTGCCTCGGTGGGCCACGGCGCCCGCTCGAGCGCCGCCTCCATGTCCATCTCTCCCCCGTGGACCTTGGCGGCGAGCGCCGCAAGCTCGCGGAACGCCACCATCTGCGCCGCGGCGAACGTGCGGTCCGAGTGCGCGCCATGCCCGGGGACCACCACAGTCGTCTCGTCGGTCATCGCAAGCAGACGCTGGGCGGTCTCGGGCCAGTCCATCGGGTAGCCGTCGCCGAAGAAGGGGACGGCGCCGTTCTCGAGCAGGTCGCCTGCGCAGAGCACCGCCGTATCGGGCACGACCACCACGATGTCGTTGTCGGTGTGACCCCGGCCCAGGTGCGCCAGCTCCACCCGCCGTCCGCCGACCTCGAGCGTGGCGCCGAGGCTGAAGGTCCGGTCGGGCGGATCGATCTCCACCTCGGCCAGCTCGGCGGCCAGCCGCGGCTCCGCCTCTGCGGTCCGGGTCCGCTGGCGCTCGCCTGTCTCCTCGAGCATCACGGCACACCGCTCGTGGCCCCAGATCACCGCGGGCCGGAAGACGCTGTTGCCGAAGGCGTGGTCGTAGTGGCCGTGGGTGTTGACGACAACGCCGACCTTGGGCGAGCCGAGGTCACGCAGATCGTCGAGGATCTCGCGGGCCTGAGCGGGGGTGCTGCGGGTGTCCACGACCAGCGCCTCGCCCCGCCCGAGCACCACGACGATGTTCTGGTCGTAGAAGGGGTAGCGACGGACGAGCACCCGGTCGCCGATCTCGGTCCATATGGCGGTCATGCGCCCGATCGTAACCGGAGCAGACCCCGCAGGGGTACGCTCACGGGCGGGGGTCCGCCATCAGGGAGCCACGCATGACCGGGATCAGCACGCCGTCGGCTTCGTCACCGTCGGCTTCGCCATCGTCCGCTTCGCCATCGTCGTCCTCGCCGTCGATCGGGGCGGCACAGATGGCGGACGGCACCCAGCTGCGGACGCTGCGCTGGCAGGCGGCAGGCGAGCCCTGGGGCGTCGTCGAGGTCGTGCACGGTCTCGGTGAGCACGGGGGGCGCTACCAGACGGTGGCCGATGCCCTCACGGCGGCCGGCCTCGAGGTCTGGTCATACGACCACCGGGGGAACGGCGGCTCGGGCGGGCGACGCGGCTGGGTTGACGAGTGGCCGACCCTTCATGACGACCTCGGGGCACGTCTGACGGCGCTGCGTGAGCTGTACCCGGGCCTGCCGCTGGTGCTCTACGCCCACTCGATGGGTGGGCTCGTCGCCGCGGGCTACGTGCTGTCGGGGCGGGAGCGGCCGCTGCCGGACGCCCTCGTGCTCTCCGCCCCCGGACTCGAGGACAACCTGGCGCCCTGGAAGCACAAGGTCGCCCCGGTGCTGGCCTCGATCGTGCCGGGCCTCAAGATGGCGAACGGCGTGCCGATGGGCGCGGTGTCGCGGGACCCGGCCATCGACGCCGCCTCCCTGGCCGATCCGCTGACGTCGGCCTCATCCACCGTCAAGTTCGGGGCGCTCGCGTTCGCCGAGCAGGACCGGGTCCAGGCGGCCATTGCTGCCATCGACTCGATGCCGGTCCCGACGTATGTCCTCCACGGGTCCGCCGATCCCCTCGTGCCGCCGTCGGCGTCCGCCCGCCTCGAGGGGAAGGAGAACGTCACGCTCCAGGTCCATGAGGGCCTGCGCCACGAGTGCCACCACGAGCCCGAGAAGGACGAGGTGCTCGCGGGGGTCGTCGCCTGGCTCCGCGCGACCCTGTCGGGGGCGCCCGAGGCCTGATCGGACAGGGCCACCACGGGCTGCGCGCGACGCTCCCGGGAGCGCGGTGAGCGCGTCGAGCGTCGCGGCCGCCCCAGCGTGGGGGCGTTTCGTCAGTTTCGGTACAGGGCTCACCTGCAGAATCGACAAGTTGGGGGCTCAGCACTGAGGGCTAACGCCGGAAACGCCCCACATCTGGGGCCGCGAGGGTCGAGGCCGCTGCCGGGGTGTAGACTCCGCGGACAACCGCATATCCGCCTCCGGGGAGCGCTTCGAGCGCTGAGAGTGTGGCCCAAAGCCACAGACCCGCGGAACCTGATCCGGCTCGTACCGGTGTAGGAAGCAGGCCCGCTCGGTTCGATGCCGTCCCCGGCTCCGGGGGCGGCGTCATCGTCTCTGCGACAAGGAACCGAAGCGAACGTGGACACCTCCTCCCGCCGCCCCCTCGCCGCCGCCCTGCTCGTTCTGCTGCTCGCCGGATGTGGCTCTGGCTCATCGGGCTCGGCGGCTTCGACCACCCCGCCGGCTTCGACCGCCCCGACGGCCGCCCCGGCCACCCCGGCTCCCACCGACATCCCCGACCGCGTCGAGCCTGCGAAGGTCCGCCTCGCGCTCGACTGGACGCCGAACACCAACCACACCGGCTTCTACGTCGCCCAGGCGAAGGGCTGGTACGCCGACGCCGGCGTCGAGCTCGAGGTCCTCCCGTACGGCGGCACCACCCCCGAGGCGATCCTCGCCGCCCACCAGGCCGAATGCGGCATCAGCTTCCAGGACTCGCTGACCTTCGCCGTCGCCGCTGGCGCCCCGATCCGGAGCGTCATGGCCATCCTGCAGCACACGGCGCAGGAGATCGCCGTCCTCGACGAGTCGGCGATCGGGCGGCCCAGGGACCTCGACGGCACGACCTACGCCGGCTTCGGCTACCCCAACGAGGTGCCCACCCTGCAGGCGGTCATCAAGGCCGACGGCGGCACGGGCGAGTTCGAGACCGTGACGCTCGACACCGCCGCCTACGAGGCCCTGTACGCGAAGCGCGCCGATTTCGTCATCACCTTCGCCGCCTGGGAGGGCATCGAGGCTGCCCAGCGCGGGATCGCCCTGCGGAGCTTCACATTCACGGACTACGGCTTCCCGGACTTCTACCAGGTCGTCCTCGCGTGTGACACCCAGTGGCTGGACGCCAACCCGGCGGCCGCGAAGGCCTTCGTCGGCGCGACGGTCAAGGGCTTCGAGTTTGCCGCCGCAAGCCCGGAGGAAGCGGCGCAGATGTTGGTGGACCAGAACCCGGGGGTCTTCGAGGCCAACCCGGACCTGCCCACGGCGTCGGCCGTGTTCATGGCGGGTGAAGGCCTGCTGGTCGACGCGGACGGCAGGGTGGGCACCCAGACGCTCGAGCAGTGGACCGGCTACTCGGCATTCCTGTTCGAGCAGGGACTCCTCACCGGTGCCGACGGCCAGCCCCTCGCAGCGGCCCCTGACTACGCGTCGCTCTTCACGAACGACTTCCTGCCGTGATCGCATGGTGACGTGGTGATGGAGTGGCATGGTGATGCGGTAACAGGGTGAGAAGCCGCCTCCCGTCGATCCTGCTGGTGGTCGGCCTCCTCGCCCTGTGGGAGGCCTACGTCCGGCTGGCCGCGGTGGATCCGGTGGTGCTGCCCTCGCCTTCTCGCATCGCGGGCGCGCTCTGGCAGTTCAAGGGTGACGCCGCCCGGCATGCGGTCCCGACGCTGCTGGAGACGGTGATCGGGTTTGCGGCGGCGGTGCTGCTCGCGATCGGGGCGGCAGTGGCGATGGACCGGACGCCGGCCGTGCGCCGCGCAGTGGAGCCGCTTCTCGTCGCCTCGCAGACGATCCCGGTAATCGCCCTCGCGCCGCTCCTGCTGCTCTGGTTCGGCTTCGGCCTGTTCCCCAAGGTCATCGTCGTCGTGCTCGTCACCTTCTTCCCGGTCTGCATCGCCCTCCTCGACGGCTTCCGCTCCGTCCCGTCCGACGCTGAGGACCTGATGCGCTCCTACGGCGCAGGCGACGGGCAGACGTTCCGGAAGCTGCGCTGGCCGTCGGCGCTGCCGTCGTTCTTCACCGGCCTGCGCATCTCCGTGGTGTACGCGGTGATCGGCGCGGTCTTCGGGGAGTACGTGGGTGCCAAGGACGGCCTGGGCATCTGGATGCAGCTCTCGGCCAAGTCGTTCCGGACGGACCTCGTCTTCGCCGCGATCCTGGTCACCAGCATGCTGTCGCTGACGCTCTACGCGCTGGTGGGCGTGGTGCGTCGCGCGACGATCCCGTGGGCGCCAGGGGTGCGCCGCGAGGTGGACATCGAGGACCGCCCCTTCTGAGTCCCAGCCAGTGCGGTTCGCCCGGGCCAGCCCGCCTGCTCGGCCCACCGATACCGCCCGGCCGCCGTACCGTCACATCCCTGTGCGCATCAGCTTCCAGGCGCCCTTCCAGCCCGGCCACGAGCCGTAGAGCAGCACGCCCACGGCGTAGATCCGTGCGGCAACCCATAGGGCGATCACCACCGACACCGCGAGCAGCGAGATCGACACGCCCAGCTGCCACGGCTCCACCGCGCCCACCGCGACACGGCTCAGCATCATGAACGGGCTCAGGAACGGGACCATCGTCAAGCCGACCATCCAGGCGTCGCCGAAGTCCAGCAGCCCCGTGGACCCGTACGTCCCGATGATGTACCCCAGCGTGCACAGCATCGTGAGCGGCGTCACGGCGCTGTTGACGTCCTCGCTCCGGCTGACCAGGGACCCGGCGGCCGCGAACAGCGTCGCGTACAGCAGGAACCCCAGCACCCCGTACACCGCGAGCGCAACCAGCAGTCCGGGCGTCAGGCCGAGGGGCACATCCATCGATCCGCTCGTCCCGCCGAGGATGAGCCCGGTCACCGGCCCCTGGAGCGCGAGCGAGATGATGCCTCCCGCCATCAGCGCGGCGTACTGCGTGAGGGCCACGGCCCCCACGCCGAACACCTTGCCGCTGAGCAGCTCGAACGGCGTTGCCGCGTTGAGCACCACCTCCATCACGCGCGAGGACTTCTCCTCCACCACGCTCTGGGCGATCCAGTTCCCATAGATGATCACCATCATGAAGATGAGGATCGTCATGCCGAAGCCCAGCAGGCTCTCGCCGACGAGCGCGGTCCCGTCCTTGGTCGGCCCGGGCTGGTCGGGATCGGGCCAGGCCACCTCCATCGAGGCGGGCGCGAACAGTGCCGCACGATCGTCCGGGGCGATGCCGAGGCGGTCGAGGCGGTCGGCGATGGCGAAGGCGTTGGCGCCCTGGCGGACGAGCGTGGCGGTGCGCCCGTCCGAGCTGTCCTCCGTGTAGTAGGTGAACGCGAGCTCGCCGTCGGCGCCGCGGCTGACGGCGAGGACGCCGTCGAGCTCGCCACCGGTCACGCGGGCGCGCTCCCCGTCGAGCGATCCGCCAACCGTCAGTTCATAGCCCCCCGCCTCCACCCCGCCACCCTCGGGGCCGGCGGAGCCGTTGAGCAGCGGGGCCAGCGCCGCGCTCGCGGTGGCGGCAACCCCGGGCTCCACCGAGGTGACGGCGATACGGGTGGGGTTCGTCCGCCCCAGCCGCTCGATGAGCGCCGGCGTAAAGGAGATGGCGATCACGCCCACCAGGAGCAGGAGCGTGGCGATGACGAAGCTGCGGGACCGCGTCCGGACGACGTACTCGCGGCGGGCGATGGTGGTGACGTTGGCGACCCGGCTCATCGGGCGGTTCCTGCGCCCGCGGCGAGCGTGCGCTCCTCGTCGACCATGCGCGTGCCCACCCGCTCCACGAAGACATCCTCCAGCGACGGGTCACCCACCTCGAACGTGAGCACCTCCTCGCCGCGCTCAAGGGCTGCGCGCAGGATCGCCTGGGGGTCCGTGCCGACGTCCACGCGCAGTTCGGTGAGGTCGTTCGAGTCCGCCGTCACGGTCACGCCCTTCAGCCCGGCCAGCCAGCCGGCACCATCGCCCGCCGTGGACGAGGTCGCAATGCGAACGGCCCGCCGGCCCGTGGAACGGCGCACCTCCAGCGTCGAGCCAGTCGTCACCATCCGTCCGTGGTCGATGATCGCGACCGAGTCGCACAGCGCCTGCGCCTGGTCGAGCTGGTGCGTGGAGAACACGATCGTCCGGCCCGAGTCGCGAAGCTCCAGGAAGGCGGCCCGCAGGAGCGAGACGTTGACGGGGTCCAGGCCCACGAACGGCTCGTCCATCAGGAGCACGTCCGGCTGCTGCAGCACCGTGGCGATGAACTGGACCTTTTGCTGGTTGCCCTTGGACAGCGTCTCGGCACGGCGTTCTGCGAGGTCCGCGATGCGGAAGCGGGTCAGCCAGTGGAGTGCCTCGGCGCGGGCGGTGCGGCGCGGGACCCCGTAGAGCGCGGCGAAGTGGACGAGCTGGTCGATCACCTTCATCCGCAGGTACAGGCCGCGGTCCTCAGGCATGTAGCCCCACGTCCGCCGGGGCCACGCGTCGGTGGGCTGGCCCTGCCAGGTGACCGTGCCTGCATCGGGCTTCATGAGGCCCAGGACGATGCGCATGGTGGTGGTCTTGCCCGCGCCGTTGGCGCCCAGGAACCCGAAGACCTCGCCGGGCTGCACGGTGAACGAGATGCCGTCGAGCGCCTGGACGGCGCCGAACCGCTTGCTGAGCGAGTCGATGCGCAAGGTCATGGCTGGTGTCCTCCCCGTGTCTCCTTCGACGATACCGCCGCGGAGCGCGGGACGGCGGCAACTCCGGGCGGTCCGCATGCGATCATCCCGCGATCCATGGACCAGGGAGGTGGGCACCGGTGACCGACGGTAGGACGATCGTCTTCTTTCCCGAGGGCGCCTACGGCCCGACGAACAACTGCGTCGGAATCGGCAATGTGCTGCGGGCGCGCGGGCACCGCGTCGTCTTCATCGTGGAGGAGTCGTTCGCGGGCAGCCTGGAGGCCAAGGGCTTCGAGGAACGCCTCATGCGCCTCGGCCCGCCGCCCGCCGAGCCGGAAGTGCCCGGCCAGTTCTGGATCGACTTCATCCGCGACACCGCGCCCGTCTTCCGCAAGCCAACCATCGAGCAGTTGGGCGAGTTCATCGCCCCGACGTTCCAGGCGCTTATCGACGGGGCCAAGTACGTGGCCCCGCGGCTGGCGGAGATCATCGACGAGCTCGCCCCCGACGCCATCGTCGAGGACAACGTCGTCTCGTTCCCGACGATCATGGCCACGCGCCACCCGTGGGCCCGGCTCCTCTCATGCAACCCCGCCGAGATCAAGGACCCGCTCGTGGCGCCGTTCTCGTCCGGCTACCCCGCGGCGGACAGGAGCCAGTGGCCTGCATTCCTCGAGGAAGTGCGCCGCACGCACGCCGACATGTGGGCCGACTTCGACGCCTTCTGTCGTGAGGCCGGTGCGGGTGGGCTTGCCTGGGGCGCGAACGGCCCCGACTTCATGCACGAGTCCCCGTTCCTCAACATCTACAGCTACCCACGCGAGGCTGACTACGAGCGCGCTGCACCACTTGGCCCCACCTGGCACCAGCTCAATTCGACGGTGCGCGCGGCCGACACGACCTGGTCGCTCCCGGAGGACCTGGCGACGCGCGACGGCGGACTGATCTACCTCTCCCTGGGCTCACTGGGCTCCGCTGACGTGGGCCTCATGCAACGGCTGGTGGACGTGCTCGGCCGGACGGAGCACCGTGTGATCGTGTCGAAAGGCCCGCTCGCGGACGAGATCACGCTCCGCGACAACATGACCGGCGAGGGTTTCCTGCCGCAGCCCGCGATCCTGCCGCAGGTGGATCTCGTGATCACCCACGGCGGCAACAACACCGTCGTGGAGTCCTTCCATCACGGCAAGCCGATGGTCGTCCTGCCGCTGTTCTGGGACCAGGTGGACAATGCCCAACGCGTCGACGAGACGGGTTTCGGGGTGCGCCTGGCGACCTACGACTTCGAGGACGACGAGCTCACGGGTGCGGTGGACCGGCTCCTGGGCGACGCGGCGCTCAAGGCGCGACTGGCCGGGGTCAGCGCCCGCATGCAGGCAACCGACGGCACGACCCGCGCCGCCGACCTCATCGAGCGCCTCGCGGTCTCGCAGCAGGCGGTGACGCGGTGACGTCCCAGCCCACGCCCCCGCCGACCCCCGCGCCCGCGGGACGCACCGACCGGATCCAGCGGCTGACGCGGGTCGTCGCGTTCGTCGTCAGCCCGGTGCTGTTGGTCGCGTTCGGCATCCTGTATGTCAACAACGCCGCCGCGTCGCTCGTGTTCGCGTGGGACATCAAGCCGCGGCTCACGGCCATGCTGCTCGGGTCCGCGTACACCGGCGGCGCCGTCTTCTTCACCTCGCTCCTCGCCGCGCGCCAGTGGCACCGGGTGCACCTCGGGGTGCCGGCCGTGGCGACGTTCGCGTCGCTGCTCCTGGTGACGACCTTCCTCCACCGGGACCTGTTCCTGTTCGAGCGGGTCACGGCGTGGGTGTGGACGATCGTGTACATCGTCGCGCCGCCGCTCGTGGTCCTGGCCTTCCTGCGCAACCGGCGGCTGGACCCCGGCCCGCAGCCCGAAGATGCGCTGACCGATCATCGGCTCGTGCGGGTCATGCTGATCATCGGCCTCGGCACGATGGGCTTCGCCGTGCTGCTGTACCTGGTGCCCACGCTGTTCATCGACGTCTGGCCGTGGAAGATGACGCCGCTGTCGGCCCGGATCCAGGCGCCGATGCTGTGCCTGCCCGGCGTGATCGCGATCGGCATCGCGCTCGACCGGCGCCGCTCGTCGCTACGGCAGCCGCTCATCGCCCAGTGCGCGGCGCTGGCCCTGATGCTCGGCGCCCTCGTGATCCGGGCCGAGGATCTCTCTGGACCCGCCATCTCGGTGGCCGCCGCCTGGATCGTGCTGGGCGGGTCCCTCGTGGGCACGATCGCGATCCTCGCCTGGCAGCGCGAGGCGCCGGTCCGTCGGTCCGTGGAGGCGTCCTGATGACCGACACCTTCGCCGCGCCGTCCCCGTCCGAGGCCTTGCGCAATCTCCTCTTCGCCGATCTGGCGCCGGCCCGCGCGCGTGAGGTGTTCACGCGGGGAGGGGAGGCGACGCGGTACATCGTGGAGCTGGCGGCGGCCGCCGAGGCCGGCGATGCGCCTGCGGCCCTGCGCACCATCGCCGCCGCCCCGGCCCCGGAGCGCGAGACCCGCCTCTTCCTGCAGGCCTGGCACCTGGCCCGCCTCGCCGGGATCGACCCGGGCTTGAGCGGTCGCCGCGCGCTGGGCGTTGTCGTCGATATGCACACCGACGACGGCCTCGACACGCTCGCCGGCTTCCGCGACGGCTCGGCGCGCTACCTGAACTACTCGGGCGCAGGCGTCGTGTGGGAGGCCCCGGATGCGGAGATCGGCCGGCTCGTTGATGACCTGCTGTTCCGCGCCGAGGAGGTGGTCGCGGTGACCGGTCCGCTCGACGGTGAGCGCCCCGGCCCGCCCGGCCACGGGGGCGCGATGATCAGCATCCTCACGCCGGGCGGGATCCACGTGGGAGCGGGCTCGGTCTACGCCCTCTCGAACGACTCCCGCGGCGGCCCGGTCATCAACGCGGCCTCCGCCCTGCTCGCTGAGCTGGTGGGTCGGGCATCGCGAGAGGGATAGCCATGGCCCGTAGACTGGCGCCCATGCCTGAGATCATCGTGTCACCCGCGAACCTCCCGTCCGACGTGCGGGCCGTGCTCGCCGGGTACCTGACCTGCGAGTTCGCCACCGTCAACCGGCGTGGCGAGGCCATCGCGTGGCCGGCTGTCCCGTTCGTCGATCCCGTCGACGGCCACATCACGTGCGCCGTCTCCATCGCCTTCCCCGTGAAGGCGTACAACGCCAGACGCCATCCGCAGGTCGCGCTCCTGTTCTCGGAGCCCACCGGCTCCGGTCTGGCGGATGCGCCCGCCGTGCTGGTCCAGGGCAGGGCCGCCGTGGCCGAGGTGCTCGACTACCCGCCCGATGTGATCGGCCTGTTCCGCACCGTGTCCAGGCGCCAGCCCGACAGCGTCAGGTTCACCGCGAACCGGTTCGTCCGTCGCATCTTCACGTGGTACCTCTTCCAGCGGATCGCGCTGCGCGTGACGCCGGAGCGGTTCACCGTCTGGCCGGGAGGGGACTTCTCGGCCTCGCCGCAGGTCTTCGAGGTGCGCCATGGCAAGTGACGCGCTGCTGGCACGCCTCGGTGGATACCCCGCGGGTGCCGTCTTGAGCCACCTGGAGGACGACGGGTTCCCCGCCAGCGTCCGTGTTGCCGTTCGGTGGGTGCCGGGGACGAGGGACGTCGTGCTGCTGGACGTGCCGCCGTACGCCGTTGCCTGGCGTGGTGGCGCAACGCTCCTGTTCCACCGCCACGACGAGCGCCTCGAGGGCCTCGCACAGATGGTCCTCAAGGGGGCCATCGAGGTTCGGGCCGGCGACACGGTGTTCGTGGTCGGCGACGTGATCACGGCCAACGGCCGCTCCGACACGGACGAGATGCCCCATGCCGGGGCACCGCTCCACATGATCCAGTTCCTGCGCGTTGGCCGGGGAGCGGCGAATGCCTACCTGCGCAAGCGCGGCGCGCCCTGGCCTCCAATTCCGTACGACGCGATCGCGAAGGCGGTGGCCGAGGAGGCGCAGGAGGCGTAGGCACGGGGCGGCCACTGGTCGTCTGGCGGTCCGTTCGTGCCAAGGCGGGGGCCGAGGTGCATGCGTCCGTCGCACGTGGCGGTATTGCTCGTGGCGTGCCCGCGCCGGGTTGCCGCACAATCTGCACCGGCAGCCGCCGCGCGGCGTCGCGGGGAGCGGCGTCCCCGCCAGCAGTCCAGGTGGCGCGACCATGAGACCGCAGGGAGATGCGTGACCACGTGAAGACGTACCAGCAGTTCATCGGCGGCCAGTGGGTCGACGCCGCGTCCGGTGAGACGCAAGCCGTCGAGAACCCCGCCGTCTACGAGACCATTGCGCACGTCCCGGCCTCGGGCCAGGAGGATGTGAACCGCGCGGTGGACGCCGCCGCCGAGGCGTTCGAGAGCTGGAGCCATACCACCCCGCAGACCCGCAGCCTCGCGCTCCTCAAGGTCGCGGACCTGCTCGACGCGAACGCCGACGAGATCGGCCGTCTCGAGTCCCTGCAGACCGGCAAGCCGGTCGGGGCCGCCATCGACGAGATGGGCGTGGCCAGCGACCTGTTCCGCTTCTTCGCAGGCGCCTGCCGCGTGCCCGAGGGGCTCGCGGTGACCGAGTACGTGGAAGGCCGGACGTCGATGATCCGGCGGGACCCGGTGGGCGTGGTCGCCTCGATCGCACCCTGGAACTACCCGATGTACATGGCCGCCTGGAAGCTGGCCCCGGCCCTGGCCGCCGGCAACACCTGCGTCCTCAAGCCCGCCAGCCGCACGCCGCTGTCCGCCCTCCGCTTCGCGGAGATCGTCCAGGAGGCCCTTCCGGCCGGCACCCTGAACGTCATCACGGGCTCCGGCAGCGTGATGGGCGACCTCCTGGTCGGCCATCCGAAGGTCCGGATGATCTCGATCACGGGCGACACGGCCACCGGCAAGCACATCGCCGAGATCGCCGCGCAGGGCGTCAAGCGCCTGCACCTCGAGTTGGGCGGCAAGGCCCCCGTGATCGTGTATGACGATGCGGACCTCGAGCTCGTCGCGAGCACCCTGCGCTTCGCCGGCTACTGGAACAACGGCCAGGACTGCACCGCGGCGTGCCGCGTGATCGCAGGCCCCGGCGATCTACGACAACCTCCTGGCCGAGCTTGCCGACCAGGTCAAGACCATCAAGTGGGGCGACCCGCAGAGCGCGGACGACCTCGACGTCGGCTCGCTCATCGGGCGGGCCCAGGCCGACAAGGTCGAGCAGATGGTCAACACCGCGCTCGAGAACAAGGCGGAGCTCGTGGTCGGCGGCAGGCGACCGGCGGACCACGGCGCCTACTTCGAGCCGACCGTGATCGCCAACCCCGACCAGCGTTCGGAGATCATCCAGGAGGAGGTCTTCGGCCCGGTCGTCACGGTCCAGCGCTTCACGGACGAGGAGCAGGCCATCACCTGGGCGAACGACGTCAAGTACGGCCTCGCGAGCTCCGTCTTCTCCGGCTCCTTCGCCAAGGGCATGCGCACCGCCCGCCGCCTCCAGTACGGCACGGTCTGGATCAACGACCACTTCACACTGACCTCCGAGACACCGCACGGCGGCGTGAAGGAGTCCGGCTGGGGCAAGGACGGGTCCAAGTACGCGCTCGATGACTACACGGTCGTCAAGCACGTCACCGTCAACACGGCGATCTAGGCGGTCGCTCTGACACTCGAGCGGGCGGCCGTCGCTGCGGCCGTCCGAAGCCTCGACCTGGTCGACCTCGCCGCTCGCCGGTGGTTCACCGCGAAGGGCGATGTCCCCTCGTCGGCCCGGCTCGCCCATGCGTTCGCGCTGGCGCCGGACGTGGTCCTGGCCCTGGTCGACCTGCGCTTCGGCGAGCGGGGCGGAGATGGCGACCGCGGCGGCGGACTCGCCGGCGGCGAAGGCCCTGGCCGCCTCGAGCGGACCGACCGGTACGCGATCCCCTTCGTCGAGCGGGACGGCGCTGTCCTGGAGGCGGGCGAGGGGCACGGCGCCTGGCGCGCCCTGGCTGCCGCGATCGCCGAGGAACGCACGCTGCCGGCGATGGGCCGGGACGGGCTGGATCCGATGGCCCCCGTCGCCAACGTCCAGTCCGAGGCCGCGCTGGTCTGCCGCCGTTCCCCAGGCTTCGAGGATGTCTGGGGCGACGATCCGTCCACCGCGGCCACGGCCGACGAGGAGCCGCTGGGTCGTGACCAGTCGAACACATCGACCGTCATCGGCGGGCGGATGCTCCTGAAGGCGTACCGGCGCCTGCAGCCGGGCCTGAACCCGGACCTCGAGCTGACCGCCTACCTCTCCGAGGACGCGGCATTCGCGGGGGTCCCGCGCCTCGCCGGCTGGGCCGAGGTGGTGACGCGGAACGGCGGCGTGGCAACGGTCGCGATGCTCCAGGCCTTCATCGGCGAGGCCGAGGACCTGTACGAGAAGACCGCGGAGTTCCTGGCGGACCTGGTGGCCGCGCCCGGCTCAGTGTCGATGGAATGGGCGACGGAGGTGGCCGAGGACCTGGGCACGCTCGTCGCCGGGCTCCATGCCGCCCTGGCCACCCCGCCGTCGGATGCCCCGGACCTCGCGCCGCGCGAGGCGACCCACGATGAGCTCAAGGCCTGGCGCCTGGACGCGCACCGCCAGCTCAACGCGGCCCTGCCCGCGGTGACCGCCGTCGATCCGGGGGCCGGCGCGGAGCTCAAGCGCGAGGCGGCCGCCATCGCTGCTCGCGTCTCGCGCTTCGAGGCTGTCGCTGTGGCGCCGCTCGTCATGCGCATCCACGGCGACCTGCACCTCGGCCAGATCCTGGTCGCGGCCGACGGGTATCGCGTGATCGATTTCGAGGGCGAGCCGCTGCGGCCGATCGAGGACCGGCGAAGGCTGGACTCCCCGCTGCGGGATGTCGCCTCGCTGCTGCGGTCCCTCGATCACGTGGCGCGGAGCGCCCGGCGGCGGGCGGAGCAGCGGACCGGCGGACCGATCGAGCGCCCGGGCCTGGACATCGACGCCTGGATCGAGCGGGCGCGCCAGCGGTTCCTTGCGGCCTACACGGGGGGGCTGCGAAGATCAGGCGCGCCCTTCACACTTGACGGCGACCTCCTCGACGCGTTCGAGGTTGCCAAGGAGGCCTACGAGTTCGTGTACGCCGCAACGGTGCTGCCCAGCTGGCTCTGGGCACCGCGCGAGGGCATGCGGTGGCTTCTCGACCACGGAGAGCCCGCATGAGCGTGGACCGGTCTACTGCCCTTCTCGAGGACATCCTCGCCGCCCCCGCCGAGCTGGCCGAGGTCCTCCGCGCGCAGGAGGCGGCGATCCGCGACCTCCAGGTTGGCGCCCTCGCCCGGCCCACCTGGCGCCTGGTGGGCATGGGCAGCTCGCGGTTCGCCGCCCTCGACGCCGCGTGCCGGCTGCGGGAGGCGCAGCGGGACGCGTACGCGGAGACCGCCTCCGCCTCAACGTACTCACCGGGCAGCCGCGACACGCTCGTCGTCGCGATCTCTGCGTCTGGTCGGACACCCGAGGTGCTCAACGCCGCCGAGCGCAACCGCGGGACGTCGTTCGTGCTGGCGCTCACCGCGAACCCGGACTCGCCGCTGGCTCGCCATGCCGACGCGCTGATCCCCCTGCGCGCGGACCGTGCGGAGGCGAGCGGCGTGGCCACGCTCACGTACCGGGCCACGGTGGCGGCCCTCGCGTCCCTCGCCGGGCTGGGGGAGCCCGACGAGGATCGAGCCGCGCTCGATGCGTCCGTGGTCGCGCTCCAGGAGCTGATCGCCGGACGCCACGCCTGGATCGCCGATGCCGCCGACGTGCTCGATGGCGCCCGTCACATCCACATCCTGGGCGACGGGGTCCGTGCCGGAACGCTCGAGCAGGCAGCGCTGATGCTGCGGGAGGGGCCGCGCCTGCCTGCGATGCCCTTCGACACGGGCGACTGGCTGCACGTGGGCCTGTACACGCTGCTCCCCGGCGATCCGGTGCTGCTCTATGGCGGAGCTCCCGCCGATGCCGAGGCGGTGCGCACGATCCACCGGCGCGGCGGCCGCGTCGTGTCGGTTGGGCCGGTCCGGTCCGAGGAGGCCGCCGCCGACGTGTCGATCCCGCTGCCGCAGGCCGCGATCGCGAACCGCCTGGTGCGCTCGATCGTGGAGTCGGCCGTGGCGGAGTTGCTGGCCGCGGAGCTGTGGCGACGCACGGGCGCGGAGACCCTGGGCGAGGAGCGGCTCAAGGCGACGTAGGCGCCACGAGGGGCACTCGCCGGGCGGGCGCCGCCGGGCGCCGGTCGGGCGCCAGCAGCCACGGCGCCGCCGCGCGCCGGTCGGGCCCCAGCACGCGCGGCGCAGCACCCGCCGTGCTACCTCACGGCGAACTCGGCCCAG
Source organism: uncultured Chloroflexia bacterium (assembly GCA_963748625.1). Lineage (GTDB taxonomy): Bacteria > Chloroflexota > Limnocylindria > Limnocylindrales > CSP1-4 > CAIXZV01. Next base: position 445,993 of record CAVVJT010000004.1, on the reverse strand, counting down.
GCCAGTGACCTGCAGCGTCTCCCAGCACCCCCAGTGCTGGCCGCACGGTCAAGGGACGCCATGAGGCGCGGATCGGCGTCTCGGACGCGCGTTGTCGGCGTCGATAGCACCGCCGATGGTGCGGGCGCATGTGGGTCCGTCCGTGTCGCCCGCGACGCCGCTCAGGCGATCCCGAGCAGGCGCGCAAGCACCATCCCGATCACGAGCGCCAGCGCCAGAGATGCCACCGTGATCGCCACCGCGCCGCGCGTCCCCAGCTCGCCCTTGAGCGTGGCGAGTGTCGCGATGCACGGGATCGAGATCGAGGCCACCACCGCGTACACGAACAGCTGCGGCGGCGTCATGAGCTCGCCCAGGCCCATCGCGTAGCCTGCCTGCGCCGCCGCGAACACGATCAGCAGCTGGAGCGCCAGCTCCTTGCGCAGGAAGGCGAACACGAGCGCGACGCCCGCGATCGCCGGCAGCCCCATCGAGGCCTCGAACACCGGGCCGATGACCGCGGCCGCCGTCTCCCAGGCGCCCGTCTCGTAGACGACGCCCAGCACGAGCGAGCCGATGAGCATGATCGGCGTGGCCGTCAGAACGAAGGCGCGGAACCGGAACCAGGCCTTGCGTACGACGTGACTGGCGACCGGCGCCCGCAAGGGGGCCAGCTCCAGCACCAGGGCTGTCTGGCGGCCTGGGATCATCTTGTTCGCAGCAAGCCCCGCCCCGATCGTGACCAAAGCCACCACGCCGAACGCCGCGATGGCGACCTGCACGCCCGCGAACGGCGCGAGCGCCGCGATGATCACCGCGGACCGCGCCGAGCAGGGCGTCAACGTCACCAGCCACGAGGCCAGCAGCCGCTCGCGCCGTGTCCGCAGCACGCGCGTCCCGTAGATCGCCGGCACATTGCAGCCGGCCGCGGCGAGCAGCGGGATCGCCGCCCGACCGGGCAGCCCGAGCGTCCCGAACACCCGGTCCATGAGCACCGCCGCGGAGGTGAGGTACCCGGAGTCCTCGAGCGCCGCAAGGAGCAGGTAGAACGTGAGCACGTACGGGATCCCCACCGCGAGCATCCCGAGCATGCCGCCGTCGAGCGCCCACAGCACCGAGCTCGCGACCACGGGGAACGGAATGACCACGGGCACGGCCGAGGTGAGGAACGGGGACACGGTCGCCGCCCACACCTCGCCCAGGGCGGAGGCCAGGAACCCCCCGACATAGATGACGAACAGGAAGGCGCCGACACTGATGCCCAGGAACAGCGGGATGCCGGGCCACGGCGAGGTCGTCAGGCGCGCAGCCTTGTCCGCGAGGGGCTCCGGCACGTCGGTGCGGCGCTCCGACTGCTCGGCCCAGCGTGCCGCGATGGCCCAGCGCGGGGGCTCCAGCATGCCCGCCATCCGCAGCGACGCCCCGCCGCGTGGCGAGATGCGCCCGTCGATGACGGCCGCGGCGATCGGGTCGGGGAAGCCTGCAGCACCCAGGGACCGCGGCTCGACGGTCAGGGCCGAACCAGCTGCCGCGAGGCGCTGCTCCACGTCGAAGGCAAAGACGGACGCCGGGATCGTCGACCGGGGCGAGCTCTCCCCGGACCGGACCGCGCGGCGCACGCCGGCGAGGCGGACGGCATCTGCCAGGGCCTTGTCCACGCCTTTACCGCTCCGTCCGCAGGTGACGTGCACGGGCGCGTTGACGAGCTGGCCGAGGCGGCCGGCGTCCACCGTGATCCCGCGCCTGCCGGCCTCGTCGGCCAGGTTTGCCGCCACCACGATCGGCAGGCCCAGGTCACGGCAGGCGATGGCGATTGGGAGGTGGCGATCCAGCTGGCCGGCATCGACGACCACGAGAATGGCGTCCGGCGCAGCCTCGAGCAGGAGCGTTCCAGAACGGCGTGTCGCCGGCGGGATCGTCGTCCAGTGAGCGGGTGCCCGGCAGGTCCACCAGCCAGGCCTCGCGTCCGCCCACGGCTATCAGCCGGCGCTCGATACCAACGGTGGTGCCGGGTGCGTTCGCCGTCTCGACGAAGCGGCGGCTGGCGCGCGCGAGGAACGTGGACTTGCCCACGTTGGGGCGGCCGACCATCGCGACCACGGGGCGCCCGTCAGCACGCCCGTCCGCGTACCTGTCGTCGCGCCCATCTGCGCGCACGGCACCGCCGACGGGGGCTGGCGCCGCGTGGCAGTCGAGCTCGACCATCAGGCCTGGACCGTGTCGAGCGGCACGGTGATCACGCTGTCCGCCACCTGGCTTGCCACGGCGACCCGGGCACGACCCACCTCCACGATCACGGGACCGCCGAGCGGGGTGCGCGCCGCGACCAGCACCACGCTCCCGCGCAGGAGGCCTTCGCGCGCCAGCTCGGCGCGCGCGTGGCCCTGGATCTCGGTGATGACACGCCGCTCGCCGACGGGGACGCCGGAGAGCGGCAGGGACGCTTGAGTCATGGCCGCAAGTAGGCCTGATGCACAGCCGAAGGCAGAAGGGACCAACGGCCCGTTGGCCCCGGGACCACCGTATCGCTCCAGGCACCGAACCCTGCACGCGGGTTTCCCCGGACAAACGAAGTCGCGACCGAAATGCCCATATTCGGGACGGTCCCGTGGGGTAGCGGCAGGGTTGCGGCATGGGCCGCATGGGACCGATGCGAGGCCAGTCGGCCCTGTCTGGACCACCCGCAATCTCCCGTAGCATAGCGGCAGGTTCGAGCAGCTTTGGTAGATTTGGGAGGTTTCGGGCGTCCCGTGGTCACGCGTCCCGTCACGAGCGATCCCGGCTGGGTCACGCTCACCGAAGCGTGCAAGCTGCTCGGTGTCTCCGCCTCCACTGTCCGCCGCTGGGGCGACACCGGCATGGTGCGGACCTTCGTCACCCCTGGCGGCCATCGCCGGTTCTCCCGGAGCGGCCTGGAGGCCCTCCTGCCCGAGACGCCGTCCGTCCGGCCCTCCCTCGCGGACCTCGGCGAGACGCCGAGCCGGATGGCCCGGGGCTACCGGCGCGCTGCGGAGGACGATCACTCCAGCATTCCCTGGGTGGCCGAGCTCGATGACGCCCAGCGCGAGCGTTTCCGCGGCTACGGTCGCACCATCGTCAACGCGCTCGTGGAGGCACTCTCCTCGGACGAGCCGGGCCGGCGAGCCGAGCAGCTCCGGGAGGCGGAGGACGCCTGTACCGAGTACGGCCGGATCTCCGGGCTCCAGGGCCTCGGCGCACCGATGACCGCGGATCTCTTCCTCCGCTTCCGCCGGCCCTTCCTCACCGAGCTAGGCGCCGTTGCCCGTCGTCGCGAGTTCGACGCCGCCGCCTCCACCACGCTCATCGCCGAGGCCAACGAGGCCCTCGACGGCCTGCTCCTCGCCACGTTGCGTGGCTGGGAGTCGGCCGCCCCCAGCGCAACCCGCCGCCCCGCCTCCCGTCGCCCCGCATCCACCACCGGGAGTCAGATGTGACCGAGCCGCGCCCCGTCGTCGGGCTGATCGCCCTCATCGCCCACGCCCGCAGCGTCCCCAGCAAAGAGCGCGAGGCATTCGGCGACGCCGCCGCCAGGATCGCCAATGACCCGCGGGCGATCCTCCTGCGCACCTGCCACCGTATCGAGCTCTACGTGGCCGCCGACCCCGGGTGCCCGCTGCCGCCGCTCCCGGAGGCCCCCGCCGGCACCATCCGCCTCGAGGGCACCGACGCCGCCCGCCACGTGTTCTCGGTCGCCGCCGGCCTCGACAGCGTCGTGGTGGGCGAGGACCAGATCCTGCACCAGCTGCGCGAGTGCCTCGCGGACCGCCACGTGCCGGCCGCCGCCGCCTGCCCCGTGCAGATCGGGTCGGATCACCCGTCGGCGATCGGTCTCCACCCGCTGCTCGAGCGGCTGTTCCAGCTGGCCCTCCACCTGGGCCGCGAGACCCGTTCCTGGCGCGAGGGTCCGCCGCTCTCGCTCGCCGACGTGGCGCTCGACCGGGTGCTGCCCGTGACCGGTCCGCTGCTCGACCAGCGTGTCCTGGTGGTGGGCGCGGGCCGTATGGCCCGCCTGTGCGCGCTCGCGTCGGCCCGCCAGGGTGCCCGCGTGCTCGTCGCCAACCGCAGCTCCGATCGCGCCGCAGCCCTCGCCTATGACGCGAACGGCGAGCCCGCCCCGTTCGGCGCCGACACCCCGCTGCCCGAGGCGGACGCCTACCTGCTCGCGATCTCGGCCCGCTGGCCCCTGTCGCCCGAAGCACACGCCGCGCTGGTCATGGGCGCACAGCCCGTCGTCGACCTCTCGTCGCCCCCGGCGCTCGATGACGAGACCCGCGCGACCCTGGGCGACCGGTACACCTCCATCGACGATCTCGCCCGCAACCCCCAGACCGAGCTGCGCAAGCGCCTGCGGATCCGCTTCGAGCGGATGCTCGCCGACGCCGAGCAGAACCTCCTGGCCTGGGCCCGTTCCCGCGAGCACGTGCCGGCCATCCAGGCCCTCAGCGATCACGCGGAGACCCGCCGGGCCGAGGAGCTCGAGCGCCTGTTCCGCCGCCTGGAGCTGGCCGACCACGAGCGCGACCTCGTGGAACAGATGTCGCACCGGCTGGTCTCCGGCCTCATCCACCAGCCCCTCGCAAATCTGCGCGAGGACTCCACCGGCGAGCTCGACCAGGCCGCTCGGACGCTGTTCTCCCTGTGACCGACGGCCCCATCACCACCATCGAGATGCGTCCCATGACCCGAACCCTGCGCATCGGCACCCGCGGCAGCGCCCTCGCCCTCGTCCAGGCGAACTGGGTCGCCGCCCGCCTCGCCGACCACGGCATCCCCGCCGAGATCACGATCATCCGGACCGAGGGCGACGACCGCCCGATCGACACCGCGTGGGGCGAGGGAGCCTTCGTGGGCCGGATCGTGGGCGCCCTCCTGGAGGACCGCGTGGATCTTGCCGTCCACAGCGCCAAGGATGTCCCCACTGACGAGCACCCCGACCTCGTGATCGCCGCCTACCCGCCGCGCGAGGACGCCCGCGACGCCCTCGTGTGCCGGGTCCGCGGGACGACGCTCACCACCCTGCCCGAAGGCGCCCGCGTGGGCACCGACAGCCCGCGGCGCGCCGCATTCCTGCTGGCCCTGCGCCCGGATCTGCAGCTCCACCCGCTCCACGGCAACGTGGACACCCGTCTCGCGAAGCTTGACCGCGGCGACAGCGACGCGCTCGTGCTCGCGGTGGCCGGGCTGACGCGCATGGGGCTCGCGGCCCGCATCGACGACATCCTCCCGTCCGATCTTGTCCCCTGGGCGCCCGGCCAGGGATCCCTCGCGCTCCAGGTGCGCGCCACCGACGCCGAGGCGATCGCCGCGGTGGGCCTGCTCGACGACGAGGCCACCCGCGTGGCGGTCGAGGCCGAGCGGGCGCTGCTCAACGCGACCGGCGGCGGCTGCCGCTCGCCGATCGGCGTGGTCGGGAGGGTTCGCGAAGGTCGCCTGACGCTGACCGCGGGTGCCGGCCGCACCTGGGTTGGCGAGGCCGCCCCCGAACGTGCGATCCACGCCGCCACCGTCGGCTGGGTGGCGGGCAGCGCTGGAGCTGACGACCGCCGTGACCTCGCCGCCCGGCTTGCAGCCCGCATCGTCGCCCTCCGCGAGCGACCCCGGGTGCTGGTCGGCCGGCCGGCCGGACGCGCGGACGCGCTCCTCAAGGCGCTCGAGGACGCAGGGGTGGACGCCGTCCACGTGCCGGGAATCGAGATCGTGCCGGCTGCGCCCGGTGGCGCCTTCGACGAGGCCATTGCCGGCGACCAGGCCCTCGCCGGCGCCCCGTCCGCGACGCTGATCGTCGTGACCAGCGGCAGTGCCGCCGTCGCCGTGCTCGCCGCCCTCGCGCGGAACGGCCAGGAGCCGCGCGCGTTCCGCTGGGCGGCGGTAGGGGAGGCGACCGCCGAGGTCCTGCGCACCCACGGGATCGACGACGTCTTCATCCCCTCCGAGGCCAACGCGGCGACCCTCGCCGTGGAGCTCGACCTCGACCGCCGTGACCATGTCCTCCTGCCCCGCGCCGACATCGCCGACGTGATCCTGCCGGCCGCCCTGCGCGAGCGCGGCGTCCGCGTCACGGAGGTCATCGCCTACGAGACCCGCGAGGGTCCTGAGGGCTCGCGTGCGCCGCTGGCCGCCGCGCTCGAGGACGGCCCCCTCGATGCACTCGTGCTCGCGAGCGGCTCCACGGCCCGTGGCCTGGTGACCCTCGCGGCCGACGCCGACCGCGCCCGCATCCTGGCGATCCCGGTCATCGCCTCGGGCGCCACCACAGCCGATGCCTGCCGGGCGGTGGGCTTCACCACCGTCCTTACCGCCCCAGCCCCCGATGCCGCGTCCCTCGCCGCCTTCACCGCTTTCTCCCTGGGCCTCGCCGGCGCCGGAACCCCCGAGCCGGCCGTCGGCGAGGCCCACACCCCCGCCACCGATAACGGAGGAGTCCAGTGAGCCTCGCCCTCGCCCCAGCCCCCGACGCGGCGTCCGCGCTGCCGGACACGGCTCACCGCCTGCACCGCACCCGCCGCACCGAGACGCTCCGCGCATTCGTGCGGGAGACGCGGATCCATCCCCGCCAGCTCGTCGCGCCGATCTTCGTCTACCAGGGGCGCGAGGGCCGCCAGCCCGTCGGCTCCATGCCCGGCGTGGAGCGCGTCACCCCCGACGAGGCGCTCATCGATGGGCGCAAGCTGGCCTCCCTCGGCGTCGGCGGCGTGATCCTGTTCGGCCTGCCGGCCGACAAGGACGACATCGGCACCGGTGGCTGGATCGAGGACGGCATCGTCCAGGAGACCCTGCGGCGCTTCCGCGATGCGGACCTGGACCTGGTCCTGATCGCCGACACCTGCCTGTGCGAGTACACGGACCACGGGCACTGCGGTCCGCTCCTTGCCAACGGGTGTGTGGACAACGACGCGACCATCGAGCTGCTCGGCCGCACGGCTGCGAGCCAGGCTGCGGCGGGCGCGGACATCGTCGCCCCCTCCGCCATGATGGACGGCCAGGTCGCCGCCATCCGCAGCGCGCTGGACACGGACGCCCACCACGACACCGCGATCCTGGCCTACGCCGCGAAGACGGCATCCGCCTTCTACGGCCCGTTCCGCGACGCCGCGGGCTCCAAGCCCGCCTTTGGCGACCGGCGCGGCTACCAGATGGACCCGGCCAACGCCCGCGAGTCCATGCGGGAGATCGAGCACGACCTCGCCGAGGGCGCGGACATGATCCTCGTGAAGCCGGCGATGCCCTCCCTGGACATCCTGGCCGCCGCCCGCGCCCGCTACGACGTCCCGATCGGCGCCTACCAGGTGAGCGGCGAGTACGCCTCCATCGTGGCGGCCGCCGAGCGCGGCTGGCTGGACCGGCGCCGCGCCCTGACCGAATCCACCACCTCGATCCTGCGCGCAGGCGCCGGGTTCGTGATCACGTATGCCGCCGCGGACCTCGCCGCGTGGGCCCGGGAGGCGATGTAGATGGCAACGACCCAGGCGGAGCTCCGCGAGCGGGCCGCTGACCTGTTCCCGGGCGGCGTCAACAGCCCAGTCCGGGCCTTCCGGTCCGTCGGCCGCCCACCGCTCGTGCTCGATCGAGGCGAGGGCGCGCGCGTGCGCGACGCCGACGGGCGCTGGTATCTCGACTACATCGGCTCGTGGGGACCCGCGATCCTGGGCCACGGTGCCCCGGCCGTGGTCCAGGCGGTCCGCGAGGCGGCGCTCGACGGATTCGCGCTCGGCGCCACCGGGCCCCGGGAGATCGAGCTCGGCGAGCGGGTCCGGGCGGCCATGCCGTCCATGGAGCGAATGCGCTTCGTGTCGTCCGGCACCGAGGCCGTGATGAGCGCCCTGCGGCTCGCCCGCGGCGCGACCGGCCGCGACGTCATCGTCAAGTTCGCGGGCGGCTACCACGGCCACGGTGACAGCCTGCTGGTCGATGCCGGTTCGGGCCTCGCAACGCTGGCCATGCCTGGCTCGGCCGGCGTGACCGCGGGCGCCGCGTCGGACACCGTGGTCCTGCCGTACAACGACAGCGACGCCGTGGCCGCCGCCTTCCGGGCGCACCCGGACCGCATCGCGGCGATCATCGTCGAGCCTGTCGGGGCCAATGTGGGCGTCATCGCCCCCGAGCCCGGCTTCCTCGAATCACTTCGCGAGCTGACGGCCGCCAACGGCGCGCTGCTCATCTTCGACGAGGTCATCACGGGCTTCCGGGTCGCACGCGGCGGGGCCCAGGAGCGGTTCGGCGTCACCCCCGACATCACCACCCTGGGCAAGATCATCGGCGGCGGGATGCCCGTCGGTGCGTACGGCGGTCGGGCCGACCTCATGGCCCTGATCGCCCCCGAGGGCCCGGTCTACCAGGCGGGCACGCTGTCCGGCCACCCGCTCGCGATGGCTGCTGGCGTGGCCACCCTCGACCTCCTCACGCCCGAGCTCTACGCGGGCCTGGAGCGTACGGGCGCAGGGCTGGAAGCGGGGCTCCGCGAGGCCGCTGCCAAGGCCGGGCGGGATGTCGCGATCGCCCGGGTGGGCTCGCTCCTCACCGTGTTCTTCCGGCCGTCGGTCCCCCGCAACTGGGCCGAGGCGGGCACGTCCGACCGGGACGCCTACACCCGGTTCTTCGGCGCGATGCTGGACGCGGGTGTGCTGCTGGCGCCGTCCCAGTTCGAGGCCTGGTTCATCTCGGCCGCGCACGGCGAGGCCGAGGTCGCCGAGACGCTGGCAGCGGCCCGGACCGCGTTCGCGGCATGAGCGCGGAGACCTCGTCAGGACCGGCGATGCGGCAGGACGCGACGGTCCCCGCGCCCCGCCCCGACGCCAGGTTCCTGCGCGCCGCGCGGAGCCTGTCCGTGGACACGACGCCGGTGTGGTTCATGCGCCAGGCCGGTCGCGCGCTCCCCGAGTACCGCAAGATCCGTGAGCGCGCGACGCTCATCGAGATAACCCGCGACGCCCCCCTCTGCGCCGAGGTCACCCTCCAGCCCGTCCACCGCCTGGGCGTGGATGCGGCGATCCTCTTCGCGGACATCACCACGCCCTTCACCGGCCTGGGTGTCGCGTTCGACATCGTCGAGGGTCGCGGGCCCGTGATGGAGCGGCCGGTCCGGTCCATGGCCGACGTCGTCGCTCTGCGAGCCTTCAACCCGGAGGACGCCGTCCCGGCCCTGCTCGAGGCGATCTCGATCATCCGGCGCGAGTCCCCCGTGCCGCTGATCGGCTTCGCGGGCGCGCCGTTCACGCTCGCCTGTTACCTCGTCGAGGGCGGTCCGTCACGGGACTTCGTCAACACCAAGCGCCTCATGCACGCAGAGCCCGAGACTTGGGCCGCGCTCCTGGACCGCCTGGTGGACGCGACGATCGCCTACCTGCGGGCCCAGGTGGCCGCCGGCGCCGAGGCGGTCCAGCTGTTCGATTCGTGGGTGGGCGGCCTCTCGCCGCTCGACTACGAGGTCCGGCTCCTCCCGCACTACCGGCGCCTGTTCGCGGGCATCGCCGATCTCAACGTGCCCAAGACGCACTTCGGCGTGGGGACGGCGGGCCTGCTCGCCCTCCAGGCGCAGGCCGGCGGCGACGTCATCGGTCTCGACTGGCGGATCGCGCTGTCCGAGGGCCGCCGGATCGTGGGCGACCGGGCGGTCCAGGGGAACCTCGACCCGGTCCTGCTGCTCGGCCCATGGGAGGGCGTGGAGGAGACCGCACGCTGGATCCTGGCCCAGAACGACCGCCGACCGGGCCACATCTTCAACCTGGGGCACGGGGTCCTCCCCGGGACCGACCCCGACCAGCTCGCGCGCCTTGTCGACCTCGTCCACGAACATGGAGCGTCCCGATGACCACAGATGCCGTCCTGCTGATGGCCTACGGCTCCCCCGACTCCCTCGACCAGGTCGAGGCGTACTACACGGACATCCGCCGGGGCTCGCCGCCCGCGCCGCACCTGCTCGAGGAGCTGCTGGGCCGGTATCGCGCCATCGGTGGCGGGTCCCCGCTGAGCCGGATCGTGGAGGAGCAGCGGGCGGCGCTCGAGGCGGAGCTGGCCTCCCGGGGCGTGAACGTCCCCGTGTACGCCGGCATGCGCCACATCGCGCCGCGGATCGGTGACATCGTGAAGGGCATGGCCGCCGACGGCGTCGAGCGTCTCGTGGCCATCGCGCTCGCACCCCAGGCGTCGTCCAATGCCGCGGGCTACAAGCGCGCCGTGGACGCCGCCCTCGCGGACATCGCCGCAGCGGGCGCAACGCCGCCAGAGGTCCTCTACGTGACCTCCTGGCATGACCAGCCGCAGTTCATCGAGGCGCTGGCCGAGACCGCCCGCGAGGCGCTCGCCCGCTTCGAGGACCCGACCGGCGTCCGGTTCATGTTCACCGCCCACAGCCTTCCCGCCCGCGTCCTCGCCGACGGCGACCCGTACCCGGCCGAGCTCGCGGCCACCGCGCGCCTGGTGGCGCAGCGCCTGGGCATCGAGGACTACGAGTTCGCCTTCCAGAGCGCCGGCCGGACCGACGAGCCCTGGCTTGGCCCGGACATCCTGGTCGAGATCAGCCGCCTTGCCGCCGAGGGCGTGCCGGGCCTCGTGATCCGGCCCGTCGGCTTCGTCGCCGACCACCTGGAAGTCCTCTACGACATCGACATCGAGGCGCAGGGGGTTGCCGCGCAGGCCGGGATCCGGCTCGAGCGCGCACGCTCGATGAACACCGATCCCACGTTCATCGCCGGTCTCGCCGACATCGCCGTCGACGCCCTCCGGCCCGTCCCCGTCGCCTAGCGCCGCGTCCGCAGGAGAGCGCCATGACCACCACGATCGAACCCACCCCGGCCGGCCGCCCCGGCGGCCATCCAGGAGGGCACCCTGGCGGCCATCCGGGCGGCGGCCACCCCGGCATCACCGGCGTCGGTGCCGTCCGCGCCGAGGGCTACGTCTACAACCGCGCGCCCATGCTCGTGTACTGGGAGACGACCCTCGCCTGCGGCCTCGCCTGCCGTCACTGCCGCGCCACCGCCCAGGCCGAGCGCAACCCGCTCGAGCTCAGCACCGAGGAGGGCTACAGGCTCCTCGACGAGATCACGAAGTTCGGGCGGCCGTACCCGCATGTCGTCTTCACCGGTGGCGACCCGCTCAACCGCCCCGACCTCGAGGACCTCGTGCGCGCGGCGACCGCCCGCGGCATCGGCGCCGAGCCTCGCACCGGCGGCCACCGACCTGCTCACCCAGGAGGCCATGGAGCGCCTGCGCGACGCGGGCGTCCAGAACATCAGCCTCTCGCTCGACGGCTCCAACCCCGAGCGCCACGACGGCTTCCGCATGGTCGCGGGCACGTTCGAGAAGACCCTCAAGGCGGCCACGTGGGCGCGTGCCGCGGGCCTGCCGATCCAGGTCAACACGCTCGTCACCGACGAGACGCTCGAGGACCTGCCGGCCATCTACGAGCTGCTCCTGGGCATGGACATCATGCGCTGGAGCCTGTTCATGCTCATCACCACGGGCCGGGGCTCGGAGCTCAAGGAGGTCACGCCCGGCCAGTCCGAGAAGCTCAACGCCTGGGCGTTCGAGCTGTCCAAGACCGCGCCGTTCCAGGTCAAGACCACCGAGGCGACCCACTACCGCCGTCTCGCAGTCCGCTCGATGGAGGCGGACGGCAAGTCCTTCGAGGAGATCCTTGCGACGTCCGTCGGGCGGGGGTTCGGCATCCGCGACGGCAACGGGATCGTGTTCATCAACCACGACGGCACCATCAATCCGTCGGGCTTCCTGCCGATCCCGCTGGGCAATGTCCGGACCGACTCGATCGTGGATGTGTACCGCGACCACCCCCTCATGCAGGCACTGCGCAAGCCGCAGGAGTTCAAGGGCCGTTGCGGCGTGTGCGAGTGGTCGCGCGTCTGCGGCGGCTCGCGCGCCCGCGCCTACATGTGGACGGGCGATCCGCTCGAGTCCGACCCGCTCTGCCCCTACGTGCCGTCGGGCGACCTGCCCCAGTACGGCATGGCGTAGGCCTGGGCCGGCGGATCCACATGGGCGTCCTGATTGTCGGCGGCGGGATCACCGGTCTCGCCGCCGCGCGCTCGCTGGCCCTCACGGGGGTTCCGGTCACACTGCTCGAGGCGGGGTCGCGGTTGGGTGGCAAGATCGCCACCGAGCACGTGGACGGATTCCTGCTGGAGCACGGGCCGGATTCCTTCCTGGCCACGCGGCCGGCGGCGATCGCGCTCGCCCGCGAGCTGGGCCTCGGCGACGAGCTGGTGGGCACGCGGGATCCGCGGGCCGTCTACATCCGCCACCGGGGCTCGCTCGTTCCCATGCCCGAGGGCCTCGGGCTCGTCCTGCCGACGAAGGTGCTGCCGTTCGCCAGGACACGCCTGTTCTCGTGGCCCGAGAAGGCCCGCATGGCCCGCGACCTGGTGGCGCCGCGCTCCCTCGGGCCGGAGGACATCGCCGTGGGCGTGTACCTGCGCCGCCGGCTCGGGTCGCCGATCGTGGAACGGCTCGCGGGCCCGCTGGTGGGCGGCGTGTACGGCACGCCGATCGACGAGCTCTCGCTCGATGCCGTGGTTCCGCAGCTGCGCATCGCGGAGGCCGAGCACCGCTCGCTGCTGCGGGCCGGGCTCGCGGATGGCCGCAAGCAGCGCGAGATGGCGGCGAAGCGGCCACCGGGCGCGAAGTCGATGGGCGTGTTCCAGTCGCTGCGCGGGGGGATGGGCACGCTCGTGGAGGCGCTGGCGGCGTCGCTGGACGAGCTCGGCGCGGACGTCAGGACGGGGGTGCCGGTGCGGGCGCTGGACCGCGCTGGGAGCAGGGTGGCAGCGCGCCTGGACGACGGGTCGGTGGAGATCTTCGACGGCGCGGTCATCGCGACCCCGGCGCCGGTCGCCGCGTGGCTGCTGGAGGCCGAGATCCCAGGCGCCGCGTCCGCGCTCGAGACGATCCCGCACGGGACGTCCATCCTGGTGACGCTTGCGTACCCGCGGGGCGCCGTCGGGCGCGACCTGGTGGGCCACGGTTACCTCGTCCCGCCCAGCGAGGGCGGCGCGATCTCAGCGTGCACCTGGTCCTCCGAGAAGTGGGCCGACCGGGCGCCCGCCGACACGGTGCTGCTCCGGATGTTCGTGCGCGACGAGGGCACGTGGACCTCGCTCCCGGAAGCCGATCTCGTCGGCGCCGCCCGCGCCGACGCCGAACGGCCACGCTCCAGATCAACGGGGAGCCGCTGCTGGTCCGCGTCTCCCGCTGGGACGGCGCGATGCCGCGCTACACCGTCGGCCACCTGGCACGTGCGAGCGCCGTCGAGGAGGCCGTCTCCGCCTGGCCCGCGGTGACGGTGGCCGGGGCCTCGTACCGGGGCGTCGGCCTCCCCGACTGCATCACGTCGGGTCTCGCCGCCGCGACCCGGACACGGGAATGGCTCGCGGAAGCCCAGACAGCGGTGCTCGCGGGCTCGGTCCGCAGCTGATCGAGCTCCGGAGTGCTGGGATGTAGCACTCCCGGTCGGGTGCGCGTCTCACGCACGATGGCGTCCCGCGATGGATGGAGGCTGCCCTCATGACCGGCCGGCACGTCCTTGTGGCGCTCCTGCTCGGGCTGCTGGCTGCATGCGGGAGCGACGATTCGCCGACCCCTGCCATCGCGCCAGACGCACCATCCGGGACAGCCGCGCCTACGGCAAGCAGTCGTGTCGATCGCCCATCGAGGGTCCCGGCCTCGCCTTCACCCAGTCCCCGGCCGAGCGCCCCGGAGTTGCTGCCAACATCCGCCCCAACGCCCAGGCCTGCCGTCTGGCGGTTGCTCACATGGCGGGCCGTTGAGGCTGGCAGTCCACTGGCCGATGCCATCGACGTGGTCGAATGGCCCGGTGGCCGCCTGCTCGTTGGTGAGACGCTCGTGCCGGACGAGTGGACCCGGACGGTGAGGACGTCGATCTGTCCTCCGCTACCGGTCCCGAGTATGGGTGTCCGATCGACCGGCGCCTGGCGCGAGATCCCTGCCGGCACGTTCGGCACGGGCCTCGTCATCTCAGCGGCGCCGCTCGGTGGGCGCGTGGTCGTGCTCACGCTGGAACAGGGCTCGTGGTGCGTGCCAGATGACGCGGTCCCAGCCGTCGAGCTGTGCGACCTCACCGGACCCATGCGCCTGTGGGCATCGAGCGACGGGACGGTATGGGAGGAGTTGCCGGCTCCCTCGATCGCCTTGCCGGAGGAGCAGACCGGTGACGAGGCGAACCACGTCGTCCTCGCCCGGCACGCGGATCCGTGGCTCGTCATCGAGGGCTACGCGGCGGAGGTGCTCGCTGTGACACGGGACGGCACCACCTGGTCCGTCTCGCAGGCCGGCAGCACAGGTGAGTACGCGGGCTCTGGGCCGGCGCTTGTCGCCGCGCAGGGTGGCGTACTCGTGAGCGTCCGGGACGGCAAGGCGCTGACCTCGGCGGACGGGGTCACATGGTCACGGTCACGCATTCCCGCCCGCTGCGGCGTGGCGTCCTCCGTGGCTGCGGGGGCCGACGGCATGCTCGCCGTGGGTGACATCAACCCCGTGCCGGTGGGGGAGCCGGGCGACACGGGCAGCACGCTCGTCACCCAGGTCGTGTGCACGTCGCGCGATGCAACGCGCTGGACGGTCCTGGACAAGTTGGGCCCGCTGCCTGCCACACCACCGCGTTACGGCGAGTGCCGGCCGTGCGTGGACGGCTCGTACATGGGTGATGGAACGCGCATCGTGGCCTACCGCAATGGGCGAGCCGTCTGGACGTCGGCCGACGGAAGGTCCTGGACACGAGCGAAGACGGGCGATCAGGACGGCGCCGCCGTCGCGCCCCGTCATCCCGACCTTGTGATCCAGCTACCGGATGGACTCCTCGTCCGCGACGGCGGAACGGCCTGGCTCGCCGTCGCGGAAACTCCGTAAACAACCCGTACGTCGTGGCGACCTCGTCACTGGCGGTCTGATACCACGAGTTGCGTCCGGTAGATCTCGGACCCGTCCGGGCGCAACGCGAGCACGCTCCACGACCTGGGCTCGGCGGCCCGATCGACGACGACGGCGAACACCGTGCCGTCAGGACCGACCTTGAGATCGCGGATTGCCTCGCGGGCATCGCCGGCGAGCACCGGCCAGTTGGAGACCAGGCCGCCGCTGCGGGTGATCGCCACCAGCGAGCCTGACGCCCCCTGTCCTGCACGTCGGAGCGCCAGGTAGACGGTGCCGTCCGGGGCCAACGCCGGCTGCACAGTCCACACGCCACAGCCCGTTTCCTCGCGGTCGCACCGGCCCTGTTCCTCGAGCTGCCCGGGCAGCGAGACCGGGAACCCCGCGAGCACCTGCCCGGCCCGGTCGATCGCCATGACGGTGAACTCATCGTCGCGCTGCTCGAGCAGGTAGACGGTGCCGTCCGACGCGACGAGCGGGATCGCCGGGCCACCGTGCGGGCCGGCCCCGCTCCACTCGGGAGACTGGACCACCCGCAGGGCATCGGAGCCCGAGTCGAGCTCGACACCCCGAGGATCGAGGATCACCGTCCTCGTCGTCGAGCCGGTCACGATGGCGGCGACGGTCGTGCCGTCCGGTCCCGCCGCGGGCCCCGACATGCCGGGACCCAGCGTCGCGGGCCACCCGTCGACAACACCCTCGAGCGTCATGGCCAGCAGCATGCCGTCGGCGGCGAAGCTGACCATCCGCGCGATGCCATCGGGACCCAGCACCGGCCAGACGAACCTTGTCGCGTCCAGGTGCGGACTGTCCCGGCGCGTGCCGTCACCGCCGATGGCCACAACCCACACGTCCGATCCCGTGCCGTTCCCCTGGGCATCGGTCAGCGTGACGTTCGCGGCGACGACGAGCGTGGTGCCGTCGATCACGGCTGGCGTATGCCATCCGGTCCCGCGAAGGTCCACCGGCCATCCATTGAGGGGACTGCCATCGGCCGCGAGCCCGACAGCGATCCTCAGCGGCAAGCCGACCTCCCCGTCGGGTGTGGTGGTCTCCTCGTCGGAGGTGCACAGCGCACGGACCGAGCCGTCCGTTGCGACCAGCGGGCCCAGCGGCCGGGTTTCGCCCCACTCCCAGGCGCAGAACCATCCGTCCACGCTGACCGGCCAGCCCGGCCGTATGCCGCCCGCCGGATCGAGCCGCGCAAAGGTGGCCCTGGAGGGAGGACCGTCGGCAAGAACCTTGGGCTCGTCAACGAGGACGTACAGGTCGCCGTCCGCACCGGCTGCGATGTGCACCGTGCCCGTTTCGGCCGGCAGCTGGGCGGGCGCCCACGTGGGCGCGAGGAGCGGCTCTTCGAACGGCGACGTGACCGATGGGACGGCGACGGGCGTCGGATCGATCGTGACCGGCTGGGTCCCCATTGGCGTCATCGAAGGAGATGGGGGAGGGGTGGGTGTCGCCGCCTCCGATCCGCACGCGGCAATGGCCAGCGCCGCGACGACGGCCATGCAGCCCACCCGCCACGCGCTCGTCGGGCACATGTCCGCTGCCTCCGGGACGCCTGCCGCCGGCGGTCTGCCGGCCCCCAATGTGACGCGAACCCCCGTCCCGCTGCTACTCGACGCCCTCGCCCATCTTCGTGACCTCGCCTGTCGCGGCGTCCACGAACACGTAGACGATCTTCAGGGCGCCGGTCGAGTCCTCCGTGCCCGACACCTGGACCTCCCAGCCGGCAACCCCGTTCATGTCCGCCTTGAGCGGGTCGCTGGTCTTGACCTCGCGCGCCACCTCACCGGCGGCCTTCTCGGCATCGGAGAACCACTGGGCCGCAATCTTGCGCGCCTGCGCGTCCGACACGCCCCCGCTGCAGGCGGCGACGACCAGCGCGAACACCAGCCCCAGCAGTGCCATCACCGGCCGCCCGTACACCGACGCGCTACCCCTGCCCGACGACGCTGACGCTGCCATCGTCTGCGGTCACGAACAGCGTCTCCGTCACGAGCATGCCCTCGGGAAGGCCGGGCAGCACGATCAGGCCGGAGAGCCGGAAGTCCCACCCGCGATACCCGGTTCGGGTCGTCTCGGTCGCCCCGAGCACCATCACGTCCTGGACCGGCCCCTCATGCGCGTCGGGGGCGGCGAACGCGGCGATCGCCTTCTCCTGCGCCTGCTCCCGGGTGAGCGCGGGCGAGCATCCGGCCAGCAGGCTGGTCACCAGGACGGCGAGCAGGAGAACGGTCAGGCGATGCATGGACGCAGCCTATCCCAGCGCGGCGCGCAGGTCGGGCAGGCGCTCGATCGTCTCGAGGTCCCACGGCGTTCGGAAGATCATGATCGGGTGGGCGAACCCCACGTCCCGGTAGCGTGCAAGCACCGCGGCCACATCGTCCACGGTGCCGCCGGCATCGAGCTCCCCCTCGCCGTCCTGCGGCTGGTGCGCCTCGGACCAGCCCCGCCACGCGGCCTCGGCCGCCTCCCGCGAGGAGCGGATCACCACGTTGACGTCGAACGTGCGCTCGATCTCCCGTTCGTCACGGCCGGCCGCCGTGCAGGCGTCGCGGAGGATGGCATCGGCAGCGGCGACCTCCTCGGGCGTTCCGTAGCAGTTCCACATGTCGGCGGAGCGCGCGACCAGCGGCAGGGTCTTGCGTGGCCCGGAGCCGCCCACCAGGATCGGCAGGTGCGCCTGGACCGGGTGGGGCGCGCAGACGGCCTCACGGAACGTGTAGAAGCGGCCGTCGTGGGTGACCGTCTCGCCGTCGAGGAGGCGGCGCAGCAGCGGGACCGCCTCCACCAGCCGGTCGAGCCGCTCGCCGATGCCGCTCCCGAAGTCGAGCCCGAACGCCTCGTGCTCGCGCTCGAACCAGCCGGCGCCAAGCCCTAGGACCAGGCGCCCGTCCGAGATGTGGTCCACGGTCGTCGCCATCTTGGCCAGGAGGCCGGGGTTGCGGAACGTGTTGGCTGACACCAGGTGCCCCAGCCGCACCCGCGATGTGACCGCCGCGACTGCCGCGATTGTCGTCCAGGCCTCGAGCTTGGGATCGGTCCAGTCGCCCTCGTCGGTGAGCAGGTGGTCGTCGATCCAGACGTCGTCGAAGCCCGCGGCCTCCGCGCGGATCGCCACCTCGCGCATCTCCGACCAGCCCGTGCGCTGGGCCCAGAACGCCGCCCCGAACCGCATCGTCATCTGCGCCTGCCTCCTCGGGACCATCGTAGGGTGCCGAGCCACGCAGCGCGGGCGCGATCCATCCAGCACCTCGCGCGCCCAACGCAACACCGGCGTGCCCCACGTGTGGGGCGTTGTGCGCCCGTCCACGCACGCCCCGGGTACGAAACCACGGGTTTCGCGCCCGGACCACGCTCACGACCCTCCGATTCGCCCCTCACGTGGGGCAGACCGCGAACTCGCCCCGCGCAACCCGTCAGGCCGCCGGCCCGCCGAAGCGCAGCGTGCGGAACACCCACAGCTTCGACCTGGCGTCCTGCCATGCCGTGCGCGGCAGGCCCGCCTTGCGGCACACCGCGTCGAGCATGTCGGTCGGCCCGTGGCCCACGTCGTCCGCGACCTCCGGCAGCAGGAGTCCCCGGCGACCGTCCCGGCTGATGACGATGCCGTCGATGCCGGGCCGGAACGCGGCCGGATCCTCCAGCGGGACCAGTGGTCCCAGGATCGACACGTCGATCTCGAGCGCCGCCAGCTCCGCACGGTCGAGCGGTGGGAAGCGCGGATCGCGCTGGGCGGCCCAGCCCGCCGTCTCCACGACGGCCGACCACGCCTCCCCATCCGGGTCCAGCGTGCCCATGCAGCCGCGGAGATCACCGTCCTCGAGCAGGGTGACGAAGGCCGCTGCCGGGAAGGAGGGAAGCGGGCCCGACGCGATCGCCGCGTCCAGCGCGTCCTGGGCCGCCGCTCCAGACGCCACTGCGACGGCCACGCGCGCGAGCCCCAGCAGGCGGGTCTGGTCCGGCTCGCTCACGGTGACAGGCCCGGGCAGGCCTGATGACGATGCGGTCATGGGCGGCTCCTCCGTCCGGCATCCTCCCCGTTCAGGCATACCGGTACAGGTGGCAATCGGCCCGATTCCGGTCCTGACGACCATTGGCAGGCGGCTGGCGCCGGACCAGACTGGCCGCGGTGCCTATGCCACTGCCGCAGCCGATCCAGTTCCCGGAGACGCCCACCGTCCTCGCCACGCTCGAGGCCGATGGTAGCGTCCGCTGTGGTGTGTGCGCCCACCGCTGCCTGGTGCGGCCCGGCCGGAGCGGGATCTGCGGGGTCCGCGAGAACCGTGACGGGATGCTGTGGTGCTCGGCGTACGGCGCGGTCGTCGCGGCATCGGTCGATCCGATCGAGAAGAAGCCGCTCTACCACGTTGATCCGGGCTCCCTCGCGTTCTCGGTGGCGACGGCCGGCTGCCCCTTCCACTGCACGTTCTGCCAGAACTGGGAGATCGCGCAGGCACCTCGCCTGGGCCTGGAGGTTCCGCAGCGCGTCCTGCCGCCGGCCCGCCTCGTCGAGGAGGCGCTCGCGTCAGGTGCGTCATCGATCGCCTACACCTACGTGGAGCCCACGGTCTTCCTCGAGTACGCGCTCGAGATCGGTCGTCTCGCGCGGAGGGCAGGGCTGCGCAACCTGTTCATCACCGACGGCTACGCCACGCCGGAGGCGATCGGGCTCCTGGCGCCGGTGCTGGATGCTGCCAACGTGGACCTCAAGGCCTTCGACGACCGGTTCTACCGGCGCTTCTGCGGCGCCACGCTGGCGCCGGTCCTCGACGCCATCATGGCCTACGCCCGCGCGGGCGTCTGGCTGGAGCTGACCACGCTGGTCATCCCGGGCCACAACGACTCCGATGCCGAACTGCGCGACCTGACCGGCTGGATCGTGGACACGCTGGGGCCCCACGTCCCGTGGCACGTCTCGCGGTTCTTCCCCGCCTACCGCATGCGCGACGTCCCGCCCACGCCTGCCGCCACCCTGCGGCGTGCCGCCGGGATCGGGCGCGAGGCAGGCCTCCAGCACGTCTACGTGGGCAATGCGCCCGATGTCCGACTGGAGGACACGGCGTGCGTGGGTTGCGGCCTGCTCCTCGTGGAGCGGCGGGGCTACCGCTGCTCGTCCGTCCTTGGCCCGGGCGGGGCGTGCCCCAGGTGCGGCAGAGTCCTCGAGGGACGCTGGCCCGCGCCGGTCCGAAGCGACAGGAGGGAAGGCCCGTGACACGCCCCGGAGGAATCCGCTGGCCGGCGGTCGCCGGCAGCTTCTATCCCGATGACCACGCCGATCTCGAAGAGCTCGTCGGCGGCCTCCTGGGCTCGGCTGCCGCCCTGCCGGCGGTGGCCGTCGACCATGTCGAGAGTCGCCCCGAGCCGCTGGGCATCCTGGTGCCACACGCGGGCCTCGTCTACTCCGGGCTGGTGGCGGCCGCGGGCTGGACCATGCTCCGCGTGGTGGACGATGAGCGGCCGATCACGGTCGTCATCCTGGGCACCAACCACGTCGCGCCGTGGCTCCGCGGTGTCGCTGCCTGGCCCACGGGCGGCTGGGACACCCCGGCCGGCGTGACGGAGGTGGACGAGGATCTCGCCGCCGCCGTCATCGACCTGGGGTTCCCGTTCATTGCCGACCCCGAGGCGCACCAGGGCGAGCACTCGATCGAGGTCCAGTTGCCGGTCCTGGCCGGCATCGCGCCGGGCGCCCTGATCGTGCCGCTGGCTGTCGGCACCGGTACCGGTCCCGAAGCCATTGCGGCTGGTGCGCGGCTGGGGGCGCTCCTCGCCAGGCGTCGTGCCGATGGTGCCCGGATCCTGCTGGCGATCAGCACGGACATGGCGCACTACCCGGCGGCGGACGTTTGCGAGCGGGTGACCCGCGACCACCTCCCGGCCATCCTGCGGATCGATGCAGCAGGCCTGGCGGCGCGCGAGGAGGACCTTCGCTCGGCCCGCCTGCGAGGCGTGGCCTGCGGCATGTGCGGGATCGAGCCCGCGGTCCTGGGCCTGGCCGCCCTGCATGCAATGGGTGCGCAGACGGGGACCGTGCTCGCCGCCGCCACCTCCGCCGATGCCGGCGGCCCGCGCGATCGCACGGTCGGCTACCTGGCGGTTCGCTTCGACCCGTAGCCTTGGCGGTCCGCTTGCCACGCAAACCCCGGGGAACGCCACCTAGTCCAAGACGACCCGCATCGGAATCCGTGCCGTCGGCTGGGGCGTGGGGGCCCGTTCGTTGAAGCGGCGACCCGGCACATCGGGCAGCGTGCCCTGACTGGTCCTCCGTTCGAGGATCCCCATGAAGACCCGGGGGAAGCGGTCCATCCAGTCCCCTGCCTGGTCTGCGGACGCCTGCGTGATCTGGTCGAGCAACGCCTCGACCGCCGCCATGCGCTCGACGGAAAGTGTCCACGCGTGCGCGCGGCGCCGGGCGTCGAGCGATCGTCGCCCGGCGGTGAACCGCTCCGCGAAGCCCACGTCGGGCTCCATCTCACGGCACATGCGGTAGGCGCGCTCGTACACGGCGAGGGCCATGCGGCATGCGTCGGAGGACGCCAGGGAGGGACCGTCGAGGCGGCGCCAACCAGCGCCCGCCCGGTCGATCCCGAATGGAGCGTCCGGCTTGACGACCTGGTCCATACCGCACCTGCCCGATGCCGCCGGCGGACGTGCAAGAGCGCGGAGCCACGCTCGATCGCCGTCGCAGCGGACACCTCGATTCTACGCCGCCCCCGCAATCACGCGATTGGGCGGAGCGCTGCTGCCCCCGTGTTCCCGCTAGGGGATCTGGGCGCGGAGGGGCGAGGTAAGCGTCCGCGCGAAGGTCGCCGTGAAGTGGTGTCTGTCCCGGTACATCACGTAGCTCCCCGAGACCGCGGGACAGATCGTGTCGGTGCAGACGGCCTCGGTCAGATCCACCGCCACGACATTGCCGGGCAACTCATCCTCTCGCCGCACGAGGGGGCTCGTGGCATCCAGGGACGCATCGCGCACGATCTCGCAGGCCTCCGGGTGGCGGGGATGATCACGCAGGCAGGTGACACGGTCAAAGGTCGTACGCGGCGTGTCACGGATGGCGATGACCTTGACACCGAGCCGGTTGAGCAGCCTCCACAACCGGATGTAGCCGGAGGGCAGGCGCTCCCCTGAGGTCGACGTGATCGTCCCGGTGGTGATGAAGACGTAGGGCGGATCCCGCTTGATCCGGGCGACCAGGGCATCCAGCCAGGCCTTGCACGAGCGATCCCGGGTGCTGGAGGTGAAGACCTGGTCCAGGTCCAGGCGACAGCCTGCCTTGACCGCCGTGAGGAGGCGCCAGCCCCGCTCGCGTGCGATGCGGTTGACCGGCGGATACAGGTGGGTGGCATGGCTCCCGCCGGCCAGCAGTGCCGTGCGCCTGCCGCCCGTGTCGCCGCGGACGCAGACGATGAGCTTGAACCCGGTCAGGCTCTGCTGGCACCCTGCGCGGTTCAGCGCCGCTACGTCGCCAGCTGCCGCACCGAGCGTCGGGTTGTATTCGCCCGTCGGGGGCTGTGGTGCTGAGGCCGGGCGGGCCTCACCGGGTTCGCTGGGTCGAGGCAGCGTCACGCCGGGCATCGCCTGCTGCCAGGCATCGTCCGGGGCGCCGGCGCCCGGTCGCGGCGCGGCTTCAACGGTCATCGCCGTGACCCCGGCAAGGACCAGGGCGGTGGTCAGCGCCCGCCAGGCGCTGCGGCTGCGGTCAGGCATCATCGTCCCCTCAACGTGCATGTGGTGCTGGCGTTCATTGGCCGGTTGCCGCGATGACGGACTGGGGATCCTTGGGGATCTGGGCCGCCAGCATCGGTGCCAGTGTGCGGGAGTAGGTGGCGGTGAGATGGTGGGCGTCCCGGTACACGGTGACATGCCCCACGACCGCGGGGCAGGCGTTGGTCGAGCACAGCCACGCGTTCACATCAACCGGGATGACGTTGGATGGCAGATCCTCCAGCAGGAGCATGGGGTTCTCGCGGTCGAGGGTGGGCTCGCGCTCGATGTCGCACGCCCAGGGCTCCGCACCATGGAGCGCCAGGCAGTCCACTCGGTCGAACGGCGCCCGCGGGGTGTCGCGGATGGCGATCACCGGAATGCCCTTCGCACCCAGCATCCTCCAGATGTCGGTGTACCCCTCGGGAACCCATTCGTCGCGTGGGCTCGTCGCGGTCCCCGTGGTGATGATGAAGTCGGGCGGGTTGTGCTCGATGTAGCTCAGCAGCTCGTCCAGCCACGCCTTGCAGGACTGCGCCTCGCCGTCCTCGCTGAACTCACGACTCAGCGTGATCCTGCACCCTGCCTTGACGCCCGTGACCAGCCGCCAGTCACGTCTCCTGGCAATGGCGTTGACTGCTGGGTACCAGTGGGCCGCGTGGCTGCCGCCGATGAGCATCGCCGTCTTCTGGCCGCCAATTGCCCCGCGCTCGCAGATGACAAGATCGGGCCTGTCGATCTTCTGCTGGCAGTCCTCGCGATTGAGCGCCGCCATGTCCTCGCCGGCCTCGAGCGCGGTCGGGACGAAGGGACCCTCAGAGCGGGCCTGCGTGATCCCGCCGGCCGGCATTCCAGGTGCCGCGGTAACCGTTGGCGTTGCGCTGCCGCCCGGTATCCCTGCCGAGCCGGACGGTCCAGGCGTGCCGGCTCCAGGCGCTGGCGTGTGCTGTCCGCCGCCCGCGACAACGGCCCCGGCGCCAATCGCCGGCACGCCCTCGAGATCCTCCGGCTCGACCGCCAGGCCTTCGTCATCGACGGCCGGCGTGCCCGCCGTGGCCGCCGAGGCCGGGGAGCCGCTCGCCAGCCGGTCGAGCGTCATGGACACCGATGCGACGAGCACCAGGGCAGCCGCGCCCCCGGCCACCGCCCGCCAGGGGTGCGGCGTCACCGCCAGCCGGAGGCGGATCGGCTGCTCGACAATCCTGGTGGTCACCACCGCGAGCACGAACGACACGGCGAGGACCAACACGCCGGCGCGGAGGCCGACCTCACCCGACGGGTTGGCGCTCCGGACGAACGTCAGCACCGGCCAGTGCCACAGGTACAGGGCGTAGGCAACGCCGCCGACGAACACGAAGGGCCGCGACGCCAGCAGACGCCCCACGCCGAATTGCCCGCATCGGCCTGATGCGATCACGACGAGCAGCGCACCCGCCACCGGCCAGAGCGCCGCCACCCCGGGAAACTGCCGTGAGACGCTCAGGACCAGCCCGCAGCTCACGACGAGCGCCAGGCCGGTCCAGCCTGCGATCCCACAGAGTGCGGATCCCGCTTGGCCGGCTCGATCGAGGCGCGCCCGTATCGGCCCGATCGCGAGGGCGAGCAGGCCGCCCGCCGCGAACTCCCAGACCCGCACGCCCGTGTGGAAGTAGGCCAGTGGCTGGTTGTCCGCGGTCAGGAGGACCGACCAGGCGAGGGATGCCGCGAAGAGCAGGCACAGGGCAGCACCGAACAGCCGCCGGAAGCGCCGTGGTCCCGCCGCCAGACCGATCAGGCCCGCCAGGAGCAGCCAGATCAGGTAGAACTGCCCTTGGACGGCCATTGCCCAGAAGTGCTGGACCGGGCTCTTGATCTCCTCCCTGGCCGCATAGTCGACCGCCTTGGCGGCGAGCGCCCAGTTCTCGACGTAGAGGGCGGACGCCGCGACCTCTGCAAGCATCGATCCGTGGCGCGTCGCGGGCATCCACAGGAAGATCCCGGCGATCACGAATGCGAGCACGAGCAACGCGACGGGCAGCAGGCGGACCATCAGGCGTCCGAGGTAACGGCCCGCGCGCACGCCGTCATCGCCCGTCGCCTGGGCGACGAGGGACGTCGTGATCAGGAAGCCTGCGATCACGAAGAAGACGTCGACGCCGCCGGACACGCGCCCCAGGAACACGTGGTAGACGGCGACGAGGACTGCCGCAACGGCACGCAGTCCCTCGACCTCGGGCATGTACCGGTGCCCGGCGAGCTGTGAGGCGACCACCCTCGAGTACCCCCCCTCAGCAGCCACCCGCGGAGCCGTGCAGGACGCTGGCGTGCCGACCAACGGCGCCCGCGGTGTCACGGGGGGCTGTAACGCATCGTAGAAGCGGGTATTGACTGCTGTCACGCTCCGGTTGACAGGAATGAGCGAGCCTCATGGCACGGCGCTCCGGGGTGCCGGGAGTCCAGCTGCGCAGCGGGCGCGCTGGTCGTTGAGCGGTCCTTCGTCAGCGGGTGGCGCAGGGGACTGCGTGCCGGTATGACGCTTCGACTTCAGGCCCCGTTACCCGGATCCTGAACGGGTCGAACGTGTGGCCTCGCCGGGCTACCTGCCCATCGCGCTGACGGACCATGAGGAGCCGACCAGGCACGTGTCCGGCGGCGGGGCCACCCAGCGCATGCCACCGAACTGGACGCCGCCGCTCCCGACACCGTCCGTCCGGGGCACCTCGCCTCCCCCGAGGACGACCGTGGTGCCGTCGCCCGCGGTGACGGTGCTGCCGTCGCTGTTGGTGAAGGTGACCGTGCGCGTCGCCGCGTCCCAGGTCGTCTGGTCTGAGGGCCAGATGAGCAGGGTCGGCTCGTCCTGGTGCATGAGGTAGACGCAGTCATCGGTGATTCTGAGGGTCCCCTCGTCCCGCGCCCACATGGCGACACCCGGTGGGGCGACAACCGCGAGCGGACCCCAGTCATCGCCATCCGGGATGATCGCGCTCTCCGCGAGGGCGATCAGCTCGTCGGGGGTGAAGTCGGCATCGTTGGCCACGATGGCCAGCCCATGGTCGCCCAGCATCCAGACGAGGACCAGCTCGCCGTACAGGGGAGTCCGATAGAGGACACCCGGATGCTCGCCAACCATGACATCCGTATCGGTATCACCGCCGCTGACGCCCGCAGCACCGCCGAAGCCCTGGGTCAGCTCGAGCCGGCCCACACCTGAGCCTTCGGTCGCGGAGGACGTCGCATAGACCCGACGCCAGCGCGGGATGCCGTCGGAGTCGACGCTCTCGGAGAACTGCAGGCTCCACGCCCCAGGAAGTCCCTCCAACTCGACGAGGTCGGCCGGCTCCCGGACGAACTTCGTGACCCCGTCGGAGAGATCCACGACGCGGTCGCCAGTGAAGGGCTCCGGCAGCGTCACCAACACCGTGCGCCCGTAGCCCTCGGCCGTGCACTCGTACGCCGGGGGGTCCGTGAGCGCCGGCGTGATGTCGACGACCGCTGCGTGCAGCACGCCGTCGACCACCTCCGTCCAGCCCGCGTAGTCGCTGGTGCACGGGTTGCCGGGCTCGTATTCCTTGCCGCCCGTGAACTCGAGGGTGAGCATCCGCCCGTCGGCGGAGAGCGAGAGGCCGTCGAAGCGGACGACCGTCTCGGGGTCTGGCGTCGCTGCGGGGTCGACCGCGGACGGCGCTGAGGGGCCGGAACCGGTCGGGTCCGACGGCGCGGGGGTCGCCGCCACGCCCATGAGCCGTGGCCCGCCCAGGGCTACGACCAGCACGAGGCCGGCTCCGGCGACCGCAAGTGCTGCGATCGGGCCGATGCGATCCCGGCGTCGCACCCGGCCGGACCGCGGGTGCAGGGCATCGAACACGGCGTCGCGCATGGCGTCGCGCTCGGCCTGTGCGAGCTCGGCGTGGAGGTAGGCCTCGACGCGGGGGTCGATAGCGGGGTCCACGGCGGGGTCGGTCGGGCGGTCAGCCATCGCCGAGGTCCTCCCGCAGGCGGGCCAGCCCCGTGCGGAGCTGGCTCTTGACGGTGTTCTCGCTGGTGCCCATCGCGGTCGCGGTCTCGGCGACGGAGAGCCCGGCCATGTGGTGGAGGGCGATCGCTGCCCGCGTCCGCTTCGGCAGCCTGCGCATGGCGTCTCGGACGTCCGCGCGCTGGGCGAGGTCGGGCGGCTGGGTGGTCAGGTCGGTCACGTGGCCATCGAGGGAGACCAGCCGCCGCAGACGACGCACCACGCGGAAGGCCTCGCGGACCTCGATCCGCAGGAGCCACGCGCGCAACGCAGCTGGGTCGCGGAGCTGGTCTGCCTTGCGGAGGGCGATCTCGAACGTCACCTGGACGAGGTCCTGCGCCTCATCGGCGTCCATCGTGATCACACGGGCCGTGGCGAGCAGCACGGGACCGTGCGCCGCCAGCGCGTCGGCCAGCGCCTCCCGTTCGCCTGTGATCGCCGGAGTCCCCTCGCTCACCAGCACAGTGTCCATCCATCCTTCGCCCCATGTGTGACCAAGGAGAGGCACCGGCATGGCGAAACGGGTGAGTGCGTCGGTGTACGTCAGCGGGTGATGGTGCGCCTTCCCGCGACGGCGGGGAGCGCGAGTGCGACGGTGGCAATGACCAGGACCGCCATCAGCAGGGGCAGCGTGTACAGGATCGTCGCCACGTCGGAGTCCGGACCGCCCGTCGTCGGCAGGCCGTAGGCGAGGACGAACGCCCAGAAGCCGCCGAGCAGCAGCGAGGGCGGGATCGCGAGCAGCCGCCACAGGCCGATCGGCTCCGCGATGTCGAGTAGCACGCCGAAACCGGCACCGCATGCAAGGCTCAGGACGACGAGGACCATGCCGATGCCGATCCAGGGCATCGGCGCGAGGTACCAGTCCCCCGCAGCAACTGCCGACCCGAGCACCAGGACCAGCCCGACGACCCCCGCCGCGCCCGACAGCGTGAGCCCCGCCCAGCCGATCTGCCGCAGCCGCCGCATGTCAGATCACCTCTCGACCGTCCCGACGACCCAGTACGCGTCCAGCGGACAGCCATCGGGTGGGGCGGCGATCCAGTCCATGGCCTCGAACCAGGCGCCGTCCTCCCCGGTGCTGCCGCCCCCGCCGCCGAGGACCACCAGGTTGCCGTCCATAACGCTCTCGGTCGTCCCGTCCGGGTTGTCGAACTCGATGTCCCCGGGTCTGGCATCCCATCGCACCCGGTCAGCCGGCCAGACGAGGAGCACACGCTCGCCTCCGCTGTCCAGGTAGGCGCATCCCTCGGCGATCCGCAGCATGCCCTCCGCTCGAGCGGTGTCCGAGCCGTCCTGACCCGGGATCACGGCGAGCGGACCCCATGGGTTGAGCGCGGGGGCCTCGCCGGCAAGGGCCACCTCGAATGCGGCAGGGTCAACAGGGTCCGCGTAGGTCAGCACCACGCCCCGTGCGACGGCCATCGCGTCGCAGCCACCCCTTGGCGCGGGCGAGATCACGAGCTTGTGCGCCGCCGCCGTGAGGGTCGCCTCGATGTCGCAGACGGTCCCGGTCCACGCGAGGACGATCTCGCGCTCGTTGAGGCCGGCGAGGCCGATCGTGTCGCGGTCGTCCCATGTGACGTCGAGGAGCTCCTCGCTGGTCGCGGCCCGCCAGTCGGTCAGGATGCCCGGCAGGCCGACGAGCGTCACCGACATCGTCCGGCCGGCGAAGGGCACGACGACCGTGTCGAGCTCCACCGCTCCGGGTGACGCCGCCGCTCCCGTGCCGTCAAGGACGTGGGTGCCACCGGTGAAGTCCTCGACGACCGAGCCGGTGAACGGCTCGGGGAGGGTCGTCGTGACCGTGCGCGGGTAGCCGATCGCAGCACACTCGACAACCGGACCGTCGGGGGGCTCGGGGGTGATGTCCATCACCGCGGCGCGGAGGACCTCCCCATCGGCCTCCGCCCACGCCGCGTAGTCGGCGGAGCACGGGTTGCCAGGGCTGTACCCCTTGGCACCGATGAACTCGAGCGTCAGCGTGCGGCGATCCTCGGCCAGGGTCGCCTCCTGGAATGGCACCAGCCGCCTCATCGGCGGAAGGCTCGCGGCGGCCGATGCTCCCGGTGCGCCGGCGCCGAGGGGCGAGGTCGGGTCCGGCGCCTGCGGGGCGGCCGCCCCGTTCGGGCCGAGCATGCCAGCCAGGAAGCCCACCGACGGGGGAAGCGCGACAGCCACGACTGCCACCAAGGCGACCGCGACGGCGACGGGGACTGGAACCCCGAACCACCTGCGAGTCGTCCCCTGGTTGCGAGAAGGTGCGTTCGACGGGATCACGGCGGCCCGCTCGGCCATGGATGCGGGAACCTCGCGCGGGGCGCGTTCCTGCAGACCGGCGCGGACCAGGCCTTCGAGCTGCTCGTCGTTCATCGTGCCGCCTCGCGCTCATGCGCCTCGTAGCGCGCCCGCACCGCGTCGAGCGCGAGCCGCAACCTCGACTTCACCGTCCCAGCCGGCGCGCCCGTCCGCTGCGCGATCTCCTCGACCGGCAGGTCCAGGAAGTAGCGGAGGACCAGCGCGATCCGCTGGTCGGGGTTCATGTCCGCGAGCGCCTGGCCCATCGCGTCCCGCTCGGCGAGGTCTGCCGTGGCGTCTGGCGCCGCCGGCTCGCCGATCCAGCGGACCGGCGACCGCCGCGGCGCGCGCATCCGGTCCCGGCAGGTGTTCACCAGGATCCGGCCGAACCAGGCCCCCGCCCGATCGGGGTCGCGCAGCTGGTCCCAGCGCTGCCATGCGCGCTCGAGCGCGTCCTGCGTGGCGTCCTCCGCCTCCGCGGGATCGCGCAGGAGCAGGGACGCCGTCCGGTAGGCCGCCGCCAGCTCGCGGTCGACAAGGCGGCCGAAGGCGCGCTCCCGCTCGAGCTGTGCTCCCGTCGTCGCCGCCCGGTCGGCCATTCGTCCCCCATGCGTGGTGCTCGTCACACCCTACCGACGAGTCTGGCACTGCGCGAGGATCAATCTTCGTCCGCTTGGCCCCCGCTACCCTTGACGCGTGACGAGTCTCGCCCCGCCCGATGACCTGGTGCCGCCCTCCGTCCGCGAGGCGATCCTGGCCTGGTACGCGGCGACCGGCCGGGAGCTCGCCTTCCGGACGACCGCAGATCCGTATGCGGTGCTGGTCTCCGAGCTGATGGCCCAGCAGACCCAGGCCGAGCGCGCTGCCGAGGCGTGGACCCGCTGGATGGCCCGCTGGCCGACGGTCCGCGACCTCGCAGCGGCACCGGTGGCCGACGCCGTGCGCGCGTGGGCCGGGCTTGGGTATAACCGGCGCGCGGTGTCCCTGCACCGGGCTGCCCAGGAGATCGTGCGCGAGCATGGCGGCGAGGTGCCGGCGTCGGTGGAGGCGCTCGAGGCGCTGCCGGGAGTGGGGCCGTATACGGCTCGGGCGGTGGCGGCGATCGCGTTCGGGATGCCTGTGGGCGCGGTGGATGTCAACGTGCGGCGGGTGCTGGGGCGGATCGCCGCGGGTGGACCGGAGGCGTACACGCCGGCCGCGATGCAGGCGCTGGCCGATGCGGTCGTCCCAGACGACGCCGCGGCCGCGTGGACGCACGCGCTCATGGACCTTGGCGCGCGCCTGTGCAAGCCATCGAAGCCGCGCTGCGCGGACTGCCCAGCCTACGCATGGTGCCACTACGCGGCGGGGGACCGGCCGACAGCCGCGGCGAACGCGTCGGGGGCGACCGGGCGACATCGATCGGCTCCCGCGTTCGAGACAACCAGCCGATGGTTGCGCGGGCGGGTGCTGGAGCGCGCTCGCTCGGCACCTGACGGCACCTGGGTGACGTACCCCGAGGTGATGGGCACGCACGGGATCGGGGCGGTCCGGGAGGCGGTGCTCTCGCTGGGCTCGGACGGCCTGCTCGATGTCCGCGAGGGCGATGCCGGCATGGAGGCACGGCTGCCGCGCTGACTCCGACTCAGGCGCCCGCCGGCTCCCGCGCTGACCTTGCTCCCGGGCGCTGCGGCAGTCGCCAGCCGACCGTTGCGCAGAAGTCAACCAAACCCCGTCGGCGCCTGCTCGCAAGGCCTGGAGTGGGACTGTTTGCGGGCCGGCGTTGATCTGGACGCAACAAGGCCGCACATTCAGCGCAGGCGGGCGCCGGGATGTGGGGTTTCGTTGTGGTGCAGGCAGCGGCTCGGCGCCCCGACCCTCGGGAAGGCAGAATGGTCCGATGGAGCATGACGTCCTCGACCTCGAGCGGTTCGTGGCCGCCCAGCAGCGCGACTACGAGCAGGCGCTGGCGGAGCTGCGGGCCGGTGCGAAGAGGACCCATTGGATCTGGTATGTGCTGCCGCAGCTGCGAGGCCTCGGCTCCAGCCCGTTCGCACTCCAGTACGGCATCGCCTCGCTCGATGAGGCTCGCGCCTACCTGGCGCACCCGGTCCTGGGCCCGCGCGTCCGCGAGTGCGCGGCGGTGATCGCCGCATCCCGGACGGCCACGGCGTACGACTACTTCCATGCACCCGACGACATGAAGGTCCGCTCGTCCATGACCCTGTTCATGCGCGCCGACCCCGACGAACCCGCCTTCCGCGCCGTCATCGACCGCTACTACGACGGCCGCCCCGACCCCCGCACGGACGAGATGCTGGGGATCACCGGCTGACCCTGCGAGGCGCGGTACCCTTGCGCGGATGGCCGCCCCGAAGACCCCGCCGCTTCCGGCGAACGACCCCGATCTCGGCACGCTCACGCTCGACGAGCTCGAGCTGCGCTGGGCGGCGGCTGCTGCGCGCTCCGCGATCACCGCTGAGGCGATGACCGGGGCGGACCTCAAGGCGCAGGCGCTCGGTGTCCCGGGCGAGGAGCTGATGGAACACGCCGGGACTGCGGTCGCCGCCGCCGCCCGCGCGCTGCTCGCGTTCAACGGCCGCGAGGGCAAGCCGGTCCTGGTGCTCGCCGGTCCCGGGAACAATGGCGGGGACGGCTTCGTGGCCGCTCGCCGCCTAGCGCAGTGGGGCGTGCCCGTGATCGCCGTGCTGGTCGCCACCGGGGAGAACCCGCGTGCCCCCGACGCGAAGCGCAACTGGCAGCGCCTGGACGGCATCGAGGGCGTCACCAAGATCCACGCGGGCGTCGGGCGTGATGTCGCGATCCTGGGCCAGGGGATCGATCGGGCCGCCATCGTCGTGGACGCGCTGCTGGGGACCGGCGTCCGGGGCCAGCTCCGTGAGCCCGTCCGGACGGCGGTGGAGGTCATCCGCCGCGCCCGTGAGGCCGGCATCCCCGTGCTCGCGGTGGACACGCCCACGGCGGTGGACCTCACGTCGGGCGATCCGTCTGACCCGGTGGTGCGCGCGGACCTCACGGTGACCTTCCACCGGCCGAAGACCGGGCTGCGCACGCGGATGGGTCGCGCGCTCGCCGGCCGCGTGTTCGTCGCCCCGATCGGGATCCCGCCAGAGGCTGATCGTGGCTGAGATCCGGCAGCCGGGGCTCCGTGAGGTGCTCCTGGTCGCCGCGGTAATCGTCGCCGTCGTCCTCCTCGCCGCCGTCGCGACGGCGCTCCTGCCCGCCGAGGGCCAGGCCATCGTGTTCCAGACGCCGCTGCTGATCGCCGTGCTCATCGGCGGCACCGCGTTCGTGCTGTGGAAGATCCTGCGCGCCCCGGGCCGCTGAGCCGGCGCGAGGCCGACCTGCGGCGCCTTGCCGGCGAGCGCTGGGACCTGCTCATCGTCGGCGGCGGGATCACCGGTGCGGGAGCCCTCCTCGATGCGGTTACCCGTGGCCTCAAGGTCGCCCTGGTCGAGCAGGAGGACTGGGCATCGGGGACCTCGTCGCGCTCGTCACGCCTGATCCACGGCGGCCTGCGGTACCTCCAGCAAGGGCGCGTGGGCCTCGTCCGCGAGGCGCTGATGGAACGGGCACGGCTCCTCCGACTGGCACCGCACCTGGTCCGGCTCGAGACCTTCCTGTTCCCGCTCTACGGCAAGCCCGGGATCGCCCGTGCCTTCTACACCGCGGGCATGGCCGGCTACGACGCCCTCGGCTCGGCGCGGTCGGCCGGGCGGCACCGCCATCTCGACGTGCCCGGCGCACTGGCCTGGGCGCCATCCCTGCGACGTGACCGGCTTCGCGGCGGGATCCTGTACCACGACGCCGTCGAGGACGACGCACGGCTGGTGCTTGCGGTCGTGCGTACGGCGCAGGCGCACGGCGGGCTCGCGGTGACGCGGGTGCGTGCGACCGGCGGGCTGCGCGAGGGTGACCGGGTGGTTGGGGCGACGGTGCGCGAGGACCTGACCGGCGCGCTGCTCGACATCCGCGCCAGCGCGGTGCTCGACGCGACCGGGGTCTGGGGTGCGCTGCCCGATCGGCCGTTCGGCGGGGAAGGGGAGGCGGAGGGCTTCACCGTCCTGCCGTCGCGCGGGAGCCACCTCCTGGTGCCCCGCGAGCGGATCCCCCTCAGCGGCGGCGTGACGCTGAGGATTCCCGGCCACACCGGCTTCATCGTCCCTTGGCCGCGGTACTGGGTGATCGGCACCACCGACGATCCCGACCACGGGTCGGTGGACCACCCGCACGCCGCCCCTGGCGACGTGGACCGGATCCTCGCGACCGTGAACGGCGCCCTGGACGTGGGGCTGACCCGGGACGACATCCTGGGCACGTATGCGGGACTGCGGCCCCTGGTGGCACCGTCGGATGCGGCAACATCGGTCACGATCTCCCGCGAGCACCGTGTTGCCATCGAGCGGCCGGGTCTCGTGCGGATCAGTGGCGGCAAGTACACGACCTACCGGGTCATGGCGGCCGATGCCGTCGATGCGGTGCTGGGCGATGCCTCCCGACAGCGCCCGTGCGTCACGAGTGAACTGCCGCTTGCGGGCGCCGCCCCACGGGCGGAGCTCGATGCGCTCGCCGCCCGCCTGGCCCGCGAGCCGGGGATGGACGAGGAGGCGGCGGCCTCGCTGGTGGCCCGCCACGGGACGGAGTCGCCCGCGGTCCTGGCGCTCGGCCGGGAGCGGGACCTGGTGCGCCGGCTTGTTCCCGGCCATCCGTATCTCGAGGCGGAGGTGGCGTGGGCGATCGAGCATGAGGGCGCTCTGTCGCTCGATGACCTCCTGGCTCGCCGGATGCGCCTGGTCCACGTGCTCCGTGACCGCGGCCAGGCGGTTGCCCCCCGCGTGACGGCGATCGCCGGCCCGTTGCTCGGCTGGGACGCGCGCACGGCCGACGCAGCCGCCGCGTCGTTCCTTGCCGGTGCGCACCACGAGTTCGACGTCCCGGTCGCGGGCTGAGCGGCCCTCCCGCTCCGGCCCGATCCCGAGCCTTGCGAAATTGGTATCGCCACGGTTGCGATCAGGTCGTAGACTGCGCGATGCGCGGACGCCCCGCGCTGCTCATTTCTCGTTCGCACGTTCGACACACGGTCTCCTCCGGCCAGCACCAGCAACTCGAGGACCCGGGCAAGAGGCGGCGACAACTGGAGGAGATCGGCACGTGGCCGACAAGACCCTGACCTGTTCCGACTGCGGGATGGAATTCGCCTACACCGAGCGCGAGCAGGCCTTCTACGCCGAGAAGGGATTCTCGGAGCCCCGACGCTGCCCGTCGTGCCGTGCCAGCCGCAAGGCCGCCCGGAACAGCGACAGCGGTGGATACAGCAGCGGCTCGTACTCGAGCGGCGGTTACGACTCCGGGTACGGTGACGCCGGCGGCTATTCCGCCGGCGGGTACAGTGGTGGCGGGGGCGGCTACGGCTCCCGCTCGAGCGGCCCTCGCGAGATGTTCGCGGCGACATGCTCGTCCTGCGGCAAGGAGGCCAAGGTCCCCTTCCGCCCGACCAACGGCAAGCCGGTCTACTGCTCGGACTGCTTCCGCACCCAGCGCGGCGGCTGATCCCAGCGCCAGTCCTGAGAACGCCGGGCCGCGGTCACGCGGCCCGGTTTTCGATTCCCGGCGGTGGTCGGTCGACCATTGCGCCGGGGCGTCGGCAACGCTGGGGCGGTGTAGCATCGTCCCCGATGCTCGACCACCCCATGCGGCGCCCCGGATCATCCCCGGCGTCCGGCTTGTGACACCAGCGGAGATCACCCCAGCGATGGCCGTCGGCTCCTCCAACGACTTCGACCTTATCGTCCTCGGCGCCGGAACTGGCGGCTATGCCGCGGCCTTCCGCGGTGCCCAGCTGGGCCTCAAGGTGGCCCTGGTGGACGAGGACAAGATCGGGGGCACCTGCCTCCACCGCGGCTGCATCCCCACCAAGGCGATGCTCGAGTCCGCGGCGCTCAACGAGCGCATCCACAAGGCCGCCGACTTCGGGATCGGGATCACCGGGCCCACCACGGTGGACTTCGCGAAGATCGGCCAGCGGCGCGACATGGTCGTGAACCGCATGTGGAAGGGCCTCGGGTCCCTGGTCAAGAAGAACAACGTGACCTGGATCAACGGCCGCGGCCGCCTCGACGGCGCCACGAAGGTCCGCGTGCAGCTTGCGGGCGAGGACGGCACCCCGGGTGCGGGCGGCGAGCGCCTGCTCAACGCGACCGACGTGATCCTGGCGACCGGCTCGCGCGTGAAGTCGCTCCCGGGCATCGTCCCCGATGGCGTCCGCATCGTCACATCGGACGACATCCTCCGCTCCACGGCGATGCCGTCGAGCATCATCGTGATCGGCGCGGGCGCCGTCGGCGTCGAGTTCGCCTCGATGTACCACGACCTGGGCGCCACGGTGACCCTGCTCGAGTACCTGCCGGCCATCGTGCCGCTGGAGGACCGCGAGGTGAGCAAGGAGCTCGAGCGCTCCTTCACCCGGCGCGGCATCAAGGTCATGACCAATGCCCGTTTCGACGCGGCGACCGTGGTCGCCGATGACAACGGCATCAGGCTCACGGTCGGCCCGGACGGCAAGGACCGCGCCGAGATCCAGGCCGAGCTGCTGCTCGTCGCTGCCGGGCGCGCCACCAACGTGGAGGACGTCGGCCTGGAGACCACGGCGGCCGAGGTGGACCGCGGCATCGTCAAGGTCGACGACCACATGCGCACGAAGGAGCCGCATCTCTACGCGATCGGCGACATCGTCGGCGGCCTGATGCTCGCGCACACGGCGGCCCACGAGGGGATCATCGCGGCCCACACGATCATCGGCGATGCGGACGTCCACGGCATGGACTACGTGAAGCAGCCCAAGGCGACGTACTGCCGTCCCGAGATCGCGTCCGTCGGCCTGACCGAGCAGGCGTGCGAGGAGCAGGGCCTGCCCGTCAAGATCGGCAAGGTCCCGTTCCAGGCCGTCGGCAAGGCGATCATCGGCGGGGAGTACGAGGGCTTCACCAAGATCATCGCCCACAAGGACACCGACGAGACCCTCGGCATCCACATCATCGGCCCGCACGCGACCGACCTGATTGCGGAGGCGAGCCTCGCCCTGGTGCTCGAGGCGACGCCGTGGGAGATCGGCGCCACCACGCACGCGCACCCGACGCTGTCGGAGATCATCGGCGAGACCGCGATGGCGATTGACGGACGGGCGATCAACTTCTAGTCCGCTAGCGCGAGGTTCCGAATGCCGGACGGCGGCCCCGTCTCCGAGCTCGCAGCCTCGGTCGGGCTGGCCGATGCCGACCTCGTCGCCATGTTCCGCACGCGTCGCGCTGGCGCGCGCGGTCGACGAGCGGATGTGGATCCTCAACCGCGCGGGCCGGATCCCGTTCGTCATCAGCGGCCAGGGCCACGAGGGCGCCCAAGTGGGTCTCGCGTGGCCGCTGCGTCGCAGGCACGACTGGGTCGCCCCGTTCTACCGGTCCATCGCCACCTGCCTCGCTATGGGCATGACACCCCGCGACCTCATGCTCGCCCAGTACGCGAAGGCGTCCGATGCGGGTTCCGCCGGGCGCCAGATGCCCGGTCACTACGGCGGGCCCGCGTACAACATCGTGTCAGTCTCGTCGCCGGTGGCCACCCAGATCCTGCACGCGGTGGGCATCGCGCTCGCGTCGAAGATCCGCGGCACCGACCAGGTGGCCGTCGCGATCATGGGGGAGGGGAGCTCCAACCAGGGCGATGTCCACGAGGCGCTCAACTTCGCCGCCATCCACAAGCTGCCGTTCGTCTTCCAGGTGGAGAACAACGGCTATGCGATCAGTGTCCCGGCCGAGAAGGAGCTGAGCGTCAAGGACGTGGCGACGCGGGCTGCGGGCTACGGGATCCCGGGCGTGGTCGTGGACGGCACCGATGTGCTCGCCTGCTACACGGCGTCGCGCGACGCGATCGCGTGGGCGCGCTCGGGCGGCGGACCGACACTGATCGAGGCCAAGGTCACCCGGCTGACCGCGCACTCCTCGGACGACCAGCAGACGAAGTACCGCTCCGAGGACGACCTGGCCGAGGGTCGCGCCCACGACCCGCTGCCGATCTTCCGCGACCAGTTGCGGGACGTCGGCGTGCTGACGCCGGAGGTTGAGGAGGCGCTCGACGCGGA
The DNA here is from genome assembly GCA_963748625.1 of uncultured Chloroflexia bacterium. Classification (GTDB taxonomy): domain Bacteria; phylum Chloroflexota; class Limnocylindria; order Limnocylindrales; family CSP1-4; genus CAIXZV01. The sequence continues at coordinate 408,962 of CAVVJT010000004.1, read as the reverse complement.
GATCCGGACGCTCGTGGACGACGCCACCGACCACGCCGAGGCCGAGCCCGACCCGGACCCGTTCACCGCCATCGACCACGTGTATGCCGAGGCTTGGCCGGGCGAGACACCGCCGCCGTGGCACCCGGCGGGGCCAGCGGGCGCGGGAACCGGCGCGCCTCCAGGCCAGGACGGGGGCCACCGCTGATGGCCATCCGCACCTTCATCGAGGCCATCCGGGATGGCATGGCAGGCGAGATGCGCCGGGACGGGAGCGTCATCGTCCTGGGCGAGGACGTCGGCAAGAAGGGTGGCGTGTTCCTGGCCACCGACGGCCTGTGGGCCGAGTTCGGGGACGACCGTGTGATCGACACCCCACTGACGGAGTCGATGATCGTCGGCGCGTCGATCGGCGCCGCGATCAACGGCCTGCGCCCGATCGCGGAGATCCAGTTCGCCGACTTCATCCACCCGGCGTTCAACCAGATCGTCTCCGAGGCGGCGCGCATGCGCTACCGCTCCAACGGCGGCTTCACGGTCCCGATGGTGATCCGCGCCCCGTACGGCGGCGGCGTCCACGGCGCGCTGTACCACTCCCAGTCGGTCGAGGCGTTCTTCACGCACGTGCCCAGGCCTCAAGGTCGTCATCCCGTCCACCCCGTACGACGCGAAGGGCCTCCTGCGCTCCGCGATCCGCGACGACGACCCGGTCCTCTACTTCGAGCACAAGAAGATGTACCGCTCGGTGCGCGGCGAGGTGCCGGACACGGAGTACACGGTGCCGCTGGGGTCCGCGTCCATCCGCCGGGCCGGGCGCCAGGTGACCGTCGTCGCCTACGGCCTCATGGTGCTCTACGCGCTCGAGGCGGCGGAGCGCGTGGCGGGCGAGGGGATCGACGTCGAGGTGATCGACATCCGGACCTTGCGCCCGCTGGACCGCGAGACGCTCCTGGGCTCGGTCCGCAAGACCGGCAAGTGCCTCATCGTCTACGAGGACAACCGCTTCGGCGGCTACGGCGCGGAGATCGCCGCGATCGTGGCCGAGGACGCGTTCGACTATCTCGATGGCCCCGTCACCCGCCTTGCTGGACCCGACGTGCCCGCCGCTCCCTACAACCACGTGCTCGAGGACTGGTTCATGGTCAACCCCGCCCGCATCGCCGACGCGATCCGCAAGCTCGCGGCCTACTGATGGCCAGCGCCGCCAAGGAGCTGTTCAACACCGAGCTCCGGCTTCGCCAGCTGCTCGTCCCGTACGCGGACAAGCTGGAGCAGGCGACCATCTACGGGATCCCGTGCCTGCGCAAGCCGGGCGCCGGCGCCCAGGAGTGGTTCGCCTTCATCAAGCCCGAGACCAAGTTCGTCTCGCTCTACCTGCTGCCGATCTACACGTCGGCGGAGCTGCGGCGCTCGATGTCGCCGGCGCTCGCGAAGCGGCAGTCCGGCAAGGCGACGTTCCACTTCAAGGAGCTGGACGAGACGATGGCGGCCGAGGTCGAGGCCCTGCTGGCGCGCGCCTACGAGATCTACATGGCCGAAGGCGAGGACGAGGCACCGGTCGACGGCGAGGCCAAGGCCGACGCTCACGCCAAGGCCCATGACGAGGCTGAATCCACAGAGCCCGCCGTGGAGCCCTCTGCACCGGCCGAGGCCCCCGCACCGGCAACGTAGAGCGTCCCGGCCGCCGTCATGCTTAGGGTCGCTGGGGCGCCAGTGGCGACCAGCCACCGTTTGAAACCCCTTGCCGCGTGACAGCCCAGTAGTCGACGACGGGCACGATTCCGGCGAGCTCGAGGAAGAGACCCTATCGCCTACGCGCGCTCGGCGAGGTCACGGGTCGGAGGGGGCGTTCTCGTGGACAGACCCGAGTCGTCCGCCTACCGCCCGACGGTGTCGGACGAGTAGCCCGCAATCTCGGGGCTGCCTGCGATCACATCTCGCGACCGTCGTTGGAGCAGCGGCTCCCGGATCAGATACAGGCCGATGACGAGCAGGGCAACATCCTGCGCGACAGCCACTGGGATCAATGGCAGCGACATCGTGTTGAGCACGAGGTCGTGAACCATGTGCAGTGCGACGAGCGGCCAGATGGTCCAGGTGCGGATCCGCAGTGCCGCAAACCCAACGCCGAACGAGAACGCCCCAACAGCCTGCGCGATGCTGATGGCCGGGCTGCCGCCCCGGATGACGAGGTTGCCCAGGTGCAGCAGCGCAAACAGGAGTGAGGAGACAAAGACCGCGCGAAGGACTCCGGATGGCTGGAGGGTCCGGATCAAGAGTCCTCGAGCGAATGCTTCCTCGGCCAGACCAGTCAGCGAATAGCCCACGACCAGGAAGAGGAGAGTCGAGGCTGCGATGGGGTCGACCCCAGCGAGCAGGGGTACGACTGCAATACCGGCCGGCAGCACCAACAGGCGCAGGTTTCGCCATTCGGAGATGGGGGTGAAGCCGACCTCGTGCCACCAGCCGAGCCAGCCGATACCCCCGAGCACGAGGATGGTGATGACGACCAGGCCCACCAGGGCCGCCACCTGCGGATCGACGCCGGGCGCTACCCGGCCGACCAGCAGGAACACGGCAACCGAGACGATGGTCCAGGTCATTGCCAAGGCGACCGATGATCTGACCGGGTGGCCTTCAAGCGCCACCGCGGCCCGAGCCGAGTTCATGGCACACACTCCGCTAGTTCGGACCGGCTACTTCTGTCTGAATAGCCCTGTTGCACTACGATAAGCCTCCACTTGGCACTTGCCAAGATGTGTATCTTCGTGTACATGGCGACTCGCCACCCACGTCGACCGAGGGCCCGAGATGATGCCTGCTGATCACACAGGAGCTGAGCTGGACGGAGACCGACAGTTCCGCGACCTGGGCGGCCTCCTCCTTGCAGTTGTGTTGATCGTCGGCGGCGGCTACTTCCTTCTGCGGACCACGTTCGGCGTGACCCTCCCCGACATCTCCTGGGATCAGTCCTGGCCGGTCTTGGTGATCGTGGTCGGAGTCGCGGCGCTTGCGCGCGGCTGGACTGGCCACGAGTCTCGCCGCCGTCATCGAGACCGCCACTGATCTCGCCGCTCGACGAACCTGGGGCGAGCTTGGCCGCGAGGATGCGTGAGCCACCTGATGACACGAACATTGGGATTGCGGTCCGACAATCACCAACCAGACGAGGGCACGAACCAAGGAGATCTTGGGGTCGAACGCGTCATCTTCCTCTCCGACGGGGTGTTTGCGATTGCCCTGACCCTCCTCGTCATCGACCTGCGCCTGCCGGATCTCCCAGCGTCCACCGGTGGAGTCGAGATCTCGACCGCGATCGCCGACCTTGCCCCTCGAGTCTTCGCGTATGCCCTCAGCTTCACGATCATCGCGTTCTACTGGATGGCGCACCTGCGCCGGTTCAGGCTCATCGGGCGAGCGAACGCGCGCCTTGCCTACCTCAACCTGCTGTTCCTGGCATTCATCGCACTGATCCCGTTTCCCACTGCACTGATCGGGGAGCACGGAGACCTGCCGATCGCGGTAGTGATCTACGCAGGGACACTCTCGGCCGCTGGACTCGCGGGCTTCCTTTGCTGGGTCTATGCGCTCAGGGCGGAGCTCGTAGCGCCTGAGACGCCGCGAGATGTGGTGCGGTCGGGAGCAATGCGCGGACTCGCTGCGCCAATCGTCATGCTCACCTCGCTGCTCCTCCTGCCGATCGCGAGCACGTACATCGTCGAGCTTGTCTGGCTGCTGATCCTGCCGGTCCAGTGGTTCCTCGGGAGGCATGCAATGGGCGAACCCTCGCGGGAGAGGCGATGAACGGCCATCAGCGCCACCGGCTGGTCGTCTGGGACAAGGTGGACGGTCTCGGCGCGGAGCTGGTGAACGTGACGCTGGAGGCCGATCGATTGGCAGCCCAGTTCGTCGCGATCGGCTGGGATCCGGTGCCGTACCGACTTGATGGGGACCTCGAAACCGGCCCTGGATGGGTCACAAGCAGCCTTCTGCTGTCGGTCGATGGCGACGGTTGGCGGCGGACGCTTGACCTGCGGCGATCTCCAGCCGGCAGATGGACGATCGGCACGACGACGAATGGACGGACTGATCTCGGTCCGCCCGGAGGCGACCCGTCGGCGTTCGCCATGGCATTGGACTGTGATCTCGGGCGCAGTCCAATGACGAACACGATGCCGGTACTCCGTCACGACCTCCTGCGTCAGGACGGTTCGGTCGACTTCGTGATGGCGTGGGTGTCGGTCCCGGACCTCGCCGTCCGCGCCTCCGCCCAGCGGTACACAGCCCTGGGCCGCGACCGATGGGGCCGACGACGCATTCAGTACCGGTCGCTCGACAGCGACCTGGCATGCGAGCTGCTGTTCGATGAGGAGGGCCTCATCGTCGACTACCCGCAGCTCGCGCGCGCCGTGCCGTGAGGAGTCCATGGGCGGCCCTGGCCCGGCGGCGCGACCGGCAATCATGGCGTACCAGTGAACGTTGGCCGACTGTGCGCACGACCAGCCTGGGAGGCGCGCTGTCGCGACATGCGCAACACTAGGGGCCTTGACTCGCCCGTTCAGCGCCCCCTCCGGAGGAGACGACCCAGTGGCCAAGGTGACGATGCCCCAGCTCGGCGAGAGCGTCGCGGAGGGGACGATCGGACGCTGGCTCAAGCAGCCCGGCGACGCGGTCGCCAAGTACGAGCCCCTCCTCGAGGTGATCACGGACAAGGTGAACGCCGAGGTGCCCTCACCGTACGCGGGCATCCTGCGCGAGATCCTGTTCGAGGAGGGCGCAGTCGTCCCGAACAACACCGAGATCGCGGTCATCGAGACGGACGAGGATGCTGCATCCGGCAGTGCCGGGGCTCCCGCCGCCTCCGCCGGCTGCGCCCGCCGAGCCGTCGCCCATGGTCCGGCCGGCTCCGACGAGCGCCCGGTCGCCTCGAGCGCCGAATCCGGCCCCATCGCGTCCGCCCCGCCCGCACCGGCCCCTGTGGCCTCCGCCGCGCCGGCGCCGGTCGCCGTCCCGGCCGACCACGACCCGAACGCCCGCATGACCCCGGCCGTGCGCCGCCTGCTCCGCGAGCACGATCTCGAGCGCAGCCCAGGTGAAGGGCACCGGCGGTGGCGGCCGCATCACCCGTGAGGATGTCCTCGCCACGGTCGAGGCCCTCCGCACCGGCGCCGCCGTCCCGTCCGCGCCCGCCACGCCGGCCTCAGTCAGCGCTCCGGCCCCCGTTGCTGCACCGGCCCCCGGAGCGGCTCGCGCCGCCTCGGCGCCTGCCCCCGCGACGAGCGGTGCCATCAGCTTCCCGGCCGGCGTGGACGAGGTCCTCGTCCCGATGACCCAGATGCGCAAGGGCATCGCCGCCCAGATGACGCGCGCCCTCCAGGCACCGCACGCCTACGTGCAGATGGAGATCGACGCGAGCCGGCTCGTCCGCTTCCGCGAGGCGAACAAGAACGCCTACAAGGCCAAGGAGGGGATCGGGCTCTCGTTCGTCCCGTTCGTGGTCAAGGCCGCGGCCGATGCGCTCAAGCGCAATCCCACGTTCAACGCCCACTGGACCGACCAGGGACTGCTCGCGAAGCGCCGGATCAACATCGGTGTGGCGGTCGCGGTGGACGAGGGCCTGATCGTGCCCGTGATCCGCGATGCGGACATGCTGTCCATCCACGGCCTCAACGTGGCCATCGCGGACGTCGCCAACCGTGCCCGCCAGGGCCGGCTCAAGCTGGACGACTTCGGCGGCGGCACCTTCACCGTGGACAACACGGGGTACCTCGGCACGAACCTCGTGATGCCGATCCTGAACGTGCCCGAGGTGGGCATCGTCACCATGGAGGCCATCACCAAGCGCGCGGTCGTGGTGTCCGGAGAGGACGGCGACGTCATCGCCATCCGGCCCGTCATGAACATGGTCCTGGGACTCGACCACCGCGCCAACGACGGCGCCGGCGGTGCCGCGCTGCTGCGCGACATCAAGGCCTGGCTCGAGAACGTCGGGCCGGACACCGCGCTCTACTAGGCCGATGGCGCGCGAACTACCGGTCGTCGGCGCGGACGGCGTGCCCGCCGGCCACCACGGCGCATCGCCTGCGGCCCTCCCGATCACCATGGGCGGGGGGACGCCGCTGTCTGCGGCGGCGGGCTCGTCCGCGCGCGCCCGCCGTCACCCGGACTGGATCAAGTCGAAGATGCCGTCCGGGGCGAACTACCACGACCTGCGTGGGATGCTGCGCGGCCTCAACCTCAACACGGTCTGCGCGGAGGCGGTCTGCCCGAACATGGGCGAGTGCTGGGACCAGCGCACGGCCACCGTGATGATCCTGGGCGACGTCTGCACCCGGGCCTGCGGCTTCTGTGCCATCAAGACCGGCAAGCCGACCTGGTTCGACGACGACGAGCCCCGCCGCGTGGCCGAAGCCGTCGCAGAGATGCGCCTGGACCACGTGGTGGTGACCAGCGTCGCCCGGGACGACCTCCCCGATGGCGGTGCCGGTGCCTTCGCGGCCACCATCCGCGAGATCCGCTCGCGGAGCGCCCTCATGGGCATCGAGGTCCTGATCCCGGACTTCAACGGCGAGGAGCAGCCGCTCCGGGCCGTGATGGAGGCAGGGCCTGACATCCTCAACCACAACCTCGAGACGGTACGACGACTCCAGCAGCCGGTCCGCAAGCGGGCCCGGTGGGACCGGACCCTGGGCGTGCTCGAGCGGGCGAAGGCCTATGCAGCCGAATACGGCAAGGACGTCCACACGAAGTCCAGCCTCATGGTCGGCCTGGGCGAGACGCGCGCCGAGATGACCGAGTGCTTCGAGGCCTTGCGCGTGGTGGACTGCGACATCCTCACGATCGGCCAGTATCTGCGCCCCACCCTGGACCATCTGCCGCTCGAGCGCTACTACCACCCCGACGAGTTCGCGGAGATGCGCGCAGAGGGGCTCGCGATGGGCTTCAAGCACGTGGAGTCCGGGCCGCTCGTGCGGTCGAGCTATCACGCCCGGGACCAGGTGCCCGACGCCGAGGCACGCAACGCGCGACGCCGCGCCACGCTGGACGCCGAAGGCCGCGTCGTCCCCGGCTGAGCCGCGCCGGGACTGGAGGCGGGAGTCCCGTAGACTGGCCCCATGCCCCAGACCCTCTCCCGCAAGGTCCCCCTCGCCGAGCTCCACTGCCACCTCGGCGCGGCCGTCACGCCGTCGATCATGTGGTCCATCGCCCACGCCCAGGGCATCAAGCTGCCCACCCGCGACTACTGGGAGTTCCGCGACCTCATCACGGTCAACCCCAGGCGCACCAAGAGCTTCGACGGGTACCTCCAGCTGTTCCACTGGACAGAGCTCATCCAGTCGAGCCCGATCGCCGTCGAGCGCGCCGTCTACGAGGTGGTGGGCGGCGCCTACCGCAAGAACAACATCACCACGATGGAGCTCCGCTTCAACCCGATGAAGCGGAACCGGGGCGGTGAGCAGGATCTCGACCACATCATCGCGGCGGCGGTGCGCGGCATGGATCGCGCGACCCTCGAGTACCCGGTGAAGCCCGGCCTGCTCTTCTGCCTGGACCGGGCGTTCCCGTTCGAGCTCAACGAGATCATCGTGGAGAAGGCGATCACCTGGCGGGACCGGGGTGTGGTGGGTATCGACATCGCAGGCCCGGAGAGCGCCACCTTCCGGGTGGCTGACTACCGGAAGCTCTTCCGGCGCGCCCGGCAGCACGGCCTGGGAATCACGGTCCACACGGGCGAGTCGGGGCCCGTGGAGGAGATCGGCAGGGTCGTCGAGCTGCTGGAGCCCGACCGCATCGGGCACGGCGTCAAGGCCGCGTACGATCCGCGGACGATGGCGATGCTCCGTGAGCGGGGGATCGTGCTGGAGATCTGCCCCACGTCCAACCTGAACACGGCGGTCGTGTCGGGCTGGGAGGAGTTCCGCTGGATCCTCGACCAGTTCCGCCGCAACGGGGTCCGCTACACGATCAGCACCGACGGCCCGGAGATGCTCAAGACGTACATCCGCGACGAGCTCGCGACGCTCGCGCGCCTGGGCATCCTCTCGCTCGAGGAGCAGCAGCAGATCGCGGCCACCTCCCTTGCCGCCTCATTCGTCCCGAACGTGTCGGATGTGCCGCTGCCGCGTCTCCAGCCGGCGTCCCGCGGGGTGGTCGAGCGCGAGGAGGGCTAGCCGGCCACTCCCGGGTCGGCCACGTCCACCCGGTCGACCTCGATCCGGTACTGGCAGCAGCGATCGCCCGCGGCGATGTGGCGCTCCCGCACGACCGGCGCACCCAGCACGCTGGCGAACAGCTCGAGCTCCGCGGCGCACGCCGCAGGCAGGCCGCGTGCCACGTCGATCAACGCGCAGTTGTGCTCGACCAGGCGCAGCCCGTCATCGTCGGTGCGGACCTCGGTCAGGTAGCCGAGGTCGTCCTGGATGCGCGCCAGCTCGCGAACCCGGTCCTCGACCGGCGCACCGGCGGGAAGGGACGCATCGATCTCGGCCGAGAGCCGGACCTCGGACTGGCGGCGGCGCGCCGCGAAGACGTCTTCCAGCAGGGCTTCGCCCCCCACTTGGACGATTGCGGCCAGGAGCCCCGCTGCGAGGCCGCCGTAGTTGGACGGGAAGAGATCCTGCGCGTCCGCCGTGATGTCGTACAGGTGACGCGGTCGTCCGACGCCGTGGCGTTCCGTGGTCCGCGACACCAGGCTTGCCGTGTCGAGCGCCCGCAACTGCTGGGCGACGCCGCTCCGCGAGGCGCCGACGGCCGCGGCGATCGTGTCGGGAGAGCCGGGGCCCGTCCGGCGCAGGTGCAGCAGGATGGCGTGGCGGAGCGCTGAGGGCGTCTGGACGGGGGTCTCGGTCATGCGCGGGGGAGGCTAGCAGGAACCGGCTCGAGGCGCTCCGGCGTGTCCCCGCGGCGTCTCGCTCGGCCTTCGCGGATGCGCTACCCGCCCACTTCCACCAGGCGGACCATCAGGCGGTACTTGCTGTTCTTGCCGACACAGGTCTGGAGCGTCATCGACGGCACCGCCTGCGGCGCCCAGGCCCACTCGGCGTCAGGCGTGGGCAGCGTGGTCTTCCACCAGCGCACGGCGTACACGTGCACCTTGCCGTTCGCGCCCGCGTAGTAGGCCTTCATGCCGACCTTGAGGCGCCCGCTGTAGTAGGCGTCATGGAGTGGTTCCATCGAGGTGTAGGCGTGGCCGAGCAGGTAGACGTTGTTGTCACCAGCGCAACCCCAGCGGTACATGTACTGGTCGGGCGGACGGCTGCGTTCGCACGGGAACGCCTTGACCGACTTGCTGATGCCCAGCGCCGGGATCCAGACGTGGTTGGTGCCGGAGAAGTCGGCCGCGGTCAGCTTGTGGGACGCCGCCGGCTTGGGCCTGGCGGTCGGCTTCGGGGTGGCCTTGGGCTTCGGGGTGACCCTGGGTTTCGGGGCTGCCTTCGGCTTCGCAGTTGCCTTCGGCTTCGGCTTGGCAGTGGCCTTGGGCTCCGGGACGGCGGACGGCGCGGGGGTTGCCGCAGGCGATGCCGATGGCTCTGGCGTGGCCCACGGCACTCGCGTGACGACGGGCTCATCGATCGCACCGATGGCGGTGGGCAGGGACTCGGGCGTTGCGTCGGCGGCGAGGACGGTGCCGGTCGGGGCCTGGGCCGTGACCGGTCCGACGGCAGGCTGACCCGGGAACGAGGCGGCGACGACGCCGACGGTCTCGGCGGCGAACGCGATGGCCAGGAGGGTTGCGACGAGGCGGCGGCGGGTAGTCCGGGAGTCCATGACCGAAGGATCGGCGCGTACGCGCACCGGATCGACAGCCCGGAGGTCATGGTGGGTCTAGGAGGTGGAGGAGGGTACCGGTGGGGTCCGTGCGTGCTCGGGGTACTTCGGTGGAGTACTGGCTCTAGGACCCCACGAAAGGGTTGCGCATCCACTGCACCCGTTCCGGAGCGTGCCGTTGTCAGTTGCGGGAGCGCTTCTTGGCCTCACGAAGGCGGGCGAGCGTGTCCTCGCCGTTTGTTGTCGACTGGCCCGGAACCGCGGGCGGTGCTGCCGAAGGGGCCGAAGGGGTCGATGGAGCCGAAGGCCAGCCCGGAACCGCTGGCGCGGGCGGCGCGGCCGGCGGCATCGCCGTTGCCTCACGGTCCACCGTCGCCATGGCCTCGTCGCGGCGCGCCGCCTCGTCGGTCGCCCGTTCCGACGCCTCGCGCACCACGGCCGCCCGGGCACCGGCGCCGCCGGCGCGCCCCCGGGTCGCGAGCATGCCCTCGGCCGCTGCCGACCGCGTGGCGACCCGCCGTCCGCTGATCCGGTCGCCGATCCAGCGCCGGCCGTCGGTGAGCTCGCGCCGCCCCAGCGACACCCGCCGCAGGGCGATGTCCAGCGGCCACAGGAGGAGCGCGAGGACCAGCAGCCACGGCCACAGGTCGGTGTAGGAGCTCGTGGTGCGCAGGTCGTGGGTCCACACGCCGATCGGATCGTCGGCCACGTCACCGCCGGTCGCGCCGCGGATGGCGGCCAGGAGCGGCTCGTTCGCGCCCAGCAGGCGGTACTCCGCGGGCGTCGGTGCGACGAGGCCCAGGGTGCGCCCGAGCGGCGGGTCGCCCGGCTTGGTCTGGGTGACGCGGAGGGCGTACGCCCCCGAGTCCAGGGCTGCGAGCGGCGCCTCGTAGACGCCCGGCGCAACCTGCGAGAGGTCCACCATCTCCGTGGCGAGGTCAGGGCCCACGAGGGCCACGGACGTGGCGTAGAAATCGCGCGCGGAGCCGTCGGCGTTCACGCTCTCGACCCGCAGGTAGGTCCGCGACCCGCGATCCACGAACTGCGCCTCGATGCCGCCGCTCTCCTCGCCTGGGAAGGTCCACGCGACCATCTGGCTGAAGAACTTGGAGAAGCCGTCCCAGGCGATCCAGCTCTTGGCCCAGCGCCCCGTGGAGTCCGAGGTCCACGCGACCGCCCGTCCCAGCCCGTACTGCCACTGGGCGAGGAGCGGATCGTCGCGCGCCGTGACCAGCACGGTCTGCGCGGCGGGCTTGGCCGTGGTGCCGTTGTAGCCCAGCAGCTGGGGCATCACCTCGATACCGCGCAAGATCGGCGAGCTGGACGTCAGGATCGGCGTGAAGGCCTCCTCCACGATCTGCTGGCCCGAGACCTGCTGGGTCTCCTTGAGGAAGATGTCCGGGATCGCGGCCGGGTTGTTGGCCGAGTAGAAGCGCCCGCCCCCGTCCCTGGCAAGCTGCTCCAGGAACGGGTTGGACCCGCCGCCGGCCCCAACCGTGGACAGCGTGATCCCGGCCGCCTTCATCGTGGCCAGGATGTCCTCGTACTGGCCACTGCTGGACCAGCCGTCGGTGAGCAGGATGATGTGACGACGGGTGGCCGTGGCCTTCTCGAGCGACTGGACGGCCTGGTCGAGACCGGCGTAGATGTTGGTCTGGCCGTCGGCCCTGATCCCGCCGATCGCGCCGGCCAGGTCTTCGACGCCACCAAGGGGCGCCGTCTGCACCACCCAGTGGGCGGCCTGGTCGAAGGCGACCACGCCCAACTCGTCCTGTGCCGTCATGGCCGAGGCTGCCCGCAGGATCGCCTCCTTGCCGATGTCCACCTTCTTGACCCCGGCGATCCCCGCCCCGCCGCCAATGCCGTTGCCGAAGTTGTTGCAGTGGCAGGCGTCCATGGACCCGGACTTGTCGATGACGACGACCAGGGCGACGTCGGGCTGCTTCTGCCGATCCCGGACGCCCATGTCGACCGGGAGCGTCTCCTCGAGGGGCGTGTCGGTGTAGCCGCCGGCCCCATACGCCCGCGGCCCACCGATCGTAACGAGGCCCCGCCCGAGGTCGCGCACGTACACCTGGAGCGCGCCGAGCGCCTTGTCGGTGAGTCGGATGCGCGGCACGTCCACCATCACGATCGAGTCGTAGTCGGTGAGCGCCGCGAGGTCCTCCGGGAGCGCCTCGGGGATGATCTGGTCCACCTGCTGGCGCTCCGTCTGCAGCGCGCCGACCAGCTGCTGTGCGACATCCTCGTCGCCCTTGACCACCAGGATCCGCGGCTCGCCCTTGACGATCGTGTTGCCGTCGGCGCGGTCGTTCTGGTTGAAGGTGTCGCGCGCGGCCTCCACGGCCACGCGGAAGCGCAGGAAGCCCGCCTCCTTGGACTCGAACTCGAACGCGACCCGGTTGGGGCCGCGCGCGAGCGTCACGTCGCGGGTCGCCGCCAGGTCGCCGTTGACGTAGAGCCGGATCGTGGCTGCCTGCTCGACGGTGGAGGCGACGTCCGCGGTGACCTCGACGGTCTCGCCCAGGCGCGCCGTCGAGGGAGCGGTGACCCGTTCGACCAGGACCTCGTCGCCGCTGCCCAGGCCGGTGAGGCGCGTCTGCACCTCGATGCCGCGCGCCGCGGCGAGGGCGGCCTCGGTCTGGCCGGTACCGGTCGTGTCGTTGCCGTCCGAGAGGAGCACGATCCGCTTCTGGGCGTCGTCGGGGAATAGGGCGCCGGCGAGGCGCAGCGCGGCCCCGATGTCCGTGGCGCCCTTGACGGGCGTGGAGGCGATGCGGTCGAGCTCGGTGAGCTCGGCGGGCAGCCGCTCCACGAGGGCGTCCCCGCCGAAGGCGACGATGCCCGCCACATCCTCATCCTCGCGCGCGGCAAGGGATTGGCGCAGGTAGGCCAGGGCATCCTCACGGCCGGCCGTGCCCACGGAGTCGCTCATGTCCACCACGTACACCACCGCCAGGCGGTCCACTGGCATGACCAGCTGGAAGCCCGCGAGCGCGCCCACGAGTGCCGTGAGCAGCAGCACCCGGACGGCGAGCGCCGCGCGTCGTCGTCCCAGGCCCAGCCGGCGCCGGGAGGTCAGGTACAGGCTGATGACGACGGCCAGCAGCAGCGGCAGCAGGAGCAGCGCGATGGGGCTCTCGAAGTTGATGCCCATCAGGCGCCCTTCCCCACGGCACCCCGACCGCCCAGGCGGGCGGCAAGGGAGCGGCGGAGGCGCGCGAGGGTGTCCCGCTCGTAGACGAGCCACTCGAGCGTGAGCAGCAGGAGTGCGATGAGGACCACCGGGATCCACAGCTCGTCGCGTGCATTGGGCCTAGCAGCGGGTTCGCCCGACGCGCTACCGGGCTGGGCCGAGGCGCCGGGTCCTGCAGTCGTGCCCATCGCCGTCAGGGCGGCCGCATCGCCGGGTGCGATCCGGGACTCGTCCACGTCGAGCATGTCCACCGCGAAGCGCACGGGGGCATCCGGGTCGGCCGGACGGAATGCGGGGGCGGCCGATGCGGCGGCATCGTCGGGGCTGGCGCCGGCCCCGGAGGGCGCTGAGGCCGATGGGGTTGCCGCGGCAGCGTCCTTCACCGGGGTCACGGTGTAGACGCCCAGCAGGTCGGTTCGGGCGAAGGTGACGGCGCCTGCGCCGCCGGCCGGAGCGACCAGCTCGTCCACCGAGCCGTCGGGCCGCTCCACGCGCACGCCCGTCGCCCCGTCGGGGATGGCGAGCGTGACCGGCGTCCCGGGGGCGATGGCGTCGGCCGGGGTCTCCGACCCGCCGAGGAGCTGGCCCGCGAGGTTGGCGAGGAGGACCGGGAAGGCGACCTGGAGGGGTAGGTCCGAGCGACGCGGCTCGAACGTGAGGACAGCCGCCGGGCGCCCGTCGAGCGTGCCCGCGTACAGCAGGGGCGAGGTGCCCGGTCCCGGGATCACCGGCTGCGCCCAGGCCGGCAGCTCCATGCGCTGCGCCTCGGCGATGTGGGTGGTGGTCAGGTCCACGTAGCGCAGGATGGGGTTGGTGGCGTCGAGCGTGCCGATCCCCGGGTTCGTGAGCGTGCCTGTGACCGTGCCCAGCGCCGATGACTCGGGTGGCGCGATGGCCAGGATCGGCTTGGCGGGCAGCTCGTCGGGCAGCCAGCCCTCGAAGATCACGAGGTCGAACAGCTCCACCTTCGTGCCCGGGCCGTAGTCATCCGGCGCGACGCCATAGAGCTCCGTGTCGGGCAGGTAGGAGAGCGCGGTCTCGAGATACGGATCACCTTCACCCACCAGCAGCACGGTGCGCAGCCCGGCGGGCGGCACGACGGCCCAGGCCCGGTCGTCCACGGCGAGCGCGTCCGGAGCGCCCGCTCCGTCGCCCTCGGGCTGGCCGTTGGCCACGAGCCGCACCTCGATGACGGACGCCGGGTGGTCGGGGTCGTCGATGTCGTCGATCGAGATGTCGGTCTTGCGCTGCGGGTCGAGGTCAAGCTTGCGGGAATCCCTCAGCACGCCGTCGGCGTACAGCTCGACACGCCGGCTGGCCATCTCCATGCCCGTGTTGGCCACCGAGATGAACGCGGAGTGCGAGAGTCCGCTGGGCGAGGTGCGCACCGCCAGCGCGACGATCGCCTCGTTCTTCGTCTCACGGCCCACCTGGAGGACGCGGACCGGCGCCTCGAGCGCGCCCGTCGGCGGGTTCGCCAGCGCCGCATCGGTGGCCACGAGGATCTCCGCGTCGCCGGAGCGGGCCGCCAGCGCCGACGCGAGCCGGAGCGCGTCACCCAGGTCGCCGATGTCGCTGGTGGGCGCGATGCCCGCGATCGCCTGCTTCACGTTGCCGAGGTTGTCCGTGCCGTTGGCGATGACCCGCGCCGTCCGCCCGGCCGCGATGACGCTCACCTTGCCGCCCGCCGGGAGGTCCTTGAGCGAGTCGATCGCCGACTTCTTGGCCGCCTCGAGCCGGTTGGGCACGACATCGGTCGCCTGCATGGAGGCTGACGTGTCGATCACCAGCACGAGGTCACCTGCGAGCCCCGCGGGCCGCTCCACGAACGGCCGGGCCGCCAGCAGCACGAGGATGATCACGAGCAGCAGCTGGAGGAGCAGGAGCAGGCTGCGGCGGAGCTTCTGCCACGGGGCGTTCGCCTCGACGTCCGCGACCAGCTTCTGCCACAGCAGGGTCGAGGGGACCAGGGCCTCGTCACGCCGGAGCTTGAGCAGGTACATGGCGATGACGGCGGGCACGAAGAGCAGCCCGGCGATCGCCAGCGGCGCGAGGAGGCCCATGACTAGCCCACCACCTGGCGGCGGCGCAGCTCGGCGAACACCAGGTCGGCCAGCGGGGTCGCGGAGGACAGGGCCACGTAGGAGGCGCGGCGTTTCGTGGCGAGATCCGCCAGGCTCTCCTGCCAGGCGGTCAGGCGTGCCTTGTAGGCGTCGAGCGCGGCCAGGTCCACGGTGACGTCGATGCCCTCGCCGGACTCGGCGTCGACCAGGCGCAGGTCGCCCTCGAGCTGCGGGTCCAACTCGTCGGGAGACAGGACGTGCAGCACGATGAGGTCGGAGCCCTGGGCGGCGAGCTCGCGGATCACGCGGTCGGCTCCCGGGTCCAGGAGGTCGGAGATCAGGACGATCACGCCACGCCCGGAGAGCATGGCCGCGGCATGGCGGGCGGCGAGCACGAGGTCCGTGGGCCCCTCTGACGGAGCGATCCCCGACAGGTTGCCCAGAAGCCGGAACACGCGGCCGGAGCCGCGCAGGCCCGAGTGCCGGCGTGCCTGCCGCCCGGTGAGGGCCGCCGTCACGACCCGGTCCTCACCCGACAAGGCGATGTAGCCGAGCGCCGCCGCCGCCCGTTTCGCGAACAGGAGCTTCTCGGGCCGCCCGAACGCCATGGATGGACTCGCGTCGATGAGGAACGTGATCGTGACGTCCTCCTCCTCGACGTAGAGCTTGACGAACAGCTTCTCGAGGCGGGCGAGCACGTTCCAGTCAAGCTGGCGCAGGTCGTCACCCAGGGTGTAGTCACGGAAGTCCGCGAACTCCACGGACTGGCCGCGCTTCACCGACCGCCGGCCGCCCTTGAGGCCGCCGCGGACCGGCTGCTTCATGAGCACGCTGAGCCGCTCCAGCTGCCGCAGGAACCCCTCGTCGAACACGGTGGGGTCAAGATCGCTCGGCAGGAACGCCTTGACGCCGGCGGGCTTCGGCGAAGCGTCGGGGGCGTGCTCAGCGGCGCGCTCCGGAGCCGGTGCGCGCTCCGTCGCCGGGCCGGACCCGGGATCCTGGGGCGGGGTGGGGGAGAGGGCCATGGTCGCGAGCGCCGCCTACTCCACGGAGGGCGGCGACACCTCGTCGAGGATGCTGCGCACGACCGCCTCGGAGCTGATGCCTTCGGCCTCGCCCTCGAAGTTGAGGATCACGCGGTGGCGCAGGGCGGGCAGGGCGATGGCACGGATGTCGTCAACGGAGACGTTGAAGCGCCCATCCATCAGCGCCAGGATCTTGCCCGCGGTGACCAGGGCCTGCGCGCCGCGCGGCGAGCCGCCGTAGCGGACGTACTGGCGGACGAGCGAGGTGGCGCGGCCGGAGTCGGGATGGGTGGCTGCCAGCACGGCGACCGCGTAGGCCGTGATGTGCGGGGCGATCGGCACGGCGCGCGCAAGGCGCTGCATCTCGACGATCTCGGCGGCGGTCGTGACCGATTGTGCCTGGGGGGCATCGGCGCCCGTCGTGCGCTCGATGATGCCGATCAGGTCCTGCTCGGACGGGAAGGGGACCATGGCCTTGAGCAGGAACCGGTCCAGCTGGGCCTCGGGGAGCGGGTAGGTTCCCTCCATCTCGAGCGGGTTCTGGGTCGCCAGGACGAAGAACGGGGGAGCGAGCGGGTAGCGGTTGCGCGCGACGGTGACCTGGTGCTCCTGCATCGCCTCGAGCAGGGACGACTGGGTCTTCGGCGTGGCGCGGTTGATCTCGTCGGCCAGGACCAGGTTCGCGAAGATCGGGCCAGGCTGGAAGCGGAAGACGCGCGTGCCGCCCTCCTCGACGAGGATGTTGGTGCCGGTGATGTCGGCCGGCATCAGGTCCGGCGTGAACTGGACGCGGTTGAACGTGCAGTCGATGACGTCCGCGATCGTGCGCACGAGCATCGTCTTGCCCAGGCCCGGCACGCCCTCGAGGAGCACGTGGCTGTTGGCCAGCAGGCCCACGAGGGTGTGGCGGACGAGCTCGCGCTGGCCGACGATGACCTTGCCGATCTCGGCCTCGATGGCCTGGGCGCGCTGCGCGAAGGCCTCGGGCGCCAGGCGGTGACCCTCGGCGGGGGCGGCGCCCGACGGCGCGGTGACGGGTGCGTCCATGGGTCCTCCGGGTAGCGGTCCGGCCGCGGCCGGCGGCACGTCTAGTTGCTGGGATTGAGCGAGCTGAAGTAGTCGCGCACGTAGTCCTTGACGGAGATCGGAACGTAGGCCCGGTCGAGGGTCGTGAGCGCGTACTGGTAGAAGTCCGAGTAGACGGACTGGTACGGGACGTAGGAGCCGTTGTTGCTCCCCTGGCCCGGCTGGTTGCCCTGCTGGGTCTGGCCGTCGCCGCCGGTGCCCGCGATGTACGAGGGGTCGCCCGGCCTGCCGATGCGGTCGAATGGCGCGAAGACGGAGCCGAGGTCCTCGCCGAGGACGCTCGGGCGGTTCGGGTTGACCGGTCCCCCGGGCATGCCGTTGGACATGCCGGTCCCGAGATGGGAGGCATTCGAGCCGCCCCCGCCCAGCGAGCCGCTGCCCTGCCCCTGCCCCTGGCCCTGGCCCTGCCCCTGGCCCTGGCCCTGCCCCTGGCCCTGGCCCTGCCCCTGGCCCTGGCCCTGCCCCTGCCCCTGCCCCTGGCCCTGCCCCTGGCCCTGCCCCTGCCCCTGGCCCTGCCCCTGCCCCTGGCCCTGCCCCTGCCCCTGCCCCTGCCCCTGACCGCTGCCGGCTGAAGCGCTCGGGTTCGGGCTCCCGCCCTGCCCCTGACCACTGCCGGCCGATGCGCTCGGGTTGGGCGACGCCTGCTGGCCGTTGCCCTGCTGGCCGTTGCCCTGCTGGCCGGCCCTGCTGGCCCGGCCTGCCCGGGCTGGCCCGCCTGGCCGGCGTTCGCAAGCTCGCGGCGGGCATCCTGCAGGCCCGAGGCCGCCGTCGCCAGGTCGCGGTTCACCTGCACCCGGTCGTTCGCGCCCGCCAGCGCCTCACCGAGCCGGTCGAGCGCCTCCTTGGCACCGGCGCTGTCGCCCTGCGACAGGCTCGCGACCGCGTCCCGCAAGGCCTGGCCCGCGGCGCCATCGGCCTGGCTTGCCTGGCCCTGGAGCTCCGCCAGCTCCCTGGCGAGCTTGTCGCGCTCCGCCTGCGTCATCTCCTCGACCTTGTCGCCCAGGCCGGCCAGGTCCTCCTTGGTCTCCTTCGGATCCCCGCCGGCGTTCGCCTTGGGATCGCCGGTCGCGGTCCGCGAGAGGGCTCGCGACAGCGCAGCGATCGAGGCCGCCTTCTGCTCGTTGGCGGGGTCCAGCCGCGAGCGCACGTCGTCCTCGACGGCGCCCAGCTGGGCGAGGTTCTGCTCGAGATCGCCCGGGTTCGTGCGCAGGCGCTCGGCAAGCTGGCGGAGCTCCTCGGCGAGCTGGTTGCGTGGATCGGTGACGTCCGCGCCCTTGCCCTCCAGGCTCTTGGCGATCTCGTTGATGCGGTCGGCCTGGCGTGCGGCCTCCTCGCGTACCTGCTGGTTGCGCTGGATGACGAGGTCCATCGGGTTGGGCATGAGGAGCGCTGGGGCCACGAGCAGCCCAGCGAGGAGGGCGACGATGGCGGGCCGTCGGGCGAGCCTGGGCCGGAAGAGGCGACTGTCCATCACCCGCAGGCGGCCCACGGCGTCGCGCCGCTGGCGCCTGACGAAGCGTGCCTCGGCCTCGGCCACATCGAAGGCGCCATCCACGGCGATCGTCTCGTCATCGGGGTCCGTCACGGGCCCTGCGGCTCCCGGCATCTGGGCAGCGAAGGCAAGGGCTGACGCGACGGCGTCGCCCGAGCCACCTTCGGCATCCACCGCTAGCGCGGTCTCACCCAGGGACGGCCGGGACCTGACCACGAGCACCAGCAGCGCGAGCAGGCCGATGACTGGAATCGCGAGCGCCACCAGCGGGGCGGCCTCGAGCGGCAGCAGCCGCTGGGCGATCGCCAGGACGAGCTCGGCCACCACGACCACCGCCAGCACGTACCACGCGCGACGCACGGCTCGCCTCAGCCACAGCCTGCGCCGGTGGACGGTCAGGCCGGCCCGCAGCTCGGCCAGCGCGGGATCGAGCGGGAAGCCGAGGGTGGCCGGATCGGCCGGAATGAACGGGGTGCCATCGGGCCGCCGGGCCGCACGTCCGCGGTGCAGGCGCAGGTTGCTCATGCGGCAGCTCCTTGCGCAGGAGCCTGCCGTCGCCGGCCCCGGCGGATGCGCCAGCGACGCGTCGGCGAGACGAGCTGCACCGAGGCAATGATCAGGAGGAGCGCGGTCACGGTCATCGCGGCCAGGCTGCGTGGCCAGTAGGAGTCACGTGCAGGGCCGAAGTTGCCGTCCCCGTTGGCGTCGTTGACGAACTCCTCACCGTTGCCTGTCACGCCCGCGACGATCTGGCACGACCCGCCGAAGCCGGTCTCGGTGCCGCACATGACGTCCACCTGGGCCACGAACGGGTTCCACCATTCGAGCGCCTCGGGCGGCCGCTTCGTCAGCGACTCGAAGAAGCTCTCATCCCGCCGCGCCTGGTCGGGGAAGACCCCGCTGCTGCCGGTCATGATCACCCAGAAGACGAAGATGAACGTCGTGCCGGCCGTCAGTGCGATCACGAGGACCAGGTTGATGATCGTCGCGGCCTGGGTGCGCTTGACCAGCGCAGAGATGAACAGGCCCATCGACCCGAAGCAGATCGCGGTCACGAAGAGGACCAGGTACGCCCTGACCACATCCTCCGGCGCAACGCCGCCGAACGTGAACACGAGCGACACGATCGGGATGGACGCCAGCAGCAGCAGGAAGATCCACGTCAGGGCGGAGAGGAGCTTGCCCAGCACGATCGCCAGCGACGAGATCGGCGTGGTGACGAGCAGGTCCAGCGTCTGCTTCTCGCGCTCGAGGCTGATCGCCCCGGCCGTGGAGGCTGGCGCCAGGATGAGCGTGACGATCGTGAGCAGGACGATGATCGCGAGGAACATGCCCCGCCCGATCTCGGCCGAGGCGGAGAAGCTCCCACCGAAGCCGCTGGTGTACGTGCGCTCGGTGAGCGACTCGATCATCCAGGCGAAGCCGGCGATGAGCAGCAGGTAGGCGGTCATGATCACGAAAGCGCGCTTGCCGCGCATGCGGCCCCGCAGCTCCTTCACGCCGACGGCGGCGATCCCGGTGCCAACCGCCCGGATCGCCCTGAAGCGCGTGCGGCGGACAGGGGTCGCCTGGTCGGCGCGCAGCGCGGCCAGGTCTGCGTCAATCGGCGACGCCGCTGCGGCATCGGCCGGGACGGCCGAGGGGACGGACTCCGCCCGCACGGCCGCGGGGACCGACTCCGGCACCGGACCGGGCGGCGGCGGAGGAGGCAGGAGATCGCCGGTCGCGGGCGGCTGCTGCTGGTCGGTCATGCCGGCACCGCCTCGTCTGGCGCGGTGACCTGGAGGAAGAGCTCCTCGAGGTCGCTGGCCGCGCGGGAGAACGACATCACCCGCATGCCGGAGCCCACCGCGTGGGCCAGGAGCCGGGCCGTCCCGTCGTCATCGCCGTGGAAGCCGATCTCCACCGTTCCATCGTCGAGCACCTCGGCCGTGACCACGTCGGGCTGGCCGCTGAACCAGGTCCGTGCGGCCTCGATGGCGTCGTGCTCGCCCAGGATCCGCGCTCGCAGCACGGCGCCCACGCGAAGCCGCTTCTCGATCTCGGCGACCCGGCCGTGGGCCAGCACCTGCCCTCGGTCGATGATCGCCACCGAGGTGCAGAGCTCCTCGAGCTCGGGGAGGATGTGCGAGGAGACGAGGATCGTCTTGCCCATCGAGCGCAGCTCCCGAAGGAGCTCGCGAAGCTCGACGCGCGCCCGGGGGTCAAGGCCGGAGGCCGGCTCGTCGAGCAGGAGGACCTGGGGGTCGTGGACCAGGGTGTGGGCGAGGCACAGGCGCTGCTGCATGCCGCGCGAGAGGCCCTGGACGTAGGTCTCGCGCTTGTCGGCGAGGTCCACCAGCTCGAGCAGGTCGCCGATGATGCGCCGGCGTCGGTCGGCAGGGATCCCGTAGCAGCGCGCGAAGAAGTCCAGGTACTCCCAGACCTTCATGTCGTCGTACACCCCGAAGGAGTCAGGCATCCAGCCGAGGACGCGCCGCACATCGTCCGGGTTCCGGCGCACGGACGCTCCGGCGATCTCGGCATCACCCTGGTCCGGGACCAGCAGCGTCGCGAGGATCCGCAGGGTGGTCGTCTTGCCCGCGCCGTTGGGCCCGACCAGCCCGAAGATCTCGCCCGCGCCCACGTCGAGGTCGAGGCCCGCCACCGCGAGCGTGCGGTCGTAGCGTTTCACGAGCCCGGTGGCCTTGACGATGCTGGTCATCGGACGGTCCCTGTGATCTCGATCGGGAACTGGAAGCTCACCTGGTCGGTGCGCTGGTTGACGAAGCGGACCTGCACCTCGCCAGTCGCAGGCTCCACCCAGCGCGCGGCATCCTCGAGCTCGTAGGCCTTGCCCTGGGACATGTGCGCAAACTGCACCCACGTGCCGCTCCGCCGATCGAGGATCTCGAGGTCGGGCAGGCCGTCCATCGGCACGTTGCAGCCCTCGGTGCCCGCCTCGCAGCGGATGGCCTCCTCGAGCATGGTCGACTTGCCCGCCGGCATCGAGAAGTCCCCCCCGAACGTCATCGCGACCTTGACCGCCGATGGCTGGAGCGTGCCCGTCATGCCGATGGGCCGGTACGAGACCGTGGCCATGCCCGGCCCCATGTTGAGCGCCCACGGATCCTTCGAGAAGAAGTTGGCGGCCACGTCGAGCACGCTGCTGCTGATGAGATCGTTGCGGAAGGTGGTGCTCCCGAGGACCTCGTAGGCGAGCGGGACCTGGTACATCACGTTGGCCATGTGGCGGACCTTCTGGCCCTCCACCTCGAGCGGGACCACGCCGCTTGTGCCCCACGAGATCAGGGTCGCGTTCTCGGCGCCGAAGCCGGTCGTGAACCCGGTCATCGGGTCCACGGAGAGCTGGTCCACCACCGAACGGCGCACGAGGTTGCGCTGCTGGTCCTCGGTCATGCTCATGCCGTCCCAGTTCATCGGGTCGAGGATCCGGTCTGATAGCCCCATCTGGTTGAACTGGTTCGACCCCACCGCCATCGAGATGTCGACCTTCGCGCCCGGTGCGATGTCACCGAGCGACTTGGCGCTGCTGCCCACGACGATCGCTGCCTTCACGAGGGGCTGTGCGGAGTCGTTGGTGATCGTGCCCTGCAGGCGGCCGTCCTGGACGTGGAGGTCGGCGGTGACCTTGGGGCCAGTCGCGCTGGCATCGGCCCGGATGGTGCGCAACGAGCCCACGCCCACCGCGAGGTCACGGACGCGGGATGGGTCGCCCTGGAGGATGTCGAGCGTGTTCACCTGGCCGGACCCGAAGATGTCGCCGTTCATCGGTGCCGCCAGCAGGGCATCGCCCGCGACGCGCAGCTGGAAGGTGGAACGCGAGGGGCTGAAGATGCCCAGGTAGGACTGGGCGGAAGCGGTCTCGATGCCGGGCGCGCCGCGCACGATCGCCACCTCGTGGACGATAACCTCGTTGCCGCGCATCAGGCTCCCGATCCCGAACGAGCCGACCGTGAACACGACGATCAAGGCTGGCACCGTGATCCATGCCCACTCCCGCCGGTCGAGGCGCCGCAGGACCAGGTAGTTCACGGGACCAACCAGCACGATGTAGCCGAACAGGAGCACGAGAAGGCCGCCGACCGGCGGCAGGGCGAGGCTCGGCAGGTTGGTCACGGCCGACACGATCTGCGAGTCGTCGGTCATGGTGACGGCACCCGCCGCTCGTACGGGCAGCAGCCGGCGCCAGAGCGGGGTGTCCCACTGCTCGCCCTGCGCGATCCAGCTCGTGGTCGGGTCGAACCCGATGAGGGTCACGCTGCCGTTGCCGACCGTGCGCTCCGCGGCGATGACGCGGTCACCTGACTGTGCGAGCGGTCGTCCGGCGCCCGCGTCTCCCGCAAGTGCGGTGAGGGTCGTCGCGCCCGCCGGCGTGCCGCCCAGGACGCCCGTCGTCGCGGACGGATCGATGTCGAGGGTGCTGGTGGGCCGGTAGGGAAGCAGGCTGTCCGGGAAGGCGTTGAGCGAGTCGGCACCGGCCGTGCCGCCGATGATCACGAGCCTGCCGCCGCCCGCGACCCAGCCCTGCAGGGCGGACAGCTGCCCGGGCGTGAGGCTTGCCGCATCCGTGTCCTGCCACACGAGACGGTCGATGCCGGACCAAGCCTGCACGCGCTCGGGCAGATCGGCTGGAGACAGCGGCACGATCGTCGTGGGCCTGCCGGTGGTGCTCGGGAGCAGCTTGATCTCGCCGACGACCTTGGCCGGGTTCTCGGCCACCACGCCGACCACCAGCTGGCTGGGGTCGTGGAGGGCGATGGCGACCTTCGATTCGGAGAGGACCTTGTCGCCCTCGAGCAGCTGGACCTTCATGTTCCCGCCGAAGGTTGGCGGCTGGGCGTACAGGAGGATCTGCTTGCGCGAGCCGGTGGCGAGCTCGACGGGCACCGAGAACCGCGTGCGAGAGTCCACCCCACCGGTGATCCGGACCTCACCGTTGACCGTGGGTCCGGCGTTCTCGACGTCCACCGCGACCGCGAACCAGCCTCCCTGGCGCACGTGGCCCTGGAGCATGGCGCGCGCGGTCATCGACGGGCCGTCCGCCGCAGCGACCGATGCCGGTGCGAGGACTGCGGACAGGACCACGAGGGCGGCACCGAGGGCGACGGCGGGCCGGAAGGATCGTGCGATGGCCGACAGGGGCACGCGGGGTCCTCGAGCATGGACAGGACGGTGATCCAAGCCATGACGCGCGTGATGGTGGAAAAGTTGCACCAGCGGCAGCCCCCTCGGTCAAACGGACGACGGGCCCGGATGGTGGCCGTTCGACCCGGCCTATCGTACGATGCAGTGACCCCGGTCCCGTCCCACCGGTTCGCGTCCCGCGCGGCCTGCCCGCCGCCTTGGCCCGCCCCGCCCCGGACCTGCCATCTCGCCCGCGCCCAGAGGAACCCGTGCCCGAGATCCGCCCCTTCCGTGCCCTCCGCTACGACCCCGACGTCGTCGGCGACCAGGGCGCGATCGTCGCCCCACCGTATGACGTGATCGGGCCGGACCTGCACCGCGAGCTGCTGGCGCGCCACCCGAAGAACTCGGTGCGGCTGGACCTGCCCGAGGCGACGTCGGGCGAGGATCCCGATGAGCGCTACCGGCGGGTAGCCAGGACCCTGACGGCGTGGCGTTCCGACGGGACCCTGCGCAAGGATCCCAAGCCGTCGGTCTATGTCTACGAGCAGACGTACCGGGTTCCCGGGACCAGCCTTGAGCGAATCCAGCGCGGGTTCTTCGCCCGGTTGCGCATCGAGCCGTTCGGACCGGGCAGCTCCGTGCTCCCTCATGAGCGGACGCTGTCGGGTCCCAAGGAGGACAGGTACCGCCTGCTGCGGGCCACCGGCCTCAACACCTCGCCGGTCGTGGGCTTGTACGAGGACCCGTCGCGGGATGCGCGGGCCGCGCTTGCCGCCGTGGTCCAGGGTGCGCCCGTTGCTGACGTCACCGACGACGACGGGGTGAGGCATCGCCTGTGGGTTGTGCCGGACGAGGGCGAGGGTTCGGTCGCAGGCCGTCTGCTAACCGCAGCGGGCGCCGGCCCGGTGTTCATCGCCGATGGCCACCATCGCTACGAGACGGCCGTCCGCTACCGTGACGAGCGCAGGGTCAACCACACCGGTGAGCAGGACCCCGCGTTCGACTTCCTGCTGATGCTCTTCCTCGATGCCGCGGACCAACTCACGGTCCTCCCGACCCACCGTGTGGTGCGCGGCCTTGGCGAGGACGGGGCCGCCCGCCTGCTGGGCCGCCTCCCTGAGCTGTTCACGGTGTCCGACGCCACGCCTGAAGCCCTCGAGGCGCGTTTCGGGGCTGCCGGCGAGCTGCGTGGCGGCGATGGCCGGTTCGGCCTCGTGACCCGGACTGGGGCATGGCTGCTCGAGGCCCGGCGCGACGCCTTCGGCACCCTCGCCGGACCTGACGGAGCGGCCGTGCGCGCCCTTGACGTCTCCTTGTTGGGCACGGCGCTCGAGGTGCTGGCCGGGATCGATGCAACGGCCGTTGCGGGCGGTGGTCGCATCACGTACACGAAGTCCGCGGCCGAGGCGGTCGCCCTGGTGGACGCCGGCACGGAGGGCGCTGACGCCGCGTTCCTGCTGGAGCCCACGCCGGTGGCCTCGATCCTGCAGGTTGCACGCGACGGTGAGGTGATGCCGCAGAAGTCCACGTACTTCTACCCCAAAGCCCTCACGGGTCTCCTCTTCAACCCGCTCGAGTGGTAGGCCGTCCCGTGAGCGACCTGAACCCCCCTGACCGCCTCGTCGGCCGCACGCCTTCCGGAGGCCGCCCAGTGCGCAAGGACGAGATCGAGCTCGCAGACCGCGGGCTGTACGTTGAATCCTGGCTGCCAGAACGCAGATCGCGCCGCAAGCCGATCCTGTTCGTGCACGGCGAGCTCGGCGGGTCCTGGGTGTGGGAGCGCTTCCTGCACTACGTCGCCGGCCGCGGCTGGGAGGGCCACGCCCTCAACCTGCGCAACCACTACTGGTCGCAGACCGCCGACCCAACCACGCTGGACATCGAGTCCTACACCGAGGACGTGGTGGCGGCCATGGCGCGCCTGGGGCCCACGGTGGTGGCCGTCGGCCATGGGATGGGCGGGCTCCTCGTGCTCAAAGCGGTCGAGCGGGCACCGTGCTCCGCCTACGTGCTCGTCGCTCCCGAGGCGCCCAAGGAGCTGCGCGACCCCGCCCGACCGCACGTGGTGCGTGACATCCCTGACGTCTACGGGCGTGCGGAGCTGGGCTGGGAGACCCTGCCCGAGATGCTCCTCCGCGAGCACCGCGACCTCACCCTCAACGATGTCATCCGCGTCCAGCACCTGCTCGGCCAGAAGCCGTTCGAGAGCGGCCGCGCCCGCCGCCAGGTGCTCTCGGGCGTGTCGGTGGACCGGTCGGCGATCCCTGACGTGCCCCGGCTGGTGATCGGGGGTGGCCTTGACGCAACCGTGCCCGAGCCCGGCGTGGAGCGCCTGGCCGAGTGGCTCGACGCGCCCTACGAGCCGTTCGGCGCGCATTCGCACTACGGGCTCGTGCTGGGGGAGCAGAGCTACCTCCAGGTGGCCGAGACGCTGCGCTCGTTCCTCGAGTCGCATCGCCTGTAGGTCTCCGGCCCGGCAGCAGGTCACAGGGCCTGTTCCGGGTCCCAGGCCCGGCGCGACCGCCTCGTGTGGCCCGGCGCGTGGCCCAGCGCGTGGCCCGGGGGGGCCCGGGGGGGCGCCTCCCGCGCGGCCGCCTCCCGCCCAGCGGGCACTGCGTGCAGGATTCTGCGCAGCCCAACCGCCGAGCAGGCGGAACAGGCCCCGTTCGCCGGTTTTCAGGCCGAGCCTCCCGCCATGCGGCACAAACGCGCGGACTTCCGCTCGCAAGGCCCGATGGGCGGCAGGAAGGCGACCGACCCGGCAACCGGTCGCAGGGACATGCGGTCGCAGGGTAGGCGGTTGCGGGAAGCGCTGGGGTCCTGCTATCCTTCGCGGCCGTCGCCCCTGTGCGACAACGCCTCGCCGCATTCGTCTAGAGGCCCAGGACACCGCCCTCTCAAGGCGGAGACCACCGGTTCGAATCCGGTATGCGGTACCAATGATCCTTCCAGCGCCTCCGGCCCGCCGGGGGCGTCTTCGTATGTCCGCGACGGAGCGGCGCGGTCCGTGTCGCAGCCGATAGACTCGGCCGCACTCTCCCCGTAGCGATGGACGGCCTGATGCCCGCAGCACCCGAACGGCGCCTCGTGATCCTCGCCGAAGGCAACTTCGGCTTCCACCACGGCAAGACCGCGATGGGGGTGATCAGGTTCGGCACCGACAAGGTCGTCGCCGTCATCGACTCCACGCAGGCAGGCCGCAACGTCCGCGAGTGGCTGGGGGACTCCGGGCGCTTCGACATCCCGATCGTCGCATCCCTCAACGACGCGCTGGGCTTCATCCCCCGTGCCAACGCCCTCCTGATCGGCATCGCCCCAACCGGCGGCAAGCTCCCGGCCGAGTGGCGGACGATGATCCTGGCCGCGATCCGGTCCGGCCTCGACATCCACTCGGGCCTGCACACCTTCCTCGGCGATGACCCGGAGTTCGCCGACACGGCCCGCTCGTCGGGTGTGCGTCTCGTGGACTACCGGAGGCCGCCGGAGCGGATGGAGACGGCCGTGGGCCGCAAGCACCTGCCGGGCAAGCGGGTGATCCTCACGGTCGGCACAGACTGTGCCATCGGCAAGATGTCGGTCGCCCTGGAGCTCCGGCGTGCCGCCCTGGCCGCAGGCAGGTCCGTGGTCTTCGTGCCAACCGGGCAGACGGGGATGATGATCGAGGGGTGGGGCGTGGCCGTTGACCGGGTCATCAGCGACTTCGTCCAAGGCACGTGTGAATGGCTGATGGAGGAGGGGGAACGGCGGGCCGACTGGCTGCTGGTGGAGGGGCAGGGGAGCCTGGACCATCCCGCGTACAGCTGCGTCACCCTGGGCCTGATCCACGGCTGCACGCCTCACGCGATGGTCCTTGTGCACAGGCCGGCCCTGACGGCCCACGACTTCGACCACGGACCCGCCGTGCAGTTCCCGCTCCAGCCGCTGCCCGAGTTCATCAGCATCCACGAGGCCGTCGCATCCTTGGTCCGCCCGTCCAGGGTCGTCGCGATCGCCTTGAACACGAGTGACTACACGGACGAGGAGGAGGCCCGGCGCCTCATCAGCGTCACGGCCGCGGAAACCGGTCTGCCCGTGGCCGACCCAGTGCGTTTCGGTGGCGATGGCCTCTGGCGCGAGATCGAGACCGCCGTCGAGGCTCTCCCCTGGGTCCAGCCCGCGCCGGTCGCGGAGGCCGGGGCATGACGCTCACGTTGCGCGCACGGACGCTGACACTCCCGCTTAGGGACCCCTTCGTCATCGCGCGGTCCAGCCATGGCGAAGGCCTGGTCGAGACGACCGTGGTGGCCGAGCTCCGCGACAGCGAGGACCCCGCAGGCCCGGTGGGTCTGGGCGAGGGGTACCCGGACTCCTACTACGGCGACACGCCCGAGACCATGGCCGCGGTCACCCCCCTCCTGCTCGAGGCGCTGGCCCCGGTCGAGGCCGGGCTTCGCGGTGGCCTCGAGGAGGTGCGGGCAGCGCTCGTCGAGGCATCGCGCCGCATGGACGATGCGATCGGCCATCACGGGGCGATCAAGTGCGCGATCGACATCGCGCTCCATGACCTGGCCGGCAAACGCCTGGGCCTGCCGATCCGCGACCTGCTCGATGTGCCCGGTGACCTGCCGCCGACCGATTTCACCCTGGGTCTCGACACGCCCGAGATTGTGGCCGAGCGGGCCCGTCGCGCGGCTGGGTTCCCGGCCCTCAAGATCAAGATGGGTGGCCCCAGCGACATCGAGACGCTCAAGGCCGTGCGGGCGGTCTACGGCGGGCCGATCCGGGTTGACGCGAACACCGGCTGGACCCCCGAGGGCGCCGCCTCGATGCTGGACGATCTCGTGCGGTTGGGCGTCGTCCTGATCGAGCAGCCGTTCCCGGCCCGCCGCCTGGACCAGCTGGCGTGGCTCCAGGCACGCTCGCCGCTGCCGATCGTGGCCGACGAGAGCTCCGTGACGGCGGACGACCTCGATGCCCTGGTCGGTGTCGTGCAGGGCGTGAACGTCAAGCTTGCGAAGGTGGGCGGGGTGGGTCCGGCACGACGGATGCTCGAGCGTGCGAGGGCCATGGGCTTCCGGACGTTCCTGGGCTGCATGGAGGAGACGTCGATCGTGATCGCAGCCTCGGCGGCGGTCTCGCCGCTGGCGGAGTGGGTGGATCTCGATGGCTGCCTGCTGCTCGCCGACGATCCGGTGAGCGGACTCGAGATCAGCGACGACAAGGTCTGGCAGCTGCCCGACCGGCCGGGTCTCGGCCTGGAGCTTCGGCCGGAGGCGCGGCCCTAGCAGATCGGAATCGGTGCCGCAACCGGCCTCCACGCACAGGAGCTGCGGTGGACGTCAACAACTTTTGACGGGTTCTCATGGTCTGTCCACCGGCGCTCGCGGCGTGTGGACAAGTCGGTGGGCAACATCGTGGAGAAGCCCCTTCACCGCACGGCTGCCGCGCCCTAGCATTCCAGTAGCGCCGACGTCCCAGGGCTCCTGGAGGGGGGCTCCCGGCGAGACACCAGACCCACCGCTGCCGGTGCCCGGACCCGAACCCGTCCGTGGCGCTGGTGGATCGTGCATGCCCCGAGAGGATTCCTATCGATGCTGTCCGCCGCCACGGTGCCTGCCTCACCCGAGGCCGAGGCCTTCGTCCGCTTCTGCTACCAGCGACGTCGCGTAGGCTGGCCGGAGCTGTACGACGAGATGTGTGCCGTCGCGACGAGGGGCCTGTTCCGGGGCATGGGCCACGATGCACTTGCCGACATCGGCGTGGGGTTCAGCCTGTTCGAGACGCCGCGCCTTGCCCAGCTCGTGGCCCGGATCGTGAGCGAGGAGCAGGCTGCTCGCAGGGTGGCCCGTGCGGTCGCCGTGGAGGCGATGACGCCCCGGCCCGCAGACGACGCCTGCCGGGTGACGACGGCAGCCTGAGTCCTTCGGGAAGGCTCCTGGGAGCCAAGGGAGGGGCCTGAGCAGCCAGGGGGCCTGAGGAGCCAAGGGGCCTGAGGAGCCAGGGGGCCTGAGGAGCCAGGGGGCCTGAGGAGCCAAGGGGCCCGAGGCCAAGGGCCGGTCCGCGGCGGTCAGGCGCGGATGCGCCGCCGGGCCATCTCGCCCTCGATCTGGCGCTCCGCTTCCACGTAGCGGTCGATCTGCTCGCGCAGCTGGTTCGCCTCAGGAGTGTAGAGGTGCACCTGCTGCTGGAGGATGTACGACAGGCGGCGGCTGGTCATGCGCACGTGGTCCAGGTTCTTCATCAGAACGAGGGGATCCATCGAGGCGAGGTCGGACGGGGGGTACATCTGGTTCATCGCATCGCCATGCTAGCCCAAGCCGGCCGACCCGCGACGACCGCCCGCGCAGGTCCATCCGGATGGGCGGAGGCATGGCGAAGGGGCCGCATGATGCGACCCCTTCGCCTGTTTGCGGGTGTCGTGGACCTCAGCCGGCGCTCTTGCTCTTGAGCTCCGCGAGCCGCGCCTCCACCTCGAGGTCGTCCGTGCCCGTCTCGAGCTCGGCGAACTGGTCCTCGAGTGAGGAACCGGCGACCTCCTCCATGCCGCGCGCCATGGCCTCCTGGCGGCGGATCCGCTCCTCGAAGCGGTTGAGCTCCGACGTCGGGTCCAGGACGGAGACTTCCTTGAGCGTCTGCTGCACCTGCATCTGGGCCTGGGCCATCTTCGCGCGGCTGACGAGCTCGTCGCGCTTCTGGACCAGCTCCTCGCGCTTGATCCGCAGCTTGTTGAGGCCGTCCTTGAGCTTGTCGACAAGCTCGCTCTGCTGCGCGATCTGGGTGTCGAAGGTCTTGATCTGCTCCTCGAACGAGATCTGGCGGCGCAGGGCGAGCTTGGCGAGATCGTCGAAGCGGGCGGCCTCGGCCGTGTTCCCCTGGGCCCGGAGCGCCTCGGCGCGGTCGGACGCGGCCTTGGCCTTGCCCAGCCAGTCGGCGGAGGCCTCGCGGGCCTCGCGGGCGTCATCCTCGAGCAGCCGCAGGTTGCCGACCGTCTGCGCAACGGCCTCCTCGGCCTCGGCGATGTTGTTCGTGAAGTCCCGGATCAGCTGGTCCAGCATCTTCTCGGGGTCTTCGGCCTCGTCGAGCATCGAGTTGACGTTCGCGCGAACGAGCTGGCCGATGCGTCCAAGGATCGAGCTTTGCGCCATTGTGTCCTCCGGTGTACGTGCACGTCCCTGCCATGATCGGGCCGCACGGTCCGTCCGTCGACCCCCTCGTTGATGCCCTGCCGCGCCGGGGCCGGGATCTACCAGCGGCCGCCTCGGGCGCGCCCGCCACCGCCGCCACCACCGCTCCGGCCGGCCCCACCGATGCGACCGCCACCCGATGTGGTCGGCCGGCCACCAAAGCCGCCCCTGGACTGGCCCGACGAGGGCCCGCCCCACGGGCTGCCGCCCCAGCCGCTGCCCGCCGGCGGGCGTCCACCGCCGCTCATCGTGCCGCCGATGACGCCACCCAGGATGCCCCCAACGATGTCCTGGCCAGGGGTTCCGGCGGCCGGCTGCCCGCCTCCCTGCCACTGGTCGAACTCGCCTGCGGCGAGGTTGTAGGCCTCGTCCGCGAGCTGGGTTGCACGGACTGCGAGGGCCGTCGCCGCCTCCGGGTCGGCGCCAAGCCGCGCCTGCGCCTCCTCGAGCCGGAGTTGGGCTTCCGCGGCGCGGGTGCGCGCAGTGCCCCCGACGCCGTGCCGGCGTGTCGTGATGAAGTCCACCGCCCGTGTCACGTGCCCCTGGGCATTCGCGACAGCAGCCTGGGCATTCTGCACGCGGCGCTGGCGCAGCTGCTGCGCTGACTGGACGGCGGCGACCACGCCGTCGGCTGCCTGGTTGGCGGCCATCGCCTTCTGGACGGCGGCGAGCGGGTCAAGCGGCCGCGCCTCCGCGCTGCGTCGGGCATCGCCCAGGGCGACCTCTGCGGCTCGCAGGGCATCGGCCAGGGCCGCCGTGCTGGGGATGGCGGCCTGACCGGGCGCTGCCGGCGGGCCGGACGTGGCAGTCCCGTCACGAGCTGCCTGGTCGACGGCGGCCCGCGCAGAGGCGACGTCCCGCGCGGCCGCATCGAGCTCCGCCGGGAGGCGGCCGGCGGCATCGTCGAGCGAGGTGGCGAGCCGCTCCACCGCGTCGAGCAGGGCGGTCGCCGCGGCGAGCGCCTCCTGGGCGGTGCGCAGGGCGATGACTCCGTCGTTGGGCTTGCTGACCACGATTCCCTTGCCGCGCTCCGCCTCGGCGGCCGCGGTGTCGAGCGCCTTCGCGGCCTCCTCGGCGTTCCCATCGACGGACGCCGTCGCGGTGGCCGCGTAGGTCGCCCGCAGGCGATCCGCGGTGGAGGCGGTCTTGGACAGGCGGGCTCGGAGCGTCTCGATGGACGCGGGGAGCGCGTCGAGCTGCGCGGGGGCCGTGGCAACGAGGTCGCCGAGCTGGTCGAACCGCTCCTCCTGGTCGTCGAGGAGTTGCTTGGCACCACCGGCCCGCGCGACTATCTCGCGCAGGAGCTGCTCGCGCTCCGCGGGGGACTCCGGCTCGGCGTCATCGAGCTTCTGGCGGATCGAGAACGCCGCCCGCAGCTCCGCGTCCGCCCTGGCGATCGCTTCCCGGTACGGCTTGACCTCAGGCTCGCCCCACTGCGCGGACGCGAACTCGACATCATTCGCGGCGTCCTTGAGGGCCTCGTCGGTCTCCAGGAGCAGGCGATTGGCGTCCCGCCCCAGGTCGGCCGTTGTCGCGGCCTGGGCCTGGGCGTGCTTGCGCTTCTGCATCTGCGAGCGCACGACCAGGAGGATGCCGCCGCCGATCACGATGACGGCGAGGATGGGCAGGATCGGGATGCCGCCTCCGCTGCCCGAGCCGGAGCCACCGCCGGATGGAGCGGTGGTGGCACCCGCGTTCGGCGTCGCGTTCGGCGCCGCGGTGGGCGTCACGACGGCGCTGGCCGCTGCCGCGCCGAGGGCGTCGGCACCCGCGATCATCGCGTCAGCGAAGGCGCCGTCCGCAAGCAGCGGCTCCACGACCTCCGCAAGGATCGTGTCGATCTCCGTGTCCGTCACCGAGTCCAGCAGCGGCCCCACCCACATCGCATCCGAGCGATCGTCGATCGCCACGAGAAGCAGTGCGTCGTTGCCGCCGAGCGAGCTCGCTGCGGCCGTGGCCTCGGCGAAATCCGCGGCGGGCATGCCGTCGGTGGTGTCGACATAGGCGACGAACAGCTGGATGTTCTGCTCGTCGCGGAGCGCCTGGAGGGCGGCCTCGACGTCGGCCTCCTCGCCACGGTCGAGGACGCCAGCCTGGTCGGTGACCTGGTCCGCCAGGTTCGGCGGCTCGAGCGCGAGTGCAGGCTGCGCCGCGGTCACCAGCAGCATCGCTCCGAGCAGGAGCCCGGCGACCGCGCGGCGAGTCAGGGAGTGGATGGGGCCGGGCACGGAGGGCCCGGCGGGGGAGGGGCACAGGTACGCAGACACCCGGGCATCCTACTCTGCGGGGACGGCGTTCGGGAGAGAGCCGGTCGCGGGGCCGAGACGGGTCGGTCGGACGGCTGCGGGCGCCGGAGGCTAGAGGGCGCGCAGGCCCGCGGGCGGCCAGGTCCAGTCGATCGGCAGCCCGGCCGACGAGAGCGCCCGCCGCCGGCCCGCCTCGCCGGCGCCGAGCACGAGCACCCGGTCGGTCTTGGTCGCCTTCCCGGCCTCGTCGCCCCAGAGCCGGGTCATCTTTCGGTTGGCCGCAACGTCGTCGTCGAGGACCCCTGCGAGCCGGAAGCCGGCCGGCATCGCGGCCTCCTCCCATACCCGCTCCGCGAGGCCGATGCCCGCGCTCGAGGGCTTGCCCCGGTCGGTCTCCACCTCGCCGAGCACCACCACCGCGATCCCGTCGTCGGTCAGCGCGGGACGCAGGTCCTCGAGCACCTCGCGCAGGAACGCGAGGTAGGGCTCGCGCTTGTGGGCGTCGTCGAGCTCCGCGTCAATCGCCCGGGCGTCGAAGCCCAGCAGCCACGTCCGCATCCAGTTGTAGTAGCCGTACTTGAGCACGCGCAGGTACGGCGGGGAGGTGACAACGAGGCGGGCCCGGTCCGGCAGGCCGTGGGCCCGGAGCGCGGCTCGGGAGCGGGTGCCCGCCGTGCGGGCATCCCCGTGGAGCGCGATGCCTGCAGCCGACGGCAGGGGCTGGCGGTAGAGCCGGTCGAGCTTGCCCGCCAGCAGGTCGAACACATCCCGCTCGGGCGGCAGGAATCCGGTGCTGGCCACGAAGTCGCGCACGTACTTGGGCGCCATGCTGAACGTGTTGGGCATGACGGTGGACAGGTAGGACGGCGTCTTGCCGTGGAGGATGCCCGCGAGCGCGCCCGCGAGGAACCGGTCCGTGCGATCGTCGAGTCGCAGGTGTGAGCGGACCAGCAGCAGCTGGGCCAGCGTGCGGGGATGGAAGGCGATGGCCACCTCGTCCGGGACGGGGTCGGTGCCATCGGCCGGGCCTGCCTGCGAGCCGGCTGCCGGGACGAGGATGTCGAACAGCCCTTGGTGCGGCCGCTGCACGCGCTCTGCGAGGGACGTCCAGGCGGCTGCGTCGGCGGCCCAGGCGAGACGCAGGGCGGTCAGGCGGGTGCGGGCCTCAGCGGGTCGGGCCGGCTCCAGCTTGGCGGCGGTGAGGATGTGGGCGAGCGGGTTGAGGTCGTTGCCGACGCCGATGCGGCCCTCGGCCGTGGCCTGGAGCGGGGCCGTCCCGCGCCCGGAGAACGGGTCGAGCACGACGTCGCCGGGCCGCGTGTAGCGGGCGATGAAGGCGTGGACGAGGGCGGCCGGGAAGCTCGCGAGATACGAGCACATCGGGTGCAGCGTGGGACCCCAGAGGCGTGGTTGCGCCTTCCACTCCGGCTCGATGGCCAGGGCGGGCATCGTGACCGGCAGCTCGAGGGCGAGCTGGCCGACCGCGAGCGTCTGCGGTCGCGTGCGTGATGTCTGGTCGGGCATTCCCGGTGCTCGACGGGGGTCGCACGGCCTTGGGCTGCCGCGCGAGGGCGGCGAGCATAGCACCGGGGCCAACCGGGACGGGGTCAGGCGAACGCCCTATCGGACCCCTCGGCACGATGCTGCACGCCGCCGGTTTCAGGCGTGGTCAAACTGCGCCTGCGTACACTTGCGCACACGCCCCCGTAGCTCAGCGGATAGAGCAGGTGCCTTCTAAGCACTTGGTCGCAGGTTCGATTCCTGCCGGGGGCGCCAATGCCAAGGACGCCGCCGCCCGAGGTGCCAACTGTGCCGGCCTAGGCGACGGTGACGCCCCCGTCATCCTCGGTCCAGGTGATCTCCGACTCGGCCGAGACGACGCCCGGGAGGATTGCGACGAAGTGGGCCGTCATCTCGGCGGTCGAGCGCTTCTGCACCGACCCCTTCACCGTCGCCACACCGTGATCGACGGTGACCTCGAACTTGTCGGGGTCAAGCCACATCGTGCGGACGAGCACTTCGCTGCGGATCGCCTCCACGAGGTCGCTGTCGGTGCGCACGAACGCGCGCACGAGATCTGCGCGAGTGACGATCCCGAGCAGAACCCCCTCGGGGTCGACCACGGGCAGCCGGTTGACGCTGCTGGTGGTCATGATCTCGGCGGCCGCGCGAATGGCACGGAATGGTTCGATCGTGAGGGCCGGGGAGGTCATGGCCTCGCCCGCGGTCTGGGCATCGACCTTCGTCTGGTGCTCGCGACTCTCGCGGCCGGTTCCGAACAGGCGGGCGAGCGGCCGCCGGGACGCCGTCGGGTGGCCGGCCTCTTTCACGAGGACATCGCCCTCGGAGACGACGCCGATGACATGCCGCTCCGCGTCCACGACCGGGAGACCGCTGACACCGTGCTCGACGAGTAGGCGGGCGACTTCGTTGATGGGCGTCTCGGGGGTGACCGTGATGACGTCATGGGTCATCACCTGCTCGACGGTCTGCATCTTCTCTCCAAACATAGGGGCAATCCGATCTTGCGCGCCCCGGATCGCCTGCGAAGCGGCCGACTGGACCAATCGGCGGGCCCGATGGACGCCACGGCGGCTTGTCCGGCGGCGTGTGGCCCTGCCGGACGGCAGGGGTGGCGCTGCACCAGGTCCATAACCCGGCCATCGTGAGCAGCGGCTGCCTGCGAATCGTCGGCTGAAACCGTCCTACAACCTTCGATCCGGAGGCGGCGGGCCGTTGGTCCTCGACCCGCTGGGCCGCGGCCCGGTCTTCCCACGGGTCTGGTCACACGGCGAGGGGACAAGGGGCATGCGCGGGCCGGGGGCGCGAGTCGTAGGGTTTGAAGTGACCCGTACCCGGCGGGTTGAATCGATCTACGATGCGCCCGCGCCCCCGGCGCTTCCTTGGCCAGGCCTGGAGGGATGCATGCCGACCCTGTTCGCGAAGCCCGCACCGCCGTCGGACGACAAGCGGTGGAAGATCGTGGAGACGCGCATGCGCCGCATGGGTGACCGGCCCGCGGCCTTGATCGAGGCGCTCCACGCCGCCCAGGAGGCGTTCGGCTACATCGACACCGACGCCCTGAACTTCGTGGGCGACACCCTCGGCGTGCCGCATTCCCGCGTCTACGGGGTCGCGACCTTCTACTCCTTCTTCACCCTCAAGCCGCAGGGTGAGCACACGTGCGTCGTCTGCACAGGCACGGCGTGCTACATCAACGGTGCAAAGGACATCCTCGAGGGCCTGCACAGGGAGCTCGGGATCCGGCCGAAGGAGACCACCGAGGATGGCAAGGTCTCACTGCTGACGGCCCGCTGCCTGGGCGCCTGCAGCCTTGCCCCGGCAGTGATCATCGACGGCGAGGTCAAGGGCAAGATCGGCTCGGCCGAGCTGGTCGCCCAGTTGGAGGCGATGTGAGCGAGCAGTCCGCGCCGCGGCCCGTCCGCCGGCGCGCCCTTCCCCATGTGCTCAGCGAGCTGGCGCAGGGCACCGAGGCGCCGCCCGTGCGTGCGTCGGCCCTCGTGTGCGAGGCCGCCTCGTGCATGAGCGCCCAGGCCCACGACATCACCGTGAAGCTGGCCGAGGCCTGCGCGGCCCAGGGCCTGGCGGACGTCAACGTCAAGCGCGTCGGCTGCCTCGGCCTGTGTGCCGCGGGTCCGCTCGTGGAGATCGCGGAGACCGGCGAGCAGTTCGCGCAGGTGAAACCTGACGATCTTGGCAAGCTCGTCAAGGCGCTCAAGGGTGTCAAGCCCGGCGACACGCCCAAACCGCAGGGTCCCTTCTTCGAGAAGCAGCTGCGCGTGGCCACCGAGAACATGGGCCGCGTCGATCCCGAGAGCCTGGACGACTATCTCGCCCGCGGCGGGTACGAGGCCCTCACGAAGGTCCTCTCCGAGATGACCTCCACCGAGGTCCGCGAGCAGATCACCACCAGCGGCCTGCGCGGGCGCGGCGGTGCAGGCTACCCGACCGGCCTCAAGTGGACGACCGTCGCCAAGGCGGCGGGCACCCAGAAGTACGTCATCTGCAACGCCGACGAGGGCGACCCGGGTGCGTTCATGGACCGCTCGGTCCTTGAGAGCGATCCGTTCCGCGTCCTCGAGGGCATGGCGATCGCCGCATTCGCCGTCCATGCGACGGAGGGCTACATCTACTGCCGTGCGGAGTACCCGCTGGCGGTGGCCCGGCTGCGCAACGCGATCCGCCAGGCCCAGCGGGCAGGCTTCCTGGGCGCCGGGATCGCTGACACGTCGTTCAACTTCGACATCCAGATCCGTCTCGGTGCGGGCGCGTTCGTCTGCGGCGAGGAGACCGCACTGATCGCCTCGGTCGAGGGCAAGCGCGGCAACCCGCGTCCGCGACCGCCGTACCCGGCGGTCGAAGGCCTGTTCGGCTGTCCCACGCTGATCAACAACGTCGAGACCTACGCCAACGTGCCGACGATCCTGCGCAAGGGCGCCGACTGGTATGCGGCGATCGGCATCGGCAAGAGCAAGGGCACCAAGGTGTTCGCGCTCGCAGGCCGCATCGTGAACACCGGCCTTGTCGAGGTCCCGATGGGCATGAGCCTGCGGGAGATCATCTACGACATCGGTGGCGGGATCATCGACGGCCGGCCCTTCAAGGCTGTCCAGACCGGTGGCCCGTCGGGCGGCTGCATCCCGGCCGAGCACCTGGACACCGAGGTCAGCTACGAGTCACTGATCCAGCTCGGGTCGTTCATGGGCTCGGGCGGCATGATCATCATGGACGACACGTCGTGCATGGTGGACGTCGCCCGCTACTTCCAGGACTTCTGCCGCGACGAGTCGTGCGGCAAGTGCGTCCCGTGCCGGGTGGGCACCACCCAGCTCTGGATGCTGCTTGACAAGATCTGCAAGGGGCAGGCCGACATGATCGACCTGGCCAACCTCGAGCGCCTCGCCGGCGTCGTCCAGCGGA
The DNA here is from genome assembly GCA_963748625.1 of uncultured Chloroflexia bacterium. Classification (GTDB taxonomy): domain Bacteria; phylum Chloroflexota; class Limnocylindria; order Limnocylindrales; family CSP1-4; genus CAIXZV01. Next base: position 370,873 of record CAVVJT010000004.1, on the reverse strand, counting down.
TGAGCCTGTGCGGCCTGGGCCAGGGCGCCCCGAACCCCATCTTCAGCACGCTGCGCTACTTCCGGGACGAGTACCTCGCCCACATCGTGGACAAGCGGTGCCCGGCCGGCGTCTGTGAGCTCGAGCAGCCGTCGGAGGTGCCGGCATGACCGTCTACACGCTGACCATCGATGGCCGGGACGTCGCCGGCAACGAGGGCCAGAGCATCATGGAGGTGGCCGAGGAGAACGGGATCGACATCCCGGGCCTGTGCCACATGCCCGGCATCCACGACCGGGGCGCATGCCGCCTGTGTGTCGTGAAGGTCGCGGGCTCGCCCAAGCTCGCTGCAGCCTGCGTCACCCAGATCAGCGAGGGGATGCAGGTCACCGCGCACGACGACGACCTCACCGAGTACCGCCGAGTGGCGACGGAGATGATCTTCCTCGAGCGCAACCACGTCTGCGCCGTCTGCGTCGCCAACAACCACTGCGAGCTCCAGGAGCTCGCCGACGACCTGCGGGTGACCCACTTCGACCTGCCGCGGATCAGCCCGAAGGTCGACGTGGACCTCTCGCACAAGCTGTTCGGCCTCGACCACAACCGCTGCATCCTGTGCCTGCGCTGCGTGCGGGTGTGCGACGAGATCGAGGGCGCCCACGTCTGGGATGTCATGCACCGCGGACTCGAGACCCGGGTCCAGGCGGACATGGGCATCCCGTGGGGCGAGTCCACCACCTGCACCAGCTGCGGAAAGTGCGTCCAGGTCTGCCCCGTCGGGGCCCTGTTCGAGAAAGGCCGGCCGGTCGCGGCCGGCACCAAGGATAAGCGCCCGTTCCTGCCCTGGCTCCGGGTGCACCAGGAGGAGCGAGGACTGTGAGCAAGCCGCGTGTCGCCACGGTCTGGCTCGACGGCTGCTCGGGCTGTCACATGTGCTCGTCGACCTCGACGAGCGACTGCTGGACATCTTCGCGCGAGCCGACCTCGTGTACGGCCCGCTCGTGGACGTCAAGGAGTTCCCCGAGGGCGTGGACGTCTGCCTCGTCGAAGGCTCTGTCTCGTCCGAGGACGACCTCGAGCGGATCATGACCGTCCGGGCCCGGACCAAGGTGCTGATCGCCTTCGGCGACTGCGCCGTCACATCCAATGTCCCAGGCATGCGCAATCCGATCGGGGTGCCGCCGCTCCTGCGGCGCGCCTATCTCGAGAACGTCGATATCAACCCGATGATCCCCGATGTGGTGGTCCCGCAGCTGCTGCCCACCTCGCAGCCGGTCAACCGGTTCGTGGACGTGGACGTGTTCCTGCCCGGATGCCCGCCATCCGCGGACCTGATCTACACCCTGCTCGACGACCTGCTGTCCGGGAGGACCCCCGAGGTCGCCGGCGCCCGGTTCGGGCGCTGAGGGAGCCCGCACGATGAGCCAGACCATCACGATCGATCCCGTCACCCGGATCGAAGGCCATTCCAAGATCACCATCCAGGTGGACGATCGCGGCGAGGTCGTGGACGCGCACTTCCACGTGACGCAGTTCCGCGGCTTCGAGCGGATCACCCAGGGCCGCCCGGTCCACGAGATGCCGGCCCTGATGGCCCGCATCTGCGGCATCTGCCCGGTCAGCCACCTCGTCGCCTCGGCGAAGGCCGTGGACGACATCATGGCCGTCGAGCCGACGCCCACGGGCGCCGACCTGCGCCGCGTCATCAACCTGGGCCAGATCGTCCAGTCGAACGCCCTTTCGTTCTTCCACCTCTCGTCACCCGACCTGTTGTTCGGGTTCGACGCCGACCCCGCCATCCGCAACATCATCGGCGTGGCGAACGCCAATCCGGCACTCGCCAAGGACGGCATCGCCCTGCGCAAGTGGGGCCAGCAGATCATCGAGTGGCTGGGCGGCAAGCGGATCCACCCGACCGGCATCGTGCCCGGAGGCGTGGCCTTCCAGCTCACGGCCGAGGTCCGCGACCGGATCCTCGCCGGGGTCCCCGACGCGATCGCCGCCACCGAGCGGGCCATCGCCTGGTACAAGCACGACATGCTCCGCTGGGAGGAGGAGGCCGCCTCCCTCGGCAACTTCCGCTCCGCATTCATGGGCCTCGTTGACCGCGACGGCAACGTGGACCACTACGGCGGCTGGATCCGGGTCGTGGATGCCGACGGCCACTTCCTCGCCGACAAGATCGATCCGAAGTCGTTCAACGACTACATCGGCGAGGCCGTGGAGCCCTGGTCGTATCTCAAGACGACCTACTGGAAGCCCATGGGCTACCCCGATGGCATCTATCGGGTGGGGCCGCTCGCGCGCCTCAACGTGGCGGAGAAGTGCGGAACCCCGCGCGCCGACGAGGAGCTGGAGAAGTTCCGCTGGCGCGTCGGCCGGATCGCGGGCTCCAGCTTCCACTATCACTACGCCCGCCTGATCGACACCCTCCACGCCGTCGAGAAGATCGAGGAGCTGCTGCGCGGCCCTGACATCCTCGACAAGCACACCCTGGCCACGGCCGGCATCAACCGCAACGAGGGCATCGGCGTGTCCGAGGCTCCCCGCGGGACGCTGATGCACCACTACAAGGTGGACGATGACGGCCTGGTCGAGTGGGCGAACCTCGTGATCGCCACGGGGCACAACAACGCGGCGATGAACCGCGCAGTCCTCCAGGTCGCGCGCAAGTATGTGAAGGCCGACAAGCTCGAGGAGTCGATGCTCAACCGGGTCGAGGCGGTCATCCGCTGCTACGACCCGTGCCTCTCCTGCTCCACCCACGCCCTGGGGAAGATGGCGCTCCGCGTGCAGCTGCTGGCGCCCGACGGAGCTGTGATGTCCGAGATCACCCGGTGACGGATGTCGGTCCGGCCGTGGGCGCCGTCCTCGTCGTGGGGTACGGCAACCCGCTCCGGACCGACGACGGCGCAGGACCTGCGGTGGCCGAACGGGTCGCCGCCGACCCCCGCATGGCCGGCGTGGACGTGCGCACGGCCCACCAGCTCACCCCCGAGCTGGCGGTGGATGCCGCGTCCGCGTCGCTGCTCATCCTCGTGGATGCGGCCGAGGGCCCCCCGCCCGGCGAGGTCAGCGTCCGGCACGTGGAGGCGTCGGGTGACGCCGATCCGTCCATGACCCACCACCTGGAGCCGCAGAGCCTGCTCGGGCTGGCGCTCGGCCTGTTCGGTGCGGCTCCGCCCACCGTGGTGATCAGCATCGGCGTACGCTCGCTCGAGGTAGGGGAGCAGTTGACTCCCGAGGTGGAGGCTGGGGTGGCCGATGCCACCCGCGTGGTGATCGACCTGGTGGAGGAGCAGCGCCGTGCATGAGGTGGCCCTGGTCGCGGACCTGGTGGATGCCGCGGTCGCGCGGTTGGAGGGACCGCGAGCGAAGCGCGTGGTGATCCGCTACGCCTCCACCATCCCTGCCGATGTCTTCGAGCAGGCCTGGGCGATGCTCACCGCTGGTGGGCCGCTCGACGGAGCCGAGCTGGAGGCGAACGAGTTCCCGGTCCGCCTGGCCTGCCCGTGCGGGTTCAGTGGTGCGCTGGGCCACGATGACGTGATCGGCCCCGGCCAGGCGGTCTGCCCGTCCTGCTCGGAGCTGCGCTCGTTCCCGCCGACCCCCGAGCTGGAGCTCGTGGAGGTCGTCTGACCATGGTCGTCCGGGCGCGGCCATGGCTCAGCGTGGTGCGCCGGCCCTCCTGACGCGCACGACTGGTGCGCCGTCGCACCAGATCCTGCAACAGGAGCGTGCAGGACGCGCCGGGCCACCGCACAATGCACACGTCACCCGGCGCCTCTGGCGCCGGGAGCGACGCCCGGGGGCTGGCGGTCGCGATCGATCGACGCGTGGATGTGCCCCCAAGCGCCGCTCGCGCGCCCCCGGCCCTATCGGGTCCCTCCCGTCCCCCATGGCATGGCCCGGCCCCCGGCTGCCCTGTCCGCATGCTCGCGCCGGCCGAGTTCTGGGCCCTTGGTCCTCCGTCCTGCCCCAGTGGTACTGGAGGTGGTCCTTGCGGATGGGCCCGGCACGCTCAGGACGGCTCGCGAGGCGTCGCGCGGGGTGGGGTGTGGTCGGGTGCGGTTCCGATCGCGCTGGTACCACGACCACCCGAGAGTACGCCTGTTCGCGACCCCATCCGACACCGACACTCTGCTCAGCAGCGAGCCGGACCGCACCGCAGTGCCCATTCGGTGGGAGCCGGCCCTCGGAGCGACAGAGGATCTCTCGTATGGCGTCGATGATGGTTCGCGACCTTGGGCCCATGCTCACGGCGAGTGAGGTGGCAGAGATGCTCCACCTCCACGTCAACACGGTGAAGCGGCTTGGCGATCGCGGTGAACTACCGTTCTACCGGGTGTGCAAGCGCGGCGATCGTCGCTTCCGCCTCGATGATGTGATGGCGTTCCTGGCTCGCAACCGCTGATCGGGCTGGCCCAAACAGGCGCGTCAGCCTGCGACGGCGCCCTCGAAGATCCCCAGGGCCTCCTCGATCTCCGGCACGGTCACATCGAGCGGCGGAATCCACCGCACGACCTGGTGCTGGATCCCGCAGGAGAGCAGCAGCAGCCCTGCATCCGCGCAGGCGGCGGTGACCGCGTCGGCCCTGCCGCCGTCCGGCTCGCGGGTGGCGCGATCCTTCACGAACTCGACGCCGATCATCAGGCCGGGCCCGCGCACGTCGCCGATGCCCGGGTGCTCGGCCATGAGCTCGCGGAGACCGGCGCGTCAGCTCGGCGCCGCGAAGGCGGACGTTCTCCACCAGGTTCTCGTCGGCGATGGTGTCGAGGACGGCGACGCCTGCCGCGCAGGCGACGGGTTGCCGCCGTACGTGGTGCCGTGGGCGCCCTTGCCCCAGCGCTCCTGGAGCTCGTGGCTGGTGATGATCGCCGACAGGGGCAGCCCGTTCGCGATCGCCTTGGCGGTCGTGACCACGTCGGGCACGATGCCCGCGTGCTCGAAGGCCCACATCCTTCCGGTGCGCCCGAAGCCCGGACTGGACCTCGTCGGCGATGAGCAGGATGCCGTGCTGGTCGCACCGCTCGCGGAGGCCCTGGAGGAACGCGGCGGGCGCCGGGTAGTAGCCGCCCTCGCCCTGGACGGCTTCGATGATCACCGCCGCAACGTCCTGCGGGGCCACGGTAGTGGCGAGGAGGCCGTCGAAGTGCTTGAGTCCGTCCTTGACCGCCTTGTCCTCATCGCCGCCGTAGTAGCGGTACACGGCCGGGTACACGGTCTGGTAGATGGACGGCATCAGCGGCTCGTAGCCCCGGCGATAGTTGAGGCTGGAGCTGGTGACGCTCGTGGCGCCGATCGTGCGGCCGTGGAAGGCGCCGCGGAACGAGATGATCGCCGGGCGGCCGGTCGCGCGACGGGCCAGCTTGAGGGCGCCGTCGATGGTCTCGGAGCCGGAGTTGAGGAACATGACCGTGTCCAGCGGGTCCGGGAATGTCGCCGCAAGCTTGCTCGCCAGCTCCACCGTCGACTCCGCGAACCCGAGCGCGTGGACCGGGCCGATGAGCTTGTCCACCTGGGCGTGGATGGCAGCGGTCACGCGCGGGTGGGTGTGCCCGAGGGCCGTGACCGCGATCCCGTTTGCGAAGTCGAGGAACGCGCGCCCGGACGTGTCGTACAGGCGGTGACCGATCCCGTGGGACCAGCTGCGGTCCATGTACCGGCCCAGGACCGGCGACATGTTGGGAGCCGCGAGGGCGGCGAGATCGAGGGCGTCGGAGGCGTCGTTGGTGTCCACGGGCGGAGTATAGGCAGCGGCGGGCACCCACCGGGAACGGGGCCGCCGGCCGGATCGCGCGGGGGTAGGATCGGGCGCATCGGCGCGTGCCCCTCGAACCCGCGCCCGTGCCCAGAGGCGACACCCATGATCGACTTCTCGCTGACCGACGAGAACCGTCTCGTCCGTGATACCGCCCGCGCCTTCGTGGAGGCGGAGATCCTGCCCAACATCCGGGAGTGGGACGCCAACGGCGAGGTCCACCGCGAGGTCTTCACCAGGATGGGTGAGCTGGGGTTCCTGGGCGCCCCGATCCCGGAGCAGTACGGCGGCCTGGGGATGGACTACATCTCCTTCGCGATCCTGTGCGAGGAGCTCGAGCGCGCCGACACCTCGTTCAGGGTTGTCCAGAGCGTCCACGTCGGCCTGAACTCCCTCACGCTGCTGCAGTGGGGGACCGAGGAGCAGAAGCAGCGCTGGCTGGTGCCGCAGGCGAAGGGCGAGAAGCTCGCCACGTTCGGCCTCACGGAGCCGGGCGTTGGCACGGATGCAGGCAACCTCGCCACCACCGCCCGACGGGATGGCGACTCCTACGTCCTCAACGGCGGCAAGATCTGGATCAGCCTTGCCGACATTGCGGACACCTTCCTGGTGTTCGCGTCGGTGGACCGGAGCAGGAAGCACAAGGGCGTCACCGCGTTCGTGGTGGAGCGGGGGATGGAAGGGCTCACGACGGGCACCCTCCACGGCAAGCTGGGCATCCGGGCGGGCAACACCGGCCTCATCAACTTCGACAATGTGCGTGTCCCTGTCGAGAACCGCATCGGCGAGGAGGGCGAGGGCTTCCTCGTCGCGATGAGCGCCATCGACCAGGGCCGCTTCACCGTGGCCGCGGGCGCCGTCGGCCTCGCGCAGGCCTGTCTCGACGCGTCCGTGAAGTACGCCCACGAGCGCGAGACCTTCGGCCAGGAGATCGGCCGGCACCAGCTCGTCAAGCAGATGATCGCCAACATGGCCAAGGGCACCGAGATCGGGCGCCTGCTCGTCTGGCGGGCCGGCTGGCTGAAGAACCAGGGCCTCCGCAACACGAGGGAGACGTCGCTCGCCAAGTGGCACGCGACCGACCACTCGGTCCAGGCGGCGCTCGACGCGATCCAGATCCACGGAGCCAACGGCTACTCGAACGAGTTCCCGGTGGAGCGGTACCTGCGCAACTCCAAGGCCGCGGTGATCTACGAGGGGACGAGCCAGCTCCACACGCTGATCCAGGCGGACTATGCCCTCGGCTACCGCGAGGACCGGCCGCTCCGCTGCGAGCCGTGGCCGGCGCAGGGCTTCACCCAGTCCTCCTGATCATCCGCGACGGGCAGGGTTTCGCGGTGCCACGGCGCACCGTCTCTGGTGCGCCTGCGTCAATCGTCTAGTACCGAAGTCCCCCCTTGCGGTAGTACTGTCGAAGCGTGATCCTCGCCGGCTCCCATGGCCGGACGGTGCGCTGCCTCCCGTGCCAGGGACGCGCGCCGGACACGCGAACACCGGGGAAGGGGTTCTGACATGGCCACTGGAATCCGGGCGAGCGCCCGCACCCGTACCGCGCTGGCCGGCGTCGCCGCCGCCGTGCTCCTGCTGGTCTCCGCGACCAGCGCCTTTGCCCACACGCCGAAGGTGTCGCTCACCTGCGACGCGGGGCTCAAGGTGGAGTTGAAGTACTACAGCACCCAGGACGGGAAGACGAACTCGGTCGCGGTCGCGATCGACGATGCTGCCGTTGACGGGTCGCCGTTCACGTTCGGCAGCACGTTCACCCGGACTTGGGGCGGGCTGGACCCGTATGCGAGCCACACGGCAACAGTCGCCATCATGGCCTGGGACGATCCCACCGGCTCGAAGGGCTGGACCAAGACCTACACCCTCGACCTCGAGGCGTGCAAGGAGCCGAGCGCCCCGCCGAGCACTCCGCCGAGCAACCCGCCGCCGCCTCCCCCGCCCAGCAACCCGCCGAGCAACCCGCCGTCGGCCTCGCCGAGCAGTTCTGTCGAGGCGGTCACCGGGACGCCGCGGATCACCCCGCCGCCCACGGACGCTGGCGTGACCGGGTCTGACCCGGGCATCGGCTTCGGCGTGATCGTCTTCGGCCTCGCCGCGGCGATCGCGCTGGTGGTCGCGGTGCCGGCCCGCAGGAAGGCGACCCGCCGCTAGGCTCACAGGACCCCGCGAGGGGACAGGAGCGACACCCACGACGGCCCGGGCGTGAGAGCACCCGGGCCGTCGTCCTGTGTCCGGCGTCCACCGGTCAGCTCGCGAGCAGCGCCACCTCGTCGGTCATCCGGCGCGCGATTCCGGCAACGATGCGCAGCAGCGTTCGGAGGAAGGTGGCCGTGATCTGCGGGTCCTGGGCCGATAGCTGGTCGAACGCATCGGCGTCGAGCACCCAGGCCTCAACGTCGGTATCGGCCTCCACGTCCGCTGTGCGCCGCTCGCGCCCGAGGAACGAGAGCTCGCCTACCATCATCCCGGCCTCGAGCGTCGCGATCCGCCTCGCCTCGGCGCCGCCCAGCGGAACCCAGACCGACAGCCGCCCACCCGTGATGAGCAGCAGGCTCTCGGCCGGCTCGCCCCGGCGCAGGATCGTGTCTCCAGCCTTCCAGTGGCGCCGGTGCATGCTGGCCGCAAGCGTCGCGGCGCCCGACTCGTCGAGGCCGGCCATCGCGGGGTGCCGGTCGAGAGACACGTACTGGTTCGCCGGGCGGGTCATCGTCATGGGCGTGCCCCGTCTTGCCAGCACCACCTCCTCGGCCCACTCCAGGCCGAGGTCCAGGTCGGGCAGGCGGACAGGTGGGGCGAGCCTCTCCTCGCGGAGGATCTCGTCCACGCGGCTCAGGATGGCGGCATGGTCCGTCGTCCCGCTCCACGCAACGGCAGCACCCCGCCTGCCGAGCGCTCCCACGAGATCGGCGAGCAGCACGGCGACCGCCGGGTCCACGCGGCTCACACGGCGCAGGTCGATCAGCACCGCGACCGGCGCCGCGCCGGTCGGCAGCGCCTCGCGGACGACCCGTTCGGCGGCCACGAACGTGAGATCGCCCTGAACCTCCAGGACCATCGAGGCGGCAGGCTCGTCCTGCAGGCGCGCGCGCTCTCCAGGGGAGCGGAACCGTTTCGAGGGGAAGGCGGCGACCGCCGCGCGGGTGCGGATGGGCCCGGCGTCGCGTTGCCCGCGCACAAGGTGCAGCTCGAGCTCCGCGGCAAGCGCCCGGCAGACAGCGACGCCCCGGACGCTGTTGCCGTGGGTGTCGAGGGGCGGTGACCAGACGCCGATCCCCAGGCGGCCCGGCAGGACGGCAAGGATTCCCCCGGACACGCCACTCTTGGCCGGCAGGCCGACCTCGAACAGCCACTCGCCCGCGCCGTCGTACATGCCGCAGGTCGCCATCACCGACAGCACGTCCTGGACCGTGGACGCCGAGGCGGCGCGCACGCCAGTGAGCGGGTGCAGGCCGCCATTCGCGAGTGTCGCGGCAATCACCGCGAGATCACGGGTGTCCACCTGCACGGAGCACTGGCGGAAGTAGGCGTCGGCGACGGCATCAGGATCGTCGTCGAGCACGCCGGTGCTGCGCAGCAGGTGGGCGATGGCACGGTTGCGGTGACCGGTATCGCACTCGGAGCGATAGACCGCCTCGTCGATCACGAGCGGGCGGCCCGTGAAGCGTGCGTACGCCCCCAGGAGGGCGGACGTCCGCCCATCGGAACCGCCGCCACCAACCATGCCCACGGCGGCGATCGCGCCGGCGTTCACCATCGGGTTGAGCGGGGTGCCGGCGGCAGTCTTGAGCGTGATCGCGTTGAAGGCGTCGCCCGTGGGCTCCACGCCGATCCGGCGCCGGACGGCAGCCTCGCCGTGGACCTCAAGGATCGCCGCGTACGTGAGCGGCTTGGACATCGACTGGATCGTGAACGGGGTTGCGGTGTCGCCCACCTCGTACAGGGCCCCGTCAACGGTGGCGATCACGATGCCGAAGGCGCCTGGATCGGCGGTTGCGAGCTCGGGAATGTAGGTGGCGACCTCGCCGGCGGTAAGCGGGAGGTGCTGCTCGTGGAGCCGGCGCAGGAAGGCGAGGACGGGGGAGTCGTCCGGAGGCGGCTCGGGAACCCGGCGCATGGCCGGTGCCGGTGTGCCCTTGCGCATCGTGACCTCCGCCCAGGATCGTCGCGACCCAGGAAGACGCGACGCTGACCCTGGGGCGGACCCTACGCACGCGGCAGGGAGCAGTTCAAGGGGGCGTGAGGTTGCGTGCCGAACCGGCCGCGAAACGTGACCCGGACGCAACGGGCGCCGTCACCGCGCTGGAACCTGCGCGGTGCCAACCGTGCGTCAGTCGCCTGCCGGGGCCACCACCACGCGGCCGGGTGCGGCCGCCGAGACCGCCGACCGTCCGCGGGCGGTCACGATCAGGATGACCGCCAGGGTGATCACCGCGGCGGCGATGATCGTCCGCGGGGTGAGCTGCTCGTCGAGGATGATCGAGCCCAGGATCACCGCCACGACCGGGTTGACGTAGGCATAGGTCGTGATGCGCGGCAACGGGGCCACGGTGATGAGCCACGAGAACGTCGTGTAGCCCACGAGGCTGCCCACGAACACCAGGTAGCCGATGCCCAGCCAGCTCGTGGTGGTCACGGCGCCGAGGTCGAAGCCCGCGGTCTCACCCGTGATGAACGCCACCACCAGGAACAGCAGCCCGCCGGCGATCATCTCGATACCCGTGGCGAACAGGGCGGGCGCCGGGAGCACGGCCCGCCGTGCGGCGTACAGCGTGCCGAGCGCCCACAGGATCGGCGAGACGATCAGTGCCGCGAGGCCCGCCGGGTCGAGCGGTCCGACGCCGTCCACGGGCCACGCCAGGATCGCCACGCCCGCGACGCCGATCACGATGCCCAGCCCGATGAGCGGCTGGATCCGCTCGCCGAGCAGGACCCGGCCGAAGATGGCCAGCCACATCGGCATCAGGCCGATCAGCAGCGCTGCGATTCCGGTGGGGATCGTCTGCTCGCCCCATGCCACAAGCCCAGCGCCCCCGACGAGCAGGAAGCCGCCGACGATCGCGCTGTCGCGGATGCCGACCATCGTGGGCCGACGGATGGTTGCCCGTTGGCGGATGGCAACAAAGGCGGTCAGCAGGATCCCCGCCGGGATGAACCGGAACGCGCCCATCACGAAGGGCTCCAGCGAGTCCATCGCGACCTTCATCCCGAGGTACGTGGAACCCCAGACGAGGTAGAGCACGAGGATGCCGGCCCAGACGGCGATGGGGCTGGCGGGTGGTCGGCTCACGCGAGGCTCCGGGCGGCGGCGAAGAGCGGGAGTGTACGTGGTGACCGCTCACTTGTGCTAGCGGAGTAGGCCAAGACTATTGCCCGTCCGGAGCAGGGCCCGACGTGTGGCGCGGCGGCCACCCGAGTGCGAATCCGCATGCCACAATGCGGCCATGCGCCTCGACGACCGCTTCGACGACCTGGTTGCCAGCCTCGGCGGCTTCTACCGGACCTGGTACGTGTACACCGGGCTGGAGCTCGGGTTGCTCGCGCGCCTGCGTGAGGCCGGAGCCGTCGGGCTCTCGGTCGAGGAGCTCGCCGCCAGGACTGGTACGTCGCCCGCGCTGGTGGGCAGGTGGGTCTGGGGAGCCGACGCCCACGACCTCGTGGCCCTGACGGACGGGACCGTGACCGTCGCCGAGGATGTTGCGGCGGTCCTGCTGGATGCGCAGCGGCCCGAGTACCTGGGCGGCCAACTGCTGCATGCGGCGACCGGCAGCCTGGACTTCGGCGGCCTGCTGGATGTGTTCCGCACTGGCGTGCCGCAGCCGCAGCGTCCGGACCGCTACCGGGTGGCGATCGAGCGCCTGACCGTCCAGGACATCGGGGTCTTCTTCCAGGAGCTGCTGCCCGCCGTGCCCCAGCTGGTCCTGGACCTGGTGCCCGGGGCGCGGATTCTCGACGTCCACTGCGGCGGGGGGCGCTGGCTCATCGCGATGGCCCGCCGCTTCCCGGAGGCCACGCTGGTCGGCGTCGAGTTCGAGCCGGACTCGGTGGAGCGGGCGCGGGCCAATGTGGCCGCCGCCGCCCTCACGGGGCGGATCACGATCGAGCAGGGCGACGTGACGGCCATGGGCCACACGGGCGAGTTCGGAATGGCGTACTTCCAGTACGCGCTGCACCAGCTCCCGGACCCAGTCGCCGCCCTGCGCTCAGCGTGGGCGTCGCTGGCGCCGGGTGGGACGCTCGTGGTGCTTGACTGGTACCTCCCGTCGGATCCGGACGAGCTGCGCACGCGGCACGCGGAGCTGGTCGCAGGGATCCAGCTCGACGAGCTGCTGCAGGGGACGAGGCTGGTCACCCGATCCGAGGCGCTTGGCTGGTTCGCCGACGCCGGCACCGTCGTGCCCGAGCTGATCGACCTGCGATCGGGCGCGTCGGCGATCGTCGCGCGACGGGGGTAGGGCCGCAGCGCGCAACGCGCTGACCAGTGCCCGGTATGGTGGGCTGGTGATCCGCCACGCCACCACGGACGACGCCACCATGCGTGCCCTCGAACGCCACGAGACCGCGTCACACGCGATCCCGAGGCGTGAGCTTCGTGACCTCGGCCATGCCGTCGTCCTCTTCGATCCGTCGGACCCCGACCCCTTCTGGAACCGCATGGCCAGCGTGCGCTGGCCGGCGGACGACAACGGCTTCGGCCAGCGGATGACGGCGATGCTGGCCCTGTTCGCGAGCCTCGGGCGGCAGCCGCACATCTGGCCGTCGCCCGTGCACGGAACGCCGGGCGACCTCATCGATCGCCTGAGCGCGAGCGGGTTCGTGAACATCGGGGGCGGGCACGTCATGGTCCTTGACCAGCCGGCGCTGTGCGGTCCCCTGGCCGCCGGTGAGGCCGGCCGCGACGTCACGGTCCGCGGCGTCCGCGCCCCGGCTGACGCCGGGCCGGACGATCTCGACGACATGGGCCTTGTCCTCGCGGAGTCGTTCGGTGCTGCGCCGGGACGGGCACCCGCCCTTGCCGATGACCTGCGCCGCACCCTCGGTGATCCGAGGATCGCGGTCGTGCTGGTCAGGGTCGGCGGGGAGCCGGCCGCATGCGCGAAGGCGACGACCTTCGATGGCATGACGTACCTCTCGTCCATTGGCACGCGCGAGGCATTCCGGGGACGCGGCCTCGCAGCGATTGCGACGCGCCATGCGGTGGCGATCGGGACGGGCCGGTCGCCGGGCATCGTGTACCTCGGCGTCCACAGCGGCAACAGCGCCGGCGCTTCGCCTGTACGAGCGCCTGGGCTTCGCCACCTTGGGCGAGAGTCCGGACATGCTGCTCGAATGAGCTTCTGGGCACGCCTCACCTGGCAGACCGCCGAACCCGCGACGCTGGCGGCGGACCTCGCGCTGCGGTTCGGCGTGGTGGCTCACCCAGGCGGCCTCGTGGCTGACGCCTGGCTGCTGGACATGGGCACGGCGTACCTGGAGGTCCGGCCGTGGGTCCGGGAAGGACCGGCCGACAACCCGACGACCGCGGGCAGGCTGGTGCTGGAGCCGGTGCCCGGCGGCGAGGAGCTGGCACGGGTCGAGACGCCCGGCGCGGCCGAGCGTTCGGCACACGGCGCGGCCGAGCGTTCGGCACACGGCGCGGCCGACCGTTCGGCAGACGGCGCGGTGCCGCTCGTCCTCGTCGCCATCGGCTGGGCCACCGTTGACACGGACCGCGCAGAGGCAGACCTCGACATGTGGCTCGACCCGGCCCCACCCGGTCGCCCGCCCGACGTCGTCGACCCGCACCTGGGTGCCCGTATCCGCCTCCGTGGCGCCGGCTCCCTGCCCGGGGCCTGGATCGCGCTGGTCGAGCCATCCACCGAGGGCCGCGCCGCCGCATCGCTGGCCAGGGACGGCGAAGGTCCATGCGCGCTCTACCTGGCGGCGCCCGATGGCCTCGACGCGTGGCTGGCGGTCGCCACCGCCCGCGGCATCGCCCTCCGCGGTGCCCCCGAACCCGGTCCCTTCGGGCTGCAGGTGGCGCTGGCGGGTGCGCCCGCCGCCGGACCGCACGTGATGGTCTCCGCTCACCAGACGCCACCATCCTCCGGGGCGCAGGCGAGTACCATCGGCGCATGAATGACGCAGCCGCAGTCACCGTCCGCGAGGCCACGGCCGACGATGCCGACCGCTTCGCCAGCCTGCTCACCGACGAGGGATATCCCGCAGGGTCCACCGACCTTGCCGCACGCATCGCCCAGTTCTCGACCGCCGAGTCCAAGGTGCTCTCGGCCGTCGCGGGCGGGGAGGTGGTGGGGTTTGTCGCCTTCCACATCCTGCCGCGCTTCGAGGTGGACGAGCGCTTCGGGCGGATCGTCGCCCTCGTGGTGGACCCCGGTGTCCGCGAGCGGGGCATCGGGCGCCTGCTGATGAACGAGGCGGAGCAGGTCGCGCTCGCCTCCGGCGCCTCCTTCATGGAGGTGACCGCGGGCCACCACCGCCCGGACGCCCGACGCCTGTTCGAGTCGCTCGGCTACGACGCGAACCTTGCGGCGTACCTGCGCAAGCGCCCCTGACCGCGCCGCCCCGGCGCCACCGGGTGTGCCAGCCGGGCGCCGCAGCCAGGTGAGCCACCCAGTCCGGGGCCGCCGCGACGCCGGCGCCGGATCGTGACGTTCCCGCATCTCCGGCTGCGCAACGAGGTCGCGTCGCTCCTCGATCTCCCATGGGAGGTGCCGCTCGCCGAGTGGGACGACGCGGGATTCCAGTTCCGCAGGCTTCCCGTCGGACCGTCCCGGCACCTCGTCAGGTTCCTCGTGTCGGGCGGGATCGTGTACGCCCTCAAGGAGCTGCCTTCGGCCGTCGCGGAGCGCGAGTACGACGCCCTCCGCTCGCTCGAGGATGCCGGCCTGCCGGCCGTTCGGGCGGTCGGCCTTGCGCTGCGGTCCGACAACGGTGATGCCGTGCTCGTCACCGAGTACCTGCGCCACTCGATGCAGTACCGGCGCCTGCTCATGCGCCTGCGCACGATCTCGCCCGGGTTCCTCAACCGGCTGCTCGATGCGATGGCGCTGCTGCTGGTGGACCTCCATCGCAGCGGCGTGTACTGGGGGGACTGCTCGCTCGCGAACACGCTCTTCCGGCGTGATGGGGACCGGATCCAGGCCTACCTGGTGGACGCCGAGACGTCCGAGATCCACCCCTCGCTCTCCGAGGGCCAGCGCGGGTTCGATCTCGACATCCTCGTGGAGAACGTCGCCTTCGGCCTGGCCGACCTCGCCATGTACCTGGGCGAGGACGACTGGGTGGACCTCGCGATCGAGCGGGCGGAGTCCGTCCGGACCCGGTACCAGGCTGTATGGGCGGAGCTGAGCGACCAGCCGGAGCTCATCCCTGGTGACCGGCAGGCGATCCGGTCCCGCCTGCGGAGGCTCAACGACCTCGGCTTCTCTGTGGACCTCCGGGTGGAGCCCGTCGAGGGCGGCCGGCGGGTGCGCCTGCACTCATCGGTGACGACGCGCCGGTACCACGCCAACGAGCTGGAGCGGCGGACGCGCCTGCGGGCGCTCGAGGGCCAGGCCCGCATGCTGCTCAACGACATCGCGGAGTACCACGCCTGGCTCGAGTACGACGAGGAGACCGCGGTGGCAGTCGAGGATGCTGCCGACCGCTGGCTGCGCGAGGTCTATCGGCCCACGCTGGCGCGCATCACCGCCTTCGTGGGACCGGACCGGGACCTGGTCCAGGCGTACTGCGACGTCCTCGAGCACAAGTGGCTGCTGTCCGAGGAGTCCGGAGGCGACATCGGCCTGGAGACGGCGATCGAGTCATATGTGGCCGAAGGCGCGCCCGCCCCCGAGCAACCGGTCGGGGAGGGCGACATCGCCGAGGCTGCGCTCGAGGCGCTCGACGTGGAGATGGACGACCCGCTTCCGTAGACCTGCAGACGGCGGCCTTGTGGCAACGAGGCGATCAGTCCCTGGCGGGCGTTCCCCAGCGCTCGTGGTGGACAAGCTCGTCCAGTGGGTGGCGGCCGCCAGGCCGCAGCGGCGCGGTCAGGCTGGTCGGGTCCGCCGGGTAGCCGAACGACAGGATGTACTCGCACCAGCGGTCATCCGGAAGACCCAGGATCTCGTGGACCAGCGGCTGGTCGTACACGGTGGCCGGGCAGCTCCCGATCCCAGCCTCCCACGCCACGAGCATCATCTGGGCCGCCGCGCCGCCGAGGTCCCACATGATCGAGAGTGGCTGGCCGTCCGCGCGCGGGTCCGGTGTGACCAGGGCGACGGCCGCCGCCGCGCCTGCGACGTGGCCCGCGTACGGGCCGGTGCCGCCCAGGGCCTGAAGGCGGGCGCGATCCTCGACCACCACGAACGCCCAGCGCTGCTGGTTCTTGGAGGAGTGGGCGCGGGCGCCCGCGCGGACGATGCGCTCGAGCAACTCCGGCTCGATCGGCCGGTCAGCGAAATCGCGGACGGCGCGCTTGGCGTGGACGGCGTCCCAGGTGTTCATCGGGCGGACCTCGTCAGGGGTTGGGTTTGCGGGTTGCCGCCGGGCGCAGCAGCGTGAGCAGGGAGCGCAGGCCGCCCGGCTCCTCGTCCACAGCGGACAGGCGTTCGGGCTCCGGGAGGCGCTCTGCGCGGACGGCCCGGGCAGCCTCGGCGGCGGTGTCCGGCTCAAGTGGCCCACCCAGGTGGACAGCGAGGAAGCGTGCAACTGCCCCCCGGAATGCGTCGAACTCGTAGAGCCATGAGTGGCGTCCCTCTGGGACGACCAGGGTTTCCGTGACGGCGGCCGGCTGCGCGCGGCGGCGCGCCGCGGCAAGGCGGGCGAGGTCATGGAGCGGGACGATCCGGTCGTCGGCGCCGTGCACGAGCAGCACGGGCGCCGTGATCGCGCGGACGGCGTTCGTGGCGCTCACATCCGCGACACGGTGGCCGCGCGGCCGCAGGTACACGCGCGTGGTGAGCCACGCGAGCGGCCACGCGATCGGGGAGGGGATCGGCAGGTTGGCGAGGCGGAACGTCTGACGCGTGAGACGTTCCGGGGCAGCCGGCGTTGACAGGGCGACGACGGCCGCGATGCGGGGATCGGCGGCCGCCGCGACCAGCGCCCCCGACGCCCCCATCGAGTGGCCGACGACGCCCACCTGCGAGACCCCGGGCCGTGCGGCCAGCCACCCGACGGCCGCCCGCGTGTCGGCCGCGAACTCGCCCACCGACACCGGCAGCGTCTCGGGCAGGTTGGCGCCGCAGCCCCGGACGTCGAAGAGCAGGACGTGGAACCCGGCGGCATGCAGGAATTGGGCATGGGGGAGCAGGCGGTCCCGGGCGCTCTCCCAGCCGTGGACGAGCACCACGCCCGGGGCCGGCGCGAAGGTGGCCGGGATGAACCACGCGGGAAGCGAGGGATCACCGGGCATCCCCGGCACCTCCACGGCCTCCCATGGGAGCCCGAGCGCCGAGGGCGTGTGCGTGAGCGGATGCGGGCGCGGGTAGCCGGCACGCACGCGGTAGATGAGCGCGAACCGGTAGGCGAGCATGATCGGAATGGCGGTGATGGCGGCAATCGCGGCCAGCCGGGCGCCACGGGCGGGGAGCATGCCCGAATCGGACTCCCGTGGGCCCGGTGCTGTCAAGCGGCCCCGGCTCCGGCGATAGACTGGGCCAGTGCCGCCCAAGGATCCGCACGTCGTGCTCGGAGTCGAGTCCGGCGCCTCGCTCGATGAGATCAAGGCCGCGTGGCGCACGCTGGCGCGCCGGCATCACCCGGACCTGATCGGGGACGATCCGGATGTCGCCCGGCGGGCGACGCGCCGCATGGCAGAGATCAACACGGCGTACACCGCCCTGACAAGGGGGGACGCCGCGAGCCGACGTGCGCGTCGCGAGGCCGAAGAGGCCCGTCGCCGGTCCGAGGCATCGAGTGCTGGACCTGCCGGTGTGGCGGGTGGCCCGCCTGCATCGCCATCCACGCGCCCGGTGACCGGGCGGGTGGACACGAGCGGCACGTATCGTCCGCGCAACCAGGTCACCACCCCACCTGGTGTCCGGCTCCCCCTCACGGGCCAGCCTCCGCTGCGCCACGACCGGTCCACGCCCGAGCTGCGTGCCTCGCAGCCGTCGAGCCCGGCCCAGCGGGACCGTCTCCCCGACCATCCGCTCCGCCCGCCGCCGCCGCTTGACGACGCCCTCGTGCTCGAGGTGGCGTTCGGCAAGTTCCATGGGCACACCTTGGGTGAGATCGCAGCCTTCGAGCCGTCCTACATCGACTGGCTGGCGACAACGGTGACACGCGATCCCGACGTCGCCGCCGCGGCGAAGGTCATCGCCGCAGAGCTGGACCGGCGGGGGATCCAGCGCCAGCACCGTCCCCCGCGCCCGGGCTGGCAGTCCAACCCGTTCCGCTAGGCCGCCGCTCGCCCGCCTGACGCCACCGCCCGTATGACGCCGCTCGCACGTATGACGCAGCCCGCGCACGCTGCGCCGGCCGCCAACAAGAAAGTACCCCCGGGTGGGACGATGCCCCGGGGGTACGGATAACGCCTGATCAGTGCAGCCGCCCATGGCTCCGGGCCTGCTGGCCGTGCCCTGTTACTCGACTCGTGACCCAGGCTTCGGTTCCCCCGGGCCATCGAGCGTCCCCAATGGCCGGGTCGTCCTGCCTGCTGGTCCGTGGTCGACGCCCCAGGTGGTCCCCGGTTCGCCGTGGGTCGGCGCGCTTCGAACGCAGGTGCACCGTACGCCCCCGCCAGACACGGCCTCAATGGCCAGTGGGTCATGGGTGGGCAAAGCGAAGGTCCGCTGCGCTGGCGCACCGCCCGGACCAATGGCCGCCTGGGCCATGACGACCGGGCTCTCACGGCGCATTCGGGGAGGTGCGGCTACGCTTGTGCCGATGCCCCCGATCCTCCCCGCCCGACTTCTGCGGGTTGTGGGCGCCCTGCTCGTGACGGCGGCGATCGGTGCCTGCAGTCCAGGCGCCTCGGACCCGGCGGTCTCGTTCGACCCGCAAGGCCCGTGCACCCAGGACGGCCAGCGGCCCGGCGCCTACCCGGAGCTCGAGGCGCTGCTGCCGAACGCCTGGGAGGACCAGCAGCCCGCGAGCACGCAGTCCGGCAGGACCTGCACCTCCGCGTCGCTCGGAACGCTGGCGACCCACGGCATCGAGGAGCTCAGGTTCGGAGGGGCGACCTGGGAGACCGGCGGGGCGAGTGGGTTCACGGTCGCCGTGTTCGATGCTGACGGTCTCGATCCCGAGCAGATGGTGGAGTTCTACGAGGCCGGCGCTCGGGCGCTGCGGAGTGCCGACACGTACGAGGTGAGCGACGTCACCGTCGCCGGCAGGCCGGCCGTGCGCCTGGATGTGGTCGGTGCGGACGGGTCTGCGCAAACCGTCGTGGCTTGGTCCTCGCCCGCGGATGGCCGCGTCTTCGCACTGCTGGCTGCCAACATGGGCGACGCCCGGATCGCCGGCCTGCTTGAGCTCTTCGGCGACCGCTGACGCCGCGGGCAGCGCGGGCGCGGCACGGGACGCGCGATGTGGTAGCGTCGCCGGACCATGAGCGATCGCGACGAGGCCTGGGCCGAGAGCCGCCGGAGCTGGCGGGTGGAGCGCCTCGACCCCGCCCTCGTCCGGGTGCCGGAGCGCCGCCCGTCCTTCGCGACGCTCGGCGACCTCCCG
This sequence comes from uncultured Chloroflexia bacterium, assembly GCA_963748625.1. Classification (GTDB taxonomy): domain Bacteria; phylum Chloroflexota; class Limnocylindria; order Limnocylindrales; family CSP1-4; genus CAIXZV01. The sequence continues at coordinate 351,468 of CAVVJT010000004.1, read as the reverse complement.
GTCGAGCGGCTTTACGGGCCGTGGGACCTCGAGGCGACCCCGGAGGGCGCGGCGGCAGGTCCCGGCGGACCCACGAAGGTGGACCATCACGGCGAGCCCCTGCGCGATGGCGAGGGCGCCTACGCCGGCACCGATCTCGAGCGTGACCTGGGCTTGCCCGGCGCGCCACCCTTCACGCGCGGCATCCACCCGACCGGGTATCGCAGCCGCCCTTGGACGATGCGGATGTTCGCGGGCTTCGGGGCCGCAGAGGACACGAACGCGCGGTTCCGTCAGCTGCTGGACGCGGGCCAGACCGGGCTCTCGGTCGCCTTCGACATGCCGACGCTCTACGGCTACGACACCGACGACCCCGAGGCCGAGGGCGAGTTCGGCACGTGTGGGGTTGCCGTCAGCAGCCTGGCCGACATGGAGGTCCTGCTCGCGGGCCTGCCGCTGGACCGGGTCTCCACGTCGATGACGATCAACTCCCCGGCGGCGCCGGTCTGGGCGATGTACATCGTTGCCGCGGAGAAGGCGGGCGTGCCCCGGGCGCGCCTGGAAGGGACGATCCAGAACGACATCCTCAAGGAGTTCGTCGCCCAGAAGGAGTTCCTGTTCCCGCCCGAGCCGTCGATGCGCCTGGTCACCGACACCGTCGAGTTCGGGACGCGCGAGCTGCCGCGCTGGAACACGGTCTCGATCAGCGGCTACCACATCCGCGAGGCCGGCTCCACGGCCGTGCAGGAGCTCGCCTTCACCATCGCTGACGGCATGGCCTACGTGGAGGCGGCGCTGGAGCGCGGCCTGGATGTGGACGAGTTCGCGCCGCGGCTGTCCTTCTTCTTCAACTCCCACTCGGACTTCTTCGAGGAGATCGCCAAGTTCCGGGCATCGCGCCGGATCTGGTGGAAGCTCATGGCGGAGCGGTACCGCGCCCGTGACGAGCGGTCCACGTGGATGCGGTTCCACACCCAGACCGCGGGCGTGTCCCTGACCCCGCAGCAGCCGCTCAACAACCTGACACGGGTGGCGACCCAGGCGCTGGCCGCGATCCTGGGTGGGACCCAGAGCCTCCACACCGATGCCTACGACGAGGCGCTCGCCGTGCCCACGGCGGAAGCCGCCCTGCTCGCGCTGCGCCAGCAGCAGGTGCTGTTCGAGGAAACGGGCGTGGCATCCACCGTCGACCCGCTCGGCGGCTCCTGGTTCGTGGAGGCGCTCACCAACCGCGTGGAGCGCGAGGTCTGGACATACCTCGACGAGATCGACCGCCGCGGCGGCATGCTCAAGGCGATCGCCGAAGGCTTCCCCCAGCAGGAGATCGCAGACGCGGCGTACCGGTACCAGCGTGAGTTCGACGCCGGCGAGCGGATGATCGTGGGCGTGAACAAGCACGTGGACGCCGGCCGGATCCGGGTGCCAGTGCTGGCGGTGCCGGAGGGTTCGCTCGAGCGGCACATGGCCCGCCTGGCCCGGACACGGGACGAGCGCGACGGGGCGGCGGTTGCGGCCGCGCTCGCGGGCCTGCGGGATGCGGCGTCGCGGCCGGGCTCGTCCGAGACGAACCTGATGCCGCACTTCATCCGGTGCGCGGCGGCGTACGCGACCCTTGGCGAGCAGTGCCGCGTGCTGCGCGACGTCTTCGGGGAGTACCGGGAGCCCGTCTCGGTCTAGTCGGGCCCGAGGCGTGGTCAGGCGCTCGGGCGATGCCTCGCCGCGGCCCGCACCGCTTCGCCGACCGAGTGGACCACCTCGACCTCGAGCGTTGAGGCGAGGTTGGGCACCCCGGCGATGTGACCGCCGATGAGCACCGCGATCTCCCGTGTACCGCCGGCAGCGCGGACCGCCTCGACGGAATCGGCGAGCTGGCCGACACGATCCGGATGGGTGGCGGAGAGACAGACGAGGTCGACCTCGTTGCGTCGCACGAACGTGCCGAGGTCCGTCGCCGGCAGGTCGGCTCCCAGGTTGGCGACGGTCCAGCCGTCCTCCGCGAGCACCTGCTCCAGGCAGACCAGGCCGATCATGTGATGCTCGCCCGCGACGCCGGCCAGCACCGCCATGGGGCCGACGCGCCCCTCCGGGCTCAACTCGGGCCGGATCCGCTCCAGCGTGCGGAGGAGCGTCCGGGATGCCAGGTGCTCCTCGGCGATCGTCCACTGGCCGGTCCGCCAGCGCTCGCCGACGAGGGCCATCGCCTGGCGGAGGATGCCGTCGAAGACCTCTGCGCGGGAGCGCTCCTCGAGGGCATGGCGCAGCGTCCAGGCGGCGAGCTCGTCGTCACCGTCGGCAAGGAGGCCGGCGAGCAGCTCGGGCGAGAGCGACGTCCGTGGGGACATCAGCTGCGGCGGATGGATCGACAGGCGGGAGGTTGAAGGGAAGATCGGCGCTCACGGGGCGGACTCTAGCACTGCTGGAGGAATGGACTGGCGACGGTTGTGCCTGCCTTCTCTTCGCCGGTGGCCGCCGGAGGGATGTCGGGCGCCATGTCGTGTGCCGGTCGTCTCGATGGCGCCGCGAGCCCGCCGGTCCTACTTGAAGGCCACGAACGCGTCCACGTCAACCCGGGGGTGGGAACCCGTGCCGACCACCACCACCTTGATCGTGCGCGTCCGGACAGTGGGCCAGGTCGCCTGCCAGACCACGGTCCTGTAGGCCGCTGCAGACACCTTGGAGAGATCGATCGTGGTCTGATACGTGCCTCCGACGTAGATCTTGAGCTTGCCCCGATTTGGCGCCTTGAGCGCCACCAGGGCGACGGCCCTCCCCGTGACCTTGTACGTCGCGCTCCGGCCCTTGGTGGAGGCGTACTTCGCCGAGCCTCCCGACCAGGACGGGCCGGTGGCCTTCTTCCACGTGCCGCCCCACGAGACCGCGCTCGACGACTGCTGGACCAGCCTGGGCGAGAAGGTGGCGGTCCTTGTCGTGGCGCCGGAGGTGGACAACGTGTCCATGCCCGCGATGCCGAACCGGACTGAGCCCGTGGTCGCGACCGTGGTGGTGTAGGAGGTCGCCTGGTGGTCGCCGGTCAGCGTGATCCAGCTCGCGCCACCGTCGGTGCTGCGCAGCACCGCGTACGAGTCGATGCCAGTCACATCCGAGCCCAGCCAGGTCAGCACGACGGGTACGGCCGTGCCGGAGAGCCTCGCACCCACCACCGGCCGGATCCTGAGGTCGGAGATGACCGGCCCGGAGCGGTCCAGCGTCACGCCGGGGGTGCCCGCCACGTTGGCTGTCGGACCCGTGTTCGATGCCGCGTCGACCACCGAGTTGGCGTTCAGCGCGAGTCCGAGCGTGCCCTCGGAGCAGCCGGTGACCGTGACCATGTACGAGCTGCCGGAGCCCGCAGGCGCGCCCACCGTGCACCCGGTCGCCGTTCCGGTCCGCGTGAAGTCGCCCGCGGCCAGCCCGGTGACCGTCTCGTTGAAGGCGACCGTGTACACGACGTCGGTCGCCCTGGTGGCTGCAGCAGGGGTGGTGACCGTTGCGGTGGGCGCTGATGTGTCCGTGATCGACACGGTGACGCCCGCCTGCGTGCCGGTGATCCCCGCATTGCCGATATCGGCTGCCGTCACCGACCGCGTGCCGCCTGCGCGCAGTGTGACCAGGAAGCCCTTGGCCCCATGGTCGGCCAGGGTGAATGCGTAGTTGGCCGGCAGGGTGGCCGACGGATCGGTCGAGGTGAAGTGGACCGTCCCGGTATAGCCGTAGGCGGCGTTGCCCCAAGCGTCACGGGCCTGCACGGTGAGCGCGTTGGCCTCGCCGGCGGTGACCGTGGACGGCAGACCGGACACGGCGAGTGCGGCCGTGCTGCCGGGCAGGACCGCGACGGAGCGGTTGGTGTTGATCGCCGGGTAGCCCACGATCGCGCCCGTGAGCGTCTGCGACCCGGCCGTCCGCAGTCCGAGGGTGAACTGGTGGCGGCCGTAGTCGGCGGCGTGGAACGTGAAGTCGACAGGCAGCGCCGCCTGGGCATCGGTGCTGGTGAAGTGGACCTTCTTGATGTCCTGGGCGAGGTTCCCGTAGGCGTCGCGCACGACCACCGTGAAGGTCGGGGTGGAGCCGGCGGTCATGGTGCCGGGCAGATTCTCGAAGGCGATGGAGGCCACCGTGCCGCCCTTGACGTCGATCACCACGCTGCCCGTGATCAACGGGTTGGCGGTGTCGGTCGCCGTCAGGGTGTGGCGGCCCGCGGTCTTGAACTTGACCTCGCCAAGGATGAAGTTGTCGGAGCCCGCGGCCCCCGCGGTGAAGGCGTAGTCGGCGGGGAGCTCGGCCAACGGATCGGAGCACGTGAAGTGCACGGTGCCCCGGTAGGCAGGATCGAGCACGTTGGCCGACGTCATCGCCTGGAGCAGCCCGCCGATGTAGTACCCGGCGAAGATGTTGTCCGGCGCGGTGATCTCGAAGTTGATGTGGGCGGCCGTGGTGACGGTCGTGGACTTCGTGTTCGTCAGCGAGGCGTTCGCGATGTCGGCCACCGTCACCGATCGGGAGCCGGTGCTCATGAGGCGCACGTCAAGCCAGGCCACGCCCTGCTCCGCGGTGGTGAACACGTGATCCACGGGCAGGACCGCCGACGGGTCCGTGCTGGACATGCGAACGGTGCCCGTGTAGTTGGTGGCGACGTTCCCGAGCGCGTCCTTGACCGTGGCCTTGACCGGTGTCAGGGCACCCGCCGTGGAGGTGGCCGGGAGGTTCGACAACGTCAACGAGCTGGCGGCCCCGGGCGCCACGTTGATCGCCCAGGACCCGGCGATCGATGGGGCCGACACGTCGTAGACCGAGATCGTCTGGGGGCCCGCCGTCCGGAACGTGAAGGTGAAGTCATGCCCGAAGAAGTCGTTGCAGCCGATGTAGGGGATGACGCAGTCGAAGCCGTAGTTCAACGGCAGGGAGGAGGAGGGTCCCCCGGGGACGATCTGCACCGTGGCCTGGGGGTCCGTCGTGGAGATGCGGACGGTGTCCGTGAAGTTGCCCGCCAGGTACTGCGTGTCCGCTGGCGCGACCTCGACGATCAGCGGCTGGCCCGCGACCGGCGGGTAGACGCCGGCGTCGGGATAGCCGGGGCCGACGTTGATGTGGGTGGCGCCGTCAGTCCAGGCCCGGGTGGCTTCGGGCGTTACCGCGGCACCCAGCGATGCCACCAGCGCTGTGGCGACTGCAAGCGCGAGGATGCGCGACGACCTGTCTGTGCCCGTCCGGGTCCCGACCTGCACGCGAACCACCCCGTCCCCGATTGCGCGGGACGGCGGGTCGCGCACTGGGTGGCGGGACCGGTGCGGCGCCGCAGCCGTCCGTGCGGCACCGTCCTCGTGGAGCCGGTCCAGCCGTACTGGCTGGCGGGACGCTGGGGCGAGCGTGCTACGTGCGGGCAGCGCAGGTGTAGAGCCGTTGGTCCCGCCGACCACCGGGTCTTGCGCGGCCGACTACGATGCGCACATGTACCTCGATGCCCTCTCCTTCCTCGAAGACGAACGTGACGCCCTCCGCCCGTACGAGCGCCTGCTCGACCTGACCGACGAGCAGCTGGACCTGCCGGTCGAGGCCGCCGGCGGCTGGTCGGGCCGGGACCTCCTTGGGCACATCATCCTGTGGCAGGAGGCCGCCCTCGCCACCGCGAAGGAGCTGGCGGTGGGGTCCACGAGTGCCACGATGGAGCGCCTCGAGGCCCAGTGGGCGGGCTCGCCGGAGGCGGGGGACGCGATGAACGCCGCCGGGCTCGCGCGCTTCCGCGAAATGCCGATGGACGAGGTGCGCGCGACGTTCCGGACGGTGGCGGGCGAGCTGCGCGGCTACCTGACGGTCGTGCCCGAGGTTCGCTGGATCAAGGACTCGGGCCACCAGGAGTACTTCTTCGGCGAGACGACCGAGCACTACGAGGAGCACAGCAAGGAGCTCGCGGCGATCCTCGAGGCGGCGCAGGGGTAGCGGAGGCGGGTCCCGCAGCCGTCCGGCCGGGCTGAGCCCGGCCGGCAACGGATACACCGCGACCCGCTCACGCGATCAGGCGCGCGGGCGGGACCGCATCGCTGCGAAGCGGACCGCGCCGGCGAAAGCGACGGTCGCGAGCGTGATGAGGATGAGGACGGGCGCGGAGACCGGATCGGTGACCGAGGCCGGTGTGGGGGCCAGCGTGTCGGTGGGCGGAGCCGTCACCCTCGGACGCGAGGTGGCGCCCGGCTTCGGGGTGGCGGTCGGGCCGGGTGCCGCGCACGATGAGCTGTCGATGGTGTCGTTGATCATCGTGACCTCGCCGTTGCGGGCCAGCGCCCGGCCCTCGAGCGTCACGCCGTTCTTGAGTGCGATCGAGGTGAGGGCCAGGATCGTGCCCTTGAAGCTGGTGCTGGTGTCCAGCGTCGCCGAGCTGCCGACCTGCCAGTAGACCTCGCAGGCCGAGGCGCCGTTGATGAGCTTCACGCTGCTGCCCGGGGCCGTGATCAGGGTGGATCCGGCCTGGAAGATGTAGACGCCCTCGCCGTCGAGGGTCAGTGTCCCGGTCAGTCCGAGGGTGGCCGAGGCGTAGACGCCGGGCTTGAGGGTCGTGCCGCCGAGCTCGGTGGGCACCTGGTTGACGGGCGTGGCGCCTGCGGCGTCGTTGTAGGCGCCGATCAGGTCGTTCTTGGCGTCGAGCGCGACCGCGTCGCCGATGTGCTGCGCTCCGTGGACCGTGACGTCGGCGAAGCCGGTGACGGCATCGCCGGGATGCAGCCCGACGTCGCCGGTGATCGTCGTGCTCCCCGTGTTCGTGATGGTGGTGGCGGCGAGCACGGCGAAGCTCTTGGCCGTGCCGAGGTTGACCGACGAGGCGGCGAGGACGGTCCCCGCCAGGGTGACCGCGGCGAGGGCCGCCAGACCGATAGTTGCGATTCGTCGCATGGCATATCTCCTTGTGATCACTGCGGGCCCCTCCGCGCACGGTGGCTGTCGTGGACGCGGGGATGGCGCTCACCCCACGCTGGAATCCGCAGACGACAGCTCGGGTCTCGATGCCAGAGTGACCACGTGGGCCGGCGCCGTCATGACCGCGCGTCATGTGACCGCGCTCGGCCGCTGCCACTGGGGCCTGTTCTTCCTCCGGCGCGCGGCACCATGGCGTCGGCCGATGCCATACTCGTTGGAGCCGCTGACGGCGCCCACTGCCGATGACCGCACCGCGAGACCGCCTGATGACCCACGAGACCACCGGCAACGGCCGGCTTTCCGACGACGCGCTCGACGACGAGCTGCTCGATGACGACGCGCCCTTGTCCGTCGACGAGGCCCAGGAGGCTGCCGCCGCGGCGGAGGCCGATGTGGACGAGACACTGGACGAGCGCGTGGAGACGGTGATCGAGGACCTCGTCGGCGTTGAGCGGGCGCGCGAGGGCGAGTCGGTCAGCTACCTCGCGAACGGGCGCATCTTCGCGATCCTCATGCCGGACCTGCTCGAAGCCGCCCTGGACCCGACCGTGGCCGCGGCGGCGCTCAGGACGCCCGGGACCATGCCGTCCGCCCGTGGCAAGGGATGGATCGCGTTCACGCCCGAAGAGGTCGACCGTTTCGCCCTGGACCGCGCGGAGGCGTGGCTCCGATCGGCACACCGACGGGCGCTCCAAGGCTGACAGGCCGCGGACATGGAACGACCCCGGCTTGAGGGCCGGGGCCGGAGGAGCGCGGTCGCAGGTGGCGGGACTAGGATGCCTTGGCCGCCGCGAGCGCCTGCAGGTTGAAGATCTGCTCGTACTGCTCGGCAGTGCGGAAGCCCGGCAGGCCCTGCGGCTGCTGCCCCGGCTGGAAGAACGCGATCATCGGGATCGACATGATCTGGAACGCTTGGGAGAGCCCCGGGTTGGCGTCAACGTCGACCTTGACCACCTCGACCACGCCGTCGTACTTCGTCGCGAGCTTCTCGAGCTCCGGCGCGACCATCTTGCACGGACCGCACCAGGCCGCCCAGAAGTCCACGATGACCGGCTTCTCGTTGTTGACGACCATGTCAACGAAGGTGGCATCGGTTGCGTGCTTGATCTCCGCCACGTGGCGAACCCTTTCTCCGGCCGAGCCGGACGAGCGACGTGACGCCCGGCTAGCGGGCGATGTCCTGGAGTAGCTGGTAGGCCTCGAGGACCTTCGGGTCCGCGAGGCGGTAGTACACGGTGCTGCCGTCACGACGGGCCGTGACGAGTCCGGCGGAGCGCAGCACCGCGAGGTGCTGGCTCATGTTCGGGACCTGGCAGCTGACGCGCGAGGCGAGCTCGCCCACCGATGCCTCCCCGTCCGCAAGGGACTCGAGGACGCACAGGCGCTTGGCGTCGCCGAGGGCTCGGGCGACGGCCGCGAAGCGGACCCGCTCGTCCTCGGTGCTGGTGGTATCGATCACGGGCCCAGTCTCTCATTGTTTGCGCAAGGACGCAAGTCACGCTGGCGACGGAGCCTGAGGTCCCGCCCGCGGTTCGCAACTTCGCACCAGGTGGGCGCGAGCGGATGTCATCCGGTCAGAAGAGGCGCTTGCTCCCACCCGGGGGGCGTATGGCGGTCGGGCGGCTGCGTCGAGATTGCAGGTCGCACCGGGCGCGGATCTGCGCACGAAGCGCCCGATAGCGCCCACCTGGCGCGAATCCGACCAACAGGCGCCAGCGGGGCCAGTTGGACGGCATACTCCGGCTGTGAGCCATTCACCGATCTCGCTCGCCGCGATCAAGGAGACCCGCAAGCAGCTCGTGGGTCACGTCCACCACACGCCGCTGCTCTCCTCATCCACGGCTGCCAGGGTCGCCGGCGAGGCAACCCGAGTGCGCCTGGCGGACGGGCGCCTGTACCTCAAGGCCGAGCACCTCCAGAAGACGGGCTCCTTCAAGCCCCGTGCGGCAATGGCCAGGATCGCGTCCCTGACGCCCGACGAACGGGCGCGTGGCGCCATCACCATCAGTGCCGGCAACGCTGGCCAGGCCTACGCCTGGGCGGCCCGCGAGGCAGGCGTGCCGATGACCGTCGTCATGCCGCTGGGCGCGGTTGAGTCCAAGGTGGCCGGATGCCGCGAGTACGGCGCGCGGGTGGTGCTCCACGGAGCCCATGTCGGCGAGGCGATGGCGCACATGGAGCACCTGCGTGCCGAGCAGGGCCTGACGCTCGTCCATCCCTACGACGATCCCGAGGTCCTCCTGGGCAACGGATCCTGCGGCCTGGAGATCCTGGAGGATCTGCCCGACGTGGATGTCGTCGTCGTCGGCGTGGGCGGCGGCGGGCTGCTGGGCGGCGTCACGGTGGCGCTGCGCGAGACGCGCCCGAAGATCCGGGTCTTCGGCGTTGAGCCCGCGGGGTCTGATTGCCTGCGCCAGGCGATGGAGACCGGCGTCCCGGTCCGGATCACGCCGGTCAGCATCGCGGACGGGCTCAACGGTCCGATCGCCGGCGTCCACGCCCTGAGCGTGGCCCGGCGCTACCTCGAGGATCTGGTCCTCGTGGAGGACGCGACAATCCTGGCCGGGATGCGCTTCGCCTTCGAGCGTCTCAAGCAGGTGCTGGAACCGGCCGGCGCCGCCGCACTGTCGGCCGTGCTCACGGGTGCCGTGCCGCTGCGCAACGGCGACCGCGTGGCGGTCATCCTCTCGGGCGGCAACGTTGACATCGAGCGCCTCGGCGACTTCCTCATGCAGGCGGCCCCGATCCCGGCGCCACGGTGATGATTGGGGACGGGGAGGAGCCCCTGCGCCCGGGGGACGCGTTCGTGCCCCTGCCGCCCCCGCCGCCGGCCATCCCGCAGACGTCGCCGGCCCTCGAGCCGCCTGCGCCGCCCCTGCCGCCGCCACCTCCGACACCCGCCGGTCCCGTGCTCCCCGAGGTCACTGCGGAGGTCCTCGCGATCCCGCTCGGCACCCGCGACCTGCTCCGCCAGGCGCTGGACCTGCTGACCCGCCCCGACAACGGCCTGCGTGCGGCATCGTTCTACATCGGGCTGATGATGCTCGTCACCGTCGGCCCGGCCGCCGTCCTCGTCGGCGTCGGCCTGGTCGAGCAGGGCGAGTTCCTGTTCGACTACGGCAGCCCGGGTCCGCCGGCCTGGTTCCTGTGGGCCATGGTCGCAGCGATCCCGGCGTACCTGGGGTACATGGCTGCCGCCACCGAGGCGCGGGTCATGGCGACCGCTGTGATCGGGGGCCGGATCGAAGGTCGGCCGCTGCGCCTGCGCGAGTCGATCGCCGTCTCGAGACGGCGGTTCTGGCGAGTGCTCGGTGTGCAGCTGCTCTTCGGCTTCCTGAGCGCGACGGTGAGCACCGTCGCATCGCTGGCGGTCCTCCTGGTCATGGGCCCCGTCACGTTCATCGACGGAGGCGTGTCCCTCCTGATCTCGCTGCTGGTGAGCATGCCGTTCGTCTACGCCGCGTCGGGGATCGTGCTGGGCGAGGTGGACGTGTTCGAAGCGATCGGGCGTTCCCTGCGCCTCGTCCGGCTGCGCAAGCGCATGGCGATTGTGGTAACCCTCTTCGGCGTGTTCGGCCAGTTCATCGTGGTCTTCGGCCTGAGCGCCGGCGTGGACCTCGTCGCCCGGGCCGTGGAGGGTTCCGGGCTGAGCGCCAGCGTTCCGTCGGTGCTGGTCGTGCCGGTCGTGGCCGCGCTGGTGTTCGCGCTGGGCACGCTGACGTTCATCGTGGAGGCGATCGCCGCCGCCCCCGCGGTGCACGCCTTCGAGGCGCTGACCCACTACACGCATGGGCTGGAAGTGGGGCGCATGGCACCGGCCGGTGGGCGGCGGCCCTGGGACCCCTGGTTCACCAAGGGACTCGCCGCGTGCGCGGCGCTCGCGATGGTGGCGATGGTCGCGGGCCTCATCTCGCTGGGCGGCTGACCGACCGAGGGGTCGGCGATCCCCGGGTGCACCTCGGGCACGGCCGCGATGTCGCCTGCGAGTCAGTCGATCCCGAGCTCTGCGAGGCGGTCCTCGTCGTTGATGCCCAGGGCGTGCGCCAGCTCGTGGAGGATAGTGATCCGGACCTCTTCGGCAAGGTCGTCGGGATCCGGGAAGTCCTCCTCGAGCGGGAGGCGGAAGATCACGATCCGCTCCGGCTCGAACGCGTCCCCCCAGCTGTACAGCGCATCGACGGGTGGCTGGTAGATGCCGTAGAGCGTGTCGTCAGGCTCGAGGCCCTCGTCGCGGAGGAGCTCGGGGGAAGGCTCGTCGGCGATCACGATGGCCATCCGGTCGAGCGCCTCTCGGAAGGGAGACGGGATTCCGGCGATTGCCCGGTCGATGAGCCGGTCGAACCGCTCGTGGCGGGCGCGCGGCTGGCGGGCGGCGGCTCGGGATCCCCTGCGGTGTTTCACCATGGCGCCCGTATCCTAGCCGCCATGACCCCCGACCGACCGGCGATCGAACCTAGGGCGCCGGACGTCGCCCTTGCTCCGCCGCCCGACCTGGCCCTGGAGCCCGAGGGGTACGTGGTCACAGCCGATGACGGGACACGGATCCACTTCCTCGACTGGGGCGGTCCGTCGGTCGCTGCGGATGCCACCGACGCCGCCGACGGCGGCGGACATGGAGTCCTGCTGGTGCCTGGACTCGTCCAGCCCGCCTCGATCCTGGCGCCCGTGGCCCGCCGCCTCGCAGCGGCACGCCGGGTGGTCGCCACCGACCTGCGGGGCCAGGGCCTGTCCGACTCGCCGATGACGGGCTACGACCTCACAACGCTGGCTGGTGACATCATCGCGGTGGCCGAGGGCTCCGGCCTGCTCACGGCCGACGGGCGGGTGGTCGTGGCTGGCATCGGGTTCGGGGCGATCGTGGCGGCGGCAGCCGCCGCGGCGCTTGGGGAGCGGTGCGCGGCCCTCGTCCTCGTGGACGGCGGCTGGGAGCGCATCGAGACCGTCACCGACCTCGATGTGGACGAGTTCCTGCGCGGCCTCGACGAGCCGCCCGAGGTGCTGCGCTCGATGGACGCCTTCCTCGCGGACCGGCGCGCCTTCGATCCGGGGAGCTTCGATGCGGACCAGGAGCGCGCCGCGCGTGACGCCGTGGTCGAGACGGCCGCGGGGCACGTCGTCCGGGCGGTCCGGCCGCATGTCGTGGATGCCCTGGTGCGCACCATGTTCGCCTGGGATCCCGCTGCTCTCGACGGGCTGCCCGCGGTGGCGGCGCCGGTGACGGCCCTGGTGGCCCTGGGTGCGGGCGATGTCGACATGCGTCTCGCTGAGCTTCGCCGGGCGGCGGATGCCCGCGCGGCAGCCGGAGGTGGCCCGATGCGTGTCTCGGGCTTTCCGGGCCTCGGCCACAACCTGCCGCGCTACCGGCCCGCGGACGTGACCGCGTCAATCCTGGAAGCGGGCTGAGCGCGGGGGCGGGCGCCGGCACCGTCCTGAGCGGCGCCTGCCGTTCGCGTACCATCGCCTCACCATGACCGAGCCTGCCGACCACCGCGATCTGTCTGAGACCGTCCGTCGCATCGTTGACGAGATCGAGCACGACATCGACGACGAGGCGGACCCGCACCCGGCCACACCCCCTGGTGCGGTCCCGGCCTCCGCGGGCGGCATCGAGGCGGCCGTGCGCCAGATCCTGCTGGAGGTGGGGGAGGATCCCGATCGCGAGGGCCTGCGCGCGACACCGGACCGGATGCACCGGATGTACCACGAGCTCACCGCCGGCTACCACGTGGACCCGGAGCGTCTCGTCAACGGCGCGATCTTCAACGTCGGCTACAGCGAGATGGTCGTCGTGAAGGAGATCACGTTCTACTCGCTGTGCGAGCACCACCTCCTGCCGTTCTTCGGTACGGCGCATGTCGCCTACGTGCCCGAGGGCCGGGTGATCGGCCTCTCGAAGATCCCGCGGATCGTGGAGATGTACGCACGCCGGCTCCAGGTCCAGGAGCGGATGACACAGCAGATCGCCGACTTCCTGATGGAGACGTTGGCGCCCAAGGGGGTCGGTGTGGTCCTCGAGGCGACCCACCTGTGCGCCGCGATGCGCGGGGTCCAGAAGCCTGGGACGGTGATGACGACCGCCGCAGTCCTGGGCCTGTTCCGGCGCAACGACAAGACTCGCGCCGAGTTCTTCGCGCACATCGGACGGCCTTCGCCCGGCGCATGACAAACGCGTGACAAACGCCCGACTGGCACAGAATCTGGGTAAATCACCCTCCCCGTGAGAGGGACGCCCTGCAATCATCCGTCCTTGCGCGCGAGAGGCCCTGACACGTGACCGCGTCCTACATGGATCGCCATCCCGGTCGCGCCGAGCCAATGGCGAACCCGGCTCGCCGCTGCATGGGAGGACGCGCCCGCATGAAGGCGCAGCACAGGATTCTCGGAGCCGCCATACCGGCGTTGCTCCTGGCCAGCCTCGCCGCCGGCGGCGCCGGGGCGGCCGACACGGCCGTCGTCGCCTCGGGTCTCAACAATCCGCGCGGCATCGACATCGGCGCCAACGGCCGCATCCTCGTCGCCGAGGCCGGAAGCGGCGAGATCTCGCGGATCGCCAACGGCACGGCGACCGCCATCGTCTCCGGCCTGCCGGTTGCCGAGCTTGGTGAGGGCGAGGTCTCGGGTCCGGTGAACGTGGCGATCACGGGCAACGGCAACGTGTTCGCGCTCGTTGGCGAGGGCGCTGGGGATCCGCGGTTCGGCACCCTGCGCAGGGTGTCCGGCCACCGCTACCAGGTCGCCGACATCGGGGCGTACCAGGCGACAGACCCCGATCCGCAGGACAAGGACGGCAACCCGATCGAGTCCAACCCGTACGGCCTTGTCGCCGTCGGGTCGGGCCGGTTCGTGGTGACCGACGCCGCCAACAACGATGTCCTGCTGCTCGGCCCGCGTGGCGTGAAGCGGACACTTGCGACGATCCCGCTGCACGTGGTGTCCACCTCCCACCTGCCGCCCGAGATGGGGCTACCGCCCGAGGTGCCCGCAGAGGCGGTTCCCACGACGGTGGCGATCGGCCCCGATGGCGCCTACTACGTGGGCGAGCTCACGGGCTTCCCGTTCACGCCGGGCGCGTCCCGCATCTGGCGGATCGAGCGGTGGGCGAACGGCGCCGTCTGTGACGACGACACGTCCGACGGCTGCTCGCTCTTTGCTGACGGATTCACGTCGGTCACCGGCATCGACTTCGGCCGGGATGGCAGCCTGTACGTGGTCGAGATGGCGAAGGCGGGCCTGATGGCGCTGTTCACGGGCGGCGACCCGACCGGGGCGCTGATCCGCGTCCACGACGGCCAGCGGCACGAGCTTGCGGAGGGCGAGCTGACGGCTCCGGCCGACGTTGCCGTCGCCCGCAACGGCACCGTGTACGTGACGAACATGAGCGTGATGCCGAACGGCCAGGTGCTCGCGATCATGCCGTAGCACGGCTGCCACCGGCCGCATCTGCCGACACCCGGGACCTCGCGAGACGATCGCCGGGTCCCGGGTGTCTCTGCGTTCGCGCGCGCTCTACAATCCCGCCATGACCGACCGACCGCTCAAGGTGCTGATCGCCAAGCCCGGCCTCGACGGCCACGACCGCGGGGCCAAGGTCCTCGCCCGCGGCTTGCGGGACGAGGGCTTCGAGGTCGTCTACACGGGCCTTCGCCAGACACCCGAGATGATCGTGACCGCCGCCCTGCAGGAGGACGTCGACGTCGTCGGCCTGTCCATCCTGTCCGGCGCCCACATGACCCTGGTGCCGCGGGTGTGCGCCCAGCTGCGCGAGCGCGGCTTGGACGACGTGCTCGTCACCGTGGGCGGGATCATTCCCGACGACGACATCGAGCCGCTCAAGGCCGCGGGCGTGGCGGACGTGTTCGGCCCGGGCACCACCATCCGAGAGGTGGCCGATTTCATCAGGGCGAACGCGCGGACCCTTGACTGACGTCGGGCATGGCTGCGCCGACCGCATGACCGCTGCGATGACCGCATGACCGACGCACGAACGGCCGGGTCCACCCCTGCCGAGCGAGCCGCGCTCCTCGCGGACGCCGCCCGCGCCGGCGACCGCCGGGCCCTGGCACGCCTGCTCACCGCCGTCGAGAACCACACGCCCGTCGCCGAGCACGCCCTGCGCCTGCTCTACCCGGAGGCCGGCCGCTCCCACCTGGTGGGGATCACCGGGCCGCCCGGGGCCGGCAAGTCCACCTTGGTGGCCGCGCTGATCGCCGAGCTGCGGGCGCAGGACCGGTCGGTGGCCGTGGTCGCCGTCGATCCGTCGTCTCCGATCACCGGCGGCGCGCTGCTGGGTGACCGCGTCCGGATGCAGGCCTACGCGTCGGACGACGCCGTCTTCATCCGCTCGATGGCGTCCCGCGGCCACGCTGGGGGCCTGGCGTCAACGTCGGCCGCGGCGGCTGCCGTCCTCGCGGCGGCCGGGTTCGGCATGGTGCTGCTCGAGACGGTCGGCACGGGACAGAGCGAGGTCGAGGTGGCCGCCGCCGCCGACACGACGGTGGTCCTCGAGGCGCCCGAGATGGGCGACGAGATCCAGGCGATCAAGGCAGGGCTGCTCGAGGTGGCCGACATCGTGGTGGTCAACAAGGGCGACCGGCCGGGCGCCCAGCGGACCGCGGCGCAACTGCGCGCGATGCTGGTGCCGCCGATGCAGCCTGCCGGGGCCGGGGCCAGCGACGCTGCGGCCCACCGGCCCAAGCGGCCCGAAGTCCTGGTGACAACGGCAGCCACCGGCGATGGCGTGCCCGCGCTGCTCGTGGCGCTGGACCGCCACCATGCGGCGGGCTCTAACGGCCCGACCCGCGCTGCGCGCCGAGCCCGTGCAGAGGCGCAGGTCAGGGCCCTGGTCGCTGAGCGGGTATGGGCACGCCTGCTCGATCCGCGGGCCGCCGGGCTGACCGCCGAGGCCATCGAGGCTGTCGCCGAGCACACCCTCGATCCGTACGCGGCAGCCGACCTCCTGCTCGCCGCGATCGAACGCAAGGAGTCCTGATGTCCGTCGAGCGCGTCTTCGTCGCGGGGGCCGGCCTCATGGGCCACGGCATCGCGCAGGTCCATGCCGCCACCGGCAAGGAGGTGACGGTCTACGAGCCCGACCTTGCGCGTGCCGAGGCGGGCATCGCGCGGATCGCCGGCAATCTCGAGCGCGCGGTCGCCAAGGGCAAGCTGACCGACGAGGCCCGTGCGGCGATCCTGACCCGGCTCACCGGCACGTCCGATCTCGGGCAGGCCGAGGATGCGGACCTCGTCATCGAGGCCGTGTTCGAGGACGTCGACGTCAAGGCTCGCCTGTGGGCGCAGCTGGATGCCGTCGCCCGGTCTGAGTGCATCTTCGCGTCGAACACGTCGTCGATCGCGATCGACCAGCTGGCGGCCTCGGTGGGCGAGGCACGTCGCACGCGGTTCCTGGGCATGCACTTCTTCAGCCCGGTGCCCGTGATGCCCCTCGTGGAGCTGATCCGGGGCGCCGCGACCGACGATGCCACCGAGCAGGCGGTCCGTGCTCTCGCAGGGGAGCTCGGCAAGCAGGTGATCGTGTCGGCCGACCGGCCGGGGTTCATCGTCAACCGGATCCTGATCCCGTTCCTGGGCGAGGCGATGCGCGCCTACGAGCAAGGCGTCGGCTCAGCCGACGACATCGACACTGGGGCGAAGGTGGGCCTGAACCACCCGATGGGCCCGTTGGAGCTCGCGGACTTCATCGGCCTCGACGTGTGCCTCGGGATCATGCGGGTGCTCGACGAGGGCATCGGCGGGCCCCAGTTCGCGGCGCCGGCTGTCCTGGAGCGGCTGGTCGCGGAGGGGCACCTGGGCCAGAAGACGGGCCGGGGGTTCCATACCTACCCGCGGTAGGGGTCAGGCGGACGCCTGGTGGCCCAGCTGTGGCACGGCCAGGACGAAGCGGTTGGCGCCATCAGGGCCTGACTCGAAGCGCAGCTCTCCGCTGTCGCGGCGGAGCAGGGTCCGCGCGACAGCGAGATCCGCCCCCGCCCGACCTGCGCGGACCGGCGGCAGGGCGTCGAACAGGTGGGGCCGCTCCTCAGCGCTGACGCCGGCGGCGTCGTCGGCAACCACGATCTCGATGGCTGCGGCCTGTCCGACGACCCGCCCGGTGATCCAGAGGCGACCCGTGGCCTTCGGGCCACCCAGCGCACGGACCGCGTTCAGCAGCACCAGCACCAGCGCGAGGCGGACACCGCCCGGATCGGCTTCCGCGTCGGGGAGGTCCTCGGGGACGTCGACCGCGGTGTCCACGTCCACCAGGAGATAGCCCGCCAGGTCGAGCACCTCACCGACCAGCGTGGCCGGCCGTACGGGCGCCACGACCGCCGCGCGGTGGCGCATGAGCTCCAGGTCCAGCGACATCAGACGGTGGGCACGGCCGGCCGCCTCCGCGACGGCATCCATCTCGCCGGTCATGTCCTCGGGGACCCCGCCCTCGAGCTTGACCAGGCTCGCGAACAGCAGGAGGGCGTTGAGCGGGTTCGAGAGATCGTGCCTGACCGGTCCTGCGAGGAACTCGAGCGCGCGGGCCTTCGCGAGCAGGATCTGCTCGTTGCCCGGCGGCTCATCGGCGTGCCACACGGCGAGCGTGCCTCCCCGGGCCAGCGGCAGCCGCGCCAGCGACGGGTCCGCGCCGGGTGCACCGAGCTCCTCCAGGCTTCGCCCGACAGCGTCGGGAGGGCGGACGCCGAAACGCATGGCCGCTGCGGCATTCCAGCCTCGGACACGACCGTCGGCATCAAGGGTGGCAGACGCGTCGCGCAGCAGCTCGTGCGGATCGGGCGACGCGTGCGGTGCGAGCGGCGCGACGGGCGCGACGGGTTCCGGTTCGGGCACGACGGGCCTCGGTGGGGCGGGCTGTCCGGCTGATGCTACCGCCCGGCGCCACCGGCTCCGCACCCCTTCCGGTGTAGAGTCGCGAGATGGAGCATGCAGCAGGACCCAACGGCGCCGTCTACATCGTGAGCGCGGCGCGGACCCCCATCGGCAAGTTCGGCGGATCGCTCGCAGCGGTGCCCGCAGTGGAGCTGGGCGCCGTGGCGATCCGCGCGGCGGTGGAGCGTGCCGGCCTGGCCCTGGACGCCCCGTTCGACGAGGTCCTGATGGGCCAGGTGCTCCAGGGTGGCGCCGGCCAGGCACCTGCGCGGCAGGCGCTGCTTCGCGCCGGCCTTTCCACATCCACCCCGGCGACCACCATCAACCGCGTCTGCGGCTCGGGGCTCAAGGCGATCATGCTGGCCGCCGCCGGCATCCGCGCGGGTGACGGCGACCTGTATGTCGCGGGCGGCATGGAGTCGATGAATCTTGCGCCCTACATGCTGCGCAAGGCGCGCTTCGGCTACCGGCTCGGCGCCGGATCGCTCGATGACTCGGCCGTCGCGGACGGTCTCTGGTGCGCCGTGGACGACTGCCACATGGGCACGCACGCGGAGCGCGTGGCGATCAAGGCGGGCGTGTCGCGCGAGGACCAGGACCGGTTCGCGCTCGAGAGCCACCAGCGTGCCGTCGCGGCCCAGGATGCCGGCCGATTCGATGCCGAGATGGCGCCCGTGACCATCCGCGATGCGAAGGGCCGCGAGACCGTCGTGACGCTGGACGAGGGGCCCCGACGCGATTCGTCCGTGGAGGCGCTGGCCCGTCTCGCGCCCGTGTTCGACCTGCCCACAGGTGATGACCGCGGCGATGCGCAGGTGGGGACCGTCACGGCCGGCAACGCGCCCGGCATCACCGACGGTGGAGCGGCGGTGGTCGTCGCGTCGGAGCGGGCCGTCGAGCGGCACGGCCTCACGCCGATGGCACGGATCGTTGGGTATGCCCAGGCGGAGGTTGAGCCCAAGTGGCTGTTCCTCGCGCCCGTCAAGGGGGTCCGCGAACTGGAGCGGCGGACGGGCCTGGCGCCCGCGGACTACGACCTCGTCGAGATCAACGAGGCGTTCGCGGCCCAGGTCCTCGCCGATGGCCGGGAGCTCGGCCTGGACTGGGCGAAGGTCAACGTGAACGGGGGCGCGATCGCACTCGGGCATCCGATCGGGGCATCCGGTGCGCGGATCATGGCGACGCTTGTCCATGAGCTGGCGAGGCGTGGCGGGCGGTACGGGCTGGCGACGCTCTGCCTGGGCGGCGGCGGATCGGTGGCGATGGCGGTCGAGCGGGTCTGAGTGGCGCGGGGGCCGCGCGCTGGGACCGCCGTGCGCGCGAGGCAATAGATCGCCCTCGTCCTGCCGCATTGTTACTGCCCGAGCAACAGCACGACCCTCTTACGCCCGAACTGTCCCCATACACCGTTCTGCCGTTGCCACCTCGAGAACGCGACGACACGGAACCGGCAAGGTATTGCTACGCGAGCACGAGCGCCATCGTGACCACCCGTCACGTGGCGCGCGCCACGAACCCGGAGACAGCCCGCCGCGCCGCTACCGTCGCGCGACCAAGCCGATGTGCGCTATCCTCTCCCGCGGTTCCGGGCCGGTAGCTCAACGGTAGAGCAAGTGACTCTTAATCACTAGGTTCAGGGTTCGAATCCCTGCCGGCTCACCAACTCCTGAACGTTGGAAGCCCCCTCCGGGCATTGCCGGGAGGGGGCTTCTTGTCGGCCGCCACCACGTGCGTACCCTCAGGCCTGGTCCCCGACACCTCGCGCATGAGCTTGGCCAACCTGTTCGCGGACCACTTGAGCATCGCGGGCTGCACGTGGCCGTAGAAGTTGGCCGTCGTCGTGACGGACGTGTTTGCGAGGACGCGGCTCCAGCACTTCGCCGCGACGACGCTCCTAGCGGCAGGCGAGGACCTGTCGTGGCTTGTGGACCAGGTCGCGAACGTGCTGCGAGCTCCATCGACCGCTCCGCAATGACGTAGGCCGGCGCCGGTCATCGCCGCCTCCTCGTCATCGGCTGGCCCCGCGTAGGCACAGCCGGCAGGAGGGTGGCAGGCGCCGCTCACCGGGTGCATGTGTCGCGTCTCGCCCCACGTGGGGGCCGCTTCGCGGCCGTCTGAGCACGAGCCGGGGGCGAAACCCCGGGTTACGAGCGCACCGCGTGCGGAAGGGACTCCGAAACGCCCCCGGGGTGGGGCGTGCGCGTCGTGGCACCCCCGGCGTACCACGGTGATCCGCCAGCGATGCACGGTGCCAGACCGGTGGAGCGAGATAAGCGGCGCATAAGTGACGACGCGCACGATGGTGACGCGCCAGACGTTCCCAGGGGGAGGTCGGGCGCCCTCGTCCCCGGGGCAACGCGCGCCGGGTAGCTCGGGCCCGCACACTCCGTCGGCGTCCCCGGGGACGGGCGTCCCCCCGTGTGCCGGAGACAGCGGGGCGGCGCGCACATGGCGACTGAGGCACCCCGCGGTCGGGAATGCGTCCGACCTGAGGGGTAGGATCGGCGCCATGCACGGTCCTCTCTGGCGCGCGATACGCGCCGTCCTCATCGTCCTGGCACTGCTGGCCGCCGCCACGCTGGCCGTCGCGGCCCTGGAGCATGCCGTCGGCGTGGCCAACGCCTCGTCCGCCTACCTCGTCGCCGTCGTCCTCGCCGCCCTGCTCGTCGGCACCGGCGGTGCGGTCGTGACGGCGGTCGGCTCAGCCGCCCTGTACAACTTCTGGTTCACCGAGCCCCGGTTCACCTTCGCGATCCATGACTCGGGGGTGCTGCTCAGCGTGGTGCTGCTGCTGTTCGTGGGCGTGACGGTGGGTGAGCTCGCCGCCCTCCAGCGACGTCGTGCCGATGCTGCGGACGCCGCCGCCCTGGAGGCCCGGGCGCTGTTCGGCACCAGCCGCGCCCTCGCCACCCGCACGTCGATGGCGGAGGCCACGAGCGCCATCCTGGGGTCGCTCCGGGCGCAGGTTGGGCTCGAGCGCGCCTGGATCGCCACTGGTCCGGATCCGGCGGCGGAGACGGTGCTCGCGGACACCGGCGCTGCCCGTCCGCCCGCGCTGCCCGCCCGCCACCGGGTCCTCCAGCGGACGCCCGGTGATGAGCCGGCGCGCTGGTCGATCGTCCAGCGCCCTGAGGCGGGCCGCCGTACTGCCGGTCCCGTGGACACCTACCGCGTCCGCATCGAGGCGAGCGGCGAGCCCCTCGGCTCGCTGTGGGCCGAGCGCCCCCGCGTGCTCGGCGAGCCGGACGCAGTGGGCACGCGGCTGATGGCCGCGGTCGCGGACCAGGTGGGCCAGGCGCTCGCGCACGACATGGTCGAGGACCGGGTCCGCGCGTCCGAGATCGCGCGGGAGAGCGACGCCCTCAAGAGCGCGCTCCTCCAGTCCGTGTCGCACGACCTGCGCACGCCGCTCGCCACCATCCGCGCGGCGGCCGGCAGCCTGCGCCCGGGCACGAGCCTGTCGGACGAGGACCGCCGCGCCAGCGCTGACGCGATCGAGCGTGAGGTCGAGTACCTCAACCGGATGGTCACCAACCTGCTCGACCTCTCCCGGATCGAGGCGGGCGCGCTACGGGCGAACCGCGAGCTGTTCGACCTCGACGACCTCCTCGCGCGCGCGCTCGACAGCACCCGCCAGCGCCTCGGCGCGCGCACCCTCCAGGCCGACCTGCGTTCCGCCCCGGTCGTGGTGGACGCGGTGTTCGTGGATGAGGCGGTGACGAACGTCCTCGACAATGCCCTGAAGCACACGCCCGACGGCGCCCGCATCCTGGTCACGGCGCGGGACCTCGATCCGGAGCGCGTGCGCCTCACCGTGGAGGACGACGGCTCCGGCGTCGCCCCCGAGCACCTGGACCGGCTGTTCGAGAAGTTCTACCGCGTCCCGGGCTCGGGCAGGCGATCGAGGGAGGGGACCGGCATCGGGCTCGCGGTGACGCGCGGCCTGATCGAGGCGATGGGGGGCGCGGTGGCCGCGCGGCGGGGCGCGCTGGGCGGGCTGGCCGTGGACATCGACCTGCCCGCGGGCGCACTCCCCGGCGAGGCGCCTGCCGACGGTGAGGTCGCACAGGCCGCCGACGGCGAGGCAGGCCTGTACGCCCGGACGCCCGCATGATGCGCAGCCCCGCACCCGGCACCGGGCCCACGATCCTGGTCGTGGAGGACGATGCCGAGACGCGCGCGGCGCTCGTCCGGGAGCTCGCCTCGGGCGGCTACACCGTTGTGGAGGCGCCCGACGGCCGGACGGCCCTGGAGCGCTGGGCAGCGCGTCGGCCGGATCTCGTCCTGCTCGACCTCGGGTTGCCGGACATGGACGGGCTCACGCTCGTCGGCACGATGCGCCGGGAGGCGGCCACCCCGATCGTGATCCTGTCGGGCCGGTACGAGGAGCGCGAGAAGGTCGAGGCGCTCGACCGGGGAGCGGACGACTACGTGACCAAACCCTTTGGGGTGGACGAGCTCCGGGCCCGCCTCCGGGTGGCGCTGCGCCGGGCCGTCGGGCCCGGCGGGGACGCCGCCGGCCGGATCGCGACGGGCCCGCTCGTCCTGGACGCCGCCACGCACGAGGTGACGGTCGACGGACGGCGCGTGGACCTGACCCCGCGCGAGTTCGAGCTCCTGCGCATCCTGCTCACCCATCGCGGCCGTGTCGTCACCAAGGGCCGCCTGCTCCGGGCCGTCTGGGGCGAGGCGTACCAGGGCGAGGACAGCTACGTCTACGTGCACGTGAGCCAGCTGCGCCGCAAGCTCGCGGCCTCCGACCCTGATGGCACGCTCGACGACCTGATCCGCACCGAACCGGGAGTGGGCTACCGGATCCGCGACCTGGGCGCCAATCCTTAGGGAAACCTTAGGCGCCGGGGGCGTTCGCGGTGTCGTTCCCTCTTGGGCGTGCCTGCGATGGTGGAGGCATGGAACCCGCCATCGCCCTGGACGACGCCGTCTTCCCCAGCCCCTGGGCCGGTGAGGAGCGCCTCGTGCGCGAGGCCATCCTGCTCGTCAATTCGGGGGCCTCGCGGCGCGTGCTCGTCGCCGGCCTCGCCCACGGCGAGGTGGTCCGAGACTTGTGCATGCGCTTCGCCCTCGAGTCCGGTACCCGCCTGCGCACGATCGCGACCTCGCGTCCCGACCGGTTCGACGTCCTCGTGGAGGCCATCACCGCATGAACCGGCCAACAGTCCGTCCCCACCGGCAGCAGGGCCGGGAGGACGGGCGATGATCGGCGGCCGCAAGCCCATCAGCGGCCGCAAGCCGGGTGACAAGCGGGTCCGTGTCGAACGTCCGCACTCCGCCTACTTCAGGTACACGGGTCCCAACCAGCTGGTCGCGAAGGCCGCGGCGTCGACGCCACGCTCCGGGTTCGGGCGTGGCGTGCAGCGGGCCAAGGCCTGGTTCATCGGACGTCCGATGGCCTCCGAGGAGGAGATCGGCGAGCGCCTGTCGAAGCGGCTCGCCCTGCCGATCTTCTCGTCCGATGCGATCTCGTCCTCGGCCTACGCCACGGAGGAGATCCTGCGGGTCCTCGTCCTTGCAGGTGCGGGCGCACTCATGGTGTCCGTGCCGATCGCCATTGCGATCGCGGTCCTGCTGGCCGTGGTGGCGGTCTCCTACCGCCAGGTGTGCAACGCCTTTCCGCAGGGCGGTGGCGCCTACGCGGTCGCCCGCCAGGAGCTGCTGCCGATCCTCGGCCTGGTGGCGGCTGCGGCACTGCTGATCGACTACGTGATGACCGTGGCCGTGTCCACGTCGTCCGCCATGGACCAGCTGATCTCGATCATGCCGGGGCTGGACTTCGTCCGGATCGAGGTTGCCGTGGCGGTGATCGCCCTCATCACGGTGGGCAACCTGCGCGGCCTGCGCGAGGCGGGCAACGCGTTCGCCATTCCCACCTACCTCTTCGTGAGCCTGGCGCTGGTCATCGTGGTCATCGGCCTCTACCGGGTTGCCACCGGTCAGGCCGTCCCGATGTCGCCCCAGGAACAGGCGGTCCCGCTGGGCACGGAGACGCTGGGCCTGGTGCTGATCCTGCGCGCGTTTGCCAGCGGTTCGGTCGCGCTGACCGGCGTGGAGGCGATCGCCAACGGCGTGCCCGCCTTCAAGCCGCCGGAGGCGAAGAACGCCGCGAACACGATGCTGGCGATGGCCGTCCTGCTGGGCGTCATCTTCATCGGGGTCACGATCATCTCGCGCGCCTATGACATCGTCCCGTCGGTGGCGCTGTCGGGCGGGCCGACGGTCATCGCGCTGGTGGCGAGCACGGTGTTCGGCTGGGACAGCCCGTTGTTCTACGTGTTCCAGCTCGCGACAGCCCTGATCCTGTTCCTGGCCGCGAACACCAGCTTCAATGCCTTCCCCCGGCTTGCGGCGATCCTGGCCGAGGACGGCTACTTCCCGCGCCAGTTCACCTTCCGCGGCGACCGGCTCGCGTACAGCTGGGGCATCGTCCTGCTGGCCGCCGTGGCCGCCGGCCTGTATGTGGTCTTCCAGGGCAACACGACCAGCCTGATTCCGCTGTACTCGGTCGGGGTGTTCGTGTGCTTCACGCTGAGCCAGGGCGGCATGGTCCGTCACTGGGTCCGCACCCGCGCCCCGGGCTGGCGGTGGCGGATGATCGTCAACGCGTTTGGCGCGCTCCTGACCGGCGTGGTCCTGCTGATCGTCCTGACCGAGAAGTTCGAGCACGGGGCATGGGTGGTCGCGGTGCTGATCCCGATGCTGGTCGGCGGGATGCTGTTCATCAATCGCCAGTACACGGCGTCCAGTCGCCAGCTCGCCATCCCGCACGACTTCGTGATGCCGCCACTCACCCGCCAGGAGCGCGCCATCATCCCGGTGCCGTCGCTCAACCGGGCGGTCGTCCGGGCGGTCAACGTGGCCCGCTCGATCACCGAGGACGTGAGCGCGGTCTACATCAGCGAGGATCCCGAGCATTCCGCGCGGATGCGCGAGCGCTGGGAGCGCCAGGTCCCGGGTGTGCCGCTCGTGATCGTGGAGAGTCCGTACCGGGCGCTCGCGGGGCCGCTCATGGCCTACCTCGACGTGCTCGACCGCGCGTGGCCGCCCGACAAGCCCGAGCCGATCACGTTCGTCGTGGTGCCCGAGTACGTCGCACGCCACTGGTGGGAGCGGATCCTCTACAACCAGTCGGCGCGCCGCCTGCGGACGATCCTGCTCGGCCGGCAGCACACCGTGGTGGTGGACGTGCCCTACCGGCGCGACGATCACCAGCTCGGGGACGACGATGTGCCCCCGGAGGGCGACGAAGGCCGGGCCGCCTGAGCCCCGCAGCCGGGCCAGCGCAGATGTCGCCCGGCGCAGGCACGGCGAGCCTCCGCCATCGCTACCATCAGGGCACAGCCTGCGCCGCCCGGCGGGCACCTTGGAGGCCACGGTCGTGGAGCACGGGACGTCGTCCGGACGATTGTGCGAGCAGGCGCTCGGTGCCTTCGACCACCTGTGCCTCGTCGAACGGCGGCGTGATCCTGCCGCCACCGTCATGACGCCCCGCCAGCGCAGCCGCCGGCAGCTCCTGGAGACACGCGTCACGGCAGACGAGTGGATGGTCCCGCCCGAGCTCGCGGAGACCGTGATGGCCCTCGTGGACTTCGCCAGCCGCATCGAGGACCCAGAGCTTGCGGCGGTCTGGACCGACCATCTCCCGGTGTCGGTTCTCTCCTGCCTGGAGCGTCGGTCGTTCGCGCGGAGGCTGTCGGAGCGCGACCCCTTCGTCGCCTTCGCCTGAGGCCCAGAGCCGACCGACAGGCTCCGTGACCCCCGTTGCCCGGGCCGACAAGCAGGTACGCCGACAAGCCATACGGGCCGCAATACAGTGCCCTTCGCCATGCAGCGCGGCGACTTCCGACAGGCGTCGGGGGGCATGCGCGTCGACGAGCATGGGTACCGGCGTTCCCATAGCCACGTCGCGGCCGTTGCCTGGCCTCCGGTCGGCCCGTCGCGACAGCACAACGAGAGAGAGTGATGGACGACGGAGGGCTGTACGGCGCGCTGGTGCGGCGCGGGATGTCCCGGAGGTCGTTCCTCCAATTCTCGACCGCCATGGCCGCTGCCCTCGCGCTGCCGACCACCTACGCCCCGCGCATCGCTGCAGCCGTCGAAGCCGCCCCCCGCCTGCCGGTCATCTGGCTCCGCACGCAGACCTGCGGTGGCAACACCGAGGCGACCCTGCGCTCGATCGACCCCTCCGTGTCGCAGCTCTTCCTCGAGACGGTCTCCATCGAGTACCACGACTCGTTCCTCGCGGTCTCGGGCGCCGGGGCAGGCCAGGCGCTCACCGATGCGATGGAGCGCTACCCGGGCGGCTACGTCCTGGTCGTGGAGGGAAGCCTCCCTCGCGGCGGCGACGGCTACTGCCTGATCCAAGGGCGGCCGGCAGCCGATGTCCTGCGCGAGGTCGCCGACGGGGCGATCGCGGTGATCGCGGCAGGATCCTGCGCCTGTGACGGCGGCATCTCGGCGGCCAGGAACAACCTCACCGACGCCGAGGGCATCAGGGGCTACATCGGGAACGCCCAGTACATCGCGCTGCCGGGATGCCCGCTCAACGTGGTCACGCTCGTCTCGGTGCTCATCCACTGGCTGACCTTCCGCGAGTGGCCGCCCACGGACCTCATGAGCCGCCCACTCTCGGCCTACGGCAACCTGGTCCACAACCAGTGCGAGCGGCGCCCCCACTTCGAGTTCGGCGAGTTCGCGCTGTCCTGGGGTGACGAGGGTGCCCAGCGGGGCTGGTGCCTGTACAAGGTCGGCTGCAAGGGACCCGAGACGATGGCCAACTGCCCGACCGTCCGCTACGGCGGCGGGGTCAGCTGGAACGTCCGGGCAGGGGAGGGGTGCATCGGCTGCATGACCCCGTCGTCGTGGGATGCGATGGGACCGGCGTACGCCCGGCTCCCCGCGCCCGTCCCGCCGCTGCCGAACCTGACGGTGGACACGATCGGTGTGGCCATGGTCGGCGGCATCGCCGGCGTCGTCGCCGTTCACGCGACCGGGATGGGGATGCGCTTCAAGCGCCGGAAGCGGATCGCGAGGGCGGAGGCCGCAGCTGCCGCCGAAGCCGCCAGCGCGGGAGGCTCCGCGGCCGGCGAGGCTGACCCGCAGGCGCTTGCCACCGAGGCTGACCCGCAGCCACCGGCCGCCGCGGAAGCCGCCGAAGTCGCGGTCGTCACCCCTCCGGATGACCACGCTGCGGTCACCACGCCCCCCGAATCCCAGCCCACGACCGCGGAGCCCGAAGCATGACCCGCATCGTCGTCGATCCCGTCACCCGGGCCAACGGCCAGATGCGCGTCGATGCCGAGACCGTCGGCGGTTACGTCGGGTCGGCCTGGGTGTCGGCCGGCACGTTCCGCGGCATCGAGACCGTCCTCGTGGGCCGTGATCCGCGCGACGCATGGCTGCTGGCCCAGCGCATCTGCGGGACCTGCACCGGCGTCCACGCGCTCGCGTCCGTACGTGCGGTCGAGCAGGGGCTGGGCATCGTGATCCCGGTCAATGCGCGCCTCATCCGCAGCATCATGGCGGCGTCCATGATGGTCCGCGATCACGTCATGGTCCTGTACCAGCGGTCCCTCTCGGACTGGATGGACATCTCCCTCGCCGTGACCGCGGATCCGGTGGCGACCGCGCGCCTGGCCACGGGTCAGAGCGCGTGGGCGAACTCGACATCGGCGTGGTTCAAGGAGGTCAAGGACCGCCTTGCCGGCGTCCTCGGAAGCGAGCAGCGGAACCCGTTCGGCGGCGGCTGGGCCGGCCATCCGGCCTACCGGCTCACCCCGGAGCAGAGCCTGCTCCTCGCCGCGCACATGCTCGAGGCGCTGGACTGGCAGGCGGACTTCCTGCGGCTCGAAGCCCTCCTGGGCGGCAAGGACCCGCACCCCCAGACATTCCTGGTGGGCGGCATGGCCGTCGCCCCGCCGTGGGGTGGTCCGGCCGCATCGCAGACCCGCCAGCACCCGCAGGTCCCGGATCGCAACGCACCCCCGCCGCTGAGTCAGGAGGGCCTCGACCTCCTGGCGGGCCTCATCCAGGGCGCTCGCATGTTCGTCGATCAGGTGTTCGTCCCTGACACGGTCATGCTCGCCAACGCCTATCCCGAGTACGCCACGATTGGGGCCGGGCCGGGCAACTACCTGTGCAACGGGGAGTTCCCGCAGGACCAGAGCGCCAAACCCGTCATGTTCTTCCCGGCCGGCCGCCTCATGGAAGGCAACCTCGAGGGCTCCCAGCCGGTGAGCCACGAGGACATCGGCGAGTCGGTCCAGCACGCCTGGTACACGTACCCCAACGGTGACGATGCGCTGACCCGCCCGGTCGACGGCCTCACCGACCCAATGTTCACCGCCACGCTCCCGCTCACGCAGCTTGACGGGGATGGGAAGTACACCTGGTCCAAGGCGCCGCGGTACAACGGGCTGCCGATGGAGACCGGCCCCCTCGCCCGGGTGCTGGTGGGGGCCGCCAACGGCCAGACGGAGATCCGCCTGGCGCTGGCCCGGCTGCTCGAGCGCACCGGCCTCGGCCCCAAGGGCACCACCGGCGTGCTCGGCAGGATGCTGGCCCGTGCGGTCGAGACCGACGTCCTGAGCCGCGAGCTCGACGGCTGGGTCTGGGAGCTTCGCTCCAGCCTTGCGACGGGCGATGTCTCGGTCGCCAGCGTGGAGCTGTGGGATCCCAACGCGTGGCCCGACGAGTTCGCCGGCTGGTCGGCCGGAGAGGGCCCGCGCGGCTCCGTCAACCACTGGGTCCACGTCAAGAACAAGTACGTCGACGCCTACCAGGTCGTCGACGGCTCCACCTGGAACGCCTCGCCTCGCGACGTGCTCGCGATGGCCGGCCCCCTCGAGTCCTCGCTCGTTGGCACGCCGGTCGCCGATGCCGCGCAGCCGCTGGAGATCCTGCGGGTCGTCCACTCCATCGCCCCATGCGCCGCATGCGCGGCGCATGTCCACGATCCACGAGCGGGCGGCGACACCGTCGTCAGCGTCCGCGCAACCGCCCCGGAGGCCGTCCGATGACCGTCGCCCAGGAGACCCTTCCCGGCGCGGCGTCCGCCGAGGCCGCCGTCCCGGCCACCGTCCCGACGGCTGGTGCCCACGCCGACGCCGCGCACCACATCGAGGATCCGGGCCGCCGCGTCCGGCTCTACATCTGGCAGGTGCCCGTGCGGGTCACGCACTGGGTGACCGCCGCGTGCATCGTGATCCTCGCGATCTCGGGCATGTACATCGCGGATCCCTTCCTCATCCCGGCCGGCGGGGCCCTCATGAGCAACGTGCGGCTGCTCCACATCATCGCGGCGCTCACCTTCCTCGTGTCGGGTCTCGTCCGGACGTGGATGCTGATCTTCGGCAACCGGTTCGCCCGCTGGACGGCGTTCATCCCGACCAGCCGCTACCAGGCGACCGAGCTGTACCGCCAGGCCGGGTTCTACGGGTTCTTCCGCAAGGAGATTCCCGAGGTCCTCGGCCACAACCAGCTGGCCGCCACGGCATACGTCGTGCTGTTCGTGCTGCTGCTCGCGGAGACGGTCACGGGCTTCGCGCTCGACGGCCTCATGGGTGCCGAGCCCGGGGCGACGATGTTCGGCTGGCTGCGTGACCTGCTCGGAGCCCAGATGCTGCGCGTGATCCATCACCTCGCGATGTGGGTGATCCTCGCGATCGCGCTGTTCCACGTCTACAGCTGCGTGCTGGTCGACCACATCGAGCAGAACGGCCTGGTGTCCTCGATGATCAACGGCTACAAGTTCCCCACCCGCCACCAGGTCGTGGCCTCGCGTGACGGCGGCCCCGAGCTGCTGGAGCGGACCGAGCCGTGAGCGAGCCCACCCGCCCGCTCGTCGTGATCGGCGTGGGCAATGTGCTGCTTCGCGACGACGCGATCGGCGTGCGCGTGATCGAGGCGTTGCGCGAGATCCAGGAGCATGACCCGGTCGCGCTGCCCGAGCACACGTGGCTCGTGGACGGCGGCACGCTGCTGATGGACCTGCTGCACGCAGTCCGCGACGCCAGGGGCCTCGTGCTGGTGGACGCGCTCCATCTGGGCGGGCCAGAGGGTTCCGTGTCGGTCCTGCACGGCGATGCCATCGTCCAGGCGGACGGGGCACCCGGGCAGGCGCCCAACTCCGTCGCCGAGCTGCTGGCCATGGCCCGCCTGATGGGCTGGCTCCCGGAGCCTGTGGCGCTGGTCGGGGTCGAGGTGGTCAACACCGGATTCGGGACGGGGCTCTCGCCCGTTGTCGCGGCCGCTCTGCCTCGGACGATCGGGACGGTGCGTGACGAGCTCCGTGTGATGGATGAGCAGATCGCAGCCCACCGCATCGCGGCGGGCTCACCCACCCAGACGACAGGGGCGCACGCATGAAACGACGATCGAGGTTCGACCGCACGCTACGGCTGCTCATCGCGCTCAACCTGGTCGTGGTGGGGCTCCTCGCGCTGACCATGGTGCTCGACTGGCTGCACGTGATCCCCGCGCGCGGTACGGCGGCAGAGTCGGTCGCCCCGTTGGCCTCTGCGACGCCCGAGACGATGCAGATGGGCCTGGCCCACATCCCTACCTCGAACAGCTGTCTCCTGTGCCACGAGAAGGGCGGTGCCGCCGACCTCAAGCCGATCCCGGCCATCGGCCACCAGATCGAGGGTTGGACCGCCTGCCTCACCTGCCACGACGACCAGGACCTGGGCCGCAAGGCGCCGGGCCATACCGGTATTGCCGAGACCGAGTGCCTCAACTGCCACAAAGTGGCGCCCGACGGGCCGGCGATCACGCAGGCGCACGCCGACCTGCACGAGCCATGCCTCGACTGCCATGGCACGGTCGCGCACCTGCCGTCCAGCATGGTCGGGCGCAACCAGGACGAGTGCTGGCTGTGCCACAAGCCCAACCCCGCTCCGCCGCCCGCCAAGCCGCACCCCGATCCGCAGAACCTGACCTGCCGCTCGTGCCACCAGTCGAGCCAGGCGGGCGCCCTCCCGATCGACCACGCGTTGCGCGAGGAGGAGACCTGCACGCTGTGCCACAACATCCTCGCGACCCCGGCGCCCGCAGCCTCGGCTGCAGCGTCGCCGGAGGCGGAGGCCACATCGGCTCCGTAACGCAACGCACGTCGTGTCAGCCATGCCCGATGATGGGACCATGCCGGACACGCTGATCGTCACCTGGGAGGCGCTCGACGCCCTCGTCGCGCGTCTCGCCGACCGCTGCGGCCGGGACCATGACGTCGTGCTGGCCATCACGCGCGGCGGCCTCGTGCCGGCAGGCATGCTGGCCTATCGGCTGGACCTGCGGGAGATCCTGGTCGCGGGTGCCGTGTTCTACCTGCCGGAGGGCGGGACCCACGATGCGCCGGTGATCAGCCACTTCCCAGAGGCGGCGCTCCTCGACGGGCGCCGGGTGCTGGTCGTGGACGAGGTCTGGGAGACCGGCGAGACGATGACCGAAGTGCTCGCCCGGGTGCGCGCCGCCGGCGGCACCCCCGTCTCCGCGGTCATCCACTACAAGCCCGGGCGCTCGCGGGTCGGCGGCGCGCCGGACTTCTACGCCGACACCGTGCACGATTGGGTGACCTACCCGTACAAGGCCGGGGCCTGACGCTCTCAGGGACCTCTCACGAAGGGTCAGTTGACTAAGCAACGGTTACCTGCGACGGTGGCCGTGGCCGTCGTCCCAAGCCGGCAGTAGGGGAGCCCCCAGGTGACAACCCAGCGTCCCGCGTCCAACAGGAAGCCGCTCATCGGCATCGTCGCGGTCATCGCCGTCCTCCTCGTGGCGGCAGGTGGCCTCTGGTACCTCTTCCTGCGTCCTTCGGGACCGGCCCCCGTGTCGCTCGGGACGCCCGCGCCCGTTGCCACCCCGGGAACCGCCTCCGGCGGAGGGTGCTGACGGCATGTGGACCGTGGATCCGTCGGTCGGCTCCTTCTCGGACTTCTCGGGCTCCTTTGTCGGCTACCGCGTGAAGGAGACGCTCGCCAACATTGGCGCGACCGAGGCCGTGGGTCGCACACCCGATGTCACGGGGAGCATCACCCTCAACGGCAGCACCATCGAGGCTGCCGAGTTCACCGCGGACCTGACCACCTTGAAGAGCGACAACTCCCGGCGCGACGGGCAGCTGGAGGGCCAGGCGCTCGAGACCGGCCGGTTCCCGACGGCCACGTTCACGCTCACGGCACCGATCGATCTCGGTTCCGTGCCGGCCGACGGGGCGACGGTCGAGGCGACCGCGACGGGTGACCTCACGCTCCACGGCGTCACCAAGTCCGTCGAGATCCCGCTCCAGGCCCGCCTGGCTGGGGATGTCGTCACTGTCGCGGGCTCGCTGCCGATCAAGTTCGCGGACTTCGGCATTGCGAAGCCCCAGTCGATGATGGTGCTGTCCGTGGAGGACCAGGGGATCCTGGAGATCCAGCTGCAGCTCACGCGCGGCCAGGGTTGAGCCAGGAGCCAACGCCCGCGTGACCCAGCCGCCCAGCGCCGGACCCGCATCGACCGGGGACCCGGGCGCCGGTCCGGGCGCCGAGCCCGCCCCGCTCCAGCGCCCGGGCGTCGAGCGAGCGTGGCGCCTCGTCCCGTTCGCTCTCGCCGTCCTGGCTGGGGTGCTGTACCTGTGGAACCTCGACGTGAGCGGGTACGCCAACACCTACTACTCGGCTGCGGCGCAGGCCGGATCCCGGGACTGGGGAGCCCTCTTCTTCGGCTCGATCGACGCCGCGGGCTTCATCACGGTCGACAAGCCCCCGGTCTCGCTCTGGCTCATGGGGTTGTCGGTGCGCTTGTTCGGGCTGAGCCCGTTATCGGTCCTCGTGCCGGAGGCCCTGTGCGGCGTGGTGGCCGTGCTGCTGCTGTGGGACGCGGTCCGCCGCCAGCTGGGGCGGCTCGCCGCCCTGCTCGCCGGCGGGTTCTTCGCGCTCACGCCGGTGGCCGTCCTGATGTTCCGCTACAACAACCCCGACGCCATCCTCGTCGCCATCCTCGTGGCGGCGGCATGGGCGGTGGTCCGGGGCCTTGACCGGGGCCGGATCCGCTGGGCCGTCCTGGCCGGCGTGCTCGTTGGCTTCGCGTTCCTCACCAAGTACCTCCAGGCCTACCTGGTGCTCCCGGCGTTCCTGCTCGCCTGGCTCGTGGCGGCGCCCGGGAGCGTGACCAGACGGATCGGAGGTCTGGCCGCCGCGGCGGTCGCGGTGGTGGGCGCTTCGGCGTGGTGGGTCGCCGTGGTGGACCTCGTGCCGGCGGCATCCAGGCCCTACATCGGCGGGAGCACCAATAACACCGCGCTCGACCTGGTCCTCGGGTACGACGGTCTCGGGCGCATCTTCGGCAGGGAGGGAGCGGCGGGTGGGATCGGCCGCGGTGGCGGACCCGGCGGGCCTGGTGGCTTCGGAGGCAGTCCGGGCCTGTTGCGCATGTTCAACGCGGAGTGGGGTGGCCAGGTCGCGTGGCTGCTGCCCGCTGCGGCGATCGGCCTCGTGGCGGGACTGGCCTGCCGGTTGCGCGCACCGCGCACCGATCCAGGTCGTGCGGCGTTCCTGCTGTGGGGGACGTGGGCCCTCGTCCATGTCCTGGTGTTCTCGCTGATGAGCGGGATCGCGCACCCGTACTACGCGGTTGCGATCGCACCGGCCGCCGCAGCCCTGGCAGGCGGCGGGATCGCCGAGCTGTGGGCCCTGCGGGATCGCCGGCCGTGGGCCAGCATCGGGCTCGCGCTGATCATCGTCGCGTCCGCCGCGGTCGGCTGGCAGCTGCTGGAGCGCACGCCGGACTTCTGGCCGGGCGCTGGGCTGGGCGCCCTGTCCGTCGCGATCGCGGCGTCGATCGTGCTGGTGACGGCGGCGTTCGTGAGCGATCCGCGGTCCCCGCGCCTGGGGGCGTGGGCGCTCACGATCGGTCTTGGTGCCATGCTCGTGGGGCCCGTGCTGTACGCAGCCGAGACCATCAGCGGTCCGATCGCGGGCGGCGACCCGGTCGCGGGTCCGGGCGACGCCCGCTTCGGGGGAGGTCCGGGCGGCCCGGGCGGGTTCTGGGGCGACGCTGCCGACCCCGGGGTTGCGGCCTACCTGCTCGCCAATCACGGCGACGAGTCCTGGCTGGTGGCGGTCGCGTCGGCCAACCAGGCCGGACCCCTCCAGCTCGCAACCGGTGTGCCGGTCATGGCCATGGGCGGCTTCATGGGCTCCGACCCGGCGCCCACCCTCGAGCAGCTGCAGCGCTTCGTGGCCGACGGCCGTCTCCGCTTCGTCCTCCTGGGCGGCTTCGGCGGGGGAGGGCCCGGTGGGTTCTTCGGAGGTGACGGCCAGGGGAACACGGCCGGCGCGCGTGCCGCCTGGGTGCAGGCGGCCTGCTCCCCGGTGGCCGGCGTGTCGGCCCAGCTCTACGACTGCTCGGGCGCCCGCTGACCCGGGTCGCTCTCAGGGGCTTCTCATGGCGGCGCCCGACCATCGCCCCATGGCCTCCGCTCCCGCTGCCCGGCCCAGGTCGGCACCGCTGCCCCGCCACTGGGGCGTCACCTCGCGTGACATCGGGCTGCTCCTTGCCGGGAACGGGCTGTTCATCGTCCTGATGTGGATCCGCCACGGGGGGCTCGAGCAGCTCGGCACGCCTGCGGGAGTCCTGACGGCGGCGGGCCAGCTGACCGCGCTCCTCGGCACGTACCTTGCCCTGATCCAGCTCGTGCTCATGGGTCGCAGCCCCTGGTTTGACGAGGCGTTCGGTCCGGACCGTCTCGCATGGTTGCATCGCTGGCTCGGGTTCGGCACCGTCTGGCTGATCAGCGCGCACGTGTCGTTCACGCTGGCCGGCTGGGCGCTCGCCGACGGGCGCGACCTGCTCGCGGAGGTGGCCGACCTGCTTGGCAGCTTCCCGTACGTCCTGTGGGCGCTCGTCGGGTTCGCGATGTTCCTCCTGGTGGGCGTGACCTCGATGCGTGCCGTGCGGCGCCGGGTCTCCTACGAGACCTGGTACTGGCTGCACTGGTACGCCTACCTGGGCGTCGCCCTCGCGTTCCTCCACCAGCTCTTCGTCGGTGCGGATTTCACCCGTGACCCGCTGGCCGCCCTGTACTGGATCGCGCTCTACATCCTCGCCGCCGTCCTGGTCGTGGTGTTCCGGTTCGGGGCGCCCGTCGTGCTCAACCAGCGCCACCACCTGCGAGTGAGCGCCGTGGTGGCCGAGGGGCCGGGCGTGACCTCCGTGTACCTCGGCGGACGTGACCTCGACCGGCTCGCGGTCCGCTCCGGCCAGTACTTCGTCGTGCGGTTCATGACCCGGCGCACCTGGTGGCGGGCCCACCCGTACTCGATCTCGTCCGCCCCCAACGGCGAGTGGCTGCGGTTCACGGTCAAGGCGCTCGGGGATGACTCGGCCCGGATCGGGGAGATCCCCGTCGGCACGAAGACCTTCCTCGAAGGCCCCTACGGCATCCTGTCGGGCGCCGTGCGAACCAGGCCCCGCGTGACGTTGATCGCCGCGGGAATCGGCATCGCGCCGATGCGGGCCCTCCTCGAGTCGCTCGCGGCGCGCCCGGGAGAGCTCACGCTGCTCTACCGCGCGGCGTTGGTGGAGGACCTTGCCCTGCGCTCGGAGATCGACCTCCTCGCGCAGGCGCGCGGCGCCACCGTGCACTACCTCGTGGGCAGGCGCGGAGTGGAGGTCCCGCCCGACCCGATGACCGCCGCCACCCTCCGCAGCCTCGTCCCCGACATCGCCGACCAGGATGTGTTCCTGTGCGGCCCAGATGACTTCATGGCGCGTGTCGAGCGCTCGCTGGCCGAGGCCGGCGTGCCGGCGCGCCACGTGCACGCCGAACGCTTCACCTTCTGACCCCACCCCCGACCTTGCGCCTGCCCCCGGCCCGCCACCCGAAAGGAGTCCTCACAATGCCGAAGCGTGGAGCCACCGCCCTCGCGCTGACGGCCCTTGCGCTCGTCCTGCTCCTCAATTTCCGCGACCCGGGCGGCATTGATCCTGCGACCGGGACGACCACGCTCGATCGCGCCGGTGCGATCGCCGGTGCACCCGCCGCGGGCGGTACGGACGAGTCCACCACACAGACGGTCACCGGACCCGCGGTTTCCACCCGCTGGGGCGTCGTCCAGGTGTCCGTCACGCTGCAGGATGGCGCCATCACCGACGTCACCGCCCTCCAGCTGCCTGACGGTGACCGCCGCTCGCTCCAGATCTCGCAGCGGGTGGAGCCGGTCCTCCGCAGCCAGGCCCTGGACGCCCAGAGCGCCAGCATCGACGGCCTCTCGGGCGCGACGTACACCAGCACGGCCTACGCCCGGTCGCTCCAGGCCGCGCTCGACTCGGCAGGGGCATGACGCATGGCCGGCACCGGGACGACCGTTCCGATGGCTGAGCGGCAGTTGCGCGTGGAGCCGGTGATGGGCACCACGGTCACGATCGACGTCCGGCACCCGTTCGTGGACGAGGCCGCGCTCGACGCGGCGATCGCGTGGTTCCACGACGTGGACCGGCGGTTCTCGCCGTACCGGGAGGACAGCCAGGTCACGCGTGTCGGCAGCGGCGACCTTCCCTTCGACGCCGCCGACGCTGACGTCCGCTCGATGTTCACCCTCGCCGACCGCCTGCGCGAGCGCACGGACGGCTACTTCGACCCGCGTGGCCACCGCGACGACGGCCGGCCGGATCCCACGGGCGTGGTCAAGGGCTGGTCGGTCGACGAGGCGATCGCCGGGCTCCGGGTCGCCGGTGCACGCAATGTGCAGGTGGTCGCCGGCGGCGACCTCATCGCGCTCGGTGAGCCCGAGCCAGGGCGGCCGTGGCGTGTCGGCGTGCGCCACCCGGACGACGCGGGCGCCGTGGCGGCCGTGCTGCTGGTGCGCGGCCTCGCGGTCGCGACATCGGGCCTGTACGAGCGGGGCGCCCACATCCGCGATCCGCACAGCGGGTCCGCGCCGACCGGGCTCCGCAGCCTGACGGTCGTGGGGCCCGACCTGGCGACGACCGACGCGTTCGCGACGGCGGGCTTCGCGATGGGGGAGGCGGGGATCGGCTGGGTGGCGCGCCAGCCCGGGTTCGGCGCCCTCGGCATCACCGATGAGGGGCGCATCGTCTGGACGCCGATGCTGGCCGACCTCCTGGATCCGGGCACGACCGGATGAGTGCCGTGGTGCCTCCCGGGCGCTCGCAAGCGCGGCTGCCCGACATGGGGCACTCTTGGGACACGCAGCAGCGTCGCGTCCAGGCTGGAGCTTCCGCATGACCGCCCCCCACGATCCGTCCACCATGCCGGAGTGGCCCATGCCCGAGGCAGCGGATGTGGAGCCCCTGCCGGAGCCTGCCCCTGAGCCGGCATCGCCCGTGGCCCCCGCGGCTGCGTCCACGTCGCCGGATCGTCCGTCCCGCGGGCTCGGCAGCATCCTCCTCGCGGCTGTCCTGTCGGCAGTGCTGGCATCGGCGGGCACGGCGTTCGCCGTCGATCGGCTGCTTCCCGAGCCGATCGCCCCCGTCCGCGCCCTGCCCACGGCGACCACCACCGCGGCGGGCACCACCGTGCAGGCTGTGGACCTCACCGAGGTTGTCGCTGACGCGCGCGAGACGGTGGTGACCATCACCGCCGACGGCGCAAGCACCGGTGGGTTCCTGCCATTCGGGCATCCGATCCAGGGCGTCGGCTCCGGGATCATCCTCACGTCCGACGGGTACATCCTGACCAACCGCCATGTGATCGAGGGTGCGCAGACCCTGACGGTCGCACTGCACACCGGCGAGCTGCTCAGCGCCCGTCTCATCCACGCGTCCACCTCGAACGACCTCGCACTCGTCAAGGTGACGGCCCGAGGGTTGTCCGCAGCGCAGATCGGGACGTCCGACATGCTGGAGGTGGGTCAGACGGCGATCGCGATCGGCAGCCCGCTCGGCACGTACACCGAGACCGTGACCCGGGGCATCGTGTCCGGCCTGGGGCGGGAGGTCACCGTCACCGACGAGGTCAGCGGATCCCCGGTCACGCTGCGCAACCTGATCCAGACGGACGCCGCGATCAACCCGGGCAACAGCGGCGGACCGCTGCTCGATGCCGCCGGAGCGGTGATCGGGATCAACACAGCCGTCTCGACGATCGCGCAGGGGCTCGGGTTCGCCATCCCGATCGGCGATGCCCTCGAGCTCGTGGACGAGGCCCGCGCCCAGGGCGCCTGAGGCAGGGGCGCCCGAGGATGGCAGGGCGCTCGTCGGGCGCTCTCAGCGGGTTCTCACGAGCACGGGCGACGATGCTGGCGCGCCAGGTCCCTGCCCGGCGTGCCGCCCAGCCCGATCGAAAGCGCGTGGTGCCGCCCCTTGGCACCACAGGAGACGCCCGTGACGTATCCCGACTTCCGGCCGGTCGATCCGGAGCCCGGCAGCGTGACCGAACCGGTTGCCCAGCCGCCGTTTCCGCCAGCCCAGCCGCCCGTCCCGCCCGTGCCTGCAGC
This sequence comes from uncultured Chloroflexia bacterium, assembly GCA_963748625.1. Lineage (GTDB taxonomy): Bacteria > Chloroflexota > Limnocylindria > Limnocylindrales > CSP1-4 > CAIXZV01. Next base: position 313,258 of record CAVVJT010000004.1, on the reverse strand, counting down.
ATCCGCACCGGTGCCAGGTGTGGCCCCGGCCCCTCAGCTCGCGCCGGCGTTCATGCCGGTCGCCCCTGAACCCGCCCACGCGGCGCAGCCGGCCGCCATCTCGAAGGGTGGTCCCAAGGGCACATCGAACGTGCTCACGGTCGCCCTGGTCGGCGCTCTCTTGTTGGGCGCGGTCGGCGTGTCCTTCGCGGCGGGGCGCGCCAGCAGCTCGCCGGAGTCCGCAACCACCGGGTCGGGCGTCTCGAACGGCGACGACAACGGCGTCACCGACGGCAACGGCCAGGGTGGCCCGCTCACGCGTCGTGGGCCGGGCGCAAGCTTCGACCTCAACGGCAATGGCGACGGCGGCTTCGAGGGCGACCCCGACCACGGCGTGGGCTTCGACCGCGGGTTCGGGCGGGGCGTCGGCCCGGGCGGCCTGACCGGCACGGTCACGGCGGTGGACGCGGACTCGATCACCGTCTCGCTCGCCAACGGCCAGACCGTGACCTTCGGGCTCGACGGCTCCACGACGTACCATCAGCAGGTCGCCGCCAGCGCGTCGGACGTCAAGGCGGGCTCGACGGTGCAGGTGGAGCTGGGCGAGGGCGTCCGGCCCGACCAGGTCACCCGGGGCGACGATGGAAGCATCACGCTCGGCACGGCCGGCGACGTGACGGTCGTACCCTGACGCCATCCGAGGCCCACCCATGCACCTGCTCCTGGTCGAGGATGACGACCGGCTCGCCCGCGCGCTGACCCGCCTCCTCGAGGAGGACCGGCACATCGTCGAGCACGCGCCCGACGGCCGGACCGGCCTCGAGCTGGCGCAGGCGATCTCAGGTCTGGACGCCGTCATTCTCGACATCGGGCTGCCGGACATGTCGGGCCTCGACGTGGCCCGGCGTATCCGGTCGGCGGGAATCGACGTCAGCATCCTGATGCTGACCGCCCGCGACACCGTGAACGACCGGGTCATGGGACTCGACGCCGGCGCCGACGACTACGTCGTGAAACCCTTCGCCTATGCCGAGGTGGCGGCACGCCTGCGGGCGCTCGGGCGCCGGGCGGAGACCGGACCGCGCCGGCCTGCTCCGCAGCTCGTGGCCGGGCCGATCGTCCTCGACGAGGCCGCTCGCCGGGTCCTGGTGGACGGCAGGACCGTGGAGCTCTCACCGCGCGAGTTCTCGCTCCTCGAGGCGCTCCTGCGCCACGTCGGCCAGGTCCTCACCCGCGACCAGCTGCTCGACCATGCGTGGCCGTTCAGCGTGGCCGTGACCCCGAACGCGGTGGACGCCTACATCCACTACCTGCGCACGAAGCTCGGTGACGCCGGCTCGCGGATCGAGACCGTGCGCGGGGTGGGCTACCGGCTGGCCGATGGCTGACGGGGTCCGCCTCGCCACCACCGATGACGGGCCTGAACAGGCCGCGCTTGCCGGTGAGGCCGCCCTGCTCAGGCGTGTCCGCTGGCGCCTGGTGGCGTGGAGCGGTGCCTCCACCATGCTCGTGCTGCTCGTCCTCGCCGCGGTCCTGTACGCGGTGGTGGCGAACACCCTGGCGGCCGCCTCGATCGCCCAGCTCGACCAGCGCGCCGAGCAGGTGGTTCGACTCGTCGAGGACCCGACCGGCGGACGCCCCGAGTTCGGGTTCGAGTTCGGCGGCGGCAACACCTTGCTCTACCTGTTCGACGACGCCGGCACCCCCATCCAGGGCGAGCGCCAGGTCGTCATCCCGCGCGGCCTGCCGGAGCCTGAAGGGATCGCCGCTGCCCGCGCTGACGGGCGCGACGTGCGCACCGATGTCCTCGTGATCGAGTCGCGTGAGACCTCCCGCGAGGTCCCGATCCGGATCCTGACCCGCAGCCTGGTGGGCCACGACGGGGCAACCTACTTCGTGCAGGTGCTCCAGGACCGCTCAACCGAGGTCTCCACGCTTGACGCCCTGCTGCTCGTGCTGGTGGTCGGTGGCCTGCTCGTGATCATCGTGTCCGTCGGGTTCGGGACGCTCTACGCGCGCCGGGCCATGGTGCCCATCCGCGAGTCGCTCGCGGCCCAGCGCACGGCCCTGCGCCGCCAGCGGGAGTTCGCCGCCGATGCGAGCCACGAGCTGCGCACGCCCCTCACCGTCATCCGCTCGTCGGTGGAGCACCTGCAGCGGCACCGTGACGAGCCGGTCCGCGTGTCGCAGGAGGCACTCGACGACATCGACGCCGAGGTCGGCCACCTCGCGACCCTCGTGGACGACCTCCTGCTGCTGGCGCGCTCGGACTCCGGTGCGATCGCCCTCGACCGGGTGCCGCTCGACCTGGGCGACATCGCCTTCGAGGCCGCCTCCGCGCTGGGACGCATCGCAGAGACCCGGGGCGTGGCGGTCCAGGTGGACCCGGAGCCGGCGATGGTCGTGGGCGACCCGATGCGGCTGCGTCAGCTGATCACGATCCTCGTGGACAATGCCGTCCGGCACAGCCCGCGGGGCAGTGCTGTCGAGGTGACGGTCCGTGCGGCCAACGCCACCGCCTGGATCGACGTCGCGGATCGTGGGCCCGGCGTGCGCCCGGAGGACATGGCCCACGTCTTCGACCGCTTCTGGAGGGCACCTGGCGCGCCGTCCGGGGGGACGGGCCTGGGCCTCTCGATCGCGTCATGGATCACCGAGCGTCACGCCGGGCGCATCGGCGTCGCGAACCGCCCGGACGGTGGCGCGGTCTTCCGCGTTGAGCTTCCCGCCGCCCGCAGCACGCTCCCGCCGGCACCGTCGGATCCCACGGGCTCGCCTGACATCCTGCCCGGCTGACGTCTGTCGCGTGGTACCCTTCGCCCGTTCCTGAAGGCCGGTCCCGTGAGGCTGGCGTACCGGTCCAGAGAGGCCGGCTAGGAGGTCGAACTTGCGCATGCGCATGCCCGCCTGTGGCGCCCGCCCGCCGCAGCCCGCCGGGGCCTGAGTGTCCATCCCACCGCTGTCTCCTCAACCGCCGCTGCCGCGCGCCGACGCGCTCGTCGACCCGCGGGTCGGTGACGCCGGTCCGGCGCTGCTCGCGCTCGAGGACGGGAGCGTGTTCCCTGGCATCGCCTTCGGCGCGCCCGTTGCCTCGGGCGGTGACCTCGTGGTCAACACCTCCCAGACCGGCTACCAGGAGATCGCCACCGATCCCTCGTACGCGGGCCAGGTTGTGGTCATGACATATCCGCTGATCGGCAACTACGGCCGGCTCGTGGCGGACGACCAGAGCGAGCAGCCCTGGCTCCGGGGCCTGGTGGTCGCGCATGCGACGGCCGCGGTGCTCGACGACGCGCGCCAGCTCGCCACCATGCTGCGCAACAACGGCATCCCGGCCATCGCCGGTGTGGACACCCGCGCCCTCGCCCGCCACATGCGGAGCTCCGGCTGCCAGCGCGCGCTGATCACGGAGCCCGGCTTCACGGATGCCACCGCTGCCGTTGAGCGCGCACGCAGCCTCCCCGCATGGGAGGAGCAGGATTTCGTGGCCCAGGTCTCGCCGGCGGCCGTGCGCGAGGTGGGGGACGAGGGCCCGCTCGTCGCGATCGTGGACTTCGGGCTCAAGGCCAACATCATCAACTCCCTGCGCCGTCGCGGTGCGCGCGTCCGGATCCTGCCCCACACGTCCTCGCCCGAGGAGGTCCTCGCGGCCGACGTGGACGGCGTCGTGCTGTCGCCCGGCCCCGGGGACCCGGCCCGGCTCGACGGCCCGGTCGCGCTGGCGCGCGCGATCATCGAGGACGGCCGCCCGCTCCTGGGCATCTGCCTGGGCCACCAGATCATCGGCCGGGCGGCCGGCGCCGAGACCCGCCGCCTGCGGTTCGGGCACCACGGCGCGAACCACCCGGTCCAGGACCTCGACACGGGGTACGTGCAGGTGACCGCGCAGAACCACGAGGTCCAGGTCATCGCGGACTCGCTCCCGGCGGCGTCCGGGTTCCGCGTGAGCCAGGTCAACCTCAACGACCGCTCCGTCGAGGGTCTCCGCCACGCCACCAAGCCGATCGAGTCCGTGCAGTACCACCCCGAGGGCGCGCCTGGGCCGCTCGACGCGCTCGCCGTGTTCGACCGGTTCGTGGATGCCTGCCGGACGGCCGGGAAGGGCGGCGCATGACGCTGCCGCAACCTCCGGCGCGCGCCCACCGGCCGAAGCCCGCGTCCGTGCTGATCCTGGGTTCCGGCCCGGTGGTCATCGGCCAGGCGGCGGAGTTCGACTACGCGGGCACCCAGGCGTGCCGCGCGCTGCGCGCCGAGGGCGTTCGCACGATCCTCGTGAACTCCAACCCGGCCACGATCATGACCGACCCGACCGTGGCGGACGCCGTGTACCTGGAGCCGCTCACCGTGCCCGCGATCGAGGCGGTGATCGCGCGCGAGAGGCCCGAGGGGCTCCTGGCGGGCCTCGGCGGCCAGACCGCGCTGAACCTGGCGATGGCGCTGTCCCAGGCCGGCGTCCTGGAGCGCCACAATGTGCGCCTGCTGGGCACGCCGCTCGAGGCGATCCACATGGCGGAGGACCGCGAGGCCTTCCGTGACCTCCTCGACCGTCTCGGCCAGCCGTACGCGCCGTCGGCCATCGTGGAAGGTGCCGATGACGAGGCCCGGCATGCCTCTGCACAGGTGGCGCTGGAGCTCATCGGCCTGCCGGCGATCATCCGGCCGGCGTTCACCCTGGGCGGCACCGGCGGCGGCATCGTCGACACCGCCGAGGCCTACTGGGAGCGCATCCGGTCCGGCCTGCGGGCGAGCCCCATCAAGCAGGTCATGATCGAGCGCTACCTGTCGGGCTGGCAGGAGATCGAGTACGAGGTCATGCGCGACCACGAGGACACGTGCATCGCCGTGTGCTCGATGGAGAACGTGGACCCGCTCGGCGTGCACACGGGCGACTCGATCGTGGTGGCGCCCGTCCAGACCCTGACGGACACCGTGCACCAGCGACTGCGCTCCGCGGCGCTCGCGATCATCCGCGGCCTGGGTGTCGAGGGCGGCTGCAACGTCCAGTTCGCGCTCTCGCCCGACTCGACCGACTATGCGGTGATCGAGGTCAACCCGCGCGTGTCGCGCTCGTCCGCGCTGGCGTCGAAGGCCACCGGATACCCGATCGCCCGTGTCGCGGCGCAGATTGCCGCCGGCCGAACCCTGGCCGAGATCCCGAACGTGGTGACGGGCACGACGGTCGCCGCGTTCGAGCCCGCGCTTGACTACGTCGTGGTCAAGCTGCCTCGTTTCCCGTTCGACAAGTTCCCGACCGCCGACCGCCGCCTGGGCTCCCAGATGAAGGCCACCGGCGAGGTCATGGCGATCGACCGCACCTTCGGCTCCGCGCTCAACAAGGCGCTCCGGGGCCTGGAGCAGGCGGGTGCCGGGCCGATGGGCGAAGACCCGTCCTGGGGCCCGACCTTCGACTACCTCGCCGGGGTCTACGGGGGGGTGGCCCACGACGACGAGGGCGACGGCATCCGCGTGGGCGTGGGCGGGCTCGACACGCTCACGATCGAGGATGCACCCATCCGCTGGATCGACGCCGACGGGCAGGCCTGCGAGAGCACCCGGCTCGCCCAGCGCTCGGCCGCACCGATCGTGCTGCGACGGTTCCTGGAGCCGTCCGACTCGCGCCTGTGGCGGGTCCTCGGTCTGCTGCGCCGGGGCGTGCCGCAGGAGGTGGTCCGCCGCGCGACCGGGATCAATGCCTGGTTCCTCGCCGAGATGGGCCGCAACATCGGCCTGGAGGCGGACGTGCGGGCGATGGGCGCGCGGCTGGTGGACCCCGAGGATGGCGAGGCGGCCGCGCTCCTTGCGACCGTGAAGCGGGCCTCGTTCGCGGACAAGGACCTGGCCGCGCTCTCCGGCATGCACGAGGCCGCCGTGCGCGGCGCCCGCCACGCGCTCGGCCTGCGGCCCGGGTACGCCATGGTGGACACCTGCGCCGCCGAGTTCGCGGCCGAGACCCCGTACTTCTACTCCACCTACGCGTCGGCAGGCTCGCCCCCCGAGGCGCCGCCCGTCCTGCGGCCCGCCGCCCTGGTCATCGGCAGTGGCCCGGTCCGGATCGGGCAGGGGATCGAGTTCGACTACTGCGCCGTGCAGGCGGCCGACACCCTCCGCCGCCTGGGGTGGTCGGCGGTGATGGTCAACTCCAACCCCGAGACCGTCTCCACCGACTTCGACGCATCCACCCGCCTCTACTTCGAGCCGCTCGATGTGGAGTCCGTCCGGTCGATCATCGAGTTCGAGAGCCCGGATGCGGCGGACCCCCTACCGGCAGTCGTCGCCTTCGGCGGGCAGACGCCCCTGAACCTCGCCGCGCCGCTGGTGGCCACCGGTGTGCCCCTGCTCGGCTCGGACCTCGAAGCCATCGACCAGGCCGAGGAGCGCACCCGCTTCTCCGCGCTGCTGGACCGCCTGGGCATTCCCCAGCCCGAGGGTGGCATGGCCGAGACCATCGAGGAGGCGCTGACCCTGGCCGAGCGGATCGGCTACCCGGTCATCGTCCGTCCGTCCTTCGTCATCGGCGGGCTTGCCATCGACTTCGCCTACTCGCCCGAGGACCTGGCGCGTCACCTCGCGTCGGCCGCCATCGTCGATCCCGACCGGCCCGTGCGCATCGACCGGTTTCTCGAGGGCATCGAGGTGGACATCGACGCGGTCTGCGACGGCACCGAGGTCCTGATCCCGGGGCTCCTGGAGCACGTGGAGCGGGCTGGCATCCACTCGGGCGACTCAATCGCGTGGTTCCCGCCGCAGAGCGTGTCCGAGGGGGACCAGTCGCTCATCGTGGAGACGATGCAGCGCATCTGTCTCGCGCTCGGCGCCAGGGGCCTGGTCAACGCCCAGTTCATCGTCCGCGATGACGGCGTCTACCTGATCGAAGTCAACCCGCGCGCATCGCGCACCGTGCCGTTCCTGTCCAAGGTCACCGGTGTGCCGATGGTGGAGCTGGCCGTGCGGATCTCGCTGGGCGCCACCCTGCGCGAGCTCGGCTGGGCCCGCGGGCACATGCCGCCCCCGGCCTTCGTCGCCGTCAAGGCGCCGGCGTTCTCGACGGCGAAGCTCAAGGGCGTCGATCCGTCCGTCGGCCCGTTCATGCAGTCCACGGGCGAGGTCATCGGGATCGCGGTGGATCCGCGAGTCGCGATGGCCAAGGCGCTGGTCGGGGCCGCGCTGGTCCCACCGCGCGCCGGGGCGGGGGAGGAGGCGCCGGTCGCGCTGCTGTCCATCGCCGACCGTGACAAGTGGGGCCTCCTGCGGGTGGCGCGGGCCCTCGATCGGGCCGGCTACCGGCTGGCCGCGACCCCGGGGACGCGCGCGCAGTCTGGCCGCTGCCGGGCTGGACGCACTGCCGGTCGCCAAGCTGGGCGAGGCGCCCGTGGGCGACGAGGAGGCGATCCTCGACGCGATCGCCGGCGGCAAGGTCCGGCTGGTGGTCAACACGCCAACGCCGCGCTCCGGCGCCGTCCGCGACGCCGCCGAGATCCGCCTCGCAACGATCAACGAGGGCATCCTCTGCCTGACGGCGATCGAGACCGGCATCGCTGCCGCCGAGGCGTTGGAGCCCGCGATCCAGGACGGGATCGCCGAGGTCCGCCCGATCACCGAGTGGGTGCCGCCGGCCGTCTGACAGCTTCGGGCTGGCGTCGCGGCGGCGGGACGGGAGTGACCCCCGGCGGGCCGACATCGGCGGGCAGGCGTAGCATCGGGGGACACGCACCGTCAGTGAGGCTCCCGATGATCGCCGACCAGCCGCGCAAGCTCCTCATCGCCCAGGTGGGCAGCGAGTTCGGGGCCCACCAGGTCTACCTGGGCATCTCGATCTACTTCACCCGCCAGAGCCTCAACGGCTGGGCGAAGCTCTTCCGCGACCAGTCGATCGAGGAGGCCGAGCACGGCTCCAAGATCATCGAGTTCCTCGTCGACAACGACGTCACCTTCTCCCTGCCCGCAGTGCCCGGTGCCCCCACCGAGTATGCCTCGGCCCGCGCCGCGATCGAGGTCGCCCAGGCCAGCGAGCGCAAGGTGACCGCCCAGTTCGAGGCGCTTGGGCAACGCCGCCCGCGAGGCGCAGGACAATCGCAGCCTCCAGTTCCTCCAGTGGTTCATCGAGGAGCAGGTGGAGGAGGAGCGGACGATGGCCGCGCTGCTGGACCTCGTGGACAGCGGCATGAACCTGTTCGACGCGGAGCTCCATCTCGACCGGATCACCGCCGAGTAGACGGCCCGCGTCCGGTCCCGGCCGCCGGATCCTGTCTGCGCCGCCGGTCCGGGCCGGCTTCCGATCGGCCCAGGGAACACGCCTGGGTCAGCGGCGCAGCGCCAGCCCCGGGTCGGTGCGGGCTTCAAGGCCCTCATCCATCACGATCGCCTGTCCCAGGGACCACAGCGTCAGGACCGTCAGGCTGACCATCACGATCGCCAGCGGGATCTCGCGCGCCCGGATGTGGCGCGCCGAGGGCAGGGGAGCGGGGTCGTGGATCGTGCGATGCGCGGAGGTCCCGGTGGTTGTGCCCGTTGCCGTTGCCTGGCGCGACCACCTCGAGGTCACGCAGGGCGGTGACGTGGCCGGCCCACGCGCCCAGCATGTGCCCGCCGACCACCGCGGCCAGCTGCATGGTCCACACGAGGCCCGGTGGCAGCCAGCCCGCTGACGGTTCGTAGAACGCCGTCCCGAACAGGTCCCAGCCCTGCTGGACCGGGTCGGAGGCCGCGATCACGATCGTCTGGCCGTCGATCAGGAGCCAGGTCAGGTAGTGGGCGACGAGGTAGCCGACCGCGATCGGCAGCAGACCCGCGCCGATCGCCCCCGGGCTGACGGCCCGCGCGACCCACAGCGCCGCCAGCGAGACGAGGCCGAGCCAGGCCAGCAGCAGCAGCGTCTTGGCCAGCAGCGAGGGTGCTCCGAAGATGGTGGCGAACACCACGGTCTGGCTGGCGCCGTCGAAGATGATCGATGCCGTCCCGAGCGCCACCAGCACGATCACGGGCGGGGTCCACGCCGCATCGAGCAGGCCCGAGGCGAACGACGCTCCGCACGAGGATCGCGGGATCCGGCGTGTCCTCGATGCGTGCCGGCACGGCGGCGCCCGCGGCATCGCGTCGGGCCACACCGAGTGGAGCCAGCCGGTTGAGGGTGCGGAACCACACGGTGAACACCTCGCCCTCGCCGCGCCAGCGGTCCCGGCCGTACTGGGCCATGAGGGCCAGCGTCAGCAGGGTGTACGCCGCGAGCACGATGGTGAGCGTGGAGCTTCCGGGTGCGGCCACGAGCTCAACCCAGACGAAGAAGGCGAATCCGATGGTGGCCGGCCAGTGGCGCAGCCTCCTCGGCAGGGCGGCAGGCTTCCACGCCTTCACGCCCATGCGCCGCACGATCCAGGCGAGGATGTCGTGGAGGGTCGCGAAGGGATCGAGCCACTCCCAGACCGGCAGGAAGAGCGCCGAGATGACCGCGAGCCCCACCCAGCCGTAGATCCACAGGAACAGCGGAGCGACGGCCGCCGTCGAGCTGCCGCCCACGATGCCCTGGACCATGATCCAGGTCCACGCCGCCAGTCCCAGGGCGCGTAGCCCGACCCTGACCAGGCGCGGCACGCGGACGGGGACCGGTGACGGGTACGGGGCGGCCCGCAGGTTGCGCGCGAGGATGAACACGAACGAGAGCGCGACGGTTGCGCCCGCGCCAACCAGGTAGACCGCGAGGGGCAGCGGGCTCTGGTACACGGGCGACATGCCGTGGGCGGCGACCGTCGCCGGCAGGGCGATGATCGCGAGCAGCGCGAGCGACGCTCCCGTGAGGCGCGCGACCAGTGCGCGCGGACCCGTGCTCACCCGGTCAGGCCGCGCGGCTTCGGCGCAGCACGAGGGCGCCAACGAGGCCGACGATCACGAGGCCGCCGACAATCGGCAGGAGGACATCCGTGCCGGACGTCGAAGCGGGGGCGGTTTCGGGCGCAGCGCTCGGCGCGGCGGTCGGCGCGGCGGTCGGCGCGGAGGTCGTCGGCGCAGCGGTGGGAGCGTTGGTCGACGACGCCGGTGTCGCGGTGGCGACCGGCACCCCGGCCGCCGGGGCGGCCGCCGGCGCGTCGGTAGCGGCGGGTGGCTCGGTCTCGGGCGAGGCCTCGACGGTGAACGTGAACTTGGCGCGATCGATGTGGCCATCCTGGCCCGCGGCTGTCCACTTCACGGTGTGCTCGCCAGGGCCCAGGGAGAGGCCGGACAACGACATCCTCCTGGGACTGGAAATCGTTCCCGTGCCGATCGTGGTCCCATCCGGCCCGATCAGCTTGAAGGACGAGACGCTCCTCTTGAGCGCCTCGTTGAACGCGAGGGTCACTTCGGTGACATCGGAGACCGTGGAGCCCGCCTCCGGGTCTGACGTCACGAGCTCGGCGTGGGCAAGGACGGGGATGGCGCTCCCGGCCGTGAGCAGGAGGCCAAGCGCGACGGCGAAGAAGGGGACGCGACGGTTCATGGGCCGGGAGTCTACCGGCGGATCGCCCGCGACGTGCGCGAGCCTCCTCCCATCCATCGGTTCCCGATGCGCGAACATGAACATAGGAAGCGTTCGCGTCCGTTCCGGAGGATCCATGACAGGCCTGTCCAGCAACATCACCCCCATCGCGCCGGTGCCGGGTCACGAGTACGTGGCGGGGGCGTGCAACATCGGGCCGTGGGAGATCCGCCGCCGGCGGGCGTTCGCGATCGTCGCGTTTGTGGCCGCGGCAGCGTTGTTCGGAGTGCTCCTGGCCATCGGCGCCCCGTCCTGGGCACGTCTGCTGGTGCTGTTCCCGCTGTGGGGCGGCTTCTTCTCGTGGCTCCAGGCCCGGCGCCGCTTCTGCGCCGGCTACGCCATCTCGGGCAACAGCAACTTCGGTGATGGCCACGTGTCGATGCAGACGGTGGCTGATACGGCGGCGCACAAGGCAGACCTTGCCGCGGCCGGGCGCCTCACGCGCGACTCGCTGCTGCTCGCCCTGCCGTTCACCGTCCTGCTGGTGCTGCTCCCGATCTAGCTGTCTCCGGCCTCCGCGTCACCGTCACGGCGCGCCACCTCAGTCGTGGTGGCCGGCCACGGCCGAGCCCAGGGAGATCAGCCGGCGGCCGAGCGTGGCACGCACACGCTGCACGCGGCCGCCGTGGGCATGGGCAAGTCCCTGGGGCTTCGGGATGCCGTGAAGCTCATGTGCCGTCGAGCGCAGATCGCCCGCGCGCTCGTGGGCGAGGAAGTCGGTGCCGTTGATGTTCAGCTGGTCAGGCATCGGTGTGGACCTCCTTGATGGCCGGCTAGGCCAGGTAGCGCTTGAGCTCCGACGAGGCGTCGTCGAGCCGTTCGCGTCGCAAGCTGTAGTAGGAGAGCCCGCCCTCCTCGGTCAGGGTCACGAGACCGGCTGCCCGCAGGTGGGCGAGGTGGTGCTTGATCGTGGGCTTGGACAGCTCCATGCGCTCCGCGATCTCGGTCAGGTAGCAGTCGCGGTCCCGCAGCAGGCGCAGGATCCGCAGCCGCGACTCGTCACCCAGCGCCCGGTGCAGGCGGAGCAGGGCCACCGGTGGGGCGTAAGGATCGTGAGGCTCCAGGGCGGCATCAGCGACGGGGTACACGAAGAGCCGCCAGTCCCCGCCGGCGAACGTGAAGTTGTACGGGCGCACGAGGTAGGACGGCGCCAGCACGACGCGTCGCACGCCGGGTTCGGACAGCCAGCGGATGCCGTTGGTGGTCCGCTCGACGAGCTCGGCCGGCGGCAGCGCGGCGCGATCCGCGGCCCGGAGCTCGACGTCGCGGGTGATGATCGAGCGGACTCTCGGCTCGATCTCCCGATAGCGAGGGAGCCAGGCGTCCAGCAGCTCGACGAGGTCGCCCACGAGGCTGTCGGGATCATCGACGAGCCGGCCGACCCAGTCCCGCTTGGACGTGGGCCAGGCGTCGGTCACGCGGGCCATCGCGTCGCGGTCGCCGCCGAGCGCTGCCGCGACGTCCGCCTGGCGCTCGGGGTCGCGCAGGCCCTCGGCGAGGATCGCCCGGGCGAAGGTCGCGCCGGCTGTGGCGCGGAGGAGGTCCACCACGCCTGCAGCGTCCGTCACCTCGGGATGATCGACCACGAGGCCGGCGGCGAAGATGCACAGCTCGTCCTCGACGGTGGCGCGGACCCGCTCGGGGAGTGAGCCACGAGCCTGGTCAAGCCAGGTGCGGTCTTCGGCGGGCAGCTCGTCGTGCTCACCCACCTCCACGGCAAGGCTGATCGCGAAGTCGAATGCCGTGCGGATGTCGAATGTCGCGGGAAGGTCCGCCATCGCGCCGACACGGCGGAGCGGGGCCGGCGAGGGGGCAGCGGGCAGGGTAGGCCTGGCGGCTGTACGCATGACATCCTGACTGATCGAACGCGTGTTAGATGATCATCTAACACGAGCCGAGGCGTTGTCAAGAAGGCGACGGCGGGCCCCGTCCGGATGTGGGCGGCCGGCGGGTGTTCCGCGGGGGGCCGACGCCCGCGACCCGTACAATCCCCGTACCCGCCCCACCGGAGGAACCCCGCCCGCATGCCCGTTCCCGTCGTCGCGTTCACCGACGAGCGTCTCCCCAACGGCCTCCGCGTGATCATCGCCGAGGACCATCTCGCGCCCGTCGTGGGTGTCCACATCTGGTACAACGTCGGCTCGAAACACGAGGTCCCAGGCAAGACCGGCTTTGCGCACCTGTTCGAGCACGTGATGTTCCAAGGTTCCGCGAACGTCGGCAAGACAGAGCACATGCAGCTCGTGCAGGCCGCCGGTGGCACGCTCAACGGGACCACCTGGCTGGACCGGACCAACTACTACGAGACCCTGCCGTCGCACCAGCTGGAGCTCGCGCTCTGGCTGGAGGCCGACCGGATGGGCACCCTCCTCGACGCACTCAGCCAGGAGAACCTGGACAACCAGCGCGACGTGGTCAAGAACGAGAAGCGCTGGAGCTACGACAACCGCCCGTACGGCAGCTGGGTCCAGAAGCTCTTCGGCCACCTCTATCCCGAGGACCACCCGTACCACCATCCCACGATCGGCTCGATGGAGGACCTCGACGCCGCGTCGCTCGAGGACGTCAGCGAGTTCTTCGCCACCTACTACGCGCCCAACAACGCGACGCTCGCCGTGGTAGGGGACTGCGAGCACGACCAGGTCATGGCCTGGGCCGAGCGGTACTTCGGGCCGATCCCCGCCAACCCGGCCATCCCGCCGCTGCCCGACATGTCGCTGCCGGCCCTCCTGGGCGAGGAGCGTCGCGAGACCGTCGAGGACCGGGTCCCGCTCGCGCGGCTCTACATCGGGTTCCGGGCACCCGTCTACGGCGACGAGCGGCTCGACGCCCTCGAGCTGGGCTGCCAGCTCCTCACCGGCGGACGGAGCAGCCGCCTCCACAAGCGCCTCGTCCGTGACGAGCGGATCGCGCAGGACGTGGAGCTCGGCACGTGGGGTTTCGTCGGCGGGTCGTCGGTGTGCCTCGGCGTGGCAACGGTCAAGTCGGACGTGCCGGTGGAGCAGGTGGAGGCCGCCTTCTTCGAGGAGCTGGAGCGCCTGGCCGCCGAAGTCCCGGGCGAGGACGAGATGGCCCGCGCCAAGGCCCTCACCGAGGCCGACGAGCTGGGCTCGCTCGCCCGCGTGGAGGAGCGCGCGCGCCGCCTCTCGGAGTACGCGGGTCTCTTCGACGACCCCGACCTGATCAACACACTCCTGCCGCGCTACCTCGCGGTCACCGCCGAGCAGGTCCGCGATGCCGCGCGCGAGGTCTTCCGCGCGGACAACCGCGTGATCCTGACCTACGTGCCCGCCGCCGCGGGTGACACTGCGGCCGACGGCGGGACCGGCGGCGGCGAGACCGGCGGGACCGGCGGGGACGCGAGCGGCGGCGAAGCCGGCGACGAGGAGGCGGCGTGAGCACCGAGCGTCCGATGATCACCACGCGCCCGGTGCCGGGCGACCCCCGGCCGTACGAGTTCCCGGCCACCGTGCGCACCGCGCTCCCCAACGGCCTGCAGGTCGTGGTGACCCCGATGGCCGGCCGCGAGCTCGTGACCGCGTCCCTCGTGATCCGCAACGGAGCCGCTGACGAGCCGTCCGCCCTGGGAGGCGCGACGGTCCTTGGCGCCCGCGGCCTCACCGAGGGCACGGAGCTCCACGATGCCATCGCCCTCTCGGATGCTGCCGAGCGCCTGGGCGCCTCGCTCCACGCCGAGGCCGGCTGGGATGCGACGTCCGCCGGGCTCGACGTTCCGGCCAGCCGCCTTGCACCCGCCATGGAGCTCCTCGCTGAGGTCGTGCTCCGTCCGTCGTTCCCCGAGTCAGAGATGCACCGCCTCCGGGAGGAGCGTCTTACCGACCTGCTCCAGGCCAGGGCCGATCCGCGGCGTCGTGCCGAGGAGGCGTTCGTCTCCTCGATCTACGCCGCGTCCAGCCCATACCACCGTCCCGCGGGCGGCTCGTCGGAGACCGTCGCCCTGCTTGAGCCGGACCACCTGCGGGCCGTCCACGAGCGCGCGTTCCATCCTGCGCAGTCCGCGCTGGTGGTCGTCGGCGACGTCGAACCCGAAGACGCCCTGGGAATCGCCGAGTCGCTGCTCGGCGCGTGGCAGGGTCCGGCTGGCGGACCCACCGCCAATGCTGCGCCCATCGACGCCACGAGCGCCGTGGCGGAGCGCTTCGTGCGGGTCGTCCACCGGGCAGGCTCGGTCCAGACCGAGATCCGGATCGGCCACCCGGGCCTCGCTCGCAGCAGCCCCGACTTCCATGCCGTGTCGGTCATGAGCATGATCCTCGGCGGTCTCTTCAACTCCCGCCTGAATCGCAACCTGCGCGAGGAGAAGGGCTACACGTACGGCGCCAGTGCCGGCTTCGACCTGCGGCGCGCCCCCGGCCCGTTCAGCGCGCGTGCGGCCGTCAACTCCGAGGCCACGGTGCCGGCGCTCCGGGAGTTCTTCGCCGAACTGGAGCGCATTCGCGAGACCGCCGTCACGGACGACGAGCTGCGCGCCGCGCGTGACTTCCTGGTCGGCGTGTTCCCGCTCCGTTTCGAGACCCCGGGTCCCGTGGCAGGGTCACTCGCGGGCCTCTTCGTCCATCGCCTCCCCGACGACGAGCTCGCCCGCTACCGCGAGGCCATCGAGGCGGTGACCACCGCCGACGTCCAGCGCGTCGCGCAGGAGCACATCCGGCCCGACCGGGCTGCGGTCGTCCTGGTGGGGGATCACGACACGTTCGGCGTGGAGCTCGATGGCCTCGCCTTGGGACCGCTCGACGTGATCCGCGACGCCGATCCGGTGCCGCCCGCGGAGGGCTGAACCCACGTCCGAGGGGCACAGGTCCACGCAATCCGGAGGCGCCGGTGGGCGCTTCCCTGCGCTTGCCTACCCCACATTCCGGTCGTTCCTGGCGGGCGCGATGGTCGGCTCGATCGGGGCGTTCATGCAGGGGACCGCCCAGGGCTGGCTGGTCCTGGAGCTGACGAACTCACCTGCGGCCCTGGGCGTCGTGTCGGGTCTCCAGATCCTGCCGGTCCTGCTGCTCTCGCCCATGGCGGGCGTGGCGGCGGACCGCTTCGACCGGCGCCGCCTCCTCGCGTCCACCCAGCTGACCAGCGCCGCCCTCGCCCTCGTGCTCGCGATCCTGGTCACCACGGGTCTCGTCCAGTTCTGGCAGGTGGCGGTCCTGGCCTTCCTGATGGGCACCGCCAACGCCATGCAGAACCCCACCTACCAGGCGATCGTGCCCAGCCTGGTCGAGCGCGAGGCCATCGGCTCCGCGGTGGCGCTCAACTCCGCCCAGTTCAACCTCTCGCGGATCCTGGGGCCGGCCTTGGCGGGTGCGGCCATCGCCGCGGGAGGCCTGGGGATCGCGTTCTGGGCCAACGCATTCGCCCTGCTCGCGGTGGCGACGATCTTCTGGCGGCTGCGGGTCCCGGCGTCGGCATCCTCGCGGACCCAGGCGGCCTCCCTGTGGGCGAACCTCATGGACGGCGTGCGCTACGTCCGCAGCCGGCGCATCGTGGCCACACTCGTGCTCCTGGCGGGTGTGCCGGCGCTGTTCCTGCTGAACTACCTGATGCTCCTGCCGGTCTTTGCGCGGGACGTCCTCGGGATCGGCGCGACGGGCCTCGGGATGCTGTCCGCGGCGATCGGCGTGGGTGCGCTCGCGGGCGCCCTCGGTCTCGCCATCCTGCGGCCGTCCGGGGGCAGCGGGCGATCCCTGCTGGCCGGCCTCGTGATCGCGTGCATCGCGGAGATCGTGTTCGCGGTGTCGCGGTCGCTGCCCGTCTCCATGGCGGCGCTCGCCGTCCTTGGAGCGTGCCAGGTCGTCTACTACGCCACGTCGAACACCCTGCTCCAGGTCCTGGTCCCCGGCCGTCTTCGGGGAAGGGTGCTGAGCCTGTACATCCTCACGTCCTGGGGCTTGATTCCGATCGGCAACATCGCATCGGGTGCGGTGGCGGAGCACATGACGGCGACCGTCGCGCTGGTCATCGGGTGCGTCATCACCTTGCTGGTGACGATGGTGGTCGCGGTCCTCGTGCCCGAGCTGCGCCGTCTGGAGGCCGGATCGGGCGCGCTCCCGGCTCGAGCTCCGGTCGCCGCCGACCCTGCTGAGACCGCCTGAAACCTTTGCACGCGCAACTGCCTCAGGAGGTGTGACGCGGCCGAGGGAGCCGCGCACGACACCACCCAGAGAGCCAGGTTCACGGATGCGTCTCACCCACACCACGGTCCGGTCGGCCGGCACTGCGCTTGTCGCCGTCTTCCTTGTTGCCGGTGCGACGTTCGCCACCAGCACCTTCGTGAGCGGCGGTCGCGCGACCGATGACAGCCCCGCGTCGACCTCCACCACGAACCCGGCCGACGACGCCACGATGGAGATCGAGGACGAGTCGGAGTCCCCCGAGGCCAGCGGGTCGCCCGAGGCGACCGACGAGCTCAAGTCCGAGGAGCCGACCGGGTCCCCGGAGGCTGACGACGCCACCGAGGAGCCCACAGGCACCCCGGAGTCCGAGCAGGCCACCGACGACCACGGCGGTGACCGCGACGACGCTTCCTCGGACGATGACGCCACCGCGAAGCCGACCGACGAGCACTCGGGCAGCGGCGACGACGATGACGACGACTCGGACGAGGACATGGACGACGACGACGCGAGCGCCTCACCAGGCGCCACCGACGACCACGGCGGTGACCGCGACGACGATGACGACCACGCCACCGCGAAGCCGACCGACGACCACTCGGGCAGCGGCGACGACGATGACGACGACCACGACGATGACGACGACGCCACCGCCGAGCCGACGTCCGAGCCCACACCGGGCAACTGACAGCGATCAGCCACCAACGCCGACAGACTGCATGACCTCCGTCCTGCGATGGGAACCGACCGGGAGCCCGCACCGGGCATACTCGGTGTCCCGCAGGACGGAGGAACCGCAAGCCATCGACACCAGGCGCGTCCGCAGCGACGCTGAGGCCACACCCGATGACCGCACGATCGTGGATGCAGTCCTCGCCGGCGACCGAGACGCCTTCCGCCTCCTCGTGGAGCGTGAAGCGCCATCGGTCGTCGCCGCGTGTGCTCGAGTCCTCGGCGATCGTGCCGAGGCCGAGGATGTGTCCCAGGAGGCGTTCGTGATCGCGTATCGCTCGCTGGGGTCATGGCGCGCGGACGGCGCCTTCGGTGCGTGGCTGACTCGCATCGCCGTCCGTCTGGCGATCCGGCGCTCCTCGCAGCGCAAGCAGGTCACCTGGCTCGACCCGCTTGCCGCCGAGGGAGATCTGCCCGGCCAGGAGCGCTATCGGACCACGATGACCACCGAGGCGGTCGATCCGGCCCACTCGTTCCTGCGCTCCGAGCGCGACGCCCAGCTTCGTGCAGCCGTCGCCGCTCTGGATGAGCCCTACCGCGAGGTCGTTGCGCTGCGCTTCTTCGCGGAGCGCTCGCTCAACGAGATCGCCGAGGCGACCGACCGTCCCCTCGGCACCGTGAAGACCCACCTGCACCGCGGCCTCGCGCGCCTCCGGCGCAATCTCGAGGAGACCGAGCAATGAGCGGCCCGTTCCGCCCTGACGAGCTGGACGGTGCCGAGGGCATGACGCCGGACGAGCTGGCCGCCGAGGCCCGTCTCGCACGCGAGCTCGAGGCCGTGGCCGGCCGCGTCCCGGTGGCCACGTCGCCGGGCTTCGCGGACCGCGTCATGGCTGCGGTGGGCGCCGAGCCCCTGCCCGCGCCGGCGCGCGCCGCCGGGCACGCGCTGCGCACAGCCGCGCTGATCGCGCTCCTCGCCTCCATCCGCGATGCCTTCCGGGTCACCTTCAGCGGCGGGTTCCCGGCCGTGGTCCGGGTCCAAGCGCTCGCCGTGGTCCTGGTGGTAGTCGCGCTTGGCGGGGGGGTCACGTACGGGGCTGCAGCCGCCCTCGGCCTTGTCGATGGCGGCCCGACCCCGCCGGTCGAGGTTCCCACCGCGACCGATGATCCGAGCGAGGCACCCGAGGCGACTGCGCCCCCGAGCCCGTCCCCCTCGCCGTCCGAGTCCGCCGAGTGGTCCCCGAGCCCGTCCCCGTCCGAGTCCGCCGAGCCGGGCGAGACGCCCGAGCCGACTGAGACGCCGGACGACGAGGACAAGACCGACGACAGCGGCGGCTCCGCCTCGGGTGACAACAAGACTGCCTCGCCGACGAGGAAGCCCACCCCCAAGCCAACCCCCAAGCCCACGGCCACGCCGGACGAGGACGACGAGCACGCGACGGACACGCCCCAGCCGACGCGGACGCCGAGGCCCTCCGACACGCCTGACCCCGAAGCGACGCCTACGCCGGACAACGACGCAGTCACGCGCTGACGGCGTTGGTCCCGCGCCCGATGCCGGGTGAGGGGTAGTCTGTCGGCATGATCACCGTTGTCGGGATGCCTGCCTGGCGTTCGTCGGAACCGTCGGGTCCCGCAGGGCGCGCTTGTGAGATCGCGCTTGCAGCAGTCGGTGCCGGAGCGCGCGTGGAGCTGGTCGGCCGGATCGGCGACGACGCTGCAGGCAACGCCCTGCTCATCGCGCTTGCCAGGTCGTCGGTGGGTCACGCCGCCGTCCTTCGTGACCCCGTTCGCCCGACCCGGCGAAGCCAGCTGCCCGCCGAGCCTGACGACGAGGATCCGTTCGCCGATCCTGCCTCGACGGCGCCCAGCTCGGCCGCCGGCGAGGGTCCGCTCCTGGAGCCTGCGGACGTCGCCCTCGGCCTGAGCTACCTCACCGCCTTCGACGTCCTCGTCGTCACAGACGAGGTGCCCGTGGATGTGATCCCGGCCACCGTGGACGCGGCTGCGTTCGCGGGGGCGAGCCTGGTCGTGGTCCTGGCCCACGGTGCGCACCAGCCGTCTGTGCCGGCCTCCGCGCTCGTCCTGGGGTCGCCGGGAGACGATGACGGCGCGTTCGGGGCGCTCGTGGGCGTGATCGCGGCAGGCCTGGATCGCGGGCTCGCGCCCGAGGATGCCCTGCGCGCCGCCACGGGTGCTGCCGGCTGGGAGCCTGTCGCGGGCGACGGCTGAACCGGGTTGGCACAGCCCCGCATCCGGTGGGGCGTCGGTTCACGTGCGCAAGGCCACCTGGGACTGCTGGGAACTCCGCGTTATGGCGCTCGTAAGCCAGCGCTCCCGACCATCGTGGGACCGGCTCAGGCCGGGTCAGAGCCCCATGCCAGCCAGGTGCCCACGATGATCGAATCTGAGGCCGCGCGCGACTTCGCCGTCGTCCCCGACCAGCGCCCGGATGGCGACGTCTCCATCCACCTCGAGGACCTGGTGGATGACGGTCAGGTTGTCGCCGCAGCCCCGCATGTCCCGACCCTGGCAACCCCGGTCCGGGTGGAGCTCGTGGGCCAGCATATGCGGGTGACGGGCACGTTCGACATCGGCCGGTTCAGCCGTCTCTCGGACTTCATGAACCACCACGTCGGCATGCTCGCGCTTCACGACGTGACGATCCTGCGGCGCAACGGCGAGCCGACGAAGGTCACGGCCGCCCGGATCTGGGTCAGCCCCGAGGAGGTGACGATCTTCGGCCAGTTGGAGGCGGCCGCCGCCGTCGCGGATGCCAGGGAGTTCCGGATCCCCAAGATCACCCACGCCATGATCTACGTGACGCCGGGCCACACGCTGACCGGCGAGCTGTATGGGCCGGACGGCGGGGACCTGGCGGCGTTGGTCGAGTCCACCGATCCCGTATTCGTCCCCCTCACAGATGTCCGCACAAGGTCACTCGCCGACCGGCGGATCATCAGCCGGTACCCCTTCGCTCTGCTCAACCGGCGCCACGTCGTTGCCGCCTCCGAGATGGCGGAGGGCATGCTCCCCGGGCGGAGGGTCCTCTGAGCGTCGCCAGGCAGGTGACGCAGATCCATCGGGCGTCAGAGGAGGCGGAGGCTGGCGTCCTCCGGCCGGTCATCCGCCACGGGGGTGGAGTCCGCGGGCAGGATCAACTCGGGCCCGTCGTTGCGGGCGTTGTTGACGAGCGTGCCCACCGCGTACGCGGCAAGGCCGATCTGCTCGCCTGGCTCCAGGAGCGCACGCAGCTCGCCGGCGTCCTTTGGGGTGGGGTCGAGCCACAGCTCCCACGACTCGGGTGGGACCACCACCGGCATCCGGTCGTGGATCGAGGCCATGAAATCGTTGGGGCGGGTGGTGACGATGGTGAAGCTGCGGATCCACTCGCCCGTCACCTCGTCCTGGCGCCCGGTCCAGAGGCCAGCCAGCGCGAGGATGTTGCGGCCGGCGTCATGGATGTGGAGCGGCATCCTGGCCTTGCCCTCGCGTCGCCACTCGTAGAAGCCGTCGACGGGGACGAGGCAGCGCCGCTTGCGGAAGGCGTCGCGGAAGAGCCCGCTCGTGGAGAGGGACTCCGCTCGCGCGTTGAAGGGACGCTGGGGAGGGCGGCCGTCCTTGCCGGCGGTGGCCCAGGACGGCTGGAACCCCCACTGGTAGCGCACGACCGCCCGGCGATCCTCCCGCTGGACCACGACGGCCGCCGGATCGGTGGGGGCGACATTGAAGTGGCCGCCGGGATCGTCGGCAAGGTCCTCGGCGCCGAAGATGGCCGCGATGTCAGAGGTCGGGCGCTGCTGGGTGAATCGTCCGCACATTCGCCGAGTCTAGCGCCCGGGTCGTCGGACGGCGGAGGACGGCCGGACGCCCCGACGGCCCGGGCCTTGCCCGACGGCCTGGGCCTTGCCTGACGGCCTAGGCAACGCTTCTCGGGTACCCTGCCTCGCGTGAGTGACGCATCCGAGTTCGACTACCGTGGGGCGATGGGTCGCCAGGGGCCGCTGAGTCGCGCAGAGGCGCAGGCCGCCCTGGCCCATGCCGCGGAGCTGATGGCCTCGGCGGACTTCGTGGATGCGGCCCGCCTCTACCAGCGGATCGTGGGGATCGACGACCCTGCGCTCACGTCGGCCGCCCTGATCGGCCTGGGCGAGGCGTTCCACCGGCTCGACGACGACGCCCAGGCGCTCGCCGAGTGGGAGGCCGCGACGCGTCTTGCCGAGAACGACTACACGTACGCCGCGTGGCGCAACGTCGCCGCCGCACGGGTGCGCGCGGGGAACCTCCGGGGCGCGCTCGACGCCTACAAGGAGGCCGACCGGCGCGCGCCGAGCGAGGACAAGCCGGAGATCGCCAACCGGATGGGCTGGCTGTCGAAGGAGCTGGGTGACCAGGGAGCGTCGGGCCGCTACTTCGCGCGCGCCCGGGGCGACCGGGGCTTCTCGTTCGCGCTCGGCGTGATCGGCGTCACGGTGATCACCTCGATGGCGGTGGACTTCGCGCCCCAGGTCGGCGAGCTGCTGTTCGAGTTCCTCGCGCTCATCAAGCCGCTCGTCGCGGTCGGGGAGATCTGGCGGCTGTGGACCGTGACTCTTGTCCACGGCGGCCTGCTCCACCTGGGCCTCAACATGTACGCGCTGTGGCTGGCCGGCCCGTTCGTGGAGCAGCTCTACGGGCGGCGCAACTTCCTGCTCCTGTACCTCGCGGCGGCGGCTGGCGGCTCGCTCCTGTCATTTGCGCTGGGCACGAGCTCCGCGGTGAGCGTGGGCGCGTCGGGGGCGATCATGGGCCTGTTCGGGGTGCTGATCGCGGCCGAGATGGTCCACCGGCCCATGATCGACCGGGCGTCCCGCGCGTTCATCGGCCAGCTGGTGGGCGCCGCGGCCATCACCATGATCTACGGGTTCGTGATGCCCGGCATCGACAACTGGGCGCATGCCGGCGGCCTCGTCACCGGCCTCTGGCTGGGCGTGCTGTTCGCGCCCACGATGGTTCCCACCATACGCTCGATGTGGCGCCGCCCCGGTACCACACCGGGTACGACCGTGCCGGTGTTCGGCACGGCTGGGACGTTCGGCATCCGCCTCGCGGGCGTGGGACTGCTCGGGCTGGCGATGGTCGCGCTCTGGTTCGTGGGCGCTGCGTACTGGGCGGGGTAGCCGCTACAGCTCGCCGAAGACCACCTGCGGCCCGGGCTCTCCGGTGGCGCCGCCGTCCGGCTCGAGGGTGATCATGACGGCTGCCGCGTCGGCCAGGTCGGCGTCGATCGGGGCCATGAACGCGCCCTCACCATCGAAGGCGACCGTCTGCAGGCCGTGCACCCCCGCCGCGTCGGCATACCAGAGCTGGTAGCCGTGGCCCGCGGGTGTGGCCGGAAGGTTCTCGACAACGATCCACGACGACGTCGATCCGGGCAGGTACATCACCGCTGCTGCCGCCTCGGGCGCGAGCGGCTCGGCGTGCAGGGCGACCGTGACGTGTGACGGATTCAGGGCGACGGTCATCGCGCTGCCGGCACTCGCCACCGTTGCCTCCAGGCGTGTCACCTGTGCGGTCTGCGCAGCGAGATCCTGCTGCAGGCCGCGGTTGCTGACACCGAGGCCGACGGCCACGATGCCCAGCACGGCCGCGAGGCCGAGAGAGGAGACGAGCAGGCGTTGTGAGCGGCGCGAGCGTGCAGGATCGAAGGCGATGACCTTGCCTGTCACGGGCTCCACGTCAGGAGCCACAGGCGCCACGTCGGGCGTGCGGCCCGGGGACACGGCTGACATGTCGACGGGGCTCGACACCGGTCCGCCGGCGCGTGCTCCGTCGGCCGCGATCGCCGCCCGGATGCCGTCGAGGAGATCCGGAGGCGGCACGCGTTCGGGGACCACGAGCGCCAGGTCGGCGAGGACGTGGTCGAGCTCGACCTCAAGGGACCGGCACGCGTCGCAGGCGGCGCGATGGGTGTCGTAGCGGGCCTGCTCGTCAGGGTCGAGGTCGCCAAGGACCGCACCGGCGGCGAGGAGTGCTTCGGCCTCGGCGTGGATCATGGCTCGAGGGCTCCCGCACCCGCAGGCAGCTCCGAGACCGAGTCACCGAGGACGTCGCGGAGACGGAGCAGTGCGCTCCGGATCCGGGTCTTGGCCGTGCCGAGGGGGATACCGAGGCGCTCCGACACCTCGACGTGGGTGAGGCCCTGGAAGAAGGCGAGCTCCAGCGCTTCGCGCTGGACCGGCGTCAACTCCTCGATCGCCACATGGACGCGCTCGCGGCGGATCCGGAGCCATGTCTCGTGATCCACGTCATCGTCGGCCTCACGCAGCTCGAGGTCCACGTCCGCGGTGTGCTTGCGGACGTTGGCCTCACGACGGACGAGGTCGATCGCCTTGTGCCGCGCCAGCGAGAAGAGCCAGGGCGCGACGGCGCCGCGGGCGGGGTCGAAGCGACTCGCATCGCGCCAGAGGGCGACGAAGACCTCCTGGACGACGTCCTGGGCGAAGCGCTCGGCGTGGGTGACCTGGTAGGCAAGCGAGTAGAGCGGCCCGGAGTAGCGCGCATACAGCGCCTCCACGGCCCGCTCATCCTTGTCGACGATACGCGCCAGCAGCGCCGCGTCCTCCGCGCGCCGCTGCGCCTGCACGTCATCAGGCTGCCGCAACCGATCCTCCACTTCCCCCGTCCGCCGGGCAGGTCGATCATACCCAAGGGCGGGTCGAGTGGGCACGGGCGCGAAGGAACGGAGGAACGCGACGGCCGGGTGGGTGGTGAGCGGGCCAGTGAGCAGCATGTCCATCGCCCCCTCTTCGCAGCCCATGGCGCGGCGGATGGGAGGGTACGATCCGAAGGTGTTCGCCATGCTTCGCGGGGCCTGGCCCCGCGTCACGTCATCCGGGGTCGATGTGACCGCGCTCGAGGCCGAGGCGGCGGCCGGTCGGGTCACGCCCGAGGCGGTGACCGCCGCGCGGGCGGAGCTCCGGGCCGAGGCGGTCACCGCCCAGGTCGAGGCTGGTCTCGATCTCATCTCCGACGGCCAGGTCTCGTGGGCCGACCCCATTGCGGCACTGCTTGGCGCGCTCGCCGCAGGAGACACCGGTCCCGACGGCATGCTGGTGCGCACGTTCCATGCGACTGCGGCGCTCACCGACGCGACCGTCGCCGCAGTGGTACCGGGCCCGTACACGCTCGCGCTGCGCGATGGGGGCGCCTGCGGGGACCTCTCCGTCCTCAACGGGCAGGCCCTGGCCTTTGCAGCATCCCTTGCCGGCGAGCTGGCAGCGCTGCGGGCCGCCGGTTGCGCTGTCGTGATCATCGATGAGCCGGCCGCGACCGGGATCGGCGCGGCCCAGGCACGGGATGGATGGATCCGAGCGCACCGCCGCCTGCTGCGCGAGCCTGCGGACCTCCACCTGATGCTGGCTGTCCCGGGCGGCGACGCGCATGGCCTCGGCGGTGCATCCGTGTTCGGTCTTCCGTATGCGTCTGTCCTGGTGGACCTGATCGAAGGGCCCGACAACTGGTACCTCGTGCGGGAGGCCCCTGGCTCGCGCGGGGTCGTCTGCGCCGCCCTGGCGGCTGCGCCGGGCCGGCCGCTCGGTGATCAGTCGCCCCAGCTCGTCTGGGCCGCCCAGTACGCGGCGTCCATCAACGGACGGGGTCTGGAGCGCGTGGGCCTTGCGAATGCCTCGTCACTTGCATCGCTGACACCGGCCGAGGCGCGTGCGGCCCTCGACGCGCTCGCGGTGGCCGCGCGCTATGCGGTGATGACGCGCGAGGAGGCGATCGCGTCGGGGTTCGACGAGCGTGCGTGGCGGACGATGCCCGCCCGATCGAGGCCGCGCCCGGACGTAGCGCCCAGCGCCCCGGACGCGCTGCCCGCGTTCGCCCGGGACCTCGACAGTCCCGAAGGGTAGCCGTCGTCCTGCGGCACCTGGCTAGAAGAAGCGGCTGCGGTTCGTGGCGGTGCCGCTGATCGGGATGCCCAGCGGGTCGGTGAGGGTCGCGCTCGGGTGGTAGGTCCGATTGATGCGGGCGCTGGTGTTGACGGGAGGAGCGCCGGAGGTCAGCGCACCCACGGTGACGGTCAACGTGTCGGTGGAAGGGTCCCAGGCGATCGTTGCATTCCACGTGTAGGAGCCCGTGCCGCCGACCACGGCCGTCGATTCAAGGTCGACGTAGCCGAAGTTGAGGGCACCGCCGCAGGACGTGCTGGTGCTCAACAGGATCTCGTCGTCGCCGGCTGGTCCGCCCTGGCCGACCAGCGTCAGGGTGCCGTCGCTCGCCGAGTACGCCGTCGTGTCGCTGGGCCAGGTCGAGCACAGGGTGCTCGCCTTCAGCGTGCCGGCAAAGCTGATGATCATCTGGTCGCCGGGCTCGATCTGGTCCCGGGTGCCGCCCGGCTTGTTCGCCAGCGCGATGCCGGTAGGCGCGAGGGCCGTGGTGATGTTGAATGCGGCGCTCGTCCCGGCGGTGAGGCCCCCGGATGTCGCCCGGAGCGTGTAGCCGGTGCCCACGACGTTGATCCTGCATCCGGCAAACGACGCCACCCCGGCGACGGCCGCGACCGTGTTCGCGGTGCAGGTGACCGTCGTTCCGCCGCCGGTCACGGCCAGGGTGACCGGGTTGGTCGCCGTTGTCACCGTGTTGCCATACGCGTCCCGGATCGCGACCTTCGGCTGGACGGGGAAGGGCACGCCTGGCACGGAGCCCGTCGGGCTGACCGTGAACGCGAGCCTGCTCGCGGCGCCCGCGGTGATCGTGAAGCCCGCGCTGGTCGCCCCGGTGAGGGCGCCGTCGGTCGCGGCCAGGGTGAAGGTGCCCGCGGTCGTGACCCGGCAGCCGGCGAAGGTGGCCACACCGGCCACGGCCGCGACCGGGTTCGCGCTGCAGCCGCTGACCAGCGCCCCGCCGCCGGTCACGGCCAGGGTGACCGCGCTCGTGTCGCCGGTCACGGTGTTGCCGTACGCGTCCTGCACGGTCACGCGGGGCTGGGTCGCGAACGCGCTGCCCGCGGCCGTGGGGGTCGACGGGCTGACCGTGAACGCGAGCCTGCTCGCGGCGCCCGCGGTGATCGTGAAGCCCGCGCTGGTCGCCCCGGTGAGGGCGCCGTCGGTCGCGGCCAGGGTGAAGGTGCCCGCGGTCGTGACCCGGCAGCCGGCGAAGGTGGCCACACCGGCCACGGCCGCGACCGGGTTCGCGCTGCAGCCGCTGACCAGCGCCCCGCCGCCGGTCACGGCCAGGGTGACCGCGCTCGTGTCGCCGGTCACGGTGTTGCCGTACGCGTCCTGCACGGTCACGCGGGGCTGGGTCGCGAACGCGCTGCCCGCGGCCGTGGGGGTCGACGGGCTGACCGTGAACGCGAGCCTGCTCGCGGCGCCGGGGCTGGTGCTGAGCCCGAACGCGGTCGTGTTCGTCCCGCTCGCACTTGCCGACACCGACCAGGCACCCGCGACCGTGTTCGCCGTCAAGGTGGACGACGACGCCAGACCGCCTGCGTTGGAGACCGCGGTCGAGGTGGACGAGGGGCCGGGGAACACTCCGGTCGCCCCCGACCCGGGCGCCGTGAACGTGACAGTGACGCCGGAGACCGGGTTGCCCAAGCCGTCCGTGACCAGCGCGACGAGCGGGCTCCCGAAGGCGGTGCCGACATCCGCGGACTGGCCGGCGCCCGACGATACGGCGAGGACCGTCGCGGCGCCCGCGGTGATCGTGAAGCCCGCGCTGGTCGCCCCGGTGAGGGCGCCGTCGGTCGCGGCCAGGGTGAAGGTGCCCGCGGTCGTGACCCGGCAGCCGGCGAAGGTGGCCACACCGGCCACGGCCGCGACCGGGTTCGCGCTGCAGCCGCTGACCAGCGCCCCGCCGCCGGTCACGGCCAGGGTGACCGCGCTCGTGTCGCCGGTCACGGTGTTGCCGTACGCGTCCTGCACGGTCACGCGGGGCTGGGTCGCGAACGCGCTGCCCGCGGCCGTGGGGGTCGACGGGCTGACCGTGAACGCGAGCCTGCTCGCGGCGCCCGCGGTGATCGTGAAGCCCGCGCTGGTCGCCCCGGTGAGGGCGCCGTCGGTCGCGGCCAGGGTGAAGGTGCCCGCGGTCGTGACCCGGCAGCCGGCGAAGGTGGCCACACCGGCCACGGCCGCGACCGGGTTCGCGCTGCAGCCGCTGACCAGCGCCCCGCCGCCGGTCACGGCCAGGGTGACCGCGCTCGTGTCGCCGGTCACGGTGTTGCCGTACGCGTCCTGCACGGTCACGCGGGGCTGGGTCGCGAACGCGCTGCCCGCGGCCGTGGGGGTCGACGGGCTGACCGTGAACGCGAGCCTGCTCGCGGCGCCCGCGGTGATCGTGAAGCCCGCGCTGGTCGCCCCGGTGAGGGCGCCGTCGGTCGCGGCCAGGGTGAAGGTGCCCGCGGTCGTGACCCGGCAGCCGGCGAAGGTGGCCACACCGGCCACGGCCGCGACCGGGTTCGCGCTGCAGCCGCTGACCAGCGCCCCGCCGCCGGTCACGGCCAGGGTGACCGCGCTCGTGTCGCCGGTCACGGTGTTGCCGTACGCGTCCTGCACGGTCACGCGGGGCTGGGTCGCGAACGCGCTGCCCGCGGCCGTGGGGGTCGACGGGCTGACCGTGAACGCGAGCCTGCTCGCGGCGCCCGCGGTGATCGTGAAGCCCGCGCTGGTCGCCCCGGTGAGGGCGCCGTCGGTCGCGGCCAGGGTGAAGGTGCCCGCGGTCGTGACCCGGCAGCCGGCGAAGGTGGCCACACCGGCCACGGCCGCGACCGGGTTCGCGCTGCAGCCGCTGACCAGCGCCCCGCCGCCGGTCACGGCCAGGGTGACCGCGCTCGTGTCGCCGGTCACGGTGTTGCCGTACGCGTCCTGCACGGTCACGCGGGGCTGGGTCGCGAACGCGCTGCCCGCGGCCGTGGGGGTCGACGGGCTGACCGTGAACGCGAGCCTGCTCGCGGCGCCGGGGCCAACCGCGATGCTTGCGGTCGTGCCGGACTTCGCCGTGGCGTTGTCGACCACGGAGATCGTCGTGGTCTCAGCCGCGACGAGGGTGACAGGCACGGTCGCTGCGCCGGACGTGAAGGTCACGCTGCTTCCGCTGCCGCAGCTCCCCGCGGCCGGATAGGTCGGGCCGGCGCCGCCAGGTGCGTCGTGCGCGCCGCCCAGCGTCACGCACTGGACGCCAGCGTACGACGTCATCGTGGCCCCGTACTGGTCGATCGCGGTCACGGCGAGCGTGATGCCCGAGCCCGCCGTCGGGGCCAGGGTGGACGGGACCACCGAGAACGACGCGAGCGCGGGGACCGGCACGGTCACGGCTGCGCTGGGCGTGCTCGCTGCCGTCCAGGTCCGGAAGACTGCCGTCACCACGTACGTGTAGGTACCGGAGGCCACGCCCGGGTCGTCACAGGTGGCGGCCGCGCCCGAGAGGAGCGAGGTGGGCGACGACCCGCATGCAGGGCTCGGCGTCGCGCCGGCGAGTCGCTGCACGTAGTAGCCGGTTGGGTTGCCGCCACCGGGAGCGGCATGTCCCGTCCACGTCACGCGGACCGTCCGCGACGCCTGGTTCGGGAACGTGGCGGTGACCGCAGTCGGGGGATCAAGGACGAGCGTCGAGGCCGACGCGGATCCGAACCCGCCGACGGCCCAGTAGGCGAGCGTGACGGCAGCGGTGGCAAGCACGAGGCTCAGCGCAACCGCCACGGCGACCGGCATCCGGGCGAAACGGAGCTTCCCGGTCACGTCGGTCCCGCTCCACGGCGGGCAGTGCCGGTGAAGGTGAAGGTGAACTCGGCACCCTTGCAGGCGTCCTGGTTCTCGCCCGTGTCACGCAGGGCAATCCGCCCGGAGGACACCGTCGCGGTGCCACCTGCGGCGACCATGAGCGTGCCCGTGAACGTCGTCCGCTCGAGATCGAGGACGCTCACGGGGCACACGTCCGGAGCGCCGACCTTCGAGATCGAGATCGAGGTCACGGCGATCGGTGCGGGTCCCGGGTTGCGGACGGTGTACACGAGACACCGGTCGACGCCTGGAACGAGGGTCGCGACGCCCGAACAGTCCGGGAGCGGCGCGATCTCGCCGGAGATGATGAAGTCGCCACCCGTGGTGGCGGTGTGGCCGTACGACGCGGCCGAGACGGCAGGCTGACCCTGGTCCGGTGCACTGAGGAGCAGGCCCGCCAGCTCGAGCAGGAGGACCAGCAGCAGGATCGCGGCGAGCTGGAGGAGACGTCGCCGCCCGAGGGCGGTCGCCCCAGCGGCGCCGGCGTCGGCGCCCGGCTGTTCGGGTGTGTTCACCGTCGGCACCGTCCGCTTCGATCCTGCTCAGGACGCGGAGTGCCGGGGGCGGGTGATCAGGTCGCCCGCCCGCCGGCCGCCGGCCCTGGTTACGGGTTCGCCGTGTAGTTGATCTGGATCGAGACGCCCTTGCAGTTGTCCTGGTTCGTCGCCGCGTCGGTGAGGGCGACCGTCAGGCCCGACCACGCATCCACGTTGACCCCGGGGTCCATCTCGACACCGACGGGGGCCGAACCACCGATCACGAAATCCGCCTCCGTGCATGCCGGCTTGCCGGCATCGACGGCGGTCGAGGAGAAGGGCTCAACGAGGGCCGTGACCGAGCTCACGAACACCTTGCCGGGGTTCGGGTTGGTGATGTCGCCGGCGAGCAGCTGCGGCGTCCTGCCCGGATACATGCCGGTAACCGTCGACGTCTGGGTCACGGTCACAGGGTTGACGTTCCCCGCGGTGGCCGAGCCCGTGCCGCCGCCGCCGATGGTCCAGTAGGCGAGCGCGCCGCCCGCGACGGCGAGGGCAAGGATGGCGCCGAGCGCGGCCGAAGTCCGCTTGCGGCCGCTGAACTGACTGCGCACTGTGCGATGACCTCCAGATGATGTCCCCTGAGCGCCATGTCCGGCGCGTTCGGTACGGAGTCTGGGTGGTGCCAGCACGCGCCGTTCTGGCCCGAAGGTCCCGGCGCCGCCAGTAGACCGGGCTAGTACCTGTCGTGCGCGGGCCGGTCCTTCGTGGTGCCGCGGGTGTAATCGACGCGCGCGGTCCTCGTTGTCATGGGTGCCACATTCCGCACACCCCGGGAGGGAACTCGATGCGACGTTCGAACCTCGTCTCGCTGCTCGGCGGCGTCCTGATGGCGGCGCTCCTGCTGCCCACTGTCGCCCTGGCGGGAAGCGCGCCCGCCACGAGCGCCTCGCT
This sequence comes from uncultured Chloroflexia bacterium, assembly GCA_963748625.1. Lineage (GTDB taxonomy): Bacteria > Chloroflexota > Limnocylindria > Limnocylindrales > CSP1-4 > CAIXZV01. The sequence goes on along the minus strand of CAVVJT010000004.1, from coordinate 282,777 downwards.
CACGCCTGCCGCGGAGGCGACGCCCGCCATCGACCTGTCCTGTGCGCTCAACCTCGCCGTCATGAGCGAGGCCAAGCCGTACGTCGTGTGCCGCTGGACCGCGTTCTCGGGTGCCGACGTGCGTGCCTACCGCATCTGGCGCGCCGTTGACGGCAGGCCCCGCCAGTGGATCGCCCGTGTCACGCCCGACCAGGACCTGCGGTTCGTCGATCGGACCATCACCCCGGGCCACGCGTACCACTACCGGGTGGTCGCGATCGGTACCGATGGCAGCCGGCTGGGCAGCAGCGATCGTGCGACCGTGCGCTTCATGCGCGCCCCCGAGAGACTCGGCTTCAACTGCGCCTACGTGATCGACGGTGATGCCAGCGGCGCGAAGTGCCGCTGGGCCGCGTCCACCCGCCCGACTGCCGTGCGCTACGTGCTCTTCCGCTCGGTCGATGGCGGTGCCCGTGAGGCGGTCTACCGCACGCGGCTCAACGGGGTCCGAGCCTACTGGGACAAGAGCCTCAGTGCCGGCCAGTCCGTCCGGTATGCGGTGGTCGCCCTGGCCCCAGATGGACGCGTCGTCGGGATCGGCGGGCCGGACGTCGTGATCGTCCCGGCCCAAGCGGCGGCCGCCGCGCAGTAGCCGCGCCCGGCGTGCCCGATACCGGCACACTGGTGCAGGTGGACGGACGCGCGGACACGGATCGCGACGAGCGGATGCTGGTGGAGCAGGCGAAGGTCGATCCGACGGCCTTCGCGGAGCTCTACCGCCGCTACCTGCCCCGGGTCCACGCGTTCGCGTACCGCCGGACCGGCGTCGTCGAGGTCGCCGAGGACATCACCTCGGCGGCCTTCGAGCGCGCCCTGCGCAACCTCCATGCCTTCACGTGGCAGCCGGGAGGCTTCGGCCCGTGGCTGTTCCGGATCGTGTCCAACGAGCTCATCGATCACTACCGCCGATCGGGTCGTGATGCCTCGCCGCGTGCCGCGGGCGCCGCGGTCCGCCTGGCCGCCGTGGCGCCGCGAGACCCGGCCGACGAGGTGGGCGACCGCGATGCCATCGCCGGGATGCTGGCCGCGATGGATCGTCTGAGCCCCCGCTACCAGCAGGCGCTCGCGTTGCGCTACCTTGCCGGCCTGACGCCCGACGAGGCGGCGGCGGCCCTCGGCACGTCGAAGGCGACGATGGCCGTTGTCGTGTTCCGGGCGACGCGGGCGCTGCGCAAGACGATGGGTTCGGAGGAGGGATCGTGAACGACGACCTCCGCCGCACGCTCGAGGATGCCGGCCGCCGCCAGGCACCGCTGGTTGACCCCGCGTTTGCCGACGGGCTGGAGACGCGTCTCCGCGCGCTCGCTGGAAGCCTTCCCGCGGCCGACGTTCCGGGAGGCGCCCCCGCCCCCGCGCTTGCTCCCAGACCCACATCCGCACCTTCACGCCGCCGCCCAGCCGTGGGCTGGTGGGCTGCAGGCGCTGGAGCCGCCCTGGCCCTGCTGGCCCTGGCCGTGGTCGCAGGTCCCGCTCCGGCCCACTCCCGAACTGACACCAGTGCCTGCCTCGGCCCTGGTCGCACCCGTCCACGTGGAGGTGATCCTTCCTGGGGGCGAAGTCCTCGAGGACCCCGACGGACTGCTGCTGCCCCCCGGCGCTGTCGTGCGGGTGGGGGAGGGAGGTTCCGCGCGGATCGGTGAGACCTTCCTCGGACCCGGGCGACATCGCCACGGTCGGGGAGGACCGCGTGGTGGTCGAGCACTCGCCTGAGGGTGTGGTGACGGAGTCCCTGCCCGACCGGACCACGAGTCCTGGCGGCGGCACGGGATCGCTTCGGACGCCGAAGCCCACGACCACCGCCGACGAGAGGTCTCCATCGCCGCCACCGGCCCCGACGGCGACGACCACGCTCGCGCCAGGCCGCACGCCTGCCCCCACGTCGACGACGGCTGCCACCATGGAGCCGACGCCCCCCCCGACGCCCCGTCCAGACCCGACGCCCCGTCCAGACCCGACGGCCACGCCCACCGCGAGTCCCACCGCCACCCCGACACCTACGCCGCCGATTCTGCGCCCCCGCCTACGGGCCAGACTCATCACCGGTCCGCGTATCGCCGTCACCTGGACGGAGACCCGGCGCGCGAGGACGTACTCCTGATCGTGACCGTCTCGCGGACTGGACCGGCGCCCGATCCCGTCTACCCCGGATCCGCGCATCCTCGGCGAGTTCACCGCCCCACCCGAGCGCCCGCTGCGCTATCGCGTGCCGGCAGGCGTCGTGGAGGTCAAGGTCCAGGTGCTCGCCCTGCGGGGCAACGGCAGTGTCCTGCGGCGTAGCCGGATCGTGACCGTCCTCGTCCCGCAGGCGAGCGCAAGCCCCAGCGGCGATCTCACCGGCGGCAGCGGCACACCCGGCCCGACGCCGACGGTCGAGCCCAGCCCGACGACCCGCCCTAGCGCCTCATCCCGCCAATGCCTGGCGGATACCCCGCCGCCCCGGTGGCGCCCCTGCCGCGCCCGGCGGCGCCCCAGGTATGGGGCGAACGAGGGGCTCCACGCTGGGCTGGACGCCCAGACTGTCGATCCGTGGGTTGATCCCTGTGGGCCCCGGCCCGTTTCGCCCCATGGCTGGGGGATGGAGGCGTGGGTTGGGGTGATGGAGGCGTGTCCGCCCACGGGGCGGCGAGGACGCGGCCGAGGACGTCCCGTGGGGCCGTCCGCAACCCGCGGGCGAACCGTGATCGGGACAGTAGGAGCCTGCGAGGCCCCGGACGCATCGTGTTCCGCGCACGCGCTGAGACGACCCGCTTCTACGATGCCACTCCGGGCATCAGCGCCGGGTCGGCGATCTGCCGGGGCGGTCGGGGTGCGTGGTGCTGCGGAGGCGCTGCCCAGGACCTTGCCGGAGTCGGATCGGGTCGGCCGCGCCACGCTTGGCACCCTGAGATATGCCCGGAGTGGCAACCGGGACCGGAGGTGTTCCACCCTGACGACCCGGGCACCGCCACCACTCGCAACCCCACCCCCGGTGTAGCATCCGGCGCATGACCTCCGATCAGCCCCTGATCTCTACGGCGACGGCCGCGTCCCGTGCGGAAGCGCGTGCCGATCGCCCCGAGGAGACGCGCACCATCGAGGGCATCACGGAGGTCGTTCCGCAGCCACGGCTACATCGCCGAGCGCAGCATCGCCACCACCGTGTTCCTCGCCCTGGAGCTCGGGCGGCCACTGCTGCTCGAGGGCGAGGCCGGCGTGGGCAAGACCGAGCTGGCCAAGGTCCTTGCCGCAAGCCTGGGCGCGCGCCTGATCCGCCTCCAGTGCTACGAGGGCCTGGACGTCAACACCGCGGTCTACGAGTGGAACTATCCCGCGCCAGATGCTGGAGATCCGGCTGCTCGAGGCGCGCGGCGAGATCGACAAGGCCAGCGCCCACGACATCTTCGGCCCGGAGTTCCTGCTCAAGCGCCCGCTGCTCCAGGCGCTCGAGGCGGACGACGGCGTCGCGCCCGTCCTCCTGATCGACGAGATCGACCGCGCGGACGAGGAGTTCGAGGCCTACCTGCTCGAGATCCTGTCCGACTTCCAGATCACCGTGCCCGAGATCGGCACCATCCGGGCGCACAAGCCGCCGCGCGTGATCCTGACGTCCAACCGGACGCGCGAGGTCCACGACGCGCTCAAGCGGCGCTGCCTGTACCACTGGATCGACTACCCGACGGCGGCCAAGGAGTACGAGATCGTGGCCACTCGCGTCCCCGACGCGCCGGCCCAGCTCGCGCGGGAGGTCGTTGCCTTCATCCATCGCCTGCGAGCCGCGGACCTCACCAAGGTCCCGGGTGTCGCCGAGACGCTCGACTGGGCGGCCGCCCTGCTGAGCCTGGGGGCTGTCGGGCTGGAGCCCGACCTGGTGGACGAGACCCTCGGCGTCGTCCTCAAGTACGAGGAAGACATCCGGCAGGTGCGCGGGCAGGTGGCCCGCCAGTACCTGTCGGAGGCGACCTCCCAGGTCTGACCCTGGCCCCTGTGGGCGACGCTCCGGCGACGACGTTCCGTTGACGATGTGGCCACATGTGGCTACATTGCAGACCATGGAGACCGTCGGCATCAGGGAGCTCAAGAATCACCTGAGCAAGTACGTCCGCAAGGTGGAGGCGGGTGACGTCGTCATCGTCACGGATCGCGGGCGCATCGTGGCGGAGCTCAGGCCGCCCGGCCAGCCCGGGTACCCAGGCATGCACCCCGGCTTTCTCGAGCTTGCCCGGCGTGACGGTCTGCGCCTGCCGACACGCCGGAACGACCCTGAACTGTACCGGCGTCCGCTGCCCACGGTGGACCTGGGAGGGAGATCCACGAAGGAGATGCTCGACTTCCTGCGCGAGGACCGAGCGTGACGCGATACGTCGAGTCCAGCGCGGTGCTCGCGTGGCTCCTGGGCGAGGCCCGCGGGGCCGCCGTGGCTGAGCTGCTCGGGACTGCCGACATGGTCGTGACATCCGTTCTGACGCAAGTCGAGATCGACCGGGCGCTCCACCGCTACGTCGCGGTCGGCGCCATCGACAGATCCACGGCCGATCTGCTCGGTCAGCGAGTCGATGAGCTGACGGCTGGCTGGGGCATCGAGCCGATCGCCGGCCCGTCGTAGACCGTGCGCGACGTTCGTTCCCGGATGACGCCATCCGGTCACTCGACGCCATACACCTGGCGACAGCCGAGGTCGTACGGTCAGCGATCCGTACGACCTCGATGTCCTGAGCCTCGACGAGCGGTACGGTCCAACGCGGCCGCCCTCGGGTTCCGCGTGCTGCCTGATTGACAGTCCGGTTCGTTGCTGGGCCCCGGCGACGCCTCGTCGCGAAGCGTGGCACAGTGCCCGTGTGAACGTCCCCGACGCATCCCCGATCCTGGTTGCCGCCACGGGCGAGATGGTCGACGGTCGCCGCCTCCTCGCCGAAGCGGTCGGCTTCGGGCGCGCGCTCCGGTCGGCGGGCCTCCAGGTCGACCTGGCCGCCGCCATCGACTTCGCGCGGGCCCTGGGGCTGATCGACCTTGGACGACGCGAGCAGGTGCGCGACGCCGGTGCCGCCGTCTTCGTGCGCCGCAAGGACGACCGCGAGGTCTACGAGCGGGTCTTCGCCCAGTTCTGGCGCCGGCGCGGGCGCAGGATGCCCAGCTCGGACCGGCTCGAGGCCGTGCCCGACGCGGACCGCGACGAGGGGGAGCCGGGCGAGAGCGAGGAGCCGGCCGATGGAACGGGCGCCACCCTGACGGAGCTCGCGACCATGGGCGTGCAGCTCGCGGGCGACGCCGAGGAGGGCGGCGAGCTCGAGGGTGAGACCATCTCGCCCGATGCCTGGTCCCGTGGCGAGATCCTCCGCCACCGTGACTTCGACCGGATGACGGCGTCCGAGCTGCGCGACGCTGAGCGGTTCGTGGACCTCCTCCGCCCGAGGCTCGAACGCCGCAAGACCCGCCGGTTCGAGCTCCACCCCCATGGCCGCCGGCTTGCGCCCCGCGCGATGTTCCGCCAGAACCTGGCCACCGGCGAGCTCACCGAGTGGGTGTGGCGGCGCCAGGTGAGCGAGCCGCGCCAGCTCGTGGTGATCTGCGACATCAGCGGCTCGATGGAACGGCATTCCCGCCTGCTGCTGCGCTTCGCCCAGGCGCTGGCGCGCACCAACGAGGTCCGTACGGAATCGTTCGTGTTCGGCACGCGGCTGACCCGGGTGACCCGCATCATGAAGGACCGTGATCGTGACCGTGCGCTCGCGCGCGTGGCCGACGCCGTGACCGACTGGGCGGGCGGCACCCGGATCGGGGAATCCTTCCGGCAGTTCAACCACCGTGGGCACGACGGACGCTGCGCTCGTCGGGCGTCGTGATCATCGTGTCCGACGGCTGGGATCGGGGCGATCCTGCGCTCGTCGCGGCCGAGACGGCGCGCCTGCGCCGCAACTGCCATCGCCTCGTGTGGCTCAACCCGCTGGCGTCGTCGCCGGGCTACCAGCCGCTGGCGGCCGGGATGAGGGCCGCCTACCCGTTCATCGACGACTTCCTGCCCGCGGGAACCCTCGCCTCGCTGGAGCGTCTCGGGGAGGTCCTCGCCGGTAACTCGAAGACCTCGTCCCGGCGCGGCACCGCGGTGACCCATGCCACGACCGTCGCGCCGTCCCTGGGGCTCTCGGCGCCCGAGGCCGGACCCCCACGTTCGCTGGAGGCCGGCAACGTCGCATCGGACCAGGCGCGCCCGCTGCGCTGACGGGCCGGACCCGGAGGAGGAGACGCACCATGCAGGAGCTGCTGCAGACGCTGGACGCCTGGCGGGCCGAGGGTGCGGGCGTGGGCCGGGCGGTCGTCATCCGGACGTTCGGCAGCGCGCCCCGCCCGGAAGGGGCCGTGCTCCTGGTGACCGACGACGGACGTCTTGCGGGCTCCGTGTCCGGTGGCTGCGTGGAGGGAGCGGCCGCCGAGGAGATCTGGACCGCCCGCAAGGATGGTCGGAGCCGGGTGATCCGCTACGGGATCAGCGACGAGCAGGCCTGGGACGTCGGTCTCGCCTGTGGCGGCACGATCGACGTGCTCATCGAGCCGCTCGTGCCCGAGGTGGCCGCGCTTGCCGCGCGTGAGACGCGGGAGGGCAGGGGAGACGGTCGGGCCATCGTGACCAGGCTGCCCGCCGACGCGCCGCCCCCGGTGTTCGGACGCCACGAGCCGGGTCCGGGCGCCGCACCGGCCGACCCACTGGTCGTGCACGATGACGGGCGCCTCGACGGGACGCTGGGCGCGGCCGACCTTGACGCCGCCCTGGTCGAGGTCGCCCGCGAGTGCCTTGCCAAGGGCGTGTCGCGGACCGTCACCCTGGGCGAGGCACAGCTGTTCGTTGAGGCGTACCCGGTCCGCCCGCGCCTGGTCGTGGTGGGTGCGGTGGAGGTTGCACGCCCGCTGGTCCGGGTCGCGAAGGAGCTGGGCTACGAGACGGTCGTCATCGACGGACGCGCCGCCTTCGCCACCGATGCCCGCTTCCCGGACGTGGACCGCCTCCTCGTGGGCTGGCCGGACGAGCTCGCCGACGAGATCGGCCTTGGCGGGGCCGATGCCGTGGCGGTGCTCACGCACGACGTGAAGTTCGACGAGCCGGCGATCGTCGAGGCGCTGGCCCGCGGGTGCCGCTACGTGGGCGCGGTTGGCTCGCGCAAGACGCAGGCGGACCGCCGGGCGAGGCTGATCGAAGCAGGCGTTGCGCCCGAGGATGTCGACCGCCTCCGCGGTCCGATCGGCCTGGATCTCGGTGGGCGGCTCCCGGCCGAGACGGCCCTCTCGATCATGGCCGAGATCGTCGCCGAGCGGCGTGGCGGTTCCGGGCGGCCGATGCGGGACCTTGCCCGGGAGCGGGAGCAGGCGCAGGGCCCGAAGGAGCCTCGCGTTTCCCCGGTCAAGGCCATCTCGAAGGGCCTGGCATGAAGGTTGCCGCCATCGTCCTCGCGGCGGGTGCGAGCTCCAGGTTCGGCTCCCAGAAGCTGCTCGCGCCGCTCGACGGGCGTCCCGTCCTCCAGCACGTGCTGGACGCGGTTGCCGCAGCCGGAATCGAGCACGTGGTCGTCGTCCTGGGTGACAGCGCGGCCGAGATCGAGGCGGGGATCTCCTGGCGAGGTGAGCGGCGGGTCATCAACCCGCGCCCGCAGGATGGTCTCGCGTCGTCGCTGCGCGTCGGTCTCGACGGGGTGACCGCATGGGTCCCGCAGGCCGACGCGGCGTTCATCGTCCTGGGCGACCAGCCCGCGCTCCGGCCGGAGGTCGTGCGCGCGGTCGTCGCTGCGGCCTCGGGCACCGCCGGGTCCGACCTGCCGATCGTCCGCGCCCGCTACGCCGCCGATGCTGCCCCCAACCCCGTCCTCGTCCTCCGCTCTGCGTGGGCGCTGGCAGCCGGGCTCTGGCCGGCGATCGAGGCCTCGGGCCCCTGCTCGCCGATCACCCGGAACTCGTCCTCGTCGTCGATGTGGACGGCATCAACCCCGACATCGACACACCCGCGGACCTCCTCGCCGCGGGGGAGGGAACACCATGACCACGTCGGACCCACGGCACCCGCGCTGGAGGAGGCCTGGGCCGAGCGTGTGCGCGCCAACCGCGAGCAAGCCGAGCGGATGCGCGAGACGCAGGTGAATGACTTCTACGGGCCGGTGGCCGGCCTGTTCGTGGCCGATCCGCGCCGCACCGGCGAGCCCACACTCGACGCGCTGCTGGCGCTCGCCGACCCGAACGAGTCCTGGCTCGACATCGGGGCCGGGGCGGGTCGCTATGCGCTGCCGCTGGCGCTCCACGTGCGGCGGGTGATCGCGGTGGAGCCGTCGTCGGGGATGCGCCGCGCCCTCCGCACGGGCCTTGGCCGAGCACGGGATCGACAACGTGCGCATGGTGCCGCTGGCGTGGCCGGATGCGCTTGAGGAGTTGGGCCCGCTGCCGGCGGTCGACACCGCGATGATCGCCCACGTCGGCTACGACATCGAGCAGATCGGCCCGTTCCTCGATGGCATGGAGGCGGCCGCGCGGACCCGCTGCCTCGCCGTGCTCACCGACGTGTCGCCGGCGTCGGTGGCGGACCCACTGTGGCCGCTGGTCCACGGCGAGTCGCGGGTGCCGCTGCCCGCGCTCCCGGAGCTCGTCGCGTTGCTGCGTGCACGCGGCCGCCAGACAGAGGTCTTCCGGGTGGAGCGCTCGCCGCGCACGTTCGACTCGGTCGAGGCGCTGACGTCGTGGCTGCGGCGCCAGCTGTTCATCGTCGAGGGCCGCGAGAAGGACATCCACTTCCGCGCGATCCTCCCCGACCTGATCACCCGCCGGGATGGCGGGTGGACGCTGGTCCAGCCCCCGGCGGGATCGGTGGGGATCCTGACGTGGACCGTGCCCGGGCGCTGAGGCGGGTGCCGTGGGGACGGGTCCGGCAGTCCGTCGACTGGTCATGGTCGCTTTGGCACTCACTCCGGAGTCGTGCTCACGGTACGGTCCGCGACATGCCTGCTCCTGACCGCCGCCCAACCCGTCGCCGTCCGCGGCTTGCAGCCGTGGTGGTCGCGTTCCTTGTCCTGACCGCCATCGCCCCGGCCCGCCCGGTCGCGGCAGCCGACCAGGCCCTGGTTCCGCTCGTCCCCGTGACCGGCTTCTGGTCGAGCGAGCGCTCGATCGCCCGGGCCACGCTCAGCTCGATCGTCTCGGGAGCGAACGCACGGCGGTTGTACGTGACCGCCGCGGACCTGCCATCCCTCGCCGCCTTCCTGGGCGTCATCCCCGGCCCGAACGTCCGCCGGACGACGGCCGCCGGCGTCCGCGACGGCGTGTCCGCCAATCCCGGCGCCCTCGGGCTCCTCCGGGCGGACGATGTCCGGCCGGAGATCCGCGCGCTCGGCGTGAACGGCGTCGCGCTCTTCGGGACAGAGCGCCTGCGCGATCTCGGCTCGTGGCCGCTGCTCGTGCCGCAGGCTCCAGGTTCGGCGCCCTCATCCTTCGCGCCGGCTTCCACGTGGACGCTCGTGGCCGGCGGAGACCTGAACATGGAGCGCTCGGTCTACGAGGAGGCGGTGGTCAAGGGTCGCGGCGCGGACTACCCGTGGAACGGCGGGCGTGCGAAGGTCGTGGACCGCTACTGCTGTGGCTGGCCGGGAATGACGATCATGCGTGCACGGACCATCGACGGCACTCGCGGCGCGGTCCGGGCGCTCGTGAAGGGTGCGGACATCGCGGTGGCCAACCTCGAGGGCCCAGCACCCGACAATTTCACCTGGCACCCGCATGGACTCGTGTTCACGATGGATCCCGGGCTCCTGCCGGGTATCGACCGCGCCGGCTTCGACGCCGTGTCGCTCGCCAACAACCACATCCGCAACGGCGGCGCGTCAGGCGTCCGCCAGACGGTGGCGAACCTTGACGATGTGGGCCTCAAGCACTTCGGTGCGGGTCGTGATCTCGCCGCGGCACGGCGGCCAGCATGGTTCACGGTGGCCGGGCAACGCGTGGCACTCCTGGGCTACAACGGGATCGGAGCCGGCAACGCAACGTCCACCACGGCCGGCGCGGCGCCGCTGTCGGTGCGGGTCATGCGCCGCGACGTGCAGGCGGCCCGGATCGCGGGCGCTGACGTCGTGATCGTCATGCCGCACTGGGGCGCGGAGTACATCGACGGCACCACCAGCCAGCAGCGGACGTTCGCGCGTGAGGTGCTCGATGCCGGGGTGGACGTGATCCTCGGCAACCACTCCCACTGGGCGGGTCCGCATGAACCTGCGGCGGGGAGACCGGCTCGTCGTCTGGTCGATGGGCGACCTCCTGTTCGACCTGAACCATGACGAGCGCACGCAGGAGGGGATCATGGTCGAGGCCACGTTCGTGGGCAGTGATCTCGTCCAGGTCTCGCTCCGGCCCACCGTGGTGGTGGACAACTCCCAGCTCAACCTGCTGGCCGCATCGGGTGGCGGTGATCGCCTGCTGCGCAAGATCCAGACCGCGTCCCACCGCCTCGGGGCTCCGTAGGCAGCACCACGGACAGGCTGATCGGCCAGGCGTCCGCCTGCACCAGGGCCAAGCTCGAGGCGGGCTGATCCGGACGGGTTCCCCGCGAGGATCGCGGCGCACCGAAGTGGACCGCGGTCACGGCGGTCCGGCGTGGCGCGCGGGCGGTGTTCAGCCGTCGCGGCGGACGAGCCAGTGGGACGTGTGCTCGAGCGCCTCGGCCACGGTGCGGATGACGTCAACGGTGGCGTTGGCGTAGCCTGCCTCGCGGAGCCGGTGCTGGACAAACGCGCCGGCCTTCGGCCCGTCCGGGTCCGCCGTCTGGTGGACCTCGTCGCGTGCCCGCTCGAAGGTCCGCACAAACTCTGTGTCGTCCCAGGGCGTGATGCTGGCCTTGATGCGAATTGGGGCCGTCATTGCGACCACCTCCATCGCGGAGCATGCACGCGTGTTCCTGCTCGTGCGAGGGCCGGACGTCCCCGCTTCAGGCGACCTCCGTCGAAACCGGCCCGATTTGGGGCGGCCGTGCGACACTCCGCGGACGATGGAGCACCTCAGCGCGGTCATCGGGCCGCTGAAGACCAACCTGTACCTGCTGGCGGACCCGGCCACCCGCGAGGCGATCGCGATCGACACCGCAATCCCGTGCGTCGCCCTGGTCGCAGACGAGCTGGAGCGGCGCGGCTGGACGCTCAAGCTGATCGTCACCACGCACGGCCACTGGGACCACATGGGCGACAACGCGGCCCTCGCCGAGCACACGGGTGCGCAGATCGCCGTCCACCCTGCTGACGCCTACCGGCTCATCAAGCCCGAGCCGCTGTTCTCACCCTTCGATATCCCGGCGTGTGTGCCCGCCGTGGAGCTTGCCGAGGGCGGTGAGGTGCGCATCGGCAGCATTCGCCTCGAGGTCATGCACACGCCGGGCCACACAGAGGGCTCGGTCTGCCTGCTCGACCGCGAGAACGGCGCGCTCTACAGCGGCGACACGCTGTTCCCCGACGGGTGGGGGCGGGTGGACCTGCCGGGTGGCTCCCCGGAGCTGATGGTGGAGTCCATCGCGCGGCTCACCCGCCTGGACGATTCACTGAAGGTGCTGCCCGGGCACGGCGCCCCGACGACGATCGGCCGCGAGCGCCAGTGGATGGAGATGGTCCGCGACCAGCGCCGGCTCCCGTTCTGATCCGGACGACGGGCTGGGCTCCGTCCCGGCTTGAGGTTCGGTGTCCGACCCCGCTGGCCTCAGGCCGGCTGCGGCCCTGCGGCCCAGCGCCGGACCCCGGGTCCTCATGGCCTGTCAGGACCGCGGTCCAGGCGGCTGCGCCAGAGGTTGAGCAGGTTGCGGGTGGCGCAGTTCAGCCGCCACCCGGCGACACCGTCGCCGTCGACAGGCTCCACGGGGACAGGTTCCACGATCCATTCCTGCGCGTGGCTAGATCCCGCGATCCATTCCTGCGCGGATCGAATCGGCCAACAATCCAAGCACCCGTGGGAATGAAATCCGCCCACGGTGTGCAGGGGTCACGCACCGAACCCGGGTTCATGGTCCGAGCCCTGCACGGTCACCCCCGGGTCCATCCCCACACGGATAGATCGGCGATTTCATCCCCGCGGGAATAGACCGGCGGCCCTCCCGCAGCGGGCGCCCGGCGGGAGCGGTGTCACGGCGCCTCATGCGCGCGCCCGCGCCACCAGCCTGATCTCCACCCGGGCTCCGAGCGGGAGCGCCGCCACGCCGATCGTGGTCCGGGCCGGGTAGGGCTCGGTGAAGTGCTCGGCGTACACCGCGTTCATGGCGGCGAAGTCCGACATGTCCACCAGGAACACGTGGCATTCGACCACATCGGAACTGTCCAGGCCGGCACCCGCCAGCACCGCCCCGAGGTTCGCGAGGCACTGGCCTGTCTGCGCGGCGATGTCCCCATCGACCAGCCTTCCCGTCGCGGGATCCAGCGGGGTCTGGCCCGACAGGAAGACGAACCCGCCGCTCGCGATCCCGTGCGAGTACGGGCCGACGGCAACGGCGCCGGCGGCAGTGATGGCGGTCCTGCTCACGGTTCCTCCTCCATGTCCACCCGTCAGGGCTGGCCGCTCTGCCAGCCGTCGGGCGCATCGCGGTCCATCGGGCGTCCGTAGGCGAACCAGCGCCTGACCGTGCCGAACCCGAGGCCCTCGTACAACTGCAGGGCGCCGGTCGGGTTCGCCGCGTCCACGCCCAGCCAGGCCTCGTCGATGCCCTTGTCACGGAGCAGCCGGAAGGACGCCGCGCACAGGGCCTTCGCGACACCCCGACCCCGCCACGGACGCCGGACGGAGACGTGTTCCAGCCAGCCGCGCTGCACGCCGATCTCCGCGTTCTCCTCGGCGAAGATCGCGTTCATCACCACGCCCGCGACCTGGTCGCCGTCCCATGCCACGAGGTACAGCGAAGGGTCCATCTCGACGCCGTAGAAGCGGGCCTGGAAGTCGGCCTCGTCCGCAGCCCGGTGGCCCCAGTGGTCCCCGAAGGCCTCATCGTCCGCGTCGAAGACGGTCCGGTACTCGGCCTCCGTGGGTGGCCGCACCACCAGGCCGTCGGGCACTGGGATCTCCGGCAGGGCGCCGGTGAGGAACCGCCGCATCTCGAACCCGAACCGCACCGGGACGTACCCGCGACTGCGGAGCAGCGCGAGATCGCCCGCCTCCACCTCCATGCAGTACGTCCGGAGCTCACGGGGGCCGGGCCGGGGGTCGACGGCCGCCAGCGCGGCAAGCCGCTGGTGATGGCGGTCCATCAGCGACCCGCCGATACCCCGCCGGCGCCAGTCCGGATGCACGTCGCCGTGCGTCTCACCCATCAGCACGCCATCACGCACGGTCAGGTACCCGCTGCTCCAGGCGACCACCCGGCCATCGATCTCAGCCAGCAACGAGTCACGGGCCAGCCGGAAGAAGTCCGTGTCCCGGTACTCGTCGGCCATGCTCTCGCCGGTGCGGACCTCGGCGAGGTCGTCGGCTCTGCGCGCGGCGTTGACGATCGCGGCGATCGCGTCCCAGTCGGCCGCGGTGCCCGTCCGATAGGTGACGGCTGATCCGTCGATCACCATGCTCATGCCATTGGTCCCTCTCCGGCCCGGAGCGGCTTGCGCCACGTTGTCTCGGTGCCCTCCTTGTGGAAGCCGAGCTCCTCGTACAGGGTGAATGCGCGCTGATTCTGCGCGTCGACGCCGAGATACGCACTGGTGGCACCGGCGTCCCGCAGGCGGTGCAGCACCTCGGTCAGCATCGCCCGCGCCAGGCCCCGCCGCCGGTGCTGCGGCTGCGTCCCCACCGAGGAGACATAGCCCCGGATCGACCCGTCGGCCTGCGGCTCGAGCATGCCGCCCACCATGCACGCAGGCTGTCCCGCGTGCCACGCGACGGCGACAAGGTCGAGTGCGAAGCGGGGATCCTCGATCCACTCGCCAAGCGAGTCCTCCCCCTGGTCCTCCGGCTCGCCCCAGTGATCGCGGAACGCCTCGAGGTTCATCGCGTGGACAGCTGGCAGCTCCTCGGCCGCCGGTGTCCGGAGCACGTAGCCGTCCGGCACGACGACCGGAGGCAGATCGCTCGAGGTCCGGCCGGAGCATGTCCGCGCCGAGCCGGACGATCTCATACCCGTGCGTTCGAAGGCCGCATGGCCCTCGACGTCGCCGTTGAACAGGAACGTCGAGAGCCAGCCGCGCCGGCCGTCGATGTGGCCCTCGGCGATCTGCCGCTGACGGCCCTCGCACCATTCGAGCAGGGCATCGGTGATGCCCAGACCCCAGGCGTCCGGCGCCACGACCATGGTGTGGTCGTACATGCGGTCGCCGTCGACCAGGTTGTGCCACTCAACGCGCGCATACCCCACCGTCTCGCCGTCCCGCGTGACCACGATGCAGTCCACGAGCGGGTCGGAGTTGACCAGGTGGCTGTAGCGGTGCTCGATCGACGCCATGTCGATCGGCTCGAGGATCCCGCACAGGGTCCGCAGGCGCCGGTTCGCCTCCATCATCCCGGGCAGCTCACCCGGCCCCTGATAGTGGCGGTAGACGACCGAGTGCGCCACGTCCGCCGGCGGCAGGGCCGGCATCACGGTCGAGGTCATCGCTCGCTCCCGTACTTGTGGTCCATGTGGATCTTCACGGACTGGTGGATGGACTTCCACTTCTTGCGCTCGGCGATCCGCAGGAGCGCGTCATTGGAGCGCGCGACGTGGGCCGCCTCACGCTCGAGCTTGCGGTAGCTGGCGAACCGCTCCGGGGCGAGGCGCCCGTCGTCGAGCGCGGCCCGGACCTCGCAGCTTGGCTCGCCATCATGTGAGCAGTCGCCGAAGCGGCAGGACGCGGCGAGCCTGTCGATGTCGGCGAACGCGCTGTCGATGCCTTCCCAGGCGCCCGCCACACCGAGCGACCTGATACCCGGAGTGTCAATCAGGAGCGCACCACCCGGCAGCCGGATGAGCTCGCGGTGCGTGGTCGTGTGCCGGCCACGGGCGTCGTCCTCGCGGACGGCAGCGGTGCGCTGGCGCTCGGCACCCACGAGCGCATTGACCAGGGTGGACTTGCCCACGCCCGACGAGCCGAGGAGGACCGCGGTCCGTCCCCGTGCGAGGTGGTCCCCACCGAGTGCCTCCACGCCCTCGCCGGTGAGCGCGGACACCGTCCGCACCTCGACGCCGGGTGCGATCGCCTCGGCCGCCACTCGGAGGCTGCCGGGGTCGTCCGCGACATCGGCCTTGTTGAGCAGGATCACGGGCGTCGCACCGCCGCTCCAGGCGACGGCGAGGTAGCGCTCGAGTCGCCGCAGGTTGAAGTCGCCGTCGAGGCCCGCGACGACGAACGCCACATCCACGTTGGCGGCAAGGACCTGCTCGGACGAGAGGTTCCCGGCCAGCCGTTCCTCTCCGGCGCTGCGGCGGAACGCGGAGCGGCGGGGGACGACGGCCTGGATCACGGTGGTCCAGGCCTCGCCGTCATCGGCTCCGGTACCCGCGCCGGACGCGGCCACCCAGTCGCCGACGGCGGGCAGGTCGCCCGGGCCGAGCGCGTCGTGGCGCAGGCGCCCGGAGATCACGGCGTCGCGATCACCGGACGGGAGCGCCACGACCCAGCGGTCGCGGTGCGCGGCGGTGACCCGGGCGGGTCGCCAGCCGGCCGCGTGGAACGGCTCGAAGGCGGCGGCCCAGCGCGGGTCCCAGCCGAGGGAGGTGAGGGCGGGGTGGGGGAGCATCGTCGCCATCACCCGACCCGCTTGAGCTTGCCGGTGCGCTTCGCGTACCGCTCGGCCCGCCCGAAGGCCCAGATACCGAGCGGGATGAACACGAAGCCCATCACGATCAGCGGCACGATGTCGCCCACGAGCGCCGTGAGCGGCACATCGTCGAGCATGGCGGCCCGGACGCCGTCGAGGACGTACGTCGCGGGTGAGAACGCCGACAGCACCTGCATCCACTGCGGCAGCACCTCGACCGGGTAGTAGACCCCCGAGATGAGCAGAAGGCAGGACTGGATGACGAACGTCATCTGCGCGCCGCGCTCCACGTAGAGCAACGGCAGGATGGCCGCCATCATCCCGATGCCGACGAAGCTGAAGGAGCCAAGGAGCACGAAGACCGCCGCGGTCGCCACGTTGTCGACCGAGAGGTTCAGGCCCCGGTAGAAGATCGTGAGCACGACCAGCATCGCCGCCGTGTGGACCAGGCCGTAGCCCATTGCGTACGTGCAGGAGCCGAGCAGCTGGGTCCAGCGCCGGACCGGCGCCATGAAGGTGTATTCGAGCGTGCCCTCCCAGCGCTCCACCGCGATCGTCTCGGCGATCCAGGAGAAGACGACGGAGAGGTAGTTCCAGAAGACCGCGCCGATGATGAGGGTGAGCAGCAGCCGCTCGTTCCCCTCCGCGGCGCCGATCAGGCTGATCGAGAGCGCGCCCGCGACGGAGTAGACGAGGAAGGCCAGCTCCCACCCCCAGTACCGGCGCGTGAGGAAGAAGTTGCGTTCGACGAAGGCGTAGGACGCCCTCAGCTCATGAGTGAGCAAGGCCACGGTTCGATCCTTTGCGGAGGGCCCCCGGCCCGGCTCTGTGCCGGGCCTGGGGTGGGGACGTGGCGGGGACGAGCGTGGGGCTCATCCCTGCCACGCCGGGGTGGTCAGGTTGTCGGTCAGTGTCTCGCCACCGATCCGGCGGCCGAGCCGCATGAGCGACTCGCCGAGGCGGTGACGGATGGAGCGCCCACGGCTGGAACTGTGGCGCTCGGCGTGGCGGATGGACCGGTGCTGCTCGTGCTGCTCCCGGATGTCCGCCAGCCGGAGTTCGGCGGAGAACATGTGGGTGTCCTTTCGGAACGTGGAGTCGTGCGTGAAGGTGTGGGCCCGCGTGGGGCGTGCGTCGCGGTTGGTGGCGAAGCTGGTCATCGCGGCACCTCCTTTCGTGGTGTCAATCGGTGTCGGTCTCCGCGCCCTCGACGTCGTCGTCATCGAGCGAGCGACCGGTGAAGGTCATGAACACGGCCTCGAGCGTCGGCTCCTTGCCGTACTTCTCGGCAACCAGGCGCTTGAGGCCATCGGGCGTGTCCTCGGCGACCACCTTTCCTCCGGCGAGGATCGTGATCCGCTCGCAGAGGCGCTCCGCCTCGGCCAGGTCGTGGGTGGTGAGGACGATCGTGGCGTTGTGCGCCGCGTTGACCTCTTCCACGAAGGCCTGGACGTCGAGCTTGCTGCGCGGGTCGAGGCCCGTGGTCGGCTCGTCGAGGAGCAGCAGCGTGGGGCTGGTCAGCAGGGCTCGCGCGATGGCGACCTTCTGCTGCATGCCCCGGCTCATCTGCTCCACCGGCCGGCCGAGGCGGCTCTCCGCGATGCCGAGCCTGGCGAGGATCCGTGTCGCCTCCCGCTTCGCGCTGCCGGCGTCGAGGCCGTACAGGCGGGCGGCGAACAGCAGGTTCTCCATGGGGCTCAGCTTCTTGAAGAAGGCCGCATCGACCGAGACGCGGTTGAGGAGCCGCTTCACGGCGAGCTCGTCACGCTCAACGTCGAAGCCGAACACCTCAACCCGGCCCTCGTCCAGGGTCAGCAACCCCGAGATGAGGCGGATGAGCGTGGACTTGCCGGAGCCGTTGGCGCCCAGGACCCCGTGGATCGTGCCGCGCTCCAGGCGGAGCGAGACATCGTCGATCGCGAGGACCGGGGGCTTGCGCCGGTCGACCTTGAAACGCTTGGTGACGTGCTCGACGAGCAGGGCGGGTGCCCCGGCGACCGTCGCGCGCGTCGTCGCCGTGGCGGCCGTGCCGGCCGGGCTGGTGATCTTCAGTTCGGGCGCGATGGTGGTGGTCACGGGACCCTCCTGCGTGGATGGGTGAAGCTGGCTCGAGTTGTTCACGAGCCGGTCCACGGATCCCAGACATGGGACGAGCCGTGGGCCCGGCATCTTGCGGGGGCCTCACGGCTCGGGTCGTCTTCTGCGGGCGTGATCTGCCCTAGGAGAACGAAAGAGCCGGGGGCCCGGTGGCCCACGGCTCGGTGGTCGCTTGCTGGAGCCCCTGGCTCCGGCGTCCTACCTGCTGGTGGGCACACTCCTCCCGCGGTCGGGGCCGCAGAGGGCCGCCTTGCGCGAGAAGGTGAGGGCGGTGTGCAGCATGTGCGCGTCGCCTCCGTCAGGTGGACATGCCGAGCGACCTGCTCGACCGCCGCGGAGTCTACGCCGGTCCGTTGCGCCCGGTCAACCCCCTTGGGCGTGGGACAAACGACGTACTGTGGAACCCGGCTTGGGGCGCCGGCGTCACGGCTGCGCGTCCAGCAGAGAGGAATCCGCCCGCCATGCATCCTGCCCGTCGCCTCCTCCTCCCGACCCTCGCGCTGCTGGTCGTCGCCGCCTGCGGCGGCACCGGCTCCCCATCCGCCCCACCGGCCGCTTCCCCAGGTCCCGACGACCCGACGCCCGTGGTCCCGACCGCCTCGCCTCTCCCCGCCGATGCCACCTACTGGATGCGCCTCTCCACCTGGCAGGCCATCCCGCCCCAGAACCTGTTCGGGGTCGGGGACACCGCCGTCATCGACAGCACCGGGGTGCTCGTGCTGCCCGGCGCGGTGCCGGCGATCTTCCCGGGTCCGCTCGTCTATCCGCTCTTCGGTCGCCAGGTCAGCGACGCCGGCAAGGCGGAGATCCTCGCCTGGGCCGAGGAGCTGGGGCTGCTCGAGCGGGGAGACCGACTTCACCGGCGGTGGCGGCATGCCCGGCGGGATCACCGGGCGCATCGAGCTGACGGTGGATGGCAGCCTGGTCACGCTCACGGGCATCCCCGGCGAGATGCCGGTCGCCGGGGACGTGGTTCCAGGCACGCCCGCGGCCTTCTCGTCACTGTGGTGGAAGCTCGCCGACCTGCCCGGCAACCTCAACACGGAGCTGGGCCCCGAGGGCCCGTACACGCCGGCCGGCTACGCGATCCTGATCGGGCAGGCGCCGGCCCCTGAGCCGGGCATGGGTGGCGATGTCATGGTCTGGCCGTTGGACACGCCGGTGAACGAGTTCGGTGCGCCGGTCATGTCCGGGAGCGAGCGCTGCGGCGTGGTCACCGGCCAGGATGCGGTCACCATGGGCGAGGCACTGGGCCAGGCGAACCAGCTCACCCAGTGGACCGCCACCCCCGAGACGAGCGCCACGTTCGGGCTCACCGTCCGGACCATCGTTGCAGGAGAGGACCCCTGCGCCGAGGTGTTCGGCGTCGAGTAGCCGGCGACGTTCGGGCAGGCCAGACCCGGCGCGGGACCCACGGCCTGGGCTGCCGCGCAGCGGGCCTTGCGTGCGGAATCCTGCACGCCCTGCCCGCTGGCCGGGAGATGGGGACCGAATCCGGGCCTCGGCGAGCGTTGGTGCCCGCTGGGCGGTTGAATTGTGCGAGATTCTGCACGCAGGGTCCGCCAGGCGGCAGGCGAGGCGACCAGGCCAGACCGCAGGCCGGGCCCTATCGGGCGACCTCGCGGCGCATCACCACCCGGGGCACCCCCTTCGCCGCCTTCGACGTGGTCGGTGCGGCCTCCGAGAACCCGGCACGCTCGAACATTCCGGCCGTCCCGGTATACGCCGACGCGGAGCTCATCCGCTCGCCCCCGGTCTGGACCGGGTAGCCCTCGACCAGCCGCGCCCCGTGCTCGGCCGCGTACGTCACCGCGGCCTCGAGCAGGGCGGTGGCCAACCCGCTCCCCCGCGCCGCCCTCGCCACGACGAAGCAGTTCACCACCCACACGCGCTCGCCCGGGAGCTGCGGGATCGTCCGACTCCGGGCCAGCCTCGGGAAATCCTCGCGCGGCCCCAGCCCCACCCAGCCGACCGCGACGCCATCCTGGAGCGCCACGAGCCCGGGCGAAGGATCGGCGCCCACCAGCGCCTCGAGGTCGGCCCGGTTGTCGTCTGGCGTCGTGTTCGACCAGTTCGCGCCGGGCTTGCGCCAGTACTGGCACCAGCACCACTTGGGGTCGCCGCCGGCTGCGAACAGCTCGGCGAGGGCGGGCCACGTGTCTGCGGCGAGCGGGCGGATCTCCAACGGACGGCCCTCACGTGAGAACTGGTTTCGGGTCGGTGCTGGCCTCCATAATGCGGGACGGTCGCGGAGATGGGAGGATCCGTCGGTGAGCGGAGCCGGCAGGTAGCTGGCACCGCCACCAGATCCTGAACCAACAAGGCCAGGGGGCCGGCATCGCTGCGGCGAGGACACTGGTCCCCGGAGGTGTACATGTCGTTCCAGGCGTATCTCGACGCGATCGAGCGGGAGACAGGTCGGACCCCGCGCGACTTCATCGAGCTGGCGCATCAACGCGGCTACGGCGAGACGTCGAAGGCCGGCGAGATCGTGGACTGGCTCAAGGAGGATTTCGGCCTGGGACGCGGCCATGCGATGGCCCTGGTCCACGTGATCAGGAACGGTGCCACGATCAGCGCCAAGCACGTCGGCTCCACGGGTGTGCATCGCGACGAGGCGGACGTCCTCTACCTGGACGGGATCGCCGCCCGATCACGTGAGGCCGCAGCCGACCGTCGCCCGTGAGGTAGCGGCTGCGTGCAGGCGCCCGGGCCTGGATCACGGTCCGCCCGGCTCTGACAGGAACGGCCCGACCCGACTATCCTCCCTGCAGGGCACCCCGCCATCCGACGGGCCAGCATGGAGGGACACGGAACGATGCGCCGTCTCACGCTCGCCGGATTCTCGGCTGCACTCGTGCTGGTGATCGTCGCCGGTTGCGGTGGCAGCTCGGCCACCCCGTCCCCCAGCGCGGCCCTCGAGACCGAGGCGCCCATCGCCACCGAGGCGCCCCTCACGGGCGCGCCTGAGGCCACCCCTGAGCCGTCGACTGCGGTGACGGCGGGCATGATCATGTATGCGGCGTGCGGCAATGTCGCCGTCCGCCAGGGCCCGGCATCCGACGAGGGCCTGGTCGTACGGATCGCCAAGGGCACGAAGGTCCGCGTTGCCGAGACGGTCGCCGGCACGGCCTACGACGCGGGAAGCTGCGGCGAGTCCGGCGACCAGTGGCTCAAGATCAGCCGGATTGCGGGCAAGTCTGTCATGAAGCAGTACGACCGCGAGTTCGTCTACGCTGCCGCCGGCTTCTTCGGTGATGGCCAGCCCTAACCCGGTCGGGCCGGGCTACGGTGGGACGGCTCGACCCCAACGTCAGCGCGCGGCGATGCCCGCGATCTCGACCTTGTAGCGCGGGGCGGCAAGCCTCGCCTCGACTGTCGCGCGGGCGGGCAGGTTGGCCGCGTCCACCCATGCGTCCCAGGCAGTGTTCATCTCGGCCCAGGTGGCGATGTCGGTGAGCCAGATCTGCACCGACAGCAGCTTCGAGCGGTCGGTGCCGGCCTTGGCGAGCGTGGCGTCGATCTGGGTCAGGATGTCGGCGGTCTGCTCCGCGACGGTCGCGCCTTCGAGCTCGCTGACGTGGCCCGCGAGGAAGACGAGGTTGCCGAAGGCGACGCCCTCGGCCATGCGGACGCCGGGATCGATGCGGTCGATGGTCATGGAGGTGCTCCCTGATAAGGACGGCCTACGGTGGCGACCATTGTCCCGCCTCGATGCCGAGCCTGTAGCCTGTCGGCGTGCAGCCAGTCATTCCCGGTCCCGTGCCCGCTTCCAGATCCGTTGATGCGCCTCCGCCCGACCTGACGGGCCTGGTCCGCGCGAGGGTGCTCGACGCCGAGCTTGCCGCCCTGCTGTGGCTACTGGTTGAGACGGGCACTCCGGTGGTGGTAACGGGCCGGGCAGGCTCAGGGCGCGCCCTGGTCGCGGACGCCTTGACGGGCGCGTTGCCCACCGGGGCGACGGTCTTCGAGGTCGCGCCTGACGATGACTTCGCCTGGCTGGCCGATGCCGACACGCTGGGCTGGCGCACCGATCGTTCGCGTGAGGCTACTCCGCCGGGCGGCGGGGACCGGGGGGTGTTCCTGGTGCGCGGACTCGCCGAGCCCGATTCGGGTGGCCTCGATGGGGACCGGACGCGCCTGGTCATCCGCGCCTTGTCGTTGGGCTACGGGATGCTGGCCACCGCGCCGGGCGACGGCCTCGACGACCTCGTCGAACGGCTGCACGCGCCCACGATCGGAACGGACGAGGATGAGCGGTCGCGGCTGGGCGTGGTGCTGGTGATGGCACCGCCCACCGGAGGCAGGGGGGCTCGCGTGGCCGCTGCCCATTACGTTCGACCGGTCGCGCTGGACACCCACGGCCACGTGCAGCGGCTGCCGCCCGCGGTGCTCGCCACCTGGAACGAGCAGGCCGACCGGTGGGATCACTTCGCCTGGGGAGTCCTGGACGACCTCGCGGGCCGCACGGGACGCAGCCCGCGTGACATCGAGCGCGAGCAGGCTCGTCGTGCGGCACTGCTGGCGCGCTGAGGGGTCGGCTCGGCAAGCTCTCGTCGGCGTGGACTCGGTGGCGGATCTCAGAGCACCGGCGGTGGGTCAGACCCGGCTCCCGAGCAGCCGGCCGAGGCGGTGGTGGATCCGCTTCCGAAGTGGGCGGTGGCGTCGGGCGAGCTGCGCGGGGCGAGGTGGCCTCGGGCGTGGTTCGCTGGCGCCGGGCTCGCCATCCCAGGACCGTCCCGGCGGCCGCGTGCCGTCCTGCGTCACCGCCGCCTGGGACGGGTCGGCCTGGAGGCGATCGAGCGACGCGAGGAGGTCCTCGTAGTAGTCCGGGGCGAAGTGCGTCTGGCCGGCTCGCCACGGGTGGCTGTCCGAGGTCGGGTACTCCCGTGGCCGCATGTCGATGGCCCTCCAGCCGGTCGATGCGAGCGCTAGGCCGGTGAGCTCGTCCCACGCTGCATCAAATCGGCTCGCGCTGCCGGGGGGCACGAAGCGGTGGTCGCGTAGTGGCACCGTCCGGGTCTGCTCAGGCAGCCAGAGGCAGCGTGTCTGGCGCGCCCGAACGACGACGACGCGGGTCGCCGGTGCAACGCGGGCGACGTGCTCGCGCAGCCGCTCGAGGGCACCTGTCCACAGGCGCAGGTACTCGGCGCGGTTGATCAGCGGCGCGATCGTGCGCGGGCGGCGAGCCGGGTCGAGCCCGTTCCACCAGGCCGTACGCCGGTACATCCAGCGGAAGGCCGTCAGATACGCGCCGCCACCCAGGTCGAGCACGCCGAAGCGGACATCTGCCGCGAGGTCGACCAGCAGGATCTCTGGAGGATCCGCCGCGAGGTCGTCAAGGAAGGCCTTGGTGGCGTCATTCCGCACCCACGTGCGGTCCTGGGCGGACAGTCCCTCGAGAAGTGCGTCCTCGAACTGCACGGGGCGCCCCATCAGGCTGGGAAGTGCGATGCGATAGCCGCTGGCGGCGATGCGGTACCGCGCATGGTGGTCGGGGCAGAAGCGCCTGTTGAAGACGTCGCGCGTGATGCACGACCCCAGGATGGCCACACTCGTCCGCGCAGGGCTCGTGGCGGGGACGCCGTCCGGCACGCTGGCAGGGGACGGGACGGCGTCGGACGACATGAGGGAGGGGCTCCTGCAATGGGCGCGGGAGTCCGATTATGCCAAGCGACTCGCGGTCGCACGGGACGTCGAACCCGTGCCGGGCGATGCGCTGCTAGGATCGGGACGACACCAAGCCTCACCTGCCCAAGCCCCTCGGGAGTCACGCGTGCTCGACCTGTTCACCATCTTCCTCTACCTGCACATCATGGGCGCCATCGTCGCGTTCGGGCCCGGCTTCGCTGCGATGATCGTGGGTCCGATGGCGGCCAAGGAGCCGCAGTACGCGAACTTCTACGCCCGCACCCAGGTGGCGGCCGGTCGCAACCTCATCACGCCGGTGGCGATCTCCATGCTGGTCACAGGCATCGGGATGATCGTGGTCCGCGGCTGGGGCGCCGTGACGGCGGGCGGCCACTGGCTCGAGGTGGGCATCCTGCTCTACGTCATCTCGGTGGTCGTCGCGATGGCCTACCAGGCGCCGGCCGGTCGCAAGCTCGTGGAGCTGACGTCCACCCCTCCCGCTCCCGGTTCGGGTCCCAACCCCGAGGTGGCCAAGACCGCCAAGAAGGTGCGCATCGGCGGGATGATCATGACGCTGCTCGTCGTGGTGATCGTGTTCACGATGGTGATGAACCCGGCCTGATCGCCACGGGCGCGTCCGAACGCGCTCGCGCTGCGCCAACCGGCCCCCCGACGGGGGCCAGGTGACCTGCCGTCCCGCCCTCGAGGACCGGACGCTGGGCGACGATGCGCACTCGGGATCGCGAGCGCGGTGGGGCATCCTCTCCGGGACGCCGTCGGCAGCCGCCCGTCCGGCGTGCCGCGCGCACCGTGGACTGCAACCCCACGGCAACCGTTGCGGTCTCGGGCCCGCGGCTACCATCTATGGCGACATCCGCAGGAGACATGGACCCGATGCCGTACACCGCGACCTCCGTCGCTGACCTGGTCACCCGCCTCGAGGGGATCGCCCGCATCGAAGGCGGCAAGCTGGTCGTCGAGAACGCCGCCCGCTTCCGCTCCGAGCTCGCCGCCGATCTCGCCTGGACCGCTGCCTTCACCGTGGACGACGACACGGCCGAGGCTGCCCGCTGGCTGATCTGGGAGGGCGCCCAGGCTCTGGGCGTCATGAGCGCCTCCATCCAGGACCTTTACATGGCCCGTAGCCGCGGTGAGGTCAGTGGCTTCACCGTGCCGGCCATGAACCTGCGTGCCCAGACGTTCGACATGGCGCGCACGATCTACGAGACGGCCGCCAGGCAGGACGTCGGCGCCCTCATCCTCGAGATCGCCCGGTCCGAGCAGACGTATACCTTCCAGCGCCCGATGGACTTCGCCGCGTCCGTGTACGCGGGCGCCATCGCCGCTGGCTGGACGGGTCCGGTCTTCGTCCAGGGCGACCACTACCAGTTCAACGCCAAGAAGTACGCCGCCGATCCCGAGGCGATGACCGAGGAGATCCGCCGCGCGTGCAGGCTGGCAATCGAGGCCGGCTACCGCAACATCGACATTGACAGCTCCACCCTCGTGGACCTCTCCCAGCCGACGCTCGACCTTGAGCAGAAGGAGAACTACACGAAGGCGGCCGAGCTGACCGCGCTCATCCGCGAGCTCGAGACGGACGGCGTCACGGTCAGTGTCGGCGGCGAGATCGGCGAGGTGGGCAAGACCAACTCGACCGTGGCTGACCTCACGGCCTATCTCGACGGCTACGACGCCCTCCTGGCGAAGCTCGCCCCCGGCGCGAAGGGCCTGTCCAAGGTCTCGGTCCAGACGGGCACCAGCCACGGGGGCGTACCGCTCCCCGGGGGCGGCGTGGCCGAGGTCAAGTTGGACTTCGATGTCCTCGCCAAGCTGGGCGAGTACGCCCGATCCCGCGGCCTGGCAGGCGCCGTCCAGCACGGTGCCTCCACGCTGCCGGACGACCTCTTCCACCGCTTCCCGCAGGTCGAGACCGCCGAGATCCACCTCGCGACCGGCTTCCAGAACGCGCTGTACGGGCATCCGGCCTTCCCTTCCGAGCTGGTGGACGAGATCAACGCGTGGCTGGTGGTCAATGCCGCCGACGAGCGCAAGGACGGCCAGACCGAGGACCAGTTCCTCTACACCACCCGCAAGAAGGCCATCGGCCCGTTCAAGCGGCAGCTGTGGGACCTGGCCACCAAGGACGAGATCCTCGCTTCGCAGGGCGCCAAGATCGCGTACCTCTTCGACCAGCTCAAGGTGGTCGGGTCCAGGGAGATGACGGCGAAGTACGTCAAGCCCGTCGCGGTCTCCCGCCCGATCCCGGCCGCCCTGGCCGCCGCAGCCGGCTGACCGGCACCACCGGCACGCCATGAGCAACGGCCCCGGCATCCTCGCGGTCCCGGGGCCGCCCCCGCTCCCCATCCGCATCCGTCTCGAGGCCCCCGGCGATGCGCCGGGGGTCCGTCATGTCAACCTCGCCGCATTCCCGGGGCCCGAGGAGGCGGCGATCGTCGATGCCATCCGTGCCGACGCGCCGGACGGGTGGCACTCCCTCGTGGCGGTGGGTGCGCCGGGGAGTCTGCTCGACGACGTGATCGTCGGGCACCTGCTGCTGTCGCCCTGTCGCGTTGAAGCGGCTGACGGGTCGATGCTCGCGACGGTGCTCGCGATCGGGCCGGTGGCGGTGGATCCCGCCGTGCAGTTCCGTCATGTCGGCTCCGCGCTCATGACATCCGCGGTCGCGGTGGCGATCGCCCGTGCCGTGCCCGCACTCGTGCTCCTGGGGCACCCCGAGTACTACCCGAGGTTCGGGTTCGTCCCGGCGCGCGCCGTTGGCCTGATGCCGCCGGCTGCGGCCTGGCCCGACGCGGCCTGGATGGCGCGGCTGCTGCCGGCGTGGGACGAGGCGATGCGCGGCATCGTCCGCTACCCGCAGGCGTTCGAGCCACTCGCGTAGGCGCGATTGGAATAGGACTATCGGGGCACCTTTGATGCACCAGTGGTGCATCGACGCGCCACCGGTCACCGGCGATGCTCACGGCATATCTCCGGGATGGGCCCGCCTATGGGTCGCTCGCCGGTAAGCCGTTCAGCCGAAAGAGTGCAACGTGCCCGCGACCTCAACCCGATCGACGCGCCGCTGGCGCTTCCTGGCGCTCGTCCAGGCAGCCCTGATCCTTGCCTCACTTGGCGTCCCGGCGTCCACCTTTGCGGCGATCACGAGCGTGACGCCGAACAACATGAACCAAGGGGCGAGCGGGTCGATCACGATCGCCGGCCCGGCGAACAACTTCCCGAATTCGGGGAACCCGTACTCGGTCACCTTCTCCGGCACGGGCGTGACGGCCACCAACGTGGTCAGGTCCAATAGCTCGACGCTGACGGCGGACGTCACCGTCACCGGAGCCGCTGCTGCAGGCGCGCGGACCCTGACGGTGAATGGTGCCGGCGGCTTCACCGCGCAGACGTCAACCTTCACCGTCAACGCCATCAAGATCGGCTCCACCACGGCGATCACGTCGCACACGCCGGATCCGTCGGTCGCCGGATCCGCGATCTCGGTGGGCGTCAGCGTCACGCGTGCCAGCGGGTCTGCGACGCCGGGCGGCACGGTCACCGTGTCCGACGGCACCGTGACCAGCGCGCCGTGCACGCTCTCCGGCTCGGGCGCCACAGCGACCGCGACGTGCTCGCTCACCCCGTCCACCTCGGGCGCAAAGACCCTGACAGCCACCTACGGCGGCGACTCGGCGTTCAACGGCAGCACCGGCACCGCCGCCCACACGGTCAACAAGGCGAACTCCACGACCACGATCACCACGGACACCCCGGATCCGTCCCTCATCGGAGCGGCGGTCTCGGTCGGTGTGAGCGTGGCTGCGGCGAGCGGATCCCTGACGCCGGGCGGCACGGTCACCGTGTCCGACGGCACCGTGACCAGCGCACCGTGCACGCTCGCAGGCTCGGGCGGCACCGCGACCGCCACCTGCTCGCTCACCCCGTCCACCGCGGGCGTGAAGACCCTCACCGCCACCTACGGCGGCAGCACGGCATTCAACGGCAGCTCCGGCACGACCGTCCACACGGTCACCGGCGCCGATGGCACAGGCACCATTGCCGTCCACTGGGATTCCGTGGGCAACTACTCCTATGCGGATCCGACCGTCACTCCGGGCATGTCCCTGGAGCTGATCGACTTCAACTTCACGGCCACGGCGAACATGCCCGTCGGCTCCCAGGTCACGATCGTGGTCCCGGCCGGCTGGACGCCCCCGACGATCGGCAACTCCGCCGGCGTCCTCGCCATCAATCCGACGAACCCGGCCCTGACCACCCCGACATGCGCGTTGCCGACCGCAGGAACGCCGCAGATGGCCGTGAGCGGCTCAGGCCCCTGGACGATCACGATCGATGTCACCTGTGCGGCCGGAAGCACCTTCCGGGTCAGGTGGGGCAACACGCTCGCCAACGTGATCACCGCGCCGGCCGCGGGCACCTACGTGTTCACGACCCAGTCGAAGGGCCCCGGCGGGACGCTGACCAGCATCCCCGCCCCGCAGCCGACCATCACCGTCAGCAAGCTGAACCAGGCCGCGCTGTCGATCACCGCGCCGGCGACCAAGACGTACGGCGACGCCCCGTTCGCCCCGACCACCTCGGGTGGCTCCGGCACCGGCGCCCTCACGTTCACCTCGAGCACCCCTGCGGTCTGCACCGCGAGCGGCAGCGCCCAGGTGACGATCGTCGGCGCCGGCACCTGCACGGTCACCGCCACCAAGGCCGCCGATGCCAACTACAACGCCACGACCTCGGCGCCCTACAGCATCACGGTCAACAAGGCCAACCAGGCCGCACTGGTCGTGACCGGCACCAGCAGCCCCGCCGGGTACGGATCGACCCAGACGCTGGGCACGTCCGGCGGCTCGGGCACGGGTGCCGTCACCTACAGCACCGGCGCCTCCACAGCGTGCTCCGTTGTCGGCAACGTGCTCACGATCACCGCGTCCACCGGTACCTGCACGGTCACCGCCACGAGGGCTGCCGACGCCAACTACAACAGCACGACCTCGGCACCGGTCAGCATCACGGTTCAGAAGGGCGTCCTGACCGTCACCCCAGACGCCCAGAGCCGCACGTTCGGCCAGGCCGTCCCGACCTACACGTACACGGTCACCGGGTTCCGCTCGGGTGAGAACGCCGGCAACGCGGCGGGCTACGTGGCCCCGACCTGCACCAGCCCCTACACCGTGGCCACCCCGGTCGCGAGCTCGCCGCTCACGATCACATGCTCGGGCGGCAGTGCCACCCACTACACGTTCAACACCGCCGCGACGGCCCTGCTGACGATCAGCAAGGTCGACCAGGCCGCGCTGTCGATCACCGCGCCGGCGACCAAGACGTACGGCGACGCCCCGTTCGCCCCGACCACCTCGGGTGGCTCCGGCACCGGCGCCCTCACGTTCACCTCGAGCACCCCTGCGGTCTGCACCGCGAGCGGCAGCGCCCAGGTGACGATCGTCGGCGCCGGCACCTGCACGGTCACCGCCACCAAGGCCGCCGATGCCAACTACAACGCCACGACCTCGGCGCCCTACAGCATCACGGTCGGCATGGCCGACCCGGTCTGCACCATCACCGGCTGGACCGGCACCTACGACGGCGGCGCCCACGGCGCGTCCGGCACCTGCACGGGCGTCATGGGCGAGACCCTCGCCGGCCTCGACCTGGGCGCCTCCTACACGGACGTCCCGGGCGGCACCGCCGACTGGACCTTCACCGACGCCACCGGCAACTACACCGACGACGCGGGCTCGGTCGACATCGAGATCGGCATGGCCGACCCGGTCTGCACCATCACCGGCTGGACCGGCACCTACGACGGCGGCGCCCACGGCGCGTCCGGCACCTGCACGGGCGTCATGGGCGAGACCCTCGCCGGCCTCGACCTGGGCGCCTCCTACACGGACGTCCCGGGCGGCACCGCCGACTGGACCTTCACCGACGCCACCGGCAACTACACCGACGACGCGGGCTCGGTCGACATCGAGATCGGCATGGCCGACCCGGTCTGCACCATCACCGGCTGGACCGGCACCTACGACGGCGGCGCCCACGGCGCGTCCGGCACCTGCACGGGCGTCATGGGCGAGACCCTCGCCGGCCTCGACCTGGGCGCCTCCTACACGGACGTCCCGGGCGGCACCGCCGACTGGACCTTCACCGACGCCACCGGCAACTACACCGACGACGCGGGCTCGGTCGACATCGAGATCGGCATGGCCGCGTCCACCACGACCGTCACCTGCCCGGCCAGCGTCACCTACACCGGTGATCCCCAGACGCCGTGCAGCGCGTCGGTGACCGGCGCCGGCGGCCTGAACCAGGTCCTCCCGGTCGTCGGCTACACCGGCAACACCGCCGTCGGCACGGCCACCGCCTTTGCCGGCTTCGGGGGCGACGCCAACCACTACCCGAGCGGCGACTCGACGACCTTCGAGATCACCAAGGCCGACCCGGTCTGCACCATCACCGGCTGGACCGGCACCTACGACGGCGGCGCCCACGGCGCGTCCGGCACCTGCACGGGCGTCATGGGCGAGACCCTCGCCGGCCTCGACCTGGGCGCCTCCTACACGGACGTCCCGGGCGGCACCGCCGACTGGACCTTCACCGACGCCACCGGCAACTACACCGACGACGCGGGCTCGGTCGACATCGAGATCGGCATGGCCGACCCGGTCTGCACCATCACCGGCTGGACCGGCACCTACGACGGCGGCGCCCACGGCGCGTCCGGCACCTGCACGGGCGTCATGGGCGAGACCCTCGCCGGCCTCGACCTGGGCGCCTCCTACACGGACGTCCCGGGCGGCACCGCCGACTGGACCTTCACCGACGCCACCGGCAACTACACCGACGACGCGGGCTCGGTCGACATCGAGATCGGCATGGCCGCGTCCACCACGACCGTCACCTGCCCGGCCAGCGTCACCTACACCGGTGATCCCCAGACGCCGTGCAGCGCGTCGGTGACCGGCGCCGGCGGCCTGAACCAGGTCCTCCCGGTCGTCGGCTACACCGGCAACACCGCCGTCGGCACGGCCACCGCCTTTGCCGGCTTCGGGGGCGACGCCAACCACTACCCGAGCGGCGACTCGACGACCTTCGAGATCACCAAGGCCGACCCGGTCTGCACCATCACCGGCTG
This sequence comes from uncultured Chloroflexia bacterium, assembly GCA_963748625.1. GTDB lineage: Bacteria > Chloroflexota > Limnocylindria > Limnocylindrales > CSP1-4 > CAIXZV01. The sequence goes on along the minus strand of CAVVJT010000004.1, from coordinate 252,164 downwards.
GACCGGCACCTACGACGGCGGCGCCCACGGCGCGTCCGGCACCTGCACGGGCGTCATGGGCGAGACCCTCGCCGGCCTCGACCTGGGCGCCTCCTACACGGACGTCCCGGGCGGCACCGCCGACTGGACCTTCACCGACGCCACCGGCAACTACACCGACGACGCGGGCTCGGTCGACATCGAGATCGGCATGGCCGACCCGGTCTGCACCATCACCGGCTGGACCGGCACCTACGACGGCGGCGCCCACGGCGCGTCCGGCACCTGCACGGGCGTCATGGGCGAGACCCTCGCCGGCCTCGACCTGGGCGCCTCCTACACGGACGTCCCGGGCGGCACCGCCGACTGGACCTTCACCGACGCCACCGGCAACTACACCGACGACGCGGGCTCGGTCGACATCGAGATCGGCATGGCCGACCAGGCGATCACCTTCGATCCGATCCCCGATGCCGTGTATGGCAATGCCGTAACGGCAAGCGCGACGGCGACCTCGGGCCTCCCGGTGGTGTTCAGCTCGCTCACCCCGGCGACCTGCTCGGTCTCCGGAGCGGCGGTCACCATCCTTGCCGTCGGGACGTGCACCATCCAGGCCGCCCAGGCCGGCGACGGCAACTGGAACGAGGCCCTTGCGGAGACGCAGAGCTTCGAGGTCACCCAGGCCGACGCCGACTGCACCGTCTCCGGCTGGACCGGCACCTACGACGCAACCGCCCACGGCGCGTCGGGCTCCTGCACGGGCGTCATGGGCGAGACCCTCTCCGGACTCGTGCTGGGAACCCTGTTCACGAACGTCCCGGGCGGCACCGCCGCCTGGACCTTCACGGACGGCACCGGCAACTACAAGGACACCAGCGGCACCGCCGACATCGTCATCACCAAGGCTGACGCCGATTGCACCGTCAACGGCTGGAGCGGTCCTTACGACGGCAGCCCGCACGGCGCCAGCGGCTCCTGCACGGGTGTCGACGGCGAGGATCCCGGCACGCTTGACCTCGGCGCCTCGTTCACGAACGTCCCAGGAGGCACCGCAGCCTGGACCTTCACCGGCAACGGCAACTACAGGAACCAGTCCGGGAGCGTGGACATCGTCATCGAGAAGATCGAGCAGGCGATCACCTTCCCGTCGCTGCCCAACATCACCACGAACACCAAGACCGTGAAGCTGGCAGCGACCACGGACTCCGGGCTCCCGGTCACCTACACGTCGCTCACCCCCAAGGTGTGCACCGTGTCCGGGACGACGGTCACCATCGTGGGCACCGGCACCTGCACGATCGAGGCCTCGCAGCAGGGTGACGCCACACACGGCCCGGCCGAACCCGTCCAGCAGAGCTTCACCGTGGCCAGCGGCACGACCCCGCCCACGAACACCGGCGGCCTCGCTGGCATCGTCGGCTCGGCCATGTCGTCCCCGCTGCCGCTGCTTCCCGCGCTGGCCGGGGTGATCGCGCTGGCGATGCTCCTCCTCCTCCTCGGCCTTCGTGCACGCGCTCGCGGTGACCGGACCACCATGAGTTGATCCGGAGCGCCTAGACCTGGCTGACTGAGGCCCCGCCGCCGGCGGGGCCTCTCCCGTTGCGCACGCCCGTGTGACCAGTCACCGGGCGGCCCTCGATCCGGCGCCCTCCGGCCGTGTCCGCTACCGTGGGGTTTCGAGTCGCTGCCCGGAGGGTTGCGGCCGGAGCCTGGGAGGTGTCGACGTGGCGGGCGCTGCTGCGCAAGGCCGGGTGACGGCGTGATTGCGCGCGCTCGATCCCTCGCTGCCGGCCGGGCCGGCCGGATCCGCCTGCTTGCGCTGGCACTGGTGGCGACCATCGCGGTCGTGGGCGTCATCACGATCGGTGGCGTCATGCGGGACCGGCCGGCGCCGGGTGCAGGCGACACCCCGGCGGTACCCCGGCCCCGGGTACCCCGGCCCCGGACCCCGAACCGTCGACCCTGCCAGCCACCGCGGAGATCCTGGTCGCCGTGGGGGACATCGCCGAGTGCGAGTCCGACGGTGACGAGCGGACGGGCGCACTTGCGGCGGCGCTGCCAGGCACGATCGCCACCCTCGGCGACACGGCGTACGCCAGCGGAACCCGCAAGGAGCTGGCCGAGTGTTTCGGCGGGTCGTGGGGACCCGTCAAGGACCGCATCGCCTGGGCGGTGAGCGGCAACCACGACTACATGACCGACGACGGCGCACCGCTGCGGGAGTACATGGGTGAGGCCGCCGTTCGCGAGGGCCGGACGTACTTCTCCGACGACCTCGGCGCCTGGCACGTGCTCGTGCTGGACACCAACTGCGGCAAGGTCGAAGGCGGCTGCGGACCGGACTCGCCGCAGGTCGCCTGGCTGCGCGACGACCTCGCCTCGAACGATGCCCGGTGCACGGTCGCCCTGTTCCACCACCCGCGCTGGTCCAGCGGGTATCACGGCGACACGACGGTCCGTCGACGAGATCTGGCGGACGCTGGCCGACGCCGGCGTCGACCTCGCGCTCAACGGCCACGAGCACGACTACGAGCGGTTCGCCCCGCTCGATGCCTCCGGTGCACGAGGACTCCGCGGGCGTCGTGGAGATCGTCGTGGGCACCGGTGGCGGCGACCTGCGCGGCTTCCGCACGCCGCCGGCGCCCGGATCCGTGGTGCGCAAGAGCTCCCTGTACGGCGTCGTGGAGGCCGTGCTGGCGGACGGCTCCTGGTCGATCCGCTTCCTCGACGTGGACGGGCAGGTCGTCGACCGGGCCGCCGGGGCCTGCCACTGAGGCACGCGCGGGCCGCGGCTGGCAGGGCATCATGGCGCCATGACATCGCCTGCCGAACCCAATGCCTGCCCCTGACTTCGGCCCTGCGTGGTCCGCGTCGCTCGCCCGGGTACCCGAGGGCACGCTGCGCGAGTGGACCGACTTCGCCCTCGAGCTGTGCGACGCCGCCGACGAGATCGCCTTGCGCCACTTCCGGCGCGACCTCGACGTCGAGCGCAAGCCGGACCGCACATTCGTGACGATCGCCGACCAGGGCATCGAACGCGTGATCCGCGAGCGGATCCGGGCCCGCTACCCGGACCACGGCCTGGTCGGCGAGGAGTACGGCGTCGAGGAAGGCGCGACGACGACGCGCTGGTTCATCGACCCCATCGATGGCACCCACAACTACATCCGGGGCGTCCCGCTGTTCGGCACCCTGCTGGGGATCGAGCATGAGGGTGAGCTGCAGGTGGGTGTGATCTCGGCGCCGGCGATGCGGGAGCGCTGGTTCGCCTACCGCGGTGGCGGAGCGTTCAACCGCGGCCTCGACGGGGAGCGGCGGATCCGAGTGTCGAGGGTGGCTGCATTGGAGGATGCGCAGCTGCTCTACGGGTCGGCGCGCGACACCGCGGACAGCGGGTACATGCCCGGCTTCGACGCGCTCCTCCGCGCTGCGTGGCGGGAGCGCGGTTTCGGTGACTTCTGGGGCTATGCGCTGGTGGCCGAGGGCGCGGCCGAGGCGATGTTCGAGACGGGCATGAAGCCGTGGGACCTCGCTGGGCCGGTGGTCGTGATCGAGGAGGCCGGCGGGAAGGTGACCGACATCAACGGCGAGCGCCGGATCGACGCACCGTCGTTCGTGGGCTCCAACGGGCTGCTCCACGCCGAGATCCTGGAGCGGCTCCGGCAGGCTCCCGACTGAGGGTCAGCGCCGACGGGCGCCGCTCTGCCCCACCTCTGGGGCAAATCCGGACCTCGCACGCACGCACTGCGCGACCAACCGCGACATTCGCACTCGGAGCACGCTCACGAACCCCCAATTCGCCCCCCACATGGGGCGCCCGGGGGGTTGTGCGCGGGACGGAGCTGTCAGCGCCGAAGGGCGACCATCACGACGGCGATGGAGACCAGCAGCGCCCAGATCGGCGCGGCAGGAAGAGAGAAGGCGTACGCGAGGGGCAGGAGGGTGACGAACACCATCCCCCCGGCGCCGACAGCCACCATCGTCCGTACGGCCTTCCGCCGCCCGAGGTCCGGGTCCGCCGGGACGGCCATCTGGCGCCCGAGCGAGCCCTCCGACGCCATGCCGCCGGCCATCGAGACGAGGTGCTCGGCCGGCAGGGACAGGGCCTCGTAGTCGTCCGGGTCGAGGGCGTCGGCCAGCACGGCCGCCGCCGCGGCATCCGAGAGCACCTCCACGATGGCCACACGGTCCTGGACCGTCCCCTGGGAGAGCCCCCAGTTCAGATCCACCCAGGTCGTGTGGAGGGTGCCTGCCGAGTACTGCGCGACGACGGCGTCGCGCACCCGCGCCCGTGCCGCGTCCACGAGCGCCGCGCGGCCGGTCCGCTCCGCGGCGGCATCGACGGCGTCGAGCAGCTCCTCGTGGCGCTCGTCGTCCCAGTCACCGAGGCCGATCCGCCCGAGCTCGTCGGGCGTGAGCCGGTCGAAGGACGCGAAGAGCGCCTCGAGGCGCGCGCGTGCGGCTGCCTCGGCGTCACCCGAGTCGATGGCCATAGGTGGCCCCTCCTTGGGGGCGAAGCCTACGCTCCCGCGGCTGCGAGCGCTTCCCCGATGATGCCCAGCGCGAGGCCCACCTCGTCGGCGGTGGTGACCAGCGGCGGGATGATCCGCAGGACGTTCACCGAGGTGCCGGCCGTGAGCATCAGGAGCTTGCGGTCGAAGCACTCCTTCTGGATGCGCTTCGTGAGCTCCGGGTTCGCGACGCGCCCGTCGCCCTCGCCCGGCCGGACCAGCTCCATCGCGACCATGAGCCCGAGGCCCCGGACATCGCCGATGGACGCGTGCTTCGCCTGCAGCGCGCGGAGGCCGGCCAGGAACTGCTCGCCGCGCGCGCGGGCGTTGGCGACCAGGCCCTCCTCCTCGATCACGTCCAGGGTGGCGTTGGCCGCCGCGCACGACACGACATTGCCGCCGTACGTGCCGCCGTGCGTGCCGGGCGCGAATCGCTCCATGATGTCCTTGCGGGCAAGGATCCCCGACAGCGGCAGGCCGGACGCGATGCCCTTGGCCATGACCAGGATGTCCGGCTCCACGTCCCAGTGCCGCACCGCGAACAGCTCGCCGGTCCGACCGAAGCCCGTCTGGACCTCGTCGGCGATGAGCAGGATTCCATGCCTGCGTGTCAGCTCACGCAGCCGGGGCAGGAAGTCCGGCGGCGGCACAAGATAGCCGCCCTCGCCCATGACCGGCTCCACGATGATCGCCGCGACCTTGTCCGGGTAGATCATCTGATGGAAGAGCAGGTCGAGCTGCTCCTCCCAGTCGCATGTGCAGGCGGCCGGGTCATGGGCGCCGCCGGCAGCCCGATAGCAGTACGGGTACGCGGTGTGGTAGATGGAGCCCGCCAGCGGCTCGAATGCCGCCCGGTAGACGTCCTTGGCCGCCGTGAGGGCCATCGCGTTGCCGATGCGCCCGTGGAAGGCGTACCGGAAGCCGATGATCACCGGCCGCCCGGTGGCGACGCGTGCCAGCTTGACCGCGGCCTCGACCGCCTCGGCGCCGGAGTTGGACAGGAACGCGCTCCACGGTCCGCCGGGGAGGATGGTCTGCAGGCGCTCGTACAGCCGCAGGCCCGCCTCGTGGTAGACGATGTTCTGCTGGCCGTGGAGCAGCTTTGCCGCCTGCGCCTGGACAGCGGCCACCACGCGGGGGTGGGCATGGCCGGTGTTGGTGACCCCGATCCCGGACGTGTAGTCCAGGTACCGCTCGCCGTCGGTCGTGATCAGCCAGGAGCCCTCGCCGCGGTCCACCGCGAGGTTCGTGATCCGGCCCCAGACCGGCGGCACGACGGAGCGGTCGGGCAGGGGGGCGGCGAAAGCGGGACCGGGCTCGGAGCCGGCGGGAGCGGTCATGGGTGCGAGGCCTCTCAGTGCTTGCGGCGGGAGTTGAGGGTCGTGAGGAGGACGGCGCCGACGGCGATCAGGAAGATGATCGTGCCGATGACGTTGACCTGCGGCGGGACGCCGATCCGGTACTTCGCGTAGATGAACATCGGGAAGGTCTGGGCCTTGCCGGCGGTGAAGTTCGTGATCACGAAGTCGTCGATCGACAGGCTGAACGCGAGCAGGGCCGCCGCGATGATCCCGGGCAGGATGAGCGGGAACGTCACCTTCCAGAAGGTCGTCGCCTCGTTCGCGTAGAGGTCCATCGCCGCCTCCTCGAGGTGGCGCGGGAAGCCGGACAGGCGGGCGCGCACGGTTGTGACCACGAAGCTGATGTTGAACATGATGTGCGCGATCAGGATGGTGAGCCAGTTGAGCGGGAAGACCGGGTCCGACCCGATGGCCACGAACATCGTGAGCAGCGAGGCGCCCATGATGATCTCGGGTGTCGCCATGGGCAGGAAGATCAGGGCGTTGGTCGCCTTGCGACCGCCGAAGTTGTAGCGCACCAGGGCCAGCGCGATCAGGGTGCCGAGCACCGTGGCGGCGAGCGTCGAGAGGATCGCGATCACGATGCTCAGGCCCACGGCCTCAGGCAGGCCATCGACGCCCAGCGGGTTCAGCCAGTACTTGAGCGTGAAGCCCTGCCACACGACGTTGGACTTGCCGACCGGGTCGTTGAAGCTGAACAGGATGATGATCGCGACCGGCAGCAGCAGGTAGATGACCGCCAGGACCGTGTAGACGATCAGCAGGTACTTGTCGAGGATGCGGCGGACGGTGACCGAGATGCCGCTCGGCTTGGCCGGGGTGGGGGAGGCGGCGATGGCGGTCATCGCTAGAGCCTCCCCGTGGCCACGTCCTCGGTGCCGAGGACCTTGGCATAGATGGCCACGAACACGAGCACACCCGCCATCAGCATGAACGACAGCGCCGAGGCCTCCGGATAGTCGTTCTGGGTCAGGAACTTGTTCTGGATCACGTTGCCGATCATCTTGGTCTCGGTGTTGCCCAGGAAGTCCGCGTTCACGTAATCACCGATGGCCGGGATGAAGGTGAGCAGGGAACCGGCGAACACGCCCGGTAACGAGAGCGGGAACATCACCCGCACGAACGATTCGGACACGAGGAACCAGCCTACGATCGCACCGGCGGTCCCGCCCAGCAGCGCCATCGCCGGTACGGACCAGTCGAAGATGAGACCAAGGACCGCGGCCAGGATGCCGCCGACCAGGCCTCCCACGAGCAGGCCTCCCGGGCGCCAGGGTCCGGCGTAGAGGTCCTTCGCCGCCTCGATGAGCCTGCCGTCCACCTTCTCGATCGCGACGTAGATCGGCAGGGTCATGAAGGGCAGGAAGTTGTAGGTGATGCCGGAGATCACGGCCACGGGCGTCGCGAGGAGGCGGAACTCCTCCGGCACCAGGCCGATGTCCTTGAGCGGCCCGAGCAGCACGCCCGAGTCAGACAGGATCAGCTTCCAGGCGATGGTCCGCAGCAGGAAGCTGGTGAAGAACGGGGCGACCACGATGAAGAGCAGGAGGTTCTTCTGGCGGCCGCCCTTGGTCGCGATCGTGTACGCGAGCGGATAGGCGATGAGGAACGTCAGCAGCGTCGCCGCTCCCGCGTACATGATCGAGCGCAGGTAGAACGGCCAGTACTGGGCGAACGCCTCGGTGTAGTTCGTGTAGTTGTCGAACGAGAAGGTGTACCCCTGCTCGAGGGACCCGCTCCAGAAGCTCGCGATGAACATCTGGAGGTTCGGCCACACGTAGAACAGCGTGAGCCAGAGCATGCCCGGCGCAAGCAGGGCGAACGGGGTGATCCAGGAATGCCGTTTCAGCCAGACGCCCACGGAGGGACCTCGTGCGGGGACCGGTGGTGCAACGGGATCAGGCGACCCCGATCACCTTCGCGAACTCCTCGTTGAAGTAGGCCTCGTCCTCCTCGGACAGGGCGCCGAAGATGTACAGCCGGTCCATCCAGTCCTGGGGAGGATTGATGAGCGGGCTGTCCTTCTTCTCGGCCGGCAGCAGCTCGTCCGAGCCGTTCACCGGGGAGATGTAGTCCACGGCACCCGACACGAGCGCCGAGACCTCGGGGTCGTAGTAGTAGTCGATGAGCTTCTCCGCGGCGTCGCGGTGGGCGGCGGCCTTGGGGATCATCATGTTGTCCGTCCAGAGCATGCCGCCCTGCTCGGCAAGCACGAACGCCAGCGACGGCTTGTCGAGCTGCGCCTGCACCATGTCGCCTGACCAGGCCATCGAGATGACGGCGTCGCCGCTCTTGAGGTCCTCGGTGTAGGACTGCCCCTTGACGTCGCGGATGACGCCGTCCTCCTTGGCCTTCTGCATCAGCGCGATCGCCTTGTCACAGGCCTCGCGGGTGGGCTTGGAGGGGTCGTCGCCGTTGAACAGCATCGCGAGCCCGACGGCATCGCGCATCTCGGAGAGGTACTCGACCTTGCCGTTCCACTTCTCGTTCGCGGTGAACAGCGGGTCGAGCGTGGTGATGTCGCCGACGGCGTCCTTGTCGAAGCCGGGGCCGGTCATGCCGGAGCGCCACGGGGCGTGGTGCGCGGCATTGGGATCCCAGTCCACGTCCTTGTAGACGGCCTTGAGATTCGCGGTGACATTCGGGACGTTCTGGAGCTCCTCGATCCAGCCGAGGCGGATCAGGCGGGCGGCCATCCAGTCGGTCATCGTGATGATGTCCCAGCCGGTGTCCTTGCCCGTGTTGAGCGCGTCCTTGATCGTTGCGACGAACTCCTCGTTGCCCTCGATGACCTCGTCGTAGCTGACCGCGATGCCGGTCTCCTCGGTGAACGCAGCGATCGACGGGTGCGCCGTGGCATCGTCCTCGGCGACGTCGATGTAGTACGCCCAGTTCGCCCAGTTGCACTGGGTCGATGCGGCACCACCCCCGCCGCCGGACGAGGCAGCCGGTGCCTCGGTGGCGCTCCCGCTGCCTCCGCCGCTCCCGCTGGTACCGCACGCGGCCAGGAAGGCCGCCATGCCGGCGAGCGCGGTGCCGGCCAGGACCTGCCGGCGAGCTGACGATCACGTTGAGCTGCTCGGGTGCCACGGGTGCTCCTCCTCCTTGGCGAGCCGGGGTTGGCCTATTCGGCGTCCGGCGGCGGGGCGCTGTCGCCCGTCGCCTCGACGACGAAGGTGTGGTCGGGCGACCAGGTGAGATGCACCTTGTCACCGCGTTCCCACAGCTCGTCCTTCGTCGTGCGTTCGCGGTTCTGCTCGTACACCATGACGCGGCTTCCACCGTCGGTGTCCACCATGTATGAGGTGCTGACGCCCAAGTACGAGGCGTCCACGACCGTTCCGGTCAGATGGTTGTGCCCGGCCGGGGTGGGCTCGTCGAGCTCATGCAGGCGGATCTTCTCGGGCCGGACGCCCACGTCCACCGTTGTCTTGCCGTAGACGGCGCCTGCCGGGGCATGCACGATCGCCCCATCGGCGAGCTGGATGATGCCCTTGCCATCGGCGGTGCCCTGGCACTCACCCCCGAGGAGGTTGGAGACGCCGAGGAAGCCTGCGACGAACTTCGTGGCCGGCCGCTCGTAGAGGGTCTCGGGGTCACCCAACTGCTCGTAGTGGCCCTTGTTCATCACGGCGATGCGATCCGACATCGTCATCGCCTCCTCCTGGTCGTGGGTCACGTAGATGAACGTGATCCCGACCTCCTTCTGGATTTGCTTGAGCTCCAGCTGCATCTGCTTGCGCAGCTTGAGGTCCAGGGCGCCCAGGGGCTCGTCGAGCAGGAGGACGGCAGGCCGGTTGATGAGCGCGCGGGCGAGCGCGACACGCTGCGCCTGGCCACCCGAGATCTGGGTGGGCTTGCGCTTCTCATAGCCGGGGAGCTCCACCAGTTGGAGCATCTCAGTGACGCGCGCCTTGACCTCGGTGTCCTTGACGCCCTTCCGGCGGAGGCCGAACGCGACGTTCTCGTAGATCGTCAGGTGCGGAAACAGGGCGTAGTTCTGGAAGACCGTGTTGACGTGGCGCTGGTACGGGGGCAGCCACGTGACGTCCGCGCCCTGCAGCTCGATGAGCCCGGACGTCGGCTGCTCGAAGCCGCCGATCATGCGCAGCGTGGTGGTCTTCCCGCATCCGGATGGCCCGAGGAGACTGAAGAATTCGCCCTTCTCGACCTCGAGGTCGATGTGGTCGACCGCCAGCACATCCCCGTACGCCTTCGTGACCTGGACAAGACGGACGTCGATGGAGGGCACGGGCAGGAGTTGCTCCAGGCAGATGGGCGAATGGGGACGAACGGGAGGCGGGACGGGTCTCCACGTCGGTCGCGGCTACGAGCCGCACCCATGTTGGACGGACGCACGATAGGGTGCCTCCGCGTGGGGTGTCAAGGTCACGACATCGCACGGTTCGCGACCGATGTGTTACGAGATTCGCACGGTTTGGACGAGAAGGGGACTGGACATCGTGCAAACGGCGTACTGGCCGACAAGCGCTGCGGCAGGCCGCTTCCAGCGCGGGCGATGCCCGGCGGCGTCGCCGCGGACCCACAGGTACGATAGAACCGGCCCGAGCGTCCGCCATCCCGGGCCGCAGGTCCCACATGGAGCACGACCAGTCCCGATGAGCACCGTCTCCGAAGCGTCCGTCCTCGCCGCCCTGCGCACCGTCCAGGAGCCCGAGCTGGGGGGCGATCTCGTCACCCGGAACATGATCAAGGATCTCCGGATCGATGGATCCGACGTGGCCTTCACGATCGAGCTCACCACCCCGGCCTGCCCGCTCAAGGACCAGATCGAGGCCGAGGTCCGCCGCGCGCTGGCGCCTGTCGGCGTGCAGGGGATCGCGCTCGAGTGGGGGGCCACGGTCCGTCGCGCCGCACCCCGCTCCGCGGAGCAGCTCGTGCCCGGGGTCAAGAATGTGATCGCGGTGGCGTCGGGCAAGGGCGGCGTGGGCAAGAGCACCGTGTCCGTGAACCTTGCCGTCGCCCTGGCCAAGGCGGGAGCCACCGTCGGCCTGCTGGACGCGGACATCACGGGGCCCAACATCCCGATGATGATGGGCATCGACGGGCAGCCGGGCGCCTCGCCCAGCAACAAGATCCTGCCGCTGGAGCGCCATGGCGTGAAGGTGATCTCGATCCAGTTCTTCGTGCCGGAAGGCCAGCCCATCGTGTGGCGCGGCCCGCTCATCGGCGGGGCGATCAGCCAGTTCCTGCGGGATGTCGATTGGGGCGAGCTGGACTACCTCGTCGTGGACCTGCCGCCCGGCACGTCCGACGCGCAGCTGACGCTGGCCCAGGCCGTGCCGATCAGCGGCGTGGTCCTGGTGACCACGCCCCAGGACGTGGCGCTCTCGGACGTCGCCAAGGCCCTCTCCATGCTGCAGCGGCTCAACGTGCCGGTCATCGGTCTCGTCGAGAACATGAGCGCGTTCGTCTGCCCGCACTGCGGCGATGTCACCGAGATCTTCGGGCACGGCGGCGGCGAGCGGTTCGCGCAGCAGCACAACCTGCCGTTCCTGGGCAAGATCCCGCTCGACGTGACGGTGCGCCAGGGCGGTGATGCCGGCGTGCCGGCGGTCGCCCAGCGGGAGCCGGGTCCTGCCGCACTGGCCCTCGAGGCGATGGCCGGGCTTGTTGCGGCCGGGATGAGCGTGCGGGCGGCGTCCAACCAGACGCCCGTCCTCACGATCTCCTAGGCCCAGGCGACCAGACGCCGACGGCCATCGCAACGCACTGCTGACGGGCCTGACCGGAATGCCGACGGCGCTCGACGGGATCCCGACGGCCCTGACCAGGATGCCGACGGCGCTCGACCGGAGCGCTAGCGCGCGCTGTGCCACACCCCGCCGCGCTGGCGCCTGCACCGGATAGGATCCCAGCCGTGACCCAGGTCCGCCCAGCCCCCGATCCGGTTGCGCTGCGTGCCGCTATCGAGTGCGTCCCGATCTTCCGGGACCTCGGCGAGCAGCAGCTTGACGCGCTCGCGTCCGTCCTGCGAACCCGCCGCTACCGGCGCGGTGAGGTGATCTTCCACCAGGGCGATCCGGGCGACGCGCTGCTGATCATCCTGTCGGGCCGGGTGAAGATCTCGAGTCCGTCGGACGCCGGCGTGGAGGCGATCCTTGCGACGCTGCGCCCGGGCGAGTTCTTCGGGTCGCTGGCCCTCCTCGACGGCTCGCCCCGCTCGGCGTCCGCGACCGCCGCGGAGCCGACCGAGACCCTCATCCTGCCACGGGACCGGTTCCGCGAGCTCGTCAATGACTCACCCGCGATCCGCGACCACGTCTTCGCCGAGCTCGCCCGGGAGCTCCGCCGCCTCACCACCCACGTCGAGGAGCTCCACTTCCTCGACATCACCGGTCGCCTCGGAGCACGGCTGGCACGGCTCGCCGAAGAGCAGGGAACGCCGATCGGCGGCGGCGAGATCCGGTTGGCCGGACCGATCACGCAGGGCGAGCTCGCTGCGATGGTGGGCAGTACGCGTCAGAGCGTCAACAAGCTGCTGGGCTACTTCATCGATGACGGCCTGATCCGGATGGAACGCGACGCGATCGTGGTCACCGATCTCCCGGGGCTGAAGCGGGCAGCGCGCCGGTAGCGACTCGCCCGGTCCGCCGTTCGTCGCGCCTCGCCCGGTCCGCCGTACTACAGCTGGGCTGCGTCAGCTAGCGCTGGGGCTGCTGCTATCCGCGCCGACGCCCCACTCCAGGTGCAGGCACCAGCCGAGTGAGTGGGTGGTGCGATATCGGCGCCCCCGCCCGGATACCCGTTGCAGCACTGCTGGCCGACACGGGGGTCGGCGCCCCGTCGGGGGGGACACGCCTCCATCCCCCAACCATGGGGCGATACGAGCCGCAGCCCACGGGGATCAACCCACGAACCGACAGTCCGGGCCTGCAGCTCATCGAGGAGTCCCTCGATTCCCCCCATACGTGGGGCGCCACCGGGGCGCAACCGGGCGCCGCAGCGCGGAGGGGGACCCGCCAGGCAGCGGCGGGACGGGGCGCTACCTGACCCGGAGGTCGCGCTGCTCGTCGGCCCCCGACCCGCGCAGCGTCTCGAGCAGCACGGCCGCACTCGCGAGGGCCGCCCGGTCCGCACCGTATGACCCGCGCGTGAACGCCAGCCGCCGAGCGGTCCGGGACCCGTCCGGCGTCACGATCGCGATCCGCACGTCGAGGTCCTTGCCCTGGGGCGTGGCGTGGATTGCCATGCCGACCGCCGCCGTGCCCGCGTCCCGCGCTGCCTCAGCCGTGGCAAGCAACGCTGGATCGGTCGCAGGGGCGGCGTCGGGCGGGAGCGCCGTGACCTCGGCGCGCTGCAGGGCCGGCATGTCCCGGAGCAGGACGACGAGCGCGCCGCCGGTGCCGGCCTCGGTGGTGGCCAGCGTCCACTCGCGGGCGGCGAGCGCCGCCGTGATGGCCTCGCTCCAGGTGGTCGCGCCGCGGGCCCAGACCTTGTCACCGAGCACGGCGAGCACGGCCGCCTCGGCCCCGTCCGCAATCACCACTGCCGTCCGCCCATCGGCTGGGCGAGCAGAGATGCGCACGTCGACGGCATCCCTCCGGGCGTAGGTCGCCACGACCGGGTTGCCGGCCCGCAGCAAGGGCTCGCCGAGCAGCTCGGCCACCTGGGACTCGCCGACACCGTGCAGACGCAGCGTGCGGACCTCGCTCTCCGCACCCACGGCGCGCGCGGCGAGTCTGGGGAGCACCTGTTCGGCCCACATCGGCCGCATCTCGCGCGGCGGGCCTGGCAGCAGGACGATGACCTGGCCGTCCGGGCGATCCACCCACCAGCCTGGCGCCGTCCCGTTCGGGTTGGGCAGCGAGGTGGCTGACGGGATCAGCCAGGCCTGCTTCGCGTTGACGGCCGGGAAGGGGATGCCCCGCCGGACCCAGAGCTCCTCAAGCCAGGCGAGGATCGTCGGGTCCACCACGACGTCCTCCCCACAGACCGCCGCCACGGCCTCCCTCGTGAGATCGTCGGGCGTGGGACCCAGGCCCCCGGTGGTCACGACGACGTCCGCGCGCAGCAGCGCCGTCCGGAGCGCGTCCACGACGACCTCGAGATCGTCGGGCAGGTCGGCCACGCGGGTGACGTGGACGCCATGCATGACGAGCGATCGGGCGATCTCGCCGCTGTTCGTGTCCACCGTCTCACCGACGGTGAGCTCTGTGCCGATCGCGAGGAGCTCTGCGGCGAGGATGCGGCGCCCGGCGGGCGTGGATGGGGTGGCGGGTTCGGGCTGCATCGTCGGAGCGTACAGGCTGCGCCGGGCACGCTGGTATGATCGCCCCTGTCCCGACGTGCATCATCCATTCCCAGGGGAGGACGACCGCTGGATCCCGAACGGCCGCTCGAGTCCGCAGGACCCGAGCCCGGCGCCGCCGGACCTGCACCGGATCCCGCCGGACCTGCACCGGATCCCGCCGGACCTGCACCCGGTCCCGCCGGACCTGCACCCGGTCCCGCCGGACCTGGCGCCGGCTCCACGGGGCCTCAGCCCGGCGCTGCGGGCACCCGCAAGCGCACGCGCGAGGAGCCGCCGGGCCTGCGCGCCCAGATCACGGCGGTGAAGAACGCGGTCGTGCGCTTCCTCAACGCACACATCGAGCTGGCCCGCACCGAGTTTGACCTCATCAAGGACGAGGTCACGCGGGCCTCGGCCCTCGGCATCGGCGCCGTCGCCCTCGCGATCCTGCTCGCGTTCTTCCTGCCGATCGGCGGGATGCTGTTCGCTGGCGAGTGGATCTTCGGGTCCATCGGCTGGGGCCTGCTCCACGGCACGCTCGGCCTCATCGCCGTCGCGGTCGCCCTGATCCTTGTCGCCTTGCGCGTGCCCGGTCTGGGCAGGGACCTGATCGGCGCCTCCGTGCTGGGCCTGGTCGTCGCGCTGGTGCTCGGCCTCGAGCTTCCGAACCGGCTGTTCGCCTGGATGGGTGAGGTCGGAGCGCTCGGCATCGATCCCGGCACCCGCCCACTCGTGGTGGGCATCGGGCTTGTTGCCGCCATCGGCCTCGTCGTCGGCCTGATCGTCGGGATCCGTGTCGGCGGCGGGCCCAAGCCCGTGGTCATCGGCATCTTCGCGGGCCTGTTCGGCGGGGCACTGCTGGGCGCGTTCCTCTCGATCTCCTTCGGCCTGCGCGTCGGCTTCGCCCTGGGCGTCGCCGCGTTCTGGGTGCTGTTCACGGTGCTCATGGCGCTCCGCGTGCAGCGGACCGGCATCGACATCGAAGCGCTCAAGGCCCGCTTCATCCCGCAGGTCACCATCGACACCGCCAAGGAGAGCCTGGAATGGGCGAAGACACGAGTCCCGAACGGGCCGCTGTCCTAGCTGCGCGCGCCGACGTCCTGGCGGCCCGCGAGGCCCTGGGCGAGGAGATCGTGCGGCTGGAGGCGTCCGCGCGCGCCGCGGTGGACGTCAAGGCCAAGATCAAGAAGCACCCGGTCAAGGCAGCGGGCCTGGTCGGCGGTGCCGCGTTCCTGGCGGTGAAGGGTCCCAAGCACGTGTTCCGCGGGGCGAAGCGACTCGTGATGGGGCCGACGGAGCCGCTGCCCAAGGCGATGCTGCCCGACGAGATCGAGAAGTCGCTCAAGCGCATGGGCGATGACGGCGAGCACGTCCGCGGCCTGCTCGAGCGGGAGTTCGCGACGTACCTCGAGACAACCGAGCCGTTGCGCAAGCGCGGCTCCTTCCGTGGCGCGGCGACGTTCGCCACCATCGCGTTCCTCCGGCCGCTGATCCTGGGCTACAGCAAGAAGCTGGCCAAGGACATCTTCGACACGGAGACGCCCGCGTACGAGTCCCAGCTAGCGCGGGTACGCGAGCGGATGACGGGATTGGCGGCCAAGCCGGCGCATACCACCGAGGGCGCGGAGACCACGCCCGAGTCGTAGCCCCTGCGTGACGAGATCGCGGGCTGGCCGGGGACCGACATCGTGCGCAATGGACACGCGGCTCCGGGGGTGGCTGGCCCCCGCATGACGCCCGGTCCGGGGAGGCCGCGGTCCGGGCCCGTCCTCGTGGGCGATCGAGCCCTGGGTTCACCCTGACGCAGCGGAGGCTGGTAGGCGAGGAGGGGGTCGAACCCACACGTCCCTCACGGGACACCGGCTCCTAAGGCCGGCGCGTCTGCCATTTCGCCACTCGCCCGTGCGGCGAGTCTACCGTTCCCCGGTGCCGTGCCGTCGCCGTGAAGGAACGACTGACGGCCCGCCGTGGGGTGTCCACCGGCCTGTCGGGCGGGCGGCCATTCGGTTATCGTCGCTGCAGGGAGTCCCTGGGCACAGGACGAGGGGTGGGGTTGATCTGTCAGGCGTGCGGGACGCTGAATCCGCCAGGCCACAGGTTCTGTGGCTCCTGTGGCACGGCATTGGCCTCAGGTTGCCCCGCGTGCGGCTTCGTCAATCCGGACGGCCACAGGTTCTGTGGCACCTGCGGCGCGTCGCTGGGTGCTGCCGAGGCGCCTGGCGCGGACCACACCGCCGTGCCCGCGGGCATCATGCCTGCGGGCGCCCGGCCGGCGGGCGCCCAGCCCGTCGCCGAGCGTCGCCTGGTCACCGTCCTCTTCGCCGACATCGTCGGGTTCACCCCGTTCGCCGAGGAGCATGACGCGGAGGACGTCCGCGAGACGCTCAGCACGTACTTCGATGCGGCGAGCGAGATCGTCGCGCGGTATGGCGGGACCGTCGAGAAGTTCATCGGCGATGCGGTCATGGCGGTCTGGGGCACGCCCGCCGTTCACGAGGACGACGCAGAGCGCAGCGTCCGCGCGGCGCTCGATATCGTGGCTGCCGTGCCGCAGCTCTGGCCGGGCATCAGCGCACGTGCCGGTGTCCTCACGGGGGAGGCGGCGGTCACGCTCGGCGCCATGAACCAGGGCATGGTCGCGGGCGACCTCGTCAACACCGCCGCCCGGATCCAGTCCGCCGCGGAGCCGGGCACGGTGCTTGTGGGCGAGACGACGTACCGCGCCGCGGCGCAGGCCATCGCCTACGAGCCTGCCGGATCGAGGACGCTCAAGGGCAAGACCAGCCCGGTGCCCGTGTGGCGGGCGCTGCGGGTGGTCGCCGAGCGGCGCGGGGCCGGGCGTGCGGATGCCCTTGAGGCACCCTTCGTTGGCCGCGACGACGAGTTGCGCCTGCTCAAGGACCTGTTCCACGCGACTGCCCGGGAGCAGCGCGCGCGACTCGTGTCGGTCACCGGGATCGGCGGCATCGGCAAGAGCCGGCTCGCCTGGGAGTTCGAGAAGTACCTGGACGGCATCATCGACGTCGTCTGGTGGCATCACGGTCGCTCGCCCGCCCACGGGGAAGGCGTCACGTTCTGGCCGCTGGGCGAGATGATCCGCCAGCGTGCGGGCCTGGCCGAGGGGGACGATGAGGCCACGACGCGCGCCGGCGTCGGCGCCTTCCTCGACCGGCTGGCGCTCGATCCCAAGGACCGTGGCTGGATCGAACCCGCCCTGCTGGCGGTCCTCGGCTTCGGCCAGCCGGTTGGTCCGGAGCAGCTGCTGGGTGCCTGGCGCACCTTCTTCGAGCGGATGTCCACGACAGGGACGGTCGTGCTGGTGTTCGAGGACCTCCACTGGGCCGACAGCGGCACCCTGGAGCTCATCGACAACCTCCTCGAGTGGTCCCGCACGTCACCGATATACATCGTCACCCTGGCCCGCCCGGAGCTGCTCGACAAGCACCCGGACTGGGCGGTCGGGCGGCGGAGCTTCACCAGCCTGTTCCTCGAGCCGCTCCCCGAGGCCGCTATGCGCCAGCTGCTCGCCGGCCTCGCCCCGGGCATGGGGCCCAAGGCGGTGGACGCGATCGTGGCCCGCGCCGAGGGCGTGCCCCTGTACGCGGTCGAGACGGTGCGCATGCTCGTGGCGGACGGCAAGCTCACGCCGTCCGACGACGGCCGCTTCCAGCCGACGGGCGACCTCGCGGACCTCGCCGTCCCCGATACGCTGACCGCCCTGATCGCGGCCCGCCTGGACGCCCTCGAGCCGGTGGACCGGTCGCTGGTGCTCGACGCAGCGGTGCTGGGTCAGGCGTTCCCCATCTCAGCGCTGGCCGCGATTGGGGGCACCGATATCGAGGTCGTCGAGGCGCACCTCCGGGGCCTCGTCCGGCGTGAGGTGTTCGCCCACCAGGTGGACCCGCGGAGCCCCGAGCGCGGGCAGTATGCCTTCGTGCAGGCCCTGATCCGCGAGGTGGCCTACAACACGCTCGCAAAGCGGGACAGGAAGGCGCGGCACCTGGCGGCGGCCCGCTACTTCGAGTCCGTGGGCACGGACGAGATCGCGGGTGCCCTCGCGGGTCACTACCTGGCGGCGCACGGGCTTGCCGCAGGGCCTGACGAGGCCGCCGCCCTCGGCGCGCAAGCGCGGATCGCGCTCACGGCAGCCGGGGGCCGGGCGCGTGTGCTCGGCGCGAACGGCCAGGCGTACCGGCTGTTCGAACAGGCTCTGCAGGTGACCGACGAGCCAGCGGAACGTGCTCGGCTGCAGCTCAGCGCGGGCGAGTGCGCCTCGCTCGCCGTGGCCCTCGATGCCGCGGAGGCCTTGCTGCTCGACGCGGTCACCGGGTTCAGGGCGATGGGGGACAAGCGCGGCCTCGCACGGGCGGCAACCGCGCTCGGACGCCGTTATCTCCTCGACTACCGGCTCGCCGATGCCCGCAAGGTGGCACACGAGGCGATCACCGAGACGGGCCACCTCCGCGACGATCCGGCGGTGCTCGGCCTGGACCTCGTCCTCGGGATGTTGCACTACCTCGCCGATGAGAGCGGCGAGGCGATCGTCGTGCTGGACGGCCTCCTCGCGACGGCCGAGGCGCTTGACCTGGCGCCGCTCGTTGCCGAGGCACTCGCCATCCGCGGGGCGGCGCTGTGCGACCTGGGCCGTTCGTACGAGGGGATCGCGGATATCGACGGAGCCATCGCCCTTGCAACCGAGCTCGAGCTGCCGATGGTGGTCATGCGCGGCATCAGCTCCAAGGCGCTCGCACTCATGATCCTCGATCCACGGGCGTCGTTCAACCTGCACCTGGAGCTCGCGGAGCTGGCCAGGCGTGTCGGCTCAACGGTCGACCGCCATCGGGCCCTCAACAACTGCATCGACGGGGCGTGGGACGCCGGAGCTTGGTCGTTCGCAGCCGACACGCTCGACCGGCTCGAGGCCGAGGCTCTCTCGTCGCTCGACCGGATGTTCGCACTCATGGAGCGCATCGTCCTCGAGAGCCGTCGGGGCAGGTCGACCGATGTCCTCTTCGCCCGGCTCGGTGCCCTCGTCGCCGAGGACGACTCCGAAGTCACAACCTTCCTGGTGCTGCAGGCACGCGCCGAGCGGGCGCTTGCGGTCGGGAACCTGGCCGAGGCCGCCGGCCATCTCCGGCAAGTCGCTGCAATCAACGCCCTGAACGCCCCGGCCGCCCTCGTCGACGCGGCCCGGCTGTCCCTCCTGGAGCGGGATGTCGCCGCTGCGCGTGCCGACCTCGAGGCGCTTGCGGCGACCGGCGCCCATGGCCGGATGATCACCATCCACCGCACGGCGATCATGGCAGGGATCGCGGCTCTCGACGGCCGGCCGGACGAGGCCCGCGCCGGGTTCCGCAGCGCGCTCGACCGCCTCGCGACGATGGAGCTGCCGTATCCGGAGGCGATAACGGGAATCGTGGCGGCGGCAACCCTGGGCCCGGACGACGATCTGGCCGTCGTGGCAGCCGCCCGCTCGTACGAGATCCTCGAGGGCCTCGACGCCCGCGCGATGCTCGCAGTGCTCGGCCGTGTGGTCGCCGGAAGCGCCGCATCGAGCACGTCCCCGTAAGTCGCCGCCGCCACGGACCGGCGGTTCGCCGCCCGCCGCCCGCCCGCAGGGCTGACCCACCCTATACTCGCCGGGCGATGAATGTGACTGCCACCCCCGCTCCCAAGAGCACGATCGTCCTCGAGATCGAGGTCCCTTCCGAGCGCCTCGACCGCGCCATCCGCGAGGCCACGGGCCGCCTGTCGCGGCGCACCCGCGTCGCAGGCTTCCGTCCGGGCAAGGCGCCCCGCCCGATCCTCGAGCGTGTGCTCGGGCCCACGGCGGTGGTTGACGAGGCCGTCGAGCAGCTCGTCCAAGCCTCCTACCGCGACGCGGTGATCGAGCAGGGCATCGTCCCGCTCACCAACGCCGACGTCGAGATCCTCGAGGCCGAGGAGGGCAAGGACCTCAAGTTCAAGGCCACGATCCAGGTCCGCCCCGAGGTGGAGCTCGGCGACTACCGGAACTTCAACTTCGCCCCCGAGATCGAGACGATCGATGCGGAGAAGGTGGACAAGGTCGTCGAGGAGCTGCGCGACCAGAACGCCACCCTCGCCCCGGTCGAGGACCGCGCGGCCAAGGACGGCGACTGGGCGGTGATCGGCTTCAAGGGCACCAAGGACGGCGTCCCGTTCGATGGCGGCACGTCCGAGCGCATGCCATTGATCATCGGCGAGGACCGCCTGATCCCGGGCTTCGAGGCCAACCTGGTGGGCCTCAAGCCGGGCGAGGAGAAGGGCTTCGAGATCACCTTCCCCGAGGACTACCCCGAGGAGAGCCTCGCGGGCCAGGAGGTCCACTTCGACGTGGATCTCAAGGAGCTCCGCGAGAAGGTCCTCCCGGATGCCGATGACGACTTCGCGCGCAACATGGGCGACTACGTGACCCTGGCTGCCTTGAAGGCCGACATCGACGAGCGGCTCCGCCGCAACGCGCTCGACAAGGCCCGCCACGAGTTCGCGGACAAGGTCATCGAGTATGCGGTCGCCAACAGCACCATCGACCTGCCCGACATCCTGGTGGACCAGGAGGTCGAGGTGATGCACGACGAGTTCCGCGCCACGCTGGCCCGCCAGGGCATCGGCGAGGAGGCGTACCTCAAGGCCACCGGCAAGTCCGAGAAGGATCTCCACGACGAGTTCCGCCCGCGCGCTGAGCATCGGACGAAGGTCCTGCTCGTTCTCTCGAAGATCGCCGACGCGGAGGGCGTCGTGGTCACCGAGGCCGAGGTCGAGGGCGAGGTCGCCACCGCCCGCGCCCGCTACGACGACGCCAAGACCGTCGCGTACTTCGAATCCGAGCGGGGTCGCAACTTCATCCGCAGCACCCTGCGGCGCACCCGGGTCGTCGAGCAGCTCGTTGACCAGTGGCTCGTCGCGCACCCGGAGCACCCGGCCCTGCCGCACCTCGAGGACGACGCGCCCTCAGCCGTCGCTGCCGGGAGCGCGGAGGCCGCCGCTTCCATCGACGCCACCGATCCGGGCTCCATCCCGGCATCCATCGAGTAGCCACCGCCACCCGGCCAATGTCCGACCGTCAGCAGGAGGGGAGACCCCAGATGCTCGTCCCGATGGTCATCGAGTCCACCAGCCGTGGTGAACGCGCGTATGACATCTACTCGCGCCTGCTCAAGGAACGGATCATCTTCCTGGGCGACGCGATCGAGGACCACCTCGCCAACCTGATCATCGCCCAGCTGCTGTTCCTGGAGTCCGAGGACCCCGAGAAGGACATCAGCCTCTACATCAACTCGCCCGGCGGCGTCGTCAACTCGGGGCTCGCCATCTACGACACGATGCAGTACCTGCGGGCCCCGGTCAGCACCATCTGCCTCGGCATGGCCGCGTCCATGGCCGCCGTGCTGCTCTCGGCCGGCGCCCCGGGCAAGCGGTTCGCGCTCCCCAACAGCCGGATCATGATCCACCAGGGCAGCGGCGGCTTCCGCGGTAACGCCCCGGACGCGATGATCCAGATGCGGGAGTGGGAGTTCCTGGTCAAGCGCAACACCGAGATCCTGGCCAAGCACACGGGCCAGCCGTTCGAGAAGGTGAACCAGGACACGAACCGTGACCTGTTCATGTCGCCCGAGGACGCGAAGGCGTATGGCATCATCGACGCCGTGTACACCGTCCCCGGTGACTCCCTGATCGCGCAGGCGCACGATCTGGGCCTGGTGGGCGGCGAGGGATCGTCGGTGGCGGACCCGGGTGAGCCGGGCCCCGGACCGGCGACCCGCTAGGCCAGGGGAGCGACGCCATGTCGACGACCGGATCGAAGGGATCGAAGGTTCCCTACCGCTGCTCGTTCTGTGGCAAGAGCCAGGAGCAGGTCCGCAAGCTCATCGCCGGGCAGGGCGTCTACATCTGCGACGAGTGCATCAACCTCTGCCAGGAGATCATCGAGGAGGAGATGCTCGAGGCGCCCGCCAAGAAGGGCGTGGCCCAGCAGAAGCTCCCGAACCCGCGCCAGATCACGCTCGCGCTGGACCAGTACGTCATCTCCCAGGACAAGGCCAAGAAGGTCCTCTCGGTCGCCGTCTACAACCACTACAAGCGGGTCAACGCCGGCAACGCCGTTGACGACGTCGAGCTCCAGAAGTCCAACGTCCTGCTCGTGGGCCCCACGGGCTCCGGCAAGACGCTGCTGGCACAGACGCTCGCCCGGGTGCTGGACGTCCCGTTCTGCATCGCGGACGCGACGTCGCTCACGGAGGCCGGGTATGTCGGCGAGGACGTGGAGAACATCCTCCTGCGCCTGATCCAGGCGGCCGACTTCGATGTCGCCCGGGCCCAGCGCGGGATCATCTACATCGACGAGATCGACAAGATCGCCCGCAAGTCGGACAACCCGTCCATCACGCGCGACGTGTCGGGTGAGGGCGTCCAGCAGGCGCTGCTCAAGATCCTCGAGGGCACGGTGGCGAACGTGCCGCCCCAGGGCGGCCGCAAGCATCCGCACCAGGACTTCATCCAGATCGACACCACCAACATCCTGTTCATCTGCGGTGGGGCGTTCGACGGCCTCGAGCGGATCGTCGAGGAGCGGGTGGGCAAGCGCGCGATCGGCTTCGGCTCCGATGGCGCAATGTCCAAGCTTGACAAGGCCAAGATCCTCGAGCGCCTGATGCCCGAGGATCTGCTCAAGTTCGGGCTGATCCCCGAGTTCATCGGCCGGCTCCCGGTCCTGGTGACGCTCTCGCCGCTCACGGTGGACGACCTGGTGCGCGTGCTCACCGAGCCCAAGAACGCCGTCACGCGGCAGTTCCAGAAGTTCCTTCTGCTCGACAAGGTGGAGCTCGTCTTCACCGTGGGCGCGCTCCAGGCCGCCGCCGAGGTCGCGATCGACCGCAAGACCGGCGCGCGGGCGCTCCGCTCAATCGTGGAGGAGGCGCTGCTCGAGGTGATGTACGACATCCCCGAGCGGACCGATGTCCGCCGCTGCATCATCACCGAGGAGACCATCCGCGCTGGACGCGCGCCGCTGCTGCTGACGAAGTCCGACGTGGACAAGGGCGTGGACGAGACCAACTACGCTGCATGGCTCGCGGAGCAGGGCGAGACCGCGTAGGTCCGCGTCACCCGGCCGCTCACGCGCCCTCGGCACCGCCGGGGGCGTTCCCATGCCCGGGCGCCGGCGTCGGCGCAGCCGGCCCGCCCGACCTGCGGCGACGCTCCGGCCGGTCTGGCCCCTTGGGCCGTGGGTCGCGGGCGGTGGGTCGCCCACACCCTCGCCTCCCGCCCGGCGGGCACTGTGCGCAGGGTTCCGAGCACCCTGCCCGCCCAGCGGCACGATCCGGCCGAGGGTCGCGCCACACCCTCGCCTCCCGCCCGGCGGGCACTGTGCGCAGGGTTCCGCGCACCCTGCCCGCCCAGCGGCACGATCCGGCCGAATCGGGCACTCCGGCCACCGATCTGCCCGCGTGGCGGTTCATCTGCGCGCAGTTCTGCACGCAAGGCCCGCCGGGCGGGAGTGGAGTGCGCCGGGGACCCGGGCAGGCCGGAGGCACGCGCCCGCTGAGGCGAGCCCCGCTGCACGCGCCCGCCGAGGCGAGCCCCGCTGCACGCGCCCGCCGAGGCGAGCGCTCTGCTCAGGCGGGTTCGGCGGCGGCCGGGTCCGCCCAGACCCCGCGGACATGCCTGATGTGGCGGCGCATCAGGGCTTCGGCGCCCTCGGCATCGCGTGCCGTGATCAGGTCCAGCAGCTCCGCGTGTTCGTGGAAGGAGGCGAGAACCGACGCGTCGTCGGGCAGCCCGCGCAGACCGTAGAGGCGCGATCCCTGGCGGAGCGAGCGCACGATCTCCACCAGCCGGGGGTTGCCGCCGAGGGCCAGCAGGCCCAGGTGGAAGTCCAGGTCGAAGGTGACATGGGCGATGAAGTCGCGACGGCGGGCCGCGTCCTCGACGGCTTCGGCAAGCGGCCGCAGGGCCTCGAGGGCGTCGCGTGGGACGCCGTCCTCGGCCAGGCGGCGGACCACGGGCACCTCGAGCAGGAACCGGATCTCCGTGAGTGCGTCGAGCTCGGCGCCGGACAGCTGGACCACGCGGAAGCCCTTGTTCGGGACGACCTCGACCAGGCCCTCCTTGGCGAGGTCCAGCATCGCCTCGCGGACCGGCGTGGCCGACACCCCGAACCGCTCGGCCAGCGACGGCGCCGAGTACACGATGCCTGGCTCCATCTCGCCCGACATCACCGCGCCCCGCAGGATCGTGGTGATCTCCTCGCGCAGGGACCGCCGCCCGCGCAGGTCCGGCAGCGAGGCCAGCGAGGGGACCCCGGTGGTCGTCGGGGCGGGCTCGGACGCCATGCCTAGAGCTCGAACCCTTCGGGGAACGGGTCGGCCGGGTCGTACATGTACTGGGCCGTGCCTGTGACCCAGGCCCGGCCGGTGATCGTGGGGATGACCGCCGCGATCGAGCCGTCCGCGACGGTGGTCTCCTCCACCAGCCTGCCAGTGAACGTCGTCCCGATGAACGAGTCGTTGCGGAAGTCCTGGTGGAGGGGGAGCAGGCCGCGTGCGTGCAGCTGTGCCATGCGCGCCGATGTCCCCGTGCCGCAGGGCGAGCGGTCGAACCAGCCGGGGTGGATCGCCATCGCATGGCGCGAGTGGCGGGCGTCGGAGCCGGGTGCCTGGAGGTAGACGTGGTGGACGCCCGCGATCTCCGGGTTCTCGGGGTGCACGGGCATGTCGGCGAGATTGACCGCGTCCATGATCGCGAGGCCCGCGGCCAGCAGCTCGTTCTTGGCGGCGCGGTCGAACGGGAGGCCCAGCTTCTCCAGCTCCACGATGGCATAGAAGTTGCCGCCGAACGCCATGTCGTAGACGACGTCGCCGTAGCCGGGCACGGCCACCGTCCGGTCGAGGCCTACCGCGAACGAGGGGACGTTGGTGATCGTGACCGCCTTGGCGGCGCCGCCCTCCACGGCGACCTCCGCGATGACGAGGCCGGCCGGGGTGTCCAGGCGGATCGTCGTGACGGGCTCGGTCACCTCGACCATGCCGGTCTCGACCAGCACCGTCGCCACGCCCATCGTCCCGTGCCCGCACATCGGCAGGCAGCCGGACACCTCGATATAGAGCACACCGTAGTCGGCGTCCGGGCGCGTCGGCGGCTGGAGGATGGCGCCGCTCATCGACGCGTGGCCGCGTGGCTCGTTCATCAGGAACTTCCTGATCGAGTCCATGTTGTCGAGGAAGTAGCGGCGGCGGTCGAACATCGACGCGCCTGGGATCACGCCCACGCCGCCCGTGATGACGCGGGTGGGCATGCCCTCGGTGTGCGAGTCCACCGCGTGGAAGACCCGGTTCGTACGCATGGTTCCTGCCTCAGCTCCGGTTCGGCCCTGGCCCCGCGCTCAGGCGAGCCCGGCCGTGATCGCGGCGTCGGTGGCAGCGCGGACGACTGCCTCCTGCTCGGGCGTGAGCGGCACGCGCGGCAGGCGGCACGGGCCACCGTACCGGCCGACCATGTCCATCGAGAGCTTGATCGCCTGGACGAACTCGGTCTTGGAGTCCCAGCGCAGGAGCGGGTGGAGCTGGCGGTAGAGCGGCAGTGCCGCGTCCAGGTCGCCCGCGATCGACTGGGCCCACAGGTCCGCGCACGCGCGCGGGAAGGCGTTGGGGTAGCCCGCGATCCAGCCGACGGCCCCGGTCATGCCCAGCTCCATCGTCACGTCATCCGACCCGCAGAGGACGTCGAGGTCCGGTGCGAGCTCCTGGATCTGGTACATGCGCCGGACGTCGCCGCTGAACTCCTTGACACCCACGATGAGCCCCTCCTTGTGCAGCTCCGCGAGGAGCTCGGGCACGAGGTCCACCTTGGTGTCGTACGGGTTGTTGTACGCGACGATGGGCACGCCCGCCCTCGCGACCTCGCGGTAGTGGGCGATGACCGAGCGGGTGTCCGCGCGGTAGGCATTGGGCGGGAGGAGCATCACGCACGGGGCGCCGGCCTCGGCGGCCTGCTCGGTCCAGCGCCGGGCCTCGTCGGCGCCGTAGGCTGCGACGCCGGGCATGACCGTGAAGCCCTCGGGCGCGGCCTCGATGGCGACCTCCACCACGCGGGCGCGGTCGGCGGCCGTCAGGGTCTGGTACTCGCCCAGGGAGCCGTTCGGGACGACGCCGTGGCAGCCGTTGTCAGCCAGCCAGCGGACGTGGTCGGCGTAGCCGTCGAAGTCCACCTGGAGGGCGCCGCCCGCATCGGGGCGGAGCGGCAGGGCGGTGGCGACGAGGATGCCGTGCCAGGGGGCGGCAAGCGCGGTTGTCTCGGTCATGCGGGATCCTCCTCGGAGAGTTGTGGTTTCGGGGTCCGTGTTGGGGTCGATGCGGCGGTGAAGGGGGGCGGGACAGCGACCGTCCCGGGCTGGGCAGCGAGCGCGCCGAAGGTGATCGGCCAGGCGACCGGGCGTCGGACGGAGGCGTGAAGGTCGTCCGGTGTGACATCGCGGGTGAGCGCCTGTGCGGTGAGGGCGGCAGTGGCGTACCCGCACACGCGCCCCTGGCACAGGCCCATGCCGGCTCGGGCGAACAGCTTCGTGGCACGGGCGTCCGTGGCGCCCAGCTCGGTGACGGCGGCCCGGATCGATGCCGCTGGGACCTCCTCGCAGCGGCAGACGATGGTCTCGTCGGTGACCCACGTCCGCCAGCCGGGCTTCACCGGCCAGGCTGCGGGCAGCAGCGCGGCGAACGCGTGGAGCTTGTCCCGGTGCCGCTCGAGCGCTGCCTGGGGGCCCAGCTCGGGACGCCGTCCCGTGGCGGAGGCTGCTGCGTGCAGACCGGCGAGCGCACCCTCGACCAGGGCGAGGGCCGAACCGCCGACGCCGCACGCCTCGCCAGCCACGAATGCGCCATCAACGCTGGAGCGTTGCGCGGCGTCCACCGTGACAACCAGGCTGCCGTCCGCATCCATGGCCATCGCGCAGCCGATGTCCGCGGCGAGCTCAACCTGCGGCGTGAACCCGTAACCCACGGCGACGGTGTCGCAGTCGAGGCGCTCCTCCGAGCCCTGCTTGATCCGCCAGTCCGCGTCGAGCGAGGCGGTGGTGACCGAGCCGACGGCACCACCGCTGGCGTCCGCATGGGCCGCGATGACCGTACGCCCGGTCCGGTAGGGGACCCGGTGGCGGGCAAGGGTCGCCATGTAGCCCGCCGCCTCTCGCAGCTTGCCCGCGTTCCGGGCGGCCGTCACCGGATGCCGCAGGACCGCGGTCGGCCGCCCTGCCTCGAACACGCCCGCCACGTCCGCGCCCGCCTCGGCGAGTCCCGCCGCCACCGGCAGCAGGAACGGCCCCGTCCCGGCGACCACGATCCGTCGCCCGGCAACGACCCCCTGCCCTTTGAGGAGCGCCTGCACGCCGCCCGCGGTGAACACGCCGGGGAGCGTCCAGCCGGGGAAGGGGAGCTGGCGGTCGTACGCGCCGGTCGCCAGGACCACCGCCCGGGCATGGACCTCGCGCGCGCCGTTGGCGTGGGAGACGTGCGCGGTATAGCCGTCGGCGCTCCGCTCGAGGTGCCACACCGGGTGCTCGGGGAGGTAGGTGAGGGCCCGTGTCAGGCGCAGCGCCTCGACCGCCGCGCGCAAGCCCATGAACGCGTCCCAGTCGTGGTGGCCGGCGCCCGTGTCGTCGGGACGGTGGCGCCAGTACTGGCCGCCAAGCCTGGCGCCTGCATCGAGGAGCGCGACGCGGATGCCGGCGGTGAGGCCAATCCGTGCAGCCGCCGTGGCCGCGGACAGCCCGGCCGGCCCGGCCCCGATCACGAGGATGTCGAACACGTCAGCGGACGAGATCGGCATGGCCGGACCCCTCCTGGGTGGTGACATCGTCGCCGTCGTGCGCGTCCGTGAGGCAGGCCCTGGTGCCCGGAGTGTCATTCACGACGACCAGGCAGTCGAAGCAGATGCCGATGCCGCAGAACAGGCCGCGCGGGCTGCCCGCCTCGCGCGTGGTCCGCCAGGAGCGGATCCCCGCCGCAAGCAGCGCGGCCGCGATCGACTGGCCGGCCTCGGCGGTGATGGTGCGGCCGTCGAACGTGAAGGTCACGGTGCGGGCCTGCGCGCTCACGGGTGCACCTCCGCGAACCGGTCCGGACGGAAGTGGTCGAGCGCCATGCTCGGTGTGATCCCGGCCATCAGCTGGGCGACCAGGTGCCCGGTCGCCGCCGCGAGGCAGATGCCCGCACCCTCGTGACCGGCCGCGTGGATCAGCCCCGGCGCCCGCGCATCCTCGCCGATGACCGGCAGGTGGTCCGGGCAGTAGGGCCGGAAGCCCATGTACGTGCGCAGCAGGCGGACGTCCGCAAGGAACGGGAACACGGCCGTGGCCTGCTCGGCAAGCCGCCGCACCACCGGCACCGAGTAGGTCCGGTCGAAGCCCACCCGCTCGCGCGAGGAGCCGATCAGGATGGTGCCGCTCCGCGTGCCCTCGATGACGACCGAGGTCTGGAGGTCGGCGTCGCTCGAGGCGACGTTGGCCACGTACTCGGCGGTGTAGACCTTGTGGCGCACCAGGACCGGCAGGGGTTCGGTCACCAGGAGGTAGCCCCGGCGGGGGAGGATGGGGACGGGGGTCCCCGCGAGCGCCGCGACCTCACCCGCCCAGGTTCCGGCGGCGTTCACCACCCAGCGGGCGGAGATGGCCGGCACCGTGGGCGACGAGGTGGTGACGCCGGTGACACGCCCATCGGCCGCCACCGCAAATCCGGTCACCGCGACACCCGTGTGGATGATGGCCCCCCGGTCTCGCGCCCGCTCGATCATGCGGGCGGTGGCGAGCATCGGCTGCACCTGGCAGTCCTGCGGGTACCAGGCGCCGCCCGCCACATCGGGGTTGAGGTTCGGTTCCCGCTCGAGCAGGCCCTCGGGGGCCAGGTCGTCCACGTCCACACCGGAGCCGCGCTGGCCCTCGGCGAAGGCCGCCAGTGCGGTCGCCGTGGCCTCCGCCTTGGCGACGACCACGCCGCCCTTGAAGTCGAACTCGATGCTGTCCGCGCCGAGGTCCGTGGCGGTGCGCACCCACTGCTCGCGCGACAGGAGCGCCAGGTCCAGCTCGGGACCCGGGCCCTTGTCGCTGACGAGGATGTTGCCCTCACACGCGGACGATGTGCCGCCCGCAATGGCTCCACGCTCCACGACCCAGACTCGCAGGCCTGCGGCGGTCGCGTGGTAGGCGATCGCCGCGCCGATGACACCGGCGCCGATGATCAGGACATCCGTGGTCGGGGTGGTCACGAACAGTAGTATGTCACACTACACACGGCGTTGAGGCGATGGTGCGCGATGCGTCGCAGACCGGCGCACTCGGCGGCGCGGTGCGCCATGCGAAGGCGGCCGGGCGATCGGCCACCCTGCGGACGCAGGCCCGGCAGATCTCGTTCGTGACGTCGATGGGTCCAGGGCGCGGCAAGGCGCAGGTCTGGCTCGATGGGGTCCGCGTGGCGACCATCGATCTCTATGCGAGCCGCGTCCAGCCCGCCCGCGTGGTGTGGGTCCGCGCGTTCCGCTCGCTCGAGACGCATACGCTGCGCATCGTCGTGACCGGCACGAAACGCTTCGCCTCAACCTCGACGCGCGTGGACATCGACGCGTTCCTGGTGCAGCGGTAGTCTCTGGGCCGCGGCAGGCGCTGCCGGTCCGTACCATCTGCCCGTGACCCGCAGCCAACTCCTCGTGTACGCGTCTCTCGCCCTCATCTGGGGCAGCTCCTTCGTCCTGCTGCTGCAGGTGGTGAACGCGTTCGGCTGGGCGGGCGCCGTGGCCTTCCGCTCCTTCATCGTTGCCGCGATCGTCGTCATCACCGCGGCCGTGACCCAGCGCCGGCTCCGCTTCCGGGGACACTGGCGCCCGCTCGCCGTCGTCGGCGCGACCACGGTCGCGGGGCAGCTCGTCGGCCTGTCGATCGCCACGCCGATCATCGGCACGCAGATGGCCGCGATCCTGGTGGCCACCATCCCGCTGTTCTCGCTCCTGATGGGGCAGGTGCTCGGGGTGGAGCATGTGCGGCGGTCGTCGCGTTTCGGCCTCGTGATCGGCTTCGGCGGCATCGTCCTGCTGGTGGGCTTCCCGACTGTGCCGCTCACGCCGCTGTTCGCGTTCGGCTGCCTGTGCAGCCTGCTCTCGGCGGCGTCGGCCGCGTTCGGGTCGAACTGGGCGAGGGCGCGGCTGGGCGGCGTTGGATCCTGGGAGCAGACGACGGGTGCATTCGTCGTCGGTGGACTGCTCACGCTCCCGCTGCTGCTGGTGGTCCCGATCCCGGGACCGCTCGTGCCTCTGGACGGTGTGTTCTTGGTGGCCCTCGCGGCTATCCACTCGGCGCTCGCCTATACCCTGTACTTCCGGCTGGTTCAGGACGTCGGGGCGACCGTGGCGATCTCGGTGGAGTTCGTGGTGCCGCTGGTGGCCGTGGTCCTCGGGTGGCTGCTGATCGGCGAGCGCCTGACGCTCCCGCAGATCGCGGGCGGCACGGCGATCATCGCGGGGTGCCTGCTCGTGGTGGGGCTGCTGCCGGTGCGCCGGCGTCGCCGCGCCATCGCCTGATCCGTCAGTGTCCACCCGCGTGTGATAGGGTCCGCGCCGCGGCTTCCGTGATGGCCAACGACCCACTCGTACCCGGGTGGCCAGGGCTGCCGCACAGTGGATGCCGAAGGTTGCTGTGACCGAACCCGTCCAGCGGACATTGACGACAGCCCCAGCGAGCGATGGGGCCACTGGTGATGGAGGTCGGGCTCCGGCCAGCCTCCGTGCGACCCGGCGGGCGGAGCGCCGGTCGATCCAGGAGAACGACTTCCCATCGATCGCCCTGTCGGAGCTCCAGCCGTACGACGGCATCAGGGAGTTCTATCTCGCCCTGGAGCCGGCGCTGATGGACGCCATCAGCCGCGGCGACCGCGGCGAGGCCCGGCGGCTCATCAACCACGTCCTCGTGCACATCTACTCGGCCGGCCAGGAGCGCAGTGACCTGCTGAAGGGGCTGCTTCTCGAGCTGGTCGTGATGATGTCGCGGGCGGCGGTCGCGGCGGGATCGAGCCCGTCCGCGGTCCTGGGGATCAACTTCCAATGCCTGACGGCGCTGGCGGAGGTCCGCGACGACGAGCAGCTCGCGGAGTGGCTGCGCACCACGATCGAGCAGATCTTCACCGCCATCGAAGGCCAGCGCCAGGCCCTGCAGGCTCCAGTCATCACCGAGGCCGTTCGTTACATCCGGGCCAACGCCCACCGAGAGCTCACCCGCGACGAGACCGCCCGGAGTGTCGGTGTGTCGCCGAGCCACTTCTCCTACATGCTTCGCGAGAAGACGGGCCTGTCGTTCTCGCAACTGCTCCGTCAGGCCCGCGTCGACCTGGCGTGCGAGCTCCTGCTCACGACCAACGAGCCGCTTGCGACCATCGCCGACCGATGCGGCTTCTTCGACCAGAGCCACTTCACGAAGGTCTTCGCGCACGCGAAGCAGCTGACGCCGCGCCAGTTCCGTGAGGCGAACCGGCCGCGCCAGGCAACCGCCGCTGCCGACGAGGGACCGATCGAGCCGGGTGTCGACCTGGCCGGCTGACCCGTCGCCCCGGAACCCCCTGCGGACGAGCGATCCGGACGCTGCTACAAAGGTTTCGAACCGGTATACAAGAACGCCCATCGGATTGCGGTGACGATGCGGTCCATGCTCCCCCTCGACCCGCTCACCGCTGCGATCGTCGCAGGCAAGCGCGAACAGGCGATCGCCGAGACGCAGCGCTGCCTCGACCGTGGCGAGGATCCCCACCGGATCATCGAGCTCTATCTCGGCCCGGGGATGACCCTGGTCGGCGAGGCGTTCAAGAAGAACGAGATCTACGTTCCCGAGATGCTCATCGCCGCTCGCGCGATGAAGGGCGCGCTCGCGCTGCTGGAGCCCACGCTTTCAGCGTCGAGCGGGGCGCAGCCCCGTCACCTGGCGTTGATCGGCACGGTCAAGGGCGACCTTCACGACATCGGCAAGGATCTTGTCGCAGCGATGTGGCGGGGCGCCGGCATCGCGGTCATCGACCTTGGCGTCGACGTGCCGGCAGCCACCTTTGCGGATGCCACGGTGGAGCACCGCCCGGACATCGTCGGGATGTCTGCCCTTCTCACCACCACGATGCGATCCATGCGGGAGGCGACGGCGGCCGTCCGCGCCACGCGCGTGCCGGTCCGGATCATCGTCGGTGGCGCTCCCGTGTCGGACGAGTTCGCCTCGGACATCAGGGCCGACGGCTGGGCGCTCGACGCAGGCATGGCCGTGGACGTCGCCCGCCGCCTTCTCGCGGAACCTGCCCGATGACGGCGCGGTGCTCCTGGACAACCGACCTCTCCACCCGACCCTCGCTCCTCCTTCAGCGTGGTGCCCGGCCCGACACACCTCGGCCGGGCACCACACCCCCTCCACTGACACTGACCACCCGACAGGAGTCCGCGTGATGGCCGTACCGTCGACGATGTCACCGCGCGCGCGGGTGCTGGCATCCATCGAGCACCGCGAGCCTGACCGGCTGGCCGTCGACCTGGGCTCGAACCCGAGCTCCGGGATCTCCGCCGTCGCACATGCCAGGCTGGTGGAGCACATCGGCCTTCGGGACCAGCGCTCGCGCGTCTATGACGTCGTCCAGCAGCTGGCCCAGCCGTCCGACGAGCTGCTCGACCACTTCCGCATCGACGCCGTGGACATCGGCCGGACGTTCAACACGCAGGACGCGGACTGGCACCCGATGACGCTGCCGTCCGGCATCGAGATCGACGTCCCGGCCTGGTTCAACCCGGTCCACCAGCCGGACGGTGCGTGGGACGCGTTCGACAAGGACGGCCTCCGAATCGCCAGGATGCCGATCGGGGCCAACTTCTTCGACCAGACCCACTTCCCCTACGTCGACGGCTACCCCGATGACCTCTCCGGTCTGGCTGAGGTCATGCCCCGCGTCCTGTGGTCCGGGCTGGTCCACAGCCCCTGGGATCACGCCGGCGAGGCGGACTTCTGGCAGCAGCTCCGCAGCAGGACGCTCGCCCTCCGCGCGACGACCGACCGTGCGCTGGTGGTCGTCGTGGGCTGCAACCTCTTCGAGTGGGGCACGTTCCTGCGCCGGATCGACAACTTCCTGATGGACCTGGCGCTCGACCCGGCCAACGTCGAACGCCTGCTGGACGCCCTCATGGAGATCCACCTCGCGACGCTTGAGAAGGTGATCGAGGCGGTGGGCGACGTCGCCGACATCATCCGCTTCGGTGACGACCTGGGGATGGACCGCGGTCCGCTGATGTCGCCCGACACCTACCGGACCCACTTCAAGCCGAGGGAGACCGTGCTCAACGCCTACGTCCATGAGCACAGCCGCATGAAGACGTTCCTCCACTCGTGCGGGTCCATCTACAAGCTCATGCCCGACCTGATCGAGGCGGGCTTCGACATCATCAACCCCGTCCAGATCTCGGCAAAGGACATGGAGCCTGAGCGGCTCAAGCGTGACTTCGGGGCGGACATCACCTTCTGGGGCGGCGGCGCCGATACCCGCAACGTCCTGCCCCTGGGGACACCCGAGAGCGTCAAGGACCACGTGCGCCGCAACATCGAGACGTTCGCGCCCGGAGGCGGCTTCGTGTTCGTTCCAGCCCACAACATGCTTCCCGACATCCCGCCCGAGAACATCGTCGCGATGTTCGAGGCGGTGGACGAGTACCGATGACCGCGCCCGCCACCACCGACAACCCCCGGCGCACGGCCTCGGACGTGCTCGCCGGCCTCCTCCGGCGCAGCGACTTCAGCGTCGTCGCAGCCACGCTCGTGCTGTTCGTCATCTTCTCGATCGGCAGCTCCAGCTTCCTGACCGAGTACAACCTGTTCAACATGGGCCGGACGGCCGCCCTGTACGTGTTCGTCGCCGTCGGCCAGGCCATCGTCATCGTGATCGGCGGGATGAACCTCTCGCTCGGGGCGATCGGTGGACTCTCAGTCGTCGTGGCCGGCATGGCGATGCAGGACGCCGGCCTCGATCCGCTCGTGGCCCTCCCGATCGCGCTGTTCGTGGGCGTGCTCGCGGGCCTGTTCAACGGCCTGATCATCACCCGGCTCAACCTGAACTCGTTCGTCGCGACCCTCGCTACCTCGTTCATCTTCGTCGGCCTTGTGAACGGGATCAGCCAGGGCAACCCGTATACCAACATCCCCAAGGACATCACAATGATCGGCCGGGGCGAGCTGTTCGGGATCCCGATCCTGTTCGTGATGATGCTCGTGCTGCTCGCCGTCCTGGCCTACTTCTTCCGCTTCTCCGTGACCGGTCGCAGGATCCTGGCCACCGGCGGCAATGGCGAGGCGGCACGCCTGTCCGGCATCCGGACCGACCGGGTGACCGTTCTCGCGAACGTGCTCTCCGGCCTCTTCGCCGCCCTCGCCGGCTTCCTCTGGATCACTCGTGTCGGATCGGCCCAGCCGTCCATCGGCTCGGACTGGCTGATCATCTCGTTTGCCGTTGCGATCATCGGTGGCACCTCGCTCGCGGGCGGGGAGATCTCACCGCTTGGCCTCGGGGCCGCCGCGATCATGCTCACGCTGATCAAGAACGGCCTGATCATGTTCAACGTGAACGTCTACTTCGAGCAGACGTTCCTGGGCCTGGTCATCCTCCTCGCCGTCTCGCTCGAGAGCTTCCGGGCCATCGGCCGACGCCGCCGCCGCGTCCCTCGCGGCACGTCACCTCCAAAGGAGGGGTGACACGCAGTCAGCCCTCGCCCAGTCCACGCCATCACACCCCACTTGAGGACCCACCCGACCATGTCCAATCGCTCCCTTCCCAAGGCCCTCGTGCTGGCCCTGTCGGCCGGCATGCTCTTCGCGGCCTGTTCCGGCACCGGGACGGCCACCCAGGCACCGGCAGCCACTGAGGCACCCGCCGCCACCGAGGCTCCGGCAGCGACCGAAGCGCCGGCCGCCACCGAGGCTCCGGCCGCCACCGAGGCCGCCACCGGCTTCGCCTGCGCGGCACCGGCTGACTTCGCGCCCGTCTGGTACGCATCCGCGCCGCACCCCTACTTCGACACCGTCAAGCCGGGCGTCGAGGCGGCCGGCGCTGAGTTCGGGTTCGCCCCGGTCCTCCAGGTCGGGCCGGACTGGACCCAGGACGCGCAGAACCAGGGCATGCAGGCGTTGTTCGCCAAGGGCTCGCGCTACTTCACCGTCTACCCGTCCGACGCCAACGGCGCCAACGCCCTCTACGAGGAGCTGACGGCCGAGGGCGCCACGATCGTCAACTTCGGCGGTTCCACTGCTGAGCCGACGCCGGCCAAGCTGGTCTTCGCGACCGACGTCAAGGCTGCGGCCTCGCAGGCGGCCGAGGCGCTGATCCAGACCATGGGCGGCAAGGGCAACGTCATCAACGTCCTCGAGGTCCTCGAGGATCCCAACACCGTCCTCCGCAAGCAGGGGATCGAGGAAGTCGTCGCGAAGTACCCGGACGTCAAGATCATCCAGGAGATCTCCGGGATGAAGAGCGCCGAGGAAGCGGTCCAGAAGGTCACCGACGCGATCGCTGCGAACAGCGGCACCGTTGACGGGATCATCGCCACCGGCTTCACGCCCAGCGTCGCGATCGCGCAGGTTCTCACCGACTACAAGGCCCAGGGCGGCGACCGGACCATCCACGCCGTCGGCATCGACACCGACCCGATCGTCATCAAGGCGATCGAGGACGGCGTGATGGACGGCACCATCTCCCAGAACCCCTTCGGCCACGGCTACCTGTCCACGCTGGCCCTGATGTGCATGGCCGATGGCTACACCGTGAAGCCGGGCGTGTACAAGGTGGACACCGGCACGGCGTTCGTGACCCAGGCCAATCTGAACACGTTCGCCGATGACATCGCGAAGGTGACCGACCAGATCAAGGCCACCCTCACGACGGATGTCCTGACCAAGTAGGACCCACCGGGCGAGGTGGCGGTGGTTCCCCGCCGTCACCTCGCCCGGCCCTCGCCCGGCCGTCGGCCGGTCCCCAGGGTGCAGCCGGAGTCGACCTCATGCTCCACGTCCAGGACGTCAGCAAGCAGTTCCCCGGGGTACGCGCGCTCAGCGAGGTCTCGCTGACGTTCGAACCCGGCGAGATCCATGCGGTCGTCGGTGAGAACGGCGCTGGCAAGAGCACCCTCATCAAGGTCATCTGCGGGATCCACGAGCCCGACGAGGGCTCGGTCGCCCTTGACGGCACGACCCTCGCGCTCCACAGCTACAGCGACGCCATGCGGGTCGGGATCAACCTGGTCAGCCAGGAGATCCAGGTCGTCCCGAAGGCCACGATTGCCGAGAACGTCATGCTCGACAAGCTCGAGCGCTTCCACAAGCGAGGCCGGCTCGACTGGAGCGGGCTTGCCCGGGAGGCCGCGCGCTACACGGCGCTGGTCGGCCTCGAGGTGCCCGTCTCGAACCAGGCCGGCGGGCTGTCCGCTGCCCAGAAGCAGCTCGTGATGATCGCCCGGGCGCTCTCGGCCGATGCCCGCGTGCTGATCCTGGATGAGCCAACCTCGTCGCTCACGCTCCACGAGGCGAACAACCTGTTCACCGTGCTCCGCCGTCTGCGTGAAGAGGGCGTGACGCTGGTGTTCGTGAGCCACAAGCTCGAGGAGGTCCTCGACATCGCGGACCGTGTCTCAGTGCTCCGGGACGGCCGCCTTGTCGGAACGCGCCCGGCCGCCGAGCTCACCAAGGATGCCATCGTGACCATGATGCTGGGCCGCGACGCGCGCAACGACTGGCTGGGGTCGCTCGACATCGATGCCTCCACCGTCGTGCTGGAGGCCCGTGGGATCAGCCAGGCGGACCGGTTCGACGGCGCGGGCTTCGAGCTCCACGCAGGCGAGATCCTCGGCTTCTACGGACTCGTGGGCTCGGGCCGGACTGAGCTTGCGCAGATCCTGGTGGGGGAGGACCCGGCCTACGACGGGGAGGTCCTGGTCAAGGGCGTGCCCGTCCGCATCCGCGGCATGGCGGATGCCCTCGGGCGGTACCGCCTGGGCTACATCTCCGAGAACCGCAAGGAGAAGGGCCTGATCCTGGGCGCCAGCATCAAGACCAACATCGCCATCACCGTCTGGGACCGCATCTCGAAGCCGCTTGTCGGGATCAGCCTCGCGAAGGAGCGGGACGTCGCGCGGGAGTACATGGAGGCCGTGGAGGTCCGGGCCACCAGCATGGAGCAGCCGGTCGGGAGGCTGTCGGGCGGCAACCAGCAGAAGGTCAGCATCGCCAAGTGGCTGGCCGCGGGCTGCGACACGCTGATCGTGGACGAGCCCACGATCGGGGTGGACGTCGGCGCCAAGGAGGCGATCCACCAGCTGATCTGGGATCTCGCGAAGAAGGACGGGAAGTCGATCATCCTGATCTCCTCCGACCTTCCCGAGATGGTCCACCTCGCCCGCCGGATCCTGGTCTTCCGCAAGTTCCACATCGTTGGCGAGGTCACGGACCTCAACGAGCGCCAGCGAACCTACGACGAAGTCAGCGCCGAGATCGGCCGCTACCTCGCCTGAGCCCCACGAGACCTACCGGAGACGCACCACCATGGCCGACCTCGCCGCCCTCACCGCCGCCGTGGAGGCGGGCAACCGCAAGGCCGCAGCGGAGCTCACCCAGGCCGCCCTCGACGAGGGGCTCGACCCCACGACGGTCCTCGACGCGATGACCGCGGCGATGGACGTGGTGGGCCGCAAGTTCCAGGAGGGCGAGCTGTTCGTCCCCGAGATGCTGATCGCCGCGCGGGCCATGAAGGCCGGCACGGAGATCCTGGAGCCCGCCCTGCTCGCGGCCGGCGTGACCCCCGAGTTCCGGGCCATCGTGGGCACGGTGGAGGGGGACCTCCACGACATCGGCAAGAACCTCGTGGGCATGATGTGGAAGGGCGGCGGCATCGAGGTCATCGACCTCGGTGTCAACGTCCCGGCGGCCCGCTTCGTCGAGGCGGCCCGGGAGCACGACGTCCACATCATCGGCATCAGCGCGCTGCTCACCACGACCATGCCCGGCATGCGCGGCGTGGTCGAGGCCGTGCGGGCCGCGGGCCTGCGGGCCAGGGTGGTCGTGGGCGGCGCGCCGGTCACCCCCGAGTTCGCGGCGCAGATCGGCGCCGACGGCTACGCCCCCGATGCCGGTGCGGCCGTCGACCTGGCCCGCGGCCTGCTGGCCCGGTAGCCGGCGACCCCGCGACCACCTCGGCCCTCGATCGAAACCGCCGCTCGTGAGCGCCGACCAGGCCGAGCCCTTCGTGGTGATCGGCGAGAACGTGCACGCGTCACGCACCTGTGCGCGCCGCGGCCAGAGCATGGCCACGCTCGACGGGGCGGAGGTCCTGCAGTTCCTCGATGCGTCCGGCACCGAGCGCACGTGCCCGATTGCGGCGTCCATCGCGCACTCCGAGGAGTACGCGCGGCTCCGGGTGAAGCACATCAAGAATGCGCTGCTCTTGGGCCTCGCCGGCGACGGACTGCTGCCGGCGAGGCGCGTCGGCGGCATCGCGCCGGAAGCCGCCCAGGACGCACGTGCGTACCTGGTGGCCGCTGCCGTCCGCCAGCAGCGGGCCGGCGCGCGGTACATCGATGTCAACGTCGACGACATCGACGAGGATCTCGGCGTGCGCTGTCTGACGATGGCGTGGCTCGTCCGCCTGCTCGAGCCCGAGCTCGGCGTGCCGTTGTCGTTGGACTCGTCGAGCCCTGAGGTGCTGGAGGCCGGACTGCGCGCGAGCCGCGCGCCAAGCGGACCGTTGCTGCTGAACTCGGCCTCGCTGGAGCGCCTTGAGGTGCTCGACCTGGCTGCCGAGCTACATGCCGCGGTCGTGCTGTCGGCAGTCCGGGGTGGCGGTGCGGCGCCAGGCATCCGCGAGCGCCTGGAGTGCGCCGAGGCGATGCTCGAGGCCGCGCTTGCGCGGGGCGTGGCTCCCGCCGCCTGCCACGTCGACCTGCTGGTGCTCCCCGCGGGCATCGAGTGCGACGGCGGCAGCACGTTCCTGGGGGCGAGTCGGGCGTTCCGTGCGAACCACGGACCCGAGGTCCACATCACCGGCGGTCTATCGAACATCAGCTTCGGACTGCCGAACCGGAGGCTGCTCAACGAGACCTTCGTCGCGCTCGCGATGGACGCCGGCGTTGACTCAGGGATTCTCGATCCGGCGTCGGTACAGCTCGATCACGTCCGGACACTTGAGCGCACCTCGCACCCGTTCCGCCTCGCGGCCGCCGTCGTCCTGGGCGACGACAGGTTCGCCACGGAATACCTGGCGGCACATCGCGGCGGAGCGTTCGTCACGACAGCAGGAGAACGATGACCATGCAGCGCTACGGCAGCGTCCTTCGCGTGCCGCCCGAGAACCTGGCCCGGTATGCCGAGCTGCATCGGGCGGTCTGGCCGTCGGTGCTCTCGATGATCACCGCGTGCAACATCCGCAACTACACGATCTTCCACAGGGGTGGCTGGCTGTTCTCGTACTTCGAGTACGTGGGGGATGACTACCAGGCAGACATGCAGAAGATGGCCGAGGATCCCGCCACGCAGGCCTGGTGGGCCGT
This sequence comes from uncultured Chloroflexia bacterium, assembly GCA_963748625.1. Taxonomy (GTDB): domain Bacteria; phylum Chloroflexota; class Limnocylindria; order Limnocylindrales; family CSP1-4; genus CAIXZV01. Next base: position 212,463 of record CAVVJT010000004.1, on the reverse strand, counting down.
CAACAGCCCGCTCCAGGAGCCGCTCGAGGATCGGGCGCCCGGCGAGTGGTGGGCCTCGATGGATGAGCTGTTCCACCTCGACTGACCAGCCCCGGGGTGAGCGGCTGGGTCCCGTTCAGGGGAGCGCGCGCACCCAGGCGGCGAGATCGGTGACGACCGCCTCGTCGACGTGGCCGGGAGTCGCGTACTCGGTCGGGCGCGGAGGGCCATCGCCCGCGAGCATCAGGTGGTTCAGGGATGGGTAGGTCGTGATGGTCACGTCCTTCGTGCCGACGAGGGCGGTGCGCCAGAGCTCCGCCTCGGACGGGGGCACCTGGTAGTCACGACCGCCCTGCACCACCAGGATCGGGATGCCAAGGGCGGCGGCGGTCGTGCCCGCGTCGTACGTCCGCAGGTCCAGCCAGTACGCGGCCGGTATGCCCAGCGGGAGCTCTGACGCGGGTGTGGTGGGCGAGAGATCAGGCGAGCGAAGCGCCTCGAGCTGGGCCGGGAGCGCCTCGAGCATGGCCTTCGCGGTCGGGTCGGCGCCGCCCGCATCGGAGGTGAGGTAGGTGAGCTGGGCCTCGATGAGGTCCTCGAGCGGGCTGATGCTGCCTTCGAGCAAGGCGACTCCGGCGACGCGGCCGGCCGCCTGTTCCGCGATCCGGGGCGCCAGGTACCCGCCGAGGCTGTGGCCGGCCACCACGACGCGGTCCGGGTCGATCCCGGGCGTTGCCCGCAGGAGGTCCACCGCGGCGACCGCGTCGTCGAGGACCTCCTCCTTCACCGTGATCGTCGCCGCCACCGGGGCCATCTCCGCCTGGTGCGCCTTGGTGCGCTTGTCGTAGCGCAGCACCGCGATTCCGCTGGACGCAAGGCCCCAGGCGATGTCACGGAGCGGCTTGTTCGGGCCGATCGTCTCGTCGCGGTCCTGCGGGCCGGAGCCCGCGACCAGGACGACGGCGGGGAACGGACCGTCGCCCTTCGGCATCGAGAGGGTCCCCGGCAGTGCCCACGGCTCCATCCCGACCGTGACGTCGGTCTCCGTGAAGGCGTCCGGGTCGACGTAGGCGGCGGAGGGCGGTGCCGTCGTCGCGCTGGCGGACGGCGCGGCCGATCCCGACGCCGCCGGGCCCGATGCCGCCGGGCCCGCGGCCGACGGGCTCGCTGCCGGCCCGGGCTCGCCGAGATGGAGCCCGGCGACAGCGCCTGCCGTGTCCACGGTGACGATCAGCGGGACGGTGCTGTCGGCGAAGAAGGTCTCGACGGTGGCGTTGACGTACTCGCCCGCCGGCCCGGTGGTGACGGTGCCGATGCCCTGGTACACGCCGAACTGCCCGACGAGCTGCGCCCAGAGCTGGGCGAGCGCGCTGGCCGGGGCCGCCCCGCGCATGGTCGCGTCCTCCATCGCCTCGGCGGCCGCCATGTCGCCCGAGGCGAGGGCTTCGACGAAACGGCCGCCGATGCCGGCGGCGTCCGCGTCAACGGGGCTCACCGTGGCACCGGCAGCCGGCGCGTCCTGGGAGGGGGAGGCGGAGGAGGATGCCGGTGCCCCGCAGGCAGCCAGCGATCCGGTGAGGAGCGTGCAGGCCATGGAGGACACCAGGAGCAGGCGGGCCGGGTGGAGGTGCGTCACCCGTCAATTCTGCTCCTGGTGCACCACACTCGGGATCTACTTGAGGACGACGAAGGCGTCAACGTCCGCCCGCGGACGGCCGCTGGTGCCCTGCACCACGACCTTGACGGTGCGCTTGGCCGATGTCGACCAGGTCTGCTGCCACACGACGGCGCCGTACTTGGTGGCGCCCTTGAGGTCCACCGTCTTCGCGAGGGTGCCGTTGACGTAGATCTTCACCCTGCCCCGGTTCGAGGCGTTCGTGCTCACGAACGCGACCGACCGACCGGTGAACGTGTAGGACGCGGAGCGCCCCTTGGTCTTGGCGTACTTGGCCGAGCCGCCGGAGAACGACGAGGACTTCGCGGTGGTCCACGTGCCCTTGTACGTGACGGCCTTCGCACCCTGCTGGACGAGGCTGGCGCTGGTCGGCGAGGTCGTGGACGCCGGTCCGAAAGCACCGGTGTTGCTCGCGTTGTCGGTGCCGCGCGCCCGGAACAGGACGCTGCCGGTCGCAGGCATCGTGGTGGCGAGGGACGCGCCGCTGAACGTGCCGGTGGCCGGGCCCCAGGTGGCTCCGCCGTCTGGCGAGCGCTCGACCGCGTAGGAGGCGATGCCGGTGCCGCCGGGGTCGGTCCCGGTCCAGGCGACGGTCACCGGGATCGACGAACCGGCCACTCGACCCCCGACCCGGGGCGTGACGGTGAGGCTGCTCACGACCGGTGCCTCGAGGTCGAGGGTCACCGTCGCCGCGTCCACGTCGACGCTTGGGCCCAGGTTGCCCGCTTCGTCCATGACCGAGTTGGCGAGCAGCCGCAGCTGCACCATGCCGGTGCTGGCGCACTCGACGACGACCTGGACGTGGTCGCCGGAGACCTCAGGCGGGGCCACGAAACAGCCCGTCGCCGTGCTGCCGGCGATCGAGAAGGCGCTCGCGGCCGGCGTGCCGGTCGGCTCGTCGAAGGTGGCGGTGTACGTGGCTCCGGTGGCGCTCACCGCGGTGGCGATCGGTGCCAGCACCACGGTCGGGGCTGCGCGGTCCACGGTAACCGAGGCGGGCGAGCCCGAGATTGCGGTGGCCGGGTTGCCGGCGTCATCGCTGACGCTGAAGCTCGCGGCCTTGGTGAGCATCGTGGCACCAGTCGCGCCGCCTGAGATGGAGCTCGTGACCGGCAGGGCGCACGAGTTCACGCCGGTGATGGACGTGTCCGTCGAGGCCACGTTGGTGAAGGCGAAGTCGACGCCGTTGGTGCCGCTCAGCGTGGAGCAGTTGAGCGCCTCGTTGCCCTGCACCACGAAGCCGAGCGACGTGCTGGACGTGGGGGAGGAGCCGGAAGGCGTCAGGGTGAGCGTCGGGGCGGTGGTGTCGATGGTGACGGTGGCGGACGCGGTATCGACCGCCGGATCGGTGTTGCCGGCGAGGTCGAGCGCAGTCGAGCCCTCGTAGTGGAGGACGACGGTGCCCTGGTTGCAGTTGGTGACCGGCACGGACCACTCTGCGCCGCCGCCCGTGGGGGTTCCGGCCGTGCAGTTCGCCGAGCCACTGCCGGTGAACGAGATGGCGCCCGCGGACGGGCCGGTCTCGAGCGGCTCGCTGAAGGTCATCGTGAAGACCGGCGAGGTCGTGTTGGTCAGGCGATCGCTGTTGAGGCGTCCGGAGTCGGACGCGGCGGCGAGCACGATGGAGCTGACGGTGGGGAGGGCCCTGTCGACGACGACCGGCGCCGCGGAGGCCAGGGCGGCCGGCCCCAGGTTGCCCAGCGCGTCGGCGACGGTGGCCGGTGAGAGCGAGAGAGTCACGGAGCCCTCGGGGCATCCGTTGAGGGTGACGGACCAGTCCGTCCCGGAGCCCAACAGCGTGGTCGACGTGCACAGCGGCGGGGACACCATGAAGTCCGGGGCGTCCACACCGGTCGCGTCCTCGGAGAAGACGAGCCCGTAGGTCGGGCTCCCGTTGGTGTGCGTCGCGTCGGGGGTGATCGTGACCGAGGGCCCGGTCCCGTCGCGAAGGATCTTGTCGTCGGCGATTGCCGGGGCGAGCTCGGTGTTGCCGGCCACGTCGTTGGCGATGGTGTAGACGTACCAGTCGCCGTCGGGAAGGGTGCACGTCACGGTGCCACTCGTCGCGCTGGATGCGGTCGTGCCGCACAGCACAGGAGCCGGGGGCTGGTCCACGAGGGTGCGGTACGCGTTCACCTGGGCGAGCCCGGACGTCGCATCCGACGCGGCGTAGTCGACGGTCACGCTGGACGCTGCCGTCACCGTGGGCGTGATGGACCCGACCGACGCGGGCCGCGTGGTGTCGAGCGTGGTGGTCCTGGTGCCCGCCGTGGCGGGCCCGGTGTTGCCGCCGATGTCGGTCAGGCTGTTGAGGATGTGCGTGACTGACACGGCACCGTCGGGGCACCCGGACAGGGACAGGACGTAGGGGCCGGTGCCGGTGATGCCGGCGGTGGTGCAGCCGCCGGTCCTCGTGAAGTCATCGACGGTCAGGCCGAACACGGGCTCGCTGTAGCTGACGTCGAACTGCACGGGCTGCGCGTTGGTGAGGTTGCCCCGCTGGGTCACCGTGGCCGAGGGCGGCGTTCCGTCCACGACGACGGAGTCATCGGCGGTGAGGGTCTCGACATTGCCGGCGAAGTCGCGCGCGGCGGAGCCCAGCCAGTAGGTGCCTGGAGTGGTCGGGAGGGTGCAGGTCACGCTCACGGGCCCGCCTTCGCCGGGCTCGTACGTTCCGCACTTGGTCGGGTTCGCCATGTCCGATCCCGTCGCGTAGTAGACGTCGAGCCACTGCACGCCCGAGGCGACTTGCGCTGAGACGGGGTCTGCGTAGACCGGCGATCCGAACACGCTGTATGCAGCGGAAGGCCCCGTCCCGGCGGCGTCGAAGGAGACGCTGGACGTCGGGGCGGTGTGGTCGACCGCGACGCTGCCGGACGAGATGGCCGGGGCAGTCGGGCCCGTGATCGGCCCAAGTGCGGCGGTGACGCTCTGGGCGTCCAGCGCGAGCCACACCTGGCCCTCCGGGCAGGAGGACAAGGTGATCGTCCAGTTGATCGAATTCGAGGTGGAGAAGGCGACTGAGCAGGTGCGTCGGGAGGTGCCGAAGTCCCCCGCATCGAGGCCGGTCACCGGTTCGTTGAAGTACAGGTTGTAGGCGAAGGAGCCATTCGCGGTCGAGACGGCAGGGAAGAAGCTGGTCACGGCCGGCACCGTGGCGACGGCCAGCGCCGGGGGAGCGCTCAGCCCCGAGCTGAGCGTCGCCGCCAGCAGCGTGACGGCGAGCAGGGCGGCGCGCGGCGCGCGCCAGCGAGTGGACCGGTTGGGACGCATGGCTGGAACTCCCCTGGGGCGCGAGCCGGGTGCTCTCCCTGCACCCGGAGGGGCAACTGGACGGGTTGTTGCCCTGCCTCGATCGTATGCGGCCGCAGGCCGTTGCGGTGGGTCGGCGAGTTGACAACTGCCGCGTGGCCCCGGCGACATGCCGGCGGCAGCCCGGAGTGCGCGAGAGGGGCACAATCAGCGCATGCAGACCCAGCGGATCCCGGTCGCCGAGGGCGTGGAGCTCGCAGCCGACAGGTGGCCGCCGGCCGATGGCGCCGCTCGTCCGGCCTTCGTGCTCGTGCACGGCCTCGCGTCCAATGCCCGGATGTGGGACGGCGTGGCCGCCCGGCTCGCGGAGCGGGGCCACGTCGCGGTGACTGTCGACCTGCGCGGCCATGGGCGGTCGTCCAAGCCGGACGGCCCGTACGACACGCCGACCGTCGCCGACGACGTCGCCGCGCTTATCGTCGCGCTCGGGCTCGACCAGCCGATCGTCGCCGGCCAGTCCTGGGGCGGGAATGTCGTGCTCGACCTGGCGGCACGCCACCACGACAGCGCCCGCGGCGTGGTCTGCGTGGACGGCGGCTGGCTGGAGCCCTCGGCGGTCTTCTCCTCGTGGGCCGAGTGCGAGGCCATCCTCGCGCCGCCGCGCCTTGCCGGCCTGCACCGCAGCGACATCGAGGCGTACATCCGGAGTGCGCACCCGGACTGGCCCGAGACCGGCCTCGCAGGCACCCTCGCCAACTTCGAGGTCCGCCCGGACGGGACGATCGCGCCGTGGCTCACCTACGAGCGGCACATCGCGGTGCTCCGGGGCATGTGGGACCACCATCCGTCGGCGCTGTACGAGCACATCCCCGTGCCGGTGCTGCTGGTGCCCGCGGCGGGCGGCGACCCGGACCGGGAGCTCCGCAAGCGGGAGGACGTCAGGCACGCCGCGGCCCTGCTGCCCGATGCACGCGTGCGCTGGTTCACCGGCGACCACGACATCCATGCCCAGCATCCGGCCGAACTTGCCGACGTGATGATCGACATGCTCGCCGGCGAGGACGCCGAATGAACGCGCCCCGGATCCTGGCCGTCATGGGCTCCGGTGAGACCGCGCCCGCCATGGCCAAGGTCCACCGCGCGCTGTTCGAGCGGTTCGGCGCGCCCGGCCCGGTTCCTGCCGCCATCGTGGACACGCCGTACGGGTTCCAGGAGAACGCCGACGAGCTCTCCGCCCGGACCCTTGAGTTCTTCGGCACCAGCGTGGGCAACCCGGTGGAGGTGGCCTCCTACCGCCATCGCGAGGTGGACACGCTGACCGAGGCCACGGCGGTCGCCCGGATCCGCGGCTCCCGGTACGTGATGGCCGGCCCCGGAAGCCCCAGCTACGCGCTCAACCAGTGGGCCGGCGGGCCGATCCCGGACGCCTTGCGCGAGAAGCTGACCGGTGGCGGCGTCCTCACGATGGCGAGCGCCGCCGCCCTCACGCTGGGTGTCGTGACCATCCCCGTGTACGAGATCTACAAGGTGGGCGAGGACCCGCGCTGGCTCGCCGGGCTGGACCTGCTCGGGGCCGCCACCGGCCTGCGCGCGGCGGTTGTGCCCCACTACGACAACGCCGAAGGCGGCAACCACGACACGCGCTTCTGCTACATGGGCGAGCGCCGCCTCCGAATGCTCGAGGAGCAGCTCCCCCACGGCGCGTTCGTGCTCGGCGTGGACAGCCACACGGCGCTCTTGCTGGACCTCGAGGCCGCCACGGCGGGCGTCGTGGGCCTGGGCGGCGTGACCGTCCGCGTGGACGGGCGCAGCACACGGTTCGCGGCCGGGACGGAGATCGCGATCGAGGCGCTCGGCGAGGCGGCCCGGGGTCTCGCGGCAGGGGAGTCGGCGGAGGCGGTCCGTGCGGCCGCGCTGGCGGGCGTTGAGGCGGCGGCCCGGCCGAGCAGGCTGGCGGCCCCCATGCGCGACGAGATGACGGAGCTGGAGGGCGCATTCATCGCGGCCCTCGGCAGCGGCGCCATCCGTGACGCCGTGGGTGCGCTGCTGGACCTGGACTCCGCCATCGAGGCCCGGATCCGCGGCGGCGAGGTCAGCTACGAGCTGGACAACGCGAGCGCGACGTTCCGGTCGCTCATCGTGCGCCTGGGAGAGGTGGCGGCGACCGGCGGCGCGGACCCGAGGACCGCGCTCGAGCCGCTCGTGGCGGCGCTTCTCGACCTTCGTGCGGCGGCCCGCTCCAACCGCGACTGGGCCACGGCGGACGTGATCCGGGACCGGCTCGCGGCCGCCGGGATCGAGGTGCGCGACGGCGCCGACGGGGTGACCTGGGTGCTGGCTTCGGGGGCGCCCGGGAGCTGAGCGCAGGCGTGGTCACCGAGTCGTCTTGTTGCTGTGCGATGGCTGGCCGCCGGCGAGAAGCGACCGGGCCGCGTGCTAGACTCCCGGCACTTCACGGCGGTGACCGGGAGGAGTAGGTCCGGGGACGGCCCCAAGCGAGCGCGGGATGGTGTGAGCCGCGCGGGTACGCCGGTCCGAACGTCGTCCGCGAGCCGTGCGCCTGGCGCCCGATAGAGCGCCGCGAGCGCGCCCGACCCAGCCCCCGCGATGAGCGGACCGGCCCCGGGCGCGAAACCAGCAGGTGGTACCACGACCCCGTTCGTCCGCTGGACGAGCGGGTGTCTGTTTTCATCCGGGAGCAGACCATGACCGAGCAGCTGGCGAAGGCCTATGCACCGGCGGAGTTCGAAGCCGAGATCTACGAGCGCTGGCTGGCGGCGGACGTCTTCGCGCCCGACGGCAAGGGCTCCCGCGCCGATTGGACCCTCGAGCCGTTCACCATCATCCAGCCGCCGCCCAACGTGACGGGCTCCCTGCACCTGGGTCACGCGCAGCGGACCACGGTCGAGGATCTCATGATCCGCCACGCCCGGATGCTGGGCCGGCCGAGCCTCTTCCTGCCCGGCCTCGACCACGCCAGCATCGCCGCCCAGTTCGTCCTCGACAAGCTCATCGCGCAGGACGGCGAGACCCGCGCGAGCCTCGGCCGCGAGCGCTATCTCGAGCGGATGGACGTCTTCATCGAGGAGACGAAGAACACCATCCTGACCCAGCAGCGCCGCGTCGGCGGGTCGTGCGACTGGGGGCGCCTGCGCTTCACGATGGACGAGGTCAGCGCCCAGGCCGTCCGCGAGGCGTTCTACCGCCTCTACACGAAGGGACTGGCGTACCGCGCCGAGGCGCTCATCAACTGGTGCCCCGGCTGCCGCACGTCCGTGTCGGACCTCGAAGTGATCCAGACGCCCGAGACCGGCGCGATCTGGCGCATCCGCTACCACCTGGTCGATGACGCCACCGGCCAGCCGGTCCCGGGCGAGACGCTCACCGTCGCCACCACCCGGCCCGAGACGATCCTGGGCGATACGGCGGTCGCGGTGCACCCGGACGACCCGCGCTACACGGCGATCATCGGACGCACCGTGCGCATCCCGTTCGTGGACCGCGACGTGCCCGTGATCGCGGACCCGGTGGTCGAGCTGGACTTCGGCACGGGTGCGGTGAAGATCACGCCCGGCCACGACTTCAACGACAACGAGACCGGCAAGCGCCATGGCCTCGCGATGCCCACGATCCTCGACGATCGCGCCCACATCACGAACACCGGCACCCGCTATGACGGCATGGAGCGCTACGCGGCGCGCACGGCGATCCTCGCGGACCTCGCTGCCGCCGGCGACCTCGAGAGCGAGGCCGCCCACGAGATGGTCATCGGCCGCTGCCAGCGCAGCCACGACGTCGTCGAGCCGCGCCTCAAGACCCAGTGGTTCGTCAGGACCACCCCGCTGGCCGAAGCCGCCCTCGCCGCCACCCGTGGCGGGCGCACCCGGATCCTCCCGGAGCGTTTCGAGAAGGTCTGGGAGCACTGGATGACGAACATCCGGGACTGGAACGTGTCGCGCCAGCTGTGGTGGGGCCACCGGATTCCGGCCTGGTACTGCCCCGACGGCCATGCCACCGTCAGCCCCGCGATCGGCGGCCCGGCGGCCTGCGAGACCTGCGGCCGTCCGGCGGCTGAGCTCCAGCAGGACCAGGACATCTTCGACACCTGGTTCTCATCGGGCCTCTGGCCATTCTCCACGCTGGGCTGGCCCGACGCCACCGACGACATGCGCCGCTTCTATCCGGGCTCTGTCATGGAGACCGGCTACGACATCCTGTTCTTCTGGGTCGCCCGGATGATGATGCTGGGCATCGAGCTGGTGGGCGACGCGCCCTTCCACACCGTCTACCTGTCGGGCCTGATCCGCGACCCGTACGGCGCGAAGATGTCGAAGACGAAGGGCAACACGGTCGATCCGCTCGCCACCATCGACGACATGGGCGCGGACGCCCTGCGCTTCGCGGTGGTCCACGGCGCCACGCCCGGCAACGACCAGCGCTTCGGACCCGCCAAGGTGGAGAACGCGCGCAACTTCGCCAACAAGCTCTGGAACGCCACCCGGTTCGTGCTGGGCGCTCGCCCGGCCACCATCGCCGAGGACGCCGAGCGCCGCCTGCCATCGGCCCTGCACCAGGGTCCGGCCGAGCGCTGGATCGCGTCGCGCGCTGCCGCCACCGTCGCCGCCGTGGACGCGGCGATGGCCGACTACGCCTTCGGAGAGGTGACGCGCGTCCTGTACGACGCCATCTGGTCCGAGTACTGCGACTGGGGCATCGAGCTCGCGAAGGTCCGCCTGTCCGACGAATCGGTTCCCGCGGCCGAGCGTGAGGCCACGTGGTGGACGCTCGTGGAGGCGCTCGACACGTACCTGCGCCTGCTGCACCCGGTGATGCCGTTCATCACGGAGCGCCTGTGGGCGGCGATCCCGCACCGTCCGACGGACCCGGAGCTGCTGATCGTGGCGGCGTGGCCAGGGGTGGGGGAGCGTGACCTGGCGGCCGAAGCGGAGGTCGGCGCCCTGGTGGACCTGGTGCGTGGCGTCCGCAACGCCCGCGCCGACGCGAAGCTCGAGCCTGCCGCCTGGCTGCCGCTCGACGTCTACGTGGAGCCGGAGCTGGGGCGCGCCCTCGAAGCCTTGCGCCCGGCCATCGAGCGCCTCGCCCGTGCGAAGCCGCTCCGTCGTCACCTGACGCGTGAGGACCTCCATGGAACCGCGGGTGCCGCCGGCGGCCTGGCGGTCATCGCCGGTCCCGCCGAGGCTGTCGTGGGCACGCCGCATGCGGATCCTGCCGCCGCCGAGGCCGACCGCGCCCGCCTGGAGAAGGAGCTGGCCGAGGCCGAGCGCCTGCTCGATGCGGCCCGCGGACGCCTGCTCAACGAGTCGTTCATGGCCAAGGCGCCGCCTGCAGTGGTGGAGGGCGCCCGGGCCCGCGAGGCCGAGCTTGCCGACCAGGTGGACCGGCTCCAAGACCGGCTGGGCCGGTAGCGAACGAAAGGGCTGCTGAAGGGAGGGCTACCCGCTGCTAGGATGGCCTCCACCAGCAGGCCGCCCCTCCGGAGGACAGCGTGCCCCTCGACTTCCTGAAGCGCCGCGGCGACGGCGACAAGACGCCAGATTCCAAGACGGCACCGGTCATGAGGACCGGCGCGCCGGAGGAGGTCGTCGCCCAGGACTTCCAACTCAAGCTCTACTACGCGGGCAAGAGCAGCGAGGGCGTGCGGTTCCGTGCCGGCGCCCAGGCCATGGACGACATCCCGAAGCTGCTCGCGGGCATCGCCCGCAACGATGTGGAAGTGGTCGAGCCGCTGCCGATCGAGTTCGCCCACGCGGTCCCCCTGATCGTCCGGCCGTCCGAGGCGATGCAGTGGCTCAACGCGCACCACGAGCTCAGCCCGGTCACCCGCCATGCGCTGGTGGTCCTGGAGTCCATTGATGCCATCGACATGGCGTTCGACACGTTCGCATGCACGCTGCTCGATGGCGAGGTGGACACGTCCGGCTACCCGGAGTACAGCGCAATCGTGGGCGGAGTGGCGGCCCATTGGGACGAGGCCACCGGCGACATGATCGTGCGGGGCGTCGTGGGCTGGGGCGGGCGAGGCGTCCGCGGTGACACCGACCGGGTCGGCCAGCGCCTGCTCTCGTCGATCGTGTCCAATGTCATGGCCAGCAAGGGCGCCCTCGGTCTGGCCGGGGTGGAGCGCCCTGTCCCATCCGCCGGCCGCGGCGGCCTCGTGTGCGCCCACTGCGGGTTCGCGTCGGGGCACGAGCGCGCCTTCTACTGTCCCAAGTGCGGGATGCGGCTGCTACGCGGCTGATCCCACCAGTCTGAACGAGTCACATGCCCATCTACGACTACCTCTGCACTGACTGCGACCACCGCGCCGACATCCTCCACGGGATCAACGATCCGGGTCCCAACTTCTGCCCGTCGTGCGGCGGGGAGGGGACGATGCGCAAGCAGTTCGCGGCGCCGACCATCCACTACAAGGGATCGGGCTGGGCGAAGAAGGACCGAGGCGGGGCGTCCGCCGGCACGAAGGCGGCACGCGCGTCCACGGGCGAGAAGGCCGATGCCAAGTCCGAGGACAAGGCCGAGCACGGGTCCGAGCACGGGTCAGAGCACAAGCACAAGCCGAAATCGGAGTCCAAGGGCGGCGATGGCGGCTCGTCGGGCGGCTCATCCGATGGCGGCTCATCAGGTGGCGCATCGTCCGGAAGCGGGGACTGAGCCAGCATGCCCGCTGCCGCTGACTGGATCACGCTCGCGGAGGCCGCACAGGTCCTCGAGGCCGCGAACATCCACTTCCGACCCGAGACGATCGGCAGCTGGGCACGTTCTGGGCGGCTCACGAGCATCAAGCTCGGCGGGCGCAGGTACGTCCGCCGGGGCGAGGTGAGGGCGCTCATCGCCGCACCGCGCCGCGTCCATGCCGAGGATCTCCAGCCCGGCCTGTTCGAGGACTTGGGCTAGACACATGGACGAGCCCGAGGAGCCGAACGGGCACGTTGACCGCCTCCGGGTAGCGCTCACCCGGATCGTCGAGCGTGTCGGCGGCATGACCGCAGTCCAGCGGCTGCTGGCGGTCTTCGAGACGTACGACCACGGCGGAGGCGGACTCTCGGCCAACGGCCTCGCGTACTCGGCGCTGTTCGCGCTGGTGCCCGGCTTGCTGCTCGTGCTGGGCGTCATCGGCATCGTCATCGACGACGCGGCCATCCAGGACCAGATCGTCGCCGGAATCGCCGAGCTCTTCCCGCCGCTGGCGCCGCTCGTGGAGACTGCGTTCACCCAGGTCGCGGCCGGCGCCGTGCCGACCTCGATCTTCGCCGTGATCGGCCTGCTCTGGGGCTCGAGCCGCTTCTATGCGGCGCTCGATTACGCCTTCTCGCGCGTGTTCCGCACTGCCGCGCGGCGCAACGAGATCGAGCGTGGCGCGCGCGGACTCCTGGTGAGCGTGGTGTTCATCGCGCTGCCAATCATCCTGGTGATCGTGGGCGCGATCGCGACCTGGCTGATGGACCTGGCGCCGGACGCTGCTGAGCTCAGCGGGGTTGGCCGAGGCCTCGTCCAGCTGGGCTCGCCGATCTCCACGTGGGTGCTGTTCACGCTCGGCGTCGCGCTCGTCTACCGGTTCGTGCCCAATACCCGGGTGCGGATCGGGGACCTGGGCCCGCCGGCGCTGCTGGTGGGGACGGCGATCGCCGTGTTCACGCAGATCTTCACGTTCATCGCGCCGCGGATGCTCGGGTGGGCGGCACTGTTCGGGGCGCTGCTCTCGGTCTTCGCGGTGTTGATCTGGCTCTCGATCTCGCTCAATGTGCTGCTGCTCGGGGCGTCGTGGACCCGGGTCCGGGTGCGCGAGCGGATGGCGGGTGAGGTTCCAGTGGCGGATGACCCTCCGGTGGTGCATGAGCCTCCGGTGGCGGACGGACCCGCGCAGTCCGACGAGCCCGCGCAGTAGGGCACCTGGCCCAGCCCCGGGCTTGACGTCCGCCGCCCGCCCTCGCGCACCGGAGGCGGATCCCATCCGCACAAGGATGGTCTGCCCCAACTATCCGTTCAGGAATGAGATTGAGGCGGTGCGTGCGGGGCTCAGCCCCCGAGGTCGGGGTTCAGCGTCTGACCCCTGCACGCCGGAGCCGATCCGTATCCCCACGCGGATCGTTCCCCAGTTCCACGCGCAGGGATGAAATCCGGGGCGAGCGAGCCTGAGCGGGCCCGACCGGAGCCTGGGCTTCCCGCGTCGCGCGGGCGTCTCGGGCTGGGGCGCTGCGGGTGGGAGGTCGAGCAGTTCGTCCATCCCGAACCCGCAGCTACGTCAAGGGTTGTAGGGACCCTGCGCCGCTGCCGTGCTGACGGCCACTCAGCCCTGGCGGCTTCCGCACCGCCGGCAGAAGCGGGCGGTTGCGGACAGTGACAGGCCACAGTTGACGCACGGCTGGGCCGTCGGGGCGGCCGCGGCGGGCTGGGCCTTCCCCTTGGTCGGTCCGCCGGAGAGGACCTCGTGGGCTGAGGCCGCCCACATCGCAGCGGCATCCCCCTGCGGCATGAGGGGCCGACCGGCAAGCGTCGGCTGGACGCCGGGGCGGCCGGTGGAACGCGAATTCCAAGCTGGTGCGGTTGGCCACTGGGGCGCCGCGCCGTCATCGGGTGCGACGGTAAGCCAGCCGGGCTGGACAGGCTCGGGCGCCGGCGCTGCGGGCGGAGCGGGTTCGAGTCCAGGCGGCGTCACGACGGGCCAGGTCGGCTGGGCGATGACGTCAACCGGCTCGGCGGCGACCGGCTCCGGCTCAGGCTCGGCGGCGACCGGCTCCGGCTCAACGGCGACCGGCTCGGCGGCGACCGGCTCCGGCTCAGGCTCCGCGGCGACCGGCTCCGGCTCAACGGCGACCGGCTCGGCGGCGACCGGCTCCGGCTCAGGCTCGGCGGCGACCGGCTCCGGCTCAACGGCGACCGGCTCGGCGGCGACCGGCTCCGGCTCAGGCTCGGCGACCTGCTCCGGCTCCGGCTCGGCGCCGTCGAGCGTGACCGCTGCGATGGCGGCCACTGCGGCAAGGTCAGCGGCGACCGGCTCGGGCTCGGCCTCCGGCTCGGCGGCGACCGGCTCGGCGACCTGCTCCGGCTCGGCCTCGGGCTCGGCGGCGACCTGCTCGGGCTCGGCGGCGACCTGCTCCGGCTCCGGCTCGGCGGCGACCGGCTCGGCGACCTGCTCCGGCTCCGGCTCGGCGGCGACCGGCTCGGCGACCTGCTCCGGCTCCGGCTCGGCGGCGTCGAGCGTGACCGCTGCGATCGCGGCCACGGCGGCAATGCCAACGGCGTCCGTTTCCGCGACTTCGTGCTCGATGTCGACGAGCACCTCGGCCTCAGTCGCCGCCTCATGCGCGGCCTCAGCCTCATGCGCGGCCTCAGCCTCAGCCTCCTCCTCGGCCTCGGCCTCGGCCTCAGCCTCGGCATCGGCTTCGGCGTCACGCTCCGCCTCGTACGCGGCGAGCGCATCCTCGAGGGACTGGCCTGGAGCAACCCCGACGATCCCTGCGACCCCAGCGACAGCCGCAGCCTCGACTACCGCGGCGGGGCCGGTGGAATCGACAGATCCGGTCGCATCGACGGGGCCGACGGCCTCAGCGACGGCCTCTCCGCCGGCGAACGCACTCAGTCGCCGGCCCAGGTCAGCCTCTGGCCATGGTTCGAGCGCATCGGTGGACTCCTCATCCGCCGCCTCCGCGACCACCGCCCCAACCACCAGGGCGTCCGCGACGGTCGCCTCTGGCGGGGCCGCTCCGGCCGCTTCCACCTCCGCCTCCGCGCCCGGGATCGGGGCGCAGCCAAGGCATCGGCCCTCCGCCTGGTTCCAGCAGTTGCCGCACGTGTACTGGCGGCACGACAGGCAGAAGTTGAAGGTCTTGTGGAACGCATCGAGCTGGTGCGCGGTCGCCGCGAGCTCGACCTCGCTCCGGGCGTCCGCCATGGCCTCGTTCAGCGTTGTCCCGTCGGCGAGCACGTAGTTGCGCAAGCCCTTCGAGAGCACGCGGACCCTGCCGACGCGCGACGTGCGCGGGCCGGCGGACTCGAATGTGTAGCGCGTACCGCACCGTTCGCAGAACGACTCGGTGAGGATCTCGGTCATGGTGCCCCCGCGAGGATCCAATCCCGCCCGGGCCAGCCGGGCAGGGGCCAGAGTATAGCCTCGAGGCAACGCGGTACCCCCGCCCGTGGTACCGATTGACGGCTCTGGAGGTCCCGGAGGGGTGTTTGGGCCGCCTCTGGTACGGTTCCAACCGCCATGCCAGCCCTCGCCGACCTCGAACAGCTCCTCGAGCGAGTGTTCGAGCGCACGACCGCCCGCTTGTTCCGGGCCCGGCCGCAGGTCGTGCAGGTCGAGCACAAGGTGGAACGCGCGATGGAGCGGGCGCGCGAGCAGCAGGGGACCTGGACCGTGGTGCCAAGCCGGTACCGCGTACGCCTCAATCCTGATGATCTCAGGACGCTTGCCACGGATGCCGGGGGGGCCGAGGCGCTTGCCGCCCGCCTGGCCGATGCCACCCTTGCCTTTGCGCGCAGCCATGACTACCACCTCGCCGGCCGACCCAGCGTTGCCCTGGTGGCCGATCCGGCCGTCGAGCGGGCGGAGATCGAGGTGGATGCGGTCGCCGACAGGGGCCGGATGGCGGCTGCACCGGGACCTGGGGCTGAACCGCTGAGCCACAACGTGCCGGACATGCCATTCGTTGCCCCACGCTGGCCCGAGCCGGTGATGGACCCACCAATGGACCCACCGAGCGATCCGGTGATGGACGAGGCGCTGGACTCTGCGGGCGACCCGTCGTTGGACATGCCCGCGATCCGGCCGATGGGCAGCGATCCGGGCAACCCCGTCATCGCACCCGCCGCCGCCCAGGCGCCAGAGGCTGCCGCGGCACCGGCGCAGCAGTCCGTCCCCTCCTCAGGGTCGATACGGCGCGAGGCCACCGAGACCCTCGTCTTCCGCAAGCCCGCCCCGCCTGAGGCCCGGGCCGTCCTGCGCGTGACGGCAGCCGACGGCAAGGAGCGCCTCGTCGAGGTGGGCGGGGCCGCCGTCACTCTTGGCCGCTCCACCGACAACTCCCTCGTGCTGCCCGACGCCCGCATCTCGCGCCATCACGGCCGCCTCCAGTCACGACGCGGCACGCTCGTCTACACCGATCTCGGCAGCACCAACGGCTCCCGCGTGAACGGCGTCCGGGTGGACGAGTGCGCGTTGGGCATGGGCGACCGGATCGTGGTTGGGGACACCGTCCTGCTGGTCGAGCAGCTGCCGGTCTGACGATGGACGGCTTCGTGCTCACGCTGTGGCTGCTGCGCCTGCTGTTCCTCGCGCTGCTCTACGCCTTCCTCTACTTCGTGGTCCGGGTGCTCCTTCGCGACCTGCGGGCCGTCGCGAAGGGTCCTGCCGAGCTTGGCCGCCTTGTGATCCTGGCGTCGCCCCGCGGCGAGCCGCCCCAGGGGTTCGCCTTTCCCCTAGACGCCGTCACCTCGCTCGGGCGGGATGTGAACAACACGATCGTCCTCGACGACCCCTTCGCGTCGACGGAACATGCGGTGCTCACGTTCCGCGGCCGCTCCTGGTACATCGAGGATCGTGAGAGCACCAACGGGACGTACGTCAACGGCGTCCCGGTCGAGGGCCTCAACCAGATGGGTTTCGGCGATGAGATCCAGGTGGGCGAGGTTCGAATGCGCCTGGACCGGGGCCTGGGATGAGCGCGGCCGCTCAGGCGCACCCGGTCGCCCGGCGCCGCGTCCGCCTGCGACCCAGGCTTCGGATGACCGAGCTGTCGCTGCTCGCAGTGGTCGGGGTCACCCTTGTGGCGGGAGCGGTGTCGCTCGGGGCGACGCAGCAGTACCGGGCACTCGTGGATGCGGGCAAGGTGCCTGGCGGCCTGGTCCTCGCCCCACCCGACCCGCAGGGCCTGCTCGCGTACCTGCTCGCGCTCCTGGCCGTGCACGCGGCCCTCGTGCTCTCCGGGCGGCGTCTCGACGAGGTGCTGCTGCCCGCGGTCGCGCTGCTGGGGGGCATCGGGCTGCTCCTGATGCAGCGGCTGCCGCAGGATCTCGTGACCCAGTCGATCCCGTTCCTCGGTGAGCTGTTGCTCGGCCAACTCCAGCTTGCCTGGTTGCTCGTGGCGCTCACGGTGATCACGGTGCTTGCGGTCGCCGTGCGCTCCGACGCCTGGCTGCGCACGTACAAGTACTCCTGGGCGGCGCTGGGCGTGCTGCTGCTGCTGCTGACCTTCGTCCTCGGCTCGGACGTCAACGGCGCCCGGCTCTCGCTCTCCATCGGGCCGCTGTCGGGGCAGCCCTCGGAGCTGCTCAAGGTGATCCTGGTGATCTTCCTGGCGGGTTACCTCTCGGAGAACCGGGCCCTGCTCGCCGAGGAGAACACCCAGATCGGACCGCTCAAGCTGCCGCCGCTGCCGTACCTCGCACCGATGGTGGCGATGTGGGCCATCGCCCTGGGGATCGTGGTGGTCCAGCGTGACCTCGGCGCGGCCCTGCTGTTCTTCGCGGTCTTCCTCGCCCTGCTCTACGTCGCGACCGGGCGGCCCAGCTACGTCATCGGCGGGCTGCTGCTGTTCCTCGTGGGCTCCTGGGTCCTCTACCACCTGTTCGGGCATGTCCAGACGCGCGTGGACAACTGGCTCGACCCGTGGAAGGACCCGCAGGGCGCCGGCTTCCAGGTTGTCCAGGCGCTGTACGCCTTCGGGCGTGGCGGCCTGCTGGGGGTGGGGCTGGGCGCGGGCCTGCCGACCATCGGCGGCCGCCTGCCGGTCCCCGCGGTCCACACCGACTATCCGCTGGCCGCCATCGGTGAGGAGATGGGCCTGATCGGGCTGCTCGCGGTCCTGGGCCTGTACGTGGTGGTCGTCTCGCGCGGCCTGCGCATCGCGGCCGCCGCTCGCGACGACTTCCGGGCGCTGCTCGCTGCCGGCCTCGCCCTGGTCGTGGGGATCCAGGCGTTCATCATCGCCGCCGGCAACCTCAAGCTGATCCCGCTCACGGGCATCACCCTGCCGCTCATCTCATATGGCGGCTCGTCACTGCTCGCGAACGCCATCGTGGTGGGCCTCCTGCTTGCGCTGTCCGACCGTGGCCCCGAGGCGCCCGCCGTGCCGGTCAGCCGGCGACGTCGCCTCGCCCGGCTGGGGAGGCGGTCGGCATGATCGTCCGACGCCTGACCGGCCGGAAGGGCAGGACGGCCGATCGGCCGCGTGGCCGCCGCACGATCCGCGCCAACGTGTTCCGCACCGGTGTCGCAGTCGTCGGCGCGTTCTCGATCCTGGCAGTCGGGGCGGGCTGGTGGCAGGTCGCTGAGGCCCAGCGCCTCGCCACTGCTCCCGACAACCCCGCGGTGATCGCCATCGCCAGGCGCGCGTTGCGCGGTCCGATCGTGGATCGCACGGGTGCCTGGCTTGCCCGCAGCGTGCGGGACGACAACGGCGAGACGCTCCGGGAGTACCGCGACGATGCGCTGAGCCATGTCGTGGGCTACGCCTCGCGGATCTACGGCACGGCCGGCCTGGAGCGCACCTACAACGCCGAGCTCCTGGGCCTGGCGGGAGTCGATCCGCTCGCCGACCTGACGGCGAAGTTCGGCACGAAGCCCGAGGAGCAGCTGGGGCTGCAGCTCGCGCTCGACCTGCGCCTCCAGAGGGCTGCCGTGAAGGCCCTCGGCGGGGACAAGGGCGCCGTGGTCATGCTCGACCCGACAACCGGCGAGATCCTGGCCCTCGCCTCCACGCCCGTCTACAACGCGAGCGCGATCGCGGACCCGGCGACCGCCCGCAAGACGTTCAGCCGCCTGCGTGACGATCCCCGCCAGCCGCTGCTGCCGCGGGCGACGCTGGGCCGGTATGTGCCCGGGTCAGTCTTCAAGATCGTGACCGCGGCGGCCGCGCTCGACAGCAATGCCGTGGGGCCGTCCACCACGTTCCCGGAGCAGCCAGGGGCCGAGGAGGACGGCCTCCGCGTGAGCGGCTTCCGCATCCGCGACGGCCATCACCCGCAGACCGGGGACACGCCGCTGGACCTCGTCGGCGCCACCGAGGCGAGTTGCAACATCTGGTATTCCCTGGCCGGCCTCCAGACCGGCGGCGAGCGCCTGGTGGACGAGGCGGCCGAGATGGGCTTCGGGGCGGCCATCCCGTTCGACCTGCCCACCGCGATCAGCCGCGTCACGGGCGGCGACGGCAACGCCCCGGGCGGGTTCGAGGGAGACACCGAGCTGGCGTCGGCCTCGTTCGGCCAGGGCGAGACCTTCGTGACGCCGCTGCAGATGGCGCTCGTGGCGTCGACGGTCGCCAACGACGGAGTGCTGATGCGGCCGCGCCTCGTGACAGCGCTCACCGGCGATGCGCCGGGTGCACGCGGGATCGGCGCCTCGGAGTGGCGGCGCGTGCTCGCCGAGGACGATGCGCGGGCGATCCAGGCCGCGATGCAGCAGGCCGTCGAGGGTGAGCTGGGCCGCCAGTTCACGCCTGGGGCGGCGGTGGATGGTGTGCCCACCGCGGGCAAGTCCGGGACCGCGGAGCTGGGTGGCAAGGGTGAGCCCCACTCGTGGTTCATCGGGTTCGCGCCCGTGGAGAACCCCAAGGTGGCGATCGCGGTTCTGGTGGAGCAGGGTGGACGAGGCGGTGACAGGGCGGCCCCGCTGGCGGGCGCGATGATGGAGCGCTTCTTCGAGCTGTACGGTCGTCCGTGATGGCCCAGGCATGGGGCCAGGGCGACGCGGCGACCGCGCCCCGCGGTACGCTGCGCCGGCCATGACCGATCCCCACGAGCCCGTGCCGCCCGAGCCCGCCCCGCCCGAGCCCGCCCCGCCCGCTGTTCCGACACCGCCCGCCGCCGCCGCCCCGCCCCGGCGCCGCCGCTCGCCCTACGACGTGGGCGCCTCCCTCGACGACGCCCCCCACCCCGACGCCCCGCCTGCCCGCCCGCGCCCCATGATCGAGCGCATCGGCATGGCGGCCATCGCCCTCGTGCTGGGCGCGCTGTTCGCGCTTGTCGGCGTGGCGGCCTTCCTCGGCGGCGAGCCGTTCCTGGGTGTCATGGGCTTCGTGGGCACGCTCATGGTGCTCTGGGTGGGCGGATTGACCCTGTTCAAGGGCCGCTGACGAGGCGCGCCGGTGCCCGATAGAACCGAATCCGGTCCTCAGCCGTAGACTTAGGAGAAGACCCGACGTCGACGCGTCCCGAATCCCGTTGCGCGACGTCGTCACCAGCGAACCCTTCCCGGCGTCTGGTCGGGATCCGCCACAAGGCGCGGCCACGGCCGCCGACGACGGGAGTCCGATGAGCAACATCCAGCAGGTCGGCGACAAGGTCCTGGCCAACGTCGAGCGGGTCATCGTGGGCAAGCACCAGGAGGTCCGCCTCGCCCTGGTCGCGCTGATGTGTCGCGGGCACCTGCTCATCGAGGACGTTCCCGGCACGGGCAAGACCGTCCTCGCCAAGGCCATCGCGCGCAGCCTCGGCTGCTCGTTCCGGCGGATCCAGTTCACGCCGGACCTGCTGCCGTCGGACGTGACGGGCCTCTCGATCTACAACCAGAAGACCCAGGAGTTCGAGTTCCGGCCCGGCCCGATCCTGAGCCAGGTCGTCCTCGCCGACGAGATCAACCGGGCCACCCCGAAGACGCAGTCGAGCCTCCTCGAGTGCATGGAGGAGCGGCAGGCCACGATCGACGGCGTCACCCACCCGATGCCGGACCCGTTCCTCGTCATCGCCACCCAGAATCCCATCGAGTACGAGGGCACCTTCGCGCTTCCCGAGGCGCAGCTGGACCGGTTCATGCTCCGGATCCGGATGGGCTACCCGGCGCTCCTCGACGAGATCGTCATCCTCGACGAGCAGAAGCGCACCCATCCGCTCGAGGACCTCACCGAGGTCTGCTCGGTCGAGGAGCTGCGGGCGCTCCAGGCCAGCGTGCGGGAGATCTACGTCGATCCGGCCGTGTCCGACTACATCGTCCGCCTGGTCTCCTCCACCCGGACCCACCCCGACGTCTACCTGGGTGCCAGCCCCCGCGGGTCGATCGCCCTGTACCGCGCGTCCCAGGCGCTGGCCGGCCTCCTGGGCCGCGACTACGTCATCCCCGACGACGTCAAGGTGCTCGCGGAGCCCGCCCTGGCCCACCGGGTGATCATCAAGACGTCCTCGTCGATCCACGACATCTCGGCCAGCCATGTCGTCCGGGAGCTGATGGACATGACGCCCATCGAGGCCGCGGCACGCCAGACGGGCGGACCCGGCGAGCTCAAGACACGGAGCGGGGCCGGCTGACCGGGCCGGTCCACGTGCGACGGCCCGGGGAGGCATCTGTCCCATGATCCGCCGGCTCCAGGTCCTGGTGCTCGCAGTCATCCTCGTGGTGGCCGCATTCTCGACAGGCTGGCCGTTCCTGTTCTTCCTGCTGTACGCCGGCCTGCTTGTCGGGGGCGGCAGCTACATCCTCACGCGCCTGGGCCTGACGGACCTGGAGGCCGGGTACGCGGTCAGCCAGCTCGCCGCCCACGTGGGCGACACCCTGCGGGTCACCTACACGCTGCGCAACACGGGCCGCCTGCCCAAGCCCTGGCTGGAGATCCACAACCCGTCCACGCTGCCCGGAGGCCTGCCTGGGCGGGCGTTGTCGCTTGGCGGACGCGAGGAGCGCTCGTGGCTGGTGCGCACGCCGTTGACACGCCGCGGCCACTTCCGCGTCGAGCCGCTCCAGATCCGCACCGGCGACCCCTTCGGCTTCTTCGAGGCATCGGCCGGCGTGGGGCAGGGGATCACCGTGGTGGTCTACCCGCGCATCGACGCACTGCCGATGTGGCGCCTGCCACCTGCCAGCATCGAGGGCGCCCACGCGGCTCCCGAGCGCACGCTCCAGACGACGCCGCTCGCGACCACGGTCCGGCCCTACGCCCCGGGTGATTCGATGAACCGGATCCACTGGCGCACGACGGCCCGCACCGGGGAGATCCAGGTCAAGGAGTTCGAGCTGGAGCAGACCGCCGACGCCTGGCTGTTCCTGGACCTTGACGCCGCCGTGGCCGCCGGACATGGGGACGACTCGACCACGGAGGTCATGGTCCGCGCGGCGGCGTCCATCGCGGACAAGGCGATCGGTGAGAACCGTGCCGTCGGCGTGACGGTGAGTGCCCACCGCCTCACCGTCCTGCCCCCGGATCGTGGCGCCCGCCAGCGGCTCAAGATCCTCCAGCTGCTCGCGGCCGTGGAGGCCGACGGGACGGCCCCGCTCAACGAGGCGCTGGCCACGGGCCTGGGCCGCCTTCGCCGGGGCATGACAGCCATCATCCTCACGCCGGCCCTGGACCCGGCGTTCGTGCGGCCGCTCGCGGTCCTGCGCAACCGCGGCATCGCCACGGTCGTGGTGTCGCTCGACGTCACGGCGTTCGACCCGGCCCCGGACGAAGCTGGACGGGAGCTGGACGCCCAGCATCGCCGGGCGCTGCGCCACACCCTGGCCGAGTACGAGCTCCGGACCCACGTGGTCGGCCCGCACCAGCCCCTGGCGGAGGCATTGGCCCGATGAGCGGCTTCGTGACCCCGGTGCCGCTGGCCGACCAGCCCGAGCGCCCCGGCCTGCGCCGGCCGGCCGAGGGCTGGACCACCGTCATCCTGTCGATCGTGATCGTGCTCGTGATGGCCTGGGCCGTGGACGATCCCGCCTGGGTCAACGGCCGTGGAGCCGTCACCGACGACCTGATGACCATGGCCCTGCTGGGTCTCGGCTTCGGCATGCTCGGACCCAAGGTGGGCTGGGGACGCTGGACCACCCATGGCATCGGAGCGATCTTCGCCGGCCTCCTCATCCCGATCCTGGCCGGCTGGGCCATGGTGCCGGGCGCCGAGCCTGCGGTGGCCTTCCGGATCGCAGCCGAGGGCACCGCTGAGGCCTACCTCGACATCGCCTGGCGCGGCCTCCAGTACACGAGCCAGGAGGTCCACTACGTCGTGGTCCTCGGCGGGGTCGTGTGGGGCACGGCCCAGTTCTTCGGGTATGCGGTCTTCGGCCATCACAAGCCGCTCAACGGGGTGGTGATGGTGGGCCTCGTGCTGGTCTGGAACATGGCGCTGACCACCCGCAACCAGCTGCCCTTCCTGATCCTGTTCACGGTGGCGTCGCTGTTCCTGCTGATCCTCATGCACGGGTTCGACGAGCGCTCCACCTGGCTGCGCAGGCGGATCGGGGATCCGGCGGCCCTGTCGAGCATGTACCTCAAGGGCGGGACGGTCTTCATCGTCCTCGCGACGGTCGGGAGCCTGCTGCTGACCACCCGGGCCGCATCCGCCCCGCTTGCCGGCGCCTGGAATGGCGTGGACGACCAGTTCATCCAGATCGGCCAGGAGATCGCCCGCCTGTTCCCGATGGGCCCGGACACCCGCGGGGGTGGTGCTGTCACCTTCGGATCCTCGGCGGTCATCCGGCCACGGTGGTTCAGCGGGGACGGGGTCGCCTTCACCGCCGAGATCGATGCGGGGATGCCGGAGGTCCGCTGGCGCGCCGCCAGCTACGACACGTTCGCCCTCGGGGCGTGGGTGCAGACCGACGTGAGGCGCATCCCGATCGAGGGCGGCGCCGCCCTCCTCGCCGGGACGCCCGAAGAGGCGTCACGCGATCTCACCTTCCCCGTGTCCGCCACGATCGAGGCCGACCAGTACAAGGACAAGCTGATGCTCGCGCCGGGCATCCCGGTGGTCGCCGACCGGCTCGCGGACGTGCTGCTGCAGGGCGAGGAGGGCTCCCTCGCGGGCGTGGAGGTGTCCGACGACCAGGATCGTTACACCGTCTACGCCGCGGTGCTCCAGATCGCTGACGAGGACCTCCTGGAGGGCGGCATCGTCAACGGCATCACGGGCAACCAGTTGCAGGCGGCGTCCGAGGACTACCCGCCCGAGATCAGCGCCCGCTACACGGATGTGCCGGCGGACGCGCTGGGCCCAGACTCGCAGGAGCTGCTGGCCGCCATCCTCGCCGAGGCGCCGGACCGTGATCCGTACACGCTGGCCCTGGTGATGCAGGCCTACCTGCAGGATGAGATCCACTTCCAGTACACCGTCAACGGCACGGGGCCGTGCGACGTGGTGAGCGCCGTGGAGTGCTTCGCCCGAAGCCAGCGGGGCTACTGCCTCCACTACGCCTCCACGATGGCGATCCTGCTCCGGGCTGCCAACCCCGACAACCCGATCCCCACCCGCCTGATCCAGGGCTTCCTGCCGGGCACGCGCAGCGGCGGCGTCGAGACGGTCCAGGCCCAGAATGCCCACGCCTGGGTCGAGGTGTACTTCCCGGGCTATGGGTGGATCTCCTTCGATCCCACCGGCGGCGGGGTGGGGCGCCCATCGGTGATCCCGGCAGGCCCGGCGGTCGAGGCGGCGGCCCCGACCCCCGCAGTGTCGCGCCTGCCCGAGCAGCCCGACCCGACCCGTCTCCTGAACGGCGACACCCCGGCGGGTGAGGTCATTCCGACCCCGGACGGCGCCCCGGTGGACCGGATGGTCCTGATCGTGCTGGCGGTGCTCCTCGCCGTCGTGGTGATCGGCCTTGCAATCGCCGCCTGGATGCGGGGTCCGCGCACGGAGGTCAGCCCTGACGCTGCGTGGGCGACAATGCTGAAGGCCGCCTCGCGGTTCGGCTTCGGCCCCCGGCCCACGCAGACGGTGTACGAGTACGCGGGCACGCTCGCCGAGCTGGTGCCGATCGCGCGGGAAGACCTGCAGACGGTCGCCGACGCGAAGGTGGAGACCCAGTACGCAAGGGTGCACCTCGGTGGCGCGCGGCTCGACGCGGTGCGTGACGCCACCCGGCGGTTGCGGATCTCGCTGCTCCGGCTCGCCTTCCGGCGGCCGCGGCGCGGTCGCCGGCGCCGGTAGCCTCCAGGCCCCATCGCCCGGCACGCGTGGCGCCCGGCACGCGTGGCGCCCGGCACGCGTGGCGCCCGGCATTCGTGCCGGCACGGTCTACAGGGCGCCCCTTCGCCCCCGCTCGTCCGCCTTGGCCTGGGCTGCCTCATCGTGCAGCGGCGCGAGATGGTCGGTGAGGTTTGCTGCACGCACGACCGGCCGGCCGCCGCGGATCTCCACGATCGTGATGCCCGTGAGGCCCATCGTGAACATCCAGAACCGCTCGAGTGGGAGGTCGAAGAGCGTGAGCATCGCGACCTTGAACACCCCGTCATGGCCCACGAGGATCGACCAGGGCTGGCTCGCATGCGGGTTGACCCCCGGGTAGCCGCTGACCTGGGGGCGGTCGAAGGAGCCCCGCGGGTAGTCGCGCCCGAGGTGTTCCAGGATTCCTGCGAGGGCTGGCCGGAGCCGGGCCTGCACCTGCTGGAGGGTCTCACCGCCGGGCGCGACGTGCGACCAGGGCGTGGCCCGCCAGGCCGACAGCTCGCCACGCCAGCGGCGTGCGATCTCGTCGTGCTCGACACCCTCCCACCCGCCCTGGCCGATCTCGAGGAGGCCCCCATCCGCGCGCAGTACGGGCAGGGTCACGCCGGGCGCCGCGGCCCCGGTGACGGTGTCGGTGATCGCGTCGGCGACGGCCTGTGCGGTCTCCGTGGTACGACCCAACGGCGAGTGCACGATCTCCACTGGCAGCCCGGCTGGGAGCGGGAGCGGCGGCACGGCATGCGGATGCGCGAGCCGCGCTCCGGCCAGGGCCGCCTGGCGGCGCCCCATCTCGGACAGCGGCGTCTCCCCCTGTCCCTGGAAGCGGTTCTCGCGGATCCACTCCGACTCACCGTGCCGGAGCAGGACGAGCGTCGCGTCGAGGCCGTCGGGGATCAGCGGCCCGCCCGGGTCCAGCGGCCCTCCCGGGTCGATTGGCCCGCCCGTCACCGGCTGGCGCCCAGCCGCACGAGCCAGGTGTCGACCATCCCCTCGACGGCGTTGATGTCGTCCACCAGCGTCACCGGCGGCACATCATCGAGGCAGAGCACCATGAAGGCGTCGCCCCGCGGCGCCGATCGGGCGAGCGTCATCGAGCTGATGTTGACGTCCGCGGTGCCGAGCAGCGCGCCGACGCGGCCCACCAGGCCCGGCTGGTCGTGGTGGTGCGAGATGAGCATCACCTCGGCCGGTGCGAGGTCCATCTTCAGCCCGTGCAGGCGCACGATCCGGGGCTCGCCGAGCGCCACGATCCCTGCGACCGAGACCGGGCCGCCATCCGTCTCCGCGGTGACGGTGAGCAGCGAGCTGTAGTCGCCGGCGTCCGGGGTCTTGCGCTCCACCACGGTGATCCCGCGGGCCTTGGCCTGGGTGGCCGCATTGATCAGGTTGACGCGGTCCGTCGTCGTGGTCTCGAGCAGGCCGCGCAGCACGGCAGCCACCAGCGACGACGCGTCGTAGGCGGCGGGCTCGCCGGCGATCTCCACCGTGAGCGTCTTGGGCGCGGTCCGGGCGAGCTGCGCCAGAACCGAGCCCAGGGTCTCCGCGAGCGGCAGGTACGGCGCGATCGCCTGGGCCGTCTCGGGCGTCAGAAGCGGGGCATTGACGGCGTACCGGGCGGAGCGCCCGTCGAGGACCTCGAGGACCTGCTCGGCCACCTCGACAGCCACGGCGACCTGGGCCTCGGCCGTGGACGCGCCGAGATGGGGTGTGAGGAGCGTGTTCGGCGCGTTGAACAGCGGCGAGCCCGTCGGTGGCTCGGCGTCGAAGACGTCGAAGGCGGCGCCCGCGATCCGGCCGGCTTTGAGCGCGTCGGCCACGGCCTGCTCGTCCACCACGCCGCCCCGCGCGACATTGAACAGCATCACGTTGGACTTCATCCGCCCGATGACGTCGGCGTTGATGAGGCCCGCCGTCGCGCGGGTCTTGGGCACGTGGACAGTGATGAGGTCGGCGCGCGGGACCAGCTCCTCGAACGTGACCAGCTCCACGCCGAACGTCGCGGCCTGGTCTGCGGTCACGAACGGGTCCGATCCGATGACCACCATCTCCATGGCGCGGGCACGCTTGGCGATGGCCTGGCCGATCTTGCCCAGCCCCACGATGGCCAGTGTCTTGCCGCGCAGCTCGGTGCCGGTGAACGTGCTCCGCTTCCACTCGCCCCGGCGCATCGAGGCATCGGCGGGCGCGATGTGCCGGGCGAGGCCGAACATGAGGGCAAGCGTGTGCTCGGCGGCGGCGATCGTGTTGCCGGTCGGCGCGTTGACGACCGTGACGCCCGCCTTCGTTGCCGCCTCGAGGTCCACGTTGTCCACGCCGACGCCCGCCCGCCCGATGACCACGAGCCGGGTGCCCGCCGCGATCACATCCGCGTCGGCCCTGACCTGGCTGCGGACGACCAGGGCGTCGTACTCGGGGATGATCTCGAGGAGCTGCTCCTTCGCGAGGCCGAGTCGCTCGTCGACCTCGTGATGACGACGCAGGATCTCGAGGCCTTCGGCGGAGATGGGCTCGACGGCCAGGATCTTCATCGGGACGGGGGTCTCCAGGTGTTGTCGGGGCGGGGAGCGAGACGCGCATGGTGCCCGAGGTGGCAGGCGATCGTCCATCGAGGTATATATGACGTCATATGCCAACCGTTCGCACGACCATCCTCATCGATGCCGACCTGCTGGAGCGGCTTGACCGCCACGTCCGACGCGAAGGACGCACGAAGACCGCGGTGATCACCGAGTCGATCGAGGCGTGGCTCGCCGAGCACGAGGTCCCGCCGCAGTTCCCGTTCCTCGCCATCGGCCGGTCGACGCACGGGCGGCTCTCGCTCGACGGGCGCTCGATCGTGCGCCGTGAGGCCGGGCGCAGGGCAGGGGAGCGGTAGTGGCGATCCTCCTGGACCCGTCGGCAGTGCTGGCGGCGGCGGACGCGGCGGATCTCAACCACGCTGCAGCGGTCGCCTGGTTCGCGAGGGCCGATGAGCCGCTGCTGCTGGGGGCGCTTGGGCTGGCCGAGCTCGACCTGCTCCTCCAGCGTGAGCTCGGCGCCCGCGCATCCGAGGCCCTCGTGAGCGCGCTTGTCTCGGACGCGATCCGGCTTGTGGCGCCCACGCGGGATGACCTCGTGCGGGCCCAGGCACTGATGCGCGAGGCGGCCGAGCACAAGCCGCGCCTGGCGGACGCGCTGCTGGTCGCGACCGCGGAGCGGCTCGAGGTCCGGCGGGTGGCCAGTTTCGACCGGCGGCCGCTGGCGGTGTTCCGGCCCCGCCACGTGCGGGCGTTGGACTTCGAGCCGTAGGGAGTGGTGCGGAGTCGCTGCCCCGGCCGGGGCTGTCCCCCCAGCCAGGGGGTGAAACGGGCCGCGGCCCACAAGGATCAACCCACGGATCGACAGTCTGGGCCTCCAGCCCAGCGTGGAGCCTCGCAATTCCCCAATGCCTGGGGCGCCGCTGGGGCGCCTGGGGCGCCACCGGGCGCCACCAGGCGCCACCGGGCGCCGAGGGGTCGTACTGGCCGATCGCCTGTCGTGCTGCTCGCCCCGGTCGCGCGGGACATGGCCTCCCTGTCGAAAGCGCTCGGTGTGGCCGAACGGCCTGACGTCCGGCCGGCCCGTCCCGCGGAATCGAGAACGGGACCGGTTGCCCGGCCCCGTTCTCGGCGTTGCGCTGTTCGGGTGGTGTGCTAGATGTGCTTGACAACCACCGTGCCCGCCTGCAGGTCGTGGAACCCCTGGCGCTTCTGGCTCTGGGACGTTGTCCACAGCAGGTAGATCGCGTAGCCGAACGCGACGAGGCCCAGCAGGGACCCGAGGGCCGCGATCGCCCAGATCGGGAAGTTCGCGATTACGGTGACCAGTGCATTGGGGCCGAACAGGAAGGCCCAGCGCCGGATCGCCTGCGGCTGGGTGAGCGTGGCGCCGTCGGCGGCACTGACGCACTCGAGCTTCTGGAACTTCTGGCCGTAGGTCGCCCGCATCGTCGTCCAGGTGTAGACGAAGTAGCCGGCGGATGCCGCAGCGAGCGCCAGCGAGGCAAGGAATGCGCCGAAGCCGCCCAGGATGGCGCCGAGGACCGCCGAGATGACGAAGAACGGGATGAACAGGATCAGGCCGTCGATGACGAGGGCGATGATCCTGGGCACGATGTCCGCGTAGGCGATGCCCGGTGCCGGGCCTGCGGCCACGGGGGCCTGCTGGAACTGCGGCGCGGCGTAGGTGGGCGCACCCTGCGGCGGCGCCTGGAAGCCGCCCTGGACAGGCGGCGGCACCGGCGCGACGGGCGGCGGCACCGGCGCGACGGGCGGCGGCGCCTGGTAGCCACCCTGGACAGGCGGCGGCGCCTCGTAGCCACCCTGGACCGGCGGCGGGACCGGCGCGACCGGCGGGACCGGCGCGGCGGGCGGCGGGACCGGCGCACCCTGGTTCGGAACGCCCCCGGTGGGATCCGTCATCTGTGACCTCCCTAGCGGGCGCCAGCGCGCCCGTCCTCGATGGCGCAGAGCATAGAGCGCCGTCGCCCGCCTGCGTACCCCGCAGCCGCGTGGTCTCCCAACGGCATGCGAAGCGCAACCTTGCCGGGAGCTCATGTGCCCAGTGGCGACTCCGGCGTGGCATCATCGCGCCACAGATCAGTGACCGGTCACCTCCAGGAGCCCCAGATGCGCATTCGCCCCGCGAAGATCGAGGAGCTCGCACCCGCCCAGCGCGCCCTCTCCGCCCGCCAGCTCGCCGCCATGCAGCGCGAGGAGGAGATCTGCGAGGCGCTCGACTCCCTCAAGAGCGACGACCAGGTCCTGGCGCTCGAGCTCGACCCCGCTGAGAAGGTGCCCACGATGCGCCTCGCCGTGAAGCGGGCCATCGCCCGCCATCGGCCCGGCACGAGCATGGCGATCCGCGGCCGGACCATCTACATCTCGACCGGCCCGTTGCCGGCCCGGGGCGCCCCGAAGGCCGGCTGACCCGGCCGCGTCGCACAGGCTCCGGCCCGGGCGTCCTTGCTCGACCGCAGCCAGGAGTAGCCGTGTCCACCCGCTCCCGCCCCCGACGTCCCGGTCCCTTGCTCGGCGGCATTGTGCTGGTGCTGCTGGCGGGCTCCGTCCTGGCGGGGACCGTCCTGGTCACCAACGCCTTCGGGATGGGTGATCGCGCCGAGTCGCTGGTCAGGAGGATCGACCTCGCCCTGAACCCGCCGCCTGACCGGCCCCTCGACGAGGAGGAGGTCGTCACGCCACCCCCGTCGGCCGTGCCCGACGCCACCCCGACGCTCGCACCCGGGCAGACGCCCGCCCCCACGCCCCAGCCCACGCCGCCGCCCGAGCGCAAGCCCGTGGATGTGGACCTGTACAAGAATCCCGCGAAGCGCTTCATCAGCGAGCTCGACCACGAGTGGTGCGCGGTCGCCGGCACGCAGATGGTCCTTGCGGCACATGATGCGGCGCCCCTCACCGATGCGTTCCAGAAGGAGCTCGCCTCGCGTATCGGGGAGTGGGAGAGCCGGCGGGACAGCAAGAACGGGGACTGGGGTCCGGCGGCGATCGCCAAGGCGCTCGAGGCCTACGGCGTGGAGGGCTACAAGGTCCGCGTCTACGACACCCGCCAGCAGGCGCTCCACGACGCCGCGAAGGCGATCCAGCTCTACCGCGCACCTGCGGTGCTGCTCACCTGGCGTGGCGCCCACACGTGGGTGATGACCGGCTTCAAGGCCGATGCGGATCCACTCCTCTTCGATGACGCGAGGATCTCGGGCACGTACATCCTTGATCCCTGGTACCCGAGGGTGTCCTCCATCTGGGGTCCGTCGGATCCGCCCGGCACGTTCCAGGACGCCGATGAGATGCGCCGCAACTACCTGCCGTGGGAGCGCCCGGAGGGCAGCTACCCCACGCGTGACGGGAAGTTCGTGGCCGTCGTGCCCACGCAGCCGCGCAACCCGTAAGGCGGGGCCTCAGTCCCAGCCACCCGGTTCGCCCGCCTCGGGGTGCGGTCGCCCCAGTCGCCAGGTGAGCGCCGCGCCCTGGAGCAGCACCTTCACGGCCGTTCCCGCCGCGAAGCCCAGCGGGATGGCGACGATCCCCACCGGCTCCACGAGGAGCAGTGTCACCGCCACGGTCACGCCGAACCCGGTGATCGAGGCGAGGACCGGGAGAATCGTGTTGTGGGTGGCGTACAACCCCCGCGCGACGAGGTGGCCCATGGCGTCGAACGGGACCGCAAGGCAGAATGCCGCGAGCACGGCCGCCGTGGTGGCCACGTCCTCCGCGTCGAAGGCGCCGCCGCCCAGCAGCACGGAGATCGCCATCTCCCCCACGATCGCGAGGCCGATGGCCGCGGCCGTGGCGAACACCCCGATCGTGATGGCACTGGTGCGCACCTGGCGCCGGAAGCCCGCCCGGTCGCCTGCGGCCCATGCCGCCGACAGCGCGGGAAAGGCGGCCAGCGCGATGGACGAGCCGATCAGCGCCACAGGCACGCTCTGGAAGTTGCGGGCGAAGGACACCGACGACACGCTGCCGGCGGCGAGCGTGGTGGCCACCGCGGTGAAGAACATGAACGTCAGCGGCTCGATGGGGTGGCTGAGCATCTTGGGCAGCATCAGCAGGATGAACTCCTTGAGCGCCGCCGTCCGCAGGTCGAGCCTGGGCCGCAGGCGGACGCTGCTCCGGATCATGCCGATGAGCCGGATGCCCAAGTGCGCCAGGGCGCCCATCACGGCGCCGACCGCCGCGGCCTTGATCCCGATCTGCTCGTGGAACAGAAGGGTGCCGGCCACGATGCCGAGGTTGTAGAGGATCGGGGCCAGCGCATAGAACAGGAACCGGCGCTCGGCGATGAGGATCTCGCCCAGCGTGATCGAGACCGCGAAGATCACCGGCGTGGCTAGCATCAGCTGGAACAGCTCGAGATAGCGCGCAGTCGCGGCCTCGTCGAACCCCGGGGCGATGACCTCCACCGTCCACGGTGCGATGAGCAGCAGGACAAGGCTCGTGGCCCCCATCACCAGGACCGCGAGCGTGAGCACGGTCTGCGCGAACCGCGACGCGGCATCGGGATCCTGACCCTCGCGGCGCAGCGAGCTGAAGACGGGCACGAACGGCGCCGTGAGCCCGGCCGCGACGAGGACGTCGAGGGCGAGCTCGGGCAGGACGAAGGCGGCGTTGTAGGCGTCGAGATCAATGCCGGCGCCGTAGGTGCGCGCGAAGATCCGATCGCGCACGAGACCCGCGAAGTAGCTCGCGAAGGTCAGGACGCCCAGCAGGATGGCGCCCCGCGGAAGGAAGCTGTCGAGCATCGCCCGGATCGCGGTCATGCGCCCCCTTCTCGCTCTCAGTCGGCGCGGGGCGGCCGGTGCATCGGCCGTTCGCCCAGGAAGCCGGGATCGCGACGCTTCGGGCGGTACTGCTGGCGATGCTTCTCCGGCGGTTCCTCGGACGGGTGGCGATAGGTCTTTGCTGCGGGTCGCAGATGCGGTGGGACAGGGTCCGGGCCTTCGGCCTGCACCAGCTCCACTGCCCGGTGGAGCGCGGCCCCGGGCCACCAGTCGCGGCCTGTCCGGCACAGGTAGGCCACGGTGGCGGCAAGCGGGTAGTGCGCCTCGGGCATGCCGACCCGCTCGGTGGCGTCGAGGGCCGCCACGGCCATCGGCAGGGCCATCGGATCGGCCGCACCGACCTCCTCGCCGGCGGCCACGACCAGGCGCCGCGCCGCGTGGCGGCCATCGTCGCCGGCGGCCAGCTGGACCGCGAGCCAGTAGAGTGCGGCCTCCTCGTCCCCGCCGCGGATCGACTTGATCATGGCCGACACCGCCCCCGACCGGTCGTACGGCGCTGTCCTGGACTGTGCGGCCGCCATGACGGCGTGCGCATCGAGCACCCCGGCATCGGGCGGGAGGAGCGTGATCGCGCCCTCGAGCAGCGAGAGCAGGCGCCGCCCGTCACCGGCCGCCAGCCCCAGCAGGTTTCGCCGCGCGTCGTCGTCGGGCGTGATCGCGCGGCCTTCCTCGGCATAGGCGGCGAGACCCCGGTCAAGGAGCACGCCCAGGTCGCCTTCGGACAGGGGCTGCAGCCGC
Source organism: uncultured Chloroflexia bacterium (assembly GCA_963748625.1). Taxonomy (GTDB): domain Bacteria; phylum Chloroflexota; class Limnocylindria; order Limnocylindrales; family CSP1-4; genus CAIXZV01. Next base: position 179,623 of record CAVVJT010000004.1, on the reverse strand, counting down.
AGCACGGTCATCCGCGACAGCAGGGGGGCGATCACCGCGCCTGCCATCGGCGGCTCGGTCGTGGCGGCGACGAGCGTGATCCGCCCGTTCTCCACGGCTGCGAGCAGGCCGTCCTGCTGGTTCTTCGCGAGCCGGTGGAGCTCGTCCACGAACAGGATCGGTGCGCGCCCGGACGTGGCGCGGATCGTGTCAGCCTCGGCCATGCGGCGGCGGAGGTCGGGGAGGCCTTCGGCCGTGGCGTCGAGGGTCAGGTAGCCGAGGTGCAGCTCGGCTGCGAGCAGGCGCCCGAGGGTCGTCTTGCCTGACCCGGGTGGGCCCCACAGGACGAGGGCCGGCAGGCGGCCGGTGGCGATCCAGCGGGTGAGGGGGCCCTCGGGACCCAGGATGTGCCGCTGGCCGACGACGTCGGCGAGCGTCGCCGGGCGCAGGCGCGCGGCGAGCGGCATGTGCCGTCGGGCTGTCTCCGTCGTGCTGTCGAGATCCTGGAACACGGCTCCCTGCTGGGTTGCCGGACCCCCGTCCGGGCCTGTCCCCGGCGCGCCCGAGAGCGGCTCAGCCGATCTTGACGACCCCGACGACGTCGATGAGGACGTAGAGCACCGCGAGGATCGCGAGCTCCAGGCCCGCGACGCGCAGGATGCGCTTCACGTCGCGCGCGACGTAGGCGTACTCCTTCGCCTCGGCGGCGGCGAAGCCGGCGGCGGAGACGGGGACGTACTCGCGGCTGGCAGTCGCGCGCTCCTTGGTCCGCTTGCGCGTGTCCTCGAGGGCGCGCTCCTGCGCGACCATCTCTGCCTCGAGCTCGGCGGCGCGAGCGAGCTCGGCCTCCGAGAGACCCGTGGGCTTGGGGGCCGGGGCCGCCGCGGGGGTGGCGGGGGCGGCCGGACGCTTGTCGATCGGCCGACGCTGGCCGGGACGGACGCTGCCGCGTGCTCGCTTCGCCATGACGGGGTTCGGGGCCTCCTGGTGGTTCGGGCCGCGCGCGCGGCGTCGGCCGGGAGGATACACCGGCCGGGCGGAGGGAGGTGGACGGAGGCGGAGGGAGGCGCATGAGGGGCTGCTGGTAGACTCGGCGGCGCCCCACACGGAGACGCTTCTTGGACGCCCTCGACCAGCTCATGACGACCTCGCCCGGCCTCGTGCTCGGCGTGCTCGGATTTGTCTGCATCGTGCTTGCGGTGGCCGTGCTGCTGCTTGCCCGCCGGACGGCGAAGTTGGACAAGCGGCTGCAGGGCCTGACGCGCGGCGAGGACGGGACCAGCCTGGAGTCGATCCTGGGCTCACACCTCGAGCGCGTGTATGCCCTCAACCGGGACGTCGACGAGCTGACCACGAAGGCGGCGGACCTCGCACGGATCCAGCGCAAGGCTTTCCAGAAGGTCGGCCTGGTGCGGTTCAACCCGTTCGAGGACACCGGTGGCAACCAGAGCTTTGCGCTGGCGTTGCTGGACCAGGACGCGGACGGGCTCATCGTGAGCAGCCTCCACTCGCGCAACGGCACGCGCATGTACGCGAAGGCGATCATCGCCGGCCGTTGCGACACCGCCATGTCGAGCGAGGAGGAGGAGGCGCTCAAGATCGCGCTCGCGTCGGGCGCGGGAGCGGCGAAGGCCTGATCCGCATGCGACCCGTGACACCGGAGCTGGCACGGGTCCACGCCACGCTGGGCGCGTGTCCAGACCACCTCGAGCTCCTCATTCGCCGGACGCCGCCGGCCCCACCCCAAGCTCTGCCCGCCAGCCCAGCCCTGCCCGCCCGCAGTGCAAGGAGCGTCCCGTGAGGCGCAAGGCCGTCCGCGGCGAGCCGGAGCCGCTCGTCCAGATCCCCGTGTGGGACACCGGGGAGCCGCTCATCCTCGACGAGCCTGCTGCGCCTGCCGGCATGGAGCAGCTGCTGGCCGGGCTGAACCTGGAGCAGCGCAAGGCGGTCCTCCACGGAGATGGCCCGCTGCTCGTGGTCGCGGGCGCCGGGACCGGCAAGACCCAGGTCATCACGCGCCGCATCGCCTGGCTGATCGCGTCCAAGCAGGCGCGCCCGTCGGAGATCCTGGCCCTCACCTTCACGGACCAGGCGGCGGACGAGATGCAGGTCCGCGTGGACCAGCTGGTGCCGTACGGCTACACGGACACGGCCATCTCCACGTTCCACGCGTTCGGTGACCGGCTCGTGCGGGAGTTCGCGCTGGAGCTGGGGCTGCCGTCGGACGTGCGCGTGCTGTCGCGCCCGGAGACCGTGGTGTTCCTCGCGGAGCACATCTTCGAGCTGGGCCTGGACGAGTACCGGCCGCTGGGTGACCCCACGAAGTTCCTGGACGCCCTGGCCACGCTGTTCTCGAGGGCGAAGGACGAGGATGTCTCGCCGGAGGCCTTTGCGGCCCACGCGGCGCACCTGTCGGGGCAGGCCGCCACGGCGGCGGCGGCGCTGGAGGCGGCCGGGGATGCGGCCACAGACGAGGAGCGCGACGCGACGGCGGCGCTGGCCGAGGAGGGGCGCAAGCGCAGGGAGCTCGCCCGCGCCTACGCGGCCTACCAGCGGCTCCTGGCTGAGAACGGGTCCATCGACTTCGGGGACCAGGTGTCCCTGGCGCTCCGGCTGCTTCGGGAGTCGCCGGCCGCCCGGGACCAGGTCCAGCGCCGGTTCAGGCACGTGCTCGTGGACGAGTTCCAGGACACCAACCGCGCCCAGGCGGAGCTGGTCGCGCTCGTGGCCCAGCGGCACCGCAACGTGACGGTCGTGGGCGACGACGACCAGTCCATCTACAAGTTCCGCGGTGCCGCCATCAGCAACATCCTCGAGTTCCGGGAGCGCTACAAGAACGCCAAGGTGGTCGTCTTGCGGCGCAACTACCGCTCGCGCGCTCCCATCCTGGATGCCGCCTACCGTCTCGTCCGCCACAACGACCCGGATCGCCTGGAGGTCAGGGCCGGGATCGTGAAGAAGCTGGTCGCGGAGCGCGGGGCCAATGGCGCGCCCGCCGTCCGTCACGAGGCGTTCGCCACCGGCCACGAGGAGGCGGACTGGATCGCGTCGGACATCGCCCGGCGCATCCGCGAGGGGGCGTCGCCGCGGGACGTGGCCGTGCTCGTCCGCTCAAATGCTGCGGCGGACCCCGTGCTGCGCTCGCTGAACCTGGAGGCCGTCCCGTGGCGGTTCTCCGGCACGTCGGGTCTGTACTCCCGCCCGGAGGTCAAGCTTCTGCTCGCCTTCCTGCGCGCGATCGCGGACCTGGGATCGTCGGTGGACGTGTACGGGCTGGCCGCGTCGGAGCTGTACGGCCTGGGCGGCACGGACCTGGTCGGGGTCGTGAACATGGCCCGCCGCCGGAACCGGTCCATCTACGAGATCCTCGAGGAGCTCACCCGCCAGCCGGGCATCCTGCGCCTCTCGCCCGAGACGCGCGCCGCGGGCGCGAGGCTGGTGGAGGACCTCGGGCTCTATGTCCAGATGGCGCACGAGCGCTCGGCAGGCGAGGTGTTGTACGCGTTTCTGCGGGGCACCGGCTGGCTCAAGCGGCTCGCGGAGACGGACTCGGTGGCCAACGAGGAGGCGCTCTCCAACATCGCGCGCTTCTTCGACATCGTGCGGGCGCAGTCGGCCCTGCTCGCCGACGACCGGGCCGTGTTCGTTGCCCGGCATCTCCAGACGCTGATCCAGGCAGGTGATGATCCGCCCACGGCTGACATCGATCCCGACGCCGAGGCGGTGGCGGTCATGACTGTGCACAAGGCGAAGGGTCTCGAGTTCCCGGTGGTCTACCTGCCCGGCCTGATCACTGGCCGCTTCCCGGCCACGGGCCGCCGGGAGCCGCTCGCGCTGCCGGTGGAGCTCGTCAAGGAGACGCTGCCCGAGGGCGACTACCAGCTCCAGGAGGAGCGCCGTCTCTTCTACGTCGGCATGACCCGGGCCCGCGATGAGCTGCTCCTCACGCATGCCGCGGACTACGGCGGCCAGCGGGCGCGGCGGGTGTCACCGTTCGTGCTCGAGGCGCTGGACCTGCCCGTGGCGGCGGGTGCCGCCGGTGCGGGAGCGAAGCCCGCCTCGCCCCTGGAGCGGCTGGCCGCGAACGAGCGGACCGCGCCGTCCCCGGTGGCGCCGCGCTCGCGCGGTGGCGAGCCGCTGATGCTGTCCTTCTACGCGATCGACGACTACCTGACCTGCCCCCGAAAGTACAAGTACGCGCATCTCCTGCGCGTGCCGCTGGCCCCGCACCACTCGATCATCTACGGCTCGGCGCTCCACGCGGCCGTGTCGGAGTTCCACCGCCGGCACAAGCGCGGCGAGGTGATGACGGAGGACGCGCTGGTTGCCGTGTTCCAGCAGGCATGGACGTCGGACGGGTTCCTCTCCCGCGAGCACGAGGAGGCGCGCCTGGCCGCCGGCCGGGACGCGCTGCGCCGCTTCCGCGAGGAGCAGCTGGTGCCGGGCGCCGTGATCCCGGCATTCGTGGAGCGGGAGTTCAGCTTCATGCTCGACGGAGACCGGGTGCGCGGGCGCTACGACCGCGTGGACATCATCCCGGCGGGGGCGCCCGGTGGCTCGACCGCCCTTGAGCCTGCGTTGCACGGGGTGCGGTCGGTATCGGGGGCGGACGTCGTGGAGCCCACGCTGTTCGCGGCGGCCGAGCGGGTCGTGATCACGGACTACAAGTCGTCGGACGTGCGGGACCCGGCCAAGGCGAGGGAGCGGGCGAAGAACAGCCTCCAGCTCTCGATCTACGCGATGGGCTACGAGGCGGCGACCGGGCGCCTGCCGGACGCAGTCGCGCTCCACTTCCTCGACACGGGCCTCGTCGGGACGACGCCGGTGGACACGAAGCGGATCGAGAAGGCGCGGGAGTCCATCAAGACGGCCGCCACCGGGATCCGCGCCGGGGACTTCTCGGCCAAGCCCGACCACATGGCGTGCACGTACTGCGCCTTCCGGGAGATCTGTCCGTCGAGCGTGGCACGCTAGGGTCGTGGTGCCGCTGACGGATGCAGACCAGGCCGCCGTCTCGGCGGTGCTCGACGGGAGCGCGCGGGGCGCGGTCGTGGAGGCGGACAACCTCGACGTGCTCGCGGCGCTGCCGGACGGGTGCGTGGACCTCGCCTACGCGGATCCGCCGTTCGCGACCGGTCGTCAGCAGCGGCTGGCGTCCATCCGTACGGGGGCGGGGGAGCGGACACGGCGCGGGTTCGGCGGGCGGGAGTACCGCTACAAAGTGGTCCAGGACCTCGCCTTCGAGGACGACCTGCCGCTGGACCAGCACCTGGCGGCGCTCGAGGCCCGGGTGAAGGAGGTGCACCGGGTGCTCGCGGACGATGGCTCGCTGTACCTCCACGTGGACTGGCGGACATCGCACCACGTGCGGCTGCTGCTGGACGATGTGTTCGGGCCGGAACGGTTCCTCAACGAGATCATCTGGGCCTACGACTACGGGGGCCGGCACCGGGACCGGTGGCCGCGCAAGCACGACACGATCCTCTGGTACGCGAAGGGGGAGGACTGGCGGTTCGAGCGCGACGCGGTCGACCGGATCCCGTACATGGCGCCGGGGCTGGTGGGGCCTGAGAAGGCGTCCCGCGGCAAGCTGCCCACCGACGTCTGGTGGATGACGATCGTGCCGCCGGCCTCGGCCGAGCGGACGGGCTACCCGACCCAGAAGCCGGTCCGGCTGCTGGAACGGATCGTGGCGGCGTCGAGCCGGCCGGGTGACCTGGTGCTGGACCCCTTCGCGGGTTCGGGGACGACGGGCGTGGCGGCTGCGCGGCTGGGACGGCGCTGGCTGCTGGTGGACCGGAACCCGGCGGCAGTCCAGATCGCCCGGGCGCGGCTCGCGGCCGACGGGGAGGGGGTTGGGTCGTGATCGAGGTCGTCACGCTCGACTTCGGCAACACGCTGGTCCCGGTGCCGGCGGGCGGGCTTCGGGTTGTCGTGGCCATCACGGCCGAGGCGATGGCGGAGCGGCTGGGGCCGTTCGTGGTGGCCGACGTGCTGGCGGCCTGGCACGAGGAGCGCGAGCGCCAGTTCCGCGACGAGGTTCCGCAGTTCCGCGAGGTGGATCTCGCGCAACGGGTGGTCAGGGTGGTGGCGCGGCTGCGGGGGATGACGGTGCCGCCGGCGGACGCTCCGTGGGACGACATGGCGGCCGCGGCCTGGTCCACCCCGGCCGAGGTGGCGGGCATCGTCGAGACCTACTCGCGCTCGTTCGTGGACGCGTTGCCTCCGGACCCGGCCGCCGAGGCGGTGCTGCGGACACTTGCCGCGCGGTACCGGGTCGCGATCCTGTCGAACTGGCCGCTCGCGGCGACCATCGACCGGTACGTGGAGGCCCGCGGTTGGGGACCACTGCTCGCGGCCATCGTGGTCTCGCAGCGTGTGGGGACGATCAAGCCCCACCCGGCCATCTTCGCCGCGGCCCGCTCCGCGCTCGGTGACCCTTCCCCGATGTCGATCCTCCACGTGGGCGACGACTGGGCCGCGGACGTGGTAGGCGCGAAACGGGCGGGCTGGAGGGCCGGCTACCTCACAGTCCGCCCAGGCGACTCGCCGCTGCCGGGCTCCGAGCGGGATGGCGAGGTGGATGCGGACCTCGAGGTCCACGCGCTCGCGGACCTTCCCGGGGCACTCGCGGCCTTCGAGGAGTAGGGCCTGTCGCGCCGCCGAGCCGTCGCATCCCGTTGAGCGGGCCTTATGTGCAGGATGCCGCACCTTCTTGCCGCCGGGCGGTGCGAACCGAGGTCATGGCGCTCGTCGGGCCTGAACCGGTCGCCGGGCGGCCTCCACGCAGGGCCACCGCCCCGCGACACGACCCCATCGGTAGACTCGGTTCCAGATGGAGACCCGGGACCGGATCGCCAACCTCGTCCTGCTCGCCCTCGCGCTTGTCGCCTGGGTGCTGGTCGGCGTCCTCGTCACCACCCGGGACCCCTACGCGGACCCGGTGGCGGGCTACGTCGGCGCGTTGCTGATCGGGACCGCCGTCGGCTTGACGGCCGCACCGCTCGCCTGGCTGGTCGTCTTCGCACGGCACCGCCGGATCGCCTACCAGGGTGACTGGGTCCGGGCCGGCCGCCGCGGCGCCTGGGTCGGGCTGTTCGCCACCGCGCTCGTCGTCCTGCGCCTCGTGGATGCTTTCCAGCTGCCGATCCTCCTGTTCCTCGCCGCCATCTTCGTCGTGGCGGAGATCACCCTCTCCGCCGAACGCTAGGAGCGCACCCGTGCCCGAGCCGCTGACCACTGCCACCACGCCTGCCGGTCCCTTCCCCGAGCAGAAGGCCGCCGCCACAGCCGCGATCCTGGCGGCCAGGGACGAGATCCTCGACCTGAGCCACCGGATCCACGCCAACCCCGAGCCCGCCTTCGAGGAGGTCAAGGCCGCCGCCTGGGTCGCGGAGGCGATCGCCCGCCACGGCTACGAGGTCGAGGCCCCCGCGGGCTCCCTCGCCACCGCCGTCCGGGGTCGCATCACCGGCGGCAAGGGCGCCGACGGCCCGCGCATCGCCGTCCTCGCCGAGTACGACGCGCTCCCAGGCCTCGGTCACGGGTGCGGCCACAACACGATGGCAGCCTCGGGCGTGGGCGCCGCGATCGCCCTCGCGCAGATCCGCGACCAGTGGGCAGGCGAGGTGGTGTTCCTCGGCACCCCGGCGGAGGAGCGGGGGAGCGGCAAGGAGATCATGATCAAGGACGGCCTCTTCGAGGGCGTCGACGCCGCGCTCCTGTTCCACCCCTCCGACATCGACCGCGTCGAGATCGCGCCGCTCGCGTCCGAGGACGTGACTGTGATCTTCACCGGCCTCCAGAGCCACGCCGCGTCCGACCCGTGGATGGGCAGGAACGCCCTCGACGCGATGATCGGGCTGTTCGTGTCCGTCGGCATGTGGCGCCAGCAGCTCCCGACCCACACCCGCGTCCACGGGATCATCCAGGAAGGCGGGACGGCCGCCAACATCATCCCGGACCGCACACGCGCCTGGTTCATGATCCGCAGCGCCGACCAGGCCTACTACGAGGTCATGAAGGCCCGCTTCACCGACCTCTGCAAGGCCGCTGCGCTCGCCGCGGACTGCCAGGTCAGCGTGGAGTTCTCCGGCTGGGCCTGCACGATGAAGAACAACCAGGTCCTGGCGGACCTGTGGCGGGCCAACAGCGCCCCGTACGGCATCCACGACCACGGGATCGACCTCGAGGCCGGCTCCACGGACATGGCGAACGTGTCGTGGGTGGTCCCCTCGATCCACCCGACGCTCACCATCACCGAGGCCCGCACCCCCGGCCACTCGACCGAGTTCCGCGACGCCGCCGCCCGTCCCTTCGCGGACAACACGGTCCTGCTGGCGGCGAACCTGGTCGCCCAGACGGCGCTCGACCTGCTGCTCGACCCCGCGAAGGTCGCAGCCGCCTGGACGGAGTTCCGCGGCGAGGCCTGACGCCCCCGCATCCACTCTCCACCCGGTACGATGCCCGGCGGCGCGCCCCGCCGGGCGGTGGACCCGAACTGGCGGCGCACTCCCGCACCCCGCGAGGTGAACCCCGTGGCCGAGCGTCCGCAGGACGTCGAATTCGCCGCCCGCAACGGCTGGGATCAGCCCTACGAGGCGTTCGACGACTACGATCTGCCCACCTACGTCGGCATCCCGACCTTCCACAAGCTGCCGTACGTCACCGACCCGGCCGAGATCCGCGCCCGGAACACGGATATCGCGATCATCGGCGCGCCCTTCGACGACGCGGCCAGCCACCGGCCGGGCGCCCGGTTCGGCCCGCGAGCCATCCGCGAGGCCCAGTACTCGTCCGGCTCCATCCACTCCCTCCAGCTGATGGGTGTCGAGCCCCTCGACATCCTCACCGTCGTGGACGCGGGCGACGCGAACATCGTCCCGTCCTGGATCGCGCGGTCCCACAGCTTCATCTACCGCAAGGTCCACGATGTCGCCTCGACCGGCGCGATCCCGATCGTGCTCGGCGGTGACCACTCCATCACCTGGCCGTCTGCCACCGCGGTCGCGGAGGTGCGGAGGCCCGGCTCCATCGGCATCGTCCACTTCGACGCCCACGCGGACACCGCCAGCGACGTCTTTGGCGTGCTGGCGAGCCACGGGACGCCGATGCGCCGGCTCATCGAGAGTGGCGCGGTCAAGGGCCGCAACTTCGTCCAGGTTGGCCTGCGGGGGTACTGGCCCCCGGTCGAGACATTCGAGTGGATGAAGGAGCAGGGGCTGCGCTGGCACCTCATGCGCGAGGTGGAGGAGCGGGGCGCCGAAGCCGTGATCGACGATGCCATCGCCGAGGCCCTCGACGGCCCGGACGCGATCTACATCTCGGTGGACATCGACGTCATCGACCCGGGCTCGGCGCCCGGAACCGGCACCCCGGAGCCCGGCGGCCTCCTGCCGCGGGAGCTGCTGCGGGCGGTCCGGCGGATTGCAGGTGCGGTGGAGATCGCCGGCATGGACATCGTCGAGGTGAGCCCTCCCTACGACCACGCCGAAGTGACGGCGATGGTCGCCAACCGGGTGGCGCTGGAGGTGATCAGCGCCCTCGCCGCGAAGCGCCAGGCCGGCGCGACCATCCGTTTCGAGCGCCCAGGGCGCTAGGAAGGCACGCTCCAGCCATGCCCGAAGCCCCGGCGGCGGCCCTCGCCCGCCTCTACGACCTGGACCTCTCGGAGGATCCGGGCGACCTCGACCTGCTGCTCGCGCTCGCTGCCCGCTCCGGCGGGCCGGTCCTCGAGCTGGCCGTGGGCTCGGGCCGCCTGGCGATCCCTCTGGCCCGGGACGGCTTCGAGGTCACGGGCGTTGACCTTGACCAGGCGATGCTGGCGAGGGCCCGGCGCCTGGCCGACGCCGCCGGCCGCTCGGTGGCGCGCCGTCTCCGCCTCGTCGAGGGTGACGCACGCTCCGTCCGCCTGCCCGAGGCGGGAGCATTCGGCCTCGCGTGCATTCCGCTCAACTCGATCTTCCTGATGGGCTCCCGCGCTGACCAGGCAGCGGCCGTGGCGACCCTTGCGGCGCACCTCGAGCCCGGCGGCCTTGCGATGGTCGATGCCTGGCTGCCTGACGCGGAGGACCTCGCCCGCTACGACGGCCGGCTCGTCCTGGAGTGGGTTCGCACCGATCCCGAGACCGGCAACGAGGTCACGAAGACCGGGAGCGCCATCTACGACGCCGCCTCCTCGTCCGTGCGCCTCACGACCATCTTCGAGGAAGGGCGTCCCGGCGAGGCTCCCGTCCGCTGGGTCCGCACCGATCGCCTGCGCCTGCTGTCAGGCGATGACCTCGTGGACATGGCGGAGGCCGCCGGGCTCGAAGTGGAGACGCTCGCCGGTGACTACGAGCTGGGCGAGATCGGGCCGGGCGCCGAACGCGCCGTGCTGGTGGCCCGCAAGCCGTAGCCCCGGCGCGAGGTGGTATCGTCCCGCCAATGCCCGACCAGATCCGCCTGCTCGTCGTCGAGGACGTCCCCCAGGTCACCCAGTACATCCGCGGGCTGCTCAACTCGCAGTCCGTGATCAAGCTGCTGGACGTCGTGTCCGATGGGACGCGTGTCCTCAACCTGATCAACGAGCTCCGGCCTGACGTGATCCTGGTGGACGCGCTCCTGCAAGGCCGCCTCAAGGGCATGAACCTGGTCGCCCAGATCAACCAGTCCGGTATGCGGATCCCCGTGATCGTGCTCACCGTGCCCCAGAACCCGGTGAGCGTGGATCCCTACAACGGGATCTCTGCCGTTCTCGGCATGCCGTTCACCGGCTACGAGCTCGTGAACGGTGTCCAGCGGGTGCACGAAGCTGCCCAGGTGGCGGACTCGGTGGGCACGGCGCGGATGATCACGGTCTTCGCGCCCAAGGGCGGCGTCGGCAAGACCACCCTCGCGTTCAACATGGCGGTCGGCATCGGCCAGCTCGGCCTGAAGACCGTCCTGATCGACGGCTCGCTGCAGTTCGGCGACATGCGCGCCCTGCTCAAGGTCCCGTCCGAGGCGCCATCGCTGCTCGACCTGCCCACGGACCGGATCCAGGAGTCCGACCTCGCCGACGTGCTCTGGCGCGATCCGTCCGGCATCGACATCCTGCTTGCACCGCCGCGCGTCGAGATGGCCGAGATGGTCACCGTTCGTGATCTCGAGAAGACGCTCTCACTCCTGCGCCGTGTCTACGAGGTGGTGATCGTGGACACACCCGCGGTTGTGAACGATGTCAACCTCGCGTTCCTCGACGCATCGGACACGATCCTCGAGGTGGTCACCTACGACTCGACCACCATCCACAGCACGATGGTCATGGCCGACGCCTTCCGGATGATCGGCTACCCGCCCACCAAGGTCCGCTACCTCATCAACCGCTCGGACTCCAGCGGCGGCTTCGACCCCGAGGTGCTCAATCGTGCGCTGGGCCGCAAGCCGGAGCACTCGATCAGCTCGGGTGGTGCCCTGGTCGTGCGCGCCAACAACGAGGGCATCCCGTTCGTCCTCGCGGATCCGTCCGCCCAGATCAGCCAGGACGTCATGCGCACCGCGACCGAGCTCCTGGGCCGGGCGGCCCCGGTCGCGGCCCGGCGCTAGGCCCGGCGAGGCGTCCGGCAGCCGTGTCCGACCCGCGACCCATCGGCGTCTTCGACTCGGGCGTCGGCGGTCTGACCGTCCTGCGCGAGATCCTGCGCCGCTCGCCCCACGAGTCCACGATCTACCTGGGCGACAACGCGCGCGCCCCGTACGGCGTCCGCTCCGACGACGAGGTCCGGCAGTTCTCCATGGAGGCGCTCGACGAGCTCGCCAAGCGCGATGTCAAGGCGCTCGTGGTCGCCTGCAACACGTCCACGGCGGTCGCCCTGCGCGACTTGCGTGCGCGGTACGACCTGCCGGTCCTGGGCGTCGTGCGGCCGGGTGCTGCGGCTGCGGCCCTTGCGACCCGCAACCGGCGCGTGGGCGTGATCGCCACCCCCGCCACCGTGCGCTCCCACGCGTACTTCAACGCGATCAAGGACGAGAACCCGGCGGTCGAGGTGTACGAGCACGCCACGCCACGCTTCGTGCCGATGGTGGAGGCGGGCATCCTCTCGGGTGCTGAGCTCGAGGCGGTCGTGGAGGAGGAGCTTGCGCCGCTGCTTGGCGAGCGCGACGGGGCAGGGGAGTTCGTGTTCCCGAGGCCGCCGTCGGCCAAGATCGACACACTGCTCCTGGGCTGCACCCACTACCCGCTGCTGCGCCCGATCCTGACCGCCATCGTGGGCGACCGCGTCGCGATCGTGGACTCCGCCACGGCGACCGCCGCCACCCTTGCTGAGCTGCTGTCGGTCAACGGCCTCGAGGCCCCGGGCACCACGCGCGGCACCGCCGCCGATCCGGGCGCCGCAGGCCACTCGCGCCCCGCCGAGACGTACGGCGCCCCGCCCACCCACGTGCAGCTGACGACCGGCGACGTGGAGCGGTTCCGCGCGATTGCTTCGCGGATGTTCGGGGAGGCGTTCCCGGACGTGGACGCCGTCGAGCTCAGCTCCATCGAGCTCTGGTCCATGGAGCGGGGGGCCTCGGGCTGATGCCGGCCACGGAGCCGCCGCGCCGGAGCGGCGGACCCATCTCCGACGACCGCCTCTGGAAGGTCGGGTTCGTGGTGGGGTCCGTGCTGGGGGCTGCGGTCACGGTCGCAGGCCGCCAGATGGAGCGCAACGCCCGCAACGCAGGCCTCGTGGATTGGCGGCGCGTGGAGGACATCGCGATCGCGCGCCTCCGGGGCGCGCCGGGCACCCTGTCGCAGGCCGAGCTGCGAGCCGCCGAGGCCGAGTACGCCGCAGCGATGGCACGGGTCGTCCCTGCCTTGTCCGCGCACCTTGAGACCGACCTGCCGGGCGTGGTGGACCGCGTGGCGGTGGTGGACCGGGCGGGATGGGTGCGGGCCAACACGTCCGCCTTCGCCGGCCTCATCGGCCGCCTGGAGGAAGGGCTCCTCGAGCAGATGCTGCCGCCGGGCGCGGGTATGGCGAAGGCCACCATCACCTATGCGAACCGCTGGGTGACCACGCGCCAGATGGGCCTGCTGCTGGGCTTCATGGGCCAGCGGGTCCAGGGCCAGTACGACATCGCCCTGCTGACCGCAGAGACCACGCCCGGGCGCCTGCTGTTCGTGGAGGAGAACATCCGCCACACGGCGAAGGTGATGGACGTGCCGCTGGGGCCGTTCCGCACCTGGATCGCGCTCCACGAGACGACGCACGCGTTCGAGTTCGAGGCGCACCCCTGGCTGCGCCCGTACCTCGCCGAGCGCCTCGAGCGGCAGCTGGCCCTGTTCTCGGCCGACGCGCGGACGATGGGCCACGACGCCATGCGGGCGATCGGCGCCTCGTTGCGTGGCGAAGGCCGCGGGGACGACCAGCACTGGATGGAGCGCCTGATGTCGGACGAGCAGCGCCGGCTGTTCCGCGAGACGCAGGCCGTGATGGCACTCCTGGAGGGCTACGGCGATCACGTGATGGACACCGTGGGCAAGGACCTCGTGCCCGGGGTGGAGCGGATCTCGGCGCGCTTCCATGGCCGCCGCGAGCAGCGCACGCCGTTCGAGCGCGCCATGCTGCGGATCACGGGCATGGACCTCAAGATGGAGCAGTACCGTAAGGGCGAGCTTTTCGTCGCGGGGATCGAGCGGCTCGCGGGCGCGACGGCCCTGCGCAGGCTGTGGGACGGTCCGGAGATGATGCCGACGCCCGAGGAGATCGACCGGCCGGCCGACTGGGTCCGGCGCGTGGGCCTCAACCGGGTCGAAGGAGGAGCGCGGTGACGGAGGACGGGACGAGCGGGCCGGGCCCCGGCGCTGGTCCGGGCGGGGTCCCCGCGGCCATCGCCCTCACCCCCATCCTGTCCGCGCGCTACCGGTCTCGCGACCTCGAGATCATCCGCGCCGCGGCGCCGGGCTCGCGCATCGTGACCATCGGCTTCGACGGCCATGCGGACGGGCCGCTCGACGACGTGGAGGTGATGCTTCGCGGGCGCCTCCCCGCAGACCTGTTCGACCGGATCCTGGGCCGCGCCCCTTCGCTGCGCTGGGTGCACTCCGCCACGGCCGGCGTGGAGCGGGTGCTGACCCCGGCCTCACGCCGGCGCGGCCTGGTCATCACGAACGCCCGTGGGGTGTTCAGCCGCCCTGTGGCCGAGTACGTGATGATGATGATCCTGGCGGTCTCGCGCCGTCTCCCGTCGCTGCTCGAGCTCCAGGCGGAGCGGACCTGGCAGCCGCTCGAGGCCCGCGAGCTGCGCGATGTCACGATCGGAATCGTGGGGCTCGGGTCGCTCGGGCGGGCGGTTGGCGCCCTGGGGACCGCATTCGGGTGCCGCGTGGTGGCGACGCGCCGGCGTCCACAGGCGGGTGCCGCCGCCCCCTCGGGCGCGGGTGATGAGCCGTATCTCGGCTCCCTGATGCTCGATCGTGTGCTGCCCCCGGAGCAGCTCTTCGAGCTGCTGGGTGAATCGGACTTCGTGGTGCTCGCCGCCCCGCTCACGCCGGACACGCACGACCTGATCTCGGACGAGGCACTCGCCGCGATGAAGCCCGGCGCCTGGCTCATCAACGTGGCGCGCGGCGAGCTGGTGGACGAGCGGGCGCTGGCACGGGCGATCCGCGAGGGCCGGATCGGCGGCGCCGTGCTCGACACGTTCCGCGAGGAGCCGTTGCCGCCGGCCTCGCCCCTCTACGACCTGCCCAACGTGATCCTGACGCCGCACACGTCGTGGTCGTCGGCGCGGGTGGTCGACCGGTCGGTGGACCTGTTCTGCGAGAACCTCCGCCGCTACGCGGAAGGGCAGGCCCTGGTCAACGTGGTGGACCCGGACGCCGGGTACTGACCCCGGGTCCCGGGCCGCGCGCAGGCGGCGCCCGGTACGATCACGCCATGCAGATCGCCATCGTGGGCCTTGCCGGGTGCGGCAAGACCACCGTCTTCAACACTCTCACGCGCGGGCATGCCGAGACCGGCGGCTACGGCGGCCTCCAGCTCAACGTCGGCGTCGTGAAGGTGCCCGACGAGCGGCTCAACCGGCTGGCCGAGGTCTTCAAGCCCAAGAAGATCGTCCACGCCGATGTCACCTACGTGGACCTGCCCGCGCCCCCCGCCTCGACCGAGGGCCACGTCGGCGCGGAGGAGCTGCCGGCCGAGCATCTCGCCCGCCTGCGCGACTCCGATGCCCTCATCCACGTGGTGCGGGCCTGGGATTCTGCCGCACACCCGCACCCGGCAGGCTCCGTCGATCCGGCACGGGACCTCGAGAACCTCGACCTCGAGTTCATCCTCGCGGACCTTGCGATGGTGGACCGGCGCCTCGAGCGGCTGCGCGGCTCAGGACGCCATGGCACTCCCGCCGAGCGTGAGGCGAACGAGCGCGAACAGGCGATCCTGGAGCGGCTGAAGCCTGCCCTCGAAGGTGGCCGCCCCATTCGTGATGAGCCGCTCGATGAGGACGAGGAGAAGGCGCTCCGCGGCTACCGGTTCCTCACCCAGAAGCCCGTGCTTGTTCTCCTGAACGTGGGCGAGGGTGACCTGGCGACGGCGCCGGCCCTGGTGGCGTCGCTCGGCTCCGGGTATGAGCACCAGCACTCCATGGTCGACGCGCTGTCGGCGAAGATCGAGATGGAGCTGGGCGAGCTCGAGGCCGACGAGGCCGCCGTGTTCATGGAAGAGCTTGGCCTGGTCGAGTCCTCCCTGGACCGGGTCATCAAGCTCTCGTACCGTCTCGTGGGCCTGATCTCCTTCCTGACCGCGGGTCCGGACGAGGTTCGCGCCTGGCCGGTCCCGGCTGGGTCGTCCGCGGTCGACGCGGCGGGCGCCATCCACACGGACCTCGCGCGCGGGTTCATCCGGGCCGAGACCATCCCCTACGAGGACCTCCTTGCCCTCGGGTCCATCGCCGAGGCGAAGAAGCACGGCAAGGTCCGCTCCGAGGGCAAGACCTACCGCGTCAAGGACGGGGACGTCATCGAGATCCTGTTCTCGAAGTGACCCCCGGGCTCAGCGCTCCGGGCCGGCCGCGCCCGCAGAGGCCAACCCGCGCGCGCTGCTGAGCGTGCTCTACCCCGGCGCGCTGGCGCCCGCTGGCCCGAGTCCGCCTAGTTCGGTCGCCTGGACTCCGTCTGGAGATCCGCGAGGATCGTTGCGTAGTCCAGCTCGTCGTCGGGTGCATCGAGGTCCGCGAGGAAGTTCTCCTCGTCATCCTTCGACACGTTGATCGCCGCCGTCAGGCGCTCGTCCGTGATCGCGATGAACTCGTAGTCGGCCTCGAGCTCGTTGGCGATCGCCTCGATCAGCGTCTGCGTCTCGTAGGAGTCCTGGATGCGCCGGCGGATCGACTGGACGATGTCGAAGAACTCCTCCGGCTCCATCTCGTCCTCGCGGGCAAGGGTCAGGTCGGCGAAGACGTCGCCGTCGCCTTCGTGAAGCTCGTAGAAGTGCATAGTTGCTACCCTCGGTCGGAAGCGGCCGCCAGCGGCCGGGAGGCGCGCGCCTGCGCGCGGGGACGGCCAGTATAGGTGGGGTTCATGACGGCCCCGTGGAGGACGGATGAGCGAGACGCCGCAGGTCGTGGTCGTTGGGGCCGCGTGCCGTGACCTCGTGGACGACGACGAGCGCGGATGGCGTCTCGGCGGGGGTGCCTCGTACTCGGCGCTCGCGCTCGCACGTCTCGGTCTCAGGGTGGGCGCCCTCGTGGTTGCCGACGAGCTGGCCGCCTCCTCGGCGGAGCTCGACATGGTCCGCGCGGCCGGCGTGGACGTCCGGGTGATCCCCGGCAGCAAAGGCCCGATCTTCATCAATGTCGAGACCCCCAACGGCCGCGTCCAGCACACGCCGCAGATCTCCGATGCCGTGGACCCCGCGTGCCTTCCAGTCGAATGGCGCGACGCCAGGGCCTGGATGCTCGCCCCCGTGGCGGCGGAAGTTGGAGACGAGTGGGCCGATGTCGTGCCCGCCGACGCGCTGGTCGGCCTCGGCTGGCAGGGCATGCTGCGCGTCCTGAAGGCAGGCGCACCGGTTCACCACCTGCAGCCGCGCCCCTCGCCCGTGGCTCTGCGTGCCGACCTCATCGGTGTGGGCGCGGACGACGTGACCGAAACGACGATGCCCGAGGATCTGGCCGCGTTCATGAAGCCCGGCGCGACGCTGTTGTTCACGAACGGTGTCCACGGCGGCACGGCCTACAAGGTGGGCGACACGCCCGACCAGCTCGAGCCGCGTCACTGGCATTCCATCCCGATCCGCAAGTATGTGGACCCGGTGGGTGCCGGGGACACGTTCCTCTCCGGTGTGTTCGCGGTCTGGGTGCATCCCGAGACCACGGCGGACTGGGACGGGCCGGATCCGGACCTGCGCCTGGGCGCCGCCGTCGGCTCGCTGATCCTCGAGGGCCCGGGCGTCTATGGCGTCCCGTACCTCGCGGACGCGATCGAGCGCATGCACGGCGGCGACAACCCGGACTGATCGTCGCAGGGCATCCGCCCATCGGGCCCGAGCTGGAAACGGATCGCCGTCAGGGGCTCACCGCTTCTCGCCGCACTCGATTCGCCAGCCGCTCCCCGCGCCGCTGGAGGTCCGCCTCGAGGCGCGGGTGCGGCCGACCCGTCGCCCGGAGCCGCTCCAGCAGCCTCCAGGCAGCCCGCGTGGCCGCGAGCGCGCCGCCGTGGTCTGCGAGCTTGTGCTCGCGAAGCTTGGCGATCTCGATCCAGGCGATGACCCCGATCCCCCCGCCGCCAGCCGCGGCCGCCTGCCAGGCCTCCGCCGCCTCGGCCCACCTGCCGAGCCTCCGCAGCGTCCGGGCACGCTCGGCCGCGAGGCGTTCGTCGGTCCAGCGGTCTGTTGGCGTGTCCCAGGCCGACGCCGAGGGGCTCAGCCCCAGCGGGCCGCCGCGGCCATTCGCGCGATCGCCGCGCCAGCCGCCACGCGGCGCCCGGCCACCGAAGTCAGGACGGGTTCTCGTCGTCCACCAGGCATCACGGTCATCTTGGGCGGCCTCACGGGCAAGCGCCGCCGCGAGCGGCGTCCGCCCGAAGGGATCGCGCACCGGCGGTGGCGCGGCGAGGGCATCGTCCAGGCACTCCAGCGCCTCGTCGTGGCGGCGGATCCGGGCGTAGGCCCTCGCGAGACCGGCGAGGTCCCCGCGCGGCGCCTCGTGGCGTGACGCCCGGTCCGCGTACTTGTGCTCAACATGGGCGAGCAGCAGCCCCAGCGAGCGCACGTCCTTCTCGTTGTGGATCACGACGCCGGCCAGTGGCCCGATCGGACCCCCGCGCAGCACCTCGAGGTAGATCTGCGGGATCTCCCAGCCCTCCACGTCGCCGGTGCGCGAGACACCGAGCAACTCCGTCTCGACCGAGCGCAGGCGGGCGTTCTCCATCCGGTGCTTGAACACCTTGCGCACGAACGGCAGCAGGTCCAGGTGACCCGCATGCTCGGGCGCGGCGCGGCCGGCGAGCCGGTACCGGGCCTCCATCAGTGGCCAGTCGAAGCCCTTGCCGTTGTACGTCACGAGCCATGCATCAGGTGTGACCCATCGCGCGATCTCGGCCAGGAGCGCGGGCTCGTCCGCGTGGTCCGGCAGCAGGAGCTGGACCTGGTGGAACGTGTCGCCCTCCCAGCGAGCCAGCCCCACCAGGAAGGCGAGCGTGCCCGCAGCCGTGGCGAGACCAGTGGTCTCCGTGTCCAGGCAGACCAGAGGGACCTCCGCGGGGGGATGGCCGGGGAGCCGGGCGAGCCGATCGCGGTCCAGCGGGATCTGCACGGGCGCCACCGTGCGGCGTACCAGGACGCCACCGGCGTCTCCCACCACGTCGGCCGCCAGGGCCTGGGCGAGGCGCCCCGCCAGCTCCGGAGCCCGACGTCCCGCGAACGGCGCCCGCGCGGGCTCGATGTCCGCGCCGCCCATGCCCCCACCCGACCGGGCCATGGTCGCCCGGAGGTTGGCGAGCCGGCGTTCGCGCGTGACGGGGATGGGCGACTCGAGCGTCATGCGACCGCGGCCCTGGGGGCCGTCTCGGCCACGGCGGGATGCTCCGCCTGTGAGCCGAGCGACCCGAGCAGCCGCAACGCCAGGGCCTTGCCGTCCACCTCGGGCTCCAGACGCGGCCCGGTGCACGCAGGACAGCCGGCCTCACACGGGCAGGCCCGGATCAGCTCGGCTGCCCCCACGACCAGCTCGTCGTGCCGGGCGAACAGCCGCTCGGAGAGCCCTACGCCGCCGGGCACCGCCTCGTACAGGTAGATCGTGGGCGCCTCGTGATGGGGTGAGCGAACCTGCGACACCAGACCGAGGTCGCGCGGATCCACCATCAGGAGCACGGCGGCCACGGCCTGGATCGCCCGACCGGCCCCGATCAGCGCCACGTCCAGCTCGTCCCGCCGCCAGCCATGCGCCGCCCCTTCGGCGGTCAGCCAGTAGGCCGTCGTCTGCAGCTCGATCTCCGGCAGGTCGATCGGCCCCCAGCCGACGTTCTCGTCCGTGACGAACTTGAGCTTCTTGTACAGCGTGACCAGCGAGGCGACCATCACCTCGCCGTGGACACGGGTGCCGCCCGTCGCCTGTCCTTGCGCAAAGACGTCGAGCGGCTTGAGGGTCACCGCGCGGTTCGCGTAGGTGTAGTGATCCGCGTCGATCTTGTGGACATACGCCTTGCGCTCGCCCCACTCGAGCCGGTCCACGTGGTACTGCGTGGACTCGTGCATGTAGATCGCGTGCTGGTGGACGAGGACCTGCGCGCTGAACAGGTCCACCTCACCGAGGACCCGCGGCCGGTCCGGCGTCGTGTCGATGATCACCACGTTCTCGGGCGCGGCGGCCCGCAAGGACACCTCCGACGCCGGGAAGTTCTCCGAGCTCCAGTACCAGCGCCCGTCGTCGGCCTGGCGGATCACGCCGCCCTCGCCGAGGAACGCGAGCAGGTCATCGGCGGGGCCGGGCCCGAACCACTCACCGGGTTCGAAGGGCAGCTCGAATGATGCGCAGCGGATGTGGGCCAGGAGGACGTGGAGGTTGTCCGGGTCCAGGCGAGCCTCCTCCGGGCGCCCGCCCAGCACGAACTCCGGGTGGTGGATGACGTACTGGTCCACCGGGGCAGGAGAGGCGACGAGGACCGCGACCGACACGTCGCCGCGCCGGCCGGCCCGGCCCATCTGCTGCCACGTTGCCGCGATCGAGCCCGGGTACCCGGCGAGCACCGCGACATCGAGGCGTCCGATGTCCACGCCCAGCTCGAGGGCATTGGTGGACACCACGCCCAGCACCTCGCCATCACGCAGCCCCCGCTCGATCGACCGGCGCTCCGTGGGCAGGTAGCCGCCCCGGTAGCCGCGGATACGGCTGCGCGGCCCGAGGTCCGCCCGCAATGTCTCCCGCAGGTTCGAGAGCATGATCTCGACCGCCACCCGGCTCTTGCCGAAGACCACGGTCTGGCGGCCCGCCTTCAGGAACGGGAGCGCCCACCGTTGTGCCAGCGTGAGCGCGGAACCGCGTGCGCCCGTTGCCGGGTCCATCACCGGCGGATCCACGAGCAGCAGGTGCTTCTCACCCGCGGGCGCCCCGTTCCTGTCGATGAGCTGCACCGGCCTGCCTGTGAGCGTCTCCGCCAGTTCGGCGGGGTTCCCGATCGTGGCGGAGCAGCACACGATCACCGGGTTCGATCCGTAGTGGGCGCAGAGGCGCAGGAGCCGGCGCAGGACGTTCGCCACATGCGACCCGAACACGCCCCGGTAGGTGTGCAGCTCGTCGATGACGATGACCCGGAGCTGCTCGAACAGCTGGAACCACTTGGTGTGGTGGGGGAGGATCGCCGAGTGGAGCATGTCCGGGTTGGTGACCACCACCTGCCCGGCCTTGCGGACGGCGGACCGGATGGGCGCCGGCGTGTCCCCGTCGTAGCAGGCCGACGAGACCTGCAGCCCGGCGTCCTGGACCAGCTCCCCGAATTCCGTCGTCTGGTCCTGGCCGAGCGCCTTGGTGGGGAACAGGAACAGCGCACGTGCCGACGGATCCTCCGCCAGCGCCTGCAGGACCGGCACGGTGTAGCAGAGGGACTTCCCGGACGCGGTGGGTGTCACCACCACGACGTCCCTGCCCGCGTGCACGGCCTCGATGGCATCCGCCTGGTGCGTGTAGGGCCGCTCGATACCGCGTCTTGCCAAGCCGTTCCGGATCCTGGGATCCAGCCAGACCGGCCAGTCCGCGTACGCTGCGGCCCGAGCATCGCGGACCTCGTGGTGGACGACGCCGCGGGCGAGGGACGGCTCCTCGAGCAGCTGCTCCAGCACCGCCCGGGTGCTGGCGGGAGCGTAGGTTCGCATGCCGGCCGCGGCCTCCATTTCGAACAGGTGATCGGTTTGACCCGGAGTCTACGCCACCATGGGAAGGCCCTGTGCCACCTTGCGTGACACAGTCGCGCATCGTGAATCACCTGCACGAACCGAGTTGACAGCGGAATCAGGCGCAGCTACCCTCGGGCCGATGCTTCGACGCACCTCCAAGCCCCCGATCAGCACACCGGGATCCGGCGTCCCCGACGCGACCGACGCGAATGGGAACCCGGAGCCGGTGGTCGGCGCAGGTATGCCTTCGCCGGCCTCCATCGCCGCGCTGGGTTCACTCGCCGATCTGCCGGTCGCCGGCCTCACCCGGCGGCGGATCGCGATCCTCCTGGGTGCCATCGTCGCCGCCTGGGTCATCCTGCTGTTCGCGCGCCAGGTGGGCGAGGCAGGGGAGGCGACCGCTCGTGCCGCCGCGATGCGCACGGACAATGCCCTCCTGGAGGCCGAGGCCACGGCGCTTGAAGCCGAGCTCGCCCTGATCCAGCGCCAGGCCTACATCGAGCAGGCGGCGCGCAGCTATCGCCTGGGAACAGCGAAGGAGATCCCCTTCGTCCTCGCGGAAGGCGCTCCAGCCCTGCCCCCGGATGCCCCTGGATCCGCATCCGTCCGCTTGGGCACGGAGGTTGTCGTGGTGACCCCGCTGGAGTCCTGGGCCCGCCTGCTGTTCGGTGCAGGCGATGCGCCCCCGGACGACGCCCCGGAGACCCCCGGCACCAACTGAGCGAGCGCGGGCGCGCACGATCAGGACGCTCGTCCATGCCGCCGCGTCCGGCACGCCTTTCCGCGACCGCCCCCGGCCTCTATGCTTGCCCCAGTCGACCGTGCCCGGCGCGCCGGTTGACTGTTGCGCCGCCAGGCGCCACCGGGGAGGCAGGGCAGGCATCCGATGATTGACATCCCCATCGAGGACGGGATCTTCGCCGTGGCCGCGCTCGTCGGGGGCGTGCTCCTCCTGATCACCGTCGTCTTCGACGACATCATCGGTGGCCTGTTCGACGGCTTCGGCTTGGATATCGGCGGCACCACGGTGACCCCCATCCTGCTGGGCTTCGTCGGCATGTTCGGGGCGGGCGGCCTGTTCGCCACCCAGGTGCTCGACCTGCACGGTGCGCCAGCAGCGATCATCGGCGTCGTCTCAGGCGTGGCGGGCGCCTTGTTCGCAGGTGCGCTGTTCGGCTTCCTCAAGCGCAGCGAGAGCGAGGAGCCGTTCAAGATCGGCGACCTGGTCGGAGACGACGCGTACGTGAGCGTCGCCATCCCGGCCAACCGTTTCGGCAGCGTGCTGGTGAAGGCGGAAGGCCAGACGCATGAGTTCGCCGCCACCTCCGAGCGGGACATCCCCGCCGGGCGGACGGTACGGGTGACCGGCGTGGCCGGGACCTCGGTCATCGTGCGCGATGAGGCAGAGGCCGCGCAGCAGCCGGCCGTGGAGGGCTAATCGTGGGCTTGTTCGAGTTCGACGGCAGCATCATCGCGGTGCTCATCCCGATCATCATCGTCGTCCTGCTCGTCGCCTATGCGACGAGCCGCGTGAAGGTGGCGGGGGCGAACGAGGCGCTCGTGCGCACCGGCGGGGTGTTCGGCGGGGCGCCGGCGCAGCTCAAGGTCGTGCGCGCGGGGCGCGTGATCGTCCTGCCGCTCGTCCACAAGCTGGGCCGGATCCACCTGTCCGCGCGCCAGATCAACGTCAACCTCTCGGATGCCGTGACCAAGCAGGGCATCAAGGTCGCGGTGCAGGGTGTCGCGACCGTGAAGATCGGCGGCGACGAGGAGTCCATCCGCAATGCGGCCGAGCGCTTCCTCGACCACGAGGACCTGCTCGACTCGATCGTCAAGAACGTCCTCGAGGGGTCGCTCCGCTCGATCGTCGGCACGCTGACCGTCGAGGAGCTCAACTATGACCGCCAGAAGTTCCAGCAGGAGGTCCAGGGGGCAGCCAAGGCCGACCTCGCAACCTCCGGCCTCGCGATCGACAACTTCACGATCCAGGCCATCCGCGATGAGGTCGGGTACATGGACCTCATCGGCCAGCAGGAGACGGCCCGCCGCGAGCGGGACGCCCGCATGGCCAAGGCCACGGCCGACCAGGAGGCCGCGGTCCGCGAGGCCGAGTCCATGCAGATCAAGCTCAACGCCCAGCGTGACGTCTCGCTCCGCCAGGCCGAGGTCGAGGCCCTGACCGCGTCCGCCGAGGCCAAGGCCGCGCAGGCCGGTCCGCTCGCCCAGGCCGAGGCCCAGCAGGAGGTGGTCAAGCGGCAGACCGAGCTGGCCCAGCTCGAGGCCGACCGCAAGCAGAAGGAGCTCATCGCCAGCACGATCCGTCCGGCCGAGGCCGAGGCGGAGGCCCAGATCCGCCGCGCCGAGGGCGACAAGGGCGCGCGCATCGCCCAGGCCCAGGCCGAGGCGGAGCGCGTCAAGCTCGCCGGCCAGGCCGAAGCATTCGTCCAGATCACGAAGGGCGAGGCGCAGGCGCGGGTCACCGAGGTCAATGCCACGGCAATCGCCCACCAGACCACCCTCGAGGGCAACGCCGAGGCCGGCATCACGTTCACCAAGGGCGAGGCCGAGGCGAAGGCACTGGCCCTGCGGGCGGACGCCTACCGCCAGTTCAACGAGGCGGCCATCATCTCGACCGTCCTCTCGATGCTCCCGGAGATCGTCAGGGCCGCGGCCGAGCCGCTCGGCAGGATCGACAGCCTGACGGTGCTCTCATCGGAGGGTGCGTCCGACGTGGTCAAGACCACGACGCGCACGCTCGCAGAGGCCTCCGCCACGGTGAAGGGCCTGACGGGGATCGACATCCCCGAACTGCTCAATTCGGCCATTGGCAGGAAGCCGGGCGAGGAGCATCCGGTCGCTGCAGCGAAGGCCGTGGGCAGGGCCAAGGACGACCCCGATCGCGGCCCCGGCGGCCCCGAGCGGCCCCAGCGGCCCCGGCGGCGTCGGGTGGCCCCGGCGGTTCCGGTGGTTCCGGGGGCGCCCCCGCAGGCGATCCGACGGCCCCCGCGCCGGCATCCGGGTCGGGCCCCGGGGCCGCGTCCGCGTCTGCCTCATCCGGCTCGTCATCCGGCTCGTCCCGTGCCGACGCCGCAGGGGCATCGACGCCGTCGCCCGAGGCCACACCGGCCGAGCGGTTCGACGCCGCCGCCAGGACCATGGCGGACACGCAGGCGAAGGCCGAGGCGGTCCAGGCCAAGGCCGGCTCGATGGGCGGCCTGTCGTCCCAGCTCCCGCCGATGCCACCCGTCTCGGACCTGGCCCCGGGTGATGTCCGTCGAGTGGTCAAGGCGGCCGGGAGCAGCATCGGCATCACCGAGCAGTCCACCCTGAGTGACTCGGCCTCCCGTCTCGCCGAGGAGCTGATCCGCATCCCGGGCATCGAGCGGTTCGGTGGGACGCGCCTGCGCGACCTCGAGCGGAGTGGGCCGCGAACGCTGCGCTCGCTCTGGGGGGCCGCCCGCGATGAGCTGTCCGGCCGCTACGGGGACATCACGATCGGGACGCTGCTCGACGCGTACGTGAAGGGCAGGAACGACCAGCCGCCCCCGGCGCCGCCCCGGTAGCCCCCGGGTTGCTCCCAGACACGAGGAAGCGCGGCCTCGCGGCCGCGCTTCCTGCTGTGCGGGCCCGGCGTCGGTCAGCGCAGGATCTGCACCGCGATCGCCGCCGCCAGCTCGCACGTGCTTGGGGAGTAGAGGACGCCGTTGGGGGCCTCATCGAAGTCGAACCCGTTGACGTCGCCCGCGATCAGGCTCACGTAGGCGACGTTGCCGCCCTGCCGGACCAGGGCCCCGGTGGAGCCGGTCTCCGCGATGCCCGTGCAGAATGCCTGGTCGCCGAAGCCCGGGACGTCGGTGGCGAAGAACTCGCCTGCCTGGGCGGTGGCCAGCTCCTGGTCGAAGCTGCCACCCTGCTTGAGCGCAAGCCGGCCGGTGTAGCCACCGCTGTTCGACTCGTCCACGAGCCAGCAGTCGTCGGCGTCGGTGAGGAGGCGCTTGTCAAGCAGCTGGCCGAGGGTCGCGTCCACGAACCCGCCGAGGGGCATGCCGGTGGGCTGGCCGTCGAGCACCTGGGCAAGCTCGTCGTTCGACACGAACTCGCACTGCGCCACGGACCCATCGGGGTTCACGCCCATGTCGGACGCGAACTTCATGCCGAGCAGGGTGATCGCGACGACGAAGATCACCGCGAGGATCACGAGGATGATGCCCACGATCAGGCATGCCTTGAGGCAGCCGTTGGAGGACTTGGCCGGCGCCGGCTGCCAGCCTGCCGGTGCGCCGCCGGGGGCGACGGGCGGGGGCGTCCAGCCGCCGCCCTGCTGGGGCTGCTGGGGCGGAGGAGCACCCCACTGGCCTCCGGGAGTCGCGGCAGGGGGAACCGGTGCGCCATAGCCGGGCTGCTGGGGCTGCTGGGGCGGAGGAGCACCCCACTGGCCCGCGGGCGTTGGCGTCGGTGCCACTGGTGCCGGTGCTGGAGCGGCAGGAGCCGGCGCGGTGGGCTCGGGTGCCGCGGCCGCGGGCTGGCCCCAAGCGGGCGTGACCGGCTGGGTGGGGGCGTCGTCGGCTGGTGCGGCAGGCTCGGGCGACGGGTGCCGGGGCCGCGGGCTGGCCCCACGTCCCGGCTGCAGGGGCCGGGGCCACGGGCTCGGGTACCGGCGCGGCAGTCTCGGGCGCGGGTGCCGCGGGCTCGGTGGGCGGCACGAGCTCGGCCGGCCACTCGCCGGAGGTGGGCTGCTGCCCGCTCGGGTTGGGCGGCTGGCCCCAGCCGGTTCCGCCGGAGCCGGGGGTGTCGCTGGTCATCGTGTGCCCCTCCCTCTGGGTGTGATCGCGTGCGGTGTGGCGGGCACATTGTCAGCCTTCGAGGCGGCCAGCGTCACCCCCGACCGGCGGGTTTGCATGCAGGGACGGTCGCGCCGTAGACTCTGCGCCCGATGGCTGGGTAGCTCAGCGGCAGAGCAGGCGACTCATAACCGCCCGGTCGACAGTTCGATTCTGTCCCCAGCCACCATCCTTTCCGCCTTCACCCGAACCCCCGTCCGGAGCACCGGTACGGGGGTTTCGCATCGATCCGGTGCCAAGGCTGCGTTTTCCTAACCGGGACACAACCCCGGTGAGGCCATCCGCGCACGGCCCTGCGCCGTACTCCTGATAGCGTCGTAACTGATCGCGGCCGAACGGGTCGCGACGACCCCGACGGTATACTCGCTGTCCACCGGCGTCCCCGCCGGCCTGATCGACTCGGAGGCGCTCCGTTTGAACGCAAAATTCATGCGCAACGGGCTCGTGATGCTCGTCCTCGTGGCGGGCACCGTGGCGCTGCTCTACACGTGGCTGGGGTCGACCACGCCCGCGGCCTCCACGAACTACTCGGACTTCTGGAACCAGGTCAAGGCCGGCGAGGTGAAGGCCGTCATCCAGGATGGCGAGACCCTCACGGTCACCAAGAAGTCGGACGACAGCAAGTACACGGTCGTCGTCCCCAACAACATCACCGGCGACGTCTTCTCGGACATGCAGAAGGCGTCCGCGGCCGGCGCCCAGCCGACGGTGCCCTCGTTCCAGAGGAAGCCCACGGCAGACACGAGCTGGGTTGGCCTGCTCCTCACGGGCCTTCTGCCGCTGCTCGTGATCGGCGGCTTCATCTTCTTCATGATGCGCCAGGCCCAGGGCACCAACAACCAGGCGATGTCCTTCGGCAAGAGCCGGGCACGCATGTTCCTGGGCAACAAGACCGTCGTCACGTTCGCGGACGTCGCGGGCGTCGATGAGGCCAAGTTGGAGCTCCAGGAGGTCGTGGAGTTCCTCAAGTACCCGGAGAAGTTCAACTCCCTTGGCGCCCGCATCCCGCGCGGCGTGCTCCTCGTGGGACCTCCCGGAACCGGCAAGACGCTGATGGCGCGCGCCGTGGCGGGTGAGGCCGGGGTGCCGTTCTTCAGCATCTCGGGCTCCGAGTTCGTCGAGATGTTCGTGGGCGTGGGCGCATCCCGCGTCCGCGACCTGTTCGACCAGGCCAAGCGCAACAGCCCCTGCATCGTGTTCGTGGACGAGATCGACGCGGTCGGCCGCCAGCGCGGCGCGGGCCTCGGCGGCTCCCATGACGAGCGCGAGCAGACCCTCAACCAGATCCTGGTCGAGATGGACGGCTTCGACACGAACACCAACGTGATCGTGGTGGCCGCCACCAACCGGCCCGATGTCCTGGATCCGGCGCTGCTGCGCCCGGGACGCTTCGACCGCCAGGTCATCCTCGACCGCCCGGACATGAAGGGTCGAACTGCGATCCTCAAGGTCCACACCAAGGGCAAGCCGCTCGACAAGTCGGTGGTGGTGGAGGAGGTCGCGCGCCAGTCGCCCGGCTTCTCCGGCGCGGATCTCGCGAACCTCGTCAACGAGGCTGCGATCCTCGCCGCCCGGCGCAACAAGAAGGTCGTCGGGATGAACGAGTTCTCCGAGGCCCTCGAGCGCATCGTGGCCGGCCCGGAGCGCAAGTCCCGTGTCATCAGCGACGAGGAGAAGCGGATCATCGCCTTCCACGAGGGCGGTCACGCCGTCGTGCAGCGGATCCTGCCCAAGTGCGACCCGGTGGCCAAGGTCACGGTCATCAGCCGCGGCATGGCGCTTGGCTACACGATGGCCCTGCCCACCGAGGACCGCTACCTCCAGTCCAAGACTGAGTTCGAGGACAAGATCGCCGGTCTGCTCGGCGGCAACGTCGCCGAGCGCCTGGTCTTCGGCGACACGACCACCGGCGCCAGCAACGACATCGAGAAGGCCACCGACCTCGCCCGCCGCATGGTCACCGAGTTCGGCATGAGCGACCGCCTCGGCCCGCTCTCGTTCGGCAAGCGTGACGAGATGGTGTTCCTGGGCCGGTCCATGGGTGAGTCGCGCGACTACTCGGACGACGTCGCCCGGGTGATCGACGAGGAGGTCCGCGCCATCGTGGATCGCGCGTACGACCGGGCAACCGAGACGCTGACCACGTATCGCCACAAGCTCGACATGCTGGCAGAGAAGCTGATCGCCGAGGAGACGGTGGACGCCGAGGCGTTCGAGAAGCTCTTCGACGACCTGCCCCCCAAGGCCGGTCGCTTCGCGGGCATCCCGCGGGTCATCGCTCCCGGTACCGACGGTGGCACGTCCGAGGGCCCCGGCGGCAGCCCGGTGACGAACCCGTCGCCCCAGCCGGCCTGATCACACCACACCGCGCTCACGAACGGGCGGTCCCCGTGGGCCGCCCGTTCCGTGTGTTCGGGCGTGCGATCGCCCTGGCGCGCTACGATCGGCGCACCGTCGCCACCCTGGAGGCTCCATGACCGACCTGCTGCCCGCCCCGGACGCCACCCCGATCGACCCGCTCGTGGAGCAGGCCCTGGTCGAGTCGCGCGACGCTCGTGCCGAGGCCCTCCTGGAGTTCGCGCGCATCCCCAGCATCTCGGCGCTGCCGGAGCATGGCCAGGACATGGTCACCGCCGCGGAGTGGGTCGCGGAGCGGCTGCGGCGCGTCGGGGCGACCGACGTGTCGGTGGAGCAGACGGCGCTCCACCCGATCGTCTACGGGCGCATCCACGAGGCGCCCGGCGCGCCGACGGTCCTGGTCTACTGCCACTACGACGTGCAGCCGGTGGACCCGATCGAGCTGTGGGAGACGGCACCGTTCGACCCGTTCCTGCGCGATGGCCGCTTCGTGGGCAGGGGCGTCGCGGACGACAAGGGCCAGCTGGTGATGCATCTCTCGGCGCTTGAGGCTCTGCGTGCCGCAGGCAGGACGCCTGCCGCCAACCTCACCTTCGTCTTCGAGGGGGAGGAGGAGTACGGCTCCGACAGCCTCTACACCTGGATCGAGGCCAACCGCGACCGCCTCCAGGCCGACCTCGCGGTCATCAGCGACACGGGCTTCTTCGAGGGCAACGTCCCTGCCATCACGGTGGGCCTGCGCGGGATCATGTACGCCCAGATCGACGTCGTCCTCTCGCCGGTGGACCTCCACTCGGGGATGTACGGCGGCACCGTGGACAACCCGGCCAACGCGCTGGCCCGGATCATCGCCGCCCTCAAGGGCGCCGATGGCCGCGTACGCATCCCGGGCTTCTACGACGACGTGGTGGCGCTCACCGATGACGAGCGGGCCGCCATGGCCGCCCTGCCCTTCGATGATGAGACCTACCGGGCGGAGATCCCGGTACCCGCTCTGGTGGGCGAGGCCGGCTGGACGACGCTGGAGCGCAAGACGGCGCGGCCGACGCTCGACGTGAACGGGATCTGGGGCGGCTTCCAGGGCGACGGCGCGAAGACCATCATCCCTGCCCATGCGCACGCCAAGATTTCCACGCGCCTGGTCGCCAACCAGGACCCGCAGAAGGTCTTCGAGGCGCTCAAGGCGTTCGTGGACGAGATCGCGCCGCCCGGGGTGTCCGTCACCACCACGTACATCCACGGTGGCGAGGCAAGCCTGACGCCGACGGATCACCCGGCGACCCAGGCCGCTGCCCGGGCGATCGAGGCCGTGTATGGCGCCCCGCCCGTCTACATCCGAGAGGGCGGCTCGATCCCGGTGACCGCGGCGTTCGACCACCAGCTGGGGCTGCCCGTCGTGCTGCTCGGCTTCACGCAGCCCACCTGCAATGCCCATGCCCCCAACGAGTGGTTCCTCGTTGACAACTTCGAGCAGGGCACTCGCGTCATCGTGCGTCTCTGGGACGAGTTGGGCGCGCTGCGACAGGCCGGGGGCCAGCAGGACCTCTGACCCATCGCCCCGTACGGACGGGGCGGGGCGAGGCGCAGGCACGGTGCTAGGATGCGGACGTCAGCGGACAGGCGGGAGGACTACGGCACGTGACGGAATCCGGGGCTACAGAGCGCTCCAGTTGGCGCTTCGAGGGGCCGAACGGGAGCATGGCTCCCAGGTCGGCGATCGAGGTGCTGGTGGACCTCAACGACAAGGTCACCACCGGCAAGGTCGGGGAGTACCAGCCCGTCCCGCTCGGGTTCACGCCGTTGGACAAGACCATCGGCAACGGCCTGCGTCCGGGTGAGCTTCTCCTGATCGGCGGCGCCCAGGGCACGGGCAAGACCACCATGGCGCTCCAGATGGCGCGCAACGTCGCGTCCGGTGGCCAGGCGAACGTCCTCTACGTCTGCTTCGAGCATGATGAGCTGTACCTGCTCAACCGCCTGATCGCGGCCGAGTCGGCGCTGGCGCACCTCCCCCACAAGACGGGCGCAATCAAGATCCAGGATGTCCGCAAGGAGATCCTGGGGACCTGGATGGCGGAGGGTGGCGGCACCGCGCAGCTGGCGGCCAATCCCCGCCTGCGGCCGTCGCTGGATCGCATCGCCCGCTACGGGCAGAACCTGTTCCTGCTGCGGGGTACCCAGACCGCCAGCACCATCGACGGGCTCCGCCAGCTGATCCGCCAGCACCGCGAGCTCTCGGGCGATCGCCGCCTGCTCGTCGTGGTGGACTACCTCCAGAAGGTCCCCGTATACCCGGAGCCGCCGACCGAGACCGAGAAGGTCACGTTCGTGGTCAACGGCCTCAAGGACATCGCCCTCAGTGAGGATGTCCCGCTGATCGCAATTGTTGCCGCGGACAAGGAGGGCCTCAAGGCGTCCCGCCTGCGCAACCACCACCTGCGCGGGTCGTCGGCGATCAACTACGAGGCCGACATCATCCTGATCCTCAACGAGAAGTACCAGATCGTCGCCAAGGTCAACATCGAGTTCAACCCGTACCAGGCGCAGCGCTTCCGCGACTGGGTGGTGGTGTCGGTGGAGAAGAACCGGGGCGGCCAGGATGCGCTGGACATCGAGTTCGAGAAGCACTTCGAGTTCTCCTGCTTCGACCCGAACGGGCGAACCGTGCAGGAGAAGCTCATCGAGGAGCGCCTCTACAACGACTGACCCGGCACCCGGAGACGGGCGCCTGCTTCGTTGTCGCCTGCGGGGCTCGCTCACGCACATCCGGGTGCGCTCGCTCCGCTCCTCGGCTCCGCCTCGCATCCGCCGCGTTCCGGTTGCCGGGGCGGTAGAGTTGTGCCCATGAGCAGCGAGTTTGCCGACAGGTTTCCGGACATCGTCGAGATCGTGGTGGAGATCCCGCGCGGATCACGCAACAAGTACGAGTTCGACGAGGAGGCGGGCGTCTTCCGGCTTGACCGCGTCCTGTCCTCGGCCGTCTTCTACAACTTCGACTACGGGTTCATCGAGGGCACCCGCGCGGACGACGGCGACCACACCGACGCCCTGCTGATCATCGACGAGCCCACGTTCCCCGGCTGCCACGTCTGGGCGCGCCCGGTCGGCGGCCTCGAGATGCACGATGAGAAGGGCTTCGACTTCAAGACCCTGTGCGTGGCGATCGGCGATTCACACCAGCAGCACATCGAGCGCCTGGAGCAGATCCGGCCCCACCGCCTCGTCGAGATCGAGCACTTCTTCCAGACGTACAAGATGCTCGAGAACAAGGAAGTCGACCTCGACGGCTGGCGAGGCCGGGAGCGTGCGCACGAGGTGCTGACGCAGGATCGCGAGCGCTGGATCCGCGAGAAGGGTGGCTGAGGCGGAGCTGCCGGAGCAGGCGGAGCTGCCGGAGCTGCCGGAGCAGGCGGAGCCGCCGGAGCGCTGGCACCGCCTGTTCGTCGCCGTGCCGATGCCGCCGGAGCCGCTGGCCTCGTGTCGTGACCTCGTGGAGCGTGTCCGGTCCGGGCCCCTGGGCCGGGTGCCGCGCTGGGTCCGCGTGGACAACCTCCACCTGACCGTCCGCTTCCTGGGCGATACGCCTCCCGACCTCGTGCCCGACGTGGCGCTGGCTGTGCAGGACGCATTCGCGGGCATGGCCGCCTTCGACGTGGAGCTGGCCGGCGCCGGCATGTTCCCGGGACCGCGCAAGCCACGGGCCCTGTGGCTGGGGATCGAGCAGGGGGCAGGGGAGCTGGGCGCCCTGGCCGACGCGCTTGACGCGCCGCTCGACCCGCTCGGCTGGCCGCCGGACGACAGGCCGTACCGGCCGCATCTCACGGTTGCACGGCTGGACTCGTCGTCGCCCGCACAAGGGGTCGCGGTGGCGGAGTCGCTGGTCGCGGCGGCAACGGGCTGGCGCACCGGGTTCCGGGCGGACCGCGTCGTCCTGTACCGGAGCCACCTTGCGGGGGGCCCGCCCCGGTATGAGTCCCTCGTGGAGGTTCCGCTCCTCGGCTGAGCAGCAGGCGCGTCCGGGTGGCGTGGTCCGCTTCGAATCCGAACTGCAACCTCCCGGTTTGCCCATGGTCCGCACGAGGCGATAGGCTCCCCGGACCACGCCGCGCACCACCCCGGGAGGTCGAACCAAGATGGCCAACGTCGTCCAGCGCCGGACCAAGTTCCTCCTCGACGAGGACCGCATCCCGCGCGCCTGGTACAACATCGCGGCCGACCTCGTCGCGAACGGGATCATGCCCTCGCCGCCCCTCCACCCGGGCACCGGCCAGCCCATCGGCCCCGACGACCTTGCGCCGCTCTTCCCGATGGCCCTGATCGGCCAGGAGGTCAGCGTCGAGCGTGAGATCGAGATCCCCGACCCCGTCCGCGAGATCTACCAGCTGTGGCGCCCGGCTCCGCTGTACCGCGCCCACCGCCTGGAGCAGGCCCTCGGCACCCCGGCCCACATCTACTACAAGTACGAGGGCGTCAGCCCGGGCGGCAGCCACAAGCCCAACACGGCTGTCCCGCAGGCGTGGTTCAACAAGCAGGAGGGCGTCAAGCGTCTGGCCACCGAGACCGGTGCCGGCCAGTGGGGAAGCTCGCTGGCCCTCGCCGGTGCGCTCTTCGACCTCGAGGTGAAGGTCTACCAGGTCCGCGCCTCGTACGACCAGAAGCCGTACCGCCGGATGCTGATGGAGACCTACGGTGCCGAGGTCGTCCCGAGCCCCAGCGCGACGACGAACTACGGACGCAAGGTCCTCGCCGAGACCCCCGACACGCCCGGGTCTCTAGGCATCGCGATCACCGAGGCCGTTGAGGACGCGGCTACCCGTGACGACACCAAGTACAGCCTGGGCTCCGTGCTCAACCACGTCCTGCTGCACCAGACCGTCATCGGCCTGGAAGCCATCGAGCAGATGCAGCTGGCGGGCGAGGAGCCCGACGTGATCATCGCGTGCGCGGGCGGCGGCTCCAACTTCGCGGGCATGGCGTTCCCATGGGTGGGCCGTCAGCTCAGGGGCGAGGGCCGGTACCGCGTGATCGCGGCCGAGCCCGAGGCGGCGCCGTCACTGACGCGCGGCGTGTACGCCTACGACTTCGGCGACACGGGCATGATGACCCCGCTCGTGAAGATGCACACGCTGGGGTCCTCGTTCATCCCCGAGCCGATCCATGCGGGGGGCCTGCGCTACCACGGCATGGCCCCGATGGTCTCGCTCCTGAAGGAGAACGGCCTCATCGAGGCCCAGTCCGTCCACCAGCGGGCCTGCTTCGACGCCGGCGTCCAGTTCGCCCGGACCGAGGGCATCCTCCCGGCGCCCGAGAGCACCCATGCGATCAAGGTCGCCGTGGATCAGGCGATCGAGGCGCGCGATGCCGGTGAGCAGCGCGTGATCCTGTTCAACCTCTCCGGCCACGGGCACTTCGACCTGGTGTCGTACGAGAAGTACATGCAGGGGTCGCTGGAGGACTACGAGTACCCCGCCGAGGCCGTGCAAGCCGCGCTGGCGGGCCTGCCGAAGGTCGGCTGACCGAGGGAGGGGTGGTGGGCCGCCCCAGGGGGGAGGCGACCCACCGCGACCACCTGCCCGTGTGGTCGGGGCGCCTGGGGGGGCGCACCAGACCCAGTGTGGTCGATAGCGGGTATTCCCGCATACGCTGCCTGTCGTAGAGTCGGAAGCCCGTGGAGCGGTAGGAGGTCGAGGTGCCCAAGCTCGCATGCCGCGCGTGCGGCCGACAGGTCTACACGGTCTCACCGATCGAGGCCCTCTACCCCGAAGAGCGCCGTTGTCCGCGGTGTGGCGCGTTGCTGGACGCGGAGCGGCGGAGCGACGATCGTCGCCACCACCAGCGCCGCGTCAATCCGCCCCATGCCCCCGGTCCTCCCGAGGGCACGGGAGAGCGCCGGGTGGCCGATCGCAGGTCGGGTCCTCGGCGGTCGGGCTGAGTCTCGACCGGCACGGGTCTCCTAGGCGCGCGGGGGCTCCACGAGCTTGTGGCGCAGCGCGAAGGCAACGGCCTCGAGCTTCGAGTGCACGTGCAGCTTGCCCATGATGTTCTGCACGTGGGTGCGAAGCGTGTTGGGCGTGATGTGGAGCCGCTCGCAGATCTCCTGCGTGGACAGGCCTTCGACCAGCGCGCGCAACACCTCCAGCTCGCGAGGCGTGAGCGTCTCGACCGGCACCCTGTCAGCCTGCCGCTCGCGTGTCTCGGCCACACGCCGGGCGATCGCCTCGATCAGCGAACGCGGCAGGAGCGTGGCTCCCGCATGCGCCGCCCGCACGGTCGCGATGACGTCTGCGACAGCCCGATCCTTGGTGATGTAGCCATCAGCGCCGGCCTGGATGGACTCGAGGACCACCTCGTCATCGTCGATCGCGGTCAGCATGACAACCCGCGAGTTGGGCCAGCGGGCTTTGATCATCCGGGTGGCATCGACACCGGTGCCGTCGGGCAGACGGTAATCCATGAGGACCACGTCGACGGGATCCTTGACGAGCGCGCGGGTCTCGGCCACGCTCGACGCAATGCCCACGACGCGCATGTCCGGCTCGTGCTCCAGCACACGCGCGAGTGACTCCGGGATCAGACGATGGTCGTCGACCAGCAACACCCGGATGCGGCGGGATGCCGGCGGCTGGCCGATGGGACGGGGATCCCCGGCCGAGCTCCCCTCAGCGTTGTCGTTGGGCGACACAGGCACGCTCACTCTGTGGATCGAGCGGGATTCGAGGGATGAGCAGCTGCCTGCGAGTCTACAGCGTTCGCCGTAGCCGATCACCCGCGATAATCCGAAGATGCGGATCGCCTTCCTCGGCTTCGGGCTCATCGGTGGCTCGGTCGCGCATGCCCTGCGGACCGTCGATCCTGGCGGCAGGCGCTGGCAGCTCGTGGCATGGACCCCGTCGGGCGCTGGGCCGGCCGCGGCCCATCGCGCTGGGGTCCTCGACGAGGCCGCGAGCTCGCCGGGCGACGCCGTCGACGACGCCGCGCTGGTGATCCTCGCCGCTCCGCCGCTGGCCTGCGTGCACCTCGTGACCTGGCTCGGAGCGCAGGACGGGGGCGCCGGTGTCCTCGCACCCGGTTGTACGGTCACCGACGTCGCCTCGACCAAGGCCGCCATCACGGCTGCGGCCCGCGAGGCCCGCATTCCCTTCGTCGGTGGACACCCGATGGCGGGTCGCGAGACCTCGGGCTTCGACGCCGCGGACGCGGACCTGTTCCGCGGGCGCCCATGGGTGATCACCGAGGCCGTTGGCGGGGGCGATCCTGCGCCCGTCCATGACGTCGCGCTCACGTGCGGGGCGATCCCGGTGACGCTCGAATCCGGCCGGCACGACCGGCTGGTCGCATCCATCAGCCATGTCCCGCTCCTGACGTCCGTGGCCCTGGTCGAGGCTGTCACCGGGACCGGCCCGGAGCCCGCTCCGGACTGGGAGGCCGCATCGCGCCTTGCGGCGACCGGGTGGCGCGACACCACGAGGCTCGCGCGCGGCGATGTGACGATGGGCGCCCAGATCGCGGCGTCGAATGCCGCGGCCATCGTGCCCGTCCTGCGTGCGTACCGGGAGCGGATCGACGCCTGGATCGCAGAGCTTGATACACCAGCTGGACCCGATGCCGCCGCCCTCCAGGACCGGCTGGCCGCCGCACGGGCGCGGCTGGAGGGGGATCGCTGACCGTGGGCAACCCCGACGAGCTGGTACTGGTCGTTCCGCGTCCGGCGCTCGTGCCTGGAGATGGATGGCTCGGAGTGCGCCGCGGGGACCTGGCCGACGCGCTCGCAGTGGTCGCTCGTGACGGGCGGTTCATGCGCCGTGGCGACGCGGAGGAGGACCCGTCCTTCAAGCAGGTCATCCCGTACCTGGTGCTGCGCGACGGCGAACGCTGGTTCCTGATGCGCCGGACCAGGGCGGGCGGTGACGCCCGGCTCCACGACCTATGGTCCATCGGTGTGGGCGGGCATCTCAATCCAGGCGACGGCGACGTGGCCGGGGGCCTGGCCCGCGAGTGGGCGGAGGAGGTCGAGGCCGCGTTCGAACCCGACTATGCGCCGGTGGGCCTGCTCAACGACGACACGACGGCGGTGGGCGCGGTCCATGTCGGGTTCGTCTACATCGCGGACGCGGGAGGCCGCCCGGTCGCGATCCGCGAGACGGAGAAGCTGACCGGCACCTTCGCGACGACCGCCGAGGTCGAGGCCGTCCGCGACCATCTCGAGACCTGGAGCCGCCTGGCCTTCGACGCCCTGACCGGGTGACTGCGAACGCGGGAGGAGCGGCACGCGACCCCGGGCCCGCAAGGTGGGATACTCGCCACGAGATGGATGCACTCGCGGGTCTTGCGCAGGGGCTCTCCAACCCCGACGTCGCGTTCCTGTTGTTCATGGCGGGCGCCATCCTGCTGACGATCGAACTGGTCAACCCCACGATCCTCGGCGGCATCGCGGGCGTCGTGCTCCTGATCCTGGCCTTGATCGGCTTCAGCTCGCTGCCGGTCAACTGGTGGGGCGTGGCCGTGATCGCGCTGGGCCTCGTCCTGTTCGTGCTCGAGACGCAGATCACCAGTCACGGGCTGCTGACCATCGCGGGGGTCGTGGCGATCGTGATCGGTGCCCAGATGATCTACAGCGTGACGCCGCCGCCTCCCGGCGGGCCGGTCGTCGTGTCGACCCAGGTGATCGTGCTCGTGGCGGGTGTCGCAGCGCTGGCGGGCTTCGGCATCGCATGGGCGGCTGTCCGGACGAAGGGGATGAAGGCGACCCCCGGGACCATCGGCACCGTCCTGCCGCCCGGAACGCCCGGCATCGTGCAGGCGCCCCTCGCCCCCATTGGCACCGTGCAGCTCGGCGGCGAGAGTTGGACCGCCCGGACGCCCGATGAGCGGCTCGTGCCACGTGACACGCCCGTCCGGCTCCTCGAGCTCGACGGTCTGATCGCCATCGTGGAGGTCGACGACCCGGCCCTCACTGCGCTGCCGCCACAACCCCCACCTGCTCCCGATCCATCACCGGCCGGCCCGCCGGTCACCACCCGGCCCTAGGCACGGAGGCCTGCCATGCCGCTCATCGTCTTCCTCGCCACCCTGCTCTTCCTCGCCGTCATCATCCTCACGATCCTGTACCTGTCGGTCCGCGTGGTGCAGCAGTACGAGCAGCTTGTCGTGTTCCGGCTGGGCAAGACGAATGAGGCGATGGTCCGTGGGCCGGGCCTGCGCTTCCTCGTCCCGATCGTCGACAGGCCGGTCAAGGTTGACATGCGTGAGCAGTTCATCGAGGTCCCGAGCCAGACCACGATCACCAAGGACAACGCGCCGATCAGCGTCGACTTCCTCATCTACTGGCGCATCTCGGATGCCCTGCGCAGCGTCGTCAACGTCCAGAACTTCCCGGGCGCCCTCCAGGGCGTGGCGACCACGACCCTGCGCGCAGTGATCGGCGACATCCTGCTTGACGACGTCCTGTCCAAGCGCGAGCAGATCAACGAGGTCCTGCGCACGAAGCTCGACGAGGTGACCGAGCGCTGGGGCGGCAAGATCACGACGGTGGAGATCCGCGAGATCACGCCGCCGCGCGACGTCCAGGACGCGATGAACCGCCAGCTCTCCGCGGAGCGAACGCGTCGGGCGGTCATCACCGAGTCCGAGGGCTTGCGCCAGTCCGCCATCAACGTCGCCGAGGGCCAGAAGCAGTCGGAGATCCTCAAGGCCGAGGGTGAGCGGCAGGCCGCCATCCTCAAGGCCGAGGGCTTCAGCCAGGCGCTGGAGCGGATCTACAGTGCCGCCCGCCTCGTCGACGACAAGACGCTCACGCTCCAGTACCTCGAGGCGCTCAAGGCGCTCGGCGCCAGCCCGTCCACCAAGTTCGTGATCCCGACCGAGTTCCTGGACCTGGCGCAGAAGATCGGCGGCTACGTCCAGTCGGCGACGCTCACCTCCGTCGGAGACGGCAAGGCCGGAAGCTGATCGCCGTCCCCGGCGCACGGTGACCCGCGAGCGCCGGCTCCCCAGCGCCGCACCTCTATACTGCTGCCCATGAACCGGCGCCGAGGCGCGCCGGACGGGGAGCACTGGAGGGCGCATGGCGGGGAAGGTCCTGGTCGTCGATGACGACGCGAGCGTCCAGCGGCTCCTGCAGGCCACGCTCGCCCAGGAGGGGTACGAGGTCGTCGTCGCCACCGACGGCGCCGAGGGCCTGCGCCTCGCGACCTCGGAGGCGCCCTCGCTGATCCTGCTGGACGCAACGGTGCGCGCGCTCGACGGCTACGAGGTCGCCACCCGGATCCGTGCCGACGAGGCCGGAACCCGCCACGTCCCGATCATCATGCTGACCACCGACCGCGACGTGCAGCTGAAGGTTCGCGCGCTGCGGGCCGGCGCCGACGACTACCTCGTCAAGCCGTTCCATCCCGCAGAGCTGATCGCGCGCATGAAGTCGCTCATTGCGCGCTTCTCGCCATCGGAGGCGCTCGTCGGCCGGCCGCCCATGGGCCGGATCCACGCCTACTACGGCGCGAAGGGCGGCGTGGGCACCACGACCATCGCGATCAACGCGGCCATCGCCCTGCAGGGCATGGGCCGTCGCGTGTGCCTGGTGGATGGCAACCTGCAGTTCGGGGACCACCGCGTGTTCCTCGACCTTGGCAACGATCGCCGTAGCATCGTCGACCTGGTCACCGCCCCAGCGATGGACGCCGATCTTGCCCGCAGCATCGTCCAGAAGCACGACTCGGGCATGGACCTGCTCCTCGCGCCGCCGACGCCCGAGACCGCGGACCTCGTCACCTCCGCGCACATGGCGCGGGTGCTGGACATCCTCGCAGGCATGTACGACTACGTCATCGTGGATATCGACAAGCGCCTCGACGATCTCAACCTGATGGTCCTTGATGTCGCCGACACGATCTTCGCGGTCATGACGGCGGATCTCTCCTGCCTCAAGAACGTGCGTCTGCTCCTCCAGACGATCGGCCACCTGGGCTACGAGCAGAGCAAGCTGAAGCTGGTGCTCAACCGCTCGAACGCGTTCACCGGCATCAACGTGAAGAGCGCCGAGGGCGCCCTTCGTCGGCCCATCGAGTTCCAGGTGGTCAACGAGTACCGCGGCGCGATCTCCGCGCTGAACACCGGTGCGCCGATCATGACCGACAAGCCGGACTCGGTGCTCGGGCGCTCGGTGCTGGAGTTTGCGAAGGCCGTGGACAAGGGGGCCGCGCAGGCCGCTGGCCTCCTCGCACCGTCCACGGGTCGCTGAGCGACGCTCCTGCGGCTCATCGACCGCCAGGTCGCGGCGACCGGGTTGTGGCCGGATAAGCGGCACATAAGCACGGTCTAAGCGACAGACAAGCACCGGAACCTACCGTCGGACTCGTGCTTGCCACCCTCCTCTCCGCAACCCTCCACGGCATCGCAGGGCGCGTCGTCCGCGTCGAGGTCGATGTCGCCCCCGGGCTGCCGGGCTTCACGATCGTCGGCCTGCCCGACGCGGCATTGTCGGAGGCGCGCGAGCGGGTGCGGGGCGCGCTGCGCAACTCGGGCTTCCACCACCCGCCGCGGCGCATCACCGTGAACCTCGCACCCGCCGAATTGCGCAAGGCTGGCGCTTCCCTGGACCTTGCGATCGCGCTCGGGATCCTGCTGGGATCCGAACA
Organism: uncultured Chloroflexia bacterium; assembly: GCA_963748625.1. Taxonomy (GTDB): domain Bacteria; phylum Chloroflexota; class Limnocylindria; order Limnocylindrales; family CSP1-4; genus CAIXZV01. Next base: position 139,480 of record CAVVJT010000004.1, on the reverse strand, counting down.
GTTGCGGGCCGGCAGGGGACGGGTGGGCGTCATCGGAGAGCTCGGCCTCGGTGGGGAGGTTCGGCGGGTGCCGGGGCTCCTGCCCATGTGCATGGCCCTGGCTGCGCGCGGCGTGCGTCGTGTCGTGGTCCCGGCCGAGGCGGAGCGCGAGGCCTCGCTCGCACCCGGCCTCGACCTGGTCCCGGCGGCGGACCTTGCCGAAGCGGCAGCGGCACTCCGGTCGCCGCGCGCGCGCCGTGCAGCCCCTGTCGCCCTGCCGCGTGCGGACGTCGCTGTGACGATCGATCCCACTGGCCCCGCGGTGCAGGGACCCGCGGATGCTCCCGCCCCGGACCTCAGCGATGTGCGCGGGCAGCTGCAGGCGCGCCGTGCTCTGGAGATCGCGCTTGCCGGGAGTCATCCGCTGGTGCTCGTCGGTCCGCCCGGATCAGGCAAGACACTGATCGCGAGCACCATCCCGGGGCTCCTGCCCGACCTGGACGACCAAGCGGCACTCGAGGCGACCGTCGTCGCCTCGGCCAGCAGCGAGGCGCCGGTGGAGGCACTGGTCCGGAGGCCGCCGTTCCGGGCGCCCCACCACACGACCAGCTATGCCGGCATGGTGGGCGGAGGCCCGCGGCTCTCGCCGGGCGAGGTCACCCTGGCCGACCAGGGCGTCCTGTTCTGCGACGAGCTGCCGGAGTTCGGCCGAGACGTCCTCGAAGCGCTGCGCCAGCCGCTCGAGGACGGAGCGGTATCAGTTGTGCGCGTGGGCAGGGCCGGCGTGTTCCCCGCCCGGTTCACCTTCGTCGCGGCGATGAACGCGTGCCCGTGCGGCCAGTACGGGTCGCTGGACGGCACCTGCCTCTGTCCGCCGGGTGTGCCGGAGCGCTACCAGCGGCGGATCTCCGGGCCGCTGCGAGACCGGATCGACCTGTGGGTGACCGTTGATCGCGTGCCGCCCGCAGTCCTTCTCGCGCCGGGCGCTCCCGAGTCCTCCGCGGCCGTTGCGGCGCGGATCGCCGCAGCACGGGACATCCAGCGGGCACGGCCAGGAGCGCAGCCGAACGGGCGCGTCGCCGGTCGTCGCCTCCGGGCGCACTGCCAGCTCGACACGGATGCCGTCAGCCGTGCGACCGCGCTTGCGGACCGCGAGCGAATGTCGGGTCGGGGAACCGACCGGCTGCTGCGGGTAGCGCGGACGATCGCGGACCTGGAGGGCTCCGTGGTCGTGGAGCCCCGCCATCTCGATGAGGCGGCGCGCTTCCGGGCGCCGGCCGATCGCGGCATCCTGCAGGCGGCCGGCTGATGCTCGGGGTGGGACGTCGTGGGCCGCTCGGGCGTGCGGAGGCCGAGGGAGGCGGCGGACCGCGTCCCGGATCGGTGTCGAGGCCAGGGCAGACGGCGTTGTCGCCGGCCCGGGTGACCCAGGGCGACTCCCCATCGGGCGTGGACGATGGGGAACGCGAGGCCTGGGTGGTGCTCGCGAGCGCGGATGGCGTAGGCCCGGTGACGTTCGGCCGCCTGCTTGCAGCGTACGGCTCCGCGCGAAGCGTGCTGGCGGCCGCTCGGGGACCGGCAGGCGCCCCCGGCCTCGTGGTCACCGCCGGAACGCGCGACGGTGGCGCCTGGCACCTGGACCCGGAGGCGGCTGCCGAGGTCGTGGCGGCGGCGCGCGATTCCGAGCAGCGCCTGGCGGTCGTCCGCAGAGCCGGTGTCGACGTCATCCTCCTCGCGGATGATGCCTATCCATCGAGGCTGCGTGCTGTCGAGCTGCCACCGCCAGTGCTGTTCCTGCGCGGATCGGTCGCAGCCCTGGATCGGATGCGTGCCGTGGCCATCGTGGGCACGCGTCGTCCCACCGCCGCGGGTCGGACGATCGCCTGCCGCATCGCGGAGGCGGTCGGTGCCCATGGCGCGACCGTGGTGTCGGGGCTGGCGCTGGGCATCGACGGGGCCGCGCATGCGACGGCCGTGCGGAACGAGACGCCCACGGTGGCCGTCATCGGCGGGGGGCACGCGCGCCTCTACCCGGCCGGACACCGCGGACTCGCTCAGCAGATCGTCGACGGTGGGGGCGCCATCCTGAGCGAGTTCGCGCCGGACACCCGACCGTCCAGGAGCAGCTTCCCGCGCCGCAATCGCCTGATCAGCGGCCTTGCAGACGCAACCGTGGTCGTGGAGGCGGGCGCGCGGAGCGGTGCCCTCACGACAGCTGCCTGGGCGCTGGAACAGGGCAGGGGGCTGCACCTGGTCCCAGGCCGGCCCGACGACCCCACGGTCGCCGGAAGCCTGGCCTTCCTGCGTGAAGCGGGTCCCGAGGCGCGTGTCATCGCGGGCGTTCCGGAGCTGCTGGAGGACCTCGGCTACCTGGCCCCGGACTCCATGCATCGGGGGCTCGCGGATCCGCTCGCGGACCTCCCGTCCACCGAGCGGTTGATCGCCCGGCAACTGCAGGATGGACCCGCCACGGCGGACGCGGTCGCCGCCGCCACGGGCCTTGCCCCTGCCACCGTGCTGGCGGCGCTGACCGGCCTCGAGGTGCGAGGGCTGGTCGTTGAGACGTTCGCTCGCTATCGGGCAACAGGCCTGCTCGAAGGCACCGTTCCTCCCCGGCCCACGCTGCCGACGGTGGGCAAGGGGATACGGCGGACGGCAGCGTGATGGTGAGGTTGACCGCCGCCCGGTGGTGCGGTCGGGCATGCTGACGGTTGCCCGACCGTGGAACCCGGTGGTACCCTCCGCCCATCCCCGGCCGTCCCAGCACGAGCTCGTCTCGTCCCCGGGGCCGGTCCCGCGTGACGGCGGCACCCGGCTGGGCAGTTGGAGGTAGACGTATTGCGGAAGCTGGGTGCGATCCTGCTCGCGGTCCCGGTGCTCCTGCGCGTCTACCTGCCGGTGGTCGTGCCAGGGTCCGTCGCGGGCCGCACGGGAGCCGGTCTCGTGGCCGCCACCCTGATCGCTGTCCTGGTGATGGCTGGGCTTCCGCCGGCGCCAAGCGTGGCCGTGCGGCAGTCCGTCCCTGAGCCCGTCGCCGCGTCCATCCAGGGCACGGTCGCCACCGGTCATGGCCTGACCCGCCCCTTCCGTGTCACCTTCGATGCGCCGATGGATCCGGCGACGGTCGCTGCCGCCCTGCGGATCAGCCCGGATGCGGCCGTGAGCTTCGCCTGGAGCCCTGACGCGCGAACCCTCTCGATCGCCCCGGTTGCCCACTGGAACGCTGACACCCTGTACACCATCACCGTGAGTACGGCCGCGCGGGCCGCGGATGGGGGAGCGCTGGCCGCCGCCCTGCGGGCGGTCATCCTGACATCCAAGCCGGGCACCGTCGCTCTCGAGGCGACCAGGGTCCTCGGCAAGCGGGCCAAGACCACCACCGCCATCAAGATCACGCTGGACAAGCCACTTGCTCTCGACGTGGTGCGGGACGCGCTCCGGATCACGCCCGCCGTCGCGGGATCGCTGGTCGAGGGCGAGGCCCGCGGCACCTTCGTCTTCACACCTGATGAGCCGCTTACGCCGTCGACCAGCTACCGGGTCGCGCTCGATGGGCTCCAGGACGCTGACGGAGTCGCCTTCGAGGCCGTTCCGGAGCTTGTGGTGCGCACCGCGGACGCTCCGTCCGTCGTCCGATTCCGGCCGCGTGAGGGCGAGGGAGACATCGAGCGCTCGGCGCTGATCTCGGTCCGCTTCGACGAGATGATGAACCGCAAAGCCACCGCTGCGGCGTTCAAGGTGACCGCCAACGGCAAGCCCGTGAAGGGAACCGTGCTCTGGGCGGAGGCCGGCGAGGTCCTGGTCTTCCGGCCCGCCGAACCCCTGCCCTATGCCGCGAAGGTCGTGGCCACGGTTGGCCCGGGCAGCGTGTCTAAGGCCGGCGTGGCGGTCGCGCGGGCCGAGACCGGCAAGTTCACGGTGGCCAAGAAACCCAAGCCCAAGCCGAAGCCCAAGCCCGCAGCGGCGCCCCCGGCGTCGAGCAGCAAGAAGGACATCCCGCGCTCCGGCGGCGGAGGTGCGGTGTCGGGCTCCTGGACCGGTGTCGAGGCGTACTACCTCAAGCTCATGAACTGCACCCGCACCGGTGGCTGGGTGACATCCGGTGGGGACTGCCGATCGCCCGGCGGTCGCGACGTCGCCCCATTGGCCCTCAGTTCCGGGATCAGCAGCGAGGTCTCACGGCCGTACGCGAAGCTCCTGGCCACGCGCGGCATCTGCAGTCACTTCGTGGGCGGGAATCCGGGCAACCGCCTGGAGCGGGCGGGTTACGACAGCTACCGCTGGGCCGAGAACCTCGGCTGCCGGTCGGGCAACCCGTACTCGGCGGTCCTGGGCTCGCACCTGTACTTCCAGAGCGAGAAGTCGTACCTCGGCGGGCACTACGTGAACCTGATGAACCCCAAGTACGACCGGGCAGGGATCGGTGTGTGGGTGTCGGGTGGCCGGGTGCGCCTGGTCGTGGACTTCTACCACCCCTGACCTTCGGCCGGGCTTGCGCACCGGGACCATCGGGCCGGTGACGCCCGAGGCCGGATGGGCGAGCATGCGAGCGTGATCCGCAACGTCGTCATCCACGTCGCCAACGAGCAGCCGCTGCTGGCCGACGTCTTTGCCCTGCCCACCGCGAGCGATGCGGGCCTCATCTGCACCAGGGTGCGCTCGCTCGATGGGAAGCGGCCGATCTTCATCGACCGCATCGACTCCGTCTTCTTCTTCCCGTACCGCGTCATCCGCTTCATCGAGATCCCGCCCGAGGAGATGGAGCGGCACATCGCGGAGACGGGCGCCACCATCGCCACCGGCGCCGTGACGGGAGCAGGGGCGCCGACGGCTGCGGGCACCAGCGCCAGCCCGGCGGATGGCCCCGGCGATGCTGCCGGGCGCCTGCCCGTCCTGATCCCGGACGACGGAGAGGACCTCGTCCTGGACGAGCCGGAGACCGACCTCGAGATCGACGAGGACTTCCTGCGCCGCATCCGGGACATCTAGCCGTCCACATGCGCGGGCCGAGGTCGTGACTGGCGGATAAGTGGCCGGTGCTAGACTCCCGGCCGACATGGCCAAGAACCTCGTGATCGTCGAATCGCCCGCGAAGGCGCGGACCATCGAGCGCTACCTCGGCGCCGACTACCAGGTCCTCGCCTCGTACGGGCACGTCCGGGACCTGCCCGAGAACCCGGGCAAGGGCAAGTTCGGCGTGGACGTGGACCACGATTTCGAGCCTGAGTACGTGGTCCCTGATGACCGGCGCAAGCAGGTGTCGGACATCACACGGGCTGCGAAGGCAGCTGACCTCGTGTACCTCGCCACCGACCTTGACCGGGAGGGGGAGGCGATCGCCTGGCACGTCGCGGAGGCGGCCCACGTCCCGGCTGCCAAGACCCGCCGCGTGACGTTCAGCGAGATCACGGAGGGCGCGATCCGCGACGCCTTCGCCCACCCGCGCGATGTCGACCGCAATCTCGTCGATGCCCAGCAGGCGCGCCGCATCGTGGACCGGCTGGTCGGCTACACCTTGAGCCCGCTCCTCTCGCGCAAGGTCCGCGGTGGCCTGTCGGCCGGACGCGTGCAGTCCGTGGCCGTGCGCATGGTCGTGGAGCGGGAGCGGGAGATCCGGGCCTTCACCGCCCGCGAGTACTGGACGCTCCAGGCCATGCTGCTCACCGAGGGCGGGGTCGCCTTCACGGCGGACCTGGCGCGTATCGACGGCAAGGCCGTGGACATCGGGGACGGCGAGACCGCGGAGCGCCACGCCGCCGCGATCCGGGCACTTCGGCCGGTGGTGGACTCGGTCACGACGAAGACCTCCAAGCGCACGCCGTCGCCGCCCTTCACCACGAGCACCCTCCAGCAGGAGGCCAGTCGCAAGCTCGGCTTCAGCCCCAAGCGCACGATGTCCGTTGCCCAGGACCTGTACGAGGGCATCGACACGCCCGACGGGCACGTCGGCCTCATCACCTACATGCGGACGGACTCCACGTCCATCGCCGCTGTCGCCATGGCGGAGGCGCAGGCGATGATCGCGGAGCGCTTCGGGCCCGAGTACGGCACGGGCAAGGGCCGGGTCTACAAGACGAAGCAGAAGGGCGCCCAGGAAGCCCACGAGTCCATCCGGCCCACATCGTTCCAGCGTGACCCGGACGCACTGCGCCAGCATCTCAAGGCGGACGAGTACAAGCTCTACCGCCTGATCTGGCAGCGCGCGATCGCCTCGCAGATGGCGCCCAAGGAGCTCGAGACCACGGCCATCGAGCTGGTCGACGGACCGTACCGCCTGCGGGCGTCGGCGACGCGGACGCTGTTCGAGGGCTTCGCCCGTGTCTACACGGAGGGTCGCGATGACGACACCGAGGAGGCGGAGGGCACCCTGCCGGTGCTGACGGCCGGCGACGTGACGTCGGTCAAGTCGGTCACGCCCACGCAGCACTTCACCGAGCCGCCGCCCCGGTACACCGAGGCCACCCTGATCAAGGCGCTCGAGGAGCACGGCATCGGCCGGCCATCCACGTATGCAGCCACGATCTCCACCATCGTGGACCGCGGCTACGTGAAGGTGGTGGAGAAGCGCCTGCGGCCCGAGGAGATCGGGGAGATCGTCACCGACTTCCTCGTCACGTACTTCAGCGAGTACGTGGACCTCGCGTTCACCGCCCGGATGGAAGGCGATCTCGACGAGGTCGCGGAGGGCGAGCGGGAGTGGGTTCCCCTTCTGCGCGCATTCTTCGGACCGCTCCGCGATCGCGTCGCAGAGGTCCGCAAGACCGTCAAACGCCGCGACATCACCACCGAGGAGACCGACGAGGTCTGCTCGGAAGGCCATCCGATGGTGATCCGCCTGGGGCGCAACGGGAAGTTCCTCGCCTGCTCCACGTATCCGGACCACAAGGAGACGAGGCCCCTGCCCGGCGAGGAGGGCCCGCACCTCGAGGGCGAGGGTGAGACCTGCCCGGAGTGCGGCGAGGGCACGCTGGCCACCAAGCGCGGCCGGTTCGGCGCCTTCGTCGGCTGCTCGCGCTACCCGGACTGCAGCTACATCAAGAAGGATGGGCCCCCGCCGCCCGACCCGCTCCCCTTCGAGGTGGTCTGCCCCAAGAACGGCGACGGGAAGCTGGTGGCGCGTCGCGCCCGGCGCACCGGGAACGTCTTCTGGGGGTGCTCCGCCTATCCGAAGTGCGACTACACCACCAACGACGAGCCGACGGGCGCCCTGCACATGGGTCACGAGGACGGCAAGGGCGCCGTGGCCCGCAAGGGGGACGACGGCCTTTGCCTGACCTGTGGCGCAGCGGTTCCGCTGCCCGCGGACATCGTCGCGGGCCTCGTGCTGGAGGGTGGCCCGCCGAACCCGGCCGCCCTCGAGCGACCCGCCCGCGGCAGCCGCAAGGGCGGCCGGACGGGCGGAGAGGGGACGAAGCGAGCGACGAAGCCCGGGTCCACCGGACGGTCGGGCTCCGCCTCGGGTACGCGCCGCAGCCGCGGCGCGTGAACGGGGGGCCCGCACCTGTGACGGGCACGGAGGCACTGAACCGCTTCCTGCGCTCGCTCGAGGCCCGCGACACATCGCCGCACACGCGCCGCTCCTACGAGTCCTCGATCGAGACCTACCTCGCCTGGCTCGATGCGCGCGGCGCTGACTGGCGCGACCCCGGCAAGGCAGCGCTACGCACGTACCTGGCCGAATTGTCCGAGGGGCATGCGCGGACCTCGGTCGCCCAGCGCCTGGCCGCCCTGCGCGCCTTCCACCGCTACTGTGTGCGGGCCGACATTGCTCCGGGCGATCCGTGGGGCGCGATCGCGACACCACGCCTGCCGCGGCGCCTCCCGAAGGTGCTCGAGGTCACCCAGATCGACGCGCTCATGGCCGCGGTGGACGAGGACTTCGTGGCGGCCGGCGACGGCTCCACGCGGACCAGCCGGACCGACCCGGCGCTTGCCCTGGCTCTTGCCGAGCGGGACCGTGCGCTCGTCGAGACGGCGTATGCCGCCGGTCTGCGCATCAGCGAGCTCGCCGCGGCCGACCTCGGCCGGCTCGACCTGCGCCGGGGCGAGATCCGTGTGATGGGCAAGGGGCGCAAGGAGCGGATCGGGCTGCTGGGTCGGCCGGCCCGCGAGGCGCTGCGCGACTACCTGGCCCAGGGCCGGCCGGTGCTCGCGGAGCGCGCGGTCCCGGCCACCATCGAGTCGACGGCCGTCTTCCTCAACCACCGCGGTGCGCCGCTCGGCGTGCGTGGCATGCGGTTGCGCCTCGACCGCCTGTGCCGCAACGCCGGCCTGCCCGATGGTGTGAGCCCGCACACCCTGCGCCACTCGTTCGCCACCCACCTGCTCGACGGCGGGGCGGACCTGCGGGTCGTGCAGGAGCTGCTCGGCCACGAGAGCCTTGCCACCACCCAGGTCTACACGCACGTGTCGCCGGGCCGGCTGCGCGATGCCTACCGCGTGGCCCATCCGCGGGCAAGGGCGACCTGATGGACGACCCCGATGTCCTGACGGGCGTCGTCGCCGACGAGGAGACAACCCTCCACCCGGGAGCGGCCGCCGCAGCACAGCGCAAGGGCGCGTCGTCGGCACGGTTCCTGGCCCGCGCCGGACTCATCGTCACGGGGATGTTCCTGCTGTCGCGGGTGCTCGGGTACGTCAGGACCATCGTCTACATCTCTGCGTTCCCTGGTCTGAAGGAGCTGGACCCGTTCTACGCGGCCTTCCGGATCCCAGACCTCATGTTCCAGCTCGTTGCCGCAGGCGCCCTGTCGTCGGCATTGATCCCCGTGGTCGCCGGGCTGTTCGCCAAGGAGGAGGATGCCCGCGCCTGGCGCGTGGTCTCGACGGTCACGACCCTGATGCTCTCCGGCCTGCTTGTGCTGGCAGCGCTCGTCATGTGGTTCGCCCCCGAGCTCATCGCGGTCATCACCCCGGGCTTCAATGCCGCCCAGGTGGCCCAGACGACGGAGCTCACGAGGATCATGGTCCTCGCACCGGTGCTGCTCGCCGCAGGAGCCATCGCCACGAGCGTCCTCAACTCCCGGGAACGGTTCGGGGCGGCAGCCCTCGCGCCCCTCGTCTACAACCTGGCGATGATCTTCGGGGCCATCGCCCTCGTACCGGCATTCGGGGTACAGGGCTTGGCCTACGGCGTGGTGCTCGGAGCGTTGGGGCACATCCTGGTGCAGATCCCGGCCCTCGTCGGGATCGGAGCCAGGATCAGGCCGTTCGTCGACCTGGGCGACGACCAGGCACGGACCGCGCTGCTGCTGATGGTGCCGAGGGCGATCGGCCTCGGTGCCACGCAGATCGTGTTCGTGGTGATGACGAGCCTTGCCTCGACACTCGGGGGCGGGGCGATCTCCGTGTTCAACGCCGCCTTCGTCCTGCTGCAGATCCCGATCGGGGTCATCGGGGTCCCGCTCGGGATCGTCCTGCTGCCGTCGCTGTCCCGCGAGGCCGCGCTCGGTGCCGGCGAGGGCTTCACCCGGCTCGTGACGCGTGGTCTTGCATTGCTCGGGTACGTCATGGTCGCGATCGCGGCACTCGGGATCGTGGTCTCCGGTGACTTCGTCCACCTCCTGTTCGGAATGACGGGCATGGAGGAGAGCGACCTGCGGGCGATGGCGGCGGCGCTCTCGATCTTCCTGCTCGGTCTTACCGCGCACTCGCTGATCACGGTTCTGGCCCGCTCCTTCTATGCGCTCCAGGACACGAAGACGCCGGTGGCTGCCGCGCTGGTGGCGGTGGTCGCGAACATCGTCGTCGCGAACCTCCTGATCGCGCCGCTGGGGCTCAATGGCCTTGCGGCTGCGATCGCCATCTCCGCGTGGCTCGAGACCACGGTGCTCGTGGTGCTGCTGATCCGCCGGGTCCCGGGTCTCAGGCCCGGCATGGGCCACGTGTGGGTGGTGATGGCGAAGACCGTCATCGTCTCCTTCGCCGGGGCGCTCGTGGCGTACGGCGTCAACCAGGCCCTCATCGGCGCCTGGGGGGTGGCGCCGGGGTTCCTCCTGCTGCTGGTCCGCATCTGCCTCGCGGTCGCCGCGGGCGGCGCCGTGATCATCGCCGGCTCGCTCGCGTTGCGCATCGACGAGCTCCGGTCTATCGTCGGGGTGATGGTGGACCTCCTGCGCCGGCGTGGGCGCGCATGACAGCGCGACCCTCGGGCGCCGGCGCCACGCCGCCCGTCCAACCGACCGAAGCCGAGTGGGACGCGGTGGTCGAGGCGAACCCCCTCGGCTCCTACCTCCAACTCTCGGCATGGGCGCAGGTCAAGGCCGTCAACGGCTGGACCTCGCGCCGCCTCCTGGACCCCGGCGATGCCGGGGTGGGGGCCCAAGTGCTGCTCCGCCGACCGGGTCCGTTGCCGTGGGCGTTCGCGTATGCGCCGCGGGGTCCCGTGCTCGCCACGTGGGACCAGCCGTCCGTCGCCCGTTTCACGAACCTGGCCCAAGCGGGCCTGCGGCTCGGAGGCCGGGTGAGCCACCTGCGCATCGACCCGGAGATCGAGCGCGGCGCCGGCGCCGATGCTGACGGAGCGCTGACCGCCGCGCTGACCGCCACTGGCTGGAGGCCGGCGGACCCGATCCAGCCCGTCTCCACGCGCGTCATCGACCTCACGGCCGACGAGGATGCCCTCTACGCGGATCTGCGCAAGAAGTGGCGCCAGTACGTGAACAAGGCCCGGGCGGCCGGCGTGCAGATCGTGGACGCCGGCCCCGAGCGGCTCGACGAGTTCTACGCGATCTACCAGGAGACGGCAGAGCGCGCCGGGTTCCTGATCCGTGCCCTGTCGGCCTACCGTGATGCCTGGGATGCCTACGCCCCCGCCGGCCACGCCCGGCTGCTGTTTGCGCAGCTCCCGGACGGAACGCCGGCGGCGACCCTGTTCCTCGTGCGCAGCGGCAGCAGAGTGGTGGAGCCGTATGGCGGCATGACCCAGGCCGGAGCGGACTCGCGTGCGAACTACCTGCTCAAGTGGGAGGCGATCCGCTCGTCCAAGGCGGCGGGCGCGACGAGCTACGACATGTGGGGCCTCGCGCACCCGGGGATCGCGCACTTCAAGACCGGGTTCGGCGGGCGCGAGATCCGCTACGTCGGGGCGTGGGACCTTGTGCTCGACCCCGTTGGCCGGCGCACCTACTCCCTTGCCGTGCAGGCACGTGTCCGCCTGGAACGCATGCGCCACGGCCTTTCGGGTGCCGGCGGGACCACCGCGGCGGGCTTCGGCGGCGGGGGCGACGCCGGGGGCGACGCGTGACCAGGTCGGCCGTCAGGGAGCTGGCAGCAGCCGAGCTCGAGGACTGGGACGCCCAGGCGGTCGACGCGCCGGGTGGGCACGTCCTCCAGTCGCGCGCCTGGGCCGAGCACCGTTCCGGCGGTGGCTGGGCACCGCTCTTCCTCGCTGTCGGGGATGCCCGCGCCATGGCGCTGAAGCGCGGCTGGGCCGGTGTGCCCGGGGGATCGGTGTACCTCCCGCGTGGTCCGGTGTGCCCCTCGCGTCCGTGGCGGGCGGGCGATCCGGGCGGTGCGCACATCGCCGCCGCGCTCGATGATCTCGCCAACTTCGTCGACCGTGACGGGCTCGACGTGCTCGCCGCGGATCCCGAGGTCCGTGCGGATGACGACGCCTACCGGGCGGCGACCGCTGCCGCGGGCTACCACGCCATCCCCGAGATCCAGCCCTCCCGTCACCGGATGGCACTCGCGCTCCCGGTCGGCAGCGACGCGGGCGGTGTCTTCGACGGGATCGCCAAGGCGACCAGGCAGCGCATCAGGCGCGCCGAACGCGACGGGGTGGTGGTTGTGCGCTGGGACGTGCGCGGCGGCCCCCTGGACGGCTTCACGCCTGCCTCAGAGGACGGAGGTGGGGCGCTCGACCGGTTCTACGGGCTGCTGCGCGCCACCGGCGACCGGCGGGGCTTCGGGTTCGCCGGCCCCGCCGAGTTCACCAGCTGGTGGCGGCGCGCCCTGGCGGCCGGGCACCTCGTGTACCTCGAAGCCCGCGAGGGGGCGCCCGACGGTGACGTCCTCGGCGGCCTGATCCTCTACCGCCACGGCACACGCCTCTCCACGGCCCACTCTGCCGACCGCGCGGAGCGCCGCCGGGACCACCCCGGCGCGATGCACCTGCTGCGCTGGCGCGCCATCCAGCTGGCCCTCGCCGAGGGTCGCGACGAGATGGACCTGGGTGGCGTGGACACCGCGGACGCCCGCAGAATCCCGGTGGAGGGCGAGCCCACCTACGGGCTGTACGAGCACAAGCGCTCGTTCGGGGCGGCCTGGGTCGAGCTGGCAGGCGCCCAGGAGGTGGTGATCCGCGCCTGGCGGTACGGGCTGGGCCGTGTCGCGGGCAAGGCCGCCCGCACCATCGGCCGTGGGAGGTCCGCCAGGTGAGCAGCGAGATCGACCGCCTGGTCGCCGGGGCCGTGCCAGCCGCGCCAAGGCGCCTGCTTGGCCTGCTCGATCGGCTGGCCGCGGCGGGCCTGGTGAGCGGTGCCGTGCGAGCAGGGACGCCAGTTGCACCCGACAGCCTGGGTGATCTGGAGCTGACCGGACTCGCCGAGGACTCCCGTGCCGTGTCAGGAGGCACGCTCTTCGTCGCGGTGCCCGGGTTCCACGTCGACGGCCATGCCTTCGTCGCCGGGGCCGCCCTTGCCGGGGCCGCCGCAGCGCTGGTCGAGCACCCGGGGCCGGACGTCCCGCTGCCGCAGCTCGTCGTGCGCTCGTCGCGTGCCGCCCTGGCCGAGGCGGCCGGCTGGTGGTGCGGGGACCCGTCGCGGGAGCTGGCGGTGGTGGGTGTCACCGGCACCGACGGCAAGACCACCACGTCCTTCCTGGCCGCGGCTGCGCTCGAGGCCGCCGGCATTGCCACGGGCCTCATCGGGACGGTGGAGACCAGGATCGGCCGGGTTCGCGAGCGGCACGAGGCGCACGTGACCACCCCGGGCGCCCCGGAGCTCCAGGCCACACTGCGGGCGATGGTCCAGGCGGGCGATGCGGCAGTGGTCGTCGAGACCACGTCGCACGCGCTGGAGCTGGAGCGGGTCGCGGGCGTCGCCTACGACGCGGCGGTCTTCACGAACCTGACCCACGAGCACCTGGAGCTCCACGGGACGTTCGAGCGGTACCGTGACGCGAAGCTGCGCCTGTTCGCGATGCTCGAGGAGGGCGATGCGAACCCGGTCAAGGCGGTCGGTGGCCGCCGCTGGCCCAAGCTCGCGGTGGTGAACCACGACGACCCTGCTGCCGCTGCGTTCGTGGCTGCGGCGCGCCGCGCCCGGGCTGACGTGGTCACCTACGGGACCGCCGCCGGCGCGGATGTCCAGGCGACTGCGGTGGACGAGGATGCTCGGCGGCTCGTCGTGGGCTTCGACGGCATCACCGGTCCCGGACGGCTCGACCTGCGCCTGGCCGGACGGTTCAACGTCCACAACGCGCTGGCCGTGGTCGCGCTCGGGCACGGCCTCGGGCTCGATCCCGCCGCCGTGCGTGCCGGCCTTGAGGGCGTGGCGGGGGTCCCTGGCCGCATGGAGCGCATCGACCTCGGGCAGCCGTTCGGGGTGATCGTGGACTACGCCCACTCGCCCGCCTCGCTCGAGGGCGTCCTCGACCTGCTTGCGCCGATCGCGCGGGCGAACGGCGGCGGCCTGATCGCGGTCTTCGGCTCGGGTGGCGAGCGCGACACGGCCAAGCGGTCCGTCATGGGCCGGATCGCCGGCGAGCGCTGCCGCCTCGTGATCGCCGCGGACGAGGATCCCCGACGCGAGGACCCGGCTTCCATCGTGGACGAGATCGTTCGCGGCGCGGAGGCCGCGGGCTGTACCCGCGGCCTTGACGTCCTGGGCATCCCGGACCGCCGCATGGCGATCGAGACAGCCCTGGACCGCGCGCGGCCCGGCGACATCGTCCTGCTGGCCGGCAAGGGCCACGAGCCCACGATCCTCTACGCCGACCACGCGCTCTCCTGGGATGAGGCGACGGTCGCCCGCGAGGTGCTGGCGGCCATGGGCTTCCGGGGCGCCTGAGGCGTGCGCGGCTGCCTGTTCACGCTCGCGCTGGCCGCGGTGGTCATCACGCTCGTGGTGTTCCTCGGGCTCCCGGCGGTCGCGTCGGGGCTGGTCACCGCCGGACTCACCGCGGCGGGACTCCAGGCCGACGACACGACCGTCAGCGTCCATGCAGATCCGCCCACGGACCTGCTCACCGGAACGGCCGACCGGGTCGTGGTGCACGCCACCGATGCCACGTTCCGCGGGATCCGCATCGGCTCGCTCGACATCGCGCTCGAGGACGTGGACGTCCTGGACCGGACGGCAGGCTCGGTGGAGGGCACGCTCACCGACGTGACGCTGCCCGCGGAGACCGGGGGTGCCCGGCTGCGCTCCGTCACCCTGGGCGGAGGCGGTGAGCGGCTGACGGTGGGCACGACCATGTCCAAGGCCGACGCCGAGGCGCTCATCGCCGACGCGATCGAGCTCAGGACGGGCACCCGCCCGACATCGGTCACCCTCACGGCGCCTGACAGGCTGACGGTCAGGGCCGGCGGCGAGACGATGAAGGGACGGTTCACCGCCGACGCGGGCGACCTGGTGGTCGCCATCACCAGCGGTCCGGGCGAGGGCACCGAGGTGGTCATGCTCCGCGGCGGGGACGATCTGCCCATGGAGATCTCCCGCGCACGGGTCACCGACACCGGGGGTCTGCGCATCGAGGGCGTGCTGGCCGTGGGCCTGCTCGGCTGACGCCGCCTTCGAACGGGCCGAACCTCGGCGGCGCACGCACCTTGTAGACTGCCCGCCATGCCCCAACCTGTCGTCCGCGACCCGGAGATCCCGCTCGACCCACCCCCCGGGGGTCGGAAGAGCGGTGGTGCGCGGGGCGCCACCGGCCGCCCGGCGGCCGCGGAAGCCGCGGAATCCCTGGTGGAGGCAACGGCACCCGTCCCCAAGCACGTGCACCGGGACCACACCGACCTGCCGGCGATGCGCCGGCGCCTCATCGCCAGCGTTCGGACCGCCCACCCCCAGGCGGATATCGCCATCGTGGAGAAGGCGTTCGACCTTGCGGTGGAGGCGCACAGCTCGCAGGTCCGGGCGTCGGGCGAGCCCTACGTCACACACCCCATCGCGAGTGCCCAGATCCTGGCCGAGCTCGGGATCGACCCGATCGCCGTCGCGGCCGCGCTCCTCCACGACGTCCCGGAGGACACGGAGTACAGCCTCGCCGACGTCGAGGAGGGCTTCGGGCCCGAGATCGCGCACATGGTGGACGGTGTCACCAAGCTCTCCAAGTTCTCCACGCACAGCCACGAGCAGCAGCAGGCCGAGAACATCCGCAAGATGTTCCTTGCGATGGCCGACGACATCCGCGTCGTGCTCATCAAGCTCGCCGACCGGCTTCACAACATGCGCACGCTGGGCGCCCTCAAGCCTGAGAAGCAGCAGCGCATCGCCCGCCAGACCATGGAGATCTACGCCCCGCTCGCCGAGCGCCTCGGGATCTGGCAGATCAAGTGGGAGCTGGAGGACCTCTCCTTCAAAGCCCTCGAGCCCGAGGCCTTCCGGGAGCTCGCGAAGCTCCTCGACACGCGGCGCAAGGGCCGCGAGAGCTACATCGAGCGCGCGATCGAGGAGTTGCGCCCGCGGCTGGAGGAGGCCGGCGTCGTGGCCGAGCTCCAGGGCCGGCCCAAGCACATCTACTCCATCTACAAGAAGATGCAGCGCAAGGGCGCGGAGTTCGGCGAGATCTATGACGTCTACGCCATCCGCCTCCTGGTGGACGAGATCCGCGACTGCTACGCGGCGCTCGGGCTCGTGCACGCGCTGTGGCGCCCCATCCCTGGCCAGTTCGACGATTACATCGCGGTCCCCAAGAACAACCTCTACCAGAGCCTCCACACCGCGGTCATCGCGCTTGACGGCAAGCCGCTCGAGATCCAGATCCGGACCCACGCGATGCACCAGGTCAGCGAGGTGGGTATCGCGGCGCACTGGCGCTACAAGGAAGGCTCCAAGGCGGAGCGCGACTACGACGCCAAGCTCGCCTGGCTGCGCCAGCTCATGGAGTGGCAGCGCGACGTCAGTGACTCCGATGCCACCGAGTTCGTCGAGGGCATCAAGCTCGACATCTTCCAGGACCAGGTCTTCGTGTTCACGCCACGCGGCGACGTCAAGGACCTGCCCGCGGGCTCCACGCCACTCGACTTCGCCTACCGGATCCACACGGACATCGGCCACCGGACGATCGGCGCCAAGGTCAACAACCGCCTCGTCCCGCTCGACTACCGGCTCAAGAACGGCGACATCGTGGAGATCGTCACCACCAAGGGCGAGCATGGCCCGTCACGCGACTGGCTGAACCTGGTCCGCACCTCCCATGCGCGGGAGAAGATCCGCCAGTGGTTCAAGAAGAAGGACCGCGCGGAGAACATCGTCCACGGCCGCGAGTCGCTCGAGCGCGAGCTCCGCCGCCTGGCGCGCACCAACATCCAGACGGTGGGCCTGGACAAGATCCTCGAGATCGCCAGGGGCTACCAGCACGAAGGGATTGACGACCTCTTCGCGGCCATCGGCTACGGGGCCATCAACGCCCAGCAGGTGGTCATCCGCCTGGGGGTCATGGACGACGGCCATGCTGCGCTGCCCACCGTGGCGCCCCAACAGCCGGCCCGCACCGGCGGCGTCCGGGTCAAGGGGGTGGGGGACCTCCTCGTCCGCTTCGCGAAGTGCTGCCACCCCATCCCGGGCGATCCGATCCAGGGCTTCATCACGCGCGGCAAGGGCATCACCGTCCACCTGCGCAGCTGCCCCACCGTCCTCCATGAGCGCGAGCTGTCACGCCTGATCGACACTGAGTGGGAGAGCGCCCCAGCCCAGACCTACCCGATCGCCATCCGCGTGGAGGCCTACGACCGGACGGGGCTGCTGTCCGACATCACCCAGGTCATGGCCGAGAACAAGGTCAACATCCTGGCCGCCAACGTCGGGGTCAACCCGGACCACAGTGCCGCGGTCACCATGACGATCCAGGTGGCCTCCGTGGCGCAGCTGGCGAAGGTGATGGGCCGGGTGGAGCAGCTCAAGGACGTCCTGAACGTCCAGCGCGAGTTGTCCTAGGACCCGCGCCCTCCACGCACGGGTCCGGCGCGGGGTCCGGCCTCGGTCGGCCCGGCGCGCTGTCCGGCCTCGGTCGGCCCAGCGCCTCGCGATCCAAGGCGCCCGCCGATCCCCCAGCGCCCGCCGATCCCCCAGCGCCCGCCGCACCCCAGGTATGGGGGAAGTCGGTGCCGTTCCCGTGTGGCTCACCCGCTGATTCGACAACTTGGGGGCTGAGTTCTGCACGCCAGGGTCTGCAACGCCCCCTGGCTGGGGGACGGCGGACCACCCGACCCCGGTCGCATGGTCAGGGGGTGGGCGAGGGGGCCTCGGGCGCGCTGTGGGGCTCAGGGCGTGGCGCCGTGGGCGCAGGGCGTGGCGCCGTGGTCGCAGGGGCGAGGAAGCGTGCGCCGCGGATCCGGCGCATCCACAGGAGGCTGATCGAACCCATGACCAGGGAGGCGACACCCGCGACCAGCAGGGACGTGTCCACGCCGAACGAGCTGGCCAGCCACCCGATGAGCAGGCCGCCCAGCGGGGTCGAGCCGACGAACACCGTCGTGTAGACGCTCACGACACGCCCGCGCAGCTCGTCGGGCACAGCCATCTGGACCACCGTGTTGGCGGTGGCCGCCATGCCAATGGCGCCCATCCCCACGAACACCATGGCGAGCAGCGAGGGACCGTAGGCCTGGGTGGCCGATGCCGCGACCAGCGAGACGCCCAGGACCAGCGCACCGAGCGGCACGAAGGCCGGCCGTGAGCGCCCCGAGAAGGCGATCCCGAGGGCGGCCACCAGCGACCCGATCCCGGTCGCCGTCATGAGGAAGCCGAAGCCTGTGGCGTCGGTGTTGAGCACCTGGTCCGCGAGGGCCGGGATCATCACGCCGAAGTTCATCGCGAACGTGGACACGACTCCGACCGTCACCACCACCAGGAGCACCATGTCGGTCCGGCCGACGTAGCGGATTCCCTCGGCGAGCTGGCCGCGGACCTCCGCGACGCTCCGGGCCCGGGCGATGACCGGCGGTGTGGAGAGCTGGTCCTCCCGCATCAGTGCATAGGCCCCGATCACGGCGGCGAAGCTCAGGCCGTTGAGCAGGAAGGCGATGGCGACATCGCCGCCGAAGAAGCCGATGGTCAGCCCCGCGACCGCCGGTCCGATGATCCTCGCTCCGTTGAAGATGGCGGAGTTGAGCGCGATCGCGTTGGGCACATCCTCGCGACCGACCATCTCCACCGTGAACGCCTGGCGGGTCGGCATGTCCACGGCGTTCGTGACGCCCAGGCACAGGGCGAGGACCATGATCATCCAGACCTGCACGGTGTCCGTCACGACCAGGCCGAACAGGATGAAGGCAAGCGTCATCTGGACCGCCTGCGTGGCGATCAGCGTGCGGCGCTTGGGCAGCGAGTCCGCGATGAGTCCGCCGAACAGGCCGAGCACCAGCACCGGCAGGAAGGCGAGCGCGGTGACCATGCCCAGGACGAGTGGGTCGTGCGTGAGCTGCAGCACCAGCCAGGCCTGGGCGACCTGCTGCATCCACGTGCCGATGAGCGACACGAGCTGGCCGCCGAAGAAGAGGCGGTAGTTGCGGTGCCGGAACGCACGCCCGCCGGCCGCAAGGCGGGAGCCCGGGCCCGAGCCCGAGCCCGCCGCCGAGCCTGAGCCGGCGCTAGTGGCGCGCGGGATGCGGGCCGGGCTGTTCGTCACGGGGTGGTCCTCGCCGTGGCGGAGTCGGCATGCTGGTGCGAGGGCTCGCGCCCCGCCTCGATATCGTCGAGATGGGCCTGCAGATGGGCCCTGCGCGCCTCGGCGTCGGTCACCATCAGATCGAGCCGGGCGATCTTGCGCTGGAGGGTGGCGACCTGGCGTCCGACCCGCTCGAGCGCGTCGAGCACGATCGGCAGACGCTCCGTGTTGCTGTGGGCCACCTCGAACAGCGCCCGGTTGCGGGCCCGTGCCTGCTCGTCACCCAGGAGCTCGCCGATCTCGGCGAGGGAGAACCCGGCGTCATCACGGAGGCCGCGGATGAAGCGCAGGCGCTCCAGATCATCCGGGTCGTACAGCCGGTAGGCGCCGTCCGAGCGTGCGGCAGGGGAGAGGAGACCCAGCTCCTCGTAGTAGCGGATCGAACGCGGCGTCAGGCCGGTCTCGAAGGCGGCCTCCTGGATACGCAGGAGACGCCCGGCGCCAGGAGCGGTGGTTTCAGAGTGCACCGGGGAAGCCTACCAAACCTTACCGCTCACGTAAACGTTAGGGTCTGTCCTGGCGCCCGCGCCCGAGGGCATATCCTGTCGCCATGGAGATCGATGCCGACTCCCGGGCGCGCACCCACCTCGCCAACGAGCGGACGTACCTGGCCTGGCTCCGCACTGGCATCACGCTGATCGCCCTCGGACTCGCGGCCGCGCAGTTCCTGGACCCCGACGTGGTGCCCGGCATCCCGGTCGTGGGCCTGCTGTCCACCGCGGTGATCGCGATGGGCGCGTTCACCGTCGGGGTGGGCCTCCATCGCTACCGGGTGGGCACACGGCGGATCGACGATGCGTCGTTCAGGCCCGCCGGCACGTCCGTGCTGGTGGCGACGCTGGTGGCGATGGTGATCGCCGTCGTGGCGATCGGGTTCGTCTGGCTGATGCACCCGGTGTGATCTCGGCCGCAGGGGCCAGGGTCCGCCGCACGAAGGGCCGCCCGGCTATCCTTGGCGCCGATGCCGACCTTCCGCGCCCCCCGGGGCACCCGTGACCTCCTTCCCGACGATCGTGCGGTCTTCGACCGTCTTCAGCGCACCGCCGCCTCGCTGACCGCCCGGTACGGCTACCGGGGCATCGAGACGCCCCTCTTCGAGCAGGCGTCCGTCTTCGAGCGGGGGATCGGCGAGGTCACCGACGTGGTCGAGAAGGAGCTGTTCAGGATCGCGCCGCGCACCGAGGAGGCGGAGGCCTGGGCCCTGCGCCCGGAGCCCACGGCAGGCATCGTCCGGGCCTATGTCCAGCACGGGATGCAGACGTGGCCGCAGCCGGTGAAGCTCACCACGACGGGCCCGATGTTCCGCTACGACCGGCCGCAGGCTGGACGCTACCGCCAGTTCTGGCAGTTCGACGTCGAAGCGATCGGGGATCCCGGACCTGCGATCGATGCCGAGATCATCGAGCTGGGCCACCGCTTCTACACGGAGGTGGGCGTCCAGGGCGTCGAGGTGCTGGTCAACTCCATCGGTGATCCTGCGTGCCGGCCTGCGTACATCGGGGTGCTCGTGGGGTACTACCGCGCCCACATCGACAGGCTCCCGCCGACCGAGCTGGACCGGCTCGAGCGCAACGCACTGCGCCTGCTGGACTCCAAGGACCCGGCGATGGCCGACCTCAACGCCGCCGCGCCGCGCATCACCGACAACCTCTGCGAGGCGTGCGCGGCGCATTTCGAGAGCGTCAAGGCGCACCTCTCGGCCCTGGGTGTCCCGTACCGCGTGGAGCCTGGCCTCGTCCGCGGCCTCGACTACTACACCCGTACCGCGTTCGAGTTCTACGTTGCCGGTCGCGAGGGCCAGCAGCAGGCGTTGGGCGGCGGTGGCCGCTACGACGGGCTCGTGGCGCTCCTGGGGGGCAAGCCCACGCCCGGCATCGGGTTCGGTCTGGGGCTCGACCGTGTCGCCCTGGTGCTTGCAGAGCAGGCCGGAGGCGAGGCGCCGCCGGCGGAGGGTCCGCTCGCGGTGGTCGTGGGGGCGGACCCGGCGGACACCGTCGGCCGTCTCAAGGTGGCCACGGACCTGCGGGCAGCAGGCCTGCGCGTCCGAGCGGACCTGGCTCGCCGCAAGCTCGGCCGGCAGCTGGAAGGCGCGGGCAAGGACGGGGCGCACTTCGCGGTGATCCTGGGCGACGAGCTCGCCCAGGGGGATGTCCAGCTGCGCGACCTGCTCGCCGGGACCCAGAAGGTGGTCCCCCTTGCCGACCTCGCCCGTGATCTCGCCCGCGCGGAGGCGAGCCACAAGCACGGCTGATCCATCCGTGCCGGAGGCTGAGCGGCCCGCGCGTCGGACGCAACTGCCCCGCGGCGCACGGTTGGCTGCTATCCGGCGCCCTCGGGCGTGCGGATCGGCACTTGGCAGCAGCCCACCGTAGCCCGTTCACTTGGGCTGCGGCCGGATCCGCCCGACCGTCCCGGTCCATCGCCGTCGCCCCGGCCCCCCGGCCCGATCACCGAGCGCCAGTTACGGGCTCGTCACCGATGCCCCGACCGGTACCGGCCTCGACGAGTCTCGTCCGCGGGAGGCAGGATCGGCATGGCAGTCACAGCGGGCGAGCTGGGCACCAAGTTGCCCATGGACCACGGGTTCCTCGCGGAGGTGATCGCGGCGTCGGCCGGCGACACCCGCCTGCAGATGTGTATCCAGTGCGGGACCTGCGGGGGCTCGTGCCCCTCGGCCGCGGACATGGACCACACGCCCCGCCAGTTGTTCGCGATGGCCCGCGCCGGCATGCGCGGCGCCGTGCTGGCCAGCAACACGCCGTGGATGTGCGTGTCCTGCTACTACTGCGCCGTCCGGTGCCCCCAGGAGGTGCACATCCCGGACGTCATGTACGCCATCAAGAGCATCGCCGGGCGCGAGGGCCGGTCGCACAACTCGGCCGCCCCGGCCTTCGCCCGGACCTTCGTGGCGAACGTGTGGCGCTACGGGCGCAGCTTCGAGATCGGACTGGTGGCGAAGCACTACATGCGCCATTTCCCGGCCCGCATCCCAGGCATGGCCTCGGCTGGCATGAGCATGCTCGCGAGCGGCCGGATGGAGCTGCGTCCGCACCGGATCCGGGACGTCAGGGGCCTGCAGGCGATCCTCGACCGGGCGGAGGAGCTGGAGGGCACGTCGTGAGCGAGCTGCTCTACTACCCCGGCTGCTCCATGGACGGGACGGCCAAGGGCTACGCGACGTCACTGGCCGCAGTGGCGGCGAGGCTGGGGATCGGCCTCCACGAGATCGACGACTGGAACTGCTGCGGCGCCGGGGAGTACTTCAGCATCGGCTCCCTCCGCGGCCATGCCCTCGTCGCGCGCAACCTGGCCCTTGCGCAGCGCGACGCCAACGGCACGAGGACGCTGGTGGCGCCGTGCAGCCAGTGCTACGTGAACCTCGCCAAGACGAACCACTACCTCAAGGAGGATCCGGCGCTCGCCGAGCGGGTGAACACGGCGCTCGACGCGGGTGGCCTCGCCTACGCGCCGGGCTCCGTCGAGGTCCGCCACCTGTTCGAGGTGATCGTCGCCGACGTGGGTGCCGAGGCGGTCCACGCCCAGGTGACCCGGCCGCTGCACGGCCTGCGCGTCGTGCCGTACCTGGGCTGCCTGGTGACCCGGCCCGACCCGGAGAAGCGCTGGAAGGAGCGTGAGCACCCGGTCGCGTTCGACCGCCTGCTCGAGGCGCTCGGCGCCGAGGTCGTGGACTACCCGATGCGGACCGACTGCTGCGGCGGCCACCTCTCGCAGATCTCGCCGGGCATGGGCCTCGAGATGATCCGGCGCCTGCTCGACTGCGCAGTGCGCCTCGACGCGGACATCATGGCCACGATCTGCCCGATGTGCCAGATGAACATCGACCTGTACCAGGGAGAGGTCAACCACCGCTTCCATACCGACTTCGCGATGCCGATCCTGTTCTTCACCCAGCTGATGGGTCTTGCGTTCGGGCTGGCCGCCGACGACCTCGGGATCGGCGACGAGGTGGTCAGCGCGTCCAGGGCGCTGGCCAGGATCGGGATCGAGGTGCCTGTCCCCGAGGCGGGAGGACCCAGCGGCAGCGCCGGCACGGCGACATCCCCGCCGCGCCGGGCGCCTCGTCCGCGGCGCGGCGACGGGCTGCCGATGCCACGCATGCCACAGGGCCACGGGGAGGCCGGTTCATGAGCGGAGAGACCCAGCGGATCGGCGTCTACCTGTGCCACTGCGGCACGAACATCGCGGGCACCGTGGACGTGGAGGAGGTGCGCGACTGGGCCGCGACGCAGCTCGCCGGCCGCGGTGTGGTCGTCGCGCGTGACGACCGGTTCATGTGCTCGAGCTCCGGCCAGGAGCTGATCGAGAAGGACATCGCGGAGCTTGGGCTCACCCGTGTCGTCGTGGGGGCCTGCTCGCCGCACATGCATGAGCGGACCTTCCGCACGGCCTGCGAGCGGGCCGGTCTCAACCCGTACCTGTGCGAGCTCGTGTCGCTGCGCGAGCAGGTCTCATGGGTGCACACGGACCGGGCGGCCGCGACTGCGAAGGCCAAGGCCGTGGTCGCAGGCGGCGTCTACCGGATCGAGGAGCATGCGCCCCTGGAGCCGATCCGGGTCCCGGTCAACGAGGCCACACTCGTGGTCGGCGGCGGGATCGCCGGCATCACGGCGGCTCTCGAGCTCGCGGACGCGGGCTACCCGGTCCACCTCGTGGAACGCCAGCCGTCGATCGGCGGTCACATGGCCTCATTCGACAAGACCTTCCCAACGCTCGACTGCGCCGCCTGCATCCTGACGCCGAGGATGAACGAGGTGGGCTCCCACCCGAACATCACCCTCCACACGTGGAGCGAGGTGACGGATGTCTCCGGCTATGTCGGCGCATTCACCGTGCGCATCCGGCACCGCGCACGCCACGTGCGGGCCGACCTGTGCACCGGCTGCGGGCTCTGCCAGGAGAAGTGCATCTCCCACGTCGTCGATGAGCAGTTCGAGGCCGGGATCGGGTGGCGGAAGGGCATCTACACGCCGTTCCCACAGGCGGTGCCCAAGATCCCGGTCCTGGATTCCGCCAACTGCGTGTACTTCGAGAAGGGCACCTGCGGGGCATGCCAGAAGGTGTGCCCGACGGGGGCCATCGACTTCCTCCAGCAGGACGACGAGGTCGAGGTCGAGGTCGGCAACATCGTCATCGCGACCGGCTACGAGCTGTTCGACGCGCGCCGGGTGGAGCCGTACGGGTACGGCGTGCTGCCCAACGTGTTCACGAGCCTGGAGTTCGAGCGACTGTCCAATGCCGCGGGGCCCACCGGCGGCCGCATCGTGATGCGTGACGGCGTCACCGAGCCGAAGGCGGTGGGGATCATCCACTGCGTCGGCAGCCGGGATCGGAACTTCAACAGCTATTGCTCGGCGATCTGCTGCATGCAGAGCCTCAAGTTCGCGCACCTGGTGAAGGAGCACACGGACGCGACGGTGTACGAGTTCTACATCGACATCCGCGCACCGGGCAAGGCCTTCGACGAGTTCTACCAGCGGGTCCTCGAGGAGGGGACCATCTTCGTTCGCGGCCGGGTGGCCGCCGTCACCGACACGTTGCGCCTCCCCGACGAGGCCGAGCACCAGGGCCGACTCGTCATCCAGGTCGAGGACACGCTCGCCGGCGTGCAGCGCCGGATCCCGGTCGACATGGTGGTCCTGTCCGCGGGCCTCGAAGCTCCGTCCGACGCACGCGAGGTGGCGCAGCGGTTCGGGGTCTCGTGCAGCTCGGACGGCTGGATCATCGAGCGTCACCCCAAGCTCGATCCGGTCGCGACCATGACCGAGGGCGTCTTCGCGGCGGGCTGCGCCCTGGGTCCGCGCGACATCCCGGCAAGCGTGGCCAACGGCTCCGCGGCGGCGGCGCGCATCCTCGGCCGCATCCACCAGGGTGTGCTCTCGCTGGAGCCCGTCCGGGCCAGCGTGGACGAGGCGCGCTGCTCCGGGTGCCGGATCTGCAACGACCTGTGCCCCTACAACGCCATCGTGTTCCATGACGACAGCATGACCAGCGAAGTGAATGCCGCGCTGTGCCAGGGCTGCGGCACGTGCATCGCCGCATGCCCGGCCGGCGCCATGAGTGGGACGGGGTTCTCGGATGCCCAGGTCCTCGCCCAGATCGAGGGGCTCCTGTCGCTCTCGGCGGCGGGCCTGTCGACAAGATCGCCATCGACGGCGGAGGCGGTGCCCGCATGATCGCGACGACCGACCCGGCCCCCACGCCGGGTCAAGCCACCTTCGAGCCCGTGATCCTCGGATTCACCTGCAACTGGTGCAGCTACCGGGCGGCGGACCTGGCGGGCACGGCCCGGATCAAATACCCGCCGAACATCCGCCTCGTCCGGCTGATGTGCTCGGGACGCCTCGATCCGACCTTCGTGCTCAAGGCGTTCGCGCTGGGCGCGGACGGCGTCATGATCAGCGGCTGCTGGCCGGGCGAGTGTCACTACCAGGTCCAGAACCTGAAAGCACTTCGCCGCTTCCAGGTGCTGCGCCGCGTTGTCACCGACCTGGGCATCGAGCCGGCTCGTCTCCAGCTGGTCTGGGCGAGCGCGGCCGAGGGCCTGCGCCTGGCCCGGGAGATCACGCGCGTCACCGAAGAGGTGCGCGCGCTCGGACCGCTCGCGTGGGGCAGGGACGGCAGCACATCGCCGGTCGGAGCCGGGGCGGTCGTCGCAAGGATGGTCGCGGAGGTCCGGGACGGGGCCGTGCCCGGCGTCCTGGACGCCTCGCCCGAGCCGGTGGGGGTGCAGCCGTGAGCGAGAAGCCGCGCCTGGCGATGTACTGGGCTGCCGCGTGTGGCGGCTGTGACATCGCCGTCCTCAACCTGCACGAGCGGATCGCCGACGTGGCGGCGGCGTTCGACATCGTGTTCTGGCCCGCGGTGATGGACGCGAAGTACCGCGACGTCGAGGCGATGCCGGACGGATGGATCGATGTCACGCTGTTCTCGGGTGGCATCCGGAGCAGCGAGAACGAGGAGCTCGCCCACCTGCTCCGGCGCAAGTCGAGGATCCTGGTCGCCTTCGGGTCGTGCGCCAACGAGGGCTGCATCCCCGGCCTCGCCAACCTGTCGACGCCGGCGGCGATCTTCGCCGCCTCGTACGCCCACGGGACGAGCACGCACAACCCGGACGACGTCCGACCCCAGCCGTCGTGGCAGGCCCCGGATGGCGAGCTGCGCCTGCCGCAATTCCTGCCCCTGCTCCGGACGCTCCACCAGGTGGTGCCGGTGGACTACTCGGTGCCCGGCTGCCCGCCGGAGTCCGCGCGGATCGCGGAGGTCATCGATGCCGTCGTGGCCGCGCTCGAGGGTCGCGGGCCACTGCCGCCGGCAGGGTCCGTGCTCGGGGCCGGCTCGACCACCGTGTGCGACGAGTGCGCCCGGACGCGCGATGTCAAGAAGATCGGCCGCTTCGTGCGCATCACCGAGATCGCCAGGCTCGATCCAGCGGTATGCCTGCTGGAGCAGGGGATCCCCTGCAACGGCCCGGCAACGCGTGACGGGTGCGGCGCGCTGTGTCCCGCCGCCGGAGCCCAGTGCATCGGCTGCTACGGGCCCGCGGACGGCGTGACCGACTACGGCGCCCGCCTGATGTCGGCCTGGGCGTCCGTGATCGATGCGGACACGCCCGAGGCCATCGACGCCGTGCTCGACGGCATTCCGGACCCGGTCGGACAGCTCTACCGCTTCAGCCTCGCCTCCTCGCTGCTGCGGGGCAGTCGGGCCGCGACGTCGCGCGCCGGACGCGAGGCGCCGCCTGCCGCCGGATCGGGTGCGGTGCATCCGGAGGCTCCGGAGATCCCGGAGGCTGCCCTGGCCGGCGCGACGAGGAGCCGCTCATGACGCGCCTCACGATCGATCCGATCACCCGCCTGGAGGGCCACGGCAAGATCGAGATCCAGCTCGACGACCGGGGCGAGGTGGAGCGGACCTGGTTCCAGGTGCCGGAGCTCCGCGGCTTCGAGCAGTTCTGCCTCGGGCGCCCGGTGGAGGACATGCCGACGCTGGTCAACCGGATCTGCGGCGTCTGTCCGGAGGCGCACCACATGGCGGCCGCGAAAGCCGCGGACGCCGTGTACGGCGTCGTCCCGCCTCGCCCGGCACGGCTGCTGCGCGAGCTCCTGTATTCCGCCTTCTACGTTGCCGACCACACGACCCACTTCTACGCGCTGTCGGGCCCCGACTTCGTGGTGGGTCCGGACGCCCCGGTCGCCGAGCGATCCCTGCTCGGGGTCCTCGCGCGGGTCGGCGGCGACGCCGGGGGTCGGGTGATCGAGGCACGCCGCCGCTGTCATCGCGTCGTGGAGATCATCGGCGGCCGCGCGATCCACCCCTGCACCAGCGTCCCGGGCGGGATGACGAAGGGGATCACCGAGGAGGAGCGGCGCGAGATCGAGGAGACCGCGCGGCTCATGGTGGAGTTCGGGCGGTTCAGCCTCGGGCTGTTCGACAGCCTCATCCTTGGCAACCCTGCGTACGTGGACATGATCACCGGTCCCACCTACCGCCATGAGACCTATTCGATGGGCCTCGTGGACGCCGCGGGCAAGGTGACCTTCTACGACGGCCGGGTCCGTGTCACGGCGCCCGACGGGAGCCTCCACGGCGAGTACGAGCCGGCCGAGTACAGGGACTGGATCGCCGAGCGCGTCGAGCCCTGGACCTACCTCAAGTTCCCGTACCTGCGCAAGGTTGGATGGGCGGGGTTCACCGACGGACCGGCCTCGGGGGTCTACTCGGCGACGCCGCTCGCACGCCTCAACGTCGCCGACGGGATGGCCACGCCGCTCGCCCAGGAGGCGCGCGACCGGTACTTCGCGACCCTCGCCCCCGGGCCGGCGCCCGCCGGCGGCAGGCCGCAGGTCCACGGGCGCATGGCCACCCACTGGGCGCGCCTCATCGAGCTGCTGTTCGCCGCCGAGCGGATGGTCGAGCTCGTGACCGACCCCGACATCACCAGCCCCAATGTGCGCGTGCTGCCTACCCGGGTGCCCACCGAGGGTGTCGGCACGGTCGAGGCTCCGCGCGGGACCCTGACGCACCACTACTGGACCGACGAGCGCGGCCTGCTCACCAAGGTCAACCTCGTTGTGGGCACCACCAACAACCACGCCCCGATCGCGATGTCGGTCGACCGGGCCGCACGCGCCCTGATCCACGGGGGCGAGGTGGTAGGGGAGGGGCTGCTCAACAGGATCGAGATGGCATTCCGCGCCTACGACCCGTGCTTCGGCTGCGCGACCCACTCGCTGCCGGGGCAGATGCCGCTCGAAGTCGTCATCCGGGACGCGGCGGGAGACGTGATCGATGTCCGGCGCCAGCACTGCTGAGCGGGTGCTGGTCCTCGGGATCGGGAACCCGATCCTGGGCGACGACGGCGTCGGCTGGCGGGTGGCGGTGGCCGTCGGCGAGCGGCTGGACGTCACGCCTGCCGGCGCCATACCCGTAGAGGTGGACTGCGTCGCCGTCGGCGGGCTGTCGCTGATGGAGCGGCTCGTCGGCTACGACCGGGCGATCCTGGTCGATGCGTTCCACGGGTCGGGTGATCCCCCGGGCACCCTCCGTGTCCGGACGCTGGACGAGGTGCCGGGACGGGAGACGAGCCACCTCGACTCCGCGCACGACGTTCCGCTAGGGGTCGCCCTCGAGGCGGGCCGCCGGCTTGGCGCCGTCCTGCCGGCGAGGGTCGATGTGGTCTCGGTGGAGGCGGCTCGCGTGGACACGTTCGGCGAGCTGCTGACGCCGGCCGTCGATGCGGCGGTGCCGGGGGCGGTCCGGCTCGTTGAGCGGCTGGTTGCCGGGAGGGCGTGATGCACGAGGCCGGCGTCGCCGACCGAATCCTCGAGGCCGTGCTGGCGAGGGCGGAGGAGGCGGGCGCTGTCCGGGTGCGCCTGGTGGAGATCGAGGCCGGGGAGGCCTGCGGCGTGTCGCGGGAGGCCTTGGCGTTCCACTTCGAGGAGCACGCCCGGGGGACGCTCGCGGACGCGGCTGAGCTGGCGATCCGCGAGGTCGCGGAGCCCATGGCCTTCCGGCTGGTCGCGATCGACGTGGACGACGGGCTCTGCCCCGTCGTCGATGGCGAGGCTGCCGCGAGCGCATAGCCCGGCGACGTGTGGCGGGTCGCTGATTCCGGCGGCCGGACGGGCCCGTGCCGTACGATGGGGACCCGCCACGCCGCAGCCGGAGAGCCCCCCAACGTGCCCGCCGAACCGTTCAGCCTCGCAACGCCGTACCGCACCCACACCAACGGGGACCTCCGCGCGGACGACGCCGGGCAGAACGCCATGCTGGCGGGCTGGGTCCACCGACGGCGCGACTACGGCAAGCTGGTGTTCATCGATCTGCGCGACCGCCACGGGATCACCCAGGTGGTGATCGATGCCGCCGACGCCCCCGAGGCGCACGACATCGCAGAGCGGGTCCGTCCCGAGTTCGTCATCTCGGTCGAGGGAACCGTCGCGCTGCGCCAGCCCGGCCAGGAGAACGCGAAGCTCGCGACGGGCTCGATCGAGCTGCAGGCGACCAAGGTCACGATCCTCAACGAGGCCAAGACGCCGCCGTTCTACGTGAACGACCCGGACGCGACCATCGACGAGAGCCTGCGGTTGAAGTACCGCTATCTCGACATCCGCCGCGAGGCGATGGCCAGGCGCCTCGTCCTGCGTTCCAAGCTCGTCCAGGCGATCCGCGAGACGCACTTCGCAGCCGGTTTCGTCGAGGTCGAGACGCCGAACCTGATCAAGTCGACCCCCGAGGGTGCCCGGGACTTCATCGTGCCGTCGCGCCTCCAGCCGGGCACGGTCTACGCGCTGCCGCAGAGCCCGCAGCAGATGAAGCAGCTCCTGATGGTGGGGGGCATCGACCGCTACTTCCAGATCGCCCGCTGCTTCCGGGACGAGGACATGCGCGGCGACCGCCAGCCGGAGTTCACCCAGCTGGACCTGGAGATGAGCTTCGTGGACGAGGCCACGGTCATGGCCTTCATCGAGCACATGGTGATCGAGGTCAGCCGGGCCACGGCGCCCGACCGCCCGATCCGGCAGATCCCGTTCCCGGTCTTCGAGTACGAGGACGCGATGGAGCGGTTCGGCTCGGACAAGCCGGACATCCGCTACGCGATGGAGCTGTTCGACCTGGGGCCGGTGCTGATCGCCCCGGACGGGACGCCCGCCAGCGGATTCCGCGTGTTCGACGAGACGCTTGCCTCGGGTGGGCGCGTCAAGGGCATCACGGTCGCCGGCCAGGCGCACACCACGCGGCGCGAGATCGACGAGCTCACCGAGACGGCGAAGCGGTTCGGCGCACGTGGCCTCGTCCACCTGGCGGTCACCGAGGTCGGCGAGCTCCACGGGCCCATCGCCAAGTTCCTCTCGCCTGAGATGCAGGTCGCCCTTCGCCAGCAGGCGGGCGCTGCCGAGGGTGACCTGATCCTGGTCGTCGCCGACACGCACGACGTCACCAACGACGTGCTGGGGCGCCTGCGGGTGGAGCTGGGCAACCGGCTGGGGCTCGCGGATCCCGACGAGCTCGCCTACTGCTGGGTGCACCACTTCCCGATGTACCAGTGGGACGAGGAGGGCCGGCGCTGGGACGCCACCCACAACCCGTTCAGCGGCGTCGTGCCCGAGGACGAGGTCATGCTCACGACGGCGTCCGGGAACCTCGACGACCGGTCGCCGGAGGACCCCTGCGGCCACGCCAAGGCGATGCAGTACGACGTCGCGCTCAATGGCTGGGAGCTGGGCGGCGGGTCGGTGCGGATCTGGGACCCGAAGCTGCTCGCCCGCAGCTTCAACCTGCAGGGCTACACGCCCGAGCAGATGCGTGAGCGGTTCGGCGCGATGCTGGAAGCGTTCGAATACGGGGCACCGCCCCACGGTGGCATCGCCCTGGGCGTGGACCGCTGGGCCGCGCTGCTCAGCTACCAGACGAACATCCGCGAGGTCATGGCCTTCCCCAAGACCCAGTCGGGGTCGGACCTGATGCTCGAGGCGCCGTCCGCGCCGGATGCCGGGCAGTACGCGGAGTTGGGCCTCTCGTTCGTGGGCCTGCCCGACAAGAAGTAGCGCCGGGCGAGGCGGCTACTGGGAGATCGTCTCCAGCATGTCGGCCGTCGCCTCGGCGACGATGCGCTGCTGCTCCTCCCGGGCGATCGTGGCAGGCGGATCGTTGGGCTGGCCCGTGTACCAGCCCATCTGCTCGTGGTTGCCGCCGGGGATCTCGACGAAGACCGTGTCCGGGGGAAGCAGCGCCCGCGTCTCGTCGGCCGCCATCTTCGCGCTGCCGGCGTCGAGCGAGCCGTAGATCGACACCGCCGAGATCGGCTTGGCCGAGAGGTCCGTCGCCGGGTACGACGCCCACAAGGCCAGCCCCTCGATGGGCGGGACGTGGTCGGCGGTGTACTGGGCCGCCATCGCGCCGCCGAGCGAGTGTCCGCCGATCGCCCACGAGGTGATCTCCGGGTGGGCGGCGATCGCCTGGTCCGCCGCGCCGATCCCGAAGATCGCGAAGTTGAACGGCATCTCCATGATCACCACGAGGTACCCGTCCTCCGCGATGTCCTGGGCGAGCGGCCCATAGCCCGCGGCCGGGACTTTGGCGCCCGGGTACACGACGAGGCCGGTCGTCGGCGTCTCGCCGGCAGGGGTCCACTCGAGGCGACCGTCGACGGCGGTGTAGGTGACGGTGTCGGTCGACGCCTGGGACGCGGCTGCCTCCGGCAGCAGGGGCTGGGGCTGGGTGTACCAGAGGAACCCGGCCACGCCGACGACGAGGACGACGAGGGCGATGACGAGGATCGAGACGCCGATGGTTCGGCGACGGGAGCGGTGCACTGGCTGGGGTACTCCGGTGACGGTTCACAAGCGTGAGGCGTGGCCGCTCACCGCGGCCGTGACGTATTCGCGGAGGGTACCCGGCCGGATGGGTCCTAGGGCTCCAGGCGATCCGGGCCGGGAACGGGGGCGTCGTCGGCGATGTCGGCGAGTGCGGAGCCCCATTCGCGGTCGCGGTCGTCGGCGGGCTCCGGGGGTCCGTCATACGGAGGGAGTTCGATCCGTGGCGTCGTCACATCGAGGGTGACCCCCGGATCGCCCGTGTCCACGGCCCGGATCGGGACCCCTGCGGCCACCAGCTCCTCGAACAGCTCGCCCGGCATGCGGTCCACCCCGAGCGCCCGGAAGGCCTCGAGATGCACGACGGGCAGCAGGACCGGGAAGCCTGTGCGGCCGTCGTAGGCAGGGCGGACCAGATTGCCGGCCCGCTCGCCGTGGGCAGCGATCAGCGAGGTCACGGTCTCCGCGTCCACCCAGGCCATGCGCACAGGCCACACGATGGCCGCATCCGTGCCGCCCACCAGGCGCATGGACGCCTCGACGCCGTTGACGATCTGGCCGACCGGACCGGCCTCCCCGGGAGCAGGCTCCACCAGGGTGACCTCGGTGTTGGCGAGGGCCGCGGCCACCGAACCGTCGGGATCGAACGAGCACACCACCACCGGCGTGGCTCCCCCGGCCCAGGCGGCGTCGGCGATCCGGCGGACGGCGGGCGTGCCATCGGCGTCGGCGAGGGCCGACTGCGGGGTGGCGGCCAGGATGACGGCGGCGACGGTCATGGGTGGGGCTCCTCCTGCTCGGGCGGAGTGTAGCCGCACGAACCTTCCGGGCTGGTGCGCGCTATTGTCGGATGACACCGGTGCCGCCCGGGCACACCCACCCGCCCACTGTCCCAGGAGTCAGGCCAGCCCGTGATGCGTCTCTGGACGACCGCTGTGAAGCGCAGTCGCGCGGATTGGCCGGTGGTCCTTGCCTCGTGGGCGCTGCTCACGGCGGCCCTCGGGCTCCTTGCTGCCGGCGTCCTGTACACGGAGGCCGTGACGCTCGCCGGCCTCCACCGGGAGCTGCGGTCCACCCCGGCAGCGGACCGGTCGGTGGTGGTCCGGACGCAGATCCGGACCGACCGGCTTGAGGCAGCGGACGCGGCCATCCTGCCCCTGCTGTCCGAGACGCTCGCGCTCACCGGCGGCGAGCTCGTGCGCATCGGGGTCACGACACCGTTCGCCGACGCGGCCGTGGCCGCCGACGCGGTGACGGATCTCGTGGTGCTCGCCGCCTACGAGGGGATCGAACGGCACGCCGGGCTGTCCGACGGCCGATGGGCCACCGGGGGCGCGGACCCGGTGGAGGTCACCCTGTCGGACGGCGCCGCCGCCGCGCTGGGCGTGCGGGTGGGGGACACGCTCGACCTCACGGGCCGCGTCACGGGCACGGACCTGCGGGCGGTGGTCACCGGCACGTGGACGCCCGATCCGGACGACCCGTACTGGCTTGAGGACGCCCTGGTGCTCGACGGCGAGGACCAGGGTGGCTCGTTCCGGACGCTCGGCCCGCTCATGGTCGCGCCGGACGATCTCCGCTCGGGCCGGCTCGCCTCGACGGTCGCCGCGGAGTGGCGCGCCATCCCCGATGTGGCCGGGTTCCGCAGCGACAACCTCGACGCGGTGGCTGCCACGGCGCGCGCGGCCACGGGCCGCATCAACGCCGCCCTGCCCGGCTCAAACCAGGCGTCGGTGGCGACCAGGCTGCCCGCGGTCCTGGCCGCGATGGACCGCTCGCTCCTTGTGGCCCAGGCGGGGATCGGGCTCCTCGTCATCCAGTTCGCGGTCCTCGGCGGCTACGCGGTCATCCTCGTCGCGGCGCTGCTCGTGGACCGGCGGCGTACCGAGACCGCCCTGCTGCGGGCACGCGGCGCGGGCACCCGTCATCTCATGCGCCTCTCGCTGGCGGAGGCGCTCCTGGTCGCGATTCCGGCGGTGATCGCTGCCCCGTGGCTGGGTGCCCTCATGGTGGCAGCCGTGCGCCTGCAGCCCGCGCTGTCCGACATCGGGCTCGCGGCACCGCTTCCCGGTGCCGGCACCCTGGCGGTCGTGGCGGCGGGCGGCCTGATCGCCGTGCTGGTGCTGGTCGCGCCGACGCTGGCCACCGGCACGCCCATCGCCGGCGTGCGTGCCGCGGTCAGCCGCCAGGTGGGCCGGACGCTGCCGCAGCGACTCGGGCTCGATCTCGCGTTCGTGGCGCTCGCGGCGATCGCGCTGCTCCAGCTGCGCCAGTACGGCGCACCGCTCACCCGCAACGGGCGTGGGGTGCTCGGGGTGGACCCGCTGCTCGTCGCCGCACCGGCCATCGGCCTGGTCGCCGGCGCGATCCTGGCGGTCCGGATCATCCCGCGCCTGGCCGAGCTCGGGGAGCGGGTGCTCGTCCGAGGGCGCGGCCTCGTGCCCGCGCTCGCCGGCCGCCAGCTCGCCCGCCGGCCGCTCCGGTACACCCGCGCCGCTCTGCTGCTCGTGCTCGCCGCAGCCCTCGGGACGTTCGCATCCGCCCATGCAGCCACGTGGGAGCAGTCCCAGGTGGACCAGGCGGCCTTCGCGGCCGGGTCCGACGTGCGCATCGAGTCCGGCTCGGGGTCGGACGTCGCGGGCTGGGCCTTCGGGTCTGCGCTGCGCGACCTCGACGGGGTGACCGGCGCCAGCCCGGTGAACCGCGTGCAGCTGGCCATGGGAGCGGCCCTCCGGGACGCACCCGCGATGGCCGTCGATGCGCGGACGCTCCGCGATGTGGTCAGGCTCCGCGACGACGCCGCGCGGACGACGACCGGGACGGCGCTGGACCTGCTTGCCGCTGCCCGCGTGGAGCCCGGTGGCCTCCGGCTGCCCGACGGCGTGTCGGCGGTCGCGGTGACCGTGGATCCCGATCTCCAGGTGCTCGACGGGTTCGCTCCGGTCCCGGAGGGGTACCGCGGCCTGTCAGCGGCGCTCATCGTGATGGACGGTGACGGGAGGACCTGGCGCCTGGACAGCGGCTTCGGCGTGCTCGGCGAGGCGCCGACCAGGCTCGTGATCCCGTTCCGCGACCCCGCCACCGGGGCCGCCCTCACGGGGCCCGTGGACGTGCTGGCGCTGGAGCTCGAGGTGAACACCTCGATCTCGGGGGCCTGGGCCGACCCGGGCGACCCGATCGGGGTGGCCGGTACGCTTGCGGCGACGGTGGACGTGGCCACGGACGAGGCGGCCACCGACTGGCAGCCGCTCGACGTGATCGGCTCGCCGCTGACGGCGTGGACGTTTCGGGACTTCGGCGTGCCGACGCCCTACGCGGCCCCCGACCCGGGCCGGCTGCTGGTGCGCACGACCGGGCTGGTGGGCAAGGGCACGTGGCGCCTGGGGATCGAGACACCCGAACGGACGACCGTCCCTGCCCTCGCGGGTCCGGTGCTCCTGGAGCGCGCCATGGCCAAGGTGGGTGACACGCTCACCGCGTCCGTCGTGGGCGTCCCCGTGGATGTCCACATCGTGGGCGCGCTTGACGAATTTCCAACCCTGTCGCCTGACGAACCCTTCCTGCTGGTCGACGGGGCAGCCGTGGAGCTGGCTCGGTACGCCGCCGGCGTCTCCCTCGCGCCGACCGGGGAGTGGTGGACATCCACCGCGGACAGCGCCGAGGCGTCGATTGCCGCGACCGTGCGCGGCGCCCCATTCCGTGCGCAGGAGGTGGTCAGCCGCGCCGCCACCGAGGCCGATCTCGCCGGGGATTCCCTGGGTCTCAGTGTGATCGGGATCCTGCAGCTGGGATCTGTCGCGGCACTCCTGTTCGCGGCGATCGGCTACCTCGTGAGCGCGACGGTTGCCACCGGGGAGCGGCTGGGCGAGCTTGCCCTGCTCAAGGCGCTGGGGGTCTCGTCGCGCCAGCTGCTGGCATGGCTGACCGCCGAGAGCGCGCTCCTGCTCGTCATCGGCCTGGGTGCGGGGGTGCTGCTCGGCCTGGTCCTCGCCTGGCTCGCCCTGCCGTTCGCCACGCTCACGGCATCGGGCGAGCCGCCTGTCCCCGCCCCGGTGGTGGTGGTGCCTGCAGGCGCGCTGGTCCCGGTGGCCGGCCTTGCCATCGGGCTGATCGCCGTCACCTTCCTGCTGCTCCGGCGCATCCTCCCCGGCGCCCGGACGAGCGCCGTGCTGCGGGCGAGCGACGAGTGATGCGCTGGACCCTGATGGCCCTGCTCCGGCTCCGCGACGACCTCGCGCCGACGGTGGGAGTCCTCGTCCTCGTGCTGGTGACGGCGTTCGCTGCGGCGCTCGCCCCACGGATCCTGGCCGCGCTCGGCGACGAGGCGGTCCAGGCCCAGGTTGCGGCTGCCACGGCGTCGGAGCGGGCCATCGTGCTCATCGAGCACCAGGTCACCCGACCCGGACCGCAGGACGACCCGCTCGCGGAGGTGCGCGCCGCGGGCGATGACCTGCGGGCGACGTTCCCGCGGCGCATCGAGCGGATCGTGGACGACGGGTACATCGTCGTGGACAGCGCCCGCTACCGGGTGGACACGAGGACCACCGACCCCGCGTTCCTCCGCATGCGGGTGCAGGAGGGGATCGATGCGCACATCACCTACGTGGAAGGCAGGCCACCCACATCGGAGGTTGTCCGGCGCGACGGGGTCGGGCCGGAGAAGGAGGATGACGTCCCGGTCTACCAGGTGGCCATCTCGCGGGCGACGGCGGACCGGTTCGACCTCGAGCTCGGCCAGGCGGTGCCGCTGAGCGGTGATCCCGGCGACCCGCTGTTCGGACGTTCGCAGCTGGCCGTCCACGCGTTTGCGGAGATCACCGGCATCTACGAGGTCCCCGATCCGGGCTCGGAGTACTGGCGCGACGACCCTCTGCCGATCCGGCCGGTGATCCGGGCGCTCTCGTCCGAGCTCCAGCTGCTCGACGCGGTGGCGATCCTCGATGCGGCGGCCTACGGCGAGCTGGCGGACATCAACGACGCCAACCATCGTCCGTTGCGCCTCCAGTGGCGCTATGGGGTGGATGCGGGCCAGGTGACGGCGCGCTCGGCGCCCGACCTGCTGCGGGCATTCCGGGCCCTCGCGGTGCAGTACCCGTCGGCCAACGTGGGAGCCGGCCGGGAGACGGCCATGCGGACGGGGATGCTCGCGCTCCTCGAGGCGCACCAGGCCGCATGGACCGCGGCAGGGTCGGTCATCGCCGTCGTCGTTGTCGGTCCGGCCCTGGTCGCCCTCGCCACAATGGTCCTGATTGCCAGCCTCGCCGGGCGTCGCCGCCGATCCACGATGGCGCTGGTGCGCAGCCGCGGCGGCGCGGTGGCGCAGGTGCTCGTGCCATCGGCCTTGGAGGGGGTCCTGCTGGCCGTACCGGCGGCAGCGCTCGCCGCCGTCGCGGCGGCCGTCGTCGTGCCGGCCGGGCAGACACAGGCGACGATCCTTGCAGCGGGCGCCGTGGCGGTTGCCGCCGTGCTGGTGATCGTGGGGACCGTCGTCCCGGTCGCCCGGGCCTTGGGTCCGGAGCGCCGGGCAGGCGAGCGGTCCGGACGGCGGAGCGGGCCGCGCCGCCTGGTGGGCGAGGCGCTCGTCGTGGGCCTTGCGGTGGGTGGCGCGTTCCTGCTGCGCGAGCGTGGCCTGGGCTCGGCTGCCTTGTCGGCGCCAGGGACGGGTGTGGATCCGCTCCTTGCCGCCGTCCCGGCGCTGGTGGGCGTGGCGGCGGGCCTCATCGTCCTGCGTGTCGTCCCAGCCGTGATGCGCGCTGCGGCCTCGCTGGCCAGGCGCCGCCGTGGCCTCGTGCCGCTGCTTGCCGCACGTCGCGGCACCGAGGGGGGCATTGGGACGGCGATCCTGCTTGTGCTCCTCGCCACGTCCACGGTGGGGACGTTCGCGCTGGTGGCGCTCGACAGCCTTGACCGGGGCGCCGAGCTCGCGGCCTGGCACAAGACCGGCGGCGCCTACCGCCTCGGTGTCCCCGACGGAGCCCTGCCGAACGGGCTCGACCCGGAGCGGCTGCCGGGCGTGGAAGCCGCTGCCTCCGAGTTCCGTGCGCTGATCCCGATCGCGCCGAGCGGGCTGCAGACGATGTATGCGGCCGTGGGGGCGGCGGCCCTTGAGCAGGTGCTGGACGGCACGCCCATCGCCCCTTCGTGGCCGGCAGGCGCCACGACGCCTGGGGCGGGTCCCATCCCAGCGGTGGTGTCGCAGGACCTCGTCGCCAACCCGCGCGGCGTGCAGGCGGGGGAGACGTTCGAGATGAGCGTGCAGGGATACACGCTCACGTATCTCGCGGCGGCCGTGGCGGATTCCTGGCCCGGCCTGCCGGAAGGCCGACCCTTCGTGGTGGTTCCCCGCGAGTGGGTGGCAGCCCAGGCCCCGGCGGCGCGCCTCGTGCCCACCGGGGTCGTCCTGCGCGCTCCGGCAACCGCGGAGGCCGCGTCGGCGATCCGGGCGGCCGTGGCCGCGGTGTCGCCGGTGGTCGCCGTCACCAGCCAGGCAGAGGATGCCGAGGCCCGCCGGAGCGCGCCCGTGACCGAGGCGATCCGCGGAGTGATCATCGCTGCGGCCGCGGTCACCGCCCTCTATGCGGCGCTCGGGGTGGCCGCGGCACTGGCGCTGGCTGCGCTGGCACGCGTGGTCGAGGTGGCCCACCTGCGGACGCTCGGCCTGACGTCGCGCCAGGTGTTCCTCCTGACAGCGGCTGAGCACGGACCGACGACCCTGCTCGCCTTCGTGGCCGGGGTCATGCTCGGGTTGGGCCTGTTCGCCGTCGTCAGGCCGGCGCTGGGCCTTGACGCCCTCGTCGGGGTCCGGGTCGAAGTTCCCGTCGTGCTCGACCCACGCGCCGCGCTGGCCGTGCTCGGGGTTCTTGCCGGCGTCGTGCTCCTCGGGATCTCCGTCGGATCCCTGCTCGTGCGCCGGGTTGCGCCAACGTCCGTGCTTCGAGGAAGATTTCGAGTGATGCCGATCCTGCCTGCCGCGCCCGACTCCGCCCAGCTGCCGTCCGCCGGGACCGCCGGGTCCGCCACGGGGCGCCGCGATCCCCTGGCCGGCGCCTCGCTGGCCCAGCCGCCCCGGGTGCGGTACGGCGAGGGCGCCGTCATCGTCTGCGACGGTCTGGTCCGCATCTTCAAGCTTGCCGAGCTCGAGGTCGTCGCGCTCCAGGGACTCGACCTGCTCGTCGAGGGAGGCGAGATGATCGCGATCGTGGGCGCGTCCGGGAGCGGGAAGTCGACGTTGCTCTCGATCCTGGGAGGCATGGACGTCCCGTCGGCAGGGCGCGCCGTGGTGGCCGGCTACGACCTGGGGCGGATGGGCGGCTCGGAGCGGACGCGGTTCCGCCGTCGCACCGTCGGGTTCGTCTGGCAGCAGACCGGGCGGAACCTGCTGCCCTACCTGTCGGCGGCGGAGAACGTGGAGCTGCCGATGCTGCTCGATGGCCGCAAGGCACGAACTGCACGGGCACGAGAGCTCCTCGACCTCGTTGGGCTCGGTGACCGCGCCAGCCACCGGCCCGACCGGCTCTCGGGCGGTGAGCAGCAGCGCGTGGCCATCGCGATCGCCCTGGCCAACGACCCGGCGGTGATCCTCGCCGATGAGCCGACAGGAGAGCTTGACAGCGCCACCTCCGCCGATGTCTTCGGCCTGCTGCGGCGCGTCAACGCCGAGATGGGCACGACGATCGTGATCGTCACGCACGACGCATTCGTCTCCGAGCAGGTCGGCCGGACGGTCGCCATCCGGGACGGTCGCACCAGCACCGAGACGCTGCGGCGTACCGAGCAGACGGAGGAGGGCCACGACCGGGTCATCAGCGAGGAGTACGCCGTCCTGGATCGTGCCGGTCGCCTGCAGCTGCCCCGCAGCCACGTCGAGTCGCTCGAGCTTCGCAGCCGGGTGCGGCTCCGCCTCGAGGAGGACCACGTGGGCGTGTGGCCGGACCTGGAGCGGCCGGGCCCGGCTGGCGAGGAACCCACGCCGGGCGATGCCCGGCCGGCTGGCGAGGAGGACGGGCGATGACCGAACGCTATCGCCGCCCCGAGCCGGGATCCGACGCGATGGTCATCGCGGACGCGGTCGGGAAGGACTACGCCACGGGCGGCACCGTGGTCCACGCGCTCCGGGGCGTCTCGCTGCGGGTGGCCCGGGGTGAGCTGCTCGCGGTGCGCGGGCGCTCCGGCAGCGGGAAGACAACCCTCCTCAACCTCCTGGGTGGCCTCGACCGGCCGACATCAGGCAGCGTGCACGTGGACGGGATCGAGGTCTCGGCGCTTGACGAACGGGCGTCGGCCGACGTCCGCCGGCGCACGATCGCCTTCGTCTTCCAGACGTTCGGGCTGGTGCCGATCCTGTCGGCCGCAGAGAACGTCGAGGTTCCCCTGCGGCTGGTTGGTGCGGATCCTGCCGAGCGCGATCGACGTGTGGCGGAGGTGCTGCAGCTGGTGGGCCTGGACACACGGGCGGGCCATCGTCCACACGAGCTCTCGGGGGGCGAGCAGCAGCGGGTCGCGATCGCACGTGCGCTCGCGAATCGCCCGCGACTCCTGCTCGCTGACGAGCCCACGGGCCAGCTGGACTCGGAGACCGGGCGGCGGATCATGCTGTTGTTGCGGACGGTCGTCAGGGCGGAAGGCGTCACGGCGATCGTGGCCACCCACGACCCCGTGATGCTCGAGGTTGCCGACCGGACGGTGGAGCTGCTCGACGGCGACCTGCTCCGGGAGCCCGCGCCGGCCTGACGGTCGTGGGCGGTCCCCGCGGCTACGGCCCGACCCGCCACGACACCCGACGGCCCGAGGGACACGATGACCCGGCACGATGGTCCGGCACGATGGTCCGGCACGACGGCATCGAGACCCCACGACGGCCCAATGGGCGCGCATGTGCGACACTTTCTGGGCCCATGACTGACACCCCCGGCACTGCCGTGCCTTCCACCGCTCCCGAAACCCATGTCCGAGCCGACCTGCGCAACGTCGCGATCGTCGCCCACGTCGATCACGGCAAGACCACCCTCGTGGACGCGATGCTCCGCCAGACGGGCGTCTTCCGCGCCAACGAGGCGGTCGTGGACCGGATCATGGACTCGGGCGACCTGGAGCGCGAGAAGGGCATCACGATCCTCGCCAAGCAGACGACGATCGAGCACGGCGGCATCCGCCTTTCCATCGTGGACACGCCGGGCCACGCGGACTTCGGCGGCGAGGTCGAGCGCGGGCTGATGATGGTGGACAGCGTCCTGCTGCTGGTGGACGCGGCCGAGGGCCCGCTCCCGCAGACGCGCTACGTGCTCCAGAAGGCGATGGCCCGCAGGCTGCCGGTCGTGGTGGCGCTCAACAAGATCGACCGTTCCGACGCGCGCCCCGTCGAGGTCCTCGACGACGTCTACGAGCTGTTCATGGACCTCGGCGCCGACGAGCACCAGATCGACTTCCCGGTCGTCTACACGAATGCCAAGCTCGGGACCGCAACCCGCGACCTCGACCAGCCGGGCACGGACCTCGGGCCCCTGCTCGACCTGCTCGTGGAGGTCACGCCCCCGCCGGTCTATGAGGAGGGCCACCCACTCCAGCTCCTGGTGACCAACCTCTCGGCAAACGAGTACGTCGGCCGTATGGCGGTCGGGCGCATCAGCAACGGCACCATCCGTGTCGGCCAGCGCATCGCCGTGGTCCGCGTGGAGGAGGAGGACGCCGACGGCTCCGTCGTCCCCGGGCGCCTGCTCACGCTCAGCGGCAGTGTCACCAGCCTTCAGACCGCGCGGGGCATGGAGCGGGTGGATGTCCCCGAGGCGGGACCCGGCGAGATCGTGTCGGTGGCCGGCCTGCCGGAGGTCACCATCGGGGACACGCTCACCGAGCCCGGCGACCCCCGCCCGCTACCCCGCCTGGACGTCGACGAACCCACCCTGAGCATGACGTTCGGCGTCAACACGTCGCCCTTGGGCGGCCGCGACGGCAAGTACGTCACGTCGCGCCAGATCAAGGCGCGCCTGGACCGCGAGATCCTGGGCAACGTCTCCATCGAGGTCTATGCGACGGACTCCGGCGACACGTTCGAGGTCCGGGGTCGCGGCGAGCTGCAGCTGGCAGTCCTCATCGAGCAGATGCGCCGCGAGGGCTACGAGCTCACGGTCAGCCGCCCAGAGGTCATCCTCCACGAGGTCCAGGGCGAGATCCACGAGCCCTACGAGCGCGTCACGATCGACATCCCGCCCGACTACATCGGCGTGGTCCAGCAGGCGCTGGCCGGCCGCAAGGGCCGCCTGGAGCAGATGACGACCGATGCCGACGGCCGGGTGCGCCTGGAGTTCGTCCTTCCGGTCCGCGGCCTCATCGGCTATCGCGGCCAGCTGCTGACCGACACGCGCGGGACGGCGCTGCTGCACCAGATCGGCGAGGGCTACGGGCCGTGGGCCGGCGAGGTCACCCACCGCACGAACGGGGTGCTGGTCAGCGACCGTACGGGCACATCGAACGCCTACGGGCTGTTCAATCTCCAGGACCGCGCGGAGCTGTTCATCGGCTCGGGCGTGGACGTCTACGAGGGGATGATCGTCGGCGAGAACTCCCGGTCAGGCGACATGGACGTCAACGCGACCAAGGAGAAGAAGCTCACCAACATCCGCACGCACTCGCACGACGAGGCCCTGCGCCTCACGCCGCCGCGTCCGCTGACCCTTGAGAGCGCGATCGAGTTCATCGGCGCTGACGAGCTGGTCGAGGTGACGCCAACGGCGATCCGCCTGCGCAAGCGGCTGCTGCTCAAGCACGAGCGCGAGCGCGAGCGCGGTCGCGCCTACGACCTGTCGCGCGTCGAGCGGAGCTGACCTCAAGCCGAGCACGGCGCCGGGACGGTCAACCATCGCGCGCCGCCCCTGGCGACCTGCCGCCCGGCGTCCGACGCCCAGTGCCCGCTCACCGGGCGAACGCGCGGGTCTCTTGTGATTCCTGCTCTCCCAGCGTGCCGAACGTGGTGGTCCACGGGCCTGGGAGGCGCGATCTCGCTCGCTGGACGACCGGAAGCGACAGGGCACGCGCTGGTTCGCACGCCAGGCGTGCACCCGCTGGCCTTCCACCGCCAGGGGGCCCCAAGCCCGCGCGAGGTCCGAACGTGGGCCAGGAACGCGAAGACCCTGACGCGGCTAGGAACGCGAAGGCCCTGACGCGGCTAGGAACGCGAAGGCCCTGACGCGGTGCGGCAGGGCCTTGAGTCGGCGACGGAACGGGCTCAGCGCTTGCCGGCGTCCTCGCCGTTGTCCGCAGACGGTGTGTCGGTACTGGCGGGACCGGCGACCAGGTCGCCCAACCCTTCACCCGACGCCCCGGGCACGGCGTCCGCCGCTGCATCGGCATCGACTGCCGCATCGGTGATGGCCGGCTCATCGGCCGTGGCCGTGGCAGCGGCATCAGGGTCGGCGGGTCCCTCTGCGGGCGGCAGGTCGGCGTCGAGGTCGTCCACCGGGGGGTCGGCCGGGGCGTCGGCCGCAGCCGGCTCCGCGAAGGTGGACTCGGCGTCAACGCCGGCGACATCGTCGATCGGAGCCATTGGCGGTACCGGGCCCGGCGTCGGGTCCGGTTGCGGGTTGCCATCCTCCGGCGCCTGCCTGCTCCTCTGCCAGGCCATCGCCGCGCCGATCCCGATCACGGCAAGCGCGGCCACGACGAGCAGGGCGATCCAGCTGAACCCCCCGGTGTCACCCGTCGTGTCCGGGTCGGGCGTGGGCGTCGGGGTGGGCTGGGCAGAGGGCGATGCGGTCGGTGCCGGTGTGGGCGTGGGAACTGGCGGCGCGCTGACGGAGAGCGAGACCCCTGACTGCGGGTTGCCCTTGGTGATCACCGGCATGTCTCCGTCCGCCACCCACATGCCTGTGCCATCCCAGACCGAGGCCCGGGCGACGTAGTCGGCATCGGGGTCGATCGTCGTCGGGTCGTAGGGGACGGAGAAGTCGGCGGGCGCCATGTCGAACGGCGAGATCATCTGGATGCCGATGGTCTCGCCCGTGTCGACCCGCAGGACCAGCGCGGTGCCGTAGGCGTCGGGGTTCGTGATCCCGTCGAGACCGTCGCCGCTGATGGTGCCGGTGACGGCGCCCTTCAGGAGGTCCGGGCGGTACTGGAGCGGGAGCTCCACGCCCGTGATCTCGGGGTTCTGCGGGACACTGACGGCCACGCCGATCGGGGTGACCCAGGCAAGGTCGCCCTCGGTCACGCCCGCATACAGGCGATACGGCGTG
The DNA here is from genome assembly GCA_963748625.1 of uncultured Chloroflexia bacterium. Lineage (GTDB taxonomy): Bacteria > Chloroflexota > Limnocylindria > Limnocylindrales > CSP1-4 > CAIXZV01. The sequence continues at coordinate 95,604 of CAVVJT010000004.1, read as the reverse complement.
CCCTCGGTGACTGCCGCCATCGGGTAGGACAGCTTGAACGCGATCGGCTGGTCACCCGGATCCGTCATCGACGTGGACGTGATGATGGTCCCGGCCGTCGGCCCGCTCGTGCCTTCGACCAGCAGCACGACGGCACGGGCGTCCTGCGACGGCACGAAGTCCTCCGCCCAGGTCAGCGTTCCGCTGATGGTGCCGGCGGTCGGTGCGGGGGTCGGCGACGGAGAAGGTGACGGAGAAGGCGAGGGGCTCGGCGTGGGCGAGGGTGAGGCCGTCGGCGTCGGAGCGGGCGTGGGCGAAGGCGACGCGGTCGGGGTCGGGGTGACGATCGGCTCCGGCGTGGGCGTGGGCGACGGCGTCGGCTCCGACGTGGGCGACGGCGTGGGCTTCGCGGTCGGCTCGGGCGTCGGTGTGGGCGTCGGCGTGGGCGTGGGCGGCGGCGTCGGCTCCGCGGTCGGCTCTGGCGTCGGCTCCGGCGTGGGTTCGGGCGTCGGCTCTGGCGTGGGTTCGGGCGTCGGCTCGGGCGTCGGCTCCGGCGTCGGCTCGGCGCCGCGTCGGCTCCGGTGTCGGCTCCGGCGTGGGCGCCGGGGCCTTGAGAGGCGTCACCGACACCTCGATGGGCTGGATGACGGCGCCATTGGCGATCGCCGGCTGCGGCTCCTGTGCCTGCCAGTAGCGCGACCCGTCCACGATTGCCGCGCTCACCACGTACGTCGCGCTGTCATCGATGACGGCCGGGTTGAACAGGATCGAGAAGGTGATCGGCTCGGTCGGGGAGGGGAGGACCTGGCGTGCGACGAGCGTGCCGGTCGTGGCGTTCACCAGTGCCGCCACGGCGACCGCATCGGGCGTCAGCGCGGACTTGTCCGTACGGACGATCACGCCGCCGACCGTCGCATTGCCGGACGTCGACAGCGGCGTCACGTTCACCGTCACGTCCTGCGTGGGCCCGCCGGTGATCACCGGCACCGGCTCCGCGTTCTGGTAGCGCGTCGCTCCGTCGATCACGCTCGCGTAGAGCGCATAGCTGTGCGTCGGGTCCACGCGCGCATCGTCGTAGGTGACCCCGAACGAGATCGGGAACTGCACGGACTCGATCCGCTGCTGGCCGATGATCGTCCCGGCCTCGGGCGAGGCCTGCTGGTCGACGAGGGTGACAACGGCGATCGCGTCGGTCGACAGGGCGATCTTGCCCTCGGTGGTGATGGTGCCTGTCACGGTCTGGGTGGCCGCGGCCGCGGCTGCCGGCAGGAGGCCCAGCACCAGCACCGCGGGGATGACGAGGGCGAGGATCCTGCGCATGGCCTGGAGGTGCCTCCGGTGGAGGGTGGCGGGGTGGACCGGTCTGTACCCGGAGTGTAGGACCGAAGTGCATCCCGGGCCTCGTGCGGGCTGGGTGGTCGTGGTCGCGGCGTACAATCCCCCGACCATGGCGATCTACCTCGACCACGCCGCGACGACGCCCCTCAGGCCGGAAGTGCTCGAGGCGATGCTCCCATACCTCGGGGGCACCTTCGGCAATCCGTCCTCGTCGCACGCCTTCGGACGGGTGGCCCGCGAGGCGCTCGACGACGCGCACGACCGTCTTGCCCGCTCGATCGGGGCAGAGGCGCGGGAGATGGTCTTCACCAGCGGCGGCACCGAGGCGAGCAACCTCGCGCTCAAGGGCGCTGCCTGGGCGGGACGTGCGCGCGGCGCCCGGATCGTGACTTCCGCAGTCGAGCACCACTGCGTTGGACACACCCTCTCGCACCTCGAGAAGTTCGGGTTCGAGATCGTCGAGGTTCCCGTGGACCGGTACGGCCGCGTGGACCCGGCCGACATCGAGCAGGCGCTCACGGACCGCACGATCCTGGTCTCGGTGATGCTCGCCAACAACGAGGTGGGCACCATCCAGCCCATCGCCGACATCGCGACCGTCGTTCGCGCCCGGCGCGGGATCCTGTTCCACGTGGACGCGGTGCAGGGTGCGCCGTGGGTGGATCTGGACGTGCACGCACTCGGGGTCGACCTGCTCGCCCTCGGTGCCCACAAGGCGGAAGGGCCGAAGGGGACCGGGGCCCTCTGGATCCGTCGCGGGACCCACATCCTCGCGCAGCAGCACGGCGGCTCCCAGGAGCGGCACCGGCGCGCGGGAACCGAGAACGTCGCGGGTGCCGTCGGCATGGCCCGCGCCTTCGAGCTGGTCGCGGCCGAGCGGGAGGCCACTCGGGCACACGTCCTGGCGCTGCGCGACCGCCTGGCCGCCGCCATTCTGGCGATCGAGGGCGTGGAGCTCACCGGGCACCCGATGGAGCGTCTGCCGCACATCCTCTCGATCCTTGTCCCGCGTGTTGATGGCGGCTCGGTGACGGTGGCACTCGATCTCGAGGGCGTCGGCGCCTCCACCGGATCCGCATGCACGAGCGGCTCCGACGAGGTCAGCCACGTGCTCAGCGCGATGGGCTACCCGGCGGAGGAGGCACGCGGTGCCGTGCGGCTGTCGCTCGGCCGGACGACCACAGAGGCCGAGATCGACGAGGCGTGCCGGGTCGTGCCGCAGGTGATCCGGCGGCTTGCCGCCGTGGCTCCGGCCCGGACGGCCGGCCCCGGTCGCGAGGCTGTCGCCGGATGAGCCGGATCCTCGTCGCGATGTCCGGCGGCGTGGACAGCTCCGTCGCTGCGGCACTGCTGCACGAGCAGGGCCACGAGGTGGTGGGCGTGTGGATGCGCCTCCATGAGGCCGCCGACAGCTACTCGGAGTTCCGCAAGTCCTGCTGCTCGGCCGATGCCGCCGACGACGCGCGTCGTGTCGCCGCCCGCCTTGGGATCCCCTTCTACGTGATGAACCTGGAACGCGAGTTCGGGGCGGGCGTCATCGAGCCGTTCCTTGCCGCCTACCTTGACGGACGGACACCCAGTCCCTGCATCGACTGCAACACCGTCGTGAAGTTCGGGGCACTGCTGGGCCAGGCCCGCCAACTGTACGAGTGTGACGCCGTGGCGACCGGTCACTACGCGCGGCGGCTCGAGGTCCAGACCGGGGACGGTCCCCGAGCCGTCCTCGCCCGTGCCGCCGACGAGGCGAAGGACCAGACCTACTTCCTGTATGGCCTGCGCCAGGACCAGTTGTGGCACAGCCGCTTCCCGCTGGGCGACCTGCGCAAGCCGCAGGTGCGCGAGATCGCACGAGGTCTGGGCCTCGTGACCGCGGAGAAGCCCGAGAGCCAGGAGATCTGCTTCGTGCCTGGCGGCGACTACCGTGCGGAGCTGCGCGACCGGGGTGGCTGGCAGCCTGTTCCGGGGCCTGTGGTGGACAGTGACGGGACTCGCGTGGGCACACATGACGGCACAGCAGGCTTCACGGTCGGCCAGCGCAAGGGCCTGGGCGTCGCGACCGGCGAGCCGCGCTACGTGTCGCGGATCGACCCGGCGACCAATGCGATCGTGCTCGGCCGACGCGAGGACCTGGAGACCACCGTGATCCCGCTCGAAGGGGTCTCGTTCCTGGCGGACACGCCGCCCGCGGGCCGCGCCGCTGACGGAGCCTGGCTGCCGTTCACCGCCCAGGTCAGGATCCGCCACCGGGCGGAGCTCGTGGAGGCCGAGGTGCGGCCGGCAACCGCGGCAGAGCAGGCCCGCGGCGGCCGCTGGAGCGTGACGACGACGCGACCCGTGTGGGCCATCGCGCCGGGCCAGGCGTGCGTGCTATACGACGGGGACGTGTGCCTCGGCGGAGGCCGGATCGAACCCTCCCTGGCGGGTCCCGGGACCGTGCCCCCGGGCGATCGCCGGTTCGCGGCCGACACCCTGGTCGCGGCCGACACCCCGCTCGCGGGAGCGTCCGCATGACCATTGGGCCGGCCCTCCCGCTCTCGCTGCTCCTGGGGCTCATCTACACCTCGGTCTACGTGCTGATCCGCGGGGACGGTGGGTCGCGCCTGCCGCTGATGTACATCGCGGCGGCGCTGGGGGCATGGGCTGGCGCCGCGATCGGCGCCAGGCTGGGGCTGACGTTCCTGGCCATCGGCGACTACCCGCTCATCCCGGCCTCGGTGATGGCCTGGGTGGGCATCGGGATCGTCGCGATCCTGGCCACCCTCGGATCGCAGTCTGGAGATCCGGGACAGTGAGCCGGCTGCGCCCCACGCGCGGCGCGTCCGATCGCCCCCCGGTGGCTGGCCTGGGAGCGGTGGACGAGATCGCCGGACTGCTCGGCGGACAAGGCGACCGTCCAAGCCAGCTCCTGCGCGGCATCGTTGCGGGCGCGCTGGTGGGTGCCGCACTCGCGGGCATCCTCCTGCGGAACCGGCATGGCGGAGGGCCTGCCACCCGCGCCTGACGGCCGTGACCATGCAGCCGCCCGGACGGGCTCCGGTCGGGAGCACACTGCTCGTGCTCGCCCGCCCCTGATTCCATCCCTGCGCGGATCGAATCTGCCAACAATCCCGGTGCGGATCAGAATCGCCCCGGCCGTACGGGGGTCAGACGCCGAACCCCGACCTCTGGCCCTGAGCCCTGCACGCACTCCTCGGATTCCATTCCTGCACGGATGAATGCGCCAGACCATCCTCCTGCGGATGAGACCCGCCTCCAGGGTGCGACGGTCGTGGGCCGAGGCCGCCGAGGCCGCCGGGACCGCCGGGGCTGGCGGCACCCGCCGGACCCAGTCCGGTCGAGTGGGACCCCGTTCGCTACCATTGGCCCGATGTCCACCCAGAGTCCGTCCGACCCGACCATTCCCTTCCTCCCCGCCGCGGAGGTCCGCCAGCGCTTCGTCGACTTCTTCGCGGCGCGCGGCCACACTGTCGTGCCCAGCGCCAGCCTCGTGCCGGCGGGTGACCAGACCCTGCTCTTCACGAACTCCGGCATGGTCCAGTTCAAGGACGCCCTGACCGGCGTGGAGAAGCGGGACTACGTCCGCGCGGTGGACTACCAGCGCTGCCTGCGCGTCGCCGGCAAGCACAACGACTTCGAGGAGGTCGGGCGCACACCGCGTCACCACACGCTCTTCGAGATGCTCGGCAACTGGAGCTTCGGCGACTACTTCAAGCGCGAGGCCATCCACTGGGCCTGGGAGTTCCTGACGCAGGACCTCCAGATCCCGGCCGACCGTCTCGCGGCAACCGTCTACTCGACCGACGACTTCGCGCACGACGTCTGGAAGAACGAGATCGGGCTGCCCCCGGAGCGGCTCGTGCGCTGGGGTGACTTCCCGGCCGGTGACGAGGCGAACTGGTGGCGCATGGGCGACGTGGGTCCGTGCGGCCCCTGCTCGGAGCTCCACTACGACCGCGGCGTCCACCTCTCCGAGGGCCCGGAATGCGTTCCTGACCACAGCGAGCACTGCCCGCGGTGGCTGGAGGTCTGGAACCTGGTCTTCATGGAGTTCGAGCTCCATCCCGACCGGAGCCTGACCCCGCTGCCGGCCCCCGGCGTGGACACCGGCATGGGCCTCGAGCGGATCGCCAGCGTCGTCCAGGGCGTGACGACCAACTACGACACCGATCTGTTCGCGCCGCTCCACGCCCGCATGCGCGAGCTGCTCGGCAGCGATCCTGACACGTTCGAAGCGCAGCGCTTCAGCTACCAGGTCATCGCGGACCACAGCCGCGCGGTCACGTTCCTCGCCGCCGACGGCGTCCTGCCGTCCAACGAGGGTCGCGGCTACGTCATGCGCCGGATCATGCGCCGGGCCATCCGCCACGGGCGGCTGCTCGGCTGGCACGAGCCGTTCCTGGGCGAGATGGCCAAGGTCGTGATCGACACCATGGGCGTCGCCTACCCCAACCTGCTCGAGCGCCGCGACGAGATCCTCGCCGTGATCGAGCGCGAGGACAGGCAGTTCAACCGGACCCTCGAGGCCGGCGTCGGCCTCCTGGAGGACGCCCTGGAGGCGCTCACCAGTGAGCCCCGCGTGGTGGGCCAGTCCGCGGAGCACCTGCCGGCCGACGCGCCGATCCTCAAAGGCGACATCGCGTTCCGCCTGCACGACACCTACGGCTTCCCGATCGACCTCACCGTCGAGCTGGCGGCCGAGTACGGCGTCCGGACCGATCTCGCGGGCTTCCAGGACGCGCTCGCGGAGCAGCGGGAGCGCAGCCGGGCAAACACGAAGGCCGGCCTGACCGACGTCAACCTCGCCGCCTCGCGCTACCAGGAGATCCTTGCCCGCACGGCGGCCACCCGGTTCCTCGGCTACGAGACCACCACCGCCCATGGCCAGGTTGTCGCGATCCTGCGCGACGGCACCGAGTACGACTCGCTCGAGGCGGTCTCGGCGGCCGGGTCTGGCGGACGCGTGGAGATCGTTCTCGCCGAGACACCCTTCTACGCGGAGTCGGGCGGCCAGGTCGCCGACACTGGCGTCATCACCTCGGACGACGGCACCGTCCTGCTCGAGGTGGAGGATGTCCAGCGCGTCGCCGGCACCCAGACCGCAGGCCTCACCGTCCATCGCGGCGTCCTGCGCGGCCGCGTGCAGGTCGGCGAGACCGTGGCCGGCGTCGTGGACGCCGAGCGCCGGGCCCACATCATGCGCAACCACACAGGCACGCACCTGCTGCATCGGGCCCTACGCAACGTGGTGGGGGAGCGGGCGCGCCAGGCGGGCTCGCTGGTCCACCCGGACTACCTGCGCTTCGACTTCCCGTTCGACCGCGGGCTCACCGACGACGAGAAGCTCGCGATCGAGCGGCAGGTCCGCGAGGCGGTCCGCGAGGACCGGCCGGTCAGCATCGAGTGGATGACCATGGCCGAGGCCCAGGCCGCCGGCGCCGACGCCTTCTTCGACGAGAAGTACGGTGAGCGGGTGCGGACCATCCGCGTCGAAGGCTTCAGCCATGAGCTGTGCGGCGGCACCCACTGCCGCGCCAGCGGGCAGATCGGCAACTTCGTGATCACCAGCGAGAAGAGCATCGGCTCGGGCATGCGCCGGGTCGAGGCCGTGACTGGCGCCGGTGCGGACCGTCTCATGGAGGAGCGCTTCGCCCTACTTGATCGGGCGACAGTCGCCGTCGCCGCACGAGGCCCCGAGGCCCTGGAGGACCGGATCCAGTCCCTCCAGGACGAGCTCCGCGAGACGAAGCGCAGGCTCAAGGCGGGCGCCGCGGCCGGCGGCCGACCCAAGCCGGGCGAGGTCGCGGCCAAGGCCGAGGAGCTCGCACCGGGTGTGCTGTTCGCCGGCGCCATCCTCGACCTCGAGGGCATCGACGAGCTCAAGGGCTTCGCCAAGGACATGCGCGGGTCGCTGCCGTCAGGCGTGATCGCGGTCGGCCTCGATGCCGACGAGCCGCAGATCTTCGTCACCGTGAGCGACGACCTCGTGGCGCGTGGCATCGCGGCGGGTCCGCTCGTCCAGGGTGCCGTGGCCGGCATCGATGGCCGTGGCGGCGGACGCCCGCAGATGGCCCAGGGGAAGGGCACCCGCCGCGAGGGGCTCGGGGATGCGATCACGGCCGTGCGTGCCGCGGTGGCGGACCTGGTCGCGCGGGCGTGACCCCGATCTCCGCCCCCTGCGAAGCCCGAGCCTAGATGTCGTTCCTGCGCCGCATCCTGAACCGCGACGAGGGCCCCGTCCCCGCCGCGTGCACGGCGCTGGACATCGGGACCGAGTTCGCGAAGGCCCTCGTCTTCGAGATCGACGAGACGGGGCATGGCACGGTGCGCGGCGTCGGCCGCCAGCGGCAGGGCCTGTCCCACATGCAGTCGGGCACCGTCGCGGACATCGCGGCGGTGGTGGACAACTGCGCCGTGGCGCTCCAGGAGGCCGAGGAGATGGCCGGCTTCCGGCCCACCCAGGTGGTCATCGGCATCGCCGGCGAGCTCGTCAAGGGCTTCACCACGACGCTCACCCAGGAGCGCAAGAAGCCCGAGGTGCCCATCACCGATGGCGAGCTGGTCAAGCTCATCGACTCGGTCCAGCGCGAGGCACTGATCGAGGCCGAGCGCTCGATCACCTGGGAGACGGGCCTGCCACACGTTGATGTCCGGCTGGTCCACAGCGCCGTGGTGGGCGCGTCCATCGACGGCTACGGCCTCACGAATCCGGTCGGGTTCCAGGGCCGCCACGTCAGGATCGGCATCTTCAACGCCTTCGCCCCGCTCGTCCATCTTGGTGCGCTGCAGTCGGTCGCGAGCCAGCTCGACCTCGACCTGCTCGAGATCGTGGCCGAGCCATATGCCGTGGCCCGGGTGCTGGGAGCCGACCACGTGCGCCAGTCGGGCGCCCTGTTCATTGACGTCGGGGGTGGGACCACGGACGTCGCGCTCGTGCGCCAGGGTGGCATCGAGGGCACCCGCATGTTCGCCCTTGGCGGCCGGGCATTCACCAAGTCCATCGCCGACCGCATGGACCTGCCGTTCCCGCGGGCGGAAGCCCTCAAGGTCGACTACGCGCGGGGCCTGCAGATGCGTGAGCGCGAGGACGTCCAGGAGATCGTCGGCGACGACACCGCGGTGTGGGCTGCCGGGGTCGAGCTTGTCATGGAGGAGCTGGCGGCGGGCGAGATGCTCCCGTCCCGCATCTACCTCTGCGGTGGTGGCTCCAGGCTCCCCGAGGTCAAGGAGGCGCTCGCCGGAGAGCGGTTCTGGAAGAGCCTTCCCTTCGCCCGCCCACCCGAGGTGACGATCATGGCCCCGGACCAGGTCGATGCCATATCCGACGCGACCCACCTGCTCGTGGACCAGCAGGACGTCACGCCGTTGGGCCTCGCCTGGCAGGCGATCGAGCTCCAGACGACCGAGGATCCCCTCGACACCGCGCTGCGCCGCGTGCTGCGCGCGATGAAGGTCTAGTCCGTGCCCACGATCGTCTACCTCGACCCGGAGGACGAGATCACCTCGGCCGCGATGCGCATCCGCCATGCCCCGGACACGCGGGTGGCGCTGGTGGTCCCGTTCGGTTCCCGCGTGGCCACATCGCGCATCAACTTCCGGCTGCTCGCCCGAGAGGCGATGCGTGAGGGCCGGCGCCTCGACATCGTCGCTCCCGACGCGTCCGCACGAGCGCTCGCGGCGTCAGCGGGGATCCCGGTGTTCGGCTCGGTGGGGGAGTACGAGGCAGCGCTCGCCATGCCGGCGGGCGGCGAGGACGGAGCAACGGCGATCGGCGGAGCGGCGGCAATCGCCGGGTCGGCGGCGGTCGCGGGAGCCGCATCAGGCGCAGGTGCAGGCCACTCGGACGATCTCACGGTGCCGCGAGGCCAGGGTGTCGCCGGCGCGCAGCCGGCGGGCGCTGTCGCGGGCTTCGCCACCGGCGTCGCAGCAGGCTCGGCGGCCCGGCCACAGACCCCCGACGAGGCCGCACGGCTTGATGCCGTCGTCCAGCGCAGTCGTGAAGCCCCCGTTGCACCCCGCCCCGCGGCCCCACCTGTCGTGCGCAAGCGCCGCCGGGTGCCGGCGGGCCTCATCGCCGGCATCCTGGTCCTCGTCGTTGCGCTGGGGATCGCCGGCGTCGCCGCCTACCTGTTCCTGCCGTCCGCGACCATCACCGTCACGCCGCAGATCGAGCCTGTGGGCCCGGTCTCGCTCACGGTGACCGCTGATCCCGACGCACCCAGCGTCGACGCTGAGGCGCTCACGATCCCGGCCGAGGTCATCGAGATCCCAGTGGAGGCGTCCGGGGACTTCCCGGCCACCGGCAAGCGCGTCGAGAAGACCCCCGCAACCGGGGCCGTGCGCTGGACGAACTGCGATCCCACGGCGGCCTACACGATCCCCAGGGCGACCCAGGTCCGCACCGCCGACGGTGTCGCCTTCTCGCTCGACGAGTCCGTGTTCCTGCCCGTCGCGATCATCTCCGGGGGCGGCACCACTCCCGAGCTCAAGTGCCAGTCCAGCCAGGTGGCCGTGACCGCGGTGAAGCCCGGTGAGACAGGGAACGTTGCCGCCGGGACGATCCGGATCGTGCCGGCGCGGTACAACCGCACCGTGCTGCGGGTCACCAACCAGGTCGAGACCACGGGCGGCAGCGAGACCAGCTACACGCGCATCTCCAAGAAGGACGTCGAAGGCGCGCTCGCGACCCTGGCGCAGGACCTGGAGGCCACGTTCGAGACCGAGGTCGAGAACGCGGATCGCGTGCCGCCGGGCTACACGGCCTACCCGGACACCGCCGTGCTCGGCGAGGCGACCCCGACGGAGGATCCGGCATTGCTCGTCGGCCAGGAGGTGGAGTCGTTCACGCTGGTGATGACCGCCACCGGCACGGTGCTGGCGGTAGACACGACGCCCATCGAGGCGCTTGCTGCGCAGCAGCTCGACGCGCTCGTGGCCGACGGCGCCACCCTGGTGGAGGGCTCGACCGAGATCACGGTGGGCGATGGGACCGTCGACGAGGACGGCACCGTGACGTTCCAGGCGACGGTCTCGGCCAAGCAGGTGGTGCCCGTGGACGCCGCGGCCATCGAGGCCATGGTGCTCGGCATGACCCAGGAGGAGGCCGAGGCAGCGCTCGCCGGGTATGGCGAGGCTTCCGTGGAGCTCTGGCCCGGGTTCGTCACGACCGTGCCCACGCTCGAGCAGCGGGTGACGGTCATCGTGAACGACCCGGTTGACGCGTCGGACCCCGCCAACGGCGGGCCTGCCGAGGAGCCGCTACCATCGGGCTGATGCCCCAGTCGAATGCAGTCCCCGGTCGCGCCATGCCGCGTCCGGTCGCGAGCCACCCGTCGATGCCCGTCGGCGGTGTGCTGTGACGCGCGCATGAGCCGGATCCTGGGCGTGGACCTGGGCTCGCGCCGGATCGGGATCGCGGTGGCCGACGCGGGCGTCGGGATCGCTCGGCCGTTGCAGACGGTGAACCGCGGCGACACGCTCGAGGCCGACGCGGCGGTCCTGGGCCGCATCTGCGGTGAGCAGGGCATCGCCGAGCTCGTGGTGGGCCTGCCCATCGAGGCCAGGGGCAATGAGGGCGAGATGGCAGCAGCCGCACGCCAGTGGGCGAGTGCCATCGGCGAGCGCCTGGCGCTTCCCGTGACGCTGCGCGATGAGCGTCTCAGCTCCTTCGAGGCCGAGCAGCGGCTGGGCCGCATGCCGCGCGGGCGATCGGGCGGTGCCCCATCACGGACCCAGCGAAACGCGTTCCGGGCGCGAATCGATCGCGAGGCCGCGAGCGTCATCCTCCAGGACGAGCTGGATGCCCGCCGTGGCGGACTGTCCGCCAACACGCAGGAGTCCCGATGAGCATCAGGAACGGACGGAGCGCGCGCGAGCCGATGGCCGTCCCGGATGACGCGGACCAGCGGCGGCCCAATGGCTACAAGCGCACCGGTCGCTACGGACGTGGACCGGGCGACCAGCGTCGCTACGAGCGCTACGGCGACCAGCGCGGGCGGGGCGGCATCCTGCGCTTCATCCTGTTCCTCGCGATCCTCGCGGTCGCCGTGCTCGTGGTCCTGACGACCGTCGCACGGCCACTGACGCGCGCACTCGTCGTCCCGTGGGCGGAGGGCAACCCTGGGGCGCTGCGGATCGGCTTCGTCGCAGACCTCTACCGGGAGGCGCTCGATGGCGAGCTGACGCGGCCCGCGGGCATCAGCCCCGCCACCATCGAGTTCACGGTCGAGCCCGGTGACACGCCGGCCGCCCTCGCGCCCCGTCTCGTCGAGCAGGGGATCATCACGAGCGAGCGGGCCTTCCTCTTCGAGGCCCTGATGGCCGGCCTCGCGGGCCGGCTTGACGCCGGGAGGTACCGCCTGGCCGCCAACCTCACGCCGGCCGAGGTCGTCACAGGCCTGGTCGAGAACAAGATCGTCATCCAGACGCTCGACGTCACGTTCCGCGAGGGACTTAGGATCGAGCAGATGACGGCCAAGCTCGCAACGATCGACTCCGCTGTCGATCCCGCCGAGTTCTACAAGCTGGCCATGGATCCGCCGGATTCCATTCTGGGCGATTTCCCGTGGATTCTCGTCGAGGACGTCCGGCCCAAGGGGGCGTCACTCGAGGGGTTCCTGTACCCGGCGACGTACACCTTGCGGATCGACAGCGCCAGCCCCACGACCGCCGATGACCTGATCCGCATGATGCTCAATGCGTTCTATGACCAGGTCGGCCCGGAGCGCATGGCTGTGCCCGAGAAGCGCGGCCTCACCTTCTACGAGATCCTCATCCTCGCCTCGATCGTCGAGCGCGAGGCCGTTCTCGACGAGGAGCGCGCCCTCATCGCCGGGGTCTACCAGAACCGGCTCAACCCCAAGATGTGGGCGACGGGCCTGCTCGAGTCCGACCCGACGATCTTCTACACGCACGACACGCTCAAGCTCGACGAGATGAAGATCAAGGAGTGGACGAAGTACGTCTTCTGGGACTCGTTGCCGGAGGGGTACCAGCTCCCCGTGCCACTGCCCAAGCGGATCGCCGGCTACAACACGTACACCAGCAAGGGTCTGCCGCCGTCCCCGATCTGCTCGCCATCCGTCGCGTCGATCGACGCGGCTCTCGCGCCGAACACGAAGGCCGGCTACCTGTTCTTCATCGCGAAGGGTGACGGCACGGACTCCAGCGCGTTTGCCAAGACCCTCGCCCAGCACCAGAAGAACGTCGCGAAGTACGGCAAGAACTCGCGGTGACGCGGTCCGTCCTTCCGACTCCAGCCGACTTCCCGGTGTCGCCCGACGCGGCGACCCGTGCTGGCTGGCGCGAGGCCGAGCAGGCCCATCGGCCGGACCGGCTCAGGCGCCTGCGCGAGCGGATGGTCGCCGAGGGCGTCGACGCCTACCTCGGCGTCAAGCCCGAGCACATGCGCTGGCTGACCGGGTTCACCCTCGGTGCCGGCGAGGACAAGGTCGCGGGCCACTCCGGCAAGTTCGTCGTGGGCCCGGACGACGTCACCGTGATCACGGATTCGCGGTACACGATCCAGGCACGTCGCGAGGCGCCCGACGCCCGCATCGACGAGATCGGCTATGACCTGGAGGCGGCCTGGCCCGACCTCGTGGCCCGGGCGGGTGCGCGGCGTGTTGCCGTCGAGGCGTCCGCGGTCCCGCACCTGCTCTGGCAGGGCCTCGCCGCCGCAGCGCCGGACGTGGAGCTCGTCCCGGTGGACGGCTGGATCGAGGCGATGCGCGCGGTCAAGACACCCGACGAGATCGAGCGGATCGAGGCGGCCTGCGCCGTCGCGGACCGGGCACTCGCGGCGCTCCTGCCGGAGATCCGACCAGGGGTCACGGAGCATGACCTCGCGCTGCGCCTGGAGTGGCTGATCCGGACCGGGGGCGCCGAGGCCCTCGCGTTCGATGTCGCATGTCTCGCCGGGCCCGAGGCGGCGCTGCCGCACGGTGCGCCCGGCGACCGGCCGGTCCTGGCGGGTGCGGTGCTGCTGTTCGACTTCGGGGCGCAGGTCGAGGGCTACCGCAGCGACATGACCCGGACGTTGTTCATCGGCGAGCCGTCAGCCCGGGACCTCGCGGTGTATGAGACGGTCGCCGCGGCCCAGGCGGCGGCGATCGAGCTGATCCGGACGGCCGCCGAGGGCGGCGTCGCGCTCCCCGACGGCCGGACGGTGGATGCCGTCGCCCGTGCCGTGATCGAGGCTGACGGCCGCTGGGCACCGTACGGGCACGGCCTCGGGCATGGCATCGGCCTCGCGACCCACGAGGAGCCGAGCCTGTCGCGCCGGGCGCCGCAGACACCGCTCCCCGGTTCGACGGTGTTCAGCGTGGAGCCCGGCATCTACCTCGAGGGCGAGACGGGCGTCCGGATCGAGGATCTCGTCCATCTCGACGCCGCTGCCCGCTCGCTGCGGCAGCTCACGCGCTTCCCCAAGGACGTCCTGGTCCTGGAGGCCTGAGCGGATGACCGGGTGGGGGCTCCGGGTCGCGCTGTTCGTGGCATCCGTCGCCCTCGCGGGTTGTGCCCTCGTCAGCACGAGCTCCGGCCTGGGCGGTTCGTGTGCCGATGTGCCCGGTGGCGTCTGCAGCGAGCAGATCGACCTTGCCGGTGCCCGGCATCCCGGCGCCACGAACGTGGAAGTGTCGTGCGGGGTCCCCGTATGCGACCGCAAGGGTGGATCGGGCACGGCGGTCGTGACGCTGCGCGATGGAGCCAAGGTGATCGACGCGTTCACCTACGCCGGGGATCCGGCGCCCGTGCCGCGCCCTGCCTGCGTGAAGCTCGGGCTCGCGGAGTGCCAGGCCCTGGCCGATCAGCAGGTCGACCAGGCCCCACCGTCCAAGCGGATCGTCGGGGTCAAGGTGACATGCACGGCGGTCCCATGCACGGAGACGGCAGGGGAGGCCGATGTGGAGTTGACCTTCGCTGACGGAGCGGTGATCAGCGGCGGCACCAGCTGGAGTGGCGGCCTGCCCTGACCGGACGCCCTGACCGGAACCCCGTGACCGAAGGTGGCCCGTCTCCGCCACGGCCTTGACGTGACCGCTATCGTCCCATCCGTGGACGTCAATCTCGACTGGGTCTTCTGGATCACCATCCTGAGCGTGGTCGGCTCGCTCGCCGTGACCGTCGGCACCACGGTGCTGATCGTCGGTGTCATCGTCTGGGCGATCCGGCGTTCGCGGCCCTCGCCGGAGGAGGTTGCGCGGGCGGAGCTGGGCCGCCGGATGGCCGCGGGCGAGATCAGCCCCGCCGAGTACCAGGTCCGGATGCGCTCCATCGACGAGGCCACGGACTGACGCCCGGACCGGTGCAGCCCGCATGGTAGGCTCCAACCGCGTCCAGCATGTGTGGAGGTCGCCCGTGACCAGGGGTCGCTCACCAGTCCGCCTGCTCGCGCTCCTGGCAGCGCTGCTCCTCGGGGCGCTCGCCGTGCCTGTGCCCGCTGCGGCCGACACCTGCGCGTGCGATCCGATCCAGCCCTACCTGGTCACCGACAGGCTCAACGAGACCCACGTCGTGTACCGGCACGCCGGGTCGCCCGGCATCGTGTACGCCACCAACAAGACCGAGACGTGGACACGCCGCCGCCTCACGACGTCGAAGGACACCCCGCACGCCATCGCAGTCGACGCCAACCAGAAGGTCTACATCGTGTTCGAGCGAGAGGTGGGGGACGATGTCAATCACCACCTCCTGACGAACCGGTCCGGCGAATGGGTCCGCACGAAGCTGCCGGTTGTCCATGACGATGCCTACAAGATCCGGGTCGTCGTGGACGGCGATCGCAATCTCCACATCGCGTGGGACACGGACGAGAAGAGCTGGTACGCGACGAACGAGAGCGGCACGTGGGTACGGCGGCGCCTCGACACCGGCCTGGGCAACCACGCCGAGATCGCCCTTGGGCCCGGCGGCTCGGTCCACCTCCTGTTCGAGGAGTGCCACGAGACGGTGCCGGGTGTGTGCGACAAGGCGGGGATCCAGTACCAGACCAACGCCTCCGGCACATGGGTGACGGAGTTGATCTCGACGGACTCGGAGGACCACGCCATGGGGCTGGTCGTCGACCCGGCGGGCAAGGTCCACGTCGCCTTCGGACGCGAGTACAACTCCCAGGCCCAGCCCGATCTCCCGCTCGGCACCTTCTACGTGACGAACTCCTCGGGCTCGTGGGTCACGCGGCGGGTGGCCCCGGAGGGTCGCTGGGGCAACATCGAGCGCTCGAGGACAGGCGCGATCTGGATCGTCTACACGCGCGTCGACGACGACGACCGGCGGGGCATCTACATGGCCACCAACGCGTCCGGCACGTGGACGCGGAGCACGATCGTGCGCGAATGGGCGATGTATCCGAGCACCGGGATGGGTCCGTCGGGCGTCGTCCACCTCGCCTACATGCGCATGGCCGGGGATCCCGGCATCTACTACTCCAACAACCGGGGCGATGGCTGGTCGCGCCGGGAGCTGATGGACTGATCAGGTCGGATCCAGGGACTGGGCACGGGGTGTCGCAGACCGCCTCTGGTAGCATCGCCCGGAACACCCACACCGTCCGAGCGCAGGGAGCCCAGAGCGCCTCCCGATCGCGCCGACGCGCCACCGGAGCAACCACCGCATGATCAGCACCGGCGAGCTGCGCAAAGGCGTCGTCATCGAGCTCGATGGCGACATCTGGCAGATCCTCGACTACCACCACATCAAGATGGGCCGCGGATCCGCCCAGGTCCGCATCAAGCTCAAGAATGTCAAGAAGGGCTCCACGGTCGAGAAGTCCTTCCAGGCCGGTGAACGCTGGCCGCGCGCCAACCTGGAGCGGCGCCCCGTGCAGTTCCTGTACCGGGACGGCGACGACCTCCACTTCATGGAGACCGAGTCCTACGAGCAGTTCAGCCTCCCGGCCGAGAAGCTCGACGACGTCATCGGCTTCCTCAAGGAGGGCATGACGCTCGACCGGACCACCTACCAGGGCGAGACGCTCGGCGTGGAGCTGCCGGTGACCGTTGATCTGCTGGTCGTCGAGGCCGAGCCCGGCTTTGCGGGCGACACGGCCCAGGGCGCCCGCAAGAACGCCACGCTGGAGACCGGCCTGGTCGTGACGGTGCCGCTGTTCGTCAACGAGGGCGACACGCTGCGGATCGACACCCGGACCGGCGAGTACCAGACCCGGCTCTGAGGCCGCCTGCGTGACGCCCGGCGGCCGGCTGCGAGCATGAGTCCGCTGCCCGAGCCGCCGGACTGGCTCCTTCCGGCGTGGGACAGCCTGCCCGACGATCCCGACGAGGTCCCCGTCCGTGGTCCGTCCGCGTCCGCGTCTGCGTCCGCGTCCACGCCCGCACCTGGGCCCGCGGGCACGTTCGGCCTGCGTGTGCGCAGCGTGTCCGAGGTCAGCAAGGCCATCAAGGACCGCGTCCGCTCGGACGAGGGCCTGCGTGACCTCTGGGTTGAGGGCGAGGTGGGGCGGGTGACGGTCTCCACCGCGGGCCATGCGTACTTCACGCTCAAGGACGCGCGCGCCGCGCTCCAGTGCGTGTGGTTCCGCGACGACCGCATCCGCTCGCCCTTCCAGCCGACCGCAGGCCACCAGGTGGTCGTCAACGGGCGCATCGACCTCTTCGAGCCGCAGGGCGCCCTCCAGGTCTACGTGACGTCGCTCCAGCCTTCCGGCGTGGGGAACCTGGCCGTGCGCTTCGAGGAGCTCAAGGCCCGCCTAGCGGCCGAGGGCCTGTTCGACACGGCCCGCAAGCGCCCGCTGCCGGTCAGGCCGCGCGTGATCGCGGTGGTCACCTCGCCCACGGGGGCGGTCTGGCACGACGTCGTCACGGTCCTGGCGCGGCGCTGGCCACTGGCGCGCGTGGTGCTCGTCGCGTGCAAGGTCCAGGGCGAGGGTGCTCCGGGGTCCATCGCCAGGGCGCTTGACGCGCTCGGCCGCTGGATCGACGAGGAGCACGCCGCCGGCCGCGCGGCCGATGCGCCCGCGGTCACGATCCTCGCCCGTGGCGGAGGGTCGATGGAGGACCTCTGGTCCTTCAATGACGAGCGGGTGGTGCGGGCGGTCGTGGCCCATCGCGTGCCGGTGGTCTGCGGTGTGGGCCACGAAGTGGACGTGACCCTTGCCGACTTCGCCGCCGATGTGCGCGCGCCCACCCCGTCCGCGGCCGCCGAGCTCGTGGTGCCGGACCGGATCGAGGTGCTGGCCGCCGTCCGCGTCGCCGGCCAGCGCGCCGACGCCGCCACCCGGCGCTGCACGGAGACCCTCCGGCGTGAACTCGACGCCGAGCGCCGGGCCCTCACCATGCTGGAGCCCAGGTCCCAGCTGGCCGCATCGCGCGAGCGCGCCGGACTCCTCCTTGACCGTGCCGCCCGGGCCGTGGCCGACCGGCTCGGCGGAGACGCCCGGGTCCTTGACCGGCTGGGTGGTCGGGCGCCGGTCGCTGTCACGTCGCGCCTCGATGCAGAGCGCGGTGGACTCCAGACGGTCGCCGCGTCGCTCGCCGCGCTTGGGCCTGCGGCGACGCTCGAGCGGGGCTATGCGATCGTGCGCTCGAGCGTTGATGACGCGATCCTGCGCGAGCCCGACAAGGCGCCTGCGGGCACGGCGCTGCGGATCGCGCTGGCTGGCGGCACCCTCGCCGCAACCAGCGATGGCCCGCTCCATGGCTGACAAGATCGGTTACGCGTTCCTGTTCCTGTCACTCGTGGCCGTGATCGTGGCTGTCGGGCTGGTGCTGGGTATCCTTGTTGCGGGCCGGATCGACCGGCGTATGACGGCGCGCCCGAAGCCCTCCGACGCCACCCCGGAGGTGCCGGTGGCAGGACCAGCGGAGGATGACCAGGCGTGACGGATCAGACGGAGCCGGGCGCGAACGCGGACGTGGAGGCACTCGCCTACGACGACGCCTTCGCCGAGCTCGGGCGGGCGGTGGCCCGGCTCGAGACCGGTGGCGAGAGCCTGGAGGCCACCATCGCGCTGTACGAGCGCGCCGTCGCACTCCAGCGCCGGTGTGAGCGTCTCCTGGCCGAAGCGGAGCTCCGCGTCCAGCAGCTGATGCCGCGCGCGGGTGGTGGGATGGCCGTCAAGGACGTCCGTGCAGATGAGGCCGAGGCGGAGTAGGGGTGCCGCTTGAGGGCGTCGGCGGCTGTCGCGCCACGGCGTCAGCAGGGTCCATCCTGCTACGATCGGCTATCACATTTCACCGGCACCGTGGCCGGACCGATCCGCCTGCGGCTCACCAGCGAAGGATCGGGAGAAGCATCACCGCGGGGAGTAGCCGTCCGGCTGACGGGCCTCCCGGCCGAACGACAGGAGCCCGAGCCCCGTGCCGATCCTCGACCATCTGCAGGATCCCGCCGAACTGCGTGGTCTGACCGATCCCGAGCTGGACCAGCTGGCCGCGGAGATCCGCGAGACGATCATCCGTACGGTCGCGGTGACCGGTGGACACCTCGGCTCCTCGCTTGGCGTCGTCGAGGTGACGATGGCTCTGCATCGTGTGCTGGAGTCGCCCCGCGACAGGATCGTGTGGGACACCGGGCACCAGGCGTACGCCCACAAGCTGCTCACGGGACGCCTTGGGCGGTTCCCCACGCTGCGCCAGATCGACGGCCTGGGAGGGTTCCCGCGCAGGAGCGAGTCCGCGCACGACGTGATGGACGGGGGCCACGCGGGAACCGGCCTCTCCATTGCCCAGGGTCTCGCAACCGCACGTGACATGCGCCACACCATGGAGCGGATCGCCGTGGTGGTCGGGGACGCAGCCCTCCTGTCGGGGCTCTCGCTGGAGGCGATGAACGACATCGGCCACCGCCAGACCCAGCTGCTGATCGTCCTCAACGACAACGAGATGTCGATCAGCCCGTCGGTTGGGGCGCTGTCCAAGTACCTCTCCGAGATCAAGCTCTCCCAGGCCTGGCAGCAGGGACGCGGCGCGTACGACACCGCCACGGAGCACATCCCCAAGGTGGGCCCGCGGCTCGTGGAGATGTCGCGCCGGTTCCGCCAGTCCGTCGCCTCGCTGGCCCAGCCGGGTCAGCTCTTCGAGGACCTGGGGATCACGTACGTCGGTGTCATGCCCGGCCACGACCGTCCATTCCTGGAGGAGACGTTCCGCCGGGCGCTCGCGCTCGACGGTCCCGTGATCGTCCACGTCCGCACCCAGAAGGGGAAGGGCTACAAGCCGGCGGAGGCCGACCAGATCTCCTTCCACGGCGCCGCCCTGCCGCCGATGACCGTGCCCGCCACCGACACCCATGACCGCGTCGGCGCGGTCAACGGTGACAGCATGGGCTCCTCGGCTGCCGGTGGAGCGTCCTTCGTCCCATCGCGTGGCGCGGACGAGGGAGCGCCGCCGTCGGCATCGGTCATGGCCGACCGCCGCTCGCACGGGCTGCACCCGTCGGAGGAGTCGCCGCCGGCCCCGGCCTCCAAGTCAGAGATCGACCCCCAGAACACCCGCAAGCACCCCAACTACACGGCGCACCTCGCTGAGGAGCTTGTCCGGGCG
Organism: uncultured Chloroflexia bacterium; assembly: GCA_963748625.1. Lineage (GTDB taxonomy): Bacteria > Chloroflexota > Limnocylindria > Limnocylindrales > CSP1-4 > CAIXZV01. Next base: position 75,790 of record CAVVJT010000004.1, on the reverse strand, counting down.
GCCAAGGATGACCGGCGCATCGTCGGCATCACCGCGGGCATGCCCACCGGCACCGGCATGAACAAGCTTCAGGCCGCGTACCCGGACCGCTTCATCGACGTGGGCATCGCCGAGCAGCATGCCGTGACCCTGGCGACCGGCCTTGCGCTGGCCGGTATGCGGCCGGTGGTCGCCCTCTACTCCACGTTCCTGCAGCGCGCATTCGACCAGACCGTGCACGACGTCTGCCAGAACGACGCGCCGGTGATCCTCGCTGTCGATCGGGCGGGCCTGGTCGGCGAGGACGGCACCAGCCACCAGGGCATGTTCACGATCCCGGCGCAGCGGATGCTGCCGAACCTCGTGATCGCGAGCCCGCGCGACGAGCAGGAGGTCCGCTCGCTGCTGCGGACCGCCCTGGCCCAGGACCATCCCTTCGCCATCCACTACCCGCGCGACGCGGGCTTCGGGGTGCCCGAACGTGAGCCGGAGGCGCTCCCGGTCGGCCGGGGCGAGGTCCTGCGCGAGGGCCGGGACGTCCTGTTCGTGGGCTTCGGGCCGATCGTGCAGCGCGCCGTCGAGGCCGCCGATGCCCTCGAGGCCGATGGCTGGTCGATCGGGATCATCAATGCCCGCTTCGCCAAGCCCCTCGACAAGCAGCTGATCCTGGACCAGGCGCGTGGCAAGCGGCTGGTGGTCACGTTCGAGGAGAGCGTGGTCACGGGAGGCTTCGGTAGCGGCGTCCTCGAGGCGATGGAGGAAGCCCGGCTGGCTGATCCGGCCTACCGCGACGTGCCGGTGAAGATCATCGGGATCCCGGGTGACCGGTTCGTGGATCACGGATCCGTCACCGATCTCCGCCGGCTCATCCGGATCGACGTCCCCGGCCTGACGGCCCAGGTGCGCGAGGCACTGGCCCTGCTCGGCGTGGAGGCCCCGGCGCGCGCTTCCTGAGCTGCGTCTTCGGTGGCGCAGCCACCGCCCGTCCTGTGGCACGATCGTCAGCGATGGCAGGCCAGGCGCAACCAGGTGGCGCAACGATTGTCCACGAGGTCGCGGACAACGCGCCCAAGCTCGCCCGCCGCTGGGTCGTGATCGTCTGGAACGACCCGGTCAACCTCATGACGTACGTGACCTACGTGTTCCGCAAGCTCTTCGGCTACAGCCACGTCCACGCGCAGAAGCTCATGCTCCAGGTCCACCAGGAGGGCCGGGCGGTGGTCGCGAGCGGGGCGCTCGAGCGGTGCGAGTACGACGCGACCCGCCTGCATGCCCACGGGCTGTGGGCGACCATCGCCGAGGAGTGACCGGCGAGGTGGAAGAGCGGCGCATCGCCGTCCGGCGCGTGGCCGGCGGCCGCTACCGGCTCGAGCTCAGCTCCACCGAGCGCCGGGTGATCGCGGCGCTGGCCGAGGAGCTGGCCACCGCAACGGCCGATGGGGTCGACACCGCCGATCCCGCGTACGCCCGGCTGTACCCGTCGATGCGTCCGGATGACCCCGTTGCCGATGCGGAGCTGCTGGCCCTGGTCCGGCCGGACCTCGAGGACGGCCGCCGGGCGCAGCTGGCGACCGTCCGCGCGACGGCTGAGGCGGACACGCTCGACGAGATGCAGCTGGTGGCCTGGCTGGGCGTGGCCAACGACCTGCGGCTCGTGATCGCGGCGCGCCTGGGCGTGATCGACGGGGACGACGATGTCCCGGTCCCTCCCGACCCCGACGACCCTGACGCCTGGCCGCTGGTCGTGTACCACTTCCTCGGCTGGCTGGTTGGGGAGATCGTGGACACGCTGTCCGCGGGGTTGGACGACGGCCCGGTGCCCCGCGATGCGGGTGGTGCAGATGTGTGACAGGTGATCCGGGTATGCCACGATAGGGGTATGGCACCGACGACCTCCAAGCGCACCCGGCTTGACCAGCTCCTCGTGGAGCGCGGCCTGGTCGGGACGCGCTCACGGGCCCAGGCCCTGCTTCTCGCGGGCAAGGTGCGCGTGGGCGAGGGCGACGGGGCGCGGCGTGACCTCAAGGCCGGTGACATGGTGGCGCCTGACGCGGTGCTCGCCGTTGCCGAGGAGCGGGCCTGGGTGAGCCGGGGCGCCCACAAGCTCCTTGCGGCGCTCGATGCCTTCGGTATCGACCCGGACGGTCTTGCCTGCGTGGACGTGGGCGCCTCCACCGGCGGCTTCACGGAGGTGCTCCTGGCCAGGGGTGCGCGGCACGTGTACGCGGTGGACGTGGGCTACGGCCAGCTGGCGGAGAAGCTGCGACGCGACGCGCGGGTGACGTCCATGGAGCGCGTCAACGCGCGCACGCTGGCCGTCGACACGCTTCCGGAACCCGTGGACCTCGCGGTCATCGATGTGTCCTTCATCTCGCTGGGCCTGGTGCTGGGACCGGTGCGATCCGCGCTGCGCGGCGGATCCGGGTCGATCGTCGCCCTCGTGAAGCCGCAGTTCGAGGCGGGCCGGGCCGATGCCAAGGGGGGCGTCGTCCGGGATCCGGAGGTCCATCGGCGGGTGCTGCGTGAGACTGCGCAGCGGGCGCGCGGTGCGGGACTCGGCACGCGGGCCGTCATCCCGTCGCCCATCCTCGGCCCGGAGGGCAACCGGGAGTTCCTGGCGTGGTTCGCGGCCGGGCCGTCGTGCGCTGAGCTGGACGAGCAGATCGACGGTGCGGTCGATGCCGCATGGAAGGAGGCCACGTGACGGTCCGGCGCATCGGCTTCGCCTACAACCCCACCAACGAGGCCGCCCTCGAGCTGCGTGAGCGAGCCGCGGGCTGGTGCCGGATGCACGGCATCGAGCAGTGGGCCGCGCCTGCCGGCGATACGGCGATGCTCGTCGCGCAGCTGCCCTCCACCGACGCGCTCGTGGTGCTCGGCGGCGACGGCACGTTCCTGCGTGCCGCCCAGGCCGTGACCGAGGTGGATGTGCCGCTGCTGGGTATCAACCTGGGAAAGGTGGGCTTCCTCTCGATGGCGGAGGCGCACGAGCTCGAGCATGTGCTGGAAAAGGTTGCGGACGGGGCGTACCAGCTGCGCGAACGCCTGGGCCTGACCGGCGCGATCCTGCCTGCGGGCCGGCCGGCCGCCACGCACTTCACGGCGCTCAATGACATCGTGATCGCCCGTGGGGCGCTGGCACGCGTCGTCCGCCTCGACGTCACCATCGACCAGTCGCACCTGGCCACGTTCGTCGCGGACGGGCTCGTGGTGGCCAGCCCGACCGGCTCCACCGGCTACGCGTTCTCGGCGGGCGGCCCCATCCTTGATCCGCAGAGCCGCAACATCGTGGTGGCACCGATCGCCGCGTATCTGTCCGCGCTGCGCGCGGTGGTGGTGTCACCGAGCCAGGTGGTCCGCTGCCGTGTGCTCGATGCCCTCGAGGCGCTGGTCTCGATCGATGGACGCGAGGACCACCGGATCGCCGTGGGCGACATCGTGGAGGTGCGCGCCCTTGAGCGGCCGATCCGGTTCGTGGAGCCCGAGGGCGCGATGCCCTTCTGGGATCTCCTGCGGACCAAGGTCGCGCTGCTGCCGTCCTAGCCGATGACGGACGACGGCCACCGCCCCGGGCGGCTCCTGGAGCTCTCGGTCAGCGACCTTGCGCTGATCGACCGTCTGCGCCTGCCGCTCGCAGCCGGGTTCAACGTGCTCACCGGCGAGACCGGTGCGGGCAAGAGCCTCCTGATCGACGCACTCGGCCTCGCGACGGGCGCGAGGGCAGACTCCACGCTGGTGCGGCACGGGGCGGAAGGCGCGCGGGTGGAGGCCCTGTTCGACCGCTTCCCGGAGCCGCTGATCGCCGTACGCGAGGTTGCCGCGAACGGCCGCTCCACGGCTCGCCTGGACGACGACTCGGTCACGGCCGGGCGCCTGGCCCTGGCGACTGCCGGGCTGGTGGAGATCCACGGTCAGCACGACCAGCAGCGTCTCCTGAACGAGGACTGGCAGCGGGATCTCCTCGACGCCTTCGGAGGGCACGCGGAGGCGCGCGCCGCGGTGGCCGACGCAGTGGAGCGGTGGCGCGCGAACCGCCTCGCCCTTGCCGGCCTGACGATGGACCCACGTGAGCTGCTTCGGCGCCTCGACATCCTCGCGCACGAGGCCGCGGAGATCGACGGGGCGCAGCTCCGGGCAGGCGAGGCGGACGAGATCCAGGCCCAGCTCGCGGCGGCGCAGCATGGAGAATTGATCACCCAGGGTGCGGCGACCATCCGCGACACGTTGCTGGGGGAGGGTCGCGGGGCCCGTGAGCGGGTCGCCCACGCGGAGCACGACCTGCGGTCGATCGCCCGGCTCGATGCGCGCTGGACCCCGCTCGCGGACCGCCTGGCCGGCCTCGAGGCCGAGATCGAGGACGTCGCCGCCGAGGTTCGCACGCTCGCGGACACCGTGGACCACGACCCGGCCACCCTGTCGCGGCTGGAGGACCGGCTCGGCGAGATCCACCGGCTCATCCGCCGCTACGGCGATGACGAGGCGGCAGTCCTTGCCCACGGCGAGAGGGCCGCCGCAGAGGCGACCCGGTTGCGCGGCCTCGAGGACGAGCGGGCCCGTCGCGCCACGGAGGATGCCCGGCTGCTCCTCGCGGTGGCGGACGCTGCGGCAACCCTCTCGATCGCCCGTCACGAAACGGCGCTGGTCCTGGGGACGGCCGTGTCGGAGGTCCTGGCGGATCTCGGGTTCCCGGCCGATGCGTTCGCCGTTGCCATGGGCCGCCGGCCCGCCGCACGCGACGACCCGGCGGTGGAGATCGATGGCGACGCGGTCGCCTTCGACGCATCGGGCATCGACACCGTGGTGTTCACCTTCCGCCCGAACCCGGGCGAGCCAGCACGGCCGCTCGCGCGGATCGCGTCGGGCGGCGAGCTCTCGCGCGTCGCGCTCGCGGTGAAGCAGGTGCTGGCCGAGGTGGACGAGACGCCCGTCCTCGTGTTCGACGAGATCGACACGGGCATCGGCGGCCGCAGCGCCGACCCCGTTGGCCGAAGCCTGTGGACGCTGGCCCGCGGCCACCAGGTGCTGTGCGTCACCCACCTGCCGCAGATCGCCGCCTACGCTGACGCCCACTTCCGCATCGCCAAGCGGGAACGTGATGGCCGGACGGTGACGGAGATCGTGCGGCTCGAGGCTCCCGACCGGGAGCACGAGCTCGCCGCGATGCTGGCGGGCGCCGGCGGCGGTGAGGCCGCGCTCGCCTCCGCCCGGGAGCTGCTGGACCGCGCGGAGGCCTGGCGGGTCGCTCGCGGGTCCGGCGCTCCGGCCTGAGGCTGCACGGTCGATGGCCAGCCCCACCTCGCTCGACGACGCAATCGACGCCTACATGGGCCACCTGCGGGTGGAGCGGGGGCTGGCGGATGCCACGCTCCGCGCGTATCGCGCCGACCTGGGTGACTTCGCGATGAGCCGCGGGGCCGCGCGGGACTGGACTGACGGACCAGAGGCGGCCCAGCGCTACCTCGCCGCCCGGGCGAAGCGCGGCCGCTCGTTCGATCCTGGGCTCGCGCCCACGAGCCTGCGCCGGCGCACGGCCGCGATCCGGGGCTTCTACCGGTTCGCGTTTGGCGACGGCCTGGTCGCGAAGGACATTGCCGTCCACATCGACCTGCCACGCCAGACACGCCTGCTGCCCGAGACGCTCACCGTGGATGAGACGGTGCGTCTGCTCGAGGCGGCGGGAGGCGAGGCCCGTGGCCCGGGTGGTGGACGGCGACGGAGGCTCACCGACGCGGACGGGGCGGCCCTGCGCAACCGCGCGCTGCTCGAGCTGCTCTATGCGTCAGGCCTGCGGGTGTCGGAGGCGGTGGGGCTGGATCGCGAGGACATCATCCCCGACGAGTCGCTGGTGCGGGTCCTCGGGAAGGGTGACAAGGAGCGGGTGGTGCCAGTGGGGGACGTCGCCCTGGCGTGGATCGCCCGGTATCTCGTCTGGCCGCGTGCGGCGTGGCTCGCGGTGGCCGGGGAGGGAGAGGGAGCGGGCACCCCGCTGTTCGTCACCCGGCGGGGCCGGCGCCTGGGCCGCCAGGCCGCGTGGACGGCCGTGAAGCAGGCTGCAGACGCAGCCGACCTGGGCGAACGCGTGTCGCCCCACACCCTGCGCCACTCGTTCGCCACGCACCTCCTGGAGGGCGGTGCCGACCTGCGTGTCGTCCAGGAGCTCCTTGGACATGCGAGTATCTCAACGACGCAGCTCTACACGCACATCACCGGGGAGCGCATCAAAGAGGTCTACGCCCGCGCCCATCCGCGGGCTTGAGGGAGGCAGGGGAACCATGAGCTACGCGGATTCATTGCTCGTGGCGGGCGAGCGGAGCATTCTTCGCCAGCACCAGCACCCGTTCATGCTGGTCTGGAACGCGCGCTACTCGGTCATCGCCATCGCGCTCGCGCTGGTCGGCGGGGCCCTGCGCCTGGTGTCCGGCAACCCGGACGGCATCGCCGGGACACTCTCGGACCTCCTCGGCTGGCTCGTGCTGTTCCTGTTCGTGTTCGGCATCCTCTGGTTCCTGTGGGGCATCCTCGCCTACCGCAACGCCGAGTACGTGATCACGAGCCGGCGGATCATCCAGGTCCAGGGGGTGATCAACAAGCGGGCCACGGACTCCTCGCTGGAGAAGATCAACGACGCCGTCCTGACCGAGTCGATCTTCGGGCGCATGTTCGGCTTCGGCGACCTCGACGTCCTCACCGCGTCCGAGACCGGCATCGAGCGGCTGCGGATGCTGCGGGACGCCAAGGACTTCAAGAAGGCGATGCTCGAGTCCAAGCACGAGCTGGAGCTGGAGTACACGCGCCCCACCATGCCGCCGTTCCAGGCCGCCGCTCCGGTTGCGGCTCCGCCGGCTGCCCCGGTTGCGGCCCCGGCCCCGGCGGCCCCGGCGCCTGCTGCGCCCGCGGCCCCGGCAGCGATGTCCGCGGACGACGTGCAGGCATCACTCATCCGGCTCGGCGAGATGCGCGACAAGGGCCTCATCACCCCCGCGGAATACGACGCCAAGAAGGCGGAGCTGCTCGGCCGCCTCTAGGGCCGCTGGGTCGCCGCGTTGCAGCCGCGCGACGGCGTCGCCCGCCCAATTACGGCGCCCGCGTCGCCTGCCCAATCCCGGCGGCGGCGCCCGCCCAATCTCGGCGACGGCGGCGGCGCCCGCCCAGCGGGCCTTGCCTGCAGGATCCTGCGCAGATGTCCCATCAGGCGGTTGACCGGGCCTGATTCGCCCGCTGGTCCCTGCATGTGTCCCGCCCAGCGGCAGGACTGTGCGGACCTCAGCGCATAGGGCCCGCCAGGCGGGAGACCGTGGCCCGCCAGCAAGGCGGGTACCATACGCGGCACCCTGACGACCCACCGCACGAGGCCCGCGTGGACGACATCCTCCTCAACCTGCTCATGATCGCGATCTTCCTCGGGATCGCGTTCCCGGTGCACGAGTTCGCGCACGCCTTCGTCGCCTACCAGCGCGGCGATGCGACGGCCAAGCTGATGGGCCGCATGACGCTCAACCCGGTCGTCCACTTCGATCCTGTCGGCGGCCTGATGATCGTCATCACGATGTTCCTGGGCGGCTTCCTGTTCGGCTGGGCCAAGCCCACGCCCGTGAACACGATGAACCTGCGCAATCGCCGCAACGACGAGGTGCTCGTGGCGCTCGCCGGCCCGGGTGCCAACCTGGTGATGGCGATCCTCGGAGCCATCGTCATCCGGATCGTCCTCGCGCTGGGCCTCCAGGTTCCCCCCTGGCGGAGTCCGTCCTGGTCAACTTCCTCGTCTTCAACGTCGCGCTGATGATCTTCAACCTGATCCCCGTGCCGCCCCTCGACGGATCCACGCTCCTGTTCCGCTTCCTCCCGCCCAGGATCGCATGGCAGATCCGCCCGTTCCTCGCGCAGTACGGGATGTTCATCGTGTTCGGGCTGGTGCTGATCGGCGGCAGCGTGCTCACCCGTGTCGTCTACGGTGTCGCCGGCTTCCTGGTGGGCGCGTAAGGCGCGCCAGCTCCGGACGCACGTCGCCGCCCGCGTGGGAGCCGAGGAGCGTCGGGTGCTGGCCGCCTGGACGACGCCCGCCGAGATCGCCCTCTTCGACACGATGCATGTCGCCGACCAGCGTCATGGCCTCGACGTGAGCGCATGGCTGCGCCGCGCCGGGGTGACGGACCGGGACGTCCTGGCCGCCGGCCTGCTCCACGACTGCGCCAAGGGCAACACCGGGGCCGGCCCGCGGATCGCGTGGTCGCTGGGCGAGCTGTTCGGCGCGTGGGTGCCTGTGGCTGCTGCCCGCATCCCTGGCTGGAGCGCGCCGCTGGAGCGGCTGCGGACGCATGCGGAGGCGTCGGCGGAGCTGTGCGCCGCGGCCGGCCTGGCGCCGTTCGCCGTCGAGCTTGTTCGAAACCAGGACGCCCCGCTTGACCCACGCTGGGGTGGCGCGTTCCACGCCGCCGACGAGGCCTGCTGATGACGTTGCCGCCCGTCACGTCGCCCGCTGTCGCCTTCGGGGATGGCCGCCGCCCGGAGACCGCCACGCGGGTCACCCTGCCCGCGTTCGACGGCCCGCTCCAGCTGCTGCTGGCCGTGATCGAAGCGCGCCAGCTCGACGTGCTCACCGTGCCGCTCGGCGCCCTGGCCGATGCCTACCTTGACGCGCTTGCCTCGCTCGATGATGACCGCATGGGCAACGTGTCCGCGTTCATCGCCATCGCGAGCCAGCTGATCCTCATCAAGTCGCGTGCCATGCTGCCGCGCCACAAGGTCGAAGGCGCCATCCCGCTCGCGGACGACGGCCCCGATCCGGAGGCCGAGCTGCGTGCCCGCCTGATCCTGTACCGGGCCTTCCGCGACGCCGGCATGCGGCTGCTCAGGGACGCCCAGGCCACCCGGGGCCTGTACCACCGCGAGCCCCCGATCGCGCGGGCCGCAGGTGTCGCAGGCGCCCGCCCTCCGGCCGCACAACCGCTCGATCCGTCGATCCTCGTGGCAGCCCTCGACGGAATCGCCCGCCTCGCCCCGCCGCCGCCTCCACCGCCCGAGACCATCCGGCGCACCATCACGCTGACCCAGCGGGCGATGCTGATCCGTCGTGCCCTCGACGGGGCGCCGGTCGTGGTGCTGCAGGAGCTCCTCATGGGCGTGAAGGACCGGGTGGTGGTGGCGGTCACCTTCCTGGCCATGCTGGAGCTGATGAAGCGCCGTGAGATCGTGGTCGAGCAGGCCGAGCCCTGGGGACCGATCATGGCCAGGCGCACCACCGCCGAGGAGCGCGCCGCTGCCGGCGTGACCGGCCGGATTGACGAGGAGGGTCCGCTGGACGAGTCGCTGGGGTCGTTCGCATGAGCGAGTTCGACCAGGAGCCCGGAGCGGCCGCCGCCGACCCGCGCTGCCGACGCCGCCGACGCCGCCGCCGAAGCCTCGCCGACAGACCCGACGCCGACCAGGACGCGCGCCGACGCCGCTGACGCTGCCGACGAGCCCGTCCCGGGCGAGCTGAGCGAGGCCCAGCTCGAAGCGCTGCTGTTCGTCGCCGAGCGGCCGCTCAGCCGCCGCGAGATCGGCATGCTCGCCGGCGTTGACCGCGCCACCGTGGACGAGCGCCTGGGCGATCTGGAGGTGTCCCTGGCGGGGCGGGGGATCCGCCTGGTGCTCTCCGGCGAGCGCGTCGAGCTCACCACGGCGCCTGAGGCCGGCATCCTGATCGCCAGGTACGTCGGCGCCGACGCCGTCCGGCTGTCGCCCGCGGCGCTCGAGACCCTCGCGATCGTCGCCTATCGCCAGCCGGTCACCAAGGCCGGCATCGAGCGGATCCGCGGCGTGGATTCCGACTACACCGTCCGAGTCCTCCTCCACCGGCGCCTCATCGTGGAGCTGGGCCGGAGCGAGGCGCCGGGCCGTCCGATCCTCTACGGGACTGGCTTCGAGTTCCTCGAGCGCTTCGGGCTGATCTCGCTCGAGGACCTGCCGCCGCTCGACCTGGACGTGGCTGCGCGGCTCGTGGATGGCGACGAGGGTCCCGCCGAGGGAGTGGGGGAGTCAGCCGCCGATGGGCTTGCATCCCTCGTGTCCCTCGCGTCAATCGTGGATCCCGACGCAGGAGCCGACTGACCGCCATGCCTGAGGAGCGCATCTCCAAGGTCCTCGCCGCCGCCGGCGTCGCCTCCCGTCGCGGCGCCGATGCGCTGATCGCCGCCGGCCGCGTGACCGTGGACGGCCGTCCCGTCCAGCTGGGCGAGAAGGTGGATCCCGAGCGCCAGCAGCTCGCGGTGGATGGGCGCCCGATCGCGGTATCGGGCGACGTCAAGGTGTATCTCGCCCTGCACAAGCCCGTCGGCGTGACGTCCACGGTGAAGGATCGCCACGCGGAGCGGACCGTGATCGACCTCGTCCCGCGTGACCTCGTGCGGGGTGCCCGCGTGTATCCGGTCGGCCGGCTCGACCAGGACTCCGAGGGGCTCATCCTGCTCACCAACGACGGCGAGTGGGCTGAACGGGTGCTGCATCCACGGTATGGCGTGGAACGGGAGTACGCCGTCGGGCTGGCCTGGCCGCTGACGCGCGAGCAGGCGGAGGCGCTCGAGCGGGGGGTCCAGCTCATCGAGGGGATCGCCACCCTCCAGGGCCTGCGCGGGCAGACCCGGACGGAGGACCGCCTGCTCGCGGACATCATCGAGCCCACCCCCGACGCCGCGCCTCACGTGGGTCCGGGTCACCATCCACCAGGGCTGGAAGCGGCAGCTGCGACGGATGTTCGGCGAGGTGGGTGCCCCGGTGCGGCGACTCGTGCGGGTGCGCATCGGCACGCTTCGTCTCGAGACGATGGCGTCGGGCGATGTCCGCTCGCTCGCGCCGGCCGAGGTCCGCCGCCTGGCGGGTCCCCCTCCACGCCCTGACGCAGGTTCGCGCTAGCCGGCCGCAGCAGGCAACTACAATCGCCGCATGTCGACCGTCACCGGCTCCCGCATCATCGTCGCCCTGGACGGACCCGCGTCGAGCGGCAAGAGCTCCGTCGGCGCTGCCGCCGCCGCGCGCCTGGGCCTGCGGTTCGTGGACACGGGCCTGATCTACCGGGCACTCACCGCCCTCGCCCTGCGTGAGGGCGTGGCTCCCGACGATGCCGCCTCGCTGGTTCCGCTTGCGGAGCGCGTCGCCCTCGGCGACGACGGCACCGGCCGCCTCACGAGGGTGCTCCTCGATGGCGCCGACGCCACCGACGCCATCCATTCCGCCACGGTCGATGCCTCCGTCTCCGCGGTCGCGAAGGTCCCCGAGGTCCGTGCCGCGCTGCTCGAGCGCCAGCGGCGGCTGGTCGCCGACGGCGGGATCGTGGTTGCCGGACGCGACATCGGTACGGTCGTCCTGCCCGACGCGCCGCTCAAGATCTTCCTCGACGCTTCCGTGGAGGAGCGTGCCCGACGGCGGATCGTGGAGCGCGGGCTGGATCCTGGTGGCGAGGAGGCCGAGATCGTCCGGGCAGCGCTGCGGGCCCGTGACGCCCAGGACCGCGGGCGTGAGGTCGCCCCGCTCGTCGCCGCCCCGGACGCGGTCCACATCCTGACCGACGGCCTCGACTTCGACGGGTCCGTGGACCTCGTCGTGCAGGCGATCAACGCCGCAGAGGTCGCGCGCCTGCCTGACCCGCCTGCTGAAGTCGCCGCGCCTGTGCAGGCCGCCCCGCCGCCCGCGCCGCCGGAGCCCCCGGCGCCATCACGGGTCCAGGGCGTCGCCGCCCCGCACGCGAAGCCCAACAAGCGCATCGAGACCGCGATGCGCCTCGACAACCAGCGCACCGTCCTGATCCGCGGCGTCGCGCTGCTCGCCCGCACCATCGGCCGCCTCCTCGCCGACACCCGTGTCGAGGGCCTGGAGAACGTGCCCAGGCGCGGACCCGTCCTGCTGGCCATCAACCACATCTCCAACCTCGACCCGATCTACGGTGGCGCCTGGGTCAACGAGGCCATCGGCAAGCGACGGATCCACTGGCTGGGCAAGCGCGAGCTGTTCGACTGGCCGGTCTTCGGCTGGATGTGTGCGATCGGCGGTGTCCATCCGGTCGATCGAGGCACTGCTGACGTGGAGGCCTTCCGTCTCGCCACCCGGATCCTGGAGAAGGGGTATGTCCTCCTGGTCTTCCCTGAGGGCACCCGCAGCCCCACGGGTGCGCTGCAGGAGGCCAAGGACGGCACGGCCATGCTCGCGATGCGGACCGGCGCCCAGATCCTGCCCATCGGCGTCAGCAACACGGATGCGATCTGGCCGAAGGGCCGCAAGCTGCCCATGCCGATCCCGCGCCGGAGGGTCACCGTCCGCATCGGCACGCCGTTCCGAGTGGAGGATGTGGTCCCGGCAGGCACCGATCGCAGGACGGCCAAGTCCGTCGCGACCACCGCCATCATGGGCCGGATCGCCGAGCTCGTGGACCCGCGCCACCGCGGCTTCTACGCTGATGCCATCCGAACGGACGCCTCATCCGAACCTTGAGCGGGGGAGGCACACGCTGCGGCGTGATCGCCTGACGTGTGCGAACATCGGAAGGCAATGGGAATGGTTCAGGAAGTCCGCATCGCCAACCGCACTGGCTTCTGCTATGGCGTGCGTGAGGCCATCGACAAGGCGAAGGTGTCGGCGGCCGACGGCAAGGACACCCATACCCTCGGGCAGGTCGTCCACAACGAGGGCGTTGTCCGTGACCTCGAGCAGTTGGGCGTCGAGAGCGTCACCTCGCTCGAGGAGGTGGAGCACGGCTCCGTGGTGGTCATCCGGGCGCACGGCGTGAAACCAGAGACGTTCGCTGCGGCCCGCGAGCGCGAGCTGGAGATCATCGACGGCACCTGCAGCTGGGTGATCCAGGAGCAGCGCCAGCTCAAGTCGCTCGTGGACGAGGGCTACACCATCGTCCTGCTGGGCACGCCCAAGCACCCCGAGGTCGTCGGCCTGCTCGGGTTCGCCCCCGACGCGATCGTCGTGGATGATGAGGAGGACTGGCCGTCCATCCCGCGCCGGAAGCGGATGGCCCTGATCACCCAGTCCACCCAGCCGCCCTGGAAGTTCGAGAAGCTCGCCGCCTTCATGGTCTCCCGTGCCCACGAGCTCAAGATCGTGAACACGGTCTGTCCGGTGACGATCCGCCGCCAGGAGGACACCCTCGAGACTGCACGCGCCGTGGACCTGATGGTGGTCGTCGGTGGGCGCCACTCCGCCAACACCAAGGAGCTGACGCGGCTCTGCGCGATCGCCGGGACCCCGGCGCTCCAGATCGAGAATGCCCAGGATCTCGTGGACCCCGTCCCATTCGAGCGTGCCCGCGTGGTGGGCGTGACCGGTGGCACATCCACCCCGGTGGAGGACCTGCGAGACGTGGCCGAGCACATCTTCCGGCTCGCGGGCTCGCCCGAGATGCGTGAGCAGGCAGGGGACCTCGCCGCCGCCGCCCTCGACGTGGCGGCCACACCCGCCGGCCGCACCACCTCGCTTCCGCGGGTCCTGACCACCGCTGGCATCGGCTGACCGTGGCCCGTCGATCGGCCGGCCTGCCCATCGTCGCCCTCGTGGGGCGCCCGAATGTCGGCAAGAGCACGCTGTTCAACCGGGTGGTCGGGGATGCGCGCGCGGCGATCGTTGAGGATCGCGCCCGCACCACCCGCGACCGCATGTACGGCGACGCCGAGTGGAACGGTCGCCGGTTCGTGGTCGTGGACACGGGTGGCATCGAGATCGCCCCGGACGACCCGATCGAGGCGCAGGTGCAGCTCCAGGCCCGCCTTGCGATCGGTGAAGCCGACGTGATCGTGTTCCTGGTCGATGCCGTCGCAGGGCTCACCCCCGCCGACGAGGAGGCCGCAGAGCTGCTGCGCCGGTCCACCAAGCCTGTGCTGGTGGCTGCCAACAAGGCCGACAACCAGAAGCGCGAGCTTGATGCCGCCGAGTTCTACCAGCTGGGCTGGGAGGACACGTTCGCCATCTCCGCCAACCACGGGCGCGGCGTCGCCGACCTGCTGGACGCCATCGTCTGGGCCATGCCGCCCGAGAGCGAGGCCGAGACCGCCCGCAAGGCGCGCGAGACTGAGGCCGAGGCATGGGCCAAGGAGATGGCCGCGGGACGTCTCGAGCCGTACGTGGCCGGTGAGGGCGACGACGAGGAAGAGGACGAGCTCGACGTCGACGCGATCGCCACGGGCGAGCTCCAGGCCCGCTGGGATGCCCAGATGGCGGCCGAGGACGAGGAGCCGCCGGCGATCGCCTTCGTGGGCCGGCCCAACGTCGGCAAGTCGTCGCTGCTCAACGCGCTGCTGGGCGAGGAGCGGACCATCGTGTCGGCCACGCCGGGCACCACGCGGGATGCGATCGACACCACTATCGAGTGGGGACGCTCCGAGATCGTCCTGATTGACACCGCGGGCATCAAGCGGCGCGGCAAGGTCGCCAACGGACCGGCCGCCGAGAAGTACTCGACGATGCGCGCGCTCAAGGCGATCACCCGTGCCGATGTCGCGGTCCTCGTCCTCGACGCCGCCGACGGGCTGACCGCGCAGGACGCGCACGTCGCCGGGTACGTGATCGAGGAAGGCCGCGGCCTTGTGATCGCCGTCAACAAGTGGGACATCGTGGAGGACAAGACGCACAAGTCCTTCGACGAGTTCGTCACGACGCTGCGCCGTGAGCTCGCCTTCATCGACTACGCACCGATCGTCTCGATCAGCGCCAAGACCGGCCAGCGCGTCCAGAAGATCCTCGAGATGGCCGTGGACGTGTGGGGCGAGCGCCGCAAGCGCATCTCGACCGGGGAGCTCAACCGCCTGGTCCGCGACGCCGTGGAGCGCACGCCGCCCGCGATGGTGCACGGCAAGCGCGCGAAGATCCGCTATGCCACGCAGGCCGGCGTGGCGCCACCCACCTTCGTGTTCTTCGCCACCGAGCCCGCCTCGATCCACTTCTCGTACAAGCGCTTCCTGGAGAACCGGCTGCGCGAGGCATATGGCTTCGACGGCACGCCCATCCGCCTGGTCTTCCGCGAGCAGGCGCGCGAGGTTCGGCCGCGCGGCCGGTCGAAGAGTCGTCCGAAGCGCTGATCTGCCGCCTGGCGTGGCCGCCGGGTTCGCGTCGGGCAACCTCCCGCCCGCGCCGGGCAGCGTCCCGTTCGGTCCCGGCCAGCCTTCTGCCTAGCTCAGCTGCGCTGCCCGCCCCGCCCTGCCGCTGCCCGCCCAGCCCTGCCGCTGCCCGCCCAGCGGGCACTGCGTACAGGATTCCGCACAGTCCAGCCGCCGAGCGGGCCGGACAGGCCCCGTTCGCCCGTTTTCGCTCCGTCCTTCCCGCCAGGCGGCACGAACGTGCGGGTTTGCGCGCGCAAGGCCCGCTGGGCGGGAGGATCGCGACGCATACGGCACCGGGTGGCAGGCTGGCCGGACACGCTGTCTGGGTCTGGTAGACTCGACGCCCTCGGGGCGTGGCGCAGCCTGGTAGCGCACCTGAATGGGGTTCAGGAGGTCGAGCGTTCGAATCGCTCCGCCCCGACCACTATCCCCGCACGAATCAGCCCTCCGGATCGCTCCGGAGGGTTTTCGTTATGGCTGCGTCAAGAAGCCGTGTGGCCGCACTTCACTTCGTCGGGCGATGGCTCTCGGACCGACCAACGCGTATAGCGCACAGGGGCACGCGGCCTCCTTGACAGCCCATGATCCCGCGCACCGGCCGCGCAGCCGCACGGTCATTCCGTTTCGTAGCTCGCCTTGGCTGGCGTGACTGCCTGACGACAGACGCTGCGCCACCGGGCCGGGCGGTGGGGTCCGTGCGGCACTTGCGGCCACGTACGGTCGACCGACGATCGCCGGGTGTCGGCGCCGGGCCGATGGCGGCAACGACTCCATCCGATGCGCGTCCCTCGTTCAGCGAACTGCGAACCGAGGCGAGGAGGCAGGATGATGACCCGGTACCTGTGGGCCGGCAGACGGATTGCGGCAGCACTTGCAGCGGTCGTCCTGGCCGTGGGCCCGGCTGGCGCCCCACCGACGACCTTGGGGCCGTCGGCGTACAGGGCACTGCTCCGGACGCCGCAGTCGTCGCGCTCGGGGCGGGTTCGGCCCACGAGTGCGCGATCCTTGCAGATGGCTCGCTTGGCTGCTGGGGGGCCGATTTCGCGACGCAGGCTGCGCCGCCCGCAGGCACCTTCGACGCGGTGGACGGCGGGTTCGCCCACACGTGTGCACTGGCGACGGGAGGAGTCGTCGAGTGCTGGGGCGCCCTCGGCTGGGACAGCGGCCAGGTGTCCGTCCCCGCGGGCACCTACAAGGCTGTCAGCGCCGGCAATCTACACACGTGCGCCGTCCGGACCAACGGATCGCTGGCGTGCTGGGGTGACAACCAGAACGGTCAAGCAAGCAACCCGTCCGGCACGTTCATGACGGTCTCGGCCGGAAGCACCCACACCTGCGCGATCCGGGCCGATGGCACGCTGGCGTGCTGGGGTGACACGACGCTGGGCAAGGCCTCGCCGCCTTCCGGCACCTTCACGAAGGTCGCCGCCGGCCAGGCGCACACGTGCGCCATCCGGTCATCGGGCGCGCTTGCCTGCTGGGGTGACACGAGCGCAGGAGCCACCGCGTCACCGGCCGGATCCTTCACGGCGGTCGTGGTCGGGCAGGCCCACTCGTGTGCGCTCCGCGCGGACCAGGCCATCCTGTGCTGGGGCGATACCAGCTGGGGCCAGAGCACCGTGCCGCCGGGTGCCTATGTGGCCGTCACGGCCGGTGACCACCAGACCTGCGGCGCCCGTGTCGATGGCACCGTCGCATGCTGGGGCAACCCCACGTGGGACCGCCTGGACGCGATGGCGGCCGTTCCTGGTCGAGTGGACTTCGGCGGTGTCGGCGAGGGCGCTGCGGGCACCCCTGCCACCGTCCGGGTCACCAACATCCAGGCCTCACCCCTGACGGTGGAGTCAGTCTCGGTCGGGGGCTCCGCCGCCTCCGAGTTCTCGGTGATCGACGAGTCCTGCACGGCGGCACCGGTGGCGTCCCTGTCGAGCTGCACGATCTCGGTCGGGTTCACCCCGGGACAGATCGGGCTGCGGTCAGCGACGCTCGTCCTCTCGGGGCCGGCGCCGGTGCTCTCGCGCACGGTGCTCCTTGAAGGGACAGGGCTTGATCCTGTGGTCGTGGCACCGGGAGCGCTGACGTTCGGAAGTGTCGCCTGGGACCAGGCCGCGGATCCGCAGGTCGTCACCGTGTCCAACATCGGCGCCGCGCCTGTGGCTGTCACATCCATCTCGGTCGCCGGCCCCAACCCCGGTGACTTCCCGCTGACCGCCGAGACCTGCACGGACGCACCGGTGGCTCCCGGCGGCACCTGCACCATGAGCGTGGCCTTCGATCCGGTCGCGACGGGGACGCGCCGTGCGCTCCTCGTGGTGGAGGGCCCGGATCCGATCGGCAGCCGGTCGGTGACGATGACGGGCGTTGCGACCGGCCCGTCGAGCGGTCTCTCCTGGGGATCGACGACCAAGGCCGGGCCGGCCTACACATGGACGAGCGGCAATGCCTTGGCCAGGACCGTCCAGTCGGGGACCCAGCGCCTGCACGCCGCCTACGTCACAGACCGGATCAGCGGGGCGTGGGCGAAGGATGGCGGGCCGTACGCCGGGGTCTACTACACCCGGAGCACGACCGGCACGACGTGGTCGAGCCCGAAGCGGCTCAACCCCAGGTCCCAGCATGCGCTGCGCTTCGGGCTGGCCTCCGCCGGTTCGCGGGTGTATGCGGTATGGGCAAGCCAGACGAAGGTCGTCAGGTATGCGCCGGCGGCCCCCCGCGTGCTGTACGTGCGGGTCAACACCAGGCACGGATCAGGGACAGCGTGGAAGTCTGCCGTCCGCCTGACCAGCACGAGCGGCCGCGTGGACTACCCGACCATCGCCGCGACCGGGTACGACGTGCACATCGCCTACACGGATGCGAACACGGGCTCCGTGAAGGTCGCCAGCAGTCGGGACCGTGGTGCAACGTGGGCGAAGCGCGGTGTCGGTGCCACGACGCGGACCGGTGCGTCGGTGGCGGACGGTAAGGCCAGCTGGCCAGTGATCGCCGCATCGGGCTCGACCGTGGCCGTGGCGTGGCTCGCCGATGGGGCGGGCACGATCGCGCTGAGTGTCTCCACCAACCACGGTGTGACGTGGACGACTCCCGAGATCGTCGGGAGCGAGTCAAACGGCGGCTTGAGCGTGGCGGTCCGGGGAAGCCGGATCGCCGTCGCCTGGACGACCGGCGACGACGTCGTGGTCCGCGTTCGAACCGTCGGCACGTGGGCTGACCCGGTCGTCGTCGCCAGCGTTGGCGACGACACGAGCACGTCTCCGTACGGACCCTCGGTCTCCCTTCAGGATCCGTCCCGGGTGGCCGTCGTCTGGGCAGAGGAGACGGGGAGCGTGACGCAGGGCTTGAACTGGGCGGCGCTGCGGTGGGCTGAGTCGGCAAACGGCGGATCCCTGTGGTTCGCCACACAGACGCTTGCAGCGACCACGACGTCGACACGTCGGATCAACGACTGGCCGTCGGTGGTGTGGCCGTCGGCGAGCGTCCGCTACGTGGCGTGGAACGGGTGGACGCCGGGAACGACCAGCTACCGGCAGTATCTGCGCAAGGGGAGCGGGAGCCCCGTCGGCCCTGCGGCTGTTGCGACAACCTGGGTGGAACGAGGATCCGGCGTCGAGGGCCGGCATGACCGAGTGGTGGCACCGCGCAGTCCGTAGGAGCGTCGGAGACCAGGAAGTCCCAGCCCCGCGGCCTGGCCGCGGGTTCGATCGGCCCACGCAGGTCATCACAGTCCCGGCGTCGGCTGGACACCGGCCCCGCGCATCACCCAGAGGCTGTTCGCCACTGGCGTGGACACCGGTACTCAGCACACCCTCCGGCGTTGCGGAGTCCGTCCGTCGGCGGCGACCCTGGGAACTCGGGAACTCGCCGGCGACCCTGCGAACTCCCGACGGCCCGGAGAATCGGGCCGACTCCCCCGCGACAGGGTGGCAGCGACCCGTTACGCTGGCGGTGCCCCGGCGGCTCTATCCCCCCAGAGTCGTCGGGGCCTTCGTGTACTCGGGCTACTCGAGGGTCAGGATCCCGTCGAGGTCCACGCGCGGGTGGCCGGCGGTGCCCTTGACGCGGATTGTCACGGTGTGGAGACCGTCCTCGGGCCAGGCGATCGCATACACGACGTACTTGTAGCCGGTGCTGCTGCTGTAGGTCTTCACGGTCCGCTGGTAGAAGCCGTCCGCGTACACCTTGAACGAGCCGCGCGTCGGTCCAAGGGGAGCCACGATGGCCGCGGCAGCGCCGGTGAACGTGAACCGCGCCGTCGCGCCCGTGGCCTTGGCGAACTTGGCGCGATTGCCCCAGAACCTCGAGTCGAAGCTGGTCCTCCACCCACCGCTGTAGGTGATCTTCGAGCTGGCCTCCGAGTAGCCCCTCGGCCGGTAGACGATGCTCGCCATCGGCGGTCCGGCCACCTTGGCGAGGTTGAGGCCGCGGACCTGGAACTGGTAGTCATGCCCGGGACTGACGCGCAGGTTGTAGTCGTCCTTGATGGTGCTCTTCCAGGCACCCCAGACCCCGTCCACGCTGACGCGGATCCGGTAGCCGAAGGTGGCGTTGATGCTCGTGTTCGACCACTTGACGACCGCCGGCCAGGACGAGCCCGTCATCGACCCGGGGCGGAAGCGCAGCTCCGGGTGGGACACCGTCACGGCGACCCCGCCGAGCACGGCCACGTGGTAGGTCGACACGACCTCCGCAAGGCCGGCGCGGATCGTCAGCGTGTACCCGCCCTGGGCGGGAACGTTGAGGTTCTCGTCGATCCAGGTCCCAAGGACCGCGGACGGGCTGCCCCAGCTCTTGACGCTCCCAGTTGTCGAGTCCTGGGTGAGATCGGCGACCACGCCGACCCCGTCGGCCGGGTCGCCGCAGCCGGCGACCATGACGTGGACCACGAGCGGGGACGGGCTCGTCAGCTCCACGGTGGAACAGCCGTCCGGCGTGACCAGGACCGCTGCGGATGCCGGCAACGCGCCGAGCGCGGAGGCAGCGAGGGCGACGGCCAGCGATGTCGAGGCCAGTCGGCGGGGGAGACGTGAGGCAGACGCCACGGCGATTCTCCTAAGGGTGCTTGCCACGCCATCGTAGTCCTCGATGCGGCATGCGCGGTATGGACGGATGTCCCGCCAGGCCCGGTCCATGCAACCTGCCGGTGCGCCGATGCACCCCGCGACGACGATCACGCGGCCGCTACGATCACCCCACGACCCCGGCACCCCCGACACAGGGCGCCCAGCACGACCGGGGAGAGGACGAGGGCCACCGATGGACGAGCAGCAGAGCCGGAACAGCGTGCCCGAGCAGGCGCGCGTGGTGGTCATCGGCGGCGGCGCCATCGGCACCAGCATCACGTACCACCTCGCGAAGGCCGGCTGGACCGATGTCGTCCTCCTGGAGCGCCGCCAGCTCACCGCGGGCACGACGTGGCACGCCGCGGGCCTCATCACATCGGCCGGCATGTCGTCCGAGACGCTGCTGTGGATGTCGCGCTACACCACGAAGCTCATCCCGGAGCTGGAGGCCGAGACCGGCCAGTCCACCGGCTTTCGTCCGATCGGCCACCTCCACATCGCCACGACGCCACAGCGGCGCGAGTCGATGCGCAGGGAGGCGGCCTTCGCCCGCGGGTTCGGCGTGCCCAACGAGGAGATCTCGGCCGCCGAGGTCCAGCGCCACTGGCCCGCGATCCGTGCGGACGACATCCTCGCGGGCTTCTGGGTTCCTGACGAGGGTCGCGCGAACCCCGCGGACCTGACGCAGGCGTATGCCCGCGGCGCACGGATGCGCGGCGCCCGCATCGTCGAGGGCGTGACCGTCACCGGCATCACGAAGGCGAAGGGCGTCGTCACCGGGGTCGACACCGACCACGGCCACATCCGTGCCGAGTACGTCGTGAACGCCGCCGGCCTCTGGGGTCGCGAGGTGGGCGCCATGGCCGGCGTCACCGTCCCCCTGCAGGCGGCCGAGCACTACTACCTGATCACCGACACCGTGTCCTGGGCCCATCCGGACCTCCCGGTCGTGGAGGACCCGGACCTCTACGGCTACTACCGGGAAGAGGGCGGCGGCATCCTCGTGGGCCTGTTCGAGCCGGAGGCGAAGGCCTGGTCGCTGGACCGCGTCCCCAAGGACATCGCCTTCGCGAGCCTCGAGCCCGACTGGGAGCGCATCACCCCGTTCCTGGACGCTGCAATGTCGCGCTTCCCGTCGCTCCGTGATGCGGGCATCCGGACGATGTTCTGCGGACCCGAGAGCTTCACCACCGACAACGGTCCGATGCTCGGGGAAGCGCCCGAGCTGCGCAACTTCTTCGTGGCGGCCGGCCTCAACAGCATCGGCATCCTCAACTCGGGCGGGGTGGGCAGTGCCATCGCCGAATGGATCATCACCGGTGTGCCACCGATCGACCTGGGTGGCATGGCGGTGGACCGCAGCCAGCCCTACGAGACCGGGCGGAAGTACCGGCACGACAAGACCGTGGAGCTGCTGGGATCCCTGATCGGCGACGCGGGCTTCCCGAGCTGGAAGCCGAGGCTGGCGCGCAACGTCCGCCGTTCCGCAATCCACGACCGGCTGGCCGCGTCGGGCGCCCACTTCGGCGTGACGAGCGGCTTCGAGTACCCGGAGTGGTTCGACGTCGATGCCATCCATCCCGTCATCGAGCAGGGATGGGGACGCGATGGTGCCTGGCGCTACCGGCAGGAGGAGCACCGGGCCGTCCGCGAGTCCGTGGGCATGCTCGACATGTCCATGATGGCCAACCTGCTGGTCCAGGGCCGCGACGCCGAGACCGTGCTCAACCGCGTCTGTGCCAACGACGTTGCGGTGCCCGTGGGCCGCGTGGTGTACACCCAATGGTGCAACCAGGCTGGCGGGATCGTCGCTGACCTCACGGTCACGCGGCTGTCCGAGACCGTCTTCCTGCTCGTCGTCACCGACACGGTCCAGCGCCGGATGGCGCCCTGGATCGAGCGCCACACCCGCGAGGGCGAGCAGGCGATCGTGACGGACGTCTCCGCCGGCACCACGCTCATGACGGTCCAGGGCCCGCGCAGCCGGGAGCTGCTGGCCCGGCTCACCAGCGCAGACCTCTCCAACGATGCCTTCCCGTACATGACGGCCCAGGAGATCGACCTCGACTATGCCCGCGTGCTCGCGATGCGCGTGACCTACGTGGGCGAGCTGGGGTGGGAGCTGCACGTGCCGGCGGACCAGGCGCTCACCGTGTACGACGCGCTGATGGCAGCCGGCGGCGACCTCGGGTACCGCAACGTGGGCATGGCCGCCTTGAGCAGCCTGCGCATCGAGAAGGCCTACCGGGACCTGGGCGTGGACATCGACGTGACCGACACCCCGCTCGATGTGGGCCTTGGTTTCGCGGTCGCGTGGGACAAGCCCGGCGGCTTCATCGGCCGGGACGCGCTCCTCGCCCAGAAGGCACAGGCAGGCTCCCCGAAGCGGCGTTACATCCAGTTCCTCGTCGAGGATCCCGAGCCGCTCCTGTACCACGGTGAGCCCATCCTGCGTGACGGCGTCTGGATCGGCTACAACCGGGCGGGTGCGTATGGGCACACGCTTGGTGGAGCCGTGGGCCTGGCGGTCATCGAGGACGAGGCGGGGATCCCGGCCGCGGCCGTCGCGGAGGGCCGGTTCGAGGTGGAGATCGTCGGCCGCAGGTACCCGGTGAAGGCGTCGCTGCGTCCGATGTACGACCCCGACCGGCTGCGCGTGAAGGCCTGACGGAGCGCACGCCCGGGCGTAGAGTGACCGGAGCGACCGCTGGGCTGGACCATGGGAGACGACCGTGACATGGCAGGGTGGGGGATCGGGCACACCGGGTGAGCCACCGGAGGACGACACGCAAGTGGCCTGGCCGGCCGCAGCGTCGGGCTCCCAGCTTCCGGCCGAGCCGCCGCCGGCTCCACCGCCCCCGCCCGGGGCGCCCGTGACCCCGGTGCCGACCGGACCCGGCGACTATCTCTACCCGGCGGAGATCGCAGAGCAGCCCTCGCTGGCCCCTCAGCAGCCGGTCGTGCCGGATCCGCCGGTCCTGACCCAACCGCCGGTCATGCCGGCCGCACAGCCGCCAGCCGCACAGCCGCCGCCCTTCCAGCCCGCGGGTGGCTACGCGCCGCCAGGCGGCACGTGGCAGCCGCCCCAGGCCGTGTACCAGCCCCCGCCCGGCACGCTCAAATTCGGTGGCGTCCTGCCGCGCCTCCTTGCCTACTTGCTCGACAGCACCCTGGTCAGCATCGTCGTGTGGGTCATCGGCGCGGTGCTCGGCGCGATCGGCGGCAGCGGCGTCGACTCACTGGTGATCACGACCGTGCTGAGCACCGGCGTCTTTGCCCTCTACTTCATCGGCTTCTGGACCAGCGGCGGGCGGGCGACCCCAGGCATGCGCCTCTTCCACCTGCAGATCGGACAGGCAGCCGATGGGCGCACCCTGACGATGACCCAGGCGGTCGTGCGCTGGGTGGCGATGGGGTACCCGTTCACGCTGATCGGGGTCGTGCCCGAGCTGGCGATCATCGTGTCCGGCCTGCTCATGATCTGGGAGGTCGTGCTGCTGGTGAGCACCGCCCTGAGCGACACCCGCCAGGGCCTCCACGACCGTGTCGCAGGGTCCGCGATCGTCGCGCCCGAGGGCAACGAGGGGCCAGTGGTCCCGTGTCTCGTCCTGACGGTGATCCTGTTCGTGGTCCTGCCGATCGTCGCGATCGTGGGCCTCATCGCCCTCGGAACCCAGGTCCAGGAGATCCTCCTCGAGGTGGGCGGCTCCATCTGACGTCGGCCTGACGTCGACCTGGCGTCGACCTGGCGACAACGTGACGTCGCCCTGAGGCCTGCCCGCCGCCCGGTAGACTCCACGGTGTGAGCACGCCCGACACCCACCCGCTCGACGCCGCCCAGGTGGACGGCCTGACCGACATGGACCCGGAGGCGTTCCGGGCCGCCGCCCACGTCGTGGTCGACCGCATCGCGGACTACCTCGCCTCGGTCGAGGAGCACGACGTCCTGCCCTCCATCGAGCCCGGGTCGATCCGCCCGCTGCTCCCGGCCCACGCGCCCGAGGGGCCGGAGCCGATCGCCGACATCCTCGCTGACGTTGACCGCCTGGTCTTCCCGAACGCGACCCACTGGCAGCACCCGGGCTTCTTCGCCTACTTCGCCACCAGCGCATCCGGACCCGGGATGCTGGGCGAGTTCCTCACGGCGGCCCTGGGCCAGAACCCCATGCTGTGGCGGACGTCGCCCATCGGCACCGAGCTCGAGGGCGTGGTGGTGCGCTGGCTGGCGGACGCGCTGGGCCTGCCGGAGACGTTCGACGGGCTGCTCACCGACACCGCCTCCACGTCCACGCTGATCGCCCTCGCCGCCGCGCGTGAGGCGGCAGGCCTCGACGCCTCGGCCGAAGGGCTCGCGGGCCGCTCGCTCGGCCGGCCGCGGGTCTACGCGTCCACCGAGGCGCACAGCTCGATCGAGAAGGCCTGCATGACCCTTGGCCTGGGCCGTGCGGCGGTGGTCAAGATCCCCACCAACGACCGGTTCGAGCTGGTGCCCGACCTGCTCAGCCATGCCATCGCCGAGGACCGCGCGGCCGGCCACCGGCCGATCGCCATCGTGGCCACCATCGGCACCACCTCCTCGACCTCGGTGGACCCGGTGGCGGCCGTGGCCGACATCGCGGAGCGGGAGGGCCTCTGGCTCCACGTGGACAGTGCCTATGCCGGCGTCGTCGCGCTGCTGCCGGAGCTGCGTGGGCCGTTCGCGGGGTGGGAGCGCGCCGACTCCATCGTGGTCAACCCGCACAAGTGGCTGTTCACGCCGCTCGACGCCTCGCTGCTGGTGACCCGGCGCATGGACGTGCTCCGGACGGCGTTCAGCCTGGTGCCCGAGTACCTGCGCACGCTCGACCGCGCCAACCCCGTGCTCGACTACACGGAGTACCAGCCGCAGCTCGGCCGCCGGATGCGCGCGCTCAAGCTCTGGATGCAGCTGCGCTGGTTCGGCCTGGAGGGTCTCCGCCGGCGGATCGCGGGCCACATCGTGCAGGCGGAGCGCTTCGCGGCGTGGGTGGACGCGGACCCGGACTGGGAGCGGCTGGCACCCGCCCCGTTCTCCACCGTCTGCTTCCGCTACCGTCCGGCGTCCCTCGCAGATCGCACCGGCGAGCCGGACGTGGAGACGTGGCTGGACGAGGTCAACACCGCCCTGATGGATGGCGTGAACCGGACGGGGCGCGTCTTCCTGTCCCACACCCGGCTCGCTGGGCGGTTCACCATCCGCATCGCCATCGGCAACCTGCGGACCCAGCCACGACACGTGGAGCTTGCGTGGGACCTGCTCCGCGCCGAAGCCCTCCGCCAGGCCGCGCTCCGGCAGGCCCCCTGACGTCATCCGCTTCCAGCCTGGAGACCCCCGTCATGTCCGCGCCCGTCGAGGTCCTGTACTTCTATCGCACCGCCTGGGGCTCGCACGACGAGTTCGTGGCCCTCTTCCGCAAGAACCACTGGCCGATCCTGCGCGAGCAGTGGGCGGCGGGCCGCTACACGAATGTGGAGCTTGCCACCGCCCGCTTCCACGGGACCGGTGATGCGGCGTGGGACGTGATGGTGTCCATCACCTACCGTGACTGGGCCGCGATCGAGGAGCACGCCGATCCGGGCCTGGTCCTCCGCCTCTATCCCGACCAGGACACGTTCAAGGCCGAGGAGCGCCGCCGGTTCGAGCTGCTCGAGGCGCACTGGGACGTGGTCCTGGAGCCCCAGACCCTCGAGCGCTAGCCGGCGTTCCGCCACCTGCTGATGGGATCGGCTCCCGCCACTGTTGGGCCAGGGCGGGCCCTCACCGAGCCGACCGACTACCAGGCGTTACCGGCGCCGGGCGTGTAGCTCGACGCGACGATCGAGTCTGCGATCACCGTGTTGGCGCGGATGATGCCGGGCGCCTCGACCATCGGCGCGTTCAACCCGATGTGGGCAGCGTTGATCGTGTGGTCCATCTCCGGCGCCGCATCACCCACGGGGCTCGCGCCCGTGTCCTCGGCCGGCGCCGCGACCTCGGACGCGACCTCGTCGATCGCGACCACGCGCTGCACCGCGGGCGCCACGAGCGACGCGACCGCGGCGTTGCCTGCGGTCCGCTGGACGTGCATGAGATCCGCCCGGGTGCCCGCCGATCCGTCGGCAAGGCGGGGATCCGCGGCGCCGGTGATCGCCGGGCGCTCGGACCGTGCAGGGCCGGCGTCGGGACGCGGAGCCCGGGCAACGTCGCGCTCGGACGAATCGAGGTGGTCGCGGGCCCCCGGCATGGCATCCCTCATCGGCGTTCGGTCGTCAGGCCGATGCTAGACGTCCGCGCCGCAAGCGTCGCTTCCCGAACGGGTCGAAGCGCTGCCCGAACGTGCCACGGGGCCGTCGGGGCAATGCCCTGCGCATTCCGCTCCTGGCGCCGGAAGCATTCCATCGCCCGCGCCGGCCCTGGCCCTCGCCCGGCACCGGCCCCGCCCCTGGCCCTCGCCCGGCACCGGCCCCGCCCCTGGCCCACGCCCATGCTCGTGCGCGCCAGGCGAGCCTACGGGAGCGTGACCCGTCACTCCTGCGCGCCCAGCGCCCATCTCCGCGCCTCCCGGGCCCGGGGAGCATCGTTCCCGTGCGCCAGGCGCGCAGGAACCGCAGGGCACCCGCCCGTACGCACGCTGGCCGCGCATCCGGGCCGGAGCCGCCCATCCGGGCCTGAGCCGGGAGCCGGGAGCCGGGAACCCGAGCGGTGCCGGGCCTGAGCCGGGAACCGGGAGCCGGTCGGCCAGCAGTGACGTTGGGATGCCTGCACCGTCCCGCGCCTGTCCCGCGCCTGTCTCGCGCCGTGCGGCATCATCCGCGATACTGACGCCCACCGAATTGTCCGACCGACCCGACACCTGCCGGAGGCCGACGCTCCCGTGCCGCCCATCACCGAACTGACCCGTATCGAGCCCGTGTACCTCGCCCGGCTGCAGAAGCAGGGCATCTTCACCACGGGCATCCTCCTCGAGACGTCCGAGACGCCGACGCGCCGCCAGTCGCTCGCGGACCACGTCAAGGCCACACCGAACGATGTGCTGGTCTGGCGCGACGAGGCCCTGATGCTCAACCTCGCCGGCTTTGGTCCCGCTGAGCACCGGCTCCTCATCCAGGCCGGCGTCGAAGGCCTCGCGGACCTGCTGGCCCTGGATCTCGCGGACTTCCGCAAGCGCCTGGCGCTCGCCGCCGACGAGCTCACCGTGGACGCCCCCGACGCGCTCATGGTCGAGACGTGGTGGGAGCAGGCCCGAACGCTCGAGGAGGCGTAGGCCCGTCGAGGCCTCGAATGGACATCCTGCGCGCCATCGGCCGCGTCCTCGTCGCCATCCTGACCGGCATCTCCGCCCTGGTCGTGGTGGTCGCCCTCGCGATCCTGCCGTTTCTCAACCCCGTGTGGGTCGGCTTCGGCCAGGAGCGGGCGCAGGCGCAGGCATGGACGGGCTTCACGTCGGAGCAGCTCCAGGCGGTCACCGGCGAGATCCTCGGGGACTTGGTCCTCGGGCCGCCGGACTTCGATGTCACCCTTGACGGCGCCCCGGTCCTCAACGAGCGCGAGCGCGGGCACATGCGCGACGTGCGCGCCGTGTTCGCCCAGTTCTACATGGTCGCGGCGCTGGCGGCAGTCACGCTGGTGGTGCTGTGGATCCTGGCCTCCGCACGCGAGGGGAAGGCGCGCTACTGGCGGCACCTGAAACGGACGGGCGTCGCGGTGGCCGTGGGCACCGTCGTCGTGGGCGTGGTCGGCGTCGCGGCCTTCGATGTCGCCTTCGAGATCTTCCACACGGTCTTCTTCCCGGCGGGCAGCTACCTGTTCGACCCGCGCACGGAGCGCCTGGTCCAGCTGTTCCCGGAGCAGTTCTGGGTGGAGTCCACCATCGCCGTCGGCGGCGTGGTCATCGCCCTGGGCCTGCTGCTGGCGTGGTTTGCACGACGCCGGGAGCGGGCGGCCGGCGCGTGAACAGCGGGCTGCCCATCGGCCGCCTCTTCGGCATCGTTGTCCGGATCTCGCCGGCGTGGGTCGTGCTGGCTGCCGTCGTCACCGTCGTCGGCGCGCAGCAGGCCGCGATGGCTGCGCCGGGGCTCCCAGTGGTGGCCCAGTGGGCGCTCGGAGCGCTCGTCGCTGCCGGGTTCCTGGCGTCCGTCGTCGTCCATGAGCTCGCCCATGCGGTGGTCGGGCGCCGGGTGGGCGTGGCCGTGGAGCATGTCGTCGTCGGTTTCGCTGGCGGGATCGGCGCGGCCGTGGCGCAGGCCGAGCGCCCTCGCGATGAGCTCGCGATCGCCCTGGCGGGGCCGGTGCTCTCGCTCCTGATCGCGCTCGCCTGTGTGCCGGTGGCGGTCGTGGCCGGGGTTGCCGGTGGCCCCATGGCCGCAGTTGCCGGTGGCGTGATCATCGTCGGCGGCCTCAACCTCGTGCTCGGCGCGCTGAGCCTGCTGCCCGCGGTGCCGCTCGATGGTGCCCGCGCCGTCCGAGCGCTTGCTCTGGCCCGGACCGGTGACCGGCGGCGGGCTGGACGGATCACCGCCCGCGCCGGGAAGTACGTCGGCTGGACCACCCTGGGCGTCGGTGTGGCACTGGCGGGCCTGGACCGGTTCACGGAGGGCCTCCTCGTCCTCGCCCTCGGCTGGGTCCTGACCCGCAGCTCGCAGGCGTACACCCGGCGCCTCGGGCTGGAGGACCTGCTGCGGGATGCGACTGTGGGCGACGCGCTCGCCGCGGACGGGCCTGTCGTGGCGCCCAACCTCACGATCGACACGTTCGCGGACCGCTACGAGGGCGAGACGGGCGTCCGTGCGATCGCCGTGGTGGACGAGGGGCGGGTGCTCGGGGTCGTCGGCGTCCGGCGCCTGCAGCGACTCGGCCGGAAGCGCTTTGCCGCCACGCGGGCGGGTGATGTCATGGTTGCGCCGCCCGATGCGCCCGTGCTCGCACCCGGCGATCCGCTCTGGGACGCAGCTGAACTGATGGATCGCCGGGGGCTCGACGGCCTGGCCGTGGTGGACGGGGGCGAGCTGCTGGGCCTCGTCACGAGCTCGACGATCGGCAAACTGATCCGGCGACGGAGCGAAGCGGCGCAGCGCGGTCCTGTTGACAGTTGACACAGGCTGCAGAATGCGCGGTATGACGCTGCGCAACCCCACCGCCTCCCGCTAGCATCCACGCGAGCAGGAGGACCCATTGGAACGCACCGACCCCACGCGCGCCGAGCGCCGCCGCCTCACGCATGTCGACCGTCGTGGACGTCCGCGCATGGTGGATGTGGGCGCCAAGCCGCCGACTGCCCGTCGTGCCGTCGCCGAGGCAGAGGTCGCCGTCGCCGCCGAGACCATGAGCCTGGTGATCGACGGAACCGCGGCGAAGGGCGACGTCCTGACCGTCGCCGAGCTTGCGGGCGTGATGGGCGCGAAGCGCACCGCGGAGCTCATCCCGCTCTGCCATCCGATCGCGCTGACCGACGTGCTGGTGACCATCACGCCAGACCGTACCGCCTCGGTCCTGCGGATCCGCGCGGAGGCGGCCACCACGGGCCCCACCGGCGTGGAGATGGAGGCGATGACCGCCGCCGCCGTGGCCGCACTCACTGTGTACGACATGGTCAAGGGCGTGGAGCGCGGGGTCGAGATCCGCGGGCTCCGCCTGGTGTCCAAGACCGGCGGCAAGAGCGGGGAGTGGCACCGTCCGCAGCAGAGCGCCGAGGCGCCCAGTCGCGGCCGGCGGCCCGGTGACCGAATGGCCGGCCGCGTCGGCAAGCGGAAGCCTGCTGGATGAGCCCGGCCCGGCCGCCCCTCGCCTCCCGGCCCGCCCTCGTGCTCACGGTCAGCGACCGCTGCTTCGAGGGCACGCGCGCCGACGAATCGGGCGATCGCCTGGAAGCGCGCCTCGCGGGCCTGGGCTTCACCGTGGAGCGGATCGTCGTGCCCGACGAGGTCGCGGCCATCGCGGACGCGATCCGCGAGGGCGCGGTCCGCAACCGCCTGGTCCTGACCACCGGCGGCACCGGCCTGACGCCCCGTGACGTGACACCGCAGGCCACGGCCACGGTGCTGGACTACGAGATCCCGGGCATCGCGGAGGCCATGCGCGCCGACGGTCGTGCCCACACCCCCCTCGCGGTGCTCTCGCGCGGCCTGGTCGGCGTGCGCGGCGGCACCCTTGTCATCAACGTGCCCGGCTCACCCAAGGGTGCGCTGGAGAACCTCGAGGCCGTCGTCCCCGTCCTCGAGCATGCCCTCGAAACGCTGGCTGGTCCGTTCGACCATGCCGCAGCTGTAGCCGCCGGACGGCGCGACCTGCCCGCCGGCACCCCGGAGGACGCCTGACCATGTTCGAGACCTTCGCGGAGGTTCCGTTCTACCCCCTGGTGTTCCCCGTGTTCTGGGGCGCGTTCGCCATATTCCTGGTCGTCGTGGGACGGCACCTGCGGGTGATGCAGGCGGTGCGGGCCGAGGGCCCCCGCGGTCTCACCAGCACGGGCATCCGTGCGTGGGGCGTGCTCCGCTATGCGATCGTCCAGACGAGGATGTTCCGCGAGGGCACCGTCGGCGTCATGCACCTGGGCCTGTTCCTGGGATCCACGATCCTGCTGCTCGGGAACATGAACTTCGTGCTGGGCGGCCTGCCGCAGGCGATCGTCTCCATCCCCTTCGACGGGCTCATCTGGACGCTCCTGGTGGCCATCCAGCAGGTGGTCGCGGTGTTCGCCCTCGCGGCGGTCGCGGTGGCCGCCTTCCGGCGCCTGGTGATCCGGCCCGCACGGCTGACCCTGTCGCGCACCGGCCTCCTGATCCTGCTGTTCATCTTCCTGGTCGTCTCGACCGAGTTCCTCGCGCTCGTCTTCGAGGCGGCCGCGTTCGGGGCGATCTCGGGGGCGTTCATCACCAACGCGCTCGCCGTCCCGCTCGAGGGCATGCCGGAGGAGACGCTGGCCGCGGTCTTCGGCGTCCTGTGGTGGGCGCACGTCCTCGTGCTCTCGGCGTTCCTCATCTACATCCCGTTCAACAAGCACTTCCACGTGTACGTGAGCTTCGTGAACATCTGGTTCCGCAAGCTCACCCCGCGCGGCCAGCTGCCGGCCATGGACTTCGAGGACGAGAACGTCACGTTCGGCCTCAAGACCCTCGCCGACCTGTCGTGGAAGGACCTGCTCGACGGGTACACCTGCACCGAGTGTGGCCGCTGCCAGCAGGCATGCCCGGCCTTCAACACCGGCAAGCCGCTCAACCCCAAGGCCATGATCATGGCCATCCGGGCCGAGGCGACCGTCGCCGAGCTGACCGTGCCCTACATCCCCAACTCGCCGGCGGTGCGCTCCACCTACGGCCTCGACGACACCATCAAGACCGAGGCCGTCGAGCGCCCGCTCATCGACGGGATCCTCAGCTACGACGCCACGTGGGACTGCCTCACCTGCGGCGCCTGCGTCGAGGCGTGCCCGGTGCTCATCGAGCACGTGGACAAGATCGTCGGGATGCGCCGGAACATGGTGCTGGAGGACGCGAAGTTCCCGGCCGAGCTCACATCGGTCTTCCGGGGCATGGAGAGCGTCTCCAACCCGTGGGGCCAGCCGCCCAGCGCCCGTCTCGACTGGACGAAGGGCCTGCCCTTCACGGTCAGGACCGCGCAGGAGGTCAAGGCCGCGGGCCAGCTCGACGCCCTCGAGGTCCTCTACTGGGTGGGCTGCGCTGCCGCGTTCGATGACCGCAACAAGAAGGTCGCCCGGGCCGTGGCAACGTGCCTCGACGCCGCCGGTGTGTCGTTCGCCGTCCTGGGCCAGGAGGAGAACTGCACCGGCGACCCGGCCCGCCGCATGGGCAACGAGTACGTCTACCAGATGCTGGCCAGCTCCAACATCGAGACGCTCAACAAGTACAGGATCGCCGAGAAGACGATCGTCACCGCCTGCCCGCACTGCTTCAACACGATCGGCAACGAGTACGAGCAGATGGGCGGCAAGTTCTCGATCAAGCACCATTCCCAGTTCCTGTCCGACCTGCTCACGAGCGGCCGGCTGGTCCTCGCGGAGAACGGCCTGCCGCAGCGCAAGATCACCTACCACGACTCCTGCTACCTGGCGCGCTACAACGGCGTGATCAAGGCGCCGCGGGAGATCCTCGGGCAGGTCGACGGCGTGCAGCTGGTCGAGATGGACAACCGCGGCCGGCAGACCTTCTGCTGCGGCGCGGGCGGCGGCCACATGTGGATGGAGGAGAACCGCGGGACGCGCGTCAACGCGGCGCGCACGCTCCAGGTCCTCGAGACCGGCGCCGACACGGTCGCCACGGCCTGCCCCTTCTGCATGGTCATGCTCCGTGACGGCCTCACGGACGAGGGCCGCGGCCCGGACGCCGAGAACCCGGTGACCAGCCAGGACATCAGCGAGCTGCTCGCGGCGGCCATCGCGCCGTTCGGCGAGCGGGAGGTCCCGGAGAGCCGGCGCCTCAACGTCGTCTAGCGCGTGGCGGGTAGCGGGTGGCGGGTGGCGGGGCGCCGGGCGTGCCGCCACACCACCCACGCTGCTAGCATCAGCCGCGTGAGCAGCACCGCAACCGTCCCCGGGTCCGCCCGCCTGACGGAGGAGCAGATCCTCCTCCGCGATGCCGTCAAGGTCCTCGCCGACGAGGTCGTCGCCCCGCGGGCCGCGGAGATCGACCGGACCGGCACCTGGCCGGAGGACATCCGTCAGGCGCTTGCCGCAGCCGACGTGTTCGCCATCCCGTTCCACGAGCGGCACGGCGGCCTCGGCGCGGACCTCCTGACCCTGTGCCTCGCGATCGAGCAGCTCTCCCGCGCGTGCGCCACGACCGGCCTGATCCTGGCGGTCCAGGCCTTGGGCGCCATCCCCATCCAGGCAGCCGGCACGCAGGAGCAGCAGGACCGCTGGCTCCCGGACCTGGCCGCCGGACGCAAGCTGATCGCCTTCGGTCTGACCGAGGCGGATGCCGGCTCCGATCCGTCCGGGATCCGGACCCGGGCGGTCCGCGACGGTGACGAGTACGTCATCACCGGCTCCAAGCGCTTCATCAGCCATGGGTCCGTGGCGGACTACGTCGTCGTCTTCGCGGTCACCAACCCGGATGCCCACAAGCCCAGCCGCCGCCTGTCGGCGATCGTGGTGGAGACGGATCGACCGGGCTTCACGGTGGCCCGGACCGAGCACAAGATGGGCCTCCGCGGCTCGCCCACGGCCGAGCTCGCACTCGAGGGTGTCCGGGTCCCGGCGACGAACCGCCTGGGTGCCGAGGGCGAGGGCTTCGGCATCGCCATGAAGACCTTCGAGCGCTCCCGCCCGGGGATCGCGGCGCAGGCGGTCGGCATCGCCCAGGGCGCGCTCGAGGCGGCCACCGCATATGCGAAGCAGCGCGTCCAGTTCGGCAAGCCGATCGCCGAGCTCCAGATGGTCCAGGCGCTGCTCGCGGACATGGACGCCGCCACCGAGGCTGCTCGCCAGCTGCTGTACACCGCCTGCGTGGAGATCGAGGCGGGCACGCCCGACGCCGCGCGGTGGGCCGCCATCGCGAAGCTGGTCGCCGGGGACGCGGCCATGAAGGTCACCACCGATGCCGTCCAGGTCTTCGGCGGCTACGGCTACATCGACGAGTATCCCGTCGAGCGGATGATGCGCGACGCGAAGATCACCCAGCTCTACGAGGGCACCCAGCAGATCCAGCGGCTCATCGTCGCCCGCGCCCTGCTCGCCGGCTGAGTCGGCCGGGCAGGATCCACGCACGCACTTGGGAGCACAGCGCACGTGCGAATTCTCATCCTGACCAAGCCCGTCCCGGACACGGCGGCCAATGCCGAGCGCCTGGGGCCGGACCTGCGGCTCGATCGGGCCACGGTCCCGAACGTCGTCAACGGCAATGACGAGTACGCGCTCGAGGCGGCCCTGCAGCTGGTCGAGGTGCACGGCGGCGAGGTCGCGCTGCTCACGATGGCCCCCGCCGGTGGCCGGGAGACAATGCGCAAGGCGCTCGCGATGGGGGCGATGCGCGGCGTGCTCGTGACCGATGACGCGCTCGCCGGCGCCGACGTGCCCACCACGATCCGGGTCCTCGCGGCGGCCGCCCGCACGGAGGAGTTCGACCTGCTGCTGGCGGGCATCGACACGTCCGACGGCGCCGGCGGGGTGGTCGCGGCCGGCGTCGCCGCGCTGCTGGGCCTGCCGCTGATCTCGCAGGCGGCGAAGATCGAGCCCGACCCTGGTGCGGGCACCGTTCGCGTCCGACGCCTCTCGGCAAGGGGCTACGACCTTGTCGAGGCACCGATGCCCGCGGTCATCTCGGGCACGCAGGCCCTGGGCACACCGCGCTACCCGTCGCTCAAGGGGATCATGGCGGCCCGGACCCGTGAGATCCGCCAGCTCTCGCTCGCCGATCTCGGTGCCGACCTTGCCCCGGCAGGGGGTGCCTGGACGAGCACCGTGCTGGCCGCGGACCCGCCGCCCACCAGGGCCGCCGGGCGCGTGATCACCGCACCAGCGGCCGACGCCGCACGCGAGATCGCCGACCTGCTCGCCGACCGGAGGATCATCTGATGCCCCCCGTCATCCTCGCCGTCGCGGAGGTCGCTGACGGCCAGCTCACCCGGCTCTCCGCGGAAGTCGCCACGCTGGCGCGCTCCCTGGCCGGGGAGGCCGGCGGGCAGGCCCTGGGCCTGGTTGTGGACGCCGATCCCGGCGCCGCCGCCGCTGTGGGCGAGGAGCTGGCGGCGTACCTGCCGCGCGTCGTTGTCGTTGTGGAGCCCCGGGTGGCGTCCGGCGTGCCCGCCCCGCACGTGCTCGCCGAGGTCCGGCGGCTGGTGGACGAGGGTGTCACCCACGTGCTCGCCGGAGCCACCGCCGATGGCCGCGACGTGATCGGCGGCCTGCTGGCCTTCACCGGCTGGGGCTACCTCGCCAACGCCGACGCCGCCACCTGGAGCGGTGACGCGCCGGTGATGACGTCCGCGGTCCTGGGCGGCAAGGCCGTGGTGCGGAGCACGTTGACCGTTGCAAACGGCGCGCTCACCGTCCGGTCCAGCGCCGTGACCGCCGTCGAGGCCGAGGCCCCGGGCGCGGTTGAGACGCGCGAGCCCGTCGCCGACCCGGCTGTCGCCGCGGTGACGGTGGTGGACCGCGTCGCCGAGGCAGGCGGCCAGGTGTCGCTCGAGGAGGCCCGCGTCGTCGTCGTCGGCGGCCGGGGCGTCGGGAGCGTCGAGGGCTTCGCGACGGTCGAGGACCTCGCGGACGCGCTCGGCGGGGTCGTGGGTGCCTCAAGGGCCGCGGTGGATGCGGGCTGGATCCCGTACTCCCGCCAGGTCGGCCAGACGGGGCGCATCGTCAAGCCTGCGCTCTACGTGGGACTTGGCGTCTCAGGCGCGATGCAGCATCGTGTGGGCATGCAGGGGTCCGAGACGATCATCTGCGTGAACAAGGACCCGGACGCCCCGATGACCGAGATCGCGGACTTGTTCGTGATCGGCGACCTCTTCGAGGTGGCGCCGGCACTGGCAGCCGAGGTGCGTGCCCGGAAGGGTTGATCGATCCAGGGAGCAGGTAGCAGGGGACGGGGGACAGGGAGTGACGCTCGAAGCGCTGGTGCTGGTCGGCCTGCTGGCCGCGCTCGCACTGCTGGCGGTGGCCACCGTGGCCCAGCTTGTGCGGACGTTGCGCCGCGCGCGCGAGCTTGCCCAGTTCCAGCTGGCCGCCACCCGCGTGGCCCGCACCCTTGCCGCTGCCGGTGACCCGCTTGTCCGCGACCTGGAGGACCTGCGTCGCCGGAGTGCGGATCCGGCGGTCACGCAAGAGCGGCTTGGCACGGTGCTCCCGGCGCTGCGAGCCGTCGCCGAGGAGGCCAGGGGCGGTCTCCACGCACCCCGGGGCCTGGAGCCGCTCGCCGGTGCGCTCGCAGGCGAGGTGGCCCGTGCGCTCCGGTCCGCCGAACTTGCAGAGCTGGGCCTCGCCGGCATGCTCGACCAGCGCGCGACGCGGCAGGCGGAGGCGTCAACGTCGCTCAAGCGCGCCGCGCTGAACCTGCGCAATGCGATCGACGAGGCCTCGCGACTCGCGGTCAGGATCGGGAATCTCGTGCCGGCCGACATGGACCATCCCGGCGCCGTGGCCGGAGCGGTCGCGACCGCCAGCCTGCCCATCTACGGGAGCGTCGAGGACGACCTGCCGATCGGGTCCTGAGACCACCGCATGTAGTGGTATCCTGACCCCACACCACAAGGGATAGTGGTGCGAGGAGGATTCGAGGGCCAATGCGCTGCCCCCAGTGCGCAACCCGGGACACGCGCGTCGTGGACTCGCGTGACCTCGACGAGTCCACCACGATCCGTCGGCGCCGGGAGTGCCCGGCCTGCACCGCCCGCTTCACCACCTACGAGCGCGTGGAGGCGGCGCGCCTGGTCGTGGTCAAGCGCGATGGCACCCGCCAGGAGTTCGATCGGGAGAAGCTCGCATCGGGGCTGGCGAAGGCACTGACCCGTCGCCCGGTCCCGGACGATGCGGCCGAGCGTGCGGCGGACTCCATCGAGACGGAGCTGCGCGGCTCAGGCCAGTCGGAGATCCCCAGCTCCCGCGTCGGGGCGCTCGCGATGGACCGCTTGCGTGCCTTGGACCACATCGCCTATATCCGGTTCGCATCGGTCTACCAGAGCTTCGAGGACCTCGAGGATCTCAAGCGCGAGGTGGACGCGCTGCTGGCCGAGGGCACGCCGAAGAAAGGGAAGCGAGGGTAGATGAGCGTCCTGGCTGATCGCGACATCCGCACGGAGCTGGAGTCCGGGCGGGTCCGGATCGATCCGTACGACCCGGCTGACCTGCAGCCGTCGTCGGTGGACCTGCACCTGGACCGCAGCTTCCGCGTCTTCCGCAACAACCGCTACGCGTTCATCGACCCGCGCATGCCGCAGCCGGACCTCACGGAGATGCTGACGGTGGGGGACGACGAGCCCTTCATCCTGCACCCGGGCGAGTTCGTGCTGGGCCAGACGCTCGAATGGGTGGAGCTGCCGGACGACCTGGTCGCACGCCTGGAGGGCAAGTCCTCGCTGGGCCGGCTCGGGCTGCTCATCCACTCCACCGCGGGCTACGTGGACCCGGGCTGGAAGGGCACGCTCACCCTCGAGCTGTCCAACGTGGCCAACCTGCCGATCGCGCTCTACTTCGGGATGCGCATCGGCCAGATCAGCTTCTTCCGGATGAGCTCGCCCGTGGAGCGCCCGTACGGCTCCAAGGAGCTCGGCTCCAAGTACCAGGGCCAGTCGGAGCCCACGGCGTCCGCCTTCCACGCGGACTTCGAACGCGGCCGGAAGCTGCCCGGGAAGAGCTGAGGACCGGCGGATGGGGATCAACGACGCCGTCCACTGGCGTGCGGACCTCGGTGGCGGGACAACTGTCGCGCTCATCCAGGCCGGGACCTTCAAGTCCGACGCCGGCACCCTGCTGGGCCCGGTGCCCTGGATCCTCTGGCGGCCGTGGGCCGAGGCGGAGCTCGACGAGGACCGGCGCCTGACCCAGGCGCTCAACTGTCTGCTCGTGGAGACGCCGGCCGGCCGGGTGCTGATCGAGACCGGCATCGGCGAGCGCATGGACGCCAAGCACACCGCGATGCGCGGCTACACGGGCGCACCCGTCGTGCCTGCGCTCCGCCAGGCGGGTTTCGACCCGGCGTCGGTGGACGTCGTGGCGATGAGCCACCTGCACTTCGACCACGCGGGCGGGCTGCTGCTCGCGGATGGGACGAAGGCGTTCCCGCGGGCGACGATCGTGGCCCAGCGCGCCGAGTGGGAGATCGCGCTGGGCGGGAACTCCCGGGTGCTGGCGTCCTACGACCAGCCCGAGCTGCGCCTCGTCGCGGACTGGGGTGCGGAGGGCTGGGTCGAGGGTGACCGCGAGCTGCTGCCGGGCGTGAGCGTGGTGCGGACCGGCGGCCACTCAGCGGGCCACCAGGCGGTGGTCATCCGCGGCACGGGCCCGGGGGCCAGGTCCGTCGCGTTCTTCGGCGATCTGGCGATGCGGCCCTGGTCGGCCAATCCGCGCTGGGTCACGGCCTTCGACGACTTCCCGCTGGACTCGGTCCAGGTCAAGGGCGAGCTGTTCCGGCGCGCCGTCGAGGACGACTGGACGGTCGTGCTGAGCCACGAGGCGCGGATGCCGGTGGGCAAGCTGATCCCGGACAGGGACCGGTTCAGGTTCGACGGCCTGTAGCTCCCGCTCGCGCCGCGCACGCTGGCGCCGCACGGCTTCAGGAGTCGATCTGCTCCGCGAGGTCGATCATCGGCTGCTGGTTCACCGTGAGGAGCCCGTCGCGCGGCCGGTCGAGGTCCACCACCAGCGTCAGGACGGCCCCCAGGACCATCACCAGCACCACGGCGGTGAGGATGCCCCGGCTGCCTGACAGGCCTGCGCTGTAGCCCACCACGCCCATCGTGAGGATCTCGCCCAGCAGCAGCATCAGGAGGACCGTCTCAGGCACGCGGGCGTACAGCACGGCCACGCCGCGGGCATTCTGGAGGTCGATCGTCTCGTTGAGCGTCTCCACGTAGAGCGCGAAGATCTCGGAGTCGCCCTCTGTGGGCGCCATCGCCTCGACATCGGTCCAGAGCAGCTCGAGGACCTTGCCGGACGCGACCTGGTTGGCCCGGAACGTCGCGGCGTCGGCGTTGTTGACGCGCAGCGGGACGTAGACGCGCAACAGGCGCCTCGCGTCGGTCGCATAGGGCTCCGGCAGGTAGCCGGCGCGCAGGTAGGTGGTGCCGATCGCGTTGGCCTCGGTGAGCACGAGCGCCCGGCGGGTGTCGAACCGGTCGGCCGCCATCCCCATCGTGACCGCCAGCAGGAAGCCCAACAGCGCGAGCAGGGAGCCCACCAGCATGCCGGTCGGGCCCTCCTTGTGGTCGGGCGTGCGGTGCTGCCACCACCTGCCGAAGCGGAACCCGATCTCGAACACGATCAGGGCGAGGATCGCAAAGCCGAGGAAGACACCCAGGACGGGGACCGGATCGAGGAGCTGCGACGCGAACATGGGACTCCGTGGCGTGGTGGCTGCGCGTGCCCGGAGCGTAGCGGACCCGTCAGCCGCCGGTGGCGTCGGCCGGCAGCCAGCCTTCCACCAGGCGTGCGCCTTGATCGGTATCGAGCGGGCCGTTCACCACGCCCAGAATCCGCCCGTCCGGCCCGATGAAGTACTGCGTGGGCAGGGCGAACACGCGGTAGCGATCGAAGACGTCGGCGGTGGCGTCGAAGCCGATGGGGAACTCGAGTCCGTACTTCTCCACGTACCCGCGGACGACACCCGGAGCTGTCTCCTGGACTGCGACGCCGACGATCGCGAGGCCCTGGTCCCGGTAGCGCTCGTCGAGCTCGCGCAGGACCGGCGTCTCGCCCTGGCACGGCGGGCACCAGGAGGCCCAGAAGTTGAGCCACACGAGCTTGCCGCGCAGGCTCTCGAGGGTGATGGCGTTGCCGTCGAGATCGGTCAGCGTGGCGGTGGAGCCGTCGTCGGCCTGCCAGCTGAGCTCTGGCGCGAGGTCGCCGACCTTGAGCCCCTCCTTCGCCTCGCCGACGAGATACGGGGTCGCCTGGGGCAGCGGGGTGGGCAGGCTGCCCGCGCCGGGCACGCTCGCGATGGGGCGGGTCAGGACGAAGAGGCCGACCGCGGCGACGATCACGACGGCGGCGGCGATGCCCAGCTGGCGCGCGGTGAACGGACCGATGAGACCACGTCGTCCTGGTGCCCCGCGGGCGGGGGGCGTCTCGTCGTCCTGCGTCACAGCGCCCCGAAGTTGAAGTACCGCGGCAGCAGCGAGAGCATGTCGAACATCATCGCGAGCCCGATCGCCGCGACCAGAAGGCCGCCGACGAGCGCCATGACCCTGCCGTGCTTGACGAGGAACCGCATGAACCGCCGGGAGCGGTCGTAGAAGGCCGCGATGATGATGAACGGGATCCCCAGGCCCAGCGTGTAGGCAACCAGGAGCAGCGCGCCCTGGAGCTGCGTGGTGGACGACGAGGCGAGCATGAGGATGCCGCCGAGCATCGGCCCGATGCACGGCGTCCAGCCCACGGCGAAGACCGCCCCGAGCATGAACGAGGCGGTGTAGCCCGCCCGGTTGCCCACGAGCCTGTTGCCGACCTTGCCGCCGACGCCGGCTCCACCCGCCGGGGCGAGGCTCATGCTGCCGGTCATCTCGGACACCCCCGCGGCGGCGCCGGCATCGAGCGGCCGCCAGGCGCGCTCCAGGACCGGGATCTTGAGGAGTCCCGCGAGGCTGAGGCCCATGATCACGAGGATCGCGCCGCCGATGATGCGCAGCGGGCGCATGTAGTCCACCAGGAACCCGCCGGCGAACGTGGCCGTCAGGCCGAGCAAGGTGAAGATGGAGCCGAAGCCCAGCACGTAGACGCAGGCGTGGCGCACGGCGCGCCAGCGGCTGGGCTGGATGCCCGGCCCGGAGGCTGCGACGGACACCGCGGTGAGCTGGCCGAGGTACGCGGGCACCAGCGGCAGGACGCAGGGCGAGACGAACGAGAGCAGGCCCGCGACGATCGCGAGCAGCAGGGTCGGGTCTGTGCCGGCGGTCATGCGGTGATTCCGTCGAGCGTCTCGGCGAGGAGGCGGCGGATCCTGGCGGGGCTGGTGACCATCTCGAGCTCCTGGCCGCCAAACGCGATCACCGGGATCGTCACCATGTAGCGCTTGTGGAGCTCGTCATCCTGGTCGATGTCGCGTGTCACGACCGTCGGGTTCGGAAGGCCGGCGGCCGCCCGCTGGGCGAGCGCGGCGTCGAGCGCCTCGTGGGCCTGCTCGCACAGGTGGCAGCCCGGCCGGCTGTAGAACACGAGTTCGGGGACGTCGGGGAGGGGAGTGGTCACGGGGGCATTGTAGGCAAGCTTGCGGGATCGGCCTTCGTGCGGGATGGGGTCTGCCTAGAATCGTTGCGATGTCTCCCGAGCCCACCACCGCAACGTTGTACGAGCAGGCCGGCGGCATGCCCTTCTTCGAGTGCCTCGTGGACCGGTTCTACGAGGGCGTAGCCACCGATGACGTGCTCCGCCCGCTGTATCCGGAGGAGGACCTCGCGGGGGCCCGCAGGCGCCTCACGCTGTTCCTCGTCCAGTACTGGGGCGGCCCCACCACCTATCTCGCGGAGCGCGGCCACCCGCGGCTGCGGGCGCGCCACCTCCCGTTCTCGATCGGCGAGCTCGAGCGGGACCGGTGGCTGCTCCACATGCGTGCGGCCATTGATGCCTCCGGGGCGGCGCCCGAGATCGCCACTCGTCTCCACGAGTACATGGCGATGGCGGCCGACGCGATGCGCAACCGCGAGTAGGGGCCGACGGACTGGCAGGGCTGATCGCCTACCCGTCCCGGCGAGGTGCCCGCCGAGCGGGAATTGCCTGCTTCGCAACGAAACCCCGCAATGGGGGCGTGTTTCGCCCTGATACTCGGCCGTTTGGGGCGATTCGTTGCCTGTCGCGCAGCGTCCGCGCCCATTTGCACGCGTACGGCGCCTCCTTGCGGGGTTTCGTTGACTCTGTCGCACGCCTGCATCGGTGGCGGCGACGGAAGATCGGAGTGGAAGCGCGCCCGCGGATGCTGGTGCTCGCGCAGTCCGGTACGATCCCTGCGCGCGCCCCCGTAGCTCAGTGGATAGAGCGCAGCCGTCCTAAGGCTGGCGTCGGCGGTTCGAATCCGTCCGGGGGCGCCAAGTTCCAGCCCAACCCATGAGCATGTGCGACGTTGTCGCCCTGTCAAGGCCCGCGGCTCCGTCGCGTCTCAGGGTTTGGGGCCTCAAGAGAGCGAAACGAATCGCAGGGCCTGCCCGGTGGGCAGGCCCTGCTGATATGTCAACTTGGACCGCGCTGCTGGATCGTGTTGGCGGTTAGCCGACGGGTTGCGCGACCGCGAGCCTCGGGATCGTGTTGGTGTCGACCTTCTCATTGCGGCCCTCGTCGACGTAGGGGAACCGGGCGACGGTGGCACGGATGTTCCGCTGGGGCGTGCCGCGCTCGCCCCACACGAGTGTGACCTCGGTGCCGAGCTTCGCGTAGGCCACGTCGATCGAGCAGAGCGAGATCATCTGGCGGTAGAACGGGCTGAACATGCGGCCCGAGCTCAGGCCGATGGTGTTGCCGTCGCTGTCCACGACCTTGTCGACGTGGACGTTCCCGTTGCCGTGGTAGAAGTCGAAGTCGTCCGACCAGCCCATCGGCGTGGCCGCGGTCTCGCGGTTGAACTGGGACTGGTAGATGCCCAGGATGTCGTCAGGATTCCACTCGAGCGTCACCATGGCCCGCCTCGGGGCGGCCATCTCGGCCTGAAGCGCGGCGCGGCCCGTGAACTCGTGGTCGAACTTGACCATGTGCGACCAGCCGAGCTCGATCGGGCTCCGCAGGTGTGCCAGGTAGTCCGGGTCCGAGCTGCCGGTGAAGAAGAACGGCGCCAGACCGTAGATGTCCTCCTGCGCTCCCACGAACTCCATCAGGCCCGGCCAGATGGAGAACGGCCAGTGGTAGTAGATCTGCGGGAAGCCGCCCTCCGTGTGGACCACGCGGTAGGCGTTACGGCCCATCCTGCGGATCCCGAACGCCTCGCCGGCTTTGAGCAGTGCCTCGTAGACCGGGATGGCGTCCTCGATCGCGCCGTGCACCTCGTAGGCGAGCGTGCCGCACATGCCGATTTCGGAAGACGGTCACCTTGTGACCGTCGATCTCGGTGTCGGTGAAGGCGAGGAACTTGAGGTCGTGCAGGTCGACGCCGGCCGCGGCTTCGACCACCTCGAGCGAGCGGGGGCCACCGAGCTGGTAGAGGAAGACCTTGCCGGTGAGGTTCTCGACCTCGACGTCGTAGTTGCCGCGCTGCGCCGCGAACTCGACCCAGGGCCACAGCCAGTAGGTGCGGAAGGTGTCCTCGGCCAGCCTCTGGAGGGCGCCGTGGATGACGACCTTGCCGAACTCGTCGCACATGATGGCGTGCTTGGAGCGGCCGATCTCGAACTTGGCGAAGCTGTTCACGCACAGGTCCGAGAACATCTTGAGCGCGTCGGGGCCCTTGACGATGGCCGTCGTCGTCGGGTTGAGGCCGGCGTGGATGAAGCAGCTCTCGTGCCAGGACAGGCACTCGTCCTGCCACCCGGTGTACTCGTAGGGGTGGAAGCCGCCACCGCTGAACGTGGCGATCGGGCCGCCCTCGCTCATGACCCAGGTGAAGACGTCCTTGTCGTACGGCACATACGGCGTCTGCTTGAGGTATCGCTCCGACATCGACGAGCCCTTTCAACGTGTCGCCCGGAGTCTCCGTGATCGCGTCGGGTCGGCCCGTGCCGCGCACGGCGCGCCCACTCCAGGTCGCTGCGCCGAGCCTACGAGGCCGCTTCCGGAAGGGGAAATGAAGATCTCCGATGAAGTCATGCCGCGGCGCACGATCATCGGTAGAGTCATGTGCGTCGGGCGCGGAGGCTGGAGGAGGAGGCGTGGCAGAGGCGTGAAGCTCGAGCACATGGCCGAGTTCGTGATGCTCGCCGAGACGCTGAACTACACGGTCGCCGCGAACCGTCTGTACGTCTCGCAGCCGACGCTGACCAAGCACGTCCAGGACCTCGAGCAGGAGCTCGGCACCCAGCTCCTCGACCGGACCACGCACTCGGTCGTCCTGACGGACGTGGGGCAGCGGTGCCTCGGGGGCTTCCGGGAGATCCTCGATCTGTACGGCGGTCTGAAGGCGGAGGTGGACGCCCGTCGGGCAGGCATCGCCGGGTCGCTCACCATCGGCGCGCCGTACTACGGGCTCCACGAGCAGTTGGACCCCATCCTCGCAGCGATGGAGGAGCGCTACCCCCACCTGCGCCTGTCCGTGCGCTCGCTCCAGGCCCACCAGGTCGTCGAGGGCGTCCTCGACGGGTCGCTCGACGTCGGCCTGATCATGCGGACGTCAGCGCTGCCGCCCGAGCGCTTCCTGTTCCAGCACCTGAGCTACGGCGAGCTGTACTTCTTCGCGGCCCGCGGCGAGGGCGCACGGCCGGAGGGACGGCCGCTTGCCGACCTGCGAGACCTGACGCTGGTCGAGCTCTCCGAGGACCCGCAGTACATGGACGTCATCCACGGGATCCTCGAGGACGCCGGGGTTGCGCCTGCCTCGACCGTCGACGCCCACCAGATCGACTTGGTCGCGCGGAAGCTGCGGACGCCCAACACCGTGTTCCTCGGGCCCTACGTGCTCTGGCACATGGCGCCGGACGAACTCG
Source organism: uncultured Chloroflexia bacterium (assembly GCA_963748625.1). Lineage (GTDB taxonomy): Bacteria > Chloroflexota > Limnocylindria > Limnocylindrales > CSP1-4 > CAIXZV01. The sequence goes on along the minus strand of CAVVJT010000004.1, from coordinate 31,460 downwards.
ACCTCTCGCGCGTCGTGGCCCCGAAGCCCGCGAGGCTCGAGATGGGCTTCGCCGCAAGGCTCTCGCTCGCGAACCCGGCCCTCAACGTGTTCCTCGCCGTGTGTTCCGAGTTCGCGATGGCGGCGGAAGAGCCCCCGCACTCCTGACGAGCCGCGAGGCGCGCATCGGGCCCGTCCATCACGCGGTGGCGTACCAGCCGAGCGCGTCGAGCGCTTTGCTTCGTAGGCCCCGGCGTCCGTCCGGGGGCGCCATAGTCAAAGTGCCTGTGGCGCGAACGAGGTGTTCGCTGCGAGCAGGATCACGCGGACGGCAGCCGTCGGCCTCCCCGCAACTGGCCCACCACCGGCGCGTCCCCCGGTGCAGCGCCTGCGGTGGCCACGGTCGGAGGCGGGATAGCCGACCAAGCGAGGCGGCTGGCACCGCGGACCCGCGTCCTGGCGCTGGGCAGTGTCCAAGCGCCGCCCGCTCGCCCGGGCACGTCCCGGCGGTGCAGGAGAATGGTCCTACCCGTTGAGCGCCCGGTCGATCCTGTAGGGGTCCCGCTCGAGCATGGTTCCCGCAAGACGCACGAGCACGATCGCGATCCCTGCCGCGATCACGAACAGCGTGATACCGACGGCAAATGGCCCCAGCGCGGCGCCCAGGATCGACGCGCCCAGTGCGACGCCCACCATGACCAGGAACATGACGAAGAGCCCGACACCGAAGGCGATCTTGGAGCCGGCGCCCGGCTTGCCGCCGGAGTCGACGCTGCTCGACGGCCCGAGGATGCTCGTCATGGCACCGAGGCCGATGCCTACCAGCCCGACGGTCATGCCGGTCAGCCACGTGGCGGGCAGCTCCCCCAGGGTTCCGTGGATCACGGCGCCCGCGACCGTGATCGCCGTGACGCCGCCCAGCAGGACGACGAGCCAGCCGAGCGCCTTGCCGGCCATGACCTGCCGCCAGGGCGCACCCGCCTGCACGAGGTAGGCGAAGCCGGGGCCGTCGAAGGCGAACATGTTGAGCGCGGTCAGGGTCACCAGCAGCATCCCGGCCGTGGCCCCGGCCATCGCTGACGCGTCGGCGGGCAGGCCGAGCGCGATGAGCGCGGCGAAGACGATCCCGATGGTCATCGACTGGAGCGCCTTGGACGAGCGGAAGAAGAAGTAGCGGAGCTGCTGGCTGGCGGTGGCGGTGACCACCGACGGGGCGATGGCGCCAAGGGGCGAGGTGATGAGCCGCAGGCCGGACACCGTCGCCTTCGACGCCTTGGAGCTCGAGCCACCGCCCTTCCCGTCGACGCGGCCGCGGATCGCGCCGATCCAGGCGACGAGGAGCACGAGCACGGTGGCCCCCACGATGACGAGCCGGACCATCGCGCCCGCCCAGTCTCCATCGCGCGCCGCGAGATGGGCGCCACCCGCCGCGCCGGTCGGGAGCCACGAGAGCAGGGCCGTCACGCCACCGACGTCGCCGGTCTCGAGCGCGGCCACGATCGTGTCGAAGCTCTGGGAGAGCAGGTAGATCCCGATCGCGACGCCGGCAGAGGCCAGCACCACGACATCCTTGCCGCGGCGCGTGTTCACGGCGCCGGCGAGGACAGCCTGGATGGTGCGCGACGCGGTCACGCAGAGGATCGTGAAGACCGCGGCCCCGGCCACAGTGACGAGACGCACGCCGAGGGTCGCCCCGTCGAGGAGCGTTCCACCCGATGCGAGGAGGAACGTGAACATGGCCGTGGGCGCGATGAGGCCGCCGAGCAGGATGCCGAGGACCTGGTCCTGCGCGCTGATCGGGAACTGCTCCAGGCGCGCCGGGTCGGCCACCTGGTCCGCAGCCGCGGGCAGGAACACGGGCACCGTCGCCCAGCCGAGGAGGATCAGGGTGGGGATGAGGACGGTCAGGAGGTCCGCGCCCGCCGTGCCCTTGACGCCGAGTGCCCCGAACGCCCGGCCTGCGCCGATGCCCAGGGCAAGCGCGACCAGCCATGTGGCGATGAAGCCGACGCGGGCTGCCGTCCCGCCGGACCCGAGGGCCCGGAGCTGGGAGGCGAGCCTCAGGCGGGCGAGGACGAGAGCCATCCGAGGTCCCCTTCCTCCAGGTCCCGGCCGCCGACCAGGTCCACGAACGCCTCTTGGAGCGTCTTCCCGCCGGCGAGCTCCGTCACCGTGCCCTCTGCGCGGACCTTGCCCTTGTCGATGATCACGACGCGGTCACAGAGACGCTCGACGACCTCCATGACGTGGCTGGAGAACACCACGGTGCCGCCGCCCGCCCGATAGCGCTGGAGCATCTCCTCCATCACCTGCGTGTTCACCGGGTCGAGTGAGCCGAACGGCTCGTCGAGCACGAGGACCCGCGGCGCGTGGAGCATGGCGACGGCGAGGCCGATGCGCTTGGTCATGCCGAGGCTGAAGTCCGCGATCACCCGGTCTGAGACGTCGTCGAGGTCGACGATCCGCAGCAGCTCGTCCGCGCGCTTGCGGATCTCCCCGGGATCCATGCCGCGGAGCAGGCCGGCGTACTCGAGCATCTCGGCCGCGGTGAGGCGGTCGAACAGGACGGGATTGTCCGGCACGAACCCCAGGCGACGCTTCGCCTCCGTCGGGTCGGGCCAGACGGTGACCCCATCGACGACAGCGGTCCCCTCGGTGGGCTTCAGCAGGCCCACGAGCATGCGGATGGTGGTGCTCTTGCCGGCGCCGTTGGGCCCGGCAATCCCGTAGAAGGACCCGTGCGGGATGGCGAGGTCGACGCCGTCGACCGCGCGCTTGGCGCCGAAGGCCCGCACGAGTCCGCTCGTCTCGACGGCGAGGTCAGGCATGGTGGCCTCCGCGTCGTGCGGGCGGCGCGAGGTGGGCGGTGGGCACGCGGTCTTCCTCGTTGGCGGCGGACGGGGAGCATCGGCGGCCCACCCATCCGTGGGCCCCTGTCGGCCGAACAATACCTGCGCGGAAGCGACTTGCGCACCGCCAGTCCGGGCTCTACGCTCGCGGTTCGCCGCGGCAGGCAGCCGCCACCGTCACACCAAGGCCAAGGCCGCCGGGCCCCGATCGGCGGCACCGAGGGGTTCGCCACCACATGGCAAAGCAAGTCATCCTGGCGCTGTTCGCCGACGAGGCCGCCGCAGAGGCGGCCGCAGCCTCGCTCGAGGCCTGGGACAAGGCCGAGAAGTCCATCACGCTCGACACGGTCGCGGTCCTCACGGTGGACGAGAAGGGCAAGCTCAAGAGCTCCGTGCCGGGTCGCGTCGCGACCGCCGCGAAGGGCGCCGGCGCGGGCATCGTGATCACCGTGCTCTTCGGCACGCTCATCGGCGGCCCGCTCTTCCTGCCGATCGCGGGCGGCGTCCTGGGCGCAATCTCCGGCAAGGGCCTGGGACTCAAGACCGAGGACCGCGAGCGGATCTCGGGCGAGCTCGCGGGCGGCAAGGCGGCGGTGGGCGTCCTGGTGGGCGACCTCAAGGCGGCCGACGTCTCGGCCAAGCTGACCGAGCTCGGCGGCGCCGCCGAGAGCCACGAGGTCCCCGCGGAGGTCGAGGCCGACATCGACGAGGCCATCAGCCAGAGCTGATTCGCCACGCAGCGCGGACCGGTCGCGGCGAACGGCTCGCGGCGGCCGGTCCTTGTCTGCTCGCGCAGAACGGTGCGCGCAAATCCGCCCTGGCCGGCAGCCGACCCGTTCCTCGAGGGAGCCCCCGCATGAGCGCAACGCACGCAACCCCGCACGTCGATCGCTCGGTCCTGCCGATCCCACCGGCGCCGTTCGGGGGCACCATCGGGCTGCGGGCGAGCGAGTCCACGCCGTCCTTCCCGGCCGCGGTGGCGGCGCCGGACGGGGCACCGAACGTCGTGCTCATCCTGCTCGACGACGTGGGCTATGGAGCGGCGACGCCCTTCGGCGGGCCGATCGAGACGCCGACCCTCCAGCGCCTCGCGGACGCCGGGGTCCGCTACGACCGCTTCCACACCACGGCGGTGTGCAGCCCGACCCGCGCGGCCCTGCTTACGGGACGCAACCACCACACGGCCCACACGGGCGCGGTCATGGAGATGGCGACGGGTTATCCGGGCTACGACTCGGTGCTCGGCCACGACATGGTCACGGTCGCCGAGATCCTCAAGCACAACGGCTACAACACCGCGTGGTTCGGCAAGGACCACAACGTGCCCGACTGGGAGTCCAGCCAGGCCGGGCCTTTCGACCGCTGGCCGACCAGCCAGGGCTTCGAGAAGTTCTACGGCTTCCTCGGCGGCGTCGCCAACAACTGGCGGCCGGCCCTCTACGACGGCACGACGCCGATCGAGCCCTACCTCGGCAAGCCCGAGTACAACCTCGACTTCGACCTCGCCGACCAGGCCATCGGCTGGATGACGATGCAGAAGACGATGGCCCCGGACAAGCCGTTCTTCGTCTACTACGCCACGGCCGCCGGCCATGCGCCGCAGCAGGCCACGCCCGAGTGGATTGCGAAGTTCAAGGGCCAGTTCGACCAGGGCTGGGACAGGGTGCGCGAGGAGACCTTCGCGCGCCAGAAGGAGCTGGGCGTCATCCCGCCTGATGCCAACCTGACACCGAGGCCCAAGGAGATCCCCGCCTGGGACGAGGCCAGCCCGCGCGAGCAGAAGGTCTACGCGGCCATGATGGAGCTCGCAGCCGCGCACCTCGCGCAGGCCGACTACAACCTCGGCCGGGTGCTGGACGCCGTCGACGACCTGGGCCAGACCGACAACACTCTCGTGATCTACATCGTGGGCGACAACGGCGCGGCCGGCGAGGGCTCGCTCAAGGGCTCCTTCAACGACATGAACGTCGTCGCCCAGACCGAGGAGACCCTCGACTACAAGGAGAGCCGCCTCGCCGACTTCGGCACTTGGAAGTCGTCCAACCTGTACCCGGTGGCGTGGGCCTGGGCGATGAACACGCCGTTCCAGTGGTGCAAGCAGGTGGCCAGCCACTTCGGCGGCACGCGCAACGGCATGGTCGTGTCCTGGCCTGCGGGCATCAAGGCCCGCGGCGAGATCCGCTCCCAGTTCCACCACGTCATCGACATCGTGCCGACCATCCTCGAGGTGGCCGGGCTGCCGCAGCCGAACATGGTGAACGGCGTGACCCAGCACCCCATCGAGGGCGTCAGCCTGGCCTACACGTTCGACGACGGCGAGGCCAAGGGGCGGCGGCACACGCAGTACTTCGAGATCTTCGGCAACTCCGGGGTCTACCACGACGGCTGGTTCGCCTCGACGACGCCCGTGCGCCTGCCGTGGAGCGGCGTCGGCACCGCCATGGACGTGCTGACCACGAAGTGGGAGCTCTACAACATCGACGAGGACTTCTCCCAGGCCGATGACCTCGCCGCGGAGATGCCTGAGAAGCTGCGCGAGATGCAGGTCCGCTTCTACGCGGAAGCGGCCAAGTTCAACGTGCTGCCGATCGACACGTCCGCCGCCGAGCGGTTCGGCGACGGGATCCGGCCCAACCTGACCGGCGACCGCGCCTCCTTCACCTACACGGCGGGCCTGAAGCGGATCCCGGAGGGCGCCGCGCCCAACATCAAGAACCGCTCTTGGTCGCTCACCGCCGACGTCACCGTCGCGGGCGGCGAGTCCGGCGTCATCGCGACGCAGGGCGGCCTGTTCGGCGGCTGGGCGCTCTACTTCGAGGACGGCAGGCCGGTCTTCAGCTACACCCATGCCAACGGCTCGAACTACCGCGGTGTCGCAGCCGATCCCGTGCCCGCCGGCAGGCATTCGGTCGTCATGGACTTCGCCTACGACGGCGGGGGCGTGGGCAAGGGCGGCACGGCGTCGGTCCTCGTGGACGACGTCGAGGTCACAAGCGTGCGCGTGGAGCGGACGATCCCGTTCCGCTTCTCCACGGAGGAAACGCTGGACGTCGGCGAGGACACGGGAACGCCGGTGGACATGTCCTACGACGTGCCCTACAAGTTCACGGGCGCGCTCAGCAAGATCGTGATCGACCTCAAGTAGTCAGCAGAGGATGGGCACCATGAACGACAAGCAGCTCGAGGGCAGCCTCAACCAGGTCAAGGGCAAGGTCAAGGAAGGCGTCGGCGACCTCACGGGCGACTCGAGCCTCAAGTCCGAGGGCCAGGTCGACCAGCTCACTGGCAAGGTGCAGAAGACCGTCGGCGATGCCCAGCACGCACTCGCGGACATCAGCGACTCCATCAAGGGAGCGACCGGCTCCAAGGACTGAGCCCCGCGCGCGGTACATTCGACCATGCCATGACCGCGAGCCGCCCCGAACACGCCGACCGCCCGGCGCCGATCGCCCCTGCGCACGCCGCCGCCCTTGCGCTCGTGTTCGAGTTCGCCGGCATCGCCGAAGCGGTGACGCGGTGGTGGCTCGACGTCGGCAACGATCCCGAGCTCCTCGCCAACACGACCGTCGTGGCCCTGCTGAACCTCCGCATCCGCGGCCCCCTGCGGCCGACGCAGCTCCGGCTCGAGACCGGCCTCACGGCAGGCGGCCTGTCCGCCCTCCTCGAGCGCCTGGAGGCGGCCGGGCTCGTCTCACGTGTGGCGGGGCCCGTGGACGGCGACCGGCGCGCCACATCGATCATCCTGACCGATGCCGGGCGCGCCGCCGCGCACCAGCACGCGCAGGGGGTGATCGACACGCGCGACGCCATCGTCGCGGGCCTCACGCGGATGCTCGGCCTCGTGGACGAAGCGGAGGAGGTGGGCCCCCGAGCGCTCCCGGACGCAGCTTGCGGCGACCCCCTGGAGGCCGCGATGCGCTACCAGCTCGCGATGGCGAGGCTGGGCCACCAACTGCTGACGATCTTCCGCGGCGAGGCCGACGGCGAGCTGGTGGACAACCTCTCGTCGATCGTCGTCGCCCAGCTCTACCTCCACGGGCCGATGCGTCCCGGTCAGCTCCGCCGCGCGACGGGCATGACGACGGGCGGGACGACAAAGCTGCTCGACCGCGTCGAGCAGGCCGGGCTCATCACGCGGGTTCTCGGACCCGTGGGCGGGGACCGGCGCGCCGTCTCGATCGTGCTCACCAGCCGCGGACGCAGATTCGCCGCGCTCCTGGCCGATGGCGTGGTCAGTCACATGGCCGTGCTGCGTCCCGCCGTCGCGCTGGCCCTCGTCGAAGCCCTCCAGGCCGGTGCCGGCCGGGGCTGACTCGGCGCCTTCCGTCCGAGGGTCAACGGCGACGTGACACGAATCCGCGGCGAGGAAGCTGGTCGCCCGCCACATCACCCGCCAACGTTTCAGTGCAATCCGACGAACGCCACCCCATCATTGGTCGCGTACCACGACAGGGCGTCAAACGGTTTGCTTCGCGGGCCCCGGCGTCCGTCCGGGGGCGCCAGCAACCCAGACTCGTGACCTTGGTCCGCATTTCGGCCGTGTCAAGGGCACAGCCTGGGCAAACAGCGCCAACGGTGTCGATCCAGGGTGCTCAATCTCGGGTGCGCTGCGTGGGCGAGCACAGACGGAGCGCGCCGCGCGAGGACGACGCGCTGCCACCGCTCGCGGGGCCTTGAGCGAGCCGGTTCAGCCGCGAGCTCGAGACGCTCACCCGCGAGCATCGCAGCCTTGGCCCTCAAGCCGCTGACGCTGGCCCGGTTGCACTCCCACGGCGACCGGCCGTTCCGGCACGTACCCGACGCAGGATCAGCCAGCCGACGATGCCAGCGCCGACGGCATAGGCAACTGCCTCCGGGTGCGGCATGCCGGGCGGGTGGGCGACCACCGCGTGCACAAGCGCGACCGCGAGGCCGGCATCCGCGAGGACATGCACGCGCCGCCAGGGAGGCCGAAGACTCGATCCGCCTCCGGGCCCCGCGCGTCCGAGGCGCCCCCGGAGCGTCCAACTCGCCGCCGCGAGCACGACCCCCGCAAGGGCCGTGATGCCGAGCCCCACGCCGGTCCAGCCGCCGCCGCCGAGTCTGGAGGCGCCGAGCGTGACTGTCATGACGTGGGCTCCGGCCAGGATCACCGCGACCACGGCGACCGCTCGGTGCAGCCGGAACAGCCTGCGCCGTCCGGGTGGCAGCACGAGCCGGCCTGCCAGCAGCGTTCCCAGCGCGACGGCGGTTGCATAGGTCGCAAGGGCTGAGACCGCAATCACGGTGCCAATCACGAGCGGGCCTCCAGTCACATGAATGGCCTCGCATCAAGCGAGTGACCGATGGTCATTCTACTGACTGGCGGTCACTTCCACAACGGCGGATACTCACGACATGGACGACGAGACGGATCAGCGACCTGCCGTCAGTGCCCCGACGCGCCCGCGACGGGTCATCAAGCCTTCGGATGTACGGCGGGCCGAGCTTCTGGACGCCGCCGAGGCAGCGTTCGTCGAGTCGGGGATCGACGCCGTGTCCGTGGCGGACATCACCAATCGGGCGGGAGTTGCCAAGGGCACGTTCTACGTCCACTTCTCGTCCCGCGACGACCTGCTCGATGCCCTTCGGGTCCGGCTTGCGGAGGCTGCGGCGACGCAACTCGCCGCGCTCCCCATACCCTCCGAGGTAGACGACTGGCCGGACGCGCTCGATGCCCTTGTCGACGGAACGCTCGCCTTCCTCGCCGCACACTGGTCGATCCACGAGATCCTTGCCCACCAGCCGCACGCCCACGGCGCTGGCAGGGGTGAGGAGGTTGTGGTGGACCGTCTCCGGGAGCGATTGCGAACGGTACTCCGGGCGGGCGTCGAATCGGGCGCGCTGGAGGCGGCGGACATCGCAGTGGCCGCGGATCTGCTGTTCGACCTGCTTCATGCCGCCGGCCACCGCGCACGCGGAGAGCGGCCCGACGCTTCGGTCGTGACGGACGTGACGCGACGGATGGTCCGCGGGGCGCTACTCCGGGACGAATGTCAGGACACCAGCCGACGGACGACGTAGTCGTTCACGTCGACGCGACCAGGCGAGCCGATCCACCGCCTTGTGCTCGCGCCCGTCCGGGAGCGCCAGTTCCTGCCCGGCACGTGGGCACGTGCCGGAAACCGAGCTTGTCGAGGCAGCCGTACGCAGGCGACGGCCGCGAGACTGCGGGCCCCGCGGCGCCAGGCGACGCGAAAGCCAACTCCGACCGAATCAGGCGATGCCGGGACCCTGCCGGCATGGTCTGCTCGACGCAGATCCCGGGACGCCGTTCCGGCCGCCAGCCCACGGAGGCGCTTTCGCGATGGCAACGTCCACCGGCACCCGGATGCAGCAGCTTGGCTACCGCGCACCCGACGCGGTCCCGGAGCCCGAGCAGCTCGTGCTCGTGGAGTACGTCTCCGAGGGTCGGATCGCGGTCATCACCCTCAACCGGCCCCATGCCCTCAACGCCGTCACGACGGCCCTCGCAGCGCAGCTCATCGAGATCCTCGAGACGATCAGCGCTCGCGCCTCGGTTCGCGTGGCCATCCTCACGAGCGCGGGCGACGAGGCCTTCTCCGTCGGCGGCGACCTGTACGAGCGCAGGTCGATGACCCAGGAGCAGTGGCTCCGCCAGCGCCAGGTGTTCGACCGCGTGCTGTTCGAGCTGCGCCAGTCGCGCCGGCCGATCTTCACCGCCGTGCACGGGATGGCCTACGGTGGCGGCTGCGAGATGGCGATCAGCACCGACTTCATCATCGCCAGCGACGACGCCGTGTTCGGCCAGCCCGAGGCGATGGTCGGGCTGTCGGCGGGCGGCGGTTCGCCGGTCTTCCTGCCCCGCTTCCTGCCGCCCGGCAAGGCGATGCAGATGCTGATGACGGGTCAGCCCATCAGTGCCCAGGAGGCGTACCGGCTGGGCATGGTCAACGAGATCCACCCGAGAGCCGAGCTCATGGATGCCGCGCTGCGGATCGCCGAGCAGATCGCCAGCAACTCGCCGACCGCGGTGCAGGCAGTGAAGCGGGCGGTGCAGCTGGGCCAGGGCGAGCCCGTCGAGCAGGCGGTCGCGATCATGATGGAGGAGCACTGGCGCTCGGTCGTCCATCCCGACCGGATGGAAGGCATCCGCGCCTTCGTCGAGGAGCGGGAGCCGGTCTTCGCCGATCCTGCCGTGTGATCCGCGGCCGTGGTCGAGACCGAGCCGAACTTGGCAGTCGCTGACACTGGAGGCGCGGCCCCGGGCAGGCAGGCGATCGTGCCAGTCGACCCGATTGCCGGCCATCTCGCAGCGGGGCCTTGCGGATTCACACCGGCTGACGAACATCTGCGGCGTACCAAGTCAGCGCGTCGTCGGCTTTGCTTCGCGGGCCCCGGCGTCCGTCCGGGGGCGCCAGTACCCCTCAGCGTGCTGGCGCTTGCACACCCACCAGCGCCAAGGTGCGGTCGATCAGCATGTTGAGCGCGTCCGCGAGGTGCACGGCTGCCCGCTTCTCGCCCCACATCGAGGTGCTGCAGGCGCCCGACAGGGTGATCGCGGTCGATGCCGGCCCCGCCTTTCGGAGCGACGCGCGCACGATCACACGGGGACTCCGGGTCAGGCCGCCGACGGCCTCCTGGCCGAGGTACGTGGCGTCAGGATCGACCGGCCCCGCCGGGGCGCGTGTCACATGCACGGCCTCGCCCATGTTGTCGACCACCGTGTCGGTAGCGGCGGCCTCCCAGCCAGGAGAGACCAGGGCGGACATCACCGCCTGCGCCGTGCGGCCAAGGTCGGACCCCACGGTGAAGGTGACCTCGAGGGTGGAGCATGGAACGAGCCGTCCCTTGCGGATGAGCCAGGGAGGTGACCCACGAGGTGCCAGGTCCACCCGGCGTCTTCAGGGTCCGCTCGGTCCTGGAGGTCGCGAGCTGTCGCCCGTACTCGGCCTGCCCCACGGCCAGAGACTGCGTGGGCCGCCACGTCCAGCGCCGGTAGATGCGTCCCGTGATGGTCGATGGCCCCGAGCAGCAGGAGCCCGAGCATCGAGACGAAGAGGAGCAGGCCACCACCGAGCCAGGCCAGGGGGCCGACTGCCTCACCCAGGTACTGGGCGAGCCACACAAGGGCCGCGCCAGCCACGAGGCCCGCCGCCAGCAGCCACTCCGCTCGCCTCGCCATGGTCCTCCCTGCGACTTGATCGAACATGATCGATTGGCGGGGACGTGCCGGCAAGTGCTACAGGTCACGACCCGTGTCCGGCGTCGGACGACCGGGAAGCCCACTCACCCGACCTCGAGGTACCAGTTGAGAACGCTGCGTGGGTATTGGGGGCTGGAATACGTCCGGGGGCGCCAAAACCAAGACGGGGTCCGGCCAGGCGAAGAATCCAGTGCGGGTGCTATCATTGCTATCACTGGAGGTGGCGATGGTCAGGCAGTTGATCGTGCGCAACGTGGATGACGACATTGCCCGTGCCCTGAAGCGGCGCGCCTCGCGGCATGGCCGGTCGGCGGAGGCGGAGCACCGCGAGATCCTGCGGGAGGCGCTCCGGGGTGATCTCGCCCGGGCGTCGTTCAAACAGGCCCTGGCATCCATGCCCGACGTCGGTGCTGACGAGGACTTCGTGTTCGACCGCGACCTGCCGCGGGACCTCGCGTGAGCTGGTTGCTCGACACGAACATCGTCTCCGAGCTGCGGAAGGGGGAGCGTGCCGACCCGCGGCTCCGCGCCTGGTTCACTGACGCCGACGAGGACACCCTGTTCACGAGTGTCCTCGTGATCGGAGAGATCCGGCGCGGGATCGAGTCGCTTCGCCGGCGGGACGTCCCGTCCTCGCTGGCGCTGGAGCACTGGCTTGCCGCCCTGACCGATGGCTTCGCCGATCGCATCCTGCCTGTGGATCGCACGGTGGCCGAAGAGTGGGGGAGGCTCAACGTCCCAGTACCCAGTGCCCACGGTCGACGGGCTGCTCGCGGCCACGGCTCGCGTTCATGGACTGACGCTCGTCACCCGCAACACGCGGGATGTCGTGCGGACTGGGGTGCCCCTCCTGGACCCGACGGCATAACCCGCCAGCTGGAGCGTCCAGGGGGCCCTGGGTATCCGGTCGCGAACCACGCGAGGGCGTCGTCCGGTTTGCTCGTCGCCCAGACTCGCGATCCGTGCCCGGTGGGAGTCGAATAGCACCAGCCGGTCGCTGTCGGTCGGGAGCGCCGCGAGCGCGGCCTCGGTCTTGGCCTTGCGGTACTCGACCTCCTCCCTGTCGTCCCAGCCGTAGTCGTCCCAGCCGTAGAGGTCGGCCAACTTGCGGGGCCGGGTCGCAGCGCGCCGGATCCGCAAAGGCAGGGGTCCCGCTGGACGGTTGGCGCGGCGACCTAGTCGATCCCGATGTTCTTGATCCACGGCGTCCCGTCGTGGTCGCCTTCCGCGACCCAGCCTTGCGTGATCCCGCCGTGAAGCACTCCCGCCGCGAGCTCCACCCGGTACCACCAGTAGCCGGAAGCGAACACCGGGCCGCTGATGATCGAGAAGTTCGTCCCCTTCGGCAGCAGCGGCTCGTACATCTTCGAGTCGTCGGAGATACGCGGCTGCGATCGGACGCGGAGGGTGTCCCCGAGGGTGACCATCCAACTTCCCGGCGCCAGCACTTCGTGCGGGCTGGCCTGCGTCGTCGGGGTGGCGTCCTCGACTCGATAGCTGAGCGTGAGGATCGGGAACTTCGGCTCACGTGCACAGGCGAACTCGTGGAGGCCATCGGTCTCGTCGGCTGCACGGAGAAGAAAGTCGGCCCGCCCTCCGGCAACCATGGGCGGTGTCACAAGGGCATCGACCACCCAGATCTCACGGTCGCCGTCGTTTGGTCTGATGACCACGCGTCCGGTAGGTTCGAGGGGCTCCCCATCGCGAAGCCCGTCGCCGAAGGTCATACCGGGGCTCAGGTACCCCTCGATTGCGACGGCGCCCGGTGCACCCGGGTTCCCGTCATAGAGTGCGAGCGTGGCACCCGTGACGATCGCCTCAGAGGGCAGGCCAGCGAGCTTGAAGCCGACCGCAAGCCTGGCCTCCATCCCCGACGCGACATCCCGGCCGACCTCGCCGCAGAGCCAGCTCGTGGGGAACCACCAACCGTCGTCCTCGTCCGCCTTGCGGAGCTCGTTGGAGGTGCCCAGATCGCCCCCGACGCGAAGCTGGCCCTCGGCCGGACCGGGATCCGGGTCGCCGACGTACTCGACCGTGAGAATGGGTCCAAGCGTCGTGCCGGAGCACGTGAAGCGGTGGAGGCCGATCACGTCGGGCTCAAGGCGAAGCCAGAAGCCGACCAGCCCGAACTCGAGCGAGTCTTCGGTGACCAACGCGGTAACGTCCCACGAGTCGCGCCCGGCCGATGCTGCGGGAGTGACCAGGATCGAGCCCGTTGGCGCGGTAGGTGGCGGGCCGCCATAGCTCCCTTGCCCCGTGTAGCCGGTCACGCTCATCCGGCCGAGCGCGTCCGGCGTGGCGTCGTGGATCAGGAGGGTGGCCCGGACTGGGTGTGCACCTACCGGGACCTCCGGCAGCACGAACTTGATGACCGTGGCTCGCTCTGGCGCGCCCGCATTCTCGAACCCGACACCGCCGCAGTCACTGTCCGACAGGCTGGCCCACTGGTTGTCCAGGCTCACCATCCCGCCGACGGCGACTCCGGTTGTCGGGCCCAACCCGGCGGCGGGGCCCACTTGGAGACGCCACCGTTGCGCCTGTGGCGCCTCCCTCGGGGACGCGGGAGGCGACGCCGCGGAGACCGCCATCGACGTGGCAGACGGGGCTGGCGTCGGAGCGACCATCGCGGGCGAAGGTGGGGTCGCAGTTTCGGCCGACTGCGACGAGGTGACTGGTGCCAGGGAGCACCCGGCGACGAGCGCGAGGATGATGCCCGCGACTCCAAGGTGCTCCGCGAAATGCCGCAGCTTCGTCACACGACCACCTCTCGCTGGGGCGCGATCGGTTCGCTGTGCCCTGTCCGCGGGCGGGACGGTCGCGGCGGCTGCGCCGTGACACGGTCACCCGGCGAACGCGGCGTACCACGCGAGCGGGTCCTCGGTGGGGCCTGCCGCTCCTCCAAGACCGCGCGGGGGCGCCACAGCAACGCAACCGCCTCGTAGAACGAGCGAGCAGGCGGGTTCCGGGTGGGATCGACCGCGGAGCGCTTGGAGCGCCTGGAGCGACTGGAAGCGGAAGTGAAGCCGGCTACAGCCTGCCAGTCCAGTAGTCGATGACCAACGCTTTGGCCAGGTGAGGTTGGAGCCCGGCGACAAACGCCTGGTGGGCGGGATGGACCAGGTAGGTGTCCCGGTCGGGCAGGCTCGCGAAGGTGACCAGGAAGCAGTGCGTGTAGCCATCGGCCAGGTTCTCGACGCTCACATCGGTGCCCCACTCATAGTCCTTGATCTCGGCGATCTGGGCCGGCAGGGCGGTGAAGGCCTGTTCGATGGCCTGGAGCTGGTCGGGGGTCGCCGTCTCGTTGAAGGCGAACAGGACGACGTGGCGTAGCACTCGGCGGCTCGGCTGGCTCATCAGGACCTCTCTACGGGCCGATCTTCGGAACGTGCTGTCCGGCTGATTGTCCCACCCTGAGCTCCGTCTCCTGACACCTCCTGTCGCACGACCACGTTCTCGACGACGCCGGCTGAGATGTACGGACCGGCCCGTGCGGCTCGCCTCGTGCGTCTGTGAGAACCACGCGGAGACGCACGTGACAGGTGCCTGCCACGCTCACGGGCCAAGTCTGGCGAGTTCACACGACATCCGGGCCGTCGACGTTGACGTTCTGCGGCCCGGTCCCAACGCGGACGACGAAGAGATCTGCCGGCTCGTCGGGGGCAGTGATCTCGCGATGCACCATCCGGGCGGGATTGAAGATGAAGTCCCCGGCCACGGCCGTCACCCGCTCGAGCCCCGCGAGACCGTATTCGATCGTCACCGTGCCGCGGAGCACGTAGATGTAGGAGTCGCGCGCTCCATGGTGGTGCCAGCCGCCGGCGAGTCCGGCATCGGTCCGCACCCAACCCACCCAGCAATCCTCATGGTCCAAGAGCTGGCGACGGTCCATTCCGGGCGTGGGCAGGCCGGCTGGCTGGACACCCTCACCGGGCCGGACCACCATCGGTCGAGCTTGCTCCATCGGTGCCTCCTCGCAGGTTGTTCTGGGCACCGTGCCCAACGCTCCGCCAGACGTCAAGGACCGTGAGCATGTGCTGGGGCGGAACGCGACACGGTCAGTCCGAGCGCTCTCGAGCCCATCCAGTGGTCACCGGGCGACGGGCTCCCAGCCGGCGCCCTCCTCGTTCGCGAGGTTGGACGTGACCGGCTGGACCCGACTCACCTCACTCCGCGACGAGCTCCGCGAGCCTGGTCGTGGTGGCCCAGCTTCGGATCGTCATCGACAGGTACATCGGACTGGCCACGATCCTGCTCAGGCGACTCTTCGTGCGTTCCGCGCTCAGTCGCTGTGCGTAGATCACGCCATCGCCCGGCCACACGGTGTCGACGCCGGGTCGCGGGTCGAACAGCGCCATCGCCGCTGTCGCGTCGATCCCCATCAGGAAGATCGCGTCACTGTGATAGCGATCGGGCTCATCGCCGAAGCCCTTCGGACGGTTCTCGACGACGGCCCGAAGCTGGGCCGCGCTCAGCACCAGGACGGCGACGAGCTCGCTGTGGAGCGTGAAGGCCGTGGGCAGGGTGGCCTCGATCTCGCGCCTGATTCGATCCGGCCCCCGTCTTGAGCGCAGGATCACGTTGCCACTCGCGATGTACGTGACGATATTCGCGTAGCCCAGCTCCTCGAGCACTTCGCGCAGGCGAGCCATCGACACCAGGTTCTTGCCGCCGACGTTGATGCCGCGCAGGAGCACCACGTACTTCGTCATGGGCGAAGGGTAGGCGACAGCCCGGCATCGAGGCGACAGTGCGGCTTATCGATCATCTCGAGCGACGCTTGACCTGATGATCCGCACTGCGACGCCCGGTCGACGGCATGCTGCCCGCGGAGATCCTGTTGGCTGGAGGACTTCGAACCCGGACCCGCACGTGCGGGCGCTCGTGGCGACGGCCCGGCGGAAAGCCGCCCGTTCTTGATCGACCGTAGAGTCAGCGTCCAGCGCGAGCCTGTGCGGCGTACGCCATGAACCACGCCTCGGTCTGGGCCGGTGTCGAACCGTAGACGTTGTCGCCGGCGAGGAGGTCGCAGACGACCTCTCGGGCACGGGCAAGTTCGCGCCGGCGATGGCCGGCCCAGCGGGGGTCGGCGAGGGTGAGATCGAGCTGGGCGAGGGCCCTCGCGAGGGCGGCCGCACAGCGGCTCTCGTTCCCGGCGTCGCGTGCCCTGATCGCCCGTCCGACGTCCGCACCGGCATTCCCGAGCTGCTCGGCGAGCGTCAACCTCTCCCAGCGCTCCGGCACGAGATCCGGGTGGAGGGTCACGGGACCACCACCTTGCCGACGAGCTCCTCGATCGCAGCGCGCGCAGCGGGGTCGTCAACCGAACGCGTCCGGTTTCCTTGACCCGGCCGAAGGTTGATCATCGAGTCGAACTCGAGGAACCCCGCGGTGCCGAACTCGGCCGGGTAGAAGTTGATGCCCCAGAGGTCGCCCTGGCGCGACCCCGCGTCGAGCAACAGCGCCTCCAGGTCGCTGTGCATGCCGGCGTCAACCGCGAGAAGGCCCCGGCTCACGTCGACGACGGCCTTGACAAGATCGCCAAACGTGGCCTCGGCCATGGCGGTGAGGGCATCCACGGTGATCTGTCCGGCAACGATCTGCATAGCCTGATGTTCGCTGCCGGGACCTCGTTCGCGCAAGGGTGGAGCCGGACGCCGCGGACGTTCACAGGGGATGAGGTCCGCTCGTCAGCCATGAGCGGACCAGGCGAGCAGCAGTGCGCGGCCGTCGACAGTCAAGGTTCGGGGCAGGCCGCAGCGTCCCTCCGGTCACCGGTTCGCGATCTGCGCGCCTTCAAAGCCCCCAGAACGCCCCAGAGAGTCCGACGCTGCGCATGTACTCGAGGGCCGCCGCGGGCTCGCGCCGGACGTAGCCGCGGTCGAGCCGGCCCGCGTACCAGCCGCTCGCGAGGCGCCACACGGTGGCGAGATCCGTCGCATATCCACGCTCGTGGCCCTCCCGGGCGAGCCAGGTGTCGAGGCAGTCGTCGTCGCAGAAGACCCGCTGGTTGCCGCACGTGAAGGCGACGTCATCCCACATGTGTGCGGCCGGGACCAGGAAGTGGGCGAGCTGGTCGCCCGCAGGCGGCGCGTCGCGGCCCACGACCCAGGCGTGCGCCCGCCCGCAGCCCCGGCAGGTCGTGGCGACGAGGACCTCCGGCTCGTCCGGCACGAGGTGGGGGATCGCGAACGAGTCCCAGATGCAGCCGCCCCACCAGAGCGTGTGGCTGCCCTTCACCGAGAAGCCGAGGTCGATCGTGGAGAAGGGATGCGCGAGTACGACGTGGCCGTCCGCGTCCAGCGCGAGGTGCCGGGCGGCGGCGAGCTCTCGCAGACCTGCCTCGACTTCGCCCGGGCCGGCCCGGAGGACCGTCACCAGCGCCGTGGTGTCAGGCGCGCGTCCGGTTGTGGCAAGGGACGTGTAGATGGCGAGGCGGAGGTCCTCGAGGTCGACTGTCATGGCGCCATCCTATTGGGCGCGTCGCACGTCATCGCGTACCACGAGTGCCGGCCTGCGGTTTTGGCTTCCGAGTCCGCGAGTCCGTCCGGGGGCGCGAAGTGGCTGGTCGACGAGCGTCAGCCGGATCACGAACGCCAATGGCGGCGCCGCTGGATGGCGAAGAGGGCCAGGTACACCGCCACGGTTATCGCGCCCCCGGCCAGCATCAGAAGTCCGCGCGCGTCCTCTGGAGCCATCGCCCAGATTGTGGCAAGGACGATGGCCACGACGACGATCCCACCGAGGACCAGGATCCATGGCGGGCGAGATTGGTTGCGCATCGCTGCTCTCCTGTAGCCCCAGGCCTGGCCGTCGCCGGCTCAGCCGGTCAGCGGCGAGTGGTCCCAGTCGATCGCGACCTCCTCGTTCCGGTCCCGCTGGTCGACCGCCACGGCCAGCTTCACCCCCGGCGCAACCTGTGTCACCTTGGCGATCGGGACCCGATGGCCGAAGACCGCCGGGAACGGAGTCTGCCCGGGCAGGGTCACGGCGACAGTGAACAGCCAGACCGGGTCGTCAAGACGCGACGGGTCGGCGGCCGGGTTGACGTCGCGAACCTTCTTGCCGAGCGGCTGGGCCGTCGTGATGATCGCCGTGCCGTGGGTGCCTGTGAGGAGCAGCTGATCGGCGCTGCCCTTGATCACCGGCAGGCTGCCGCTGCCGATGGCCCCCACCATCGCCGACAGGTCACCGCTGTCGGGTCGGCCGGCGGTGTCGAACCCGATCTCCAGCGACCCTGCACGGGCCGCGCCAGGCTCGCCCGCTTCGGACCCCTCGCCGAAGCTCTCGAAGTCCACGGTGACCCGCGCGCGATTCCGAGGGTCGATGACGACCGGCACCTCCGTGCCCGGGACGATGAGGGGCACGAAGATCCGGGGGACGATCACCTTGGCTTCGCTGGGGTAGGGTTCGCCCCCGTCCCGGGACACCTCGAGGCCCAGCTTGTAGACGGGGGCGTCCGGACCGACCGATCGTGCCGAGACGGTTGCGCCCGTGTCGGCGATGCTCACGATCACGGCTGTGCCGGCGACCCCGTTGGCGATCGAGCTCGTCGTCCCGGTGAGCCGCTGGGCGATCGCCCGGTTGAACCTCGTCGAGAAGGTCGCCGCGAGGGCAAGCGCCATCACCAGCACCATGATGCCGATGAACACGGCCGTCTCCAGGGGGATCAGCGGCGGCTTCTCAACGGCGCTGATGGCATCGAGCACCACGGCCTGGCGGTCGTCGTCCGGGACGGTGCGGGTGGACAGGCTGTCGCCGGACCAGGGTTCGCCGGTCTGGTAGCTGTCCCACAGCGAACTGTCGGAGCCGACGCGACCGCCGATCGTTCCGTCACCCACGGCCAGCGCGATGACCAGCGAGCGGCCGGGCCTCGAACTGCTGTTGAACACCGCCTCGGAAGTGGGGTCGGAGTCGGTCGACGCGATGTCGATGTAGACCGGGGCTTCGAGCTGGCTGCCCAGGTTCGCGGTCGCGGTCTCCGCCTGCTGGATGCCCGTCATGTCGAGCACCCCGGCGCCGTCGAAGACGTGCCTGCCACCGAGGAAGGCGTCAACCCGGGCCAATGTGCTCGTCGCCCACCCCGGGGCACTGTGGACCCCGGACATCATGTTGTCTGCCAGGTACCGGAGCTGGTCGGCGTTGAGCCTGCGCTTGAGCGTGTCGCCGATGGTCGCCCGCAGGAAGGTCATGCTGCCGCCGGAGCCGCTGAGCAGCAAGCCGTCCACGTCCCAGCGCGCGGCAAGCGTCGGGGCAGCGGGAACCTGCGCTGGATCGGGCTCGGTGTACACAACGACGCGGCCACCTCCGGCCGCCTCGATGCTGGCCGCGAACGCCTCCACCCTCGCAGCTTCGGCCGGGGTGAGGACCTCGCCGTTGTCCTGGACGTGGCGGCCCTCCGCCAGGGGCTGCGGGCCGGAGCTCGGGTCTGCGCCGAAGGCCGCACCGATCGAGCCGGCGGCGATCAGGGCAAGTGCAAACGCGACCAGCGGTCCTGCGACGCCGTGCGCGTGGTCCGTTCCCATGCCGAACCTCCATCCTGGCGCCTCAAGAGCACGCGAGGTGGCGCGAAATCGTCGCCCGTCAGTGGCGAGCTCGGGCCCCCCAGCGGTCCCGTTAGTGCCCGTTCTGCCCGGTGGTCGCTGAGATCGAGATGTTGCCTTTGTCGATGCTGAACGGGTACAGACACGGCTTGGCCGGGGTCGGGATGCCGCCGCAGAAGGTGTCCGACGTCCCGTCGCTGACGATCACGACCGCCTGGTCGTTGCATTCGCCCGAGGCGATGTTGCACTCCGTGATGTTCAGCCGGGCGGCCTTCGCGCCGCTGGCGTCCCGGAAGAACTGCACGCTGTCCACGACCCCGACGCTGCTCCAGCCATTCGGGTCCGGCAGCGGCTGCTGCTGGTAGTAGCCGAACTGCACGGCGCCCGACGCATCGGTGCGGACCTCGAACCGGAACATGACGGGCGCGCCGCCCCCTCCATCGCCCGTGTAGGTCCCGATGAAGCTGCCGGTCACGGTCTTCGGCGCCGTCGTCGTACCCGCGGTGGCGAGCGGCACGGCGATGGCGAGCGTCAGGAGCGCGGCGGCTCCGACGGCCAGGATCTTGCGCATACCCTGTCTCCCAGGGACGCACCCGCGGGTCGGTCTCGCCAGTGGCTCGACGTGGTCCTCGGCGGCCAGAGCATGGACCGCGCGTCATCGCCTCCCGCGTCTGTCGAACGGTACGGACCGGTCCCGCACTGCGCCAGTGCCGGTTAGCCCAGCGAGCCCGACGACCAACGAGCATTTGGAGATCTCGCGGCTCGAATACAATTCACTCGATGGCTATGCAGACATGCCGGGGACTGGGCGAAGACGCCTTCTATGCGGGCATGCTGTTCGCGATCAAGAACGGATCGATGCTCGAGGTAGCCGGCTTGAACGTGGACAAGGAGAAGGCGATCGTTCTGGCCGTGCTGGCCCTGGCACACCGTTGATCTCCCTCGTGGCGATCGCTTGCCGATGACGGCCCCCGTTGTCGTCAGCGACATGGACGGCACCCTCGCCACGTACCCGTGGCGAGCCGTGCTGGGATGGATCCGTGAGCACCACCCGTCGCCAGCGGCCCGGCGCTTTGTCGTTGTGCGGCTGCCGAGGGTCGTGCTTGCCACGACTGGGCGGCTCGATAGGGAGGCGTTCCGGGTCGGGTGGATGGCGGACCAGGCACGCCTGTTGCGTGACCTGCCGGAGGCGCGCCTGACCGATATGGCCGAGTGGGTCGTGGAGCGGCACCTCTGGCCCGGACGACGCCAGGTCGCGATTGATGCGGTGATGGCAGCCGCGGAGGCGGCTCGTGCGGCATATCCCGGCTCCCGGCTGCTGCTGGCGACGGGGGCGTACCGGCAGCTGGGCGAGGCGTTCGGGAGGCGGATCGGGGCGGACGCGGCGCTCGGGACGCCGCTGGAGGTGCGCGACGGGGTGGCGACCGGGGCTCTGTCGGGGCCGACGCAGAACGGCGAGGCGAAGGCAGCAGCCGTCGCTGCGGAGGCCGCCGGTGGCGAGGTGCTCGCCGCGTTCGGGGACTCGTACGCAGACATCCCGCTGCTCCGGCTGGCGGTGCGAGCGGTCGCAGTGGCTCCGGACGCCGGGCTCCGCCACGAGGCACAGTTGCGGGGCTGGGAGATCCTGGAGCGCTAGCGCGTCGCCTTCGCCAGCGCGGCGCGGATGGGTGCATCGATGAACCGGGCGGCCGATCGGGCGTAGGTCGCGGAGATGTGCGACGCGTCGAAGTACGCCACCACCGACCCGATGACGGCCGGACATGTTGTGGCCGAGCACAGGAGGGGCGTCGTGTCGAACGTGGTGATCCCGGGCAGCCCGAGCTTGACGGCGATGTCGTACAGCGGGTCGGAGGAGCGCCACTCCTTGCGGGTCCCCGAGCATGCGGTCTGCTTCGACCGGTGCGAGGCGAGGCAGTCGGGCACCGAGTTCAGCGTGTGACCCGGGAATGGGGTGTCGCGCAGGATGAACACGTTGGTGCCGGCCCTGCTCCACTTCTTGAGATACGACTGGTACCCGTCCTCGGCGGCCGCGCGGGAGCTCTCATCCTCTTCGCCGTTGGCCGCCACGGACTGGCGCTCGGAGGTGATCACCAGGTCGAACGCGTCGCCCTTCGTCTTGTCCAGCACCCACTGGCCATACGTGGCGCAGCCGGCCGTTCCGCCGTAGAGCTCGAGCTTCGCGTCCGTCGCGTTGCACCGCGACGCGAGGAACGTCGTGATCGTCCACCCGTGCCGCTTCGCCAGGACCTGGAGCGCCGGCAGCCACTGCCCGGCGTGCGAGTTGCCCACAAGGGCGATCTTCACCTTGCCGCTTCCATAGCGACAGGTCGTGCGGGCGGTGAACGGCGGATAGATCCAGCAGCCGTCCCGATACGCGGCGGACACGTCACCCCTGGCGGCCAGGGGATCGGGCCGCATGCGTCCCGACGGGTCCTGGGGACACGCGTCGAACCCTCGAACGATCGAGGCCGCGCCGAGGCACGTGCGGATGCCAGCGTTCGGGTCGGGTGAGGGGCTCGGTGAGGCGGGCGCCGATGTGGCGGCCGGCGGTGCAAGGACGGCGGCATCGGCCGAAGGCTCCGCCGTTGGCTGGGGCTCCTGGTCGTCGAGGACTCCTTCCTCCACGGTGATCTCCGGGTCGTCCTCCGCGAGCGACACGTCGACCACCGCGGTGTCCCAAGCATCGCCGCCGCCACCGGGGGATGCGTCGCCTGCCTGCCCCTCGGGGCTCGCGGCGCTCGCCACGGCTGCATCGATCCTGCGCTGCCCCTCGAGCTGCAGCCCCACACCCATCAGGCACACGACGAGCATGCCGACGGCGGCGAAGCGGAAGGTGGGCACGAGCGGCTGCAGCGATGGGGCGAACCGGACCCGGTCCTCAACCAGGACCTTGGTGACCCAGGCCAGCACGAGCGACGCGACGAGGATCGGCAGCGGGTCGACCTGGCCGAAGGCGTACGGCCAGAGCACGATGAGGGGCCAGTGCCAGAGGTAGATCGAGTAGGACGTGTCCCCGATGTGCTGGATCGGCCGGAAGGCGAGCACACGGGTGGGTGAGCGTCGTCCACTCGCCGCGGCGAGGATGACGAGGGCTGCCCCAAGGACGGGGAGCAGCGCGGCGGTTCCGGGGAACGGGGTGGTCTCGGTGAAGACGAGGCCGGCCACGCAGATCATTGCCACGCCCAGCCAGGCGAGGCCGTCGCCCACGAGCGTGGAGCGCAGCGACCACCCGAAGGGCACCAGGGTGGCCACGAAGCCGCCCAGTGCCAGCTCCCAGACCCGCGTCTGCGTGACGAAGTACGCGCTGGCCGGATCGTTGGCGGTGGCCGTCGCCGAGATGAGCAGGGACCCGCCGATGATCGCGAGCATCGCCAGCCGGACGACGGGACGGGGAGCCAGCGGGAGCCGCCGGGCGAGCCAGTAGGCACCCAGCAGCACCACCGGCCAGACGATGTAGAACTGCTCCTCGATCGAGAGCGACCAGTAGTGCTGCACGGGCGACGGGGCGGCGGCTGCCGCGAGGTAGTCGACCGAGTTGGCCGCGAGCGCCCAGTTCTCGACGTAGAGCGCTGAGGCGATGATCTCGGACGCATCGGCCACCCAGCGGGTCTCGGGGACCAGGATGCGCGTCGCGACTGCGGTGACGGCCAGGACGAGCAGGGCGGCGGGGAGGATCCGGCGAATCCGGCGACCCCAGAAGTCGAGCAGGTCACGGGCAGATCGCGGCGGATGCTGCAGCAGGTGACCCGTGATGAGAAAGCCCGAGATCACGAAGAAGACGTCGACGCCGACGAAGCCGCCCGTGACAGCCTCGGGCCAGAGGTGGAAGGCGACGACCAGGAGCACGGCGATGGCTCGAAGGCCCTGGATGTCGGGGCGGAAGCCCGGCACGCCGGCGGCGGCGGGATGTGCGTGCACCCGGGCGTGTCGCGCCGGCCGTGCATGCGGCTCGCGTCGAGCGGTCCGCCTGGGGATGGGCGTCATCGAGCAGCAAGCGCCCGCGGTGGTCTTCCGACACAACCGAAGGTCCGCGTGATGGCAACCTGCTCGCGATGCGCGGTCACAGTCGGGCGTTCTCGCTCACTGGTGTCTCCGACTCCTGATCAGGACAAGAGCAGGGCACCTCCCGCGCTGTCAAGGGTCATCGGTCGCGACGGCTTGGCAGGCACGAACGCTGACGAACGACGCTGCGACGGAGCCCGCGGCGAGGTGCTCAGCCGATAGCTCAGGCAGGCACGACCTCGAGCCCGAGTGCCCGGGCGGCCTGGGACTGCCGGAGGTCGAAGGTGAGGAAGCGCATGCCGGGCTCGGCGACCCGCTGCGCGGCCGCGAGGTGCAGGGCATCCAGCGTCCGCACGGCCGACGCCTCCGCGATGGAGGCCGCCGTCTGGCAGGTGTCCGCATCGAGCTCGATGATCGAGAGCGCGCCCAGGTCCGTCAGGAAGGCAGCGCGGGCCCGCGCCAGGTCCTCCCCGGCGAGGGTCCCGCCCGGCTGCAGAACCTTTCCGGCCATCGCGAACTCCCGTGCTGAGGTGGCCGTCCGCGGGCGTGCCGAAGGTCAACCGCCGTCGCCCGACGGCAGGAGTACGCTACGGCCGCGCTGCCTGGACGCGGCGCGGCGATCCGGCGAGACAGAGCCCGGGCTGGGGGTTGGCTGGTTGACGCGACGGGCAGGATCGGGAGCACGGAGCCTGGCGCACGGGCGCGCCCGAGCCATCCTTGTCATGGCGGCGCTCGTCCTGCCCCTGCTCGTCCCGGGCGCTAGCCCCGCGCAGGCCGCCGACCCCGCGCCGGCCCCCACTCCGTACACCCTCGCCTTCCTCGACGGCGAGGACGAGTGGCTGATGAAGGACCGGACCGGGACCTTCCGGGCACCCGGGGGTTCGGTCTCCTCGACCCTGCAGCTCCCGTTCGATCCGGGCCAGGGCTGGATCTATGTCAGTGGGGCGCCCGTCGGAGGCGAGCCTGGCGAGTCGATCACGATCCGTTTCGCTGCGCCGTACGGAGAGGCTCTTGCCGTCGGCGTCTACCCGAACGCGACGCGGTTCCGGGAGGCCGACGCCCCGCAGCTCGACGTGGATGCCAACGGCAGCGGCTGCAACGCGTCCTCGGGGCAGTTCGAGATCTTCGAGCTGGATCGCGACACCGAGGGCCGGATCACGCGGCTCGCGATGGACTTCGAGCACGTCTGCGAGGTGACGCCGGCCCGCCTGTTCGGGTCAATCCGCCTGGACGCCACGACGCCCGTCGCCGCGCTGTCATACGCACCCCGCGCCGTCGACTTCGGCCCCGTGAACCTGGGCGAAGCCGGGCCGCCCGCGGACGTGACGCTGCAGAACACCGGGACCCTGCCGCAATCGCTGGCTCCGCGACTCGCGGGCCCGGACGCCGACCAGTTCGAGATCACCGGTTCCACCTGCGATGCCGAACTTGCGCCTGAGATGACGTGCGTCCTGTCCGTCAGGTTCGCACCGGACCGGTACGACATCCGCGAAGCCGATCTCATCGTCGAGGACTCGACGCCACGCGGATGGCGCGAGATCGACCTCACCGGGATGGGCCTCGCCCCGACGACCACGACGCTCGAGGTCGCTGATGCATCCGGCTTCCCCGGCGGGACGACGATCAGTGCGACCGTCAGCCCCGTGCCGCGGTCGGGCGACGTCGCAATCTACGACGGGGACACCCGGATCGGCATGCTCGCCGTGCCTACCCCCGACGCCGGCACCGTGACGATGTGGGCGGCGCTGCCCGCCGGCACCCACCGCCTGCGCGCGGAGTACCTCGGCACGGCGCCGTACCAAGGCAGCACGAGCGAGACGACGGTCCACGTGGCGTCACTCGCGTCGCGCACGACGCTCGAGGTTTCCGCGGTCTCGGCGGCCGCTGGTGCCGACGTGAGGCTGTTCGCGAGCGTGGACGTCGCCGGACGGCAGCAGGCGACTGCGGGCACACTCACGATCCGGGATCTCACCGTCGGCATGACGCTCGCGAGCCTGACCGTGACGCCGGGCGTGGCCGAGCTGCGCGCGGTCGCACCGGACGCGGCCGGTCACACCATCGCGGCGGAGTACAGCGGCTCAGGCTCCGTCTCGGGGTCATCGGCACAGGTGTCGATCGCACCAGCGGACACCACGAGACCCGATGCGTCGATTCAGCTTGGCTCGGGGGCGATCTGGTGTACCTCGGACTGGCTGGTGCTGCGGGTGACCGCATCGGACGCGGAGCCGTCCGGCGGCATCGACGCTGTGCGGTACTCCCAGAACGGCACAACGTGGGACCCGTGGATCCTGTGGCAGCCACAGATCACCTGGACGGAGATGCCCTTCATGGAGCGCCCGTGGACGTTCAGCGGGCCGGATGGGCCCAAGCAGGTCTGGGTCCAGGTTCGCGATGCTGCGGGGAACCTGTCCGACCCCGCCGTCGACGACATCCTGCTGGACCGCGCAGCGCCTGCCCCACGGGCACCGACCGCAGGTCTCACGTCTGGCGCGACGCTGGACGCAGGAACTGTTCCGGTGACCGTGGCGTATGGGACGACGGACACGTACAGCGGTGTCGGCGCCTACCGGCTGGAGGCCCGGACGGGTGCCGGTTCGTGGGGGACCGTCAAGCTGCCCGACGCCGTGACCGCAGCGGTCCGGAACCTGCGGAGTGGCACCACCCATGCGTTCCGGTCCGCCGCGGAGGACGTCGCCGGCAACTGGAGCACGATCGCGGCGGGCCGCGTGTTCAGTCTGTCGACCGTCCAGGACGGGAGCAGCACGGTGCGCTACGGCGGCCCATGGGTCCGCCGCACGCCCTCATGGGCCTCGGGAGTCTCGGTACGCCGCACGACGGCCGTCGGCGCGACGGCGCGCCTCTCGTTCACCGGCAGCGCGGTCGGCGTGGTTGCTGCGATGGGGAGCGACGGGGGCCGCCTCGCCGTGTACCTCGACGGGGCTCGGGTGGGAACGATCGACCTGTACTCGCCTGTCGCGCGGCACCGCAGGATCGTCCGGGTCGTGCCGGCGGCCGCGGGGAAGCACGTGCTCAAGGTTGTCGCCATCCGCTCGTCCGCCGCCTCGAGTGGCCGACGCGTGGTGCTCGACGCATTCGTGGTGATGCGATGAGGCGAGCGTCGGTGTCCCTGCTGGCGGCGGCCGTCGCCCTCGCGTCAGTGGCCGCAGGCGGAACCCTCTTCGTGCGGGCCGTCTCCGCTGCCCCGGCACCCGCGACGGTGTTCGTCGTGGATGCGGAGCCGGGCGTGCCGCTGCTTCAGAACGACGTCGCCGTGATCGGTGGTGTGGGCGCAATCGTGGAAGCCGGCGTGCTCTACGGGGAGACGCTGTCGGTCCAGGCGCACGACACCACGACGGACGTGCGGTGGTTCATCCAGGTGCACAGCGTGGAGGAGGGGGCCCCTGCCACGGGCTCGTGGGTGGGCATGTGGCAGTCCGGCACCTTCGGCCAGACCACGTCGCTCAGCCTCTATGGCGGACCCAACTCCCAGGCCTGCGAGCGATCGGCCTCGTTGTTCAAGATCCATGAACTGGAGGCAGCCCCCGACGGGCGCGTGACGGTCCTCGCGCTGAGCTACACGTGGTTCTGCGATGGGGCCGTTCCCGCGGTGTACGGCGAGGTCCGGATCAACTCGACCGTCCCGGTCGCAGCCCTCCGCGCCGACCGGACGCGCGTCGCCTTCGATCCGGCGGGAGTGGGATCGCCCGCGGCAGACCAAACGGTCTCCCTCGACAACCCTGGTGACGTGGATCAGGCGGTCTCGGGTCGGCTAACGGGCCTCGACGCAGACGCCTTCTACATCGTCGCCGACAACTGCTCCGGGACACCGCTTGACATGGGGTCGTCGTGCCAGGTGACCATCCGCTTCACGCCGTTGCGGCCCGGGCCGGCGCGGGCGATCCTGGAGATCGCGGATTCGACCGAGCGGGGAGTGCGCACGGTGGTCCTCGAGGGAACGACGACGACCCCGTAGCCAGCACCTCGCGCGGCAGTCCGTCCGTGCCCTGCCGGCCACTGATCGTGGGCAGGCCGACGCCCGGGGTATTGTCGAGTCCGATACCGAGGAGGACTGCTGATGCGCCCCGTGACCTATGCGATGGGCATCTCACTCGACGGCTTCATCGTCGGGCCGGACGGCGGCTTCGACTGGGGGACGCCCGACGACGAGGTCTTCCGCTTCTGGATCGACGAGATCTCGAGAGGTCGGCGTCCACCTGATGGGACGGCGGCTGTACGAGACGATGCTGTACTGGGAGACCGCCGACCAGGATCCATCGCTCGACGACGCGGAGCGCGAGTGGACCGCACTGTGGAAACCGCTTCCGAAGGTGGTGTTCTCCACCACGCTGTCGGCGGTGGAGGGCAATGCCCGCCTGGCCTCCGGCGGCCTGGCCGAGGAGATCGAGCGGCTGCGGGCCGAGCCGGGCGAGGGCGACATCGCGATCGGCGGCGCGACGCTGGCGGCCGAGGCGGCCGCGCTGGACCTGATCGACGAGTACCGGGCCGATGGTCCACCCGGTGCTGGTCGGCGGTGGCATCCCGTTCTTCCCACAGCGCGAGCGCCGGGTGGATCTCGAGCTCGTCGAGACCCGCACCTTCAGTTCGAAGGTCGTCTACCTCCGCTACCGCGTGGCGCGCTGACCCCGGACACGCTGACCCGCCTCTCCGCGCTCCGACTGTGCTGGCGCCCCAGTGCGCCGCAGGCACGGAGCCGGGACGGCCGGCGGGCGTTCAGGGAAGCATGACCGTTCGCCGGTACCGCACCACGCCTGTCGGCCCCAGCGCGACAATCGTGGCCGAGTTGACCTCCGTCCCCGGGCAGCCCTCGACCCGTTCCCGCCGTTCGACCTCGGTGGCCAGGGCATAAACGGTGCCGTCCTTGCCAACAGCCAGGGACCGGAACCGCGACGCGGACCGGACGAGCGCCACCGGCCATCCGGGCTCCACCCGGCCATTGGGGGCAAGGGCGACGATGCGGCCGCCGATCCCCGACGACGTCGGCTCCAGGGCGAGGTACAGGATCTTGCCCGGGCCCACGACGGGCGAGACCCGCAGGCTGCCACCCCCGGTCGAGCACGCCTCGACGACGTTCTGCTCTGACACGGCGGTGGCGGTCACGTAGGGCCAGCCGGAACGGACGGAGCCGTCTCGCGCCAGGGCAAACGACTTCGTGACGGGGTCAGTGGAGTAGGCCGGGCTGCTGCCGCCGACCAGCCACGCGCTGCCGTCCGGAGCGACGACGGGCGGCGCCGGGGTCCACCCGCCGGCCCCATACCACGCCGAGGATGGCTCGACCTGGAGGAGGGGAGACCACGAAGCGACCCTCGAGCCGTCGGCTTCAAACACGCGGACGCGGGCACTCGACCGTGACGTCCGGCGGACGAGGTACACGCGCCCCTCGGGACCCACGACGGGCTCGGACGCGGTGCCGGCAACCCGTACCGGCCATCCGGGGCGCACACCTTCGAGGCCAAGCGCGTAGATCCGGGAGGAGTCGCCCCCGGGGCACCCGGCGCCTGCGCGCTGGCGCACGACGAAGGCCGTGCCGTCGGAGCCGAGCGCGCGAGCCCACTCGAGCACGCACTCGCCGCCGGGGAAGTCGAACGCCCGGCCGACCTTGATCCGACCCGCCGGCGAGATCCGCACGAGTCGGACGGCCTGCCCGCCGTCCCAGCGCTGCAGGAGGATGTAGAGACTCCCTCCTACCACCCTCGGCTCGTCACCCGCGTTGACGAAGTGATCGTAGTCGGTGAACTGCGCCCCGGCGGCGGCCGTCACATTCACCGGCCAGCCAGTGAGCCGTCGGCCGCCCGCGTCGAAGCCGAACGCCCGGACGGACCCGCGCCGGTTCCCGCACACCAGGCGGACGGAACTGTCGCTTGCCACCGTTCCGATGGAGCAACCGGTCCAGCCGTCGAGCAGCTTGGGCCACCCGGCGAGCAGGCGGCCACGGGCGTCGAGTCCCGCGATGACGGTGCTGGCGGGCCTCCGGATCGCGATGAACAGGCGGCCGCTCGGCGCGGGGGCCATCTTCACGTCATCCGAGCCGACCGACGAACGCGGGACCGGCAGCAACGCGTCGATGGAAGGCGCAAGCGCGGTGACGTCGGGTGCATCCGGCCGGGAAGCGGCGGATCCGGGCGGGGCGAAGCCGAGGAGTGCGACGACGATGGCGAGCGAGGCACATCCGAGGCGCCTCCATGGGCGTGCGTTCATCGCTGGCTCCTTTCCGGCGCGGAGATGCGATCCGCGGCGCTGCCCGCGAGAACCGCCCTGGACCTGCCAACCAAGTCGGCCGAGCAGGCACCTCTCGACCGGGCGGCCGTTGGGGTGGAAGCGCGCCGCAAGAGGTCAGGGCGGGCAGTGGTCATGTCGCACCGCCGACTACGTGGACTCGCCCTTGAGACGCTCTCGGCGGGCGGCGTGTGGCAGACAGTTCGGGACGGTTCGGTTTGCGACGACCACGCACCGCCACACCGCGCGCTGGCAGCCGTGGTTCCTTATCCTCCGCATGGACCGTCCAGGTCCCACAGTCCTCGACGGGACCTGGTGATGTCCGGCGGTCAACAGCTTGGACGCGACCGCCGCGTAGCGTCCTCACGGAGCAGGGGTGCGATGAGCCAGTCCAGCGGCGACCCGGCCGACGACCCGCTGTCCGTGGCCGGCGCCGGGAACGAGCGCGAGATCAGCGATTCGGTTTCGGCTGCGCGGCCGGTCCACCCGTACGTGCACGTCGTGGTCGTGGCCATCATCGGCGCGGTGTCCGTGCTCGCCTGGCTGATCATCTTCGAGGTGGTGAACAAGGCCCTCTGGGAGAACGAGTTCGTCCTCGCCACCCCGTGGATGTTCCCGGTGATCTGTCTGCCCTTCTCGCTCCTGGTCGGCCTGCTCGTGAAGTACCGCCACGCCCCGACGACCCTCGATGAGTCGCTGCTCGACAGCCTGGCGGGCGACGTGACGAAGATCGACTGGCGCGCGCTGCCCGTGAACGTCCTCATGGCCTGGGCGTCCCTGTTCTCGGGGGCGGTCCTCGGGCCGGAGGGCGGCATCGGCGGGATCGGCTCCAAGATCGCGGCCCTCTACGCTGAGAAGGTGGGGATCCCCGTGGAGCACCGCTCCCGGCTCGTCTTCTCGACCCTCGCGTCCGCGTACAACGGCCTGATCGCCAACCCGCTGTTCACCGGCGTCCTGGGCACCGAGCTGATCGCGGACCCGGAGGCACGAAGCCGCAACCTGCCGGCCAACCTCATCGGCGGCGCCATCGGCTACTTCGTGTTCTTCGCGGTGGGGAACACGGGGCTCCAGGACTATCTCGGACTCGCGGAGAGCAGCGCGTACGCGCCGATCGACCTCCTCCTGGTGGTGGTGTTCGGGCTCATCGGCCTGGTGCTCGCCGTGATCTCGAGCGTCCTCTTCCGTGCCGCTGCGGCCCTGTTCGGTCGTTTCAAGGGCCGGGAGGTCGAGCGGGCGCTCGTCGCGGGCGTGATCTTCAGCATCGTGGGCATGCTTGCGCCGATCCTCCTCTTCTCAGGCGAGACGCAGATCAAGGAAGTGGCCGCCGATCCCGCGAAGTACGGCCCGCTCGTCCTCGTCGCGATGGCCGTCGTGAAGCTCGCACTGCTGGCGGTCGCATTCAAGAGCGGCTTCCTCGGCGGGCCGACCTTCCCCGCCATCTTCGCCTCGGTGTGCGTCGCGCTGGCGATCAGCCTCCTGTTCCCCGGCCTGCCCGTGGACGTGGTGATCGGCGGGGTCATGGCCGGCTTCCTCGTCGTGCTGTTCAAGGCGCCACTGATGGTCATCCTCCTGACCGCGACCATGCTGCAGGCCAACCTCGAGCTGATCGGGATGACCCTCCTCGCCGCCGCGGCGGTGATGGTCGTCCTCCCGTACGTCATGGCCGCCGTCG
>CAVVJT010000003.1:0-334951 GCA_963748625.1 uncultured Chloroflexia bacterium | reverse complement strand
AGCGCGGGGCCAGCAAGACCGTCTGGTACATCGACACGGTCGGGGAGTGCGTGAGCCCATAGCGCTGCATCTCGCCCCGGCGAGATCGCTATGATCCGATCCAAGCACCCGTGCGCCGGTATGCGTCCCCCGGTCCGACGGGCCAGACCCGGGAAGGGGACGTGGACGTGCGTGTCGCGGGTCGGGTGGCGGCCATCGCGGTGGCGCTCGCCCTGGCCGGATGCCAGCCGCCCGACCCCTCGACATCGACGCCCACCCCGACGCCGACCCCGACACCCGCGGCGCAGGCTGCGCCGATCGCGTTGGAGGTGGACGCGCTTTCCCTCGTCCTGCCATGGGACGTGTCGGCCACCCCGTCCCACACGATCCAGTGCGCCTACGATCAGGAGGGCGGCGGCGCCGGATGCGTGAATCACCGTGGTGACGACCGCTACGCGCTCGATCTCGATCTCGGCTCGACGGATATGGTCCGGGCCGTCGAGTCGGGCATCGTCCGCTGGGCCGGCCTCGCCACAGCGGGCTGGTCGTGCTACGGCAACTCGGTCGCCATCGACACCAGCGGCTCACGAATGGCAGGGTCGTCACCGCCTTCTATGCCCATCTCTCGGAGATCGCGGTCAAGCCGGGCCAGCTGGTGGCCCGGGGGCACACCGATCGGCACCGCGGGCAGCAGCGGGAGCGGGGTCGCGTGGAAGAGCGCGACCGACTCCGGGACGTGTCCGAATATGGACCCCCACCTCCACCTCGCCCTGTATGAGAACCCGAGCTACGTCGATGCCACGGGCAAGCTCTCAGGTCTCCGCCACCATTCCCCTGCCGGAGGACCCGCTCGGGCCGATCACGGCCTCGGTGAAGTCGCCGCCCGACGGCGGCACCCCCGCTAAGGCCGAGCCGTGGCTCACGTGCACGCGCTCCTCGACCCTCACCACGCCGCCGGCGGGCGAGACGAGCGCCTGCGAGGGGCTCCACGCCGGCGACGAGCTCACATACACCGGGAGCGGCACCGCCGACACGCCCACGCCCACCCCGACGCCCACCCCGACCCCGTCTCCGACACCGCCACCACCGGTCCTCGGGGGCACCTGCGCGCGCCCCGGAGGACGGCGCCACGCTCGAGTCGGCAACCGTCACGCTGGCGGCGAGGCCGACCTCGAGGCTCGCCGACGTCGCGATCACCAAGGTCGTGTTCACGGCACAGTGGGGCGACAACGAGCCCGTGCGGGCCTGCACTGCGAAAGACGGCGAGCCCGGCAAGGTCTGGAAGTGCAAGGCCGACCTCAGGAAACTCGGCGCCAAGCTGGGCAAGGTCACCTTCAGCTTCGACGTGTTCGACGACGCCGGGGACGTGACGAGGTCGCCGGACGGAACGCGCACGGTCAAGCTGGCCGCGGCCACCTTCGCCAACCCCGCGCTGGTCAAGGTCGTCGCGGACGACCCGCTGCGGGTCAGGTCGCGGCCCGAGATCGCGACGCCTCTCGTCAAGTACACCCCGCTTCTCCGCCAAGAACAGAAGCTCGTGGTCCTCTCAGCTCCGGTGAAGGCCTCGGGCTACACCTGGTACCTCGTGGCGCCGCTGGGCTTGTTCAACGCCGACACCGTGTTCAGGCCGGGCGGCCACTACGCCCGGGTGGGTCGCTGCAGCAAGCCGTTCCGGCGAGCCGTGGATCGCGGCCGTGGAGCCACCCTGCCCGTCGCGCCCGACCACCATGCGCGGTCTCGCGTCCATCGAGCCGCTCATGGTCCTGGTCTGCTTTGGTGGCGTTCCGATCAACCTCAAGGCAAGGGTCCTGACCGAGCACGAGGGGTGCGACGTCGACTACTTCACGACCGTCGACCCGTGGTGGTTCAACGCGATCGGGAGTGGGCTGGTGTTCGAGGATGGATCGGCCTGCGGTTTCTTCGCCGCGGCGACGAAGCGCGTCCGTTCGTCGGAGGCCATCGCCGGCTTGGCCGGAAAGACAGTGCGGGTCACGGGCGAGTTCGACTTCCCGGGCTCGGAGAAGTGCACCACCACGCCGTTCACGGATGGTCCACGCACGACGATCACCGGCCCAGAGGGGGCGCTCCTCTGCCGGATCCAGTTCGTGGTGACGGAGATCAGGTAGATCGTCAATGGGATGGCCTCGTGGATCGCATGACCTGGAAGGGTTAGCCGGCAGAGGTTGGTGGCGGAGTCGGCCATCCGTGCATGGAGGTAGGGAACCGGTGGGGATGTCGACGGAACACAGGACACCGGCAACTGCTAGTGGCCATCATCAGCATCTCGGTCCTGGCGAGCGCGTGCGGCGGCTCCGATGTGTCGCCGTCAACGGCACCGGCTGACAAGCCGACCCAGGCGCCCGCCGAGGTCGAGCCAGCGCCGCCCGCCGCCGAGGCGCCGTCGTCTGCCTATGGCCTGCCGTTCGCCGGTGGGCAGGAGGTCAAGGTCGGGGAACTGGGCCTCCATGCTGACAACTTCGGCACGGTCCACGGGGGTGGCGACCTCGGTGACAGCACGTTCACAGGCCAGGCGACGTCCAAGGCCTCGATCGACCTGTGGGTACCCGCCGGAACGCCCGTGTACCCGGTCATGGCCGGGACCGTTCGCAATGCGGATCCGGACTGCGACATCGTGGTTGTCGCTCACGACACCGGGGAGTGGAGCGAGTACCTGCACGTGGCTGTCGACGCGGACCTGGCTGCCGGCGATGCCGTCACGACCTCCACCGTGCTCGGGACCATCCTGCCCGCCTCCGAGGCGACCTCTTGCAACCAGCACTCGGGCGGCATCGACCACCTCCACTTCGCGTTCGCCAAGCCGACCGGTGACAGCACGGCGGCTTGGGTCGAGCTGGTCCGGCACGCCCTGTGTGGCAAGGAGATTGATGCCGCCGGCAATCTCGGCCCCTGGGCCGCGGGCTCGATGTTCACGGTCCCCGACAGCTGCGGCGGCACCCCAATCACCGCGCAGGCCACCCCGAGCCCCTCGCTGACCGACCCGCCGCCCGTGCTGTCGGGTGTCTGGGTGGCGCCCAAGGACGGGAAGACGCTCGACAAGGCGACGCTCACGCTCTCGGCCAAGGCGACCAAGACGCTCGACGACGTCGAGATCACCAAGGTGGCGTACGCGATCACCTGGGGCTCGCGCGATGCGGTTGCCGCCTGCACCGCCAAGAAGCCCGACGCGGCCGGTGTGTGGGCCTGCACGGCGGACTTGTGGAGGATCGGCGCGCCGCTGGGCAAGCCGCTCACGCTCTCGTTCAAGATCTTCGACGACGCCGGTGACCTCGCCGTCGAGCCGGACGGGACCCGGACGATCTCGTTCAAGGCAGCACCGCCGCAGCCAACGGGCATCGCCGTCAAGTTCAAGGAGAACCGGGACAACAGCACCGTCCGGGTCACGCTCTCGTGGGAGGCCCCGCGGACTGCTGGCACGACTATCCGGGTCATCGGGATCACCGAGTGTCTCGCGGCGCCATCCAACCCGCCGAAGGGGGCCAAGGGGACTGCTTGATGAAGGGCAGGTCGCTCCCGAAGGGGACACAGCGGTTGATCGCGACCGCTCCGGCAAACAAGGGTTCAGTCTCGTGGACCTGGCCCTTGCCCGAAATCGTGAACGAGTACGCGACCATCGGGAGTGACCGCGGCCGGGCAGTTGTCATCTACGGACTTGTGGTAGGAGCTGTCAACGACGTAGGGCAGTCGAAGTTCACGATTGCGGGCACGTCGGAATGGTGCGTAAGCGAGGACCTTCCGCCTGGATGCTACGTTCCGTAGTTGCGCGAGCCGCCGACCGGGCCAGCGCTACCCGCGTGGCTCGGTGATCCTCACACGAACCTCGGCATCGCGTCCTGAGGCCGCATCTCCGCTGACCCGATGGTCGTCGCGGTGATGCTCGACCGGCTGCTCCATCGCTCGGTTGTGTTCAACATCGACGGCGACAGCTACCGGATGCGCTCGCACGAGGCGCGGGATACCCAGCTCCATGGCACCCGTGAGCCGAGTGTCCGCGTCTCGTCGAGTTGGCCAGTGCCGGCCATCTCAGCGCCCTGGTCCCAGGCGAGGGTCCGGCGCAGTTCGGGCGGCAGGCCGCCGAGGGCCGCCACGACGGCGTCGCGCACGGTCGCGGAGTCGCGGCGGGCGCCGGGCAGGTGGCCCAGCAGGGTGTACCTCGTGGTGCGCTCGACCAGGCAGACGATCGCGGACACGTGCCCCGTGCCCACGATCAGGTCGCCATCCCAGTGCCCCGGCTGCTCGCGCCCGAGGGCCTCGGCCGGTCGCTCGCCGATCGCTGTCATGCCGGCGACCGGGCCGGAGCGCCTGGCCCGCGCGTCCCGCCGGCGCGGGCGGCGACGTCGGCGGAGGCGCAGCACCCGGCCCGGAAGCTTTCGGGGCAGGCCGCCGAGGTCGGGGCGGTACACCGCCTGGTAGATCGTCTCGGCGCACAGCCAGCGTCCGGGTTGGCCTGGAAACTCGTCGCGCAGCCGGCGGGAGACCTGCTCCGGGCTCCAGTGGGCCTTGAGCCTGCCTGCGACCCAGTCGCGCAACACGGCGTCCAAGGACAGGCGGCTGGGACGGTTCAGGCGGCGGCGCCCGAGCGCCCTCCGGTGCGCCTCGAACGGCCGGAACCGCCCGTGGTCGTCCGCGCCCCGCCCGAGCTCACGGCTGATCGTCGATGGGGAGCGTGTCATGAGCGCGCCGATCTCGCGCATGGACCGCCCCTCGCGGCGCAGGTCGGCGAGGTGCACGCGCTCGTCCTCGGACAGGTAGCGCGGCGAGTAGTGCTTGGTCGGTGGGGTGGTGATCACGGGCGCCAAGTCCAGCACACGGCCGCCGGACGCGAGCCGCATGCCGTTCCGCGAGCGCTTGCCGGCGCGCGGGTTGATGCCGACGATCCGCGACGCCCGGGCCGAAGGGACGCCCTCGGCGATCAGCCGGGCGAACGCCTCGCTCTTGTCATGGTCGGGACACGTCCCTCGGCGGCCCATCGCAACTCCTCATGGGTGTTGCGACGTTCGCCCGATTCCGCCTGATCGCACTGGCCGAAAGTGGGCCAGGTCAGGTGATCATGCCCACCTCGGCGATCCAGCCATCCGTCAGGTCGCGGACTCTGTCCACGTGACGGGCTGTCCAAGCAAGGCGAGCGTCTTGTGCGTCAAGCACGATTGGTGAAGACTGAAGCAGTGACTACCGACGAGCTGGACCCGGCGACGGGGCTGTTCCGCACGCATGTGCCGACCTGGCTCGCCGCGATGCCCCCGGACGCGGTCTTCCTGCGCGTGGATCTCCGTGGCTTCAAACGGGTGAACGACGACCACGGATTCGCTGCCAGCGAGGCCGTCCTCGTCGAGATAGCGCATCGCCTCGAGGTCGCCGCCGCCCCGTGGCCCGCCTATCGCGTCGGCGGGGACGAGTTCCTGGTGATTGCCCGCCTCGCGGATGACGACGAGCTTCGCCGGTTCGCCGCATCGGTCCGGACGGCGATGGAGCGACCGCCCGAGAACCATGGCGTCTGGACAACGATGGCTGCAGCACGGGCCTTCGCCGGTGCGTCGCCGCGTCTCCTCGCCCAACTGGCCGATGACGGGATCTGGGCGGCGCGGGCGAGCAGGGCACCCGAGGTGACGCTGGTAGGGATCGACGTGGGCGCAGGGCGCCGCATCGCAGGAGACGAAGACGTCGGACTTATCAACCGTCCTTGACGCACGAGGCGAGCGTCGGGGTTCTCTATCTGTGGGGCGGTTGCGGCTGCAACCGGTCTTCGCCGTCGGGAGCGCCTATCGCTCCCAGGGCAGCGGTCCGGGGCCGACCACATCGAGGAGGCCGGCCCACGTTCCCGTCGCGGGGCCGGACATCACCTTCACCGTGTGGAATGCCTGGTCGAGCCTCATCGCGTCATAGCGGGTCTCGACATACCGGACGCGCGTGCCCGCGTCGAGTTCCAGGTGCCCTCCTGTGGGACGCGCGTGATCGTCGAGGTGCAGGGCTGGCGTCCTACGTGCCAGTGTCACCTCGAGACCCCTGACCGTTCGCAGCCTGGCGTTCCCTGCGTCCACGACCTCGTCCGTACTCATGCTCCGAGTCTCGGCTCGTCACGCCGCAGACGCAAGGGACCGACCGACTCGCTACTCGTCCTACGGCTCGCCATGCACAGTTGTCTGCGCAACCGCCCCCTTGTTAGAGAACCCCCGCGAGCGTCGATCGGTGACAGGTCGATGCGGAGAATCGCGTCGGCTGATCCCATTGTCCCTACCGGCAGAGTCCGAGTCGATCGAGGTACCCCATGAGGACTGGCGCTGCCGTCGTGGACAGGCCCGCAGCAGTAGCGGTGGGCATCCTGCCATTGCCAGGCAACGGCATCCCTCGTCCGGTCGAGGTGGCGGGCCAATTGATCGAGGTCGTCGCCCCTGGGACCGCCGCCTGACGGCGGGAAGCTGTCGAAGAGCGCCCGGTACTCAGCCTCGGTCCAGCGCCGTCCGGCCATCATCCACCTCCTGCGGCGATGATAGGCGGGGCTACGTGGGACATGGGCAGCATGAGCCATGGTCTCGCGATGCCATCAGAGCTGACACAACTCGGGGTGACGATCCTCCCGTGATCGACACCACTGCTCCCGCCGACCTTGCCACCCTGCCGCTGCCGGCACGCGAGAGTCACTCGTCGCTCTCGACCTATGCCGCGTGCCCGCGCCGGTACGCCTTCCGCTACGTGGAGCGCCTGCCCGGCGAGGTGCCCCACTGGTGGTTCACCTTCGGGTCCGCCGTCCACCGCGCCTTCGAGGCGTTCGACCGGGCGAGGATCCGCGTCCGGCGAGACGACATGCCGGCACCCGGCTACAACGTCCTCGCGCATGCCTTCGAGCGAGGCCGTCGATGCCGCCGGGTGCGAGCCCGACGAGGCCGCCCGCTACCGCGCCCGCAGCGAGCCCGTCCTGCCGGCGTACCTCGAGCGGGCCGTCACGTCGGACGCGGAGCCCGTCGCCGTGGAACTCGGCTTCGGCGTGGACGTCCCGGTCCGGGCGACGAGATCCCGGTGCGCTTCGTCGGCTACATCGACCGCATCGACCGCCGGTCCGACGGCGCCATCGAGGTCATCGACCACAAGACCGGGAAGCTGCGATCCCAGGACGAGGTAGACCGGGACCGCCAGCTCACGGCCTACGCCTTCGCCTGCGCCCGCGGCGCCCTGCGCGACCCGGCGACCGGCGAGATCCTGCCCGCCGCGGCCCGCCTCGGGCTCCACTTCGCCGAGCCCGGGCTCATGGTCTGGACCACCCGGTCGGCCGAGGAGCTCGATGCCTTCGGTGCCGGCCTGGTCGCCGAGGTCGGGGCCATCCGCCGCCGGGAGTTCGCGCCGCGCGTCGGGTCGGCATGCCGCTGGTGCGAGTACCGGGCGGCCTGCCCGGATGCGCTGCCGGCGGCGTCATGAACGAGCCCACGAACTCGCCGGCGAACGGTCCCTCATCGTTCGAGGACGACCCTGCAATAGCCGCCGGACGAATGCTCCACGCCGTTCCTGCAGCCACTCGGCGATCGCTCCGAGCCACCCGAGAGACCGTCAGCCCGGTATGCCGAGTACGTCTGCCCACCGCGGTCGTTCCCGAGGGCCGGCTCGTCCGACACCCTCGCTGTCACCGCTGTGGCGAACGGCTGGGCTACCGAGCCCAGGGAAGTGCAGCACTCTTCCTTCACACCCACGACCCGAGGTTCAGGCTCGCGGTCGTCCCAGCAGAGAAGCCGTCGGAGTCAAGCGATTGAATCCACAGCTCAGCCGGCGAGTTGCACTCGTCATGGCGACAGACGCAGTCCGACGGCTCAACCTCGAGGCCCACCTCGCATTCGTGCACGAGGTCGAGCGAGCCTCCAGCTTCGAGGCGCTGCCGGCCTGGGTACAGGAGATCGTCCTCGAAGGAGAGCAGGGGACGATCAAGGCGCCAAAGCGCGTCCAGTGAGTGGCCACGGCCCGTTCTTGATGTGCCAACCGGATCTCCAGAGAACTGCCCGGCCGTTCATGCTCTCCGGACGACCTGACTCGTACCGAACGCTCAAAGCGGGGGCAGATCACATATGGATCTCAAGCACTTCTTCGACGGCCAGCAGAGCCGGGAGAACGCGTCATCGGCGTTCTTGGCGACGCTCCTCGAAAGCAACACAGCCTTTCGGCTCGAGCTCCTCGGCGGCGTCCCCGTCGATCCGACCCTGAGCACTGACGAGTCGTGGGACGAGATCCGCGTTGAGAACATCGAGCCCTGGACGTCCCCGGTGCTGCGGGGAGAAACGGGGACCGGCAGCATCGACATCACCCTCAAGTCATCCAAGACCGTCGTGCTCATCGAGAACAAGGTTGCGCCGAGTGCCAAGCGCCATGGCCAGCTGCTCCAGTACTACGAGGCCGCGCTCGCGACGTGGGGTGATCGTCGGATCCTTGCCCTCTACTTGGCGCCGTACGCGGAGCTCGCCACCAGCGAGGTGGACCTCGTCAAGCGCAGCGCTGCGTTCATGGCGCGAGCCGGCCGATTGGTCCCGGACGATGCGGCTGCCCTCGACTGGGGCCAGGTGGAAAGGCTCATCAGCAAACTGTGCCCGCCCGATGACTGGTTCGCGCACACAGGGATGCGGGAAGTCCGCCGCGCGATCGACGATGCGACACGCGCCCTGCCGCCCGACACGCAGCGCGATGTGGTTCGGTGGATCTCCAAGTCGGTGCGTCAGGCGCTCGCCGCCCAGGTGCCCAACGCCGAATTCAGCCGGTGGCCGAGCATGGCCCAGGAGGCGATCTACACCGTACGGGGACCCGTTTCTGCGTGGCTTACCCTCCGCTTCGCCGTTGACCCCGCCACGTCGCACCTGGTCAATGTCGTTGAGGACGGCCGTGTCCGGGCCATCGTTCAGGCGGAGTTCTCGCTGTCGCGCGCGGGCTGGAAGTCGCCGGCGGTCACAGCAGCCTGGAGTGACCTGACCGCGAGCGGCGTCGTGCGGATCGATGGGCTCGGGGACCTCCCCCTTCAGGCTGACCGGTGGGTCCGGCACGAGGAGGCATGGGACGGCCCGGCAGCGGATCTGGAGGCACTAATGATCGACCAGGGCCGAGCGATGCTCGAGTTCCTCCAGCCGTGCTTTGATGCGTGGGTGATCGACAAGGTCGTCTGACCCCAGGAAAGGCTTCTGCTGCCCGAGGCCGCCAAGTCCGAGACCGTGGCCGAGGGACGCGCATCGCGAAAGGGGACGCATGGCTGATGGAATAGCCGGAAACCTGCCGCTTGACCGTGGGGATCACGACGCCTACGTCGAGTCAACCTCGGTCGCGGAGCTGATCGCCCTCCGCCTCGACGAGCACGACCCGTGGCGCCTCGCCCTTGTCCAGCGTCACCTCGTGTGGGACGAGGTGCGGATGGCGCACCTCCTCGACTCGCTGCTCGCGGGGTACCCGATCGGATCGCTGCTCGTGTGCCGCGTCCGGCAGGAGGTGCACGTACTGCGCGAGACGGGCGTCACGAGGGTCGCGGAGAAGGCCCGCGCGGGTACCTGGCAACTTCTGGATGGCCAGCAGCGAGTGAACGCCCTCATCGCGCTATTCACCGACCGCGCCCGCTTCGGGCGCTTCTACCTGGACATGACTCGTCGACGTGTCCCGGAGGAGGTCGTCACCCGGCGGCGCGACGCGCGGCGGGCCCTTGACTACATCTCCTGGAGATCAGACGACGCCGGCGGTACCGAGCCGCTCGAAGGTCGGGAACGCTTCATCGAGCTCGCGCGGCTCCAGGCATGGGCATCCCTGCAGGCGACGGACGACGTCCTCGCGATGTCCCGGTCGGTTGAGACGGAACCGAAGGCCGCGATCGAGATCCTCAATGACATCGATCCCGCTTTCGCGGACGAGCTGCCGGCCAACGAGCTCAAGATCGCCGCGGACCGGACCGCGCGGCTGCTTCGCGCCTGGGCCGAGCCGTCGATTCCTGTCCAGTACTTCACGGTCGACAGCCCGTCGGATGTCCTCCAGGTCTTCTCGAGGATCAACCTTGCCGGCGTCCGGCTCGACGGCGAGGACGTCTTCTTCGCCGCGGTGAAGACCGAGTGGCCCAACGCCGAAGAGCACCTCGACAGGGTCGCGTCAGCGTCGCCGCTCCTGAACCGGATGACCGCGCTGCGGCTGCTCGCCCGTCTCGCGAGTCGCGCCCGATCGAGCGAGGATCTGCTGCCCCTGCGGGTCGACCGGCTCAACGGTGCGAAGGGCAGGCAGCTCGTCGCGATGATGGAGCGCCTCGCCGCCGACGACAGTCCCGTGCTCGCCCGGATCGGCGTCCTCGGGCGTCTCCTCACGACCGAGTCGGCCATCGGCCATGGCCTCGGGCTCATCGACGACGGGCTGTTCGATCACGTCTTCGCCTGGGCTGCGGTGAACCCGGCGGCCGATGCCGAGGACGCGGTCCGGCCACACCTCGCTGTCGGTGGAGAGCTACCTCATCGGCGCCCACGCGTTCCGCTACCCGTCGGTCTTCCGCGAGGGGTTCCTGCGCCTGGGGTTCGCGGAGGCCGTGGCGGCTGGCGCCGCTGCGCAGCCGTTCCCGATCGAGCAGATCGTGGCGGGAGCCCGCCGCAACTGGCATGGGCTGCGGCGAGGGCAGAACTTCGTCGCCTCGATCGACGATGACAGTCAGCGCCGGCACTTCGTCGACCGGAACGCCGGGCTCTTCCTCTCGATCGTCCAGCAGATCCCGTTCGCGATGCCTCCACGGTACGCCGACGACCCGGCTGGCGGCGCCCGGCAGGTCGAGTGGGACCACATCTACCCACAGGCCAAGGCGAACAAGATGCGCGTCCCGCATCCGGTCACCGGCCGACGCGTCCACCACGCCGACCGTCGGCTCGTCTGGAATGGCGGGAACCTGTGGGCACTCGATCGGCCGATCAACAACCACGCATCGGACAGGTACCCGTCAAAGAAGTTCGAGCTGCTCGAGACCCTGCCGGACGCGGCTCACCACCTGCCCTCATCCTGGCCGACGACCGACCACACCGCGATCACCCCATCCGAACGGGCGGACCTGCTCGAAGCCGAGCGGCACATCGCCGCCGACGAGATCGAGGCGGCGATGCCGCACTTCCGCGCGTACGTCGAGGCGCGGAGCCGTCGCATCTTCGAGACTGTCCTCGGCCACTACCCCTCGCTCGAGCTCTTCGCGCCGTCTGCCGCGATCGACCCCGACTTGTTCGTGGAGGCCTCGGTCGCCAATCTCTGGGACCACCTCAGCCTCGGAGATGCGGTCGACCTGAAGGCGGTCGAAGCCGAGGAGCCGGAGACGGCGAGCCTGGACCTCGCCGTGAGTGACGACCGCTATGCGTCCGTCTTCGCGCTGGCGGAGCGAGCAGGCCTCGCGCACGAGGTGCGGGCGATCGTCGCCACGGCGATCGAGCTCGGGCTCGACGCCTCGGCCGCATGCGAGCAGCGTGATGATCGCCCCGCGTGCCAACAAGACGCGGATGCTGTTCACCGTCTGGCCGCAGACGAGCGAGGGAGGTCGTTTCTCGATCTACCGGTGGGCGCCGGCGATCGCCGAGTTCTTCCCGGGGATCGACGAGGCCACAGCGCGCGAAGCCCTCGGGCCCGACGGCTACGGGACCCTCGAGCGGGAGGACGTGCCTGGCTTCCTGACCCGGCTCCGCGAGCTGGTTGCGTCGGCGCCTGGCGGTGAGCGAGGCGACGCGGTCCAGCTGACCGGCGAGGAGATCCGCGCGATCGCCGATGAATGGCTGCGGGCCGTCGACCCGGAGCGTCACGGCGTCCACTACTACGAGATCGCGCACGCCGCCCAGCGCCAGGGGCCGGTTGGCGGCAAGGACCCGATGGCGACCGTGCTCAGCGTTCTCCGCCGCCACGGGCGCGTCTTCGACCAGGTCGGACCCGGGACCTACACCTGGGCTGCGAGCGAGGCGGACACCAGTGCAGGGGCGAGCCGGCCGCCCCGCTACTGGGCCCTGCGGACTGACCAGAACCGCCGCGCCGAGCTGTGGGCGGAGATCCAAGCCGGCCGTCTCCGCCAGGGCTGGGGCTGGGACCCGGAGATGGACCTCGAGGTCATCGCGGAACGCGTCGCCGCCGGCGACAAGCTCTCCGACTGGCAGCAGCAGGCCTGGGGCAACCGTCGGATGCTGACCTCGCAGCCGGACGGGATGCGGGTCGGCGATCTCGTCGTTGTGCTGCACATGCCCGAACGCGGCCGGCTGTCGCTCGTTCGCGTCGTCGGGCCCGTACCAGTTCGACGGTGGCCAGCTGCTCGGCGACTACGGGCACATCCTGCCGGTCGAGCTCCTCACGGATCCGGTGGGGCTCGGCTACACGGACGAGCGACTGCCGGGCCGACTCCAGTCCTCGCTCGGCAACCGAATCCGCCTCTGGAACCTCGACGGCTTCGGTGCGGACCTGGAGGGGCTTGCCCAAGACAAGCCCGTCGCCCCGGCGTAGGGGGCACCCGCTGGCTCTTCAGCGGAGCCCTTATTCATGCCTCGTGTCCGCGGAGGATCGGTTACCGTCACCTTCGACCATCGAGGCTTCGGTGGACCCTCGAATGTGATCCGGCTGTCAGTCTCACGCAGGCTGGGGAGCGAGTCTTGGACCTCGACCTGAACCCACTCCTGGGGCAAGACGCACCCATCCGAGTGGGAAGCGCCATGAGTCTCGGCGACGCAATGGAAGCACTCGCGGTGGCCGACGCCGAGAGTGCCCTTGTTGTCGATGGCGATTCGGTGGTCGGGGTGTTCTCACTTCGCCGGCTTGTGGACAACGTGGGCAGGTCCCGGTTTCCGAAACGCGGTGAC
Organism: uncultured Chloroflexia bacterium; assembly: GCA_963748625.1. GTDB lineage: Bacteria > Chloroflexota > Limnocylindria > Limnocylindrales > CSP1-4 > CAIXZV01. The sequence continues at coordinate 322,157 of CAVVJT010000003.1, read as the reverse complement.
GTGGTTGATGAATGGATCACCAACGCGGAGTACTTCCGAAGCGACGAGACGCTCGAGGTGCTGTTCAACAAGCTCAGCAGGACGGGGATCGTCCTCGTTGGCGATGAACGGGACGTCAAGGGTGTCCTGACTCTGCGCATGCTTGCGAACTTCGCGCACCCCTTCCTGCTCATCTCGGAAATCGAGCGGGCCGTGCGTGAGGCCATCGCCCGGCTGCTCCCTGCCGACACCCGAGGCCCGACCTTCGCGCAGGTCCTGGGCTCAAAGTACGCGCCACGCCCAGCGCCCAATTCCATTGACCGGCTCACCTTCGGCGACTACGCCACCATCGTGTCCAACCCCATTACGAAGGAACAGTTCCGGGAGGTCTTCGGGGCAAGCGTGGGCGCCCGGCTCGAGAGGATCGGTGAGATCCGAAACGGCCTGTTCCACTTCCGAGACGCCCTATCGCGGAGCGATCTCCTCTGGCTCGAGGATCAGCGCCGGTTCTTCTCCGGCCGGCTATCCCGGATCGAGTTGGACGACTTGAGCGCAGATCCCGGCCGCATCGGGGAGCCCGGGTCGTGATACTGCACGCTCACCAGCAGCAGGTCGTCGACGAGTTCGCCGGTCTTCGCCCGCAAAGAGCCGTGCTCGCGTGGCCGACAGGCGCGGGCAAGACCGCGGTGGGAGTCGCGCTCGCAGACAGATCCGCGAAGGTCGGCCCCGTGCTCGTGGTCGTGCCGGGCGGGTCGATGTCAGCGCAGTGGGCGGACCGGATCCGCGCCTCCCAGCGCGAAGCCACCGTCGTCGGATCGCGGACCGTGACGGTCATCGATCGCGATGCGTTGTTGTCTGCGCTCTCCCCGGGAGCGTCGGCGAGGCAGCCCATGGTGGGCGACGTCTTCGTCGTCTCAATCGAGCGTGCTTGCCGACCGGAGTACGCGGACCTGCTTCGCCGCGTCGCGTGGAGCTTGACCATCATTGACGAAGTGCATCGGCTGGTGATCACGACGCGGGGCCGGCAGTTGCTGACGGACCTCGTCGACGGCTCGGCTGGGATCATCGTGATGACGGCGACCCCGGCCAACGTGCCAGAACTCGATGGCGCGCGGCGGTTCGAGTTGCCGGGTGGCGTGGACCCCGGGGTCAGCGAGTCCCCGGTGCGAGAGATCACGGTGAAGCCGACCGAGGCTGAGTTCCGCTTTGTGGGGCTGGTCAAGGATTGGCTGGCTGCGTCTCCCGACGAGCCGCTCCGCAGGGTTGCCCTGCAGATCGCACTGGTCAGCCCGGTCGCGGCAATCCAGGTTCTGGAGAGGGCGTACCTCGCCCGAGGCGAGTCGACCGAACTCTCCATCGATGAGTCCATTCCCGCCATCCAATTCGGCGAGCAGACTGCGGATCGCGAGCTTCTCCATGACGCTGTTGACGCTGCAGACGATCTCGAGTCGCTCGGCAGCAAGGCGTCGGTCCTCGTCAGGCTGGCGGCAGGACATCGCCAGGTGCCAGCCCTGGTCGTCTGCGCCCTCGCGTCTGACATCGGGCCGACCACCGAGGCAATTCAACTACTCCGGCAGGTCGAATTGGTGACGGTGCAGATGGAACCGGACGAGCGACTTGCCGCGGCTGACCGCATGCGGCGCGAGGATGGCGTTCTGGTCGTGAGTGACTCCGTTCTCTCTGCCCCTCTCGCGCGAGGCTTCCACATCGTCTATCACCAGGATGGTGCCCTGTCACCTGAGGACTTGGCGCGGAGACTGTCCATCGTGGTCGAGGCGACCGAGCCGGGCGACAGTGCGATCAACTTCGCCTTTGCCTGGCCGTTCGAAGAGGAGGCCCGAGCGGTGCTCTCGCCGCACGGGGAGCGAGGGTTGTGAGTACGTGCCGCCAATGTCGCGGGGCTCGACCGACCGTTTCGAGCACTCGTTCGACTCGGCCGCAACGGCAACGTGGTCGGGTTCCTTCGCGCCATCGGCATGCCCTCGCGGCCCCCTCTCGCCGCGATCGCCGCGCGCCCGCATGGCCGCAGGCTCCAACAGGGCCAGACATCCTGACGAACCGGTGACGCTGGGGCCCGCCAAGCTGCCGCTTTGCTTGGTACCAACCGCCGCGGCCCGGCAGCATGGACCTTCTCGGGGCCTCGCTCGGCGAACTGCTGCCACGTGGGCGCCCGTATCTTGTCGGCCGATCCGAGGGGGGAGTATGACCAGCACCAAGGTGATGCAGCTTGGCCGCATCGCTGCCACCTCGGCGCTTCTCGTGGGGCTTCTCAGCACGCTCGCGCCGACCCCTGTCGCCTACGGGATCAGCCCGAACTGCTCGCCCGTACTGATCGAGTCGCCCGCGCGCCTGAAGGTCAAGGTCTACGTCGGGGGCTGCTACTGGGAGAACACGGACGCGCTGGGCGAGCGGATGAACATCACCGTCACGCTGACCGGCCCTGGGTACAAGAAGGTCCTGGCCAAATACATGTACGGCCTGTTCCCTGGTGGGCCGATGGCGGCGCAGCCCGCCTACTCGAAGAGCGGCTCGATCAGCGTGCCGAAGAGTGGGACCTACACGGTGACGGTCGTCGAGAGTTACGACTACACCACGACGCCGGTGAAGGCCGTGACCAAGCGGCAGACCGCCGTGAAGGGGCCGAAGCCCACGCCGAGGCCAACAGCCAAGCCCACGCCGAGGCCAACTCCCAAGCCCACGGCGAAACCCACGCCCAAGCCCACTCCCGTCGCGACTCCGGACGCGACGCCGTCCCCGACCCTCTCCGCGACACCATCGAATGCGCCCTCGGCCCGCGCGGATCCGACCGCGGGCCCGTCGTCGGCGGCAACCGAACTGGTTGGGGCATCGGTCGTGCCGCCGTCCAGCAACTCGTCCGACGTCTCGGCGCAGCCAGAAGCGTCCGCTCCGCAGGATTCCGGGAGCGACGGCACGTCATCAAGTTCGTCGACGCCGTGGGTGATCGGCCTCTTGGTCCTCGTCGCGCTCATCGGGGCGGGTTCCGCCGTCCTGTTCCGGGGACGTCGCTCTGGAGGTTGAGGCCGGTCTGTCCCTGCGCACGCGCGTGGACGGCGCCCGGCGGGCATGCGCGGAGTCCGCCGACCTTCCAGACAAGACCGGCCTGCGGCTCGCCCTCGCGTCCCGTGCCCGGCATGTAGGTCGCGCAACGTAGCGGAGATCCTCTACGGCCATCCGCATTCGACCAGGAGTGGGAAGCCAAACTCCAGGCCGGTGAGTGGGCGATCGGCGGCTGCGTGATCGAACCCGATCAGGCGGACTACGAGTCCCACGCGTGCGGATCGTCGTCCGCCGGGACGGGTCCGTGGTCGCCGCCGGTCGGAACCGATGACGAAACGCCCCGAGTTGCCGATCACCTGGGCGGATCTCGAGTCGCGGCTCGCCCGTGGCCTCGCGATGATGGCCGTCGAGTCGTACCTGATCCTCGAATGGGTGCCTGAACGCGATCATGCGTCGTGGACCTGACGGTCAGTTCGTGACGCGCAGCTTCAGTGGCACGTCGCCGGGTGTCCCTCAGCTGCCCGTGATGGTCAACGACGCGATCTGGTAGGCATACCTATTGCATCCGCGCCTGTCGCGAGGCACGGTGGACGGCATGAACGACCCGGATATGGCCGAGCGGCTCCCGTTGTCGTCGTCGTTCGTCTGTGAGCACGGCCCGCTTCCCAGCGGCGCGGGCGCGTTGTCCGTTCTCCTCAAGGATGATGTGCCGGCCGGTCGCTATGGCCCCAACACTGGCGCAGTCATCGAGTTCCTCCGTTCGGGCGTGATCCCGGCGACGGAAGCGGACGCCCAGCGCATTGCTGCGTGGTACGGCAACGATCCGGGGTCATTCCTCGCCGAACGCTTCGAGGCCGAGCTGATCACCGTCGCCGCGTCGACGGGTCTCGAGGATGCCGCCCGTCATGCGTATGCCGATGCCATGGTCGTGGCGTCGGAGTCGCTCGACCTTGGCATGACTGCCCAGGATGTCTGCTTTGCCCGCAGGCCTGATGGCCTCGCGGCGTCGTACGCGGCCGCGACGGGTCTTGCCGCGACGGCCATCGCGCTCGAGCAGGTCCTCTCGCCCGCGACGGCGTCAGCTATCCGTGGTCCGCGGGTGCAGCCTGTCGAGGCAGGGCCAGATGCACGCCCGGCCCAACCGCGGCGCGATCGGCTGACTGGCCTTCCGATACCACCGCGCGACGACCGCGGACACTGGATCGATCCGGCATTCCCGCTGGCAGATCGATTGCACCCCGGGACCGCCGTCCTCTATCTGGATCTGTACCGGTTCGCGTACATCAACGACTACTGGGGCTACGCCCGAGGTGATGAGATCATCCGGGCGATCGCAGTTGCGCTCGTCGGGGTCGCCGGTGAGCGTCCCGTCTGGCGGGTGGGAGGCGATGAGTTCCTCGTGGTCGCGGACGGCGGTGGCCGGCCGGCCCTCGAACTCGCGCGCGCCCTACGCGCAGCGGTCCAGGCAGTCGGAGGAGGCGCCCCCGGCCATCCGGTCGACGTGACCATCGGGATCGGGGTCGCGCGGGAGGAGACACCTTGGACACGATCGTATGGCTCGCCGATCGCGCGTTGGCGGCGGCCATCAATCGTGGAACTCGGATCGAGCTGGCCGATGATCGACTACGCGACCCGGTCGATGTCGGGTGCGAGTGCGGGCGGATGCACACGGTATGGGAGGCGGAGGTCGGCGAGCGCGCCGACGCGTCTCGGATCTGGCGAGTAACCGCCCCGGTCCTTCATGCCTCGACTGACGTGCACCCATCGGCGGCACCAGTCGATGTCGCCCGCGGCACCCTCCTGCGCTACGACCAGCGCGACTACAACAGCCCGTGGGGACACGGGGGATGGGACCGCTTCCGAGTCCTCGACGGCCCGCTAAAGGGCAGTTGCATGACGGTCTTCGTGGCCATGCCCGGCAGCCCGGTGTCGAAGGACCTTGCGCCTGTCGAGGATCCGGGAACTGCCAATCGTCCTTGACGCCCAGGCAGTTCCAAGGACCAACGCCGCCCTCACGAGGGGGACCACTCGATGTTCTGACCTGGCATCGCCGAGTGCCCTCACGATCGCGGCGCGCAAGCGTCAGCCCTTGATGACGATCCGCGCCCCGATGATTGAGATTCGTCCCTTGTCCGTCAGCCAAGAGCGTTCGAACCGGTACGGGCCGAAGAGGCGGGTGGCGTCGAGCCAGGCACCGGTCAATGTGAACGTCCCGTCCTTCTGACGAGGGGCGTCCCAGAGCTCTCGCCAGCGAGTCCCAATTTCGATCCGCGGGACCGCACGAGGCGTCCCGTCGGGTGCGCCAATAGGACGATGGTCCAATGGCGGCAACGTCGCCCGGCGTCCACCCTCAACGCGTGGGGACCTACATCGACGGTGTTGCGGCCAATACCAGCCATCGGTCGCCGGACACTGTGTGCGGGGATGGGACAGACAGGCTCGCGGCCGAACTCGAGCCTCGGCGCGGTGAGATCGCGATGCTGATCGAAGGCCAGCGCCGGCTCCTCGAGGTCAGTCAGAGCGTTCTCGCTTCCCTCGACCCCGCAGAGGTCCTGGAGCTGATCGCCGACTCCTTGGGTGCGCTCGTCACGCACGACGCCCTCGTGATCACCGAAGTGGACTGGGCGGCCCGGACATGGCTCCCGAGGCTCGCGCAGATCTCGTTCCCCGATGCCGAAGCGGCAGCGACCTTCTTCGAGACCCCCAGGCCGATCGACGTCAGCGAGTCCGGTCTCGCCGGATGGGTCATCCGGACCGGCGAGCCTCTCAACCTCGTCGACGCCCAGGACGATCCGCGGGCCGTCCTCGTACCGGGGACCTACCCTGGGCCGGAACAGGCCGTGGTGGTGCCCCTGGTGCGGCACGGCCTCGTCGCCGGCACGATGAAGGTCTCGCGGAGGGCACCTCGAGATCAGGCGTTCACCGATGCGGAGTTCTCCCTGATCCAACTGTTCGCCAGCCTTGCCTCGATCGCGATCCAGAACGCCCAGGTTCACCGAGATGTGGTGTCGCAGGCCGATACCGACGCGCTGACGGGCCTCCTGAACCATGGGGCCTTCCAGCGCCACCTCAACGAGCACCTGCGGCGCGGAGCTGCCGAGACGTTCGCCGTCCTGCTGCTCGATCTGGACCGGTTCAAGGTGTACAACGACACCCTGGGGCACCCGGCCGGCGACGACCTGCTCGTCCGGATCGCCGGAGCGATCCGGACCTCGCTGCGCGACAGCGATCGGGCGTACCGCTACGGGGGCGACGAGTTCACGATCCTGCTGCACGGCACTGATGCGGAGGTCGCGCGGACGATCGCGGACCGGGTCGGAATCGCCATCGCGGCTCTCACCGAGGGCACCCCCGTGCATGTCACGGCAAGCGTTGGCTTCTCGTGCTGGCCCGACGACGGGTCTTCGGCCCTCGAGCTCGTGGAAGTCGCTGACAGGAGGGCGTACGCGGTGAAGTCGGCCCGAGTGGTCAGCCGATCTCGACCATGAGCCTCGCCGAACTCGTGGCCTCCGATGCCCTCGAGCCGCCGCCGTGGTTGCACGAGGATCTCCCGCCAGTCGGGTCGATGTGGCGCACGACCGCCACCCTCGACCTCGGTTCGGCCCGGCCCTACTACGGGCCGAACCGGTATGACGGGAACCTCAGCCACTCCCCGCCGCCCCCGTGCCCGACCCTCATCCCGGCCGGCACGCGCCTCCGATACGCAGGCGTTGCCGGCTATGAGGATCCGTGCGCCGCGGTCTTCCCGGAAGGGCTGAAGTTCGAGATCACCGACGGCCCCGACCGCGGCGTCATCATCGTCGTCTACCCCGTGGGCCGCGACGATCCGGAGATGGCGCTGGTGCGAGCGATCGTCCTGGAGACCGATTGATGGTGGCCTCGCCTCTATCCATGGGGCGGTTGCGCGGACAACCAGCCTGTACTGGTGGCGCCGTTGTCCCGCCGTGGCCCTCCCGATGCCCGCACAAGGCGGATGACATCAAGCCCGGCCGTGGCCTCAGCCCGCCAGGAACAGCCTCCACGGCGTAGCAAGCCCCTCGCGCACGTCCCCGTCGAGGACATCGGCCCACACCTCCGCGGAGATCGCGGCATGCGCCGCTCTGGCGGCGGCGCACCAGACCGGGTCGACGATCCGCCACTCCCGCACACATCCGTCGAACTCGTCCAGGAGGTGCCCTGGGCCGATCTCCGGGTCGACATTGAGGGCTGCCTTGGCCCAGGCGTTGTCGATGAATACGGAGAGCGGTCCTGTGTCCCTGGGCTCCGGCCACCGTGCCCCGGGCCCGTAGCGGGCCTGGCGCGCCGCGCGTACGGCGTCGAGCGGCGGCTTTGGCGTGACCGACCGGGCGAGATCCCCGAGCTGGCGGATACCCCTCGCGTCGAGGCGGGCGGCGTGCTCGGCGACCGCGACCGCGGCCTCCCCGCCCGGTCCGAACGACCGGTGCCCGGGCAGCTCCTCGAGGACGGTGTAGCCCCGGCACCACCCCGTCGTCGAGCCGGCCGCGAAGCTGCGCCGCTCGAGGCCATCCATCGAGCCCACGGCGAACAGCCGTGCGGGCCACCACCTCACGGCGCTCTCCGGCGAGCACCACACGATGAGGTTCGGGATGACGTCGATGTCCTTGTCCCGCGGCCATGCGCGACGCTGCCCGACGACGAGGGGCGTGCGATCGAACACCCCGACCTCGACGTCGCTCTGGGCGACGTAGGCCGTCCACGCTGCGACGTCCCCATCCGGGTATCGCCCACGGGCGGTGCGTTCGCCCTCGGTGGCATGGGTGGCGGCGCTGCGCCGCCTCAGAATCCCCATGCGGTCATCGTCAGACGGGGCGTGTCGCGGCACAACCGACTGATGGTCATGGCAGGCCCGGGACAGCTCGACCTGTCCAAAGTCAGCTGGTTGCTTCCGCAACCGCCCCATGGTTAGAGAACCCCAAGAGCCACCTTGTGCGTCAAGAATGGTTGGTGAGGGGGAGCCACCGCTCGACTGGCTCCACCCGATCACCCCGGAACGGCACGCCTGACCCGACGGGTCGTTCCTCCCAGGTCTCCCAACAGGTTCCGGCCATCGCGCCATCAAGAACGCAGAACCGTCGCTCGATCACCTCGTAGACGCCGCGCTGCCACTGCGGACCGTCCTCGGGATACTCGATGTGCCCGGTTCGGACCCCGTCGAGTCGCAGTCCCGTTCCGGGTTGAAGTCCCCAGTCCGCCCGCCCATGTCGATGATCAGTGAGCGGCGCATCGGAGACGACTCGCCACAGGCGCCGCTCGGTTCCAGCCGGCCTCTGCCAGTCTCCCGGCCCGTGGTCGGTGGAGCAGACGGCATCGGGGTCCGTCGGGGCGTGCGAGCGTGGCGGATAGCGGAGTTTCACGTCCCCATCGTCGGGATGCCAAGCGCTCCCGAGCAAGGCGCTTCACGACCCCGGCAACAGGCTGCCGGGTGAACTCAGCCGAGGTCCGACTCGAGGGCGGTGAGGCGCTCGGCCTGCCAGGCACGCTCGAGAGGAGAAGCGTAGGCCTGCGCGGCGGGGAAATCCATCCCAGACTGATGCTGCCACGCGTAGACCAGCGCCTCCACCGCGTCAACCGCGACGCGGGCTGCGACTCGGGCCGACTCGGCAGCATCGTTGGCAGATAGAGCGGCGAGGGCGGCACCCGTCGCTGCGTCGGCGGCGGACTCCGTGTCCAGCGGAAGCATGCCGTCATACCAGCCTGGGGCGCCCGTGACGGCATGGTTGCCCCAGGGCCTGCCGCTGGCCTTGCTGGACCCTGCACGGGCGCGATCGAGGCTCTCCCTTGATGATCTTCCTTCCAGCCGCTCGCGGACGGCAGCGATCGCGGCGCGTGGCCGCGGGTCGTCCGGGTATGCCCGCTCGAAGATCGGCAGGACATGTTCGGCACAGTCGGCGGCAAACGCGACGATCAGCCGCGTCGGCAGATTCTCCAGTCGGTCAGCGGTGATCGGCTCGTTGCTGTCAGCCATCGACCCACATCGTCCCTCGCGAGCCCTAAGGCCGCAATGACCCACTCGAACTACCAACCGTCCTTGATGCACCAGAGAACCACGGATGCCTGACAAGTGGCGTCGTGCGCCGATGGTCCGCTGGGTCGCCAACGCGGCCGAGAGATCGTCGCCGGGTCACTGGCGATGCGGACAGGACGAGGCCCCGGCTCGACCCGGGGCCTCGATCCATCTTGTGGCGGAGCGCTGTGTCCGATCCTGTGTCCCGGCCGCACCAGAGGGGTCCCGGACGGCACGGGATACACACTCGGGACACATGGTCAACCGGTGGCGGCGGCCCGCGCCAAGGGCATGAGGAATCCCTGGCGATCGCGCCGCGCGCCCTGGCGTCGGGCCAGTCGCTGAGGTGCGACGTTGGACTGGTTCGCGGCCGCGATGTCAGCGTCGCCGACCGCATCGGCGACCAGATCGGCGTAGGCCTCGGCAAAGACGGCCCAGTCCTCGGTGGTCGCGGTGGGGAAGTGGTCGCTCTGCGGAGCGGTGGAGCGGTCCATGGTCAAGCAGCCTCCATCTGGTCGGTGCTGGTCGGGGTGCGCCACCCCACGGCGGCCAGCGCCGCGTCAAGGGCGACGCCGGAGAGGTCGGGCTCCGCGAGCAGGAGCTCCGCGAACCGCTCGATCGCCACCCGTTCGCGGTAGACGATCTCCCGCGCCTGTTCGCGGGCGGCCCCGAGGGCCCGGATGACGTGCGGCGCGATGAGCGCGTCGACCGCCTGCGGCGGCGCGAACATGCCCCAGGCACGGCGCGAGACCGGCGGGAACGCGGGATCGAGACCGGCCTCGATGCGCGCGATGAGCAGCTCGGTCGCCCGCTGGACGTCGCTCTCGGCACCCGTGGTCGGGCTGTCGCTCAGCAGCTCCTCGGCCGCGACGCCGCCCAGGGCGACCACCACGCCCGCCCGCACGTCGGCATCGGTCAGGAGGCCACCCTCGGTCCCGGTCTCGGTCCTGCCGCCGCGCCGGCCGACGGCGAGGTGCACGCTTCGGACCGTGCGCCCGAGTGCGATCGGCGACGGCAGCATGCCCGGCTTCGTGGACGGCGATCTGGGCGAGATCCGCGAACGGCTGCTCGTCGTCGGGCTCGACCCTGCCGGCCCGGCGGGTCGCCGCCACGAGATCCTCTTCGGTCAGGCACGCCCCCCGGCCGTCACGCATGAGCGCAAGCCCCAGGGCGTCGTCGACGGCGCCGCGGATGTCCGCCGGGCTCCAGCGGGCGCTCATCTCGGCGAGCCGATCCCAGCTGATCGGGGAGCCGTCCGATCCACGGCGCCGCGAAGCGACGGAACAGCTCGATGCGCTCGGCCGTGGTCGGGAGTCCGAACACGACGTGGGTCCCGAGCCGGCCAGGCCGGATGAGGGCCTGGTCGAGCTCGCACCGCGAACGGTTGGTGGTCGCGATGACGACGGGCCCGTTGCCCGCCGGGACCGGAGCCAGCCCGTCGAGCGCCTCGAGCAGCGCGAACAGGCTTCGGCGCGACTCGCGGTCGGCATCACGCCGGTTGAGGCCGATCGAGTCGATCTCGGCCAGGAACACGATCGACCGGGGGGTGGTCGCGAGGTGGGTGAACGCGGCACGGATGCGCTCCGGGGTCAGCTGCTCCGCCGGCAGGTCGTAGGCCGGCACGGAGCCGAGCTGCCCCGCGAACCACCGGGCGGTCAGCGTCTTGCCGCTGCCGGCCGGCCCTTGGAGGAGGATCGAGCGGACCGACGCGGCGCCGGCACGAGCCCCCTGCTCCTCGTGCTGGAGCCGGCCGAGCAGGCTGCGGCAGTGGGTGAGCGCGTGGCCGATGCCGACGATGTCACCGTCGGCGACGGGCTCGATGGTGACGCGGCGGCTCTCGAGCCAGGCGGCGATGTCGGGGGTCGTGTCGTTCATGTCGACCATCGAACCGCGTTCGTCGTCTTGCGTCTACGACCGGTGCGTCACATCCGACCAATGCGACAACTTCATCAACAACGACCCACCCGGTCCGTTTGACGGACGCGACGATCGCGCCATCGTCGGCGCATGGACGAGTACTGGACGTGCAGCCAGGCTGCCGAGACGCTGGGCGTGCATCGCACCACGGTGCTGCGATGGGTGGAGGACGGCTTCCTGCCGGCCCGGATCTACCGCCGCGGGGACAGCCGCCCCACGATCAGGATCCCGAGGGCTGCCGTGGAGGCCCTGGCACGGCACGCGGATCCGCCCGTCGAACCGCCGGACCCGGAGCCCGGGCGTGGCTGAGCGGCTCCTCCGAGGGAGGGTCGTCGCGCTGGGAGCAGCCGCGATCATCACCCTGGTCGTCGCGGTGCTGGTCGCCGACAGCCCGGTCCTCGGTGCGATCGGCCCCGGCGCCCTGCGCCTCGCCTGGCTTCCGCTCGTGCTCTGGGCCGCAGCCGCCATCGCGGACAGGCTCGACCATCCGAGCATTGGGACTGGGCTCGCCCTCGGCGCGCGGCTCGCGCTCTGGGCGGTCTTCCTGGCGCTTCTGACCGATCCGACGCCGAACGTGGTGGACGCTGCGGGTTCCGCACTGCGATCCGGCCTCGCCCAAGTCGCCTCCGCGGTGCGGGCAGCCGTCGTCGGACTGGTGGGCCTGGCTGGTGATCGGCGGTCTGGCCGCCATCCTCGCTCGGCAGCTGGCTCCGGCGGGTCGAAGGAAGTCGATGGGCATCGCCCGACCGCCGTGCGGACCGGGAGCAGCCTCGGTCCCGTCGCTGCGTTCGTCCTGCGCCTGGTGGCCCGTGCCGCGCTCGCGATCACGGTCGCCGTCGCCTGGGTGCTCCTCGTCCTCGTCGCCTGGACGGTTCGTGGCGCGGCGGGTGCCGGGGTCGCCCTTGGAATCCGCGAACCGGCATCGACTGCCGACCTCGTCCTCGCCAGAGTGGCTGCCCTGTTCGGTCGGGCGGGCACCGGCGTGACGGACCTCCTCGCGCGACGGGCCTCGACCTGGGGCCACCAGCAGACCCACGGCGTGTGGGCGGTGCCGGCGGCCATCGAGCGGGGGCCCGACGGCCAGGTCTTGGCCGAGGAGACCTGGAGTGCGGGGGCGGGGGAGTCGGACGAGGAGCGGGAGCTCCGCGAACTGGGGAACGGCCTCCTCACCGCCCTCGACGTCGTCCTCCTCAGCGGGACGCTCAAGCTCCGGAGCGGCGACCGGGACGCGGCCGATGGCCGGTCACCTGGTGCGAAGGCGTACCCGTACCGGCTCGAGATCGCCCGCGCATGGTCGCGACCGGGCTTCCACGCGGTCGTCCTTCGGGCGACCCCTTCGACCGCGAACGCCCTGCTCGCGCGGGCCACGGTGGAACTGCTCCTCCCGACGCTGGATGCGGAGACCTCCTGGACGGCCGCCGACCTGAAGCGACTGCGCCTGTCGGACCCGCGCGTCGCCCAGGATCCGCTGCGGGCTGGCGAGCGAGGGATCTTCGTGGCGCTCGACCGATTGCCCGAGCCCGCGCCCGAGGATGAAGCCCTGACCGCCGAACCGGGCAGGGCCGCCATCGATCGCGCCCTCCGGGAAGCGGGTCTCGTGGAGCGGTACCGGTTCGAGAGCGCCGACATCGGCTTCGACGCCGACACGTACGAGTACCGGGCGTCCTTCTCGACCTCGACGGAGTGGCAGGAGCTCGAGACGAGCTGGAAAGGGCTCCAGCCGGCGGTCGGCCTCTTCGCCCGCACGCCCGGGGCTCGCCTCGACACGAAGCTCGACCCGTACGGCTTCGTCTGCACGTTGCCCAAGGCGACGCCGGAGTTCCCATCGGGGGAGGCGACGGACTGGACCGCGTCGTGACCCGGCTCGAGCCAGTGCTGCGGCGACGGCACCTCGCGTTCGTCATCGGTCTTGACCACCGCGGCGAGCCGCTGATCCTCGAGCTCGGTGCAGAGACCCCGCACCTCCTGGTCGCGGGGCCACGGGCTCCGGAAAGAGCCGGTCGGCGGTCTTCGGCCCACTCGCCCAACTGCTTGCGCCTCAACGGCCCCGATCGCCTCCGGGTTTGGCTCCTGGACTGCGTGAAGCGCGAACTGTCCTCTTTTCGGACGCGCCGCAGGTGCGAGCGAACGGTGATCGCCGAGAACGGTGACGATGTCGTGGCGCACGCTCGAGGCGTTCACGGCAGCGATGGATGCCCGCTACCGCGAACAGGCCGGGCGAGAGTTCGATCCAGTCGACAGGGGCCGGCGCACCTGCTCGTCGTCGAGGAGTGGGCCGACTTGCGCGACCTGCTCGACCGCGACCAGCTCGAGCGCGTGATCCGGGCCGTGCAGTCGCGTCGGTCAGCTCGGCCGAGCAGCAGGCTTCCACTTGGTGCTTGGTCACTCAGCGCAGGACCTCGGACGTGATCCCGCCACGCGCTCAAGATCAGCGTTTCAAGGCTGCGCGATCTCCGGCTATCTGCCCAGGCCTCCGACTATGCGGATCCTCTTCGACCAGCACCGGCGCCTGCTGCCGAACATCAAGGGTCGCCTCGCCGTGTCGACCGATGGCCACACGGTCCAGGTCGTGCAGGGGCTCTTCGTCGACAACGCGACGATCCGCGAGCTGATCGCCGACCTGCGACGGCGGATCTCACGGCCACTCGTTCCGGCACCGCCCCGGGATGCGCCCGAGCCGCGTGCCCCGACGGCCCGCGAGATCGAGGCGCTCGAGCCGCTCACGCTCGCGAGGCTCATCTACCGCTGGCAGGCCGAGCTCGACGAGCCCCTCGTCGTCTCCGTCCGCTCGATGGTCGACCGGGTTCGCTCGCTCGGGTACACGCCGGGACGCGTCGAGCGGTACACGGCGGGTCTCGCTGATCTCGAGGATCGCGGGGTGCTGGGCAGGGCAGGGGATGGGCCACTCAGCCCTCGCAGGCTCACGGGCCTGACCTGGGCCGAGGCGGCGTCGCTGCTGTCCGTGGGCCTTCCGTGAAACGACAGGGATGACGCTGGCCTCGACCCCTTGCGCCAGCCGCTTCTCCGTGCGGTACTGGGGGTGTGGACACGACCCGTCCCTGATCGTCGGACCGGGCTGGACATGGAACGGGTTGTTCGTCGTTGACAGCGTGGCAAGTTCTCGGCATCGCGGCGGGTTCATCCCGGGCGGACGCCGAGCGCGCGTACCGCCGGCGGATGAAGCAGGTGCATCCCGACGCAGGCGGAAGCACCGCCGAGGCGGCTGCGCTCAACCGGGCCATCGCCTGGGTCCGGGCGTCCCCGCCTGACGCTCCGCCAGCGATGCGGGCGCCTCGGGCGGCGCCAACGTCAGCGCCCGGGCCCGCGCCGATAACGCGCGGCGAGCCAGGCCCAACGGTCGCCACGATGACGGTTGGGTTCCCCTCCCCCTGGACGGCGCTCGCCTGGGTGGTCGTTGTCGGCGTGGCAGTCGTGCTCATCGCCATCAACTGGGAGGCAATCGTGCTCGGCGTCGCAACCCTGGCCGCGATCGGCATCATCGGGTCGGGCCTCCGGGACTGACCGAATGGTCGCCCTCCGGCCCGAGAACGAAGGCCGAATGTCCTTGCGCGGAGGGGATCTCGGCTGCGACGCTCGAGCCGTCATCGGGTCCCGCACGGCCGAAGTAGCGCTCGCAATGCCGCTCGGGTCCCGTTGGCCTGGTGGTCGGGTGAGGAGGCCCGGACCCGTGGTTGCTGCTGATATGGGGGCTGCTGTGGATCCACGTGATGGCGTACGGGCTTCGCTGAGGTCTCGTTCATGAGTCGTGAGCATCTCGCCCGACTTGTGTTGCCCGACCTCACGCCGGAGGAGCATGCGACCGCGCTTGCCGCGCTGGGGGCCTTGGCTGAAGGACAACAGATCCGGGCGTACTTGTCCGAAAGCCCAGACCGAGAACGCACATTGGCAGACGGATGCACCGACCCGCTCAGGCCGGCAGGGCATGGGCGATCCGCGCCGCCTGGGCCCACCCCGTCGCTCCGAAGCATCCGTCGCTGCATGGTCCGGCCCGCCCACGATGGGACTGATGACAGCCGATCCCCGCATCCTCGTCCTGAACGCTTACCGCGAGGCGTGTCAGCTCATAGCAGAGCAAGGGCTCGAACACCGCGTCCGGCACCTCGCCCGAGACACGGCGTATTACAGGCGGTCGCCTCGGGCATGGGGATGGTCGACGAAGCCTGCGTCCCGCATCCACGACCCTGTGACGCAGGCCCTGATTGAGCGCCTGGGTGCCATGTCCGAAGGTTCCCTGCTCCTGTGGACCGGGCTCTCGAGCGCGATCGAGAAGGACTGGCACGAGGCCGCCGAGAACTTGTCACCGTTCCCTGGGGACCCCGAGCCTGTGCCCCGATACCCGCTGTGCGTTGGGGGAACTTCGCGCGACCTCGACGCTGACCAGATGCTGGTCCTGATCGAGAGGCTTCTGGACGCATCCGATGGCAACCCGATTGGAGGCGTCGACGAGATGCTTAGAGCGCAGCCGGGCAGCCCGAGCTGACGCCCGGGGTGCCTGATCGGCCCCGTGACACCGTGGCGGTTCGACTGCCTGCATGGGCGCATTGCCACCTCCACATCCTGCCCGTGCGCGACATTCAGGGTTTGCCCTGACCACTGCGACGTCGCCGGCCGGTACGGTCGTGTTGAGGGTGATCGCTGACCCCGTCAGCCGCCCCGCGCAGGCGGCCCTCGCTGCCCCGATCGCATCCGGTATGGTCAGCTCGCGGGAGGACATTCGGGGTTCCTTTGCGCACAGGTGTAAGGCGCGGCTCCCTCGCGGCTCAAGTACTCATCGGCGGCATCTCGTCGCCTGATGCCGGAGGGAACGCGCAATCATGGACACCTCGACCGCCAATGCCACCACCGACGGCCCCGCCCAGTCCTCAGCCACTCGCCGCCGTGGGCCGATCATCGTCGCGACAGTCGTGGCCGTTGTCGCGATCCTTGCCGTCGTGGCCGCGATGACCGTGTTCCGCGAGGACCCGGTGCCCGGGCTCATCCGTGGCGACCTGGAGGCGCTCGCGACCGGCAAGGCAGCCGAGCACACAGACGGCTGGCAGGACTTCGGAGCGACGGCCGGCCTCGCGCTCGTGCCCGGTGACGCAACCCTCACGGTCACCGATGTCGTTGCCACGAAGAGCAAGACCGACGAGACGGCCTACAACGTCACCTGGACCGTCGAGGGAGACCGAGCGAGCGCGAACATCACCGAGGCGCAGATGACCACGAACATGGTCGTCACCGGCAAGGACGACCAGCGCCGGATCACGGTGCTCGGGCACGAGGGCGCGCTGAGTCTCGAGGCATTGCTTCCCGATGTCACGAGCAAGGCCGCGGCCACGGCGCTTGTCGATGGCATGCAACCACGCGCAGAGATGTTCGGCTCGTCGGTGTCCCTCGAGCAGTCCATCGTGCCGGGTGAACCCGCGCCCGCCGAGCAGGTGATCAACGAGCCGACCTGGCTCACCGGCGTGGAAGAGACCGAGCGAGATGGCAAGGACGGCACGCTCGAGCAGCTCGTGCTCGTCGCAGACGGCATGCGGACGCTGCTCCACGAGCAGAAGGCCAGCGACCCCGTCGGGGCGATCGTCCACCGCGGCAACCTCAACCCGGACGCGGTTCTCGCGAAGGCAGTGGCCGCCTACGCGGCCTTCGGGGCCGCCCAGACGGCAGGCGACGAACTGGCCGTGCGCAAGCTTGTCCAGGGTGCCGGCGAGATGGAGAAGGATGTCCTGACCAGGCTCACGGATCCCTGGACGTCGATTGGCAGCACCACCGAGCGCGACCTGCAGGACACCGGTGCCACCAAGGATGTGTTCAAGTTCACGGGTCCTGACGGCACGGCGGCGGTCGTCGACACGGTCAACGACACGGTCAGCCTCATGCTCCCGGGCCTTCCCCTCCGCGTGGTCATGCTCGATGCGAAGCCGGTCGACCTTCGGCCGACGCCAGATCCATCAAGCCGTCCCCTGTGTGAGAAGAACCGGAACGCGACCGTTCGCGTGACGGCAGACCGCATCCTCTACTACCTCGACGCCAACCCGTGGCTCTACCTCAAGTTCGAAGTGCTCGGCGACGGCCTGGACTGCACCCGAGGCGAGGAGGTCGTCGCGACCGCCTTGGACGGCGGTCTCGTGAACGTCCCGGGTCGCGACCCGAACAATCCCGGACTTGGGCTCGAGATGTCCGAGGGCGCCGAGCCGGGAAGCTTGCACACGACAGACCTCGAGCTCCAGCCGTACAACTGGGACACCGTGCTCGACGACGGCACACTCTCATTCGAGATCCCCGGGTGACGAGCGCCATCGACCCCGCCATCCAGCCGGCCCCCTGACCCATGGCACTCGACGTCTCCACCTTCGACGCGCTGTACGCGTCGCACAGCACGCGCCTGTACTCGATCAGCCGGCGCATCCTGCGCGACGAGGACCTCGCCGCCGACGTCGTCCAGGAGGCGTTCGTCCGGGCCTACCAGGGCGCTGACCGGATCCTGGATGCGGGTCCGTGGCTGACGACCGTCGTCTCGCGCGAGGCCATCCGCCGGGCCCGCCTGCGCGACGCCCGTGACGCACCGCTCGAGACCGAGGGCGCCGACGGCGAGACGTTCGAGCGGCCGGGCCTGGTCGAGACGGACCCCTCGCTCGACCCGGCGCACGCGACCGTCGCAGCCGACCAGCTCGCCACGGTCTGGGGCCTGGTGGACGACCTCGCCCCGGACCAGCGGGCCGTGCTCACCATGGTCGCCGAGGGCCGCGATGCGCCCGAGATCGCCGAGGCCCTGGGCAAGACGGCGAACTCGGTGTACGTCCTCGTCCACCGGGCGCGGCGCTCGGTCCGCCGCCGCTACGCCGACCGTCTGTACGGGATCCATGGGGCCGCAGCGACCTGCCGGGGCTTCCGCGACGACCTGCTGGACAGGATTGAGGCCCCGGCCAAGGCGACGCCCGAGTTCACGGCCCACTTCGCCGCATGCACGACCTGCCAGACGATCGACGAGGAGCTGCGGGGCGCGTCGCGTGCTCTCGGGATCCTGCCGCTCATCCCGGCCCCCGCCGGCATGGGCGAGGCGATCCGGATGCAGGTCACCGGCGCCGGAGCACCGGTACCGGGGAGTGAGACAGGAGCCCAGGCGGGCTCGGCGACGGACCCAACTAAGGGCGGGACAGGCACCACCACGCACGCCGCAGTGACGGCAATCCCGATGAAGGTCGTGATGCTCCTTGTCGCCGCGATCGCGATCGTTGGCGCCGTCGCGCTGACCCAGGTCGCAGTCTCGGCACCGGGGATGGCGTCACCTGCAGCGACGGGCACGCCTGCTCCTGCCGCGGTCGTCGCAGGTCCGCAGTCCGCACCGAGCCCGACGGCTTCGCCCGCACCGTCAGTCTCCACACCTCTGCCCGCACCGAGCCCGACAGCTTCGCCCGCACCGAGTGCAACGGCTTCGCCCGCACCCACTTCCGCGGCTGACACCTACCCGTTCCTGCCCGACTACAAGGCCAATCTGCTTGCGATCTGCGCTGGCTTCCCGGAGGGATTCAACCCGCCCCTTAGCCCGGACAACGAGGTCTCGTGCAGCTCGGATGGTGACCAGGGCGAACTCGGAAGTACCGGCGTGCGTACCAGCGTCATCACCGAGTCCTGCCTCCCGCCTGGCTGCCGAAGTGTGCACATCTACGTGCTGGCGAAGCGGAAGAGTTTCCCCTCGGAGAGCGAGCTCGCCGAGGTCAAGACATACATCGACGCGGTCCTCGAGCCGACTCTGGCCGAACCGGCGATGGAGTGGGTGCGCTACTCGCAGAAGAATGGGGAGTTCTTGGGGTTCAACATGAAGTGCCTGGGGACCGGGCTTCTGGTAGATGTCTTTCCGACGGCGAGGAAGGCCGGCAGCAACCCGTGGCTGCAAGTGAACCTCATGGACTGGAACTACATGGTCTCCAACAATGACAAACCTCCCGCACCGGTGTGCCCATGATCAGCACGGCGATGATTGTCGCGTGCGCGGGTCAGAGGCGACGGGATCTGCTCCGTGCTCGCGCTCGGACCTCTCGTGCGGTCGTGGTCATGGGAAGGAGCCATCGTGCCGCAGTGCGTCCCCATCTGTGGCAGTCCACCGGAAGCACGGGCGGTACACGAGCCTGAGGGGGTCTTGATGGGACGGTCTCGACGTTTGTTGTTGGTTGCCGCGGGCGCCAGTGCAGTAGTGATCGCGGGAGCCGCCCTGGCGGTGCTCAGGCCGTGGCAGAGCCCCCCGGCTACGCCTGCCGTTGATGGCGCGGCCAACGACCCCGCGCAATCCGGCGCGCCGGCTGCCTCGCTCCCGCCGGGCTTCCCGGACTTCCCGCTGCCCGATGGAGCGACGCTTGTCGCGGCCACCGGCGGCAGCGGCCCGCCTGCGAGCTACTGGGCGCGTTGGGTGACGGATGCTCCGCCGGCCGATGTCTCGCGCTTCTACCGGGAGCTTGAGGATGCTGCCTGGTCCCGCACGAGCGACGTCAAGATGCTCGATCAGAGTGTGTTCACCTTCGAGGACGCGTCCGGCGAGTTCGCCCGCACGGTGGTGACGGTGGCCTTGACCAGCCCTACCGTGTTCGCCGTCGCGCTCGGGCCGCAGCACGTGGGCGATACAGGAGAGCCGGACCCTGCGATGCCGCGGGCCGACGCCTTGCCCGAGGACTTCCCCGCCTTTCTCGCGCCACCCGATGCAGAACTCTTCGACGCGGGCACGGCAGGCTCCAAGACGGCTGCGGTCTTCGTGACGCCGGCGACCACCGGGGCCCTCGTGGACTTCTATCGCGCAGCGATCAGCGGGACAGGGGCGACCCCGGAGCCGATCATCGACGGGGAACGCGCAGCGTTCGTGGTTGACGACTCCCGGCTCCGGGCCGAGATCGCGATAGTTCCTGAGCCTGCCGGTGGATCCCGAGTGAGTGTGGTGGTGATCCCGTGAAGCGCCTGCTTGTCACCCTCTGCGCGATCGTCGTTGCGCTGTCCGTGCCGCCGCCGCAGGCGCCTGGCGTCGCACTGGGAGCCTGGCGCGAAGATGCCGTGGGGACCTGGTCTCAAGTGTCGTCCGATGGCGGTGGACTGAGCGTGACGCTCGATCGCAACCGGACGGACCCGAGCAAGGCCGTCATGACAGTGATCCTCAAGAGCGCCACGGAGATCAGGACTGGTACCCCGTTTGATGACCTCCTCCTGTGGATGGGGTGGGACGGGGGGTACTCCCAGCAGGTCAGGGCTACAACAACGCAGAGCGGCGACTTGGTTGTCCCCTCATTCACGTGCGTGAAGCCGAACATCACGGGCCTGTGCAACAGCGCTAATACAAAGAGCCAGCCATCCTTCGCCACCGGTCTTGTCGGGGGCGTAACCCAAGGCGTGGAGCTCTCCGCGCGTGGAGGCGGCACGCTGACGGTCAGCCTCCAGTCCAAGGTCGAGGGCGTGAGCGTCATCCTCGATGCCAGCCTGATGACCTTGGAGATCCTGATCGGCTACGCAGCGCCGGTGCCCGGCGTCGGGATCCTCGTGAACGCCGATACGATCGCGTGGCTGCTGGGCGTCGTCACATTCCGGTCGGCCCCGCTGGCTGCCGCGATGGCGGACGGAGACTTCGTTGCTGCCGGTGATCAGGTCCTCGGGATGCTGCAGGACCTCTGGGACGTGATCGCCGCAGGGGTCCCTCTCAACTCCGGCAGCGCGGCCATCGAAGAGGACCTCAAGGCGGCGATCTCGGCCACGACGAACAAGCTGTCCTCGTACGGCGACGATGTCTTTGGACTCATCGGCAAGACGGCGGAGCAGGTCGCCGCGGTCGGCAAGATCGCCCCGTACCTGATCAACGTCATTTCGAGCTGGGACAAGACTTCGACAGCGTCGATCTCCTATGACGGATCTGCGCCGCCGCCATCGACTCCGGCCCCGGCGCCGACCCCGACTCCGCCACTCACGCCGACGAGCGCCCCGGCGACGCCGGCGACTCCCGCGACGACCCCGGGTTCTGGCGTCGCCGCGCTCAGTTGGTTGCCGCTGACTCTGCCCGAGGGCGGCAAGGCGATGTATCTGTACGACGTTGCCACACGCGATGACGTGCTCGTAGCCGTCGGCCAGCGCCGGGCCACAGGCGCCGTCCTCCGCGGCGAGGGCAGCGAGTGGGAACTGATCTCACCGAAGCCGATGCTCGGCACCGACTACACCGTCGTTGGCGTCGCCCCGACAAAGACCGGGTTCACGGCAGCGGGCAACCTCGGGTTGCGCCGCGCGGGTCTATGGACCACCACAGACGGGCGCACCTGGACGCTGACACCGCCGGAAGCCCGCGATGGCAGCAAGACCGTTGTCGGGCGCTTCATCGGCATCGATGGCACACCCGGCGGTGGGTATGTCGTCGCCGGCCGACAGACGAACTTCTCGGACTATGTCTGGTGGTTCCCCTTCGGCTTCCGCTCCGGCGACGGCTCGGAGTGGTTCCCACTGGATGGCCGAGAGATGGGTGTCACTGATGAGTGTGACAAGTTGTACGCCGTCGCCACCACACCCTATGGCGAGGGCCATCTCATCGTGGGCCGCCGGGAGTGCCAGAACCCTGACAAGTACACCGAGCCAGTCGCGTACTACGATCGGTTCGCCAGCGACCTACAGCCCGAACTTGGCACCTTCTCGGCGCCTGCTGGTGACGGTGATGTCGTCCGTGCGGAGGCCGTGGCAGCCCGGCGTAAGACGGCTGTCGCGGGCGGCATCGCCAACGGCAAGGGTGTTGTGTGGACGACGACCGACGGCGTGCGCTGGTCGAAGCCGCTCACGGTTGCGCGCCGCGGTGGCCTTCTCGACGTCATCCCGTTTGGAGAGCGCGGCTGGGTTGCGGTTGGCTTCATCGGCCCCGCCGGCAAGGAGCGCGCGAGCGTGTTCGTGTCGGACGACGGCAAGGCGTGGCGTGCCACCGTGCTCCCAGATGCACCAATTGGTTCCTTCGCTGAAGCCGTCATCGAACGGTCCGACGGAGCGCTGGTCATCGTCGGAGGCGCCAACGGGCCGCGGACGAAGGGGATCGTCGATGCCAAGGGCTCGACCGCACTTGCGTGGGGCCACCTTCCGTGACGGGAGTCAACGAGCCAGGCGCACTTGCCCTCGTGAGCGCAGGCGTGAGCCGGTGTTCAGCACACTCCTATACGGCATAGCTCGAGAGTCTTGCAGCGACACCGTGAGGGGCACCGCATTCCGGCAAAGCCACGCGGCGGAGCCGTTAGGCAGGACTCGAGATCGCGCGGCGATCGGCCACGACTTAGGTCACCCCGCATTGGACGGCAACCCTGGTCGCCTCGCTTGGGATCGCTGCTGCTGTGGAGGCGGGGTATGTCGCGGTCCTCATCGGAGCCTTCACCTACGGGCCGGATCTCGACTGGGCGTCGGCGGGCGTGGCGGTCAAGACCAACTTGGTCTCGGTCGCCCACGGCGCAGTCCCTTTGATCGGCACGCTGTACGCCTCCGAGCCCGGACGACGCCTGGGCAGGTGGGTGCTGTGGGCCGGGATCGCGGTGACGGTATGGGCTGTTGGCGGCTACGTCGCGAGGACGGCACCTCCTGGAGCCTTGCTCAGCGAAGCACCTTCTTCGCGACCTCCTGGGCGAGAGCACACGTCTTGGGCGAGGTGACCACGCCGTCACTGTTCGTCTGGCGGTCCAAACCGGCGACAGCTGGATCGATCAGGCTCACGTAGACGAGGGTGTCGCCACGCAGCACGAGCACCCCGAACGATTCCGCTTCTGACATGCCGGTGCAGAACGCCTGGTCGCCGAGGCCGGAGACGTCGCCGGCGAAGTAGGCGCTGGCGATCGCCGTGGCCCTCGCCGCGTTGAACGACCCTGATGCATCGTCGCCGACCTGGCGCGCGATGCGCCCTGTCGTGGCCGTGCTCCCCCCAACGACCCAGCACTCCTCCGCGTCGGGGATGACGCGCTTGTCGAGGATCTGTCCCACGGTGGCGTCCACGAGTCCGCCCAGGGGCACGGCCCCCACCTCGACGCCAAGGGCGTCCGACGCGTCGGCGGACGAGACGAACGCGCATTCATTCATGCTGCCGTCGGGGCTGACGCCCTCCTCCTGGGTGAGACGTTGGGCGGAGGCGTACGTCAGGGTGCCCCCGTCCGATAGCGTCGTGGTCAGCTCGTCAGCCGTGATGGTGTAAGTCGAGACTTTGCCCAGCGCTTGCGCGAAGAGGAAGTCGAACGAGCCCTCCCCGCAGAATTCGGTCGTCGTGGGACCCGGGGTGATCGACAGACCGTCCGCTCCCGTGGTCGTGTAGGTGCCCGTGAGTAGGTTGCAGTCGGCGGCGGCGTTGAAGATCCCGTTTGCGTCGAACGTGATCGCGAACTTCGTCTGGTCCTCGGGCGCCACGACCGCCTGGAATGCGGGGACCTTGAGGGTGGTGCTCGTGAGTAGCCAACTGTCGCCAGTGAGGGCCTCGGCATTCTTCTTGGCAGTGAGCGCGTCGGCGTTGCTCCCGCCGCAGGCCGTCAGGATGGCGCCAGCGGCGAGGGTCGTGGTCAAGAGTGTCGTCAGTCTGCGCACGTGTTGCTCCAGGGTGCTCAAGATGGCGCGGCGGTGAGTGTTCTGCACGCCTGAATGGTTGAGCCAGATCGGAACCATTCCTTACAGGCGAGCCATAGCCGAAGATTTTGCATGGTGGTCGATCGGCCGGAGCCATTGGGCTTCTCTCGCTACGGGGTCATTGGCATGCCGTCTTCGAGTAGTACCTCAACGGCCCAAGACGGGTACCGCTCATCGCATTTCAGGGTGATCTGGTACCCGCCGTCGACGAGGACCGGCCAATGGCAGTAGTAGGAATTCGGCAACGCTCGGAGGGCCGCGATCACACGCTCCGCGTTTGCATCGCCCAGGCCCGCTGTGAGCACCGCCAGCACTTCCGGGACGTCTTCCGGGCGCACGACGGCGTCCCCGCCGCCTGCGATAAGGGCGAACTGACCGCTCGAGGACGGGCTCTTCAGGTCGACCAGGAGGGAGACTTCGTCGAGGGAGATCCCTTCGCGGAGCAAGTCGCATTCGAAGCCGTTCTTCTCGTCCGTCAGCAGTCCTTCCGTGCACAGCGCCCGCAACCGTTCTGCAAAGGCGTAAGACGCGGCTCCCTCGCGGCTCAAGTGCCTATCGGCGGCATATTGCCGCCGAACGTCGGAGGGAACGCGCAACCATGGACACCCCGATCGCCAATGCCAGCACGGCTGGCCGCGTCCAGTCCGCAGCCACTCGCCAGCTCGACTGCAGGTCGTTCCCCACAGCGCCGCCGAATCGTGGGCGGGGTGTAAGGACGCCCGCCGTCGGGACTCAACCCTTCACGGAGTGATTGGACTGGAGAGTGACTGATGGCCAAGCGAGCACTGCGACGGGCGCATCGATCGCGCGTGATCCGGCGCCGCGTCGACTACTTCCGATGGGTCGAGGGTCGGTCGCCCGGCGAGGTGCCGTCCTACCCTGTCGTCGCGGGCAGCCTCGCAACAAGCGGCTGGATGGGGGATCTCTCGTACTGGCACGGCTTCGCCGCGAAGCGCCGCTGGAGCTGGGACCGGGTCGTTCCGGCCGATGACTGGGAGGCTGTCGTGCCACCACGAGCGAAGTGGCGCCCCGGGTAGAGGAGACCGTCGACCGCGTGGCGCTGAAGACGCCCCAGCCATGGCCGGGCGCTCGGCATATGTCTGCGAGAACGCGAGGAGCGTAGGAAGCACGACGTGCACGCCCCACGCACGAGGATGCATCCCGCCTATGATCGCCGCGCGGCGTCCCACACAGTCCGCACTGGGGGAGCCTCATGCCGAACCGTTTCGTCACGTACAGACGCATGGCCGGGCTCGCCCGGGTGACGAGCGCCATCGACCCCGCCATCCAGCCGGCCCCCTGACCCATGGCACTCGACGTCTCCACCTTCGACGCGCTGTACGCGTCGCACAGCACGCGCCTGTACTCGATCAGCCGGCGCATCCTGCGCGACGAGGACCTCGCCGCCGACGTCGTCCAGGAGGCGTTCGTCCGGGCCTACCAGGGCGCTGACCGGATCCTGGATGCGGGTCCGTGGCTGACGACCGTCGTCTCGCGCGAGGCCATCCGCCGGGCCCGCCTGCGCGACGCCCGTGACGCACCGCTCGAGACCGAGGGCGCCGACGGCGAGACGTTCGAGCGGCCGGGCCTGGTCGAGACGGACCCCTCGCTCGACCCGGCGCACGCGACCGTCGCAGCCGACCAGCTCGCCACGGTCTGGGGCCTGGTGGACGACCTCGCCCCGGACCAGCGGGCCGTGCTCACCATGGTCGCCGAGGGCCGCGATGCGCCCGAGATCGCCGAGGCCCTGGGCAAGACGGCGAACTCGGTGTACGTCCTCGTCCACCGGGCGCGGCGCTCGGTCCGCCGCCGCTACGCCGACCGTCTGTACGGGATCCATGGGGCCGCAGCGACCTGCCGGGGCTTCCGCGACGACCTGCTGGACAGGATTGAGGCCCCGGCCAAGGCGACGCCCGAGTTCACGGCCCACTTCGCCGCATGCACGACCTGCCAGACGATCGACGAGGAGCTGCGGGGCGCGTCGCGTGCTCTCGGGATCCTGCCGCTCATCCCGGCCCCCGCCGGCATGGGCGAGGCGATCCGGATGCAGGTCACCGGCGCCGGAGCACCGGTACCGGGGAGTGAGACAGGAGCCCAGGCGGGCTCGGCGACGGACCCAACTAAGGGCGGGACAGGCACCACCACGCACGCCGCAGTGACGGCAATCCCGATGAAGGTCGTGATGCTCCTTGTCGCCGCGATCGCGATCGTTGGCGCCGTCGCGCTGACCCAGGTCGCAGTCTCGGCACCGGGGATGGCGTCACCTGCAGCGACGGGCACGCCTGCTCCTGCCGCGGTCGTCGCAGGTCCGCAGTCCGCACCGAGCCCGACGGCTTCGCCCGCACCGTCAGTCTCCACACCTCTGCCCGCACCGAGCCCGACAGCTTCGCCCGCACCGAGTGCAACGGCTTCGCCCGCACCCACTTCCGCGGGCTCGCCTGCACCCAGACCGACCGCGAGTCCCGACACCGTGGGCTTGATGATCAGGGCCAGACCTGTCGACGGTTGGCCGTTCATGCTCGAGTCGTTGAACCTACGTTCCCAGGGATACCCGGTCCTGCAGCTCGCCTTCACGCCCCTTGACAAGAAGGGACGGAAGGTCACCGGCGCCCAAGTCAGGAGCGTCGAGCAGGCACTCGATCTGGAGGAGTGGGAACGAGACGGGCCGCTGCTCCTGTCTGGCAAGGATGCTGGCAGGGTGGCTGAGATCGGAGTTGAGGTGCTGTCCGCCCGCTGGGTCGAGCCATTCTCGGCCGACCCCTTCCACTACATTCGGTGCTATGACCTTGGAGGTACGCGCATGTCCTGCCGACCCGGCCTGCGCAAGCCGGCCGGCTCGATGGTGATCAGACCGCGCAACCTGCCGGGGCGCGTCCAGATCCGGCCCGTCTACGTCGCATTCAGCGGCGCCCGCCTCGCGGCTGGCCCCATCCCCCTTGGGACGAAGGAGACGTACACGCTCGTGCCCGGCAAGTCGCTCAGGATCAAAACGACAACTCGATACCAGAGACTGACTCGCAGGTACAACGGGTACGTGGAGTTCCTCGTCATCGACCTCGCGACCCTCTACCCGAACGGTGAGATCCCGCCCGCACCGATGTGGCCCTGAGTTGTTCACCCAGGTAGGACACGGGGCTGACCCGCTCGGTACTCAGGGTTTCCATTGCGTACGCGACGGCAGCGCACGAGGGGCCTAATGCTCCTGGGCGCCGCGTAGCACTGAATCCAACGGTGTGACACTGACCTGTTTGTCGCCGATCCGGTCGGGATTCGCCCCGGTCGCCACTGCGGGCCAATGGCCGCCGTGGCGTGTTCGACGATATGCGAGGAAGTTTCGACGCAGGGTGTAAGGACTTCGCTCGTGCGCCCTCATCACCTCATGGATGACACGACAGGCCCGCAAGCACGCGGGTCGGTGGCATCCCGGAGGATCCAGGGATGAAGCTCGCAGTGGTCAGGCGCAGCATCGCCGGCTCGTTCGCGTTGGCCGCGCTCGCCACGATCGTCGCCGCTGGCCCGGTGGCAGCCGGGGGCGTGACGCTCTCGTACGCGAAGAGTCTGCCGGTCGCGCCGGTCATCAGCGGCAACGTTGGCGTCACGTATGGCGGCGGCTACAACAGCTTCTGGCTCACGACCGCGTACAGCGACACCTTCCGTCTCGTCGCACCTGAGGGCGTCGGTTCCACCGGTCTCAACAGCCCGAACTTCACATACAGCGGCACCACGGGTGGCAAGATCACGGCACGGATTCGCGGCTCGTTTGCCTGGTCCTGGCAGTGCAGCGCGATCATGATGGGCTTTGCCCGAGGCGGCGCCAACCTCGTCGTTCAGCTCTACGACGCCACTGCGAAGCGGGTGGCAGCGGCGAAGACGCTCACGACAGTGAACATGGCCCCGTGCGCCGCGGTCTACCCGTACACCCGGGCCTCGACCCAGACGACGGCCGGGACCACCCCCTCCGACTACTCGCCTGCCTTCTCCGGTTCGACCATCGTGAAGGGTCACGTCTACCGGATCCTCGTCGGCATGGGAGCCTCCGTCGCAGGCTCGAACGTCGCCACCTCCGCGGCACTGACGGTCAAGGGAAAGTTCCTGTCGGTGGTCGCCACCTGGTAGGCCTCCGCTCGATCGCACCCGCCCGACGGACGTGCCGTCGGGCGGGAGCCTACTGGGCCATCCAGCATCGTTCGGCGAGGGGCCCACCTGCTACACCCAATCACGCCTCACCATCAGGAGACCGACGTGAACGCTCGACCCTTCACCTCGCAGCCGCAGCCAATTCTGGTGCTCACCTCGGGCCTGCTTGCTGTCGCCACCCTACTGGCCGGCTGCTCGGGTCCGGGCGCCGGGACTGCATCAGAGAACGTGGCTGAAGCGAAAGGAACCGCGTCCACAGTGTCTGAGGCGCCAAGCGTCTGGGCATTCCCGGTCCCGGTCGTGGCGGGTGTCAATCCCGATCAAATGAACGTCGTGAGCGTCGACTCCGAGTGGGAGCGCCCTGTCGAGCCGAACTACTTTGACCTCAAGTACAACGGGTTCAGGTGGTCAAGAGATGGGAAGACGCTCGTCGGGATGTGCGAGGGGGGCCTCCTGGTCTTTCGCGGAAACACAGAGGCTCCTGTCGGCAGGCTTTACTTGACGGGTGAAAACCCGTGGGGCTCCGTGTTCAGTCGCGTCATTGTCTCGCCGGACGGCTCCCAACTGGCAACCTACGAATTGGGGAACGTGGGCGAATCCCACGTTGTGCCGTTGAACGGGCCGGGGCCTGCGAATGTCGACGAACTCGCCGAGCCCCTGCTCGGTGAAGATGTCGGAGCCGTCCTGTTGGACTGGTCGCCCGACGGGCGGGAAATACTCTACCGTCAGAGCACTGACGGGAACCCGCTTACGCTGATGGCGGTCGATGTCGCGAGCAAGGCCACCAGGCAGATCCTTCCGGACGGTGTAATGGTGAACGACGCGTACGACTCGAAGTTCTCTCCGGATGGTCGATGGATCGCCGCCACCCTTACCACGCCGCGCGTGGGACTGATCCCGACGGGCGGCGGCGACATCATTGAACTGCCGGCGCTGGCCGGGATGCGTGTCATGGACTGGTCCCCTGACGGCCGGGCGCTCTGGGTCCTTGGCGATGACCACCAGGCCCTTGTCTCCGTTCCTGATGGTCAGGTCCTGCTCTCGGGCCGGGCTGCGTGGGACACTTCGGAGATTCGCGACTGGATCCCGAGCGATGCGCTCGGCGTCCAGTCCTCTCTGCCGACCGTGCCGTGCAACCCTCGACCGTAGCCCGCGAAGTGGTTGATGAGGGACGCGGGCCCGGGTCGGCTCAACCCCTCGAGCGCGCTCGTCGTGCACTGCCCGCAGACCGCGAGGAGGTCTGGCAGGGGGTCGCTGCCCCTTGGCGCGAGGTGCGGAACCTGGACTCGGAATCCGCGTTCCTCCGGTGCGAGTCGTGGATCGAGTTCTACGCCGATCTCTCCGGTCCGCGACAACAGATCGACGACAGGCTTCTGGCTGCCGTTCTCCGTCGGGGCCGGGAGCTCGTGGAATCCCCGGTGGAGGAGTTTCATTGCGACAACCACATCACGCGTGTGGTTGCCGTGCTGGCCACATGGGGTGGCACCGGCGACCTCGGGCCCGCCGTGGAGGCGGCCTATCGCGGACGTGATCGGTTCGGGAAGCCAGGGTCGGTCCTCGATCCAGCCTGGATCTTCGGCTCGGCTGCGGCCAATCTGGATGTCCGGGATCTGGTTGACCGGTCGGAGCGCCTTCGAGCGCTCGTCGCTCGCCACGGAGCAGGGGAGCTGGAGCAGTTCGAGATGCATCGTGTGCAGTCGACGATCCGTCTCGCCGAAGACCTTGAGGACGACCCCACGTGGTACCGCTACGCGTGCCGCGAGGATGAGGTGGCTGTGGACTGGTTCAACCCCCTCGACCTCCGGAGATGGGCGGAACCGCACCTCGCGAGCCCGTCGCCGCGTCGACGGGCCCGTGCCCTCGCGGTCCTCGCGAGCGGGGCTCCCGGGTCGAGCGACATCTCACGTAAAACGGTTGCGAGGGCTTGGTCGGACTTCGAGGCAGGGCGACCGGGCGCCACCCCGGCCAGGCTCGCGGTCGCTGGGACGGCTGCCCGCTACCTCACGCAGCAGCTCCCCGATACCCGGGACGTCGTGCTGTCCGCGCTCGTTGATCGGCTGCGCGTACTCTCGCCCCGGGACGCCCTCCAGTTGATGAACGGCATTTGGATGCTCTGGGCTTTGCCCACAGAGGTGTCACCGACCATCGCGCGCCAGATGGCCAATGCACTCGAAGCACTGGCGCACCGCTCGCGCGGGCTGCCACGCGCAGAGATCGAGCGTTTGCGCGACGACGCGTTGGAGATCGTCCGTGCAACGGGGTAGCCGGTAGTCAGGCTACCTCGGGCTGCTATCCATCTCGCCGACGAGCGGCGGTAGATCCAAGCCTGGGAAGGTAGTCGAACCCAGGCGACCGCCGACACCGGAGACAAGATGACTGGGACCAAACGCTTGTACTGGTTCGACATGACACCGGGCCACAGTGACCACATGGGGTCTGCCGGCTTCGACAGCGGTGTGGTCGAGGCGACCCCGGGCGAGATCGAGTCGTTCATTGCCGACGTCAACGCCAGGCATCCGGATGTCGTGTGGGTCCGTCCCCTCAAGGAGCGCGTCACCACCTTCGCTGACTTCCGCGATCTCGTCGGGCACGCGGTGGCCGTCTTCCACCGCGACTTCGGGCAGTCCGAGATCTGTCCCGAGGACAGGGCGTTCCTTGCTACCGACGACCTTGACGACGATCCGTGGCGTGAGGTGGCCAGCAGCAGCCTCTCGCTCGGCAGCCAGGATCTTGCCCGGATGGCGATGCAGGAGGAGCGGCGACGAGCAAGGGAGGACGAGCTCGCCGACCTTGCCGAGTCGGACCCGATGCGGTGGCTCGACCGGAAGTGGGAGGAGGTCAAGATCCAGGCGCCGCCAACTCCAGAAATCCTGGCAGGGCAGGCAGCCATGATCCTGGCCATCCAGGAGCGATGGTGGTCGCGGGCGTCCATGGACGACGCGGTCAAGCTGGGCCGCCGTGCCATCGAAGAGCTGTACCCGACCGACGAGACGGTCGAGGCTGTCGGTCGCCTCGAGTACGTCCTTCTCGATCAGAGACGAGGCGCACAGGACGTGCTCGACTGGCTCGAGGCAGAGGCATACCGGGTCGCCGATCGGCGCTTCCTGCGCACGAAGCCCATGACTGCGGCCGAAGAGGGGGGCGCGCCAGCCTCGTAGGCGCCTCTCTGCGCATCGCGCGCAGCCGGGTTGCTGGCAGGCCGCCCCTCCAGCAGATTCGCCAATGGATGCGGCAGTCTCCCCTCGACTTCTGTTTATGCGGACCGCCACCTCTGCCCGGCGACCCTCACAAGCGTCAGAGCCCGAGGCGCGCATTGCGGCTTGGATAGCGACATGGGTCGGGCGCACGACCCCCGCGGATCGCCCTCGGCCCACACGGTGGACCGCACCGGCTGGCGGTGCCGCCGACGCCCACAAATTCTCCCGCCTGGACCCCTTGCGCTCCAGCGACTCCTGACGACGATCGATGCACGGAGCCATGCGGCTTCCGACGGAGTAAGGGAGATCCCGGTGCACCACCACGACGACATCGCGGCGCGGGCCGACGACGCAACCACCGACCCCCACGCCGAACCGCAGGAGATCATCCCGATGCCCCCGTCCGTCGTGCAGTTGCACCTCACCGACACCTCAGAGCTCGATGCCCGGCGAGGTCCGCTCGCCCCATCGCTTGAGGAGGTTGCCCGACGCGACCTCGAGCGGTATCACGCCACGCTCGCGGCCGAGCTTCGACGCGTCCGGCTGACCGAAGACGAGGCGTTCGCCATCTGCGACGTGCTTAGTGGAACCTGGGTCGACGCCACGACTGCTCATCTGCTCTGGACGGAGGTGGACGACGCCCAGGAGGACGGCTTGGCCGAGAGGTGGTCGATCGACGCCCCGGCCCTGGTTGCCCGGCTCCGTGCCCTCGGACCGGCGGCACAGCTCGCGATCTGCGATGGCGTGGAGCGGTGGCGGATCTTGGCCGCCGACACCCAGGACGTTGGCATGGCGCTTGCCACGGTCGGACTCGTTCGTGAACGCGCGGAGATCGAGTAGTGGCAATCCAGCGTGTCGCGCTGTACGCGCGGGTGTCCACCCGCGACAAGCACCAGGACCCAGAAGTCCAGATGGACTCGATGCGCGCTTATGCGGCGTCGCGAGGCTGGAACGTCAGCGAGTAAGATCCCGTGAATGAACTGAGCGCATCCGACGGTGGGAGATCGCACACTGTCGCGTTCCGGAAGGGGTCGATCCTACGCAGTCCTGATCGATACAATCCGCGCACCGAGGCCGTCCACCAGGGCGGCCTCTTTGTGTGTGGAGATGATCGTGTACGACTCACCAGGGGACCATCCGGGGCGGCGCTGGAGCCAGGCCGCCGACTACCGGACTGAGCTCGTGTCGATCAGGCACGGCGAGGGCGACGACACGATCGGCTTCGACCGGCTCGTCTTCGGATCCGCCGGACAGATCAGCGAGATGCGCGACCGTCTCCAGCGCCTCGGCTGGCGTGTCGTGATCGGAGGCCCTATCGACCACCCGGTCACGGTCTCCGAGTTCCAGGGCTACGCGACCGCGGCCATCGTGGAGGCCGCGAGCGAGGGGACGACGGTGGCTGACTGGGTTCGAGCCCAGGCCGAGGAGACGCAGGCCAGGCACGCAGCAGTGCCAGACAAGTACATGGCCGAGACCGTCGATGTGCTTCTCGAGGTGCGCGGCGAAAGGGGCGTGGTCGACGACCACTCGATGGCCATCATCGTGAGCGACACCCGTCAGCGTGTCGATCAGCTCGAGCGCGACCTATCCGAGACGCGATGGGTGGGTCGTAGCACCGTCCGTGCCATGACCGAGGACCAGGTGCGCGACGAGTTCGCGTGGCTCTTCTTCCCGCAGATGTAGCCGTGCGGACTACCGGAAGATCCTCCCAGCGCCGCTGGTCGCGATAACCGAAAGGCACCTCCTGAGTGCGACTTGACTTCGAGCAGGTTGCGCCCACCTTCATAGGGCCACCGGCCGCACGGGGATCTGAGCAGTGACCATCCAGCGTGTCGCGCTGTACG
Source organism: uncultured Chloroflexia bacterium (assembly GCA_963748625.1). Lineage (GTDB taxonomy): Bacteria > Chloroflexota > Limnocylindria > Limnocylindrales > CSP1-4 > CAIXZV01. The sequence goes on along the minus strand of CAVVJT010000003.1, from coordinate 289,437 downwards.
CGCGTGTCTCGACCCGCGACAAGAACCAGGATCCCGAGGTCCAGATGGACTCGATGCGCGCCTACGCGGCGGCGCGGGGCTGGGACGTCAGCGAGTACGTCGACCAGGCGTCGGCGGGTGATCTGTCCCGTCGCGTGGCCTGGCGCTCGCTGCTGCGGGACGCACGCCAGCGCAAGATCGACGTCGTGATGGTCTGGAAGCTCGACCGGGCCTTCCGCTCGGTGGTTCGACGCCGTCAACACACTGGAGGACCTGAACCATCACGGTGTCGGCTTCTTCGTGCTGACACAGCCCGAGCTCGACACCACGAGTCCAGCCGGCCGACTCGTGTTCCACATCATGGCTGCGGTCGCGGAGATGGAACGGGAGCTGATCGGCGAGCGCGTCAAGGAAGGGATGCGGCACGCGGCCGCAAAGGGCATCAGGATCGGTCGTCCGCGAGTCACCGACGACCCGCGCTTCGCCAAGGCCTGGCCGAAGGTGCGCGTCGAGATCGTCGAGGGCCGGCTCTCGAAGCGTCAGGCGGCGAAGAAGCTGCGCATCGGCGTCGCGACCCTCGATCGACTCCTGAAGGCGGAAGAGGCCGCGCAAGGGGCGCTCCAAAACGGGGTCTCGTGATTTGCCCCGGTTCCGATCTCGGTGGGGCTCGTTACAGGCTCGTTTCGGACCCGCCAGAACGTAGTCCTTGTGGCGCCGGTCTGGGACGGACCGACACCCCGAAAAGGAGTCCGAGTTCGACGACACCCTGTGCGAACCCGGACCCCTGAAAGCCTTATGGTGTGACAGCGCTACCACTCGCGCCTTTCGATCGGGAGCCACGCGTACTCGTTGAGTGCTCCGTCGAGGCCGAAGAAGACGAGCCGGCCGCCGTTGCGCACGACATTGGCCATCACCTCGTTCATCCCAGGATCGCGCGGCTCTGCCCTGACGCGACTGGTGATCTTGACCAGGATGTCGCCCCCACGGTGGGGCTGCGAACCACGCATACGGAACGTGTAGTCGCCGATGTCCACAGGGAACGAGAAGCTGACCGGGCCATTCCCGGTGGCCTTCGTCCGAATCCGGTGGATCGCGTTCGTGGCGAGGTTCGCAATGTCGAAGATGACCGTCTCGGCGCAGTAGCCCTTGCTCTGCGGGTCCCATACGGCCATCGCGCGGTTCGCCTCATCCGAGGCAGTGGCGATGGCGTCGTTGATGAGGTCGCCGTCTCGGCGGCGTGCCAGCAGGAGGCGAGCGTTCCCGAGCACGGGGCGAACGAGGTCCTGGTTCAGTGCGAGCACTGCGAATGTCCTCCGACAGTCGGCCCGCATCTCGGGCCATGTCGTCCTAACACCGTTCGGAGGGCGTTTGTCCGATGTTTGGCGGAAGAAGTCTCCGCGCATTCGCATCTCGGCTCGCAGGGCCGCGACGAACGCCCGCGCCATCGAGGTCAGACCCATCCGCCAGCCGCCTACGGGCGCTGCTGCGGTCCCTGGACCGCGGACGGCGTAACGGTCGTGGCATGGAGCGTAGCGAGCGCGCGATCGGGCGGATCGGGCACAACCCTGAATCCCGGTCGCGGCACAGCTCGACGGAGAAGACGACCAGTCGGACACAGAACCCTTCACCGACCGCGGTCACCTCGGTCGGACAATGAAGCCCTTGTGGGAGGGAGAGCACCCGAGGGCGAGCAGCAAGGATCTCCGGCGGATGACCTCGCCAGCGGACCGTGCGTCCGCAGAGGGTGCGACACTTGGGAAACGAGGACTGGCGTCAACCAGGCGAGCGCGAGAGGCGGCGGGTGACTGGATCAGCGGATCTGGAATGGATTAGGGCGATCCGGCCACTGACGGCCCCCGTGCGCGGCATCTTCGGTGGCGTCGAGGTCTGGACCGCCAGCACGACCTTTGCACCGTTCACCGGTGAGCGGCTCGACAACCACGCCTACGACTGCGCGAAGAAGGGCAATCTGGTCGCGGGGCCTGATGGACAGCTCTCGTGCGCCGAGATCGCAATGGTTCGCAGGTTCCTCGCCTCGGATTGGAACGCCGGCTGGGTGGCGACCTGCGGCCAGCGGAATGATGACTGGCGCAGTCTGATGCTGGTCCCGGTCGCCCCGGCCAACCCGACGATGCCGGTCCCGCCGCTCCTGCCTCCGCGACTTGCCTCGATCCTGGTCCGGCACGGCGAGTCCGGGTACCCGGACATCATCGCGTGGCAAAGCCCGCGTCGACCGCGGTTGGTGGAGATGAAGGGGCCTGGTGATCGCGGCACCGCCCAGGCAGCATGGCTGCGTCTCGCCTTTGCCGCGGGCACGATCGCGCCCGAGGACTTTCTTCTGGTGACTTGGGCTTTCGGCTAACGCGCTGATCGCGCAGATCAGCGCACCCTCCGATCATGGATTGCGAAGGTGTCGCTCACGCGCTGCGACCACTGTGAGCGGTTTACACGAGCGGAGCTCTCGCCAAGCGGACGAACTCGAAGATGTCCACCCAGGGGACGGCGAGCTGGTCACAGACATAGGGGATCTGCGGCTTGTCGCCCTTGCCGTAGCTCTCGCTGGTCACGACCGTCGCGCCCACGACCTCTGCCGTGGCGATGACGAATACAGCCGCTGTTCACCGGCCACGACAACTGGGTCAGGAACCGCCCAGCTTCACACGCTCGATGGCAGAGATGGTGCTGTCCATCAGCTTCGTCGTCGACTTGGCGGCCGCCAGCCGCTTGACCTCGAGGAAGCCACTCACCCGCATCAGGTCCCAGCCAATAGTCCGGATCGGTGCCCACGTGGCGCCGCCACCGCTCGGGAAGTCGCGCGCGGAGGTACGGGTGATCTGCGCCGCGAGATCGGTCAGTCGTCCGGACGCTGCCCTGGCACCAGACCAGTCCTTGGCCCGGACGAGCTTCTTCGCCTTCACCAGCTCCCCTCGGGCATCCGCGAGCAGTGACTTGAGCGTCGCCACTGCCTTCTGTGAGTCAGGCAGGGCTGTTGTGCAGGGCTCGAAGGTGACCTGCGTGGCCGGACGCCAAGTCTTGGGGACCGTCTCCCCGGGCTTGAGCGCCTGAAGCAGCGAGACTTCAGACGCGATCGAGGCCAGCAGTGTGAACATGGACCCGTGTTCCTGGCGGCAGTCATCTACTGAATCCATCTGCACGCTGTTCTTGTCGCGGAATAGGTCAGCGAGGCGAACTACCTCAACTGCCAGAGGGACGGCTGTCCCGTCGCCATACCGGATCTTCCAGTCCAGGCTGCAGGAGTCTCCGGTGTAGCACGGAAGGACTGAGTCCCTGTAGTAGACCTGAGACCAATCATCAAACCGCTTCGCAAAGGGACGCTCCACCGGCTTACGGGTCGGACGCGGTGATGGCGAGCTGGCAACCGCTGCGGGCCCGCTTGTGGCCGCCCCGCCAGCGGACAGTGCGGTCAAGTCGATCCCAGCGGACTGGATCGCCACTGCACCGCTCGGTACGAGCACCACGCCGGCGACGATGATGGCCAAGACAGGCCAGATGCGGGCGTACACGGCCTGTGGGCTTCGGGCCCTTGATCGGTAGCACCTCGCGAAGTCGACGGTCGTAGGTCGCCCGGATCTCGCCCGGATCCGCCTTCGGGGCAGACCCGCCAAGGGAGACAGCGGCTGAGCCGTCGCCTTGCCCGCAGCGTTGCAGCGCCTGGGCATCAACGAGGGGTCGCTGCCGATCGATCTTCAGCGTGCCGGCCTTGAGGCCAGCCTTGACGACATCGCCGGCGATCGGAGTCTCCAGTCCACACTTCCCGCAGATCAGCGCATGGTCTGATCCAAGCCGGACAAGTTGCAGTCGCAAGACTTCGAACCATCGCACCCGCCGCGCAACTGCGTGGGGTCCGATCGTCTGGCAGGACGGGCACTCGTCCAGCTTGATGCCCAGCGGGATGGCTCGCCACGTCCGTCCGATGAGGGTCATGGCAGAACCAGCCTCTGGCCCACTCGGAGCCTCGCCGGATCAACGCTGGGGTTTGCGGCGACGATGGCACGCCAGCGCCTCGGGCTGCCATATGTACGAGCAGCGATCGACCACATGGTGTCGCCAGGCTGGACGTACACGTAGCGCGGTTGTGGGTACGTCACCCCACCAAGATCCACGGTGATGCCGGACCCCATCCCAGCGACGGCGGCCTCCAGGAGTCTGAGTGCCGCCTTGTCGGCAACCGGGCCAGAGATCCGCACGGTGTCACCGACGCGCTCCACCGCCAGACTCGCCCCTCCAAGGATCTCGGTGTCGGCAAGGGCGGCCCGAACCACTCGGGCGGGATCAGGCGTGGGGGACGGAGGCGCACTCGTGGCTGGCACCGGCGATGCGCTCGAGGTTGGGGCTGGAGACGGCGTCTCCGCCGGCACGGCCGGGCTTGCCGAGGCGAGTGCCACCGCAGTCGGCGCCGCGGCTGTCCCCTGATCGGCTGGCTGGGCGGCGAAACGACCCAGGACGCTGCCGCCAACCGCTCCGAACGCCAGGAGGATCACGGCCGCGATCGCGATTCGGCCCCACGGCGCGGAGGGAGTCCACGATCGGGGGCGTGGCGCTGGTCGGTTCCGGAGGGTGGCTGCCCGCTCCTGGAGGTCAGTGCGACGGGGAGCGATCCGAAGTGCCGCCTCAACCCGTTCGAGGGCGAGGTCCGGCCGTCCGGCGCGTTCGAGGGCGTCGGCCGCAGCAACCTCGAAGTGCTCGCTTGGGGGAACCAGCGTGGCTGCGTGCGACACGAGGTGGACGGCCGTCTCGGGATCAGTGCTTGCGGCGGCCTGATCGAGCAACGACCCAGCGAGGTCGTTGAGGGCTCGGAGCGGCCCCAAGGGCGAACCGCAATCAGGGCAGGTTTCGACGTCGGTGAGCCAGCGCCGATCGACGGGACACTGGACCGGCCAGTCCAGTGTCCCGATCGCCAACTCCTTCTCCGCGCCGAGATGCGTCACTGGCGGTACCGCGCCAAGAGGTTGGCATCGGCGCCCGCGACCTCGTGGTCGGGGAACTTCACACGCGACATGACGTCGTTGAGCGACGAAAACGCGAGCCTCACGTCTTCGACGCTCCCCATGCTGATTGCCTGCCGCACGTCCTCGAGGCCAGCCTGAAGGTCGCGGCGGCCGTCAAGGTCGTCCGTGACGGTCGCGAGGACCGCGGCGAGCGCCAAGGTGGGCGTGATGGGCAGGTTCTCCTCGATGTGATCCTCTGCCTCCTGTTCGAGTCGCGCGACGGCCGCCGAGTCGCCAGCCCTCGCGGCCACCTCGATGCGGTCGGCAATCCGCTCGAGCTCCGCGCTCGCCTCACGCAGCTCCTCCACGAACGCCTGGGCTCCCGGATTGTGTGACGAACCCGGGAGGAGGTTGACGCCTGAGGCAAGCAGGCGGTACCAGCCCGCACGCCCGCTGGAGTCCTCGCCGTCCTCCTCGTCGTCCTGAGCATCTCCGGCAACTGCCTCCGTATCGGCGAAGTCGACCCGCTCGGTGGCGTATAGCTGTCCGCGGATCTCGACCTCGGCGCCGGCGGCACGATCGCCCCCGAGGACGAGTCTCACATTGACTCGGTCGCCTGCCACCAGGTCGGCGGCGGGTTGATGACGCGGAAGTGGGCGATGGGAGTTGGCTCACGACCGGCATCGCCCGCCTGGCCGACCGGCAGCTCGATACCCTGCCCTGTTCGATGGGCGGAGAAGGGCTCCCATGCAGATGGCGTTGCCGCCTGCTTCCGTGACGGGAACACCGGGGTTCCCCGTTCGACGATGGGGTGCCACTCGCCGCCCACCGTCTTGAGCATCAGTGTGTGTGACAGGACTTCCACCGGCGCCGCGGGACGCGTGATGCGCGTCGTGCAGGCGGGATTGGGACAGGAGTTGTCGCTGGTGGCGAAGATGGCCCCGCAGGCCGGGCAATCATGCTCCGGCCGATCGCCGTTCGCGCCACAGCCCAGGCACTGGGACGCGGTCGCATCGTTCGTCCGTCCGCACTCCGAGCAGGCCCACGGAAGAAGCATGCGCGTCTGTTGGGCGGCCCCGACGCCGACCACGAGCATTGGGCTAATCGAGTTGCGGATCTCGGCGGCTGGAAACATCGCGCGCAATCGTTCGAGCACGCCCGCCAGCTTGGTCGATCCGCCCACGACGACGACATCGTGAATGTCGGCGGCAGTGAGCTTCGCGTCTGCGAGCGCTCGCTCCACGACCTCGAACGTCCGGTCGATCTTCGGGTCCGCGAAGCGAGCGAGGACGTCACGCGTGAGGGTCCACGTGGGACTGAGCATGGTTCCGTCGTCCCGGAGGATGAGCGCGGGCTTCGTCATGCTCTTGGACGGGGCACTTCCGGCGAGCTTCTCCTTCGCGTCACGCGCCACGCCACGCAGCGTCCACTGCACCGCCGCCAACGGATACGGTCCTGAGCGCGAGATGCCGCTGCCGTCCAGGATCGAGACGCCGAGCTCCGTGCGCATCTCGCGGTCCCAGTACATGGCGATCTCGAAGTCGATGTCGTCACCACCGAGGAAGTTGTCCCCGTCCACTGCGAGCACCTGGAGCGGAGCCCCTGGTGCTGACATGAGGATCGACACGTCGAAGGTTCCGCCGCCGAAGTCGTACACGAGCACATGGCGCACGCCCTCGATGGCGTCGTCGTCCCCCAGCGCATAGGCGAGGGCAGCAGCCGTCGGTTCAGGCATCACATGCTGCACCCGCAGTCCGGCGATCCGCCCAGCCTCCCGGGTTGCGACGATCGACGGGTCGCGGAAGTACGCCGGAACGGTGATGACGGCGTGCCCGACGGACTCGCCGAGCGTGTGTTCCGCATCGGCCTTCAGGCTGCGGAGTACCTGCGCGGACACCTGCTCCGGCGTGAGGATGAGGCCATCGAGATCGATGCCGATCTCACCTGGGTGGTCGGGGTGCTCGACGACGGGAAACAGGAATCGCCGGTCTGCGAGCATCCGCTCGACCTCGGCGTCGTGATAGCGGCGACCGATGAGCCGCTTCACTGAATGGGCGACGACGGAAGCGCGGGCTGACGCGATCGCATCGACTTCATGGCCGACGGTGAACGTGCCCCCCTCATGGAGCACCAGCGAGGGAGTCCAGTCCCGGTCATCGTTCCGGGTAGGAACGACCTGCGGCTTGCCGCGCGAGATCGTTGCGACGACGGAGTTGGTGGTACCCAGATCGATGCCGATGGCACGCGTCATGCCTGCTCCTTCACGATCTCGACGCCTGCGCGCCGAACAATCCGGTCACCACCTCGGTAGCCGGACCTGATAACTGCCGTAACCGTGCCCGGCCGCAGGCCTGTCCGCTCCACTGTCGCCATCACTTCGCATGAGCGGCCGTCGACATCGCTGCCAACTGCTGGTCGGAAGGCCACGAGTTCATGGGATGCGAGCAACTCATGGATCTGTGCGACGACAGCCTGCAGCGCGATTGCCTGATCGGGTGGCATGGTCTTGTGCAGGCGCTCGACCCCGTCGGCAACGTCCATGACCTCGCGCAATAGGGCGTCGGTCGTGCGTCGGTGATCGCGCTCCTTCTGTCGAATCTCGTCGCGCGTGTCCGCGAGCGCCCGCAGCAGGGCTCCAGTTTCCGCGGCAATCCCAGGGGCGCTCACGGTTCCAGATGCTCCGGCAGGGGCGGCAGGACCTGGTCGACCACGTCAGCGCGCGTCGGCCGCTGTGCGGTGGAGGCGAGCTCCTGGTCCATCTCGTCTGCAGCCCATGCCAATGCGCGGAGCGCCGTCTCCACGGCGGGGTTCGCGTCATCGACTGGCGCCGCTGCGCGGCGACGGCGAGCGGCCTCAGACATCGAGGGGGCCAGGATCGCTGCCGCAGACCGCTCCACGGGATCACGAAGCGCGTCCATCGCCGCTCTTGCCTCCGTCACCGGCACGCCACGTGCGATCGCCGCCGCGAAGGCCGTCGAGATGGACGAGGCACCGAAGTCGTCGAACTGCTGGAGCGTCTCGAACGGATCGTTCATCAGTAGCCTCGGATGATCCGTCGAGCCGCCAGGGCATCGCCATTGCGGGGGTCGATAGACAAGGCAACCTCGATCGCCCTGCTGGCGGCAGCACGGTTGTGCTGCTTGCCCCAGAGGATCGCACCCGCGTGGAGCGCCACCTTCGAGGCCATCTCGACCAGTTGGGCATCCGCCATGTAGAGGTCGGTCGCGCGATCCACGTCAGCCACGGCCTGAATCGGTCGAGTCTCGGCCGTTTCCATTCCACGCACCACGAGCGAGAACGACAGGGATCGCCTCACCACCGGGTGGTCGGGGTCGATCTTGTAGGCGCGCTCCAGGTCGGCAACGTCAAGGGCAGCGCTGCCGGGACGGTTGGTTGTTCGCCTCAGGAGTAGTTCGACAACCATGGTTGCCACAGATGCCACTCCACGAACGTGGGCGAGGAGGATGTCGGCATCCTTGAGGACAGCGTCAATCGGAACACTTCCGCGCTCGCGCACGATGCCGGCGGCCACTCGGTCGAGCAGGTCGATGTCCACACGTGCCAGGTCCTTTGGATTCGGAACAGTCGCCAGCTCGTGCAACGCGTCGACGGGCCGCTTTGCGGCAAGGTGGCGATCCGCCACCGCTGCGGCAATCTCGGCGGCGAGGGCCGTGTCTGCTCCGTCACCCTGCTGGAAGGCGCGACGTGCCGCGTCCGGCCGGCCCGCCTTGAGAAGCAGGACGGCGAGGGCCGGTTGGGACGTGTAGAGGCTGGAGACGCTCTTCGGCATGCTTGCGGGCAGCGGCAGATCCGCGAGGAACCGGAGCACGGGCCCGACGGCGCGTCGTCGCGCGGTCTTTGAGAATGCCTCCAGTACCTCGCTGTCGATCCTGAATGCCTCATCGCTCGATAGCTGCTCAGGACTTGGGAGCAGGTCCGCGACCGTGGCAGTGACGCGCCGAGCCGCCGCCGCGGCGGCCTCCGCATCCCACGCGCCACGGGCTACCCCGTTGGCCAGGGCCGCGCCCGCAACGATCGACGCGTGTCTGCGCATCGCCGGATCCAGATCCACGCGCGTCGCCACAGCTACCGCGAGGGCCGGCAGGTCGGGCAGGGCCTGGGGCAAGGCGGCGCCCAGCGCGGCCGTGGTCAGCGCGCCTGACGCGGTTGCCCGAGCCCAGGCCTCCCCGGCCCCGACGACGGCCGCCAGCACGGGCAGCCGTTGCTCGTGCGGAAGCTGATCGAGGTCCTCGCGAGCGGGAACCGCGAGCCCTTGGCGGCTGGCCAGCCAGTGAACGGGGTGCGCGCGGCGCGGCAAGGGAACGACCTGGTGGTGGGTTTCGCTCCAGACCGCCCAGTGGGGCCCTGGGTTCGCCCCACGTTTCGTTGGAGCCGTCGCCATGGACGCGACGAGCTCACGCGGTGGCGCATCTGGGCTGGTGGCTGCCAGCATCGACGCCGCTCGTCGCGGCTCTTCGCCCAGGATCCCAAGCACCTCGTCGAGACGTGCAACCCCTGGGTCAGCTGAGGATCGGTCAGGGGGCCTGCGACTCTCCCGGACGCGGCGGAGCTGCGTCCGTCCGACTCCCACCTCGGCGTTGTGGTGGTCGATCTGGGTGGCTGGCGGGTCAGCCGGTCTTGGAGCTGATCCGGCCGCGTGCGCATACCACACGGTGCCGCGGTGAAGGCCGGACATGGCCGGCGGCTGACCAGCGTGACGCGGATCAGATAGCGCTTCCGCTTCCCAGGCGCGTCCCGCGTTCCCCGCGCGTCTCCACGCGACGGCTGCATTCGCGTAGCGTCCGTCCGCCTCTTCGAGCAAGATGGCCACGGTCGCGTCGCGTCCGCATTCCGATTCGACCGCCTGGCGGTTCGCGTCGGGCACGGCCTCGCCTTGCAGGAGCAGCGAGAGCGTCGAACGGATCGAAAGCTCATGATCCGGCGGGAGCATCTCGATGACCCGTGCGTGCTCGGCCGTGTCGTACGCGACGCGCGCTCGCGCGAGGAGAAGTCGCTCTCCGGGACCATCAAGAGCCTGCTCGGCATCGTCGCGTGCACCCAACTGCCAGGCGCGTCCGAAGGCAGCGATGCGTAGGGGCGCCTCGTGCTCAGGCGAGCGCAGCGCCCACCGCACGAGGGCCGGCGCCTCGTCCGCCTGCCGCATCAGGGCGAGCGCTGCCTCCAGCCCGATCGGATGGTTGCACGACGACCGTCCGCACCCGCCAAATCGGTCGGCGACGAGCTGCGCCTGACCCTCGAAGTCTCCGGCCGCCCCACCCGATAGAAGAGGGACGAGTGGAAGCAGCGGTTCGGCGACCGGCGACAACCCAGTGACCCCGCGCATGTCCAAGAGGGCGGCCGTGAGGTCCCGCTCGAGCCACGCGGCGTAAGCGCGCAACGCGAACCCATAGCTGATCCGATTGCTGTCCGGCGCCCTGAACCACGGACGCCTCCCGAGATCACGAAGGTGCATCCGAGACAGGTGCGGATCGTTCTCGATGACGGCATCGGCTGCGTCCACCATTGCAGCCACCCGGTCGACCGCAGGATGCCGCTGGAAGAGGTCGAGGAGGCTCAAGAACGCACCCCAGCTGCGGCGCTTGCGGGTCGTTCCGCGATAGCAGCGAGGAAGTCCGCCGCATCGCGCGGTCGTTCACGGCGATCCACGGCACACGCCCGGGACACGACATCGCCGAAGGTGACTCCGGATCGACGCTCGATCCAGCGCAGGACCAGGCCAAGCGCGAAGACATCCGCCTGCGGCGACACGACCCCGTAGTCCAGGAGTTCCGGGGCGGTCCAGACGAGTTCGTGGCCCCCACGAGAGAACCCGCCTGACCGCCGGAATCGCGCCAGACCGAAGTCCGCGACGGCGACGGACCTGTCGCCCCGGACGAGCAGGTTTCCCGGGTGGAGATCCAGATGCATCACACCGGCCGCGTGGACAAGCGCCATCGCCTCGAGCGTCGCTCGACCGAGATCGTAGGCGCGTGGCGCGGGAGTTCCAGCGCGAACGGCCGGAACCAGCGAGCCACGTGGCACCAGCTCCATCACGATCCCGATGCCGTCGGGTGACGAGAGGACGTCATAGACGACGACCGCAGCAGGGGCGGCAGCGCTCGCGACTCGTGCCTCCCGGAGAACGTCGGCAACGGGAGGGCGCTGCCCTGACGGCAACGCTACGAGCTTGACCGCGACGTCGCGGTCAAGGGAGGTGTCTCGGGCGCTCACGACGCGGCCAAAGGCGCCCGCCCCGAGATCTGCCACAACCCGGTATCGATCACCGAGGAGCTCGTCTTCGAGATGGAATGCGTCTGACCGCATGGGACGCGTGATCCCCCCTGCTGGCCCTTGGCGTCGGTCAACACGGAGCCAGGGCATCGATCGCAGCGTTGCATGATTCCCCCCGCTCCCAATGGGACGTTTGGCCCGTTCGCGCTGACTGACGGTCCTTTGGTCCCGCTCGGCGGTCGTGATGCTCGCGGGAGTCGCCGGCACGTGGTACCAGCCCAGCCCTGGCGTTCACCACCGGGTCACCCTCGCGCGCTGGCTCTGCTGGAATAGGGGACGCGGTGGCCTTGTCGACTGTCTGTGATCACCCGCCCCCGAGGCTCTTGAGAGCCTTCCAGCCGCCCCAGAGGGCCGCCCCCCAGAAGACGACGTATACCCCGCCACCCTGCGACGCGCCGTTCATGCTGCCGAGCGAAATTCCTACTGCGACGAGCGCCACGATGAGTCCGAGCCAGAATCCGCCCCAGTTGACGCCCGAGCGCTGGCTCTCGTACATGGCCTGCGTGAACGCTCGCTGCGTCGCCTCCTGCAACTCGGGGCTCCGAAGGAGAGCATCGGCCTCCGGGGAGACGGGCTGTCGGCAGGCCGCACAGAGTAGGCCCGACCCCGGCTCGCGCGGGTAGCCGCAGTGCATGCAGGTCGTCGGTAGCTTCCCCGTCAATTCACACTCTCCTTGGTGGGACGCCGTGTCGCCCGGCTAACGCACGGAGTGGATCACCGCGACCAGCACCGCCCCAACGAGGGCGCTCGCCACAAGACATCCACCAGATGTCGCAGTCGCGAGTTGTAGGACGGGCTTGAGCCCACTTGCTGAGGCGTCGTGAACGAAGATCGCCGCCACCCGCCAGCCACGCTGCTCGGGGACCATCCAGATCTCAGCTTCGTCGATGCTGATCCGGCTCAGTTGCGTGGCCGGGCCGTAGAGGTTGGCGAGCCACGTGCGCTCGACGTCACTTCCAGCACCCATGGGCGTGATGACCGAACCGGGAGCAAGCGCGGCCGCGCGCTCGAACCAGTCGTACCGGCCGGCGATGATGAGGGCGCGCAATGCCTTGACGCCTGTGACCTCCGATCGATCGGCCATGTCAACGAGCGCGCTGGGGAACTTCCAACCCTTGTATGCCAACTGGTGGCCGGCCTTGAAGGCCGTGCTCTTGGGCTTCTCGCGAACTTCCCAGGCGCTCCGCATGTGCCGGGCGATCTCAAGGAGGACCGACCTTTCATCCGGCCCGTCTGGCTCCCACTCATGCCAACTCTTGGTCAAGACAACACCCCACGTACCGGAAGTCAGCTGGGGACGGCAGCCGTGACTCCAGCGATGGCTGGTGGACGCTTCCCCGATTGTCAACCCCCGGCGGAGATCCCTGGGGATCCCCATTCGTGACTAAGCGAGTAGGACCTTCGGCGAGGTTGCGGCCTTCTCAGTCACCGGTCTCAGTGCCCGAGATCGGAGGTGAGCCAGTTGATGGCGTTGCGCGTTCGGTACGCCTGCTGGAGCACGAGGTCGGTGAGTGAGATGCGGCTCGCCAGCATCGCGGGCGCCCAGAGCACGTAGGCGACGAGCAATTGGCTGTTGATGCTTGGTTGGAGTGTCCAGGCGCCGAAATGCGCCGGCCATACCTCGCCGGTGGCGCCGCCTCGCTCGATCTCGGCGGCGTTCAGGGCGACGGCCACCTCCTCGAGCGTGCCGAACCCGGGATACGACATGGCTGGGAGGAAGAGCCGAAGGACGATGCCAGGCCCGAGCGTCGGTCCACCCCCGACGGTGGTGTCCGCCAGCCAGTCACCACGAAGCAGCGCCGTGGGAAACTCGTTTCGTAGCATCGCAATGGGGTCTGCTCCACCGGCGCGATCCCGGAGCGGGAACTGCGCGGTCAGCGACGTTGGGCCGGGCGTCGATACGCCGGCGCGCAGGTTCGTGACCGTTCGTGCCGTGTACTCCCACTCGTCGGCCGTCGACCATGGGTTCGCCCCACCCTGCGCCTCGAGTTGCATCGCGATGAGCGGGAACTGGAGCGGCAGTTCGAGCATCTGGTCGGGATTCCATCGGCGTCCGCTGGTGGGGTGCTCGCTCGTGGCAATCGATCCGCCCAGCTCGGCCAGCCGGCCCTCGACCACGTCGTGGCCCACGGTGAGGGCCATCGTTGCCGCGGTCGCTGCGGCATGGACGATCCGGCCGATGGTCTCGTCGGCTCCAGGAAAGGTCGCCTCGATGACAAGCCGTCCGTCGCCAAGCACACGAGCGGCGCCGCCGAGCGGCCTGCCGTTCATGGCGGTCACGAGATGGGCAAGGTGCGCACCGCTCGCGGTGACGCCCCGCACCAGCTCGGTCCTGATGAGCACCCGGGCGCGGGCATCGCCAGTGCCGCCAGCCTCGAGGCGCGCCGTGATCTCCTGACGTACGTCGTGGCCCCACCAGGCGAACCCGTCGGGCAGGTCGATCGACCACTCGGGGTCAACCATCAGCCTTGCGCGGATAGCCGCGACGGTCCGCGAGGCAACGTTGTCGAGTGTCACGAGCACACTCCGGGGTTGGCTGTGTTGGGTCTGGATGATGCAGTCAGATACGCGTGCAGGCAGCCGACAGCGGTGTCGGAGTCGACACCCAATGCCGGGTGTCGAGGAGCGTCAAGAAGACGGGCCCCATAGGTTCTCCTCGACGACAGCCGCGACTCTCGCGAGCGTTCCGGAGAGCTCGAGGTTGATGTACGCGTCCCGCTCGGCGATGAAGTTGCGGCTCGGGTTGATCTGGAGGGAACGCTTTGCGGAGGCCTCCGACAGTCGAAGTAGCTCGCCCTGTTCCCAGGGTGTGAGCGCGTCCCAATGCGCGCGGTACTCCGGGTCAACTTGGGGCGGGATCGCGGTAGGCTGCCGGCCCAGGATGCTGTCAAGCAGGCTCATGACGATGGAGTTCCTTCCGTGACTTCACTTCGGGTCGGCCCAGCAGTTGGGCGACAACCGAGACGATGGCGACGATGGCGAGGATGGGCAGCCAGAGGACGAGGACCCGCTTTCTGTCAGCGCTCCACGATCTTCTGGTGTGCACGGAAAGCCGAGCCCAGCATCAGCTCCTCGTCCGGGTCGAGTGACCCAGTCGCGCGGACTGCCGGTTCGTTCTCGGTCCAGGCATCGCTCAGGCGATAGGCCACCATCCGCTGGACCATCTGATCCTGGCGCGCCTTCCAGGAGGGTGCGACGTTGGGGGCCGTAGCCGGGTCGGGTTCAGCTCTGGCGGTGACGGTGCCGGTCCAGTTGCGCGAAGTCGTTCGCTTGGTCATGGCAGATCTCCTGTGGCGCCGGCTTGGCATCGAGCTCGGCGTACCCACAGTCTGACTGCACGGTGCGTGCAATTCACCAGCCCGATGTGGCAGAACACTCCGCACCCTGTTGCTGTCTTGCAGCAGGCGATCTGTGGGGGAGCGGGTCAGGCCGCTTTGATGGGCCGATCTCGATCCCGCCTGGCGGTCTCCCCGAGGGCCGGTCAATCCGAAACCTCGGGGGCACACTCTCTGCGGCGGTGCGGCATCATGGCGGCGCGCCGTGTGCCGGGCGGATCGCTGGATACTACGATCAGCGGTGGTGGACCTTGTCTCCACCGCGGACGCTCCGGATGCCGTTCTTTCGCGGGGGGTCGCCGGGCTTGCCGGACCCGATCATGCCGCGCCGTCCACGGGTCGGGACGCGTCCGGTGGTTCAGGCGGGTTCTTCTCGGACGGCCGCCGGCGACACCTCGCAGGTCGGCTAATCCGCATAGGATCTCTCCTGCGCCCCTCGCTCGCTCATTGCCCACGACACCGCCGCGCAAGCATCGATAGGAGCCCAGACCCCTTTGCCACATCGACCACCGTTCAGCGTGCGTCGCGTCGCCGTGCTGGCGGCACTCGGCGCGGTTGCCCTCATGAGCGCGGGCATTACCTCCGGGCCATTGACCGCCTACGGGTCGTTTCCCGGCACGAATGGGAGGCTCGCGTTCGCCAGTGACCGCGACGGCGGGATGGCGATCTACACGGCCAACCCAGACGGCACCGACGTGGTGAAGGTCCCGACCGCTGGTCTTGAGGCGGCAGATCCTGACTGGAGCCCGAACGGGCGTCGGATCGCATTTGCGTCTCGCGACGTCGCCGCCGGCGGCATCTACGTCGTCGACGTGGACGGGTCGAACCTCACCCGGCTGACGGCTCAGGCCGACGACCGGCGCCCGGCCTGGAGTCCTGACGGCACGCGCATCGCCTACATCCGTGCGGGGTGGGCGTCAGAGGGCATCCTCGGCGAGCAGGGCTATGTGGAGTTCGTCCCCGTGGCCAGCCCATTCGAGTGGACGCTGGTCGCGAACGATCCCGCCTTCTCGAGCGTGGACTGGGCCAGCGGAACGGAGCTCCGGGCGACGTCCGGGTCGCTCTGGGGCATCTTCTGTGTGCCGGTCTCGACGGAGTGCATCGGCGGAGCGGACACGTCGGCGGGCACGGACCTCGGAGGCGTTGACGGCGAGCTCTACCACGGCCGTTGGAATGGCAGCCTGGAGATCTGGGACGCACACGGACGCCTGACCGATGACCCCGCCGAGGACTCCGATCCGGCCCTCTCCCCTGACCGCGCGTTCATTGCCTTCCACTCCGACCGTGGTGGCACCGATGCCATCTGGGTGATGAACGCCGACGGGAGCTCCCCGCACCTGGTCATCGAGAGCAACGGTCGCAACCTCACGCCCGACTGGCAGGCACTCCCGCCGCTCGATCTCCCGCCGACGGCGACGATCACGCCGCCAGCGACCCTGACCAAAGACACGAGCCTCACCTTCACGGTGACCTTCAGCGAGACCGTCACCGGGGTCAGCAAGGGCGACTTCGCAAGGACCGGCACCGCGGCCGGCTGCGACCTCAACCCTCCCACCGGGTCGGGCAGCTCCTACCAGATCATCGTGTACGGGTGCCGCGAAGGAACGGTAGTCCTCAGCCTCGCGGCCGGAAGCGTGCTGGATTCGGCAGGACAGGCTGGCCCGTCGTCGGCGGTCACGGCCGACACGGTGACGATCTACTTCACTCCACCCATCGTCTCGGATATGTCGGTGTCGCCGTCGACCGTCCGCCCCGGCGCCGCCGTCACCGTTACGGCGACCGCGGATGATCCCATGGGGGTGGCGTCAGCAGAGGTCTTCACGGGTCGCTGGTGGGAACCGATCGAAGGCACCTACGGCGGCCCGAGCGAGGCGCTGAGCACGGTCATCATGGCCCGTGATATGACCGAGACGTACCAGGTCTGTGTGCGAGCCACCGGGGTGACCGGCGTGACCAGCGATGGGACAGCGTGCGCCATGCTGTCGGTCGATGGCGGCTCGCCTTCCGCCACGCTCACCCCGCCGGCCACCCCGACCAGCGCCGCGTCGCTCTCCTACACGCTGGCCTTCAGCGAGCCCGTCACCGGCCTTGCGGCATCCGACCTCACCCTGGCCGGCACCGCCGCCGGCTGCGCCGTCGGCACGCCGTCGGGCTCCGGCAGCTCGTACACCGTCGAGGTCACCGGCTGCGGCGAGGGCACGGTCGTCCTCACGCTCACCGCGGGCAGCGTCAGCGACGGTGCCGGCAATCCCGGTCCCGCCGCCGACGTCGGCAGTGCGGCCGTCACCATCGACCGGACCGCGCCCACCTCGGCGGGCAGTATCGCTGCGACCGTGACCGCTGGCACAAGTGTGCCCGTCGGCTACACCGCGTCCGACGGCACCGGCTCAGGCCTGGCCTTGGTCACCGCGTACTACTCGACGTCCACGGACCTGGCATCGCCAGTTGCCTGCGGCATAACAGCCGGCACCGCCACCTCGGGCACGATCACGTGCACGATCCCGGCCGTCGACGGCACGTACTACGTCTATACCCGCGCCACCGACCTGGCGGGCAACACCGAGACCGC
Organism: uncultured Chloroflexia bacterium; assembly: GCA_963748625.1. Classification (GTDB taxonomy): domain Bacteria; phylum Chloroflexota; class Limnocylindria; order Limnocylindrales; family CSP1-4; genus CAIXZV01. Next base: position 272,314 of record CAVVJT010000003.1, on the reverse strand, counting down.
TCCCGGCACCGCCGATGACACGATCCTCCGGGATGGCGGCTCGCCTTCCGCCACGCTCACCCCGCCGGCCACCCCGACCAGCGCCGCGTCGCTCTCCTACACGCTGGCCTTCAGCGAGCCCGTCACCGGCCTTGCGGCATCCGACCTCACCCTGGCCGGCACCGCCGCCGGCTGCGCCGTCGGCACGCCGTCGGGCTCCGGCAGCTCGTACACCGTCGAGGTCACCGGCTGCGGCGAGGGCACGGTCGTCCTCACGCTCACCGCGGGCAGCGTCAGCGACGGTGCCGGCAATCCCGGTCCCGCCGCCGACGTCGGCAGTGCGGCCGTCACCATCGACCGGACCGCGCCCACCTCGGCGGGCAGTATCGCTGCGACCGTGACCGCTGGCACAAGTGTGCCCGTCGGCTACACCGCGTCCGACGGCACCGGCTCAGGCCTGGCCTTGGTCACCGCGTACTACTCGACGTCCACGGACCTGGCATCGCCAGTTGCCTGCGGCATAACAGCCGGCACCGCCACCTCGGGCACGATCACGTGCACGATCCCGGCCGTCGACGGCACGTACTACGTCTATACCCGCGCCACCGACCTGGCGGGCAACACCGAGACCGCTCCCGGCACCGCCGATGACACGATCCTCCGGGATGGCGGCTCGCCTTCCGCCACGCTCACCCCGCCGGCCACCCCGACCAGCGCCGCGTCGCTCTCCTACACGCTGGCCTTCAGCGAGCCCGTCACCGGCCTTGCGGCATCCGACCTCACCCTGGCCGGCACCGCCGCCGGCTGCGCCGTCGGCACGCCGTCGGGCTCCGGCAGCTCGTACACCGTCGAGGTCACCGGCTGCGGCGAGGGCACGGTCGTCCTCACGCTCACCGCGGGCAGCGTCAGCGACGGTGCCGGCAATCCCGGTCCCGCCGCCGACGTCGGCAGTGCGGCCGTCACCATCGACCGGACCGCGCCCTCGACCCCCGCGTCGCTCGGCGCGACGCCGCGCACGGGCACGGCGCTCTCGGGCACCGCGGTCCCGCTCACGCTCGCCTGGAAGGCCGCGGCTGACGCCGTCTCCGGAGTTGCCGCCTACGAGCTCGAGCGGAGCACGAGCGGCGGGACCTGGACGGCGGCCGGCACGTACGCCGGGACCAGCGCCAGTGTCACCGCGGCCTCCTCGGGCACGGTCCGCTACCGGGTCCGGGCGGTCGACAAAGCCGACAACAGGGGCGGCTGGGCGTACACCGCCACCCTCTCACCACGACTCACGCAGCAGTCGAGCACGAGCGTCAGGTTCGGCGGCACGTGGACGACGACCAAGTCGAGCTCGTACTCCGGCGGCTCGGTCAAGTACGCCAAGACCAAGGGCCGGACAGCGACCTACACGTTCACCGGCCGCTCGATCGCGCTCGTCACCACGAAGTCCCCGTCCCGCGGCAAGGTCAAGGTCTACGTCAACGGCGTGTACCAGGGCACCGTCGACACCTACCGCAGCTCCACCCAGTACCGGGCCCTCGCCTGGCAGAAGACCTGGTCCACGTCAGCCAAGCGCACGATCAAGCTCGTCGTCTCCGGCACCAGCGGCCGTCCGCGGGTCGACCTCGACGCCTTCGTGGTCGTGAAGTGAGGGAGTGGGGGAGCATGCAACTGCGTCGCAACGCCTGGCCGCGCAGGTCGGAGCCGTGGGCTCCCCGAGCCGAAGCCAGGACAGGGTTGTGATGCGCCGAAGGGTCCGGGCAGCGCGCCTGATCGCCGTGTCCTTGATCGCGATTGCTCTTCAAGGCATGCCAAGCACCGTAGATGCCACTGAGGCGGACACCACGGCGCCGACGCTGATCTCGTTCGCAGTCTCGACTGCCGGCCAGACTGTGGGCCCCGGGACGTCGATCCTGGCGACGTTCACGGCTGACGAGCCCATCTCCACCATGATCTTCGGCTTCACCGACTCCGTTGGCCGGAGCTACCAGATCCGAACCGCGGCCGGTGCTGGCGCAGTGACGGGTCCGATCACCAACGCTTGGGCCAACGGGCTGGTGCGGCTCTCCGTCATCGACATGTTCGACGGGTCGTCCAATCGGACCACGTACTTCCCGGGCTCGGTCTCGTACACGCCGAGCGGAGCGACCGGTCCGACGACGAACCCGTTCAACCTCGCTGACGGCAACTTCACCGTTGCCGGGTCGACTGCGGACACCACGGCGCCGACGCTGATCTCGTTCGCAGTCTCGACTGCCGGCCAGACTGTGGGCCCCGGGACGTCGATCCTGGCGACGTTCACGGCTGACGAGCCCATCTCCACCATGATCTTCGGCTTCACCGACTCCGTTGGCCGGAGCTACCAGATCCGAACCGCGGCCGGTGCTGGCGCAGTGACGGGTCCGATCACCAACGCTTGGGCCAACGGGCTGGTGCGGCTCTCCGTCATCGACATGTTCGACGGGTCGTCCAATCGGACCACGTACTTCCCGGGCTCGGTCTCGTACACGCCGAGCGGAGCGACCGGTCCGACGACGAACCCGTTCAACCTCGCTGACGGCAACTTCACCGTTGCCGGGTCGACTGCGGACACCACGGCGCCGACGCTGATCTCGTTCGCAGTCTCGACTGCCGGCCAGACTGTGGGCCCCGGGACGTCGATCCTGGCGACGTTCACGGCTGACGAGCCCATCTCCACCATGATCTTCGGCTTCACCGACTCCGTTGGCCGGAGCTACCAGATCCGAACCGCGGCCGGTGCTGGCGCAGTGACGGGTCCGATCACCAACGCTTGGGCCAACGGGCTGGTGCGGCTCTCCGTCATCGACATGTTCGACGGGTCGTCCAATCGGACCACGTACTTCCCGGGCTCGGTCTCGTACACGCCGAGCGGAGCGACCGGTCCGACGACGAACCCGTTCAACCTCGCTGACGGCAACTTCACCGTTGCTCGTCTGCCGGGCCCACCGCGCCTTGTCTCGGCCGCTGCGCGGTATGCGAGCGCAGTCGTCTCCTGGGACGGTCCCGCTGACACCGGGGGCTCACCCGTCACGAGCTTCCGGGTCGTCGGTTCTCCTGGTGGACATGAAGCGATCGTAGGAGCTGAGTCGAGAGAGACGCTGATCTTGGGGCTCGAGAACGGCGTGTCCTACTCGTTCGTGGTCTACACGCGCAACGCCATCGGTGAGAGTGTGCCGAGCAGCGCATCGGCGAGCGTCGTTCCGGCGGTCCAACCTCCGTCCCCGGTCATGGGGGTCACGGCAACCGGGGAGGACAGGTCGGCGCGAGTCGGGTGGACTCCACCAGCGGACGATGGAGGAGCGCCTGTCATCGTCTACACCGTGACGGCATCGCCTGGTGGCCACACGGCAACTGTTCCGGGCGACACGACAGCCGCAATCGTAGTCGGCTTGACGAACGGTACTGCCTACACCTTCACGGTGACAGCCTCCAACGAGGCCGGCGAGTCCGTGCCATCGGAAGACTCCAACGAGGTCACACCGGCATCCACTCCTGATGCCCCGACACAAGTAAGCGCGGTGGGCGGTGACAAGGCAGCCCACGTCACTTGGAATGTGCCGGCTGACAACGGGTCACCAATCCTCAGTTTCACTGTCGCGACGGCTCCAGGCGGAAGCACGATCACGGTCGCAGCCGATCAGTCAGGGGTCACGGTGGGCGAGCTCACCAACGGCGTCGAGTACACGTTCACCGTGCTTGCCACCAACGCAATCGGGGACTCGCAGGTGTCAGCGCCGTCGAACTCGGTGGTACCGGCGGACAAGACTCTCCCTTCCGCCACGCTCACCCCGCCGGCCACCCCGACCAGCGCCGCGTCGCTCTCCTACACGCTGGCCTTCAGCGAGCCCGTCACCGGCCTTGCGGCATCCGACCTCACCCTGGCCGGCACCGCCGCCGGCTGCGCCGTCGGCACGCCGTCGGGCTCCGGCAGCTCGTACACCGTCGAGGTCACCGGCTGCGGCGAGGGCACGGTCGTCCTCACGCTCACCGCGGGCAGCGTCAGCGACGGTGCCGGCAATCCCGGTCCCGCCGCCGACGTCGGCAGTGCGGCCGTCACCATCGACCGGACCGCGCCCTCGACCCCCGCGTCGCTCGGCGCGACGCCGCGCACGGGCACGGCGCTCTCGGGCACCGCGGTCCCGCTCACGCTCGCCTGGAAGGCCGCGGCTGACGCCGTCTCCGGAGTTGCCGCCTACGAGCTCGAGCGGAGCACGAGCGGCGGGACCTGGACGGCGGCCGGCACGTACGCCGGGACCAGCGCCAGTGTCACCGCGGCCTCCTCGGGCACGGTCCGCTACCGGGTCCGGGCGGTCGACAAAGCCGACAACAGGGGCGGCTGGGCGTACACCGCCACCCTCTCACCACGACTCACGCAGCAGTCGAGCACGAGCGTCAGGTTCGGCGGCACGTGGACGACGACCAAGTCGAGCTCGTACTCCGGCGGCTCGGTCAAGTACGCCAAGACCAAGGGCCGGACAGCGACCTACACGTTCACCGGCCGCTCGATCGCGCTCGTCACCACGAAGTCCCCGTCCCGCGGCAAGGTCAAGGTCTACGTCAACGGCGTGTACCAGGGCACCGTCGACACCTACCGCAGCTCCACCCAGTACCGGGCCCTCGCCTGGCAGAAGACCTGGTCCACGTCAGCCAAGCGCACGATCAAGCTCGTCGTCTCCGGCACCAGCGGCCGTCCGCGGGTCGACCTCGACGCCTTCGTGGTCGTGAAGTGAGGGAGTGGGGGCGGGGGGCGTAGGCACGGACACGCCGTCTCTCCCGCTCTTGGCTTCGTCACAGCGCTCGCGTCCGTGAGCGGAATTGGCATCCCGGTCTGACGCCGAGAAGCGATCGCGGTAGATAATCTGAACGTGCGCAGACAGCAGGTCGGTGAGGTTCGGCAGCGCGTCCCCGGCATCGTGCCGGACGGGATGCGGAAGCGGCGGCGTAAGGGTACGGGTTCCCTGTGGTTCCGGCGGTCTGACCAGCGATGGATCGGCGAGCTGACGGTCAAGGGCGAGCGCCAACAGGTCAGCGCGCTCGACTACCAGGAGGCCGAGGATCTGCTCGACGAGTTGGCCAGCGTCACGCGGGTGCGGCAAGGCACGCCACGTCGGCAGCCCACGGCGCGCTGGGCAGAGCGCCTGGTGAACCAGTACGCAGCCTGGTGGCTCGATTCGATCGAGGGCAGTGTTCGCCCGATCACCCACCGCGGCTACGAGAGGATCCTAAGGATCTGGGTGGTGCCAACGATCGGGCACCTGGTCCTGGGCGAGCTCAACTCCCAAGGCGCTGCCATTCCGATCCGCACGGCGATGGACAAGCGCAAGGCGGCCTCCACGGTGCGCAACATCCGGACGGTCGTCCACTCGATGCTCGACCAGGCGGTGGCTGACGGCGCGCTGCCGGCCAACCCCCTCGCGAAGATCAGGGTCCCCGAGGCAACGCTCCGAGGCGCACACGTGCGGGCGGACGAGGACGTCATCAACGCGATCGAGGACGCGGTGGGGGAGGGTGACACGGTCGCCGACATGGTCCGCCTGGCGCTGCTGGTCGGAGCCCGCCTCGGCGAGCTCACGGCCCTGCGCTGGGAAGACGTGGTCTGGCGCACCGCCGATCTCCACATCGAGCGCACGGCGACCGTCGACGCGCACGGCAAGCGGGCAATCGGGCCGCCCAAGACGGAGTTGTCCCGACGCAAGATCGGGCTCTCGGATGTTGCGCTGGACATCCTGCGTCGTCGCTGGGTCGAGCAGGGCCGGCCCCGGGATGGGTGGATCTTCCCCGCGCTCCGCGTCAGGCGCGACCAGCCGGTTCAGCCGACCTGGGTCACGGCCACGATGCAGAAGCGCCTGCGGGCCGCGGGTGTGCCCGTGGTGCGGTTTCATGACCTCAGGCATATGGCCGTGCTGCAGATGCTCAACGAGGGCCAGCTCGACACCCTGACCGTTGCCCGCTACGTGGGGCACCAGAGCCCCGCAGTGACGACCAGGATCTACGGGGCCGGCACTGTGACCGACAGGCAGCGCGAAGCCGCCGAGGTGCTGGCGCGTCGTCATAGGCCGCACAATAGGCCGCACAGATAGGCCAGACTGAGATCAGTAAGGGCTGTCACATCGATAACTGCAAAACCTCTATTCATCGGTTCGAATCCGATCGTCGCCTCCACCTTTTGCGCACAACACGGGCCCTCCGGGGCCCGTTCTTCATATCCGGCGGCAGCAACGTGGTAGCAACAGGATTGCATTAGCTCACAAGCGCGACGCCCCCCGGCGAGAACCGGAGGGCGTCAAGGTCGCCTCGATCGCCGTCCCTCGTCCTCGCGGACCTGCTCGATGGGTACGAGATCCCGGTCTCATGCGTGGGCGTACCTGCAGGTCCCTGTTCGATCGCGGCTGAGTCGACGCTCGGCCACCTTGCCGGGGGAGGTCCGCACTGTGCCAAGGTCGAGGGAGTTCAGGTCGAGGCTCCTGCCGATCCTCCGGCCGTGGTCGTGCTCGCCGTCCGAGCGACGCTTTCCGTCCGCCTCGCGATCACCGGCCCCGTGATTGCGTACTAGCCAACCCCCGCAGTCAGGCGATCATCGGCGCTCCCGCCTCCCCTGGTCGGGAGCGTCCTGGGGCGACGGGCTCTACATCGGAGTGTCCCCGTGGCTCAAGGGATGACCAGTGCTCCGTCTAGGTCGATCCGAGGGTGACCGGGAGTTCCGAGGACCCTCATCGTGAGGACGTGGACTCCTGACTTGGGCCACGTGACGCTGAGGATCAGCCGCCGGTAGCGCGTGGAGGTCGCGTAGGTGCTGAACGAGCCCTTTCGCACTCCGTCGAGGGTGAGGGAGTACGACCCGCGGTTGGGCCCGGTCGTACCCACAATCGCCACACTGCGACCGGTGAAGCGCAGCGTTACCGTCCGACCGCGGGCGCTCGCATACCGCGCGCGGCCGCCCCAGAACGACGACTTGGAGGCCCTCCTCCATGTTCCGCTGTAGGTGAAGCGCGCACTCCTCTCGCTGTATGCGGCTGGCCGGGTGGTCACGCTCGACCACTCGCCCCACCCCATCTCTGATGCGTATCCCCTGACCCGGAACTCGTAGAGTCTGCCCGCCACACCCGTGTTGATCGAGGTGGAGCCCGTCGTGGCGATCGTGCTCCAGGCGCCGCCATCGATGGAGCGTTGCACCTCGAACGCCGAGGCCGTGGAGCCGGCCCTCTGGGACCATGAGAGGCGAGCCGGGTAGAGTGTCGAGGTCATCGTCGTTCCTGCCCGGAGCGCGAGTCCTGGCGTCGTGAGTACGGGCGGACCCTCAACCGTGGCCTCCGCGACCTGCTCGATGTCGCCGGATGCCCCGCCGCTGACGACCGTCAGGCGATAGGTGCCAGCCATCGTCACGGGAACGAACTCCGGCCCATCGGCGGACCCGAAGATGTAGTCCGCTGCTCCGCGTACCGCTCTGCCCGTGACGGGGACGCCGGGCTGCAGGGGGTAGATCCACAGCGTGGCGCTGGCGAAGTAGTCGCTGTCGCCGGGCGAGCCGCAGTCGGCCGCGAGGGCGAACAGCCCCATCGGGCTCACCGAGGGCTCGAGGGTCACCGTCGAGCACTGGTCGGAATATGCTCGCGCACTCCCGACTGGCCCGACCGCCGCGACGATGCCCGCCGCTGCGATCACGGCGACCAGACGGCCGACCACCCACATCTCCCTTGCCCTCCAGAAGGTCCTAGCTGCAGCCACGTGACGCCACGGTCAGGCTGCGAGGCCAACCCCGACAAGGGCCGATACGACCACGCGGACGCGTTGCTCGGACCCTTGTACCCATCCACGCGGGCGTCCGCCCGATCCCGGCCCTGCCGGAGGTGCAGGGCGGGGCGTCCGGGGGTTCTCCCGCGGTCCCTCAGCGACTACGCGAGAGGGCGCTTGAAGTGATAGACGACGTCCTGCCCCGATGCGGTGTAGCTGACCATCTCCCAGGCCCCGCCACCGAGGAACGCGACAACTTCCATCGGGTCGTAGACACGCTTCTCAAGGACGACACGGGAGCGGGTGCTCTCCTTCTTGATGTGCCCGGCGAACCGGGACGTGATGCGCTCCCACGCAGCCTCGTCGAGCGGCACCCCGAACAGCACGTACTCGATGCCACCAGCGCTGTTCCGGTAGTAGGCGTACTCCCAACGCTGCATGCCATGACCCCCTGTAGGGCACACCCCAACGGCTCTCGCCCATCATCATCGCACCGGGGGCAACGCGCCCGCCCGATGCCGGCTTCGGCCTGGCGACGGTCCTCGTAGGGGGCATTTCGTGGGACCCGCACTCAGGTGTCGGGGGCCGTTGGGCACTGGGATGGCGTGAGCGACAGCAAGCAGGATGCCGGGAACAACGCCTGAGGAGGGGAGCCGTGCTCGAGGGGATCCGACGACCGGTGCTGGCGTTGAGCGCTGCAGTGCTCGCGCTACATGTGCTGCTCGGCGCAGGAGCGCAAGCGACAGAAGCGATGCCGGTTCGGATACCCGACTCCGGCCTCCATGAGCTCGACTCCGATGTGGTCTGCGACGATGCGTCGTCGGTCAGGTTCCCGATCCGGCGCGAAGGAACCGTGGGGCCGCACATGACGCAGTCCTTCGCCAATCGACTCGCTGAATACCGCTACCACGACGGCGAGGACTGGAAGACGGACGAGTCGGACGACGTATACCCGGTTGCGACTGGACGCATCGAGTACGTAGGGGAGATCTCCTCGACGGGGAAGGCCGACGGCGACGTCATCGTCGTACACCACACTGGCAGGTTCGTGGTCCGCGTCTCGGATGCCCAAGGCAACCCATCGGGAGTGAAGGTCGTCACGGAGTTCTGGTCCGCATACCTCCATGTCGTCCCGGGGTCCGTCGCCAAGGGTGACTGCGTCACGCCCGGCGCGCCACTCGGCACGACGTCACCGACGAGCACCAACGCGTATGGCGAGCATCCCGCGCACCTGCACCTCTCCATTCGCCTCGTCGACTGCAAGACGATGGGGAGCGACTGTTCCGGGGCGTATCGTCCTAGCGCCAAAGCCGTGCTTGACTCCGGGGCGATCCACCCGTCCGACTTCATCGACGCGAACCAGGGCTTCGCTCCCGTCGGGACGATCCCTGCCGGGTCGTCCAAGCCGCCGGGCCTCCCGTCGAGGCTCCCGTGGGCAGACGGCGAGCGTCACGCCCTGGCTCCGTCAAGCTATGTGGCTGAGGACCCGGGCGGCTGGGGGCCGCAGGTCGTCAGCACGGTCCAGTTCCCAATCGATCGGGGCGATCTCGTGTACCCGATGTACGGGGGGACGGTGGTCTGGGCAGGGTGCGCGAGCGGCGACGCCGAGTATCTCGGCAACACGGTCGTCGTCAGGACGACAGACCCGGTCGGGGGCTCCGACTACCTCGCCGTGTACGGCCACCTCGGCAGGATCGACGTCGGCCTGGGCGACGTTTCCGTGAACACGCCCCTCGGCACGTTCGGCGCCACGACTCGGGTAAACCGGGATGCTTGCGAGGACGTTCTCGGCGCCCCTCGGCTCCAGTTCGGGCTGTTCAAGGGTGGAGCCATGACCACCGGTGGAGTGTCCAGCGGCGTCCCGATTGCGCCTGAGCCACTCATCGGCGATGGGGTGTACGAGAAGTTCACCTGGTGGACCGGCCCGGCTCGAGCACGCGATCTCCGGGCGTTCGTTGGCAACCCCGGCGGAAGTTGGTGCGACGACGCGGTCGAGTGCCCTGCCATCGGAGGCGCGTCGCTGTGGCTGGATCAGATTCGCTTCAACGAGCCCGTGCACTACCGGGCGCGGCTGACGGACAGTGCGCCCATCAAGCAGGTGAACTTCACCGCCTACTACCCGGATTGGGCAACTGGCACAGGTCTACCCGGGTTCGACCCGGTCCGGACATGGCGCATCGTCGCGTCGTGCCGCCCGCCCGACGAGACCGGTGATCCATCCACCACGCCTGGCTGCGAGTGGCACTGGGCGCAACGAGGACCCACCGCGTGGGTGGCCGAGGTTGCTTTCGACTGGTATCCGGAGAGCACGGACACGTGGCGACCGCCGTGGCAGCCGATGGCGAGCCGGGCGCGAGACCTCGGAAGTCAATGCACCGTGGCTCGGCTGTCCTTCGACGTCTACGATCACGCCGGATATCGCCGTCTCGCCCCGAATGGAACGACTCCGCCCACCAGTTGCTTGACCCCGACTGTTGCCGCAGTTGTGTCGAGTCCTACCTCCCAGTTGGGGACCTCTGTCCAGGCGGCGGATGGGGACGGAGCAAGTGCCGTCTACCTCCTGCCATTCCTCAGCGCTGTCGACTGCGACACCTCATGGAAGGGCGGGAGTGGGACCTGGTGGGACGCAGACAGGTGGACGTCGGGTCTTCCGGACGCGGGCCACTCTGCCTGCATCAACGGCGCGAGCGATGTCGTGACGCTGGACCAGAGTGCCCAAGCTGCGAGTTTGGTGAACGCCGGCACGATCCGCACCGATCCGAAGTCGTCGTCCATCACCCTCGACACCAGCGGCGGGCCGCTCTTCAACACCGGCACGATCACCCGCGACGGCTTCTACAGCACGATCATCAGGGCCGGCTCGATCACGAACACCGGCACGATCGACGCCACCCCGACGACCGGCTACCCATACCGCATTGGGCTCGTCGCCCCGGTGATCGACAACCAGGGCACCATCGACCTCGCCCGGGGCGGGGACTTCAGCGGCGGCAGCAGCACTACCGCCCTCCAGTTCGCCAACAGCGGCACGCTCCACGTCCCGGCGACCCGGGAGGCCAGGGTCTTCCTTGCCGGCGGCACCTTCACCCAGACCGGCGGCACCCTCGCCATCGACGGGGACCTCGTCGTCGACGGCACCCTCCGCGTCGACGGCGGTGCCATCACGGGGAACCCCGTCCAGATCGATGGCGGCGGCGCCCTCTCGGTCGCCCCTGATGCTCCGGCGCCCGCGACGAGCATCCTGTTCACCGAATTGCCCGCGCGGATCGATACCGACCTCCCGGCCGGCTTCACCGTCGTCGCGTCGGCCCCGACCGGCACCCTCACCCTGGGCGACGGCGACGGCTTCACCAACGCCGGCACGATCCGCACCGATCCGAAGTCGTCGTCCATCACCCTCGACACCAGCGGCGGGCCGCTCTTCAACACCGGCACGATCACCCGCGACGGCTTCTACAGCACGATCATCAGGGCCGGCTCGATCACGAACACCGGCACGATCGACGCCACCCCGACGACCGGCTACCCATACCGCATTGGGCTCGTCGCCCCGGTGATCGACAACCAGGGCACCATCGACCTCGCCCGGGGCGGGGACTTCAGCGGCGGCGCAAGCGGCACGCCCCTCCAGCTCACCAACAGCGGCACGCTCCACGTCACGGCGACTCGTGAGGCCAGGGTGTTCCTTGCCGGCGGCACCTTCACCCAGACCGCGGGCACCCTCGCCATCGACGGGGACCTCCTGGTCGACGCGAGCACCCTCCGGGTCGAGGGCGGCGCCATCACGGGCACGGGGACCCTCGACGGCGATCTCTACAACGCTGGCACGGTTGCTCCGGGCGACTCTCCGGGCATCCTGACCGTGACCGGCGACTACGTCCAGGCCCCGGCGGGCACGCTCTCGGTCGAGATCGCTTCCCTCGACCCAGGCGACATCGACCTGTTGCGTGTCGGTGGCGCGGCCCAAATCGCCGGCATCCTGAAAGTCCAGGCCTCGGGCTATGTTCCGGTACTCGATGACCTCGTCACGCTTATCGAAGCCGGCGCCGTCTCCGGCTCGTTCGCGACGATCGACGGGGCCGCCATGGGCACCGGACTCGGCTTCGTCCCAGATCCCACGGCGACCGCGTACCGGTTGCGGGTGGTCGCTGGGGTCACCGACCAAACGCCACCTGTGGTGACGGCACCCAAGGCGACAATCGCGGTGGGCTCGACCCTGGGCACCTCGACCGTGCCGGTCGCGCTCGCCTGGACGGGCAGCGACGCGGGAGGCAGCGGCATCGACCACTACGAGCTCGCGCTCTCGACCAACGGCGGCGCCTACACCGTGGTCGCCAGCCCGACCGGGACGGCCATCACCCGCAACCTCAAGCCCTCGAAGACAACCACCTACCGGTTCCAGGTCCGCGCGATCGACGCCGCCGGGAACCCATCGGCACCGCAGACGGGCCCCGCGTTCCGCGTCCTGCGCACCCAGCAGTCGAGCAGCGCCGTCCGCTACCGGGGCACCTGGACCACGAGTCGTTCGAGCCAGGCTTCGGGCGGCTCCTACCGGGTGGCCAAGGCGAAGGGTGCATCGGCGTCCTATGCGTTCACGGGCCGGACCATCGCCTGGGTCGCCACCAAGGGCACCGGCTATGGGAAGGCCAAGGTCTACCTCGACGGCAGGTACGTCACCACGGTCGACCTCCGGGCCAGTGCCACCCAGTGGCGGCGCATCGTGTTCACGAAGACATGGTCGACGGCAGGGAAGCACACGCTGCGTATCGTCAACCTCGCGACCTCGGGCCACCCGAGGGCCAGCCTCGACGCCCTGGTGGTGCTGCGGTGAGCGGGGAGCGCGTCCGGGGCCGCGCCCTCACGCTCCTGTTCGCGGCGGTCCTGGTCGTCACCGGCTGCAACGCGGATCCTGGCCCAAGCGCGGACTCCGCGTCGAGTCCTCCGCCGTCGGCGGCACTGTCGCCCGCCGCGTTGGAGCCCAGCAGCCCGAGTCCCTCGCCAGTCCAGACGGCGTCGCCAAGTCCGACTCCGAGCCCGCTCCCCGCTACAGCCGCGATCGGCGCAGCAGGCGGCACCGTCGCTGTCGACGGTGGCGCCGAGATCACGGTGCCGAAGGGGGCGCTGAAGAAGACCGCCACGGCGACGATCGCCGCCCAGCCCGCCCCGGCGGGCCCCACCGACGACTGGCCCGCCGATGCCGTCGGACCTACGTGGTCCATCGAGCTGGGCGGCGCCAAGCTGAAGAAGCCCGTCACCATCTCGGTTCCGTACGAACCAGGTGCCCTGCTGGCCGGCCAGGATCCTGCCTCGATCGTCCTCGCCTACCGCGACGGCGACACCGGCCGCTGGATCATCGTGCCGTCGGCCGTCGACCCGGTGACCCACACGGTGACGGCCGAGGTCACGCACCTCTCGGACTGGGGCCTGTTCACGGTCAACTGGGACTACTGGATCGCGTTCATCGGCAAGGCGGCCTCAGGCAACCTCACCGACCTCCTCGAGGCCGTCGGGACGCTGACCACCGAGTGCGAGACCGACGACGGCGTGTTCGAGGTCAGTAACAAGGCCGCAAACAAGCTGCTCAAGGGCTGTATCCGCAAGGTGGTCGACGGCCGCGCCACGATCGGCGTCACCAACCTGCGGGCGATCTGGCTCGCCATCCGCTCGCCCGCATCCGGAGGGGATGACGTCGCGGGCCCAGGCGACACCATCACGTTCAAGACCGGAGGAGCCAAGCCGGCCCAGCCGGTGATCGCCAGCGCGCGGATGACCGAGACGGCCTTCTGGTACCAGCTCGCCGATCTCCTGGTACGGCTCCTGCCGGGCGGCGATGAGCTGACCAAGGCAGCCTCCTACACGAGGATGCTCGCGCCGCTGGCCGAGGTGGTCAAGCGAGCATTCGCCGGGACGCAGGCATACGAGAAGGCGAAGGCGGGCGACGGCGCGGCCGCCGTCGAGGCGCTGTACGAGGTCCTCACGGGCGAGGGCTTCCTCACCGACTTCGCGTTCGCGGTGGTCAGGGTCGGCCAGGAGTACAAGATCGGCCACCTCAAGGAGCTCACGCCCAAGCTTCTCTCCAAGATCCTGCTCGCCGCCAACCTGGTGGTCCTCATCGGGACCCTGCTGGCCTGGGACGTCCAGTTCCTGTTCGGCCCGAGCTACGGCGAGGTTCGGGTGAGATGGCTGGTGCCCCCGTCGCCGCCGACGGCGGTGGCGGACTCGGTGCAGGGGACCTGGAGCGGCGGCTTCAGCCACACCGTCACCTGGCGGCAGCCAACCTCGGGGGGACCGCCGGCGTCCTTCGAGTTCTACGGTGGCTATCACGACACCCCTGGGCCGGGGTGCGAGTTCTACACCTGGCCGACACCGTTCAAGACAGTGGACGGCGAGGCCCGTCGGATGACGTACAAGGAGTCTGCCGTGGAGACCGACGGGTGCCTGCTGATCATCGCGCGCAACAGGGCAGGCTCCTCCGCACCGGTTCTGTTTGACTTGCGCGGCGGAGCCCACGAGGCGAACTGCGAGGATCACGCTGAGTCGCTGTTCTGTCGCTGACCAAGCCTGGGTCTTGACCCTGCGCACATGTCCGAGCCTGCCCACGCACCGGGTTATCCCCGCGTGACGGATTGCAGCGCAGGGAGGTGGGGTGGACGCAGCGACAGCCGCCGATGACGCAGGTGCCGATGTTCTCGACGTCGACATCAGCGACCCGACGGACTCTGTGGAGGCAGCTGTTCCCTTCCAGTTGCCCGTCTACCGCTACCTACGCGTGCGAGGCGTCAGCGATGACGACGCACTCGACCTGACATCGGTCGCCTTCGAGCGGGCATTCGCCAGGCGCCATGCCTTCCGCCCGCGGGACGGCAGCTCCCTCGCCACGGCGACTGTCGAGGGCGTGGCCCACACGGATAGGCCGCACGTAGGCCGCAGAGAATCGGCCGAAGTCGGCCGTTCTGAGCACGAAACGGCGCCTGGCGTCGAACGCTGCAAAACCTCTATTCATCGGTTCGAATCCGATCGTCGCCTCCAATCGAGCACAAAACGGGCCCTCCGGGGCCCGTTCTCCGTTTCCGGCGGGCATCTGGCGGGCACCAGCAGGGCACGCGCACCGGGGGACCTGAGCAGTCCAGCGTGTCGCGCCGTGTGCGCGCGTGCCCCAGCGACCCAGCCACTGTGATTCCAAGCCCCCGATTCCGCATAGCCCTTTCGGGTAGTGGCGGCCCGGTACCGGCGCCCGTACGGTGTCGTCAGGCGTCCGATGCCGGAGTAGGGGGGTCGTGGTCCATGGCTTCAAGGGCACCAGCGGCCGCGCGCGCGTCGGACTCGCTGACAACAGTGCCGCCGGCCGTACGATCGCTTGCGATCGCCATCGGTATCGGTGGTGCGGCCCTCGCGCTCCTCGTCGTGGCCCTCGTTCCGGTACGAGAGACGATCGCGCTGCCAGTCGACACCCTCCCTGTGGATGGGCGGTTCCTGGGGGTCCTGCTGTGGACCGCCGTGTGCCTGGCGACGTCCTCGCTCGGGCTCATTGAGGATGGCCGGGCAGGTGTGGTGTTCGCGCTCGGCCCGCTCATCGCCGTTGCCGCTCTCGGCGGGCCGACGGCTGTGGCGTTCGTTGCGCTCTTTGGCACGTTCGAGCTTCGCGAGCTGCGCGGGGAGATCCCCTGGTACGGGGTCCTCGCGAACCACGGGATGACCGTACTGGCTTGGACGACCGCAGCACTCGTCCTTGAGGGCCTGCGGGCCGCAGTCGGTGGAGCGTCAAGCCCACTCGTGGGCTTCGTCATCCTCATGGCCGCGGCGGGTGTCGGTGCTGGTCTCAGCTTCATCCTCGCCACGGTCTTCGTTCAGCTCCGCACGGGCCGCCCGTTCGCGTCGGTTCTCCCTGGACCAGCGTCGGCCCTGGCAATCATGCTTGTTGCCGAGGCGGCGCTGGCCTGGCTGGTGGCGGGGGCCTACGTCGGTATTGCGTGGTGGAGCGCGTTCCTCTTCATCGTCGTCGACGCGGGTGCCGCCGGCTCTCTCGCCCGGCATCGGGCCGGCTGGCACCTCCGCCATCACCCGTTGACGGAGCTGCCGAACGGTCTCAGCCTCCGGGAGCACGCAACGGACTTGCGCAAGACGACCACGTCGGGAGTGTGCGTGTTCTTCATCGACCTCGACTGGTTCAAGGTGATCAACGACGACTACGGCTCTGATGTCGGCGACCACGTCCTCCGAGTCACGGGTGAGCGGCTCGCAGCGACATGCCGGCAGCACGACTTCCTCGCGCATCTACACGGCGACGAGTTTGTCCTGCTGGCACGCGGCATTGCTGATGGCACCGCGGCCGCCGCGTTCGAGAGACGGCTTGTCGAGGCGGTCGAACCACCGATCCCGCATGCGGTCGGCGAGCTGCACGTTTCGGCGACGGTGGGCTTCCGCCTGGTCACCGATCTCGCGGCCCTCGATACCGCGATTCGCGACGCTGATCACGTGATGCAGGCGGGGAAACGGGCGAAGGCGGCCGCTACCGGACGGACTCGTCGGTCACAGTGAATCCGGCTGCCCAGTGTCGCGATAGGCAGGCGACTATGCGCCGACCTCTATCGCTCCATTGCCTCCCGGGAGGCTCCCGCCATCCGACCTGCTCGCTCACCCGCCGCCGCTTGATCGGCTTTGACGCCTGGGCCTGTTCTACGGTCGCCCCGCGCGGGGCGCGCTGGGCGTCCTGTGGCCCGACTGCCACTCGACCGCCGGACGGATCCGCAGGGCAAGCAGGGGGCCTTCGCTCGTCGATCGCGGCGGCACGTCATACGCCAAGAGGCCAGATCCGAATTAGCACGGACATAGACTTGGCACTGCCCGGGATGGCGAAACGGCAGACGCACTCGTCTTAAACACGAGGGACCGAGAGGTCATGTGGGTTCGACTCCCACTCCCGGGACCACTCCTCGTCCGGCGCAGGGGCCGCCATCAGCGCCGCCGAGCTCCAGCAGAACTGCAGCATCAGCCACGACTGCAATCGAGCAGCGGGTCGGTAGCAACCCGGCGCGGGATCCGGCTGAGGCCCCGCCGGGCCGAGCGGGCCTAACGGCGGCCGAAGAGGCCCCGCTTCTCCTTCTTCGGGGGCTCCACGGGGGCCGCGGCCGCCACCGTTCCGAGAACGACGTCGGCAAGGACCCGGAAACGCTCCGCCGGGATCGACTTGGAAGCGCCGAGGACCACCGGCACGCCCTCGTTGGCGGCCTTGAGGTACGCGATCGGGTCATACGGGAGGTCGGCCGCGATCTTGGCGCCCAGGACCGCTTCCACGTCAGCGCGCTTGAGCAGCTCACGGGCGAAGACGTTGTTGAGCACGAACAGCGTCTGGGCCCCAAGCTGCCCCGTCTCGGACAGCTGCTCGATCAGGAGGCGGACGGCATTGAGTGCCGGGACCTCGGGCAGCACGGGGATCAGCACGGTATCCGCGCGTCCATAGACGTCGGTGTGCCGCTCGTCCATGGCTGTGCCGGAGTCGATGACCACAACGTCGTAGGCCTCGAGCGCCCGCGCCAGGGCCAGCTCGACATGCGTGGCCTTGACCGTGGTCGCGAGGGCTGGGGACGGCGGCGCGGCCAGCACGTGGAGGCCGCTGGCGAGCTGGATCGTATACGTGCGGAACAGGTCAGCGTCGTGGAGCGCCATGTCGTCGCGGGCAAGGTCGAAGAGCGTCTGGCGCGGCTGGAGGTTCAGGTGCGACGCGACCTGGCCGAACGACAGGTCGAGGTCCATGAGCAGGGTGCGGTTCTTGTGACGCTCGGCGGCGAGCAGCGCGAGGTTGCAGGCGATGGTGGTCGTCCCCACGCCGCCCTTGGGGGAGAAGACCGCGATGACCCGCTTGCCGCCAGGGTCGCCGATACCCCTGCCCGAGCTGGCGCCTGACGCCCCTGCCGCGCTCAGCGTCATCGCCTCGATGCGGGCCAGCAGCTCTGCCGACGTGAAGGGCCGTGTGATCACCTCGTCCGCTCCGGCCTCGAGGAGGGCGATCTGCTCCTCCACGCTCGAGGTCTGGGCGACGGCAAGCAGGGGCAGCGTGGCGGTCGACGGCGAGGCCTTGAGCAGCGCAATCGTCTCTGCGGGCGTTCCCGCGGCCCCGGCGCGGTCAGCGATGACCAGGCTGTAGCCACCAGCCGCCACCGCGAGCTCCGCGGGCGAGGTCACGACCGAGACGCCGTGGCCGCCCGCAGCCAGCGGGTCTGCCAATGCCTGCGCTGCGCTGCGGTCGGATGCGAGGAGAAGGATGGACAGCTGCACGGAGCCCCCAGGGAAGGCGCCCGATCCCGTCCGGGCGTACCGTCGGCGGAAGAATACACGGGCGGAGCCAAGGGGCACGATCAGCCTTGACACAGGAAGAGCGGTCACGCCAGGTCCTCACGGGCGCCCGTGCTATCCTCCCGTGGCCTTTCGGCTCCGCATCGGCATGCCGTCAGCGGGGCGAATCCCATTGGAAGGAGTAGAGCAGGCCGTGCGCCGCTATGAACTCATGCTCGTCCTCCGGCCGGATGTGCCGGATGAGCGGGCTGCCGCGGTCATCGACCGCACCACGCGCTACGTCGTCGCCGCGGGCGGGCAGATCGTCAAGGTCGCTCCCTGGGGACGCCGCCGCCTCGCGTATCCCATCGATCGCCACCGCGAGGGCTCGTACCACATCGTGGTCTTCGAGTCCCCGGCCGAGGCCATCGCCGAGCTCGAGCGCAGCCTCCAGATCACCGAGGACGTGCTGCGGTCCCTCGTGACCCGGGTGATCAAGCCGGTCAAGTCGCGCCGCGATGCGGCCTCGGGCGAGGGTGAGGACATCGATCCTGACCTTCCGCCGGCCGAGGACGACGAGGACGAGGATCCCGGCGAGCAGATCGACGAATCCGAGACCGAGGCCGCGCCCGCGGCCATCGACTGACGAGAGGAGCCGGCGATGGCGTCGTTCGCGAAGGCGATGATCATCGGCAACCTCGGCCGTGACCCCGAGATGCGGTACACGCCCAACGGGCGTCCCGTGACCGAGTTCACCGTGGCGGTGAACCAGAGCACGAAGAACCAGCAGACGGGCGAATGGATCGAGGCCACGGACTGGTACCGCGTCACCGTCTGGGGTGACCGCGCCGAGCGGACCGCCGAGACCCTGCGCAAGGGCAACAGCGTGTTCGTCGAGGGCCGGTTCCGGACCCGCGAGTACGAGACCCGCGAAGGCCAGAAGCGCGTCTCGCTCGAGATCACCGCTGACAACGTGGTGGGCCTCGAGCGGCGCCAGGCGACTGACGGCGATCCCGGTCCAGGCTCGTTCGCTGCGCAGCCCGGCGGTGCCGGCGGCGGTGAACCCGTCCGCCCCACGCGCCCGCAGGCACCGGCCCCCGCGCCGGCGTCACGCGACGACGACTTCGACGACCTCCCCTTCTGACGAACCTTCCGCGGCCTGACCGGCCGCTCCGCGGGCCTGGCCCGCACATCACAGGAGATACCCAATGCCGCCCCGCATGAAGAAGCGCGACGACTACTACCGCGATCGCCGGCGCCGGAAGGTCTGCTCCTTCTGTGCCGACAAGACCGTCTCGATCGACTACAAGGAGGTCAACCGCCTCCGCCGCTATCTCTCCGAGCGCGCCAAGATCGAGCCGCGCCGCAAGACCGGGACCTGCGCCGCGCACCAGCGTGAACTGTCGGTCGCGCTCAAGCGGGCTCGCCACGTGGCGCTGCTCCCGTACGCGCCGCAGCACCTGCGCCCATAGCGCTGTGAACCGCCTCGGCGGGGGACGCGGGGTGCCGAACGGCGCCCCAGCCTCCCGGTGACGGTCGGCCTGATCCTGCTGGCCGGAGGAGCTGCCGCGGGCCTGTTCGGCTCACTGCTGGGCCTCGGTGGCGGGATTCTCCTGGTGCCGATCATGACCCTCGGCTTCGGGCTGCCCCTGCGTGAGGCCGTGGCGATCTCACTGGTCGCCGTGGTCGTGACCTCCAGCGCCTCAACGGCGGTGTACCTGGAGCGCCACGTCGCCAACTTGCGGCTGGGCATGACCCTCGAGCTCTTCTCGGCCGTCGGCGCGCTCGCCGGCGGCCTGCTCGCCTTCGTGCTCGACGAGCAGGTCATCGCGGGGCTGTTCACCATCCTGCTCGTCTGGACGGCGGTCACCATGGCACGCCGCCGCGAGCCTGCCCGGAAGGATGAGCCGGTCGCTCCCGAGGGCAGCGGGGACACGAGAGCTGCATCCGCCGCCGCGGCACCCGACAACGCCCCGGCCCTCGAGGCCCCGGCGGCAGATGGCACCTTCCTTGGTGCGCTCTCGGGCTCCGGCTACCGGGTGCACAGCCTGCCTCTCGGGATGGCGGGCTCGGTCGTCGCCGGCGTGAACTCGGCGCTGCTGGGTGTCGGCGGAGGGATCATCAAGGTCCCGCTGATGCACGTCGGCATGGGCGTTCCACTGCGGGTGTCGGCGGCCACCAGCAACATGATGATGGGCATCACGGCCGTGTCGTCCGCGGTCATCTACGCGGTGCACGGCGAGATCGATCCGTTCATCGCCGGCCCGATCGCCCTGGGCGTGTTCGTCGGTGCCTCCACCGGCCCGCGTATCGCGCACCGCATTCCGATCAACGTCCTGCGCTGGGTCTTCGTGGCGGTGCTCGTCTACACGGCCGTCCAGATGACCCGCAAGGCGCTCGCGCTGTGAGCAGCGCCGGCGCACCCGCCTCCGACGTCGCCGCGCGCCTGGAGACGCGCATCGGCCAGTTCATGGTCTGGGGCGTCTATACCGCCATGATGCTGATCGTCGTGGGCATCGTCCTCGCCGGGATCCAGGGCATCGATCCGCTCGACCATGCGCTGGAACCGGCCCTCGACCCGCTGGACATCATCCGGGCCATGCTGGCGCTGCAGCCCGAAGGGTTCCTGTGGGCCGGCATCGTGCTCATCATCGCCATTCCCATCGGCCGCGTCGTCGTGGCGGGTGTCGGGTTCCTGGCCACCGGTGAGCGCCGGTTCGCCGTCATCTCGCTCCTCGTGCTCCTGGTCGTCCTGATCTCGATCGTCACCGCCGTCGGCATGGGGGCCTGATGGACGTCCTCCTCCTCGCCGTGGCGTTCGTCGTGATCCTCACGGGGGCCGAGCTCTTCACGAACGGCATCGAATGGTTCGGGCGCAAGCTCCAGCTGGGCCAGGGCGCCGTGGGTTCCGTCCTCGCGGCCGTGGGCACGGCGCTCCCCGAGACCATGATCCCGATCATCGCCATCGTGTTCGGCACTGGCGAGCACACCGACGAAGTGGGCATCGGCGCCATCCTCGGTGCCCCGTTCATGCTCTCCACGCTCGCGATGTTCGTGACCGGGGTCGGCGTGATCGCGTTCCGGCACCGCCGGTACACGGGGACCCGGATGGTGGTGGACACCACGGTGCTGGTCCACGACATCCGCTACTTCGTCGTCGCCTATGCGATCGCCATCGCGAGCGCCTTCCTGCCGCCCGAGTACGGCTACGCCAAGGTCGCGGTCGCGGTCGTGCTGATCGGCATCTACGTGTACTACGTGAAGGGCCACTTCGCGGGCGAAGGAGGAGGGGACAACGACGACGAGCTTGCGCCCCTGCGCTTCCACCGGATCGACCGTCGCGGCCACCGCCTGGACCCGCACGAGCCGCGGATGTGGATCGTGTCCGCGCAGGTGCTCGTCGCCCTGGCCTGCATCATCGGCGGCGCCTACCTGTTCGTGGGCGCGGTCAACAACCTGGCGGCGATCCTGGGCGTCAGCGAGATCCTGCTGGCCCTGGTGATCGCCCCGATCGCCACCGAGCTCCCTGAGAAGTTCAACTCGCTGATCTGGGTGCGCCAGGGCAAGGACACCCTGGCCATGGGCAACATCACGGGTGCCATGGTGTTCCAGTCCGCCATCCCGGTCGTGGTGGCGCTGCTGCTCGCCCCGTCCGAGTGGTACGTGGGCCCGGAGACCTGGATCGCGTTCCTGTCGGCCGGCATGGCGTTCGCGGCGGTGGCCGTGATCTTCGGGCCCATGTGGCGGCGGGCGCGGTTGGACGGGCCGTGGCTGCTGGTCGGAGGCGCGCTGTACCTGGTCTACCTGGCGATCGTGATCCTGGCGGTCGCCGGCGTCATCCCCGTCGGCTGAAGCCGGGCGCCGCCCGCAGGGGCCGGGCGCCGCCCGCAGGGGCCCGGCGCCGCCCACAGGGGCCGGGCGCCGCCTGCGGGAGCGTGAATCCGCGGTGGTAGACTGCCCGCACCACGAGGCATCCGCGGCCGTCCGCCGCATCCGACCTGGAGCCGACCCATGCTGACGCAGCAGCCTTCCGACACGCCCGCGCAGCCCGCGCCCGCCACCACCCTCGACGACTCCATCGCCTACTTCGAGGGCGACTGGGTTGCGCTGAAGGACGCCAAGGTCAGCATCATGACCCACGCGTTCATGTATGGGACGGCCACCTTCGAGGGCATCCGCGGCTACTGGAACGAGGAGCAGCAGGAGCTGCACGTCCTGTTCGTGCGCGAGCACATGGAGCGGATCCGCAACAGCGCCAAGATGCTGCTGATGGAGAACCTGCCCCCGGTGGACGAGCTGGTGGAGATCGTCCTCGAGACGGTGCGCCGCAACGGCTTCCGCCAGGACATCTACATCCGCCCCTCGTTCTACAAGAGCACGCGTGCGATCGGCGTCCGGCTCCATCACCTTGAGCACGAGCTCTACGTGATCGTCACGCCGTTCGGCAACTACGTGGACGTGGAGCACGGGATCCGCGTCATGTCGTCATCCTGGCGGCGCAACGCGGACGAGGCGCTCCCGGCCCGCGGCAAGCTGGTGGGCGGCTACGTGAACATGGCCTTCCAGAAGTCCGAGGCGGAGCTCAACGGCTTCGACGAGGCGCTGGTCATGACCCCCGATGGCCACGCGTCGGAGGGCTCCGCGGCCAACCTCTTCGTGGTCCGCAACGGCGTCGTGCTCACCCCTCCGGTCTCGGACGACATCCTCGAGGGCGTGACGCGCAATGCGATCCTGAGCCTGGCCAAGGACCTCGGGTATCCCACCGAGGTCCGCTCGATCGACCGCTCGGAGCTCTACGTCTGCGACGAGATCTTCATGTGCGGCACGGGCGTCCAGGTGAGCCCCGTGGTCGAGGTTGACCATCGCGCGGTGGGCACCGGGCAGATCGGCCCGATCTCCCGCGCCATCAGCGAGCGCTACTTCGCCGCGGTCCGCGGTCGGCTGGCCGAGTACCAGGGCTGGCTCACCACGGCGTAGGCACGGCGGGTGCCATCCCGCACCCCACCGGAACGACGACGGCCCGCGCGCCCCGGAGGCGGCGGGCCGTTCTGTTGCGTGGCGCCGGGAGCGTCAGCCGACTGCGTCCACCGAGAGGTTCGGGGAATCCTGGCCCAGCGTGATGACGATGTCCACGGGGACCGTCGGATCCGTGGCCACGGTCACCTTGACGCCGAACTTGTTCTCCAGGTACTTGACGGTCTCGGGCATCGTCGCCTCGGCGCCGTTGTACACGACGATCTTGGTCTTGGCGGCGGTCGGCGGGTTCTTCGTGTTGGGCGCGGACGCGTCGGCCCCGAAGTAGGCGAGATACTCGGCGACGTCGGCTGCCAGGCCCGGTCGTCCGGCGGCGTTCTTGACCCAGACGCGCGCGGCCTCGGCGCCCAGACGCTCGCGCTGGGCGAGGACGGCAGGCTTGATGCTGAACGCCTCCTTGACCGCCTTGCGGATGCGCACGACGTTGGGCGTGATGATGTAGCCCCGCGACGAGTTGGCGTTCTCCGTCGCATAGAAGCTGGGCGCGAACACGTACGAGCGGATGCTCTTCGTGTCCACGCTCTCCGCGAGCGCGAGGAGCTTGGGCATCTCGCCGACCGGGATGTCCGTCTTCACGGACTCGCCCAAGGTCTTCACCAGGCTCGGCAGGTTGTCGATGATCGCGGCGGCGTTCATCTGCTCCTTGAGCGAGAGCAGCACGCGCTGCTGGCGCCGGCCGCGGTCGAAGTCACCGCCCTGGGCGCGGTGCCGCGACCGCGCGTACATCAGGGACTCCTGGCCGGTCATATGCTGGGGACCGGCCGGGATGTAGATGCGGGTCAGGCCGCCGGCCGCCGGGTACGTGGACTCGTAGACCGGGATCTGGACGTTGATCTGGATGCCGCCGAGGGTGTTGACCACCTTGCGGTAGCCATCGAAGTCCACCTTGACGTAGTAGCGGATGTCGAGCCCGTACAGCTCACCGAGGATGCCCTTGAGGGCATTGAAGCCGCGGGTCTGGGCGGACTTCCCACGCCAGAGGTCGGTGCGGTTGCGGTTCTGCATCCACCAGCTGTTGATCTTGCCGCCGTAGGTGGCACCCCACAGGCTGCGCGCGTTGGCGGGGACCGGGACATCCGCCATGTCGCGCGGGACCTGGAACATGGCGACCTGCTTGGTCTCGGGATCGATGGAGATGACGATCAGGGTGTCGGTGTTGTAGGTGCTGTCGCCGTCGCGCGCATCCACGCCCACCGCGAGGATGTTCAGGCGCTCCTTGCCGTCCCAGGGCGCCAGGGTGGGGGCGAGTGTGCCGGTGGCACCCGCGTCAGGGGTGGGCGCACCCTCGCTCACCGCAGGCTGCTCGCTGGCGCCCGGGCTGCCCGTGGGCGGCATGGTCTCCGCGGCCGGCGTCCCGGTGGCATTCGCCGTGCCGCCGTTGTCACCGTCGTCGCTGCAGTCGGCCTCCTCGCCGTCGGCCGAGAACACGCAGTTCACGAGGTCCAGGGCCAGGACGTTGTAGCGGGCGATCGCGAGATGGCCCATGCCCATCACCAGGACGACGGCGAGCAGGCCCGCGATCGAGACCGGGTGGAGCGGCAGCTTGGCGCGCCCGACCCGGCCGTCGCCTGATGCGTCGGAGGCGTTCAGGAAGCGCGCGACCTGCCACGCATCGACGGCGGCGACGATCCGGTAGACGAGCGCCAGGATGTTGAGCACGAAGATCGCGATCAAGGCGGTCTGGTTGACGAGACTGCCCAGCAACTCCGCCTTGTCGATGCGCAGCACGACGCCAGCCCCGAAGGCGAGCACGAGCAGCGGTGCGGCGGCGAACCCGAGCGCGCGCATGAAGGCACCGGCGTAGGCGTGGCCGAGTCCGGGGAAGATCAGGGAGAGAAAGGCCGCGGCAAACGGGGAGCGGGAACGCGGGGTCCGCTGGGGAGTCGACATCGGCCGGAATGCTACACCGGTAGCGTGATTCGGGCCGCACGCGCACGAGCGCCCGCCTGCGCGAAGGGCACGCACCGCGCAACCGCGCCCCCTGCCGATAGACTGGTGCCCCGCCGCGCCCAGCCCAGGATCCGCGAGGCGGTCATCGAGGCCAGATGTTCCAGCCCGTCACCGCCCGACCCGACTTCGTCGCCCAGGAGCATGAGCTGCTCCGCGAGTGGGCGGAGCGCAGGACCTTCGCGCGGCTGCGCGCCCAGAACGCCGGCAATGCCCGCTTCAGCTTCCTCGATGGGCCGATCACCGCCAACAACCCGATGGGTGTCCACCACGCCTGGGGCCGCACCTACAAGGACCTCTACCAGCGGTTCCACGCCATGCTGGGCGAGGACCAGCGCTACCAGAACGGGTTCGACTGCCAGGGCCTCTGGGTGGAGGTCAACGTCGAGCGGGACCTCGGTTTCAAGAGCAAGCGCGACATCGAGGACTTCGGCATCGCGGAGTTCGTAAGCCTGTGCAAGCAGCGCGTGCTGACCTTCGCCGCCCGCCAGACCGAGCAGTCCATCCGCCTGGGCTACTGGATGGACTGGAACGACCCCGCGGAGCTCCTGCGCCTGCGCGATGCGCTCAAGGAGGACCCGACGCAGGTCGTCACGATCGAGCGCCCCGAGGGTCCGGTCACCGACACGGTCGAGATGGTCGTGGGCCGCTTGGGCATGCCGGACGTGGGCGGGTCCTACTTCACGTTCAGCAACGAGAACAACGACCTCATCTGGGGCTTCCTCGCCGAGTGCCACAAGCGCGGCTGGGTGTACAAGGGCAACGACACGATGCCCTGGTGCCCGCGCTGCGGTACCGGCCTCTCCCAGATGGAGATGAACGAGGGCTACGCGGACCGCGAGGACCCGGGCCTCACCGTCCGCTTCCCGCTGCTCGACCGCCCGGGCGAGGCGCTGCTCGTCTGGACCACGACGCCCTGGACGCTGGCCGCCAACGTCGCGGCCGCCGTGGGCAACGACCTCGCCTACGTCAAGGTCCAGCAGGGCGACGACGTCTTCTGGCTGGGCAAGGACACCATGAAGCAGGCCCTCCGGGGACCCTTCAAGGTCCTCGAGGAGACGACCGGCGCGACCCTCGCCGGCTGGCGGTACACCGGCCCGTTCGACGGGCTGCCGGCCGTCCAGGCCGCCTTTGCCGAGACGGGCTACGAGCACCGGGTGGTCGCCTGGGACATGGTCGGCGAGGAGGAGGGCACCGGCATCGTCCACATCGCGCCGGGCTGTGGCGCGGAGGACTACCAGCTGGGCCGCGAGATCGGCCTGCCCGTGCTGGGCCCCATCGACGAGGACGGCCGCTACTACCAGGGCTTCGGCTGGCTCACCGGCCTCGACGCGCCCGCGGTGGCGGAGCAGGTCGTGGACGACCTGGAGCAGCGCGGCTTCTTCTACCACCTGGAGCCGTACAAGCACCGCTACCCGCACTGCTGGCGCTGCAGCACGCCGCTGCTCTTCCGTCTCGTGGACGAGTGGTTCATCTCGATGGGCGAGGTCTACGACCAGCCCCGCGATGCCCTCACAAAGGAGCAGGTCGACGCGAGCCTCCGCTACCAGATCATGGAGGTGGTGGACCGGATCCGGTGGATTCCGGACTTCGGGTACGAGCGGGAGCTGGACTGGCTCCTGAACATGCGCGACTGGATGATCTCCAAGAAGCGCTACTACGGCCTCGCCCTGCCCATCTACGACTGCAAGGCATGCGGGGCGTTCGACGTCATCGGCGGGCGCGAGGAGCTGCAGGCGCGCGCGGTGGCCGGCTGGGACGCGTTCGACGGCCATACGCCACACCGCCCGTTCGTGGACGAGGTGCGGATCGCCTGCCCGTCGTGCGGCGAGGCGGTCTCGCGGATCGCGGACGTGGGCAACCCGTGGCTGGACGCGGGCATCGTGCCGTTCTCCACGATGCACTTCCGCGAGGATCCCGAGAGCTGGGCCAAGTGGTTCCCGGCCGACTTCATCACGGAGAGCTTCCCCGGCCAGTTCCGGAACTGGTTCTACGCCATGCTCGCGATGTCAACGGTCCTGCGGCGCGAGGAGCCCTTCAAGACGATCTTCGGGTACGCCACCCTCTTCGGCGAGGACGGCCGGCCCATGCACAAGAGCTGGGGCAATGCCATCGAGTTCGACGAGGCGGCCGAGCGGATGGGCGTGGACGTCATGCGCTGGATGTATGCGAGCGCACGGCCCGAGGACAACATCCTCTTCGGCTGGCACGCCGCGGACGAGGCCCGGCGCGGCCTCCTCGTGCTGTGGAACGTCTACTCGTTCTTCGTCACCTATGCCCGGCTCGCCGGCTGGACACCCGCCTCGGGCGCGCCGGCCATCGCCGACCGTCCGCCGCTGGACCGCTGGATCCTCTCGCGATCCGCGGGCGTGGTGGCCGCGGTGGAGGCCAGGCTGCGCGACTACGACGTCGAGGCCGCAACCAGGGTGATCGACGCCTACATCGACGACCTCTCCACCTGGTACCTGCGCCTCTCGCGCCGGCGCATGTCGCGGGCCACCGGCGCGGATCGCGACGCCGCGTTCGCAACCCTCCACCAGGCCCTGGTCGGGCTGGCCCGGACGGTCGCCCCTATCCTCCCGTTCGTGTCGGACTCCATGTACGGGAACCTGGTCGCGGCCATCGATCCCGATGCCCCCGACTCGGTGCACCTGACCCCGTGGCCGGCCGCGGAGCTCGCCCCGTTGCGCGACGAGGCGCTCGAGGAGGCGATGGCCGTGGCCCGCAAGGCCGTGGACCTCGCGCGGACCCTGCGCGGCCAGGCCGGCCTGAAGGTCCGCCAGCCGCTCGCCCGCCTCTGGCTGGCCCTGCCGGGGCGCCGGATCGGGGAGTTGGACGCGCTCCTGGAGCTCGTCCGGGTGGAGGCCAACGTCAAGGTGGTCGAGCTCATCGGCGACGAGTCCGAGCTCGTGGACCGGGGCGTCAAGGTCCTCCTGCCCAAGGTCGGCAAGAAGCTCGGGTCCCAGATCCCCGCTGTCATGGCCGCCGCCCGCGAGGGCGCGTTCACGATCAACGCCGACGGGTCGGTCACGCTTGCAGGCGTGACCCTTGCACCCGACGAGGTTGAGATCCAGGCCACCCCACGGCCGGGCACCGCTGTGGCCCACGACGACGGCCTGGTGGCGGTGATCGACACCGCGCTAACGCCCGAGCTGCGCGCCGAGGGCGACGGGCGCGAGCTGACGCGCGCGGTCCAGGACCTCCGCAAGGAGGCCGAGCTGGACCTCGACGACCGGATCGTGCTCTGGATCGAAGGCCTGGCGACCGAGGTGGAGCCTTACCTCGACTCGGTGGCCACCGAGACCCTTGCCGACGAGGTGCGCCGCGAGGCGCCGCCCGAGGGGCTGCCCGTCGTGGCCGTGCGGCTTGAGGCGGGTGAGGCCCGCATCGCCCTGCAGCGCGTCGGCCAGGGGGCCTGAGCCCATGGCCGAGACCGCCCCGGAGGAGACACCGCCCCTGCAGACGTCGGCGGACACCGCCGAGGCGGTGCAGGAGCCCGATGTGGCGCAGGGACCCGCTGCGGCTCCACGCGCGTGGCGTGGTCCCTCGACACGTCGCTGGATCCTCTTCGCGGCCATCGCGATCGGCGTGGTCGTCGCCGACCAGCTGTCCAAGGGCTGGGTCGCCGCCAACATCGAGTTCGGGGCGGGCCTGTCCGTCCTTGGTGACTGGCTCACCTTCGTCCACTGGCGCAACGACGGGGCCCTGTTCGGCCTCCTGCCCGCGTCGGCCCCGGCGTTCGCCGCGGTCACCCTGGTCGTCGTGGCTCTGATCGTGGTCTACCACCGGAAGGCCGGGCGTGGGATCGTGACCACGATCGCGCTCGCGCTGCTCCTCGGCGGGGCGATCGGCAATCTCATCGACCGGCTCCGGTGGGGCTACGTCCTCGACTGGATCGACATGGGCATCGGGGAGTGGCGCTTCTACACCTACAACGTGGCAGACGCGGCGATCACCGTCTCGATCATCTGCCTGATCATCCTCGCGATCGTGCCGCGGGTGGGGGAGTGGGGAGCCGATGGCTGACATGGAACCCGGGCGCGAGGACGACCTCGACGGCCCCGATCTGGACACCCCCGACCTGGACGAGGCGCTCGACGCGGACCTCGATGCCGACCTTGACGGCGGCGAGGACCTCGGTGAGGCTCCGGGCATGGAGTCCGGACCGCCGTCGGTCGAGCCCGGCCCGCGCCGGCTCCTGGTCCCTGAGGGCGAGATCATCCGGCGCGTGGACCGGTTCGTCGCGGACCGGACCGGCCTGTCGCGCTCGTACGTGCAGAAGCTGATCTCTGACGGCCGCCTGGTGGACGACCAGGGGCGCCGGTTGCGCGCCAACTCCGAGGTGCGCGGCGGCGCCGTCGTGCTGGAGGTCCCGCCCGCCGAGATCCCGTTCCACCTGGAGCCCGACCCGACGATCCCAGTGGACGTCGTCTACGAGGACGACGACATCCTCATCGTCAACAAGCCGTCTGGCCTCGTGGTGCATCCCGCCCCCGGCCACTGGCAGGGCACGCTCGTCAACGCCCTCCTCGCCCGTGGCGACCACTACGGCGGCATCGCGGGCGTCGCCCGCCCCGGCATCGTCCACCGCCTCGACCGCGACACGTCCGGCCTGCTCGTCGTCGCGCGCAACGACGCCGCACAGGCCTCCCTCATGGCCCAGCTCAAGGCACGCCGCGTGCGCAAGACCTACCAGGCGCTCGTGCAGGGCTCGGTCTCGGCGGCGGTGGGCCGGATCGAGGCCAACATCGGCCGCGATCCAAAGGACCGCAAGCGGATGGCGGTGACCACCGACGGCCGGCACGCCGTGACGGGCTACCGCGTGCGCGAGCGGTTCCGCGACTGGACGCTGCTGGACCTGGATCTCATCACCGGGCGGACCCACCAGATCCGCGTCCACCTGACGGCGCTGGGCCACCCGATCGCCGGCGACCCGGTCTACGGCACCGGCACCTCGCGCAGGGGGCCCGATGGCCTCGAGCGCCTGTTCCTCCACGCCTGGCGGCTGGAGCTCGTCTCGCCGACCTCGGCCAAGCTCGTCCGGGTGGAGGCACCCCTCCCGGACGCGCTCGCATCGGTGCTGGACGGGCTGCGCGCCGCCGAGGCATCGGCCGGCCGGCGTCCGGGCGGAGGAAAGGCGTGACGGATCCGGAGGTCCTCGAGGGTGCGCCGGGCGCGCTGCTGGTGATCATCAGTGGGCCCTCCGGCGTGGGCAAGGACACGATCATCGACGCGTTGCGGGCGCGCCCGCGCGACCCCGACTACCACTATGTCGTGACCTGCACCACGCGCGGTCCGCGGCCCGGAGAGGTTCCCGGCTCCTCCTACCACTTCCTGACCCGGCCCGAGTTCAAGGAGCTGCGCGCCGCGGGCGAGCTGCTCGAGGCCAACGAGGTCCACGGCAACTGGTACGGCACGCCCAGGCGTGAGGTCGCCAGCGCGCTTGCCGATGGTCACGACGTCATCCTCAAGATCGACGTGCAAGGCGCCAAGGTCGTCAAGGAGCGGGTTCCCGAGGCTCTCCTCGTGTTCATCGTCCCGCCCAGCCTCGAGGCCCTGTTCCAGCGGCTGCGCTCGCGCGCCACGGAGAGCGCCGACGAGCTCGAGATCCGGCAGCGGAACGCGGCGATCGAGCTGGCCCGCCAGGGCGACTACGACCAGGTGGTGGTCAACGACGACGGTGCAATCGAGAGCACCGCCGCCGAGATCGAGGCGATCATCACCCAGGAGAAGCGCCGCAACGCCGACCGGCGCGTGCGCGTCGGCTGACGTCGTGCCGCCCACGCTCGGGCTCGACACCGGGGCGGGGCCGGTCACGGACCGGGCGCGCCGCCTGGTCGCGGTCGCGGTCGACGCGCCCGGCACCCCAGGCCCTCGAACGTACACCTACGAGGTCCCATCCGCGCTGAGCGACGTGGAGCCGGGCGAGGCCGTCCTCGTGCCCTTCGGCAAGGGCGGCCGCCAGGCCATCGGCGTGGTCCTGGGGGAGGGCAGCCTGCCGCCTGGCGCGCATGCGCGGCCCATCGCCGCCCGCGTCCGCTCCGACGGACCCCTGCTGCCGCCGCTCGCGCTTGCCCTCGCAGGCCTCGTGGCCGAGCGGTATCTCGCGCCGCTCGCGACGGTGATCCGGGCGATGCTGCCCCCGGGCATGCTCGAGCGTCTCGAACTGGTGGCCGAGGTGACGCCGGCCGGGGAGGCGCGCCTGGGCCTCGATGCGCCGGTGGGGCCGGCAGCTCCGGGGCCGG
Organism: uncultured Chloroflexia bacterium; assembly: GCA_963748625.1. Classification (GTDB taxonomy): domain Bacteria; phylum Chloroflexota; class Limnocylindria; order Limnocylindrales; family CSP1-4; genus CAIXZV01. The sequence goes on along the minus strand of CAVVJT010000003.1, from coordinate 241,100 downwards.
CAGCTCCGGGGCCGGCAGCTCCGGGCCCGACAGCGACGGGCCCGACCGGTGAGGCACGCCTGGGCCCGGAGGAGCCTGGCTCGGCTGAGCCAGGCTCGGCTGAGCCAGGCCTGCCCGGACGCGTGCTGGCCTCCGCCGACGTCGACCTGCTCGACGACATGGCGGGGCGAGCCCGCCCGGTGCGCGATCTTGCGGCGCCCGAGGGCCGGGCGGGCCTCCTGCGGCGCCTGCGGATCCTGGCCGACGAGGGGCTCGTGGAGCTGACGTGGACGCTTCTTGGGGCGGCGATCGGGCCCCGGTACGAGCGGCGCGTCTGGCTGACGACGGAAGGGCGGGCCGTTGCGGTCCTGCTGGGGGACGGGGAGCGGCCCGCCGGGAGGCCGCTGGGGCCGCGCCAGAAGCACGCCCTCACCGAGCTCGCTGCGACGCCCGCAGCCGTCGACGAGGCAGCCGTCGACGAGGCGGCCGTCGACGAGGCAGCCAGCGACGACGCAGCCGGCGACGACGCAGCCGGCAATGGCCCAAGCGACGGTGTGGCAGCGGCCGGGATCTCGGAGCGCCACGGCGCGTCGGCGATCGCGGGGCTGGTGCGGCGTGGCCTGGTGCGGACGGAGGTCCGCGAGCGGCCGCGCCGTCCGCTCGCCTCCCGGCCGGTCGGCCTGCGTGGTGCGCGGCCCACCGGTGCGGCGCTGACGCCCGACCAGGCGGCCGCGCTGGGCATGGTCCTGGCGGCGGTGGCCGAACGCGACCCGACACCCGTCCTGCTCGACGGCGTCACCGGCGGCGGCAAGACAGCGATCTACGTCGAGGCGATGGCTGCCAGCCTGGCCGCGGGACGGCCGTGCCTGCTCCTCGTGCCAGAGATCGCGCTGGCCACCCCGATCACCGATCGGCTCCGGGCGGAGCTGCCGGTGCGCGTCGCGGTGATGCACTCGGGCCTCGGGGAAGGGGAGCGGGCCGACGAGTGGCGCCGGATCCGGGCCGGCGACGTGGACGTCGTGGTGGGCACCCGGACCGCCGCGCTGGTCCCGCTCGCGGACGTCGGCTTGATCGTGGTCGACGAGGAGCACGACCCGGCCTACAAGAGCGACCGGACGCCGCGCTTCCAGGCCCGTGACACGGCCGTGGAGCTCGGCAGGCTCGCCGGGGCGGCGGTGGTCCTGGGTTCGGCGACGCCCGCCGTGGACACGATGGGCCATGCGCGTGCGGGCCGCTACCGGCGGGCGGTGCTGCCGGTCCGGGCGGCCGGCGCGGAGCCGCTGGTTGAGGCCGTGGACATGCGCGCCGAGCTCGCGGCGGGCAACCGGGGCCTGCTCTCGGCGGCGCTGGCAGGGGCGCTCGCGGCGCTCGACACGGGTGCCGGCGACCGGGCGATCCTGGTCCTCAACCGGCGGGGCACGGCGTCCGTGGTGCTGTGCCGGGACTGTGGGACCGTTCAATCCTGCCCGGACTGCGACCGCCCGCTGGTCTACCACCAGGCGGGCACGACGCTGCGCTGTCACCACTGCGGGCGGGCCTGGCCGATCGCGACCCGCTGCCCCTCGTGCGCCTCGCCGCGGATCCGCTATCTCGGCGGAGGGACGGAGCGCGTCGAGCGCGAGGTGCGCGACCGGTTCCCGTGGCTGCGCGTCGGACGCCTGGACCGCGATGTCGTCGAGCGCAAGGGGGCGGCCGAGCGCGTGCTCGACGCCTTCGCCTCCGGCCGCCTTGATGTCCTGGTGGGCACGAGCCTCGTGGCCAAAGGGCTCGACGTCGCCGAGGTGACCCTGGTTGGGGTGGTCTCGGCGGACATCGCGCTCAACCTCCCCGACGAGCGTGCCTCCGAGCGGACGTACCAACTGCTGGCCCAGGCGGTGGGCCGGGCCGGCCGCGGGGATCGCCCCGGGCTCGCGTACATCCAGACCTACCGGCCCGACCATCGGGCGATCCGCGCCGTCGTTGAGCGCGATGCTGCCGCCTTCTACGACGAGGAGCTGGCGCTCCGAGAACGGTTCGGCTCGCCGCCGTTCGGACGGCTCATCAAGCTCACGGTCGGCCTGGCCGAGCGGGACGCGGCCGAGCGTGAGGCGCTCGCGATGGCCGACCGACTCCGCGACCGGGCGCGGGACATGGGGCTCGTGGTGCAGGTGATCGGTCCTGCCCCCGCCTACATCGCGCGGCGTGCCGAGCGATGGCGCTTCAACCTGGTGCTCCGCGGTGCGGATCCGGCCGCCCTCCTCGAACCGCCGCCCGGCGCTCCGTGGAGCGTGGACGTGGACCCGGAGTCGCTCCTCTAGGCTCGTCGGGGAACGCCGGCACGTGCAGGAATTGGTGCGGCGGGCACAATGGACGCAGACGACAGCACGATCGGACCGATCGGCAAGGAGACACCCCGTGACCGACGAGCAGCAGCACACGACCACACCGCCCATCGGCGAGCCCGCCCAGGAGCCCGCTGCACCGCCGCCACCTCCGGGCGCCGGGGACCCCGGGTCGGCCGGAAGCTGGAGAGCGGACGCAGGGTCCACCCCGGGTGCTGACGGCGGTGCCGGCAACCCGCAGACTGCGCAGTGGCTCGCCCAGCTCGAGTCCATGATCAACGGCCTCGCCTCGGCCGCGGCTCCGGCCGCCCGCCAGGTGGGCGCCAAGGCCGCAGAGCTCGCTGCCGTCGCCGCGGCCAAAGCCGGTCCTGCCGCGACGCGGGCTGCCGTGATCACGTCCGACTATGGCCAGCGCTTCGCCGAGCGCGCCGTCGCCGTCGCCGCGGAGCTCCGGGCGACCCAGGAGGCCGCGGCCGGGGGTGCCGCTCCGGAGACCGAGGAGGCAGCCGACCCCGCCGCCACGGCCGACGCGACAGCCGCACCGTCCGGCGAGCCAGCCGCACCGGCCGGCGAGCCAGCCGACGAGGCCGCACCCGCCGCCCCCGCCCAGGATGGCGGCTCCGGCATCTGATCCCGCCGCCACGGATCGCGCACCAGGGTCGAGCTCCCGCCCAGCGGGCCCTGCGTGCAGGATCCTGGGCAGTCCAACCGTCCAGCGGGCAGGACGAGCCCCAGCGCCCGTTTTCGGGCTGAACCGGCCGCCAGGCGGCACGAACGTGCGGGTTTCTGCTCGCAGTGCCCGCCGGGCGGCAGGACGGGGCCCCGCGCGACAAACGGGGCCACGCGCGACAAACGGGGCCACGCGCGACAAACGGGGCCACGCGCGACAGACGTGGCCAGGCGCGACAGACGTGGCCAGGCGCGACAGACGTGGCCAGGCGCGACAGACGCTGCCACGCGTGACAGACGTGGCCAGGCGCGACAGACGCTGCCACGCGTGACAGACGGTGCCGGCCCGGGCCTGCACGGAGCACGGGCGGTCGTTGGCTATACTCGCGCGATCATGAGCGTCAAACCCATCGTCCTCCTCGGCGACCCGCGCCTGCGCCTCAAAGGCGAGACCGTGGACAGCTTCGGCAAGTACCTCCACGAGCTGCTGGACGACCTGACCGACACGATGCGCCACGCGCCCGGGGTCGGCCTCGCAGCCCCGCAGCTCGGAGAGGCCCTCCGCGCATGCGTCGTCGAGGTCGAGGGCAACCTCCTCGAGCTGGTGAACCCCGAGATCGTCAAGGCGTCGGGCGATGACCGTGACCTCGAGGCCTGCCTGTCCATCCCCGGCTACGCCGCCTACGTGACCCGCCGTGAGAAGGTCTGGGTCGTGGCGCAGGATCGCAAGGGCAAGAAGGTGAAGGTTGCGGGCTCAGGGTTCCTGGGCCGGGCGCTCCAGCACGAGCTGGACCACCTGCAGGGCAAGCTCTACATCGACTACCTCGACTCGATGGACGAGCTGATCGCCGTGGGGAGCGGCTCCCGCGACGGCGACGGTGCCGCGAGCGGCGCCGGCGACGACACCGGCTCGCGCATCATCCGCGCGACGGGCGCCCTGGCGTGACAGCGGACCCGGCCGCCGGCGGGCGCGTCCGGACCGTCTTCCTCGGCAGCGGCGCCTTCGGGGCACCGGCCCTGCGCGCGCTCGCCACCCATCCCCGCATCCAGCTTGTCGGCGTGGTCACGGCCCCACCGCGTCCGGTTGGCCGGAGGCAGGTGCTGACGGCCACGCCCATCGGCACCCTCGCGGTGGCGCTTGGCATCGGGCCCGTGCTGACGCCGCCGCGCTTGCGGACGCCCGAGTCCCTCGCGGCGATCCTGGCCCTCGGCCCCACGCTCGCGGTCCTCGCCGACTACGGCCAGATCGTCCCGCCCGCGCTGCTCGCCCTGGTCCACGGCGCCCTGAACCTGCACCCGTCCGCCCTGCCGCGCTGGCGTGGCGCCAGCCCGATTCCGAACACGATCGCAGCAGGCGATCCGTCCACCGCGGTGACGCTGATGCGGATGGATGCGGGCCTCGACACGGGACCGGTGGTCGCGCAGGAGTCCTGGCCGCTCGACGGTACGGAGACCGCGCCGGCGCTGGAGGCCGCCCTGGCCGAGGCGGGCGCCGCGCTGCTTGGGCGGATGGTGGGGCCTTGGCTGGACGGGACGGTCGGCGCCGTCCCGCAGGCGTCCGACGGCGTGACGCTCACGCGCCCGTTGCGGCGCGCGGACGGCCGTCTCGACCCGGCGCGGCCCGCAGCCGTGCTCGAGCGCCTGGTCCGCGCCTATCTCCCGTGGCCCGGAACGTACCTCGAGCTGGACGGGGAGCGCCTCGTCGTGAGCGCGGCGTCCGTCGCGGGATCCGCGGCTGGGGACTCCGCCGGTTCCATCGTCCGCGAGGGCCGCCGGCCCGCCTTGGCCACGGCCGATGGCCGCCTCGTCCTTGAGACCGTCACGCCCCCGGGCAGGCGGTCCATGCCGGGCGAGGACTGGCTCCGCGGTCGGCACGCCGGTGCCTGAGGCCCGCACCGCCCGCCCGTGTCAGAATCACCCGCGATGACAGACCAGACGCCGCCGATCACCGATGCGCTGACGTCGGCCGGCGAACAGCCGGCGATCGCCGCCTTCTTCGGGCTCCGCCCCGCTCCCTCGGCCACCAGCCCCCGCGACCAGCGCCCGGGCGTCGGAAGCCTCACGCCGGAGGAGCTCGCGGCGTGGTTCACGGAGCACGGCCATCCGGCCTACCGTGCCAGGCAGGTGCTCGACGCCGCATGGCGTGGCCGGCAGATCTCATTCGCCGACATTCTCACCCTGCCGGCGCCACTCCGCGACGCGCTCGCCACTTCGTTCCGCTACGACACCGTCGAGGAGTCCGAGGTCCGCATCACGGACGGCGGCCTCACCGAGAAGGCCGTCCACCGCCTCTCGGACGGGCTCCTTGTCGAGTCGGTCCTGATGCACTACCCGGCCCGCGAGGGCACCCGCGAGCGCCACACGCTGTGCATCAGCTCCCAGGCCGGCTGTGCGGTCGGCTGCCCGTTCTGTGCCACGGGCGAACTGGGGATGGAGCGCGACCTCGAGACCGCTGAGATCGTGGACCAGGTGCGCCATGCCGCCCGCAGCCTCGCGGCCACCGGCAAACACCTCACCAACGTCGTATTCATGGGCATGGGCGAGCCCCTCCTGAACCTCGACCGCGTGCTCGAGGCGATCGCGGCCCTCAACGACCCGAAGCGCTTCGGGCTGGGCGCGCGCCACATCACGGTGAGCACGTCCGGCGTCGTGCCCGGGATCCGTCGCCTGACCGCCCTTGGACCCCAGTTCACGCTCGCGATCTCGCTGCATGCCGCCCGCAACCCGTTGCGCGACGTGCTCGTGCCGCTCAACCGCCGCTGGCCGGTAGAGGAGGTGGTCGCCGCGGCGCGCGAGCACGTGGAGGCGACCGGACGCCGTGTGACCTACGAGGTCACGATGATCGACGGCATCAACGACACCGATGCGGACGCCGACGCCATGGCCGACCTGCTTCGCGGCGAGCTCGCACACGTCAATCTCATCCCCATGAACGCCGTGGCGCACACGCCGTGGACCGGCACGCCGGTCGCACGCGTGGAGCGCTTCGCCGATCGGCTGCGGGCGGCGGGGATCGCCACCACGATCCGCTTCAACCGGGGCACGGAGATCGGCGCCGCCTGCGGCCAGCTCGCGGCCGAGCACGCTGGCCAGCCCACACCCATCGTGGTGCAGCGCCGGCGTGAGCGCCTGGTCGCCCAGAGCGCGGCTGCCCTGCGCGGTGAGCGCAGCGAGGAGCCGGCGCCTGCCGGGACAGGAGAGGCATGACGGAGACCACCAGCCGCCGGCCGGCGAGCACCCTCATCGCCGCCAGCATCCTGGACGCCGACCTCGCGCGCCTCGGCGATGAGATCCGCCGGGCCGAGGACGCGGGCGTGGACCGGATCCACCTCGACGTCATGGACGGCCACTTCGTCCCGAACATCACCTTCGGCTGGACGATGATCGAGGCTGTCCGGCGGGTCACGGAACTCCCGTTCGACGCCCACCTGATGATCTCGGACCCCGGCCGTTGGACCCAGCAGTTCCTCGATGCGGGGTGTGACTCGATCACCTTCCACGTCGAGGTGGACGCCACGCAGACCCGGCCCGCCCTGGAGCGCATCCGCGGGGCCGGGCGGGCGGCCGGGCTGTCGGTCAAGCCCGGCACGCCGCTGACGGCGCTCGACGCCTACCGCGACCTGCTCGACATCATTCTCGTCATGACGGTCGAGCCCGGGTTCGGTGGCCAGTCCTTCATGGCGGACGTCGCCGCGGCCAAGCTGCGGCCGGCTCGCGGATGGCTCGACCCACGAGGCGCCCTCGAGGTGCAGGTGGACGGTGGAGGCCGTGCTGAGACGGCCGAGGTGATCGGCCGCGAGGGCACGGACGTGATCGTCGTGGGCTCCGCGCTCTACCGCGCGCCCGACATGGCGGAGGCGGTGCGCCGCACCCGGGCCATGGCGGATGCCGCGCGGGCGGCGACGATGGCCGGATAGGGGATCCAGGCGTGCGCGCGCTGCTCCAGCGGGTCACCCGCGCTGATGTCCGCGTCGCTGGCGCGGTCGTGGGCTCCATCGGCCCCGGGCTCCTGGTGTTCCTCGGCGTGGGCCGTGGGGACGACGAGGACACCGCGGACTGGGTGGCCCGCCGCATCTGCGAGCTGCGGATCTTCGAGGACGACGAGGGCAAGACCAACCGGTCGCTGCTCGACGTGGACGGCGAGGCGCTGGTCGTGAGCCAGTTCACCCTGTATGCGGACATCCGTCGCGGCCGCCGGCCGGGCTTCACTGACGCCGCCTCGCCGGCCCTCGCCAAGGTCCTCTGGTTGCGGGTTGCGGCGGGCCTCGAGGTCGAGGGGGTGAAGCGCGTCGAACTGGGCGAGTTCGGCGCCGAGATGGCCGTGGAGCTGGTGAACGACGGCCCGTTCACGATCTGGCTCGACACCACCGACCGCGCCGCTCCGGCGTAGGCTGCCGCGGCGCTGCGGAGGGGATGACCCCGCGGGGAGTCACCTGGGCCCAGGTCCCGCGTGAACCGTGCGGTCAGGTCCGAGTTGCGCGTACGCCCCACGCTCGGACGGGCATCCCTTGACTCAGTGGTGGAAGGGCTATCCGGTTGAATCCGGTCAGCGCAACTCACAGTGTCGACCTGTGGCCGCCCGACGCCCCGGACTCCCCAAGACCCTCATCGAGTTCCAGCGCCGGTTCTCGACCGACGAGGCATGCGAGCAGTATCTGGCCGAGTGCCGATGGCCCGACGGATCCTCCACCGGACCCGCACGCCCCTTCTCATCTGGTTCTGGGTGGCGTTCCTCATGATCACCGACAAGCGCGGGGTATCGGCCCTCGGGATCCAGCGGCAACTCGGCATCGCCCGCTACGAGACGGCATGGATGATCCTCCATAAGCTGCGCCGGGCCACCGTGAACCTCGAACGGACGCGGCTCACCAGGCCATCGGGAATCTCAAGGCGTGGCTGAATGGGACCCATCGCGGCGTGACCCGCCGACACCTCGCCGTCTACCTCGACGAGTTCGTGTTCCGCCACAACCGCCGGCTCAACCTCGCCGCCGCCTTCCAGACGCTGCTCGGCCTCGGGACCGGGCGCGCCCGACGACCTACGACACGATCACCGGCGCGAAGGACCTGCCGAAGGTGCCCTTCACGCCGTCGAAGAAGGTCGTCCGTGCGACGTCGCAGGCCGCAGGCGGCGTCAGCGCCACGATCGAACCTCTCGGTGCGTCAGAGGCGGCAGCGGCGGACGGAACGGCCCGTCAGACAGGGGGACGATTATGACGAGGCACCTGATCGGGGCCGCCAAGTTCGTGATGCTGGCCGGGATCGCCGTCCTGGTCGGTCTCGCCGCGACGTTCGCGTGCGCCCTTGTCGGCCACTGGATCCTCGTCCTCCTCTACGGCGACGACCTCTCGGTCATCGACGACACCCTGACCATGATCGTCGCCGTGTGGACGTCCTATCTCGTTGGGATGGTGGTCGGACTCGGTGTCCTTGTCCTCGGCTGGCGGCGGTTCGTGCGAGGACGGAGCGGCATGACGGAGTCGCAGGGCTGACCACTACATCTTGTGGGAACCGAAGTCAACCGGATAGCCCCTCCAGTGGTGAGTCAGGCAGCGCCGGCGAACGCCGGCAGAGCACGCCGGCAGGGCACACGAAAAGCCGGCCGCCAGGGCGACCGGCTTGTGTCCAGGCCGGGTGAACGGTCTAGCGCGCGCTCTTGGTGGCGGTCCGGCGGCAGCGCGTGCAGACGAGCGCCTTCTCAGGCGCACCGTTCTTGCCGCTGACCGTCGTGACCTGGAGGTTCGGCTGGTAGCGGCGGTGTGCGCGAACGCGGTTCATCCCCGACGACTGCGGGTTGAAGCCACCCATCGACACCTTGCCGCAGACGGCGCAGCTGCGAGCCATGGTCAGTAATGATCCTCGGATTGGGCCGAAAACGAGCGCACGCCAGCGGACCGGCGTGAGCGGGGTGGTATGGTAGCACAGCCTCCGGCGCCGTCCCGGAGCCCTGTCGACGCCCGCCGGACACCGGCGGGAGGCACGTCCACGAGGAGGTCGTCGTCCGCGTGTCCGATCCTGTCCCCGGCCGCTCGGTCGTCACGCGCCGCGCCGTCCGGGAGCTCGTCCGCAATGCCGTGGTGTCAAGCTATGGCGTGACGGGCTTCGCCGGTGGCGGACCGGTGCGGCGGCTGCTGGAGCGCGTTGGACTCGCCCATCCCGGCCTTCGCGTGGAGCTCGAGCCCGAGCTCGTCATCCACTTGCGCCTCACGGTCGCGTACGGCCTGCCCATCGCGGAGGTCGCCCGCCAGGTGGAGTCGTCCGTCCGCTGGACCCTGCGCCAGGGCATCGGCCGCGAGCCGGACGAGGTCACGATCCGCATCGGCCGCCTCGTCCACCAGCAGCGTCTCGCCGCCCCGGTCGAGGCCCCACCCGCCTCGGGCGAGCCCGGCCCGTCGGACCTTGCGGCGAGCGGGACGGACGTCGCCTGATGCCGCGTCGGTCATGTGACGGGGCCGGCCTCCTGGCCGCGTTCCGGGCTGCGGTCGCCACCCTCGAAGCGAACGTGGACGAGATCAACTCGCTCAACGTCTTCCCGGTCCCCGACGGCGACACCGGCACCAACATGCTCGCCACCGTGCGCGCCGCGCTCGAGGAGGCGGACAAGGTGGGGCCGGAGGGTGACGCGGAGCGGATTGCCCAGGCCGTGAGCTTCGGGGCCCTGATGGGCGCGCGCGGCAACTCCGGGGTCATCACCAGCCAGATCCTCGCGGGCGTGGCCCATGGCCTGGCCGGCAAGCGCCGCTTCAACGGGCTCGACCTCGCCTATGCCCTGGAGGCCGGAACGAAGAAGGCCTATGGGGCCGTCGCGAAGCCCGTCGAGGGAACCATCCTGACGGTCGTGCGGGAGGCGTCGGCAGCAGCCGTCGCGGCCGCCGAGCGCGACAACAGCGCCGAGGCGGTGCTCGCCGCCGCCGTGGACGCCGCCGAGAAGGCGGTCGCCAAGACCCCCAGCCTGCTGCCGATCCTGCGCGAGGCCCACGTCGTTGACTCGGGCGGCCAGGGACTCTTCCGGCTCCTCCAGGGCGCGCTCGGGGCCGTACGGGGCCAGACCGCCACGGCCCCCACCCGGGTCGGTGCCCAAGTCAGCCCTCGTCCCGCTCCAGTCGCCGTCCCCTCGGGCGAGGAGAGCGCGTTCGGCTACGAGACCGTCTACCTGCTGCGCGCCAACCCGGGGCACGCGCTGGATGTGCCCGCCATCCAGGCCCACCTGGAGTCCATCGGGGACTCGGTGATGGTCGCCGGCGACGCCCACATGGTGAAGGTCCACGTCCACAACGATCGCCCGGACGCCGTGATCTCGTACGGCCTGGGCATCGGCTCGCTGTCGCGGATCACGATCGAGAACCTCGACAACCAGGCCCACGATGTGCGCGAGGCAAAAGCTGCCGCGTTCGTCGGCGAGGAGGGCGGCACGGGATCCGAGCACCAGGCGAGGTCCGTGCTGCTAGCGCAGGCCGGGGCGGTTGCCGCCGATGCCGAGGCGTCGCAAGGTCCCGCCACGCGGATGCCGCTGGGGGTCGTGTGCGTCGCCCCGTCCGACGGCCTCGCTGCGATCCTCGAGGACACTGCGGCGCACTTCCGCGAGTTCGGCGCCTTCCGGATCGTCCGCGGGGGCCAGAGCGCGAACCCGTCCACCGGCGAGCTGCTCGAGGCGGTCCAGGCGACCCAGGCCGATGAGCTCCTGATCCTGCCCAACAACCCCAACGTCGTGCTGGCGGCGCGCCAGGTCGCATCCATGACCGACCGTGTCGTCCACGTCGTCCCGACGCGCAACTGCGCGGAGGGCGTGGCTGCCCTGTTCGAGCTGGATCCGACGCGCGCCGCGGCCGCCAACGCCGCCGGCATGACCGAGGCCGGCCGCGGGCTCCAGACCATGCAGGCCACCGAGGCCGTCCGCGACGCCACCGTCTCGGGCCACAAGGTGCGCAAGGGCCAGACCATCGTGCTCGACCCCGATGACGGCCTGCTCTCGGTGGACAACGACACCACCAAGGCCGTGCTTGCTGCGATCGCGCGTCTGGCGCCGGGCTTCGCACTGATCACCATCTATTACGGCGAGGACGCCACGCTCGACGAGGCCGAGGCGCTCGTGGGGCGGATTCGCGAGGCAGCGCCGGGTCTCGAGGACGTGGTCCTTGCCCACGGGGGCCAGCCCCATTACCGGTACCTGATCTCCGCGGAGTGAGCGAGCGCAGGCGGGCCGCCACGCCGAAGGCCGGCCGGTCGCTCCGGCCGCCGGTCGTCCAGACGGTGCCATCCGACCCGGTCGAGCTCCTGGCCGCCTCCCTGGGCGCCAGCGGCATCCCGCAGCTGACCGGCCTCAAGCGCCAGGCCCGCCGCATGGGCATCGAGAGTGTGCGGGATTTCCTGTTCCATCTCCCGCGTCGCTACGACGACCTGCGCGAGCTGCGGACGCTGGCGGGCGTGCGCTCCCTCGATGACGGGACCGTCGCCTCCGCCCATGTCACGGTGCAGTCCGTCCATGTGCAGCAGACCTGGCGGCGCAAGGTCCAGGTCACCGAGGCCCGGCTCGTGGATCCCACGGGCTTCGCCACGGCATCGTGGTTCGGCCGCCGCTTCATCGAGCGCCGCCTGCGCGAGGGTGACGAGATCCTGGTGTCGGGCAAGATCCGCCACCGCAACGGGGGCATCGTCTTCGATGGCCCGGACTTCCAGCCGGCTGATGCTGCCAACCTGCTGCACGTCGGGCGGATCGTTCCCGTCTACCGCCTGACGAGCGGCGTCACCGCTGCCCGGCTGCGGGCGGCAATGCGGGCCGCCCTCGATGGGGCCGGCGCTGTCTACCCCGAGTACCTGCCGGCGCCGGTGATGGCCCGCCACGGGCTTCCGGGGATCACCGCGGCCCTCGAGTCGGCCCACTACCCGGCCGAGTTCGAGGCGAAGGACGGGGCTCTGCGCCGCCTGGCGTTCGACGAGCTCCTCGCGCTGCAGCTGGGCATGGTGGGGCGGCGGCGGGCGCGTGGGCGGGCCACGACCCTGGCCATCGACGTGGATGCCGCGACGGACGAGCGCGTCCGCGAGGCGCTTGCCGCGTCGATCTCGCGCAAGCTGGGCCACCCGGTGCAGCTGACCGACGACCAGGCCACGACGCTCGCCGAGATCCGCGCGGACCTCGCCCGGCCGGTCCCCATGCTCCGGCTGGTCCAGGGGGACGTGGGCTCGGGCAAGACGGCGGTGGCCGCCTGGGCCCTCGCCGCCGCGGCGCTCGCGGGTCGGCAGGCGGCGCTGCTGGCGCCCACGGACCTGCTCGCCCGGCAGCATGCGGTCACGGTGGGGGCACTCCTGGAGGACCTCGGCCTGCCGGTGACGCTGCTCACGGGATCGCTCACCGCGCCCGGCCGCAAGAACGCCTACGAGGCGATCGAGACCGGACAGGCGCAGGTGGTGGTGGGCACGCACGCGCTGCTCCAGGAGAAGGTCGTCTTCCGGGACCTCGCGCTCGCCGTGGTGGACGAGCAGCACCGGTTTGGGGTGGAGCAGCGTGGCGCACTCGAGGCCAAGGCCCGCCATGCGCCGCACGTGCTGCTCATGACCGCGACGCCCATCCCGCGGACGCTGGGCCAGGTGCTCTACGCGGACCTCGACCTCTCGGAGCTGCACACCCCGCCCGCGGGCCGCATCGCCATCCGGACCGGCATCCGCCGCACGGACGAGCTCGACGGGACCTGGCAGCGCGTCCGCGACGAAGCTGCGCATGGCCGCCGGACGTTCGTCGTGGTGCCGCGGATCGGTCCGGCGGCCGCCAAAGCTGACGATCCCGACTCGGGATACGGCGGCGACGACGAGCTGCCCGACGAGGATCTCGAGACCGCCTGGGCCGCTGCTGCGGAGGAGGAGTTCACGCGCCTCACCGCCCTGCTTGCGCCGCTGCGGGTGGGCCTCGTCCACGGGCGCCTCAAGGCGGCCGACCGCGACCTGGAGATGGCCCGCTTCCGCGACGGGGAGCTGGACGTCCTGGTGGGCACCACCGTGATCGAGGTGGGCGTGGACGTACCGGAGGCGACGCTGATGATCGTCGAGAGCGCGGAGCGCTTCGGGCTCGCGCAGCTCCACCAGCTCCGCGGCCGGGTGGGCCGCGGCACCGACGCGTCCTTCTGTGTGCTCGTGAGCGAGGCCGCCGAGGGCAGCACCGAGCACGAGCGCCTCAAGGCGGTGGCCGCCTCCTCGGACGGCTTCCTGCTGGCCGAGAAAGACTTTGAGCTGCGTCGCGAGGGCAACGTCCTGGGCCTCGCGCAGAGCGGCCTGCCGAGGCTGCGCGTGGCGACGCTCACGAATCTCGAGCACCGGGCGCTTGCGGCCGAGGCACGTGTGGACGCGGAGGCGCTCCTCGACAGCCAGGGGTCCATCCTCCCGACCGAGCCCGCCCTGCGCCAGGAGCTGGAGCACGGCTGGCTCCGCCATGTCTTTGCCGGCGACCCGGCAAGTGCCGCCTGATGGCCGACGCCGGCCGCGTGATCGCAGGTTCCGCGCGGGGTGTCCGACTCGCCGCGCCCGGGCCCGGCACGCGCCCGCTCACCGACCGCGTGAAGCAGACCCTGTTCGGCGTGCTGGAGCCCGAGCTCGAGGACGCGGTCGTCCTGGACCTGTTCGCGGGCTCCGGCGCCGGGGGCATCGAGGCGCTCAGCCGGGGTGCGGCGCGGGCAGTGTTCGTCGAGAAGGATGCCGGGGCGGTCCGCGTCATCCACGAGAACATGAGGCGAGCCCGCCTCGAAGCGGAGGCGCAGGTCGTCAGGCGCGACGTGGCCGCCTGGCTCGCGGACCCCGCGGGCGCCGCAGCGGCCGGCCCGTTCGACATCGTGATCGTGGATCCGCCGTACGCCGATGTCCCATCCCTCGTCCGCGCGCTCGAGCAGGTCGCGGCGCACGTGCGGCCCGGCGGGGTCGTGATCTCGAAGCACTTCTGGCGGGACGCGCCCCCACCGGTGATCGGGCTGCTAGCATCCGAGCGTGAGCGCCGCTTCGGCGAGACGGCGCTGACGTTCTACCGGCGCGGTGTGGCGCCGTCCCAGGAAGGCGGTGAGGCGTGAAGGTCGCGGTCTACCCGGGGTCCTTCGACCCGATCACCAATGGCCACGTGGACATCATCCGGCGCGCGGCCCACGTCTTCGACCATGTCGTGGTGGCGGTGCTCGGCAACCCGCGCAAGTCGCCGCTGCTGTCGGCCGAGGAGCGCGTCGCCATCATCCGCGCCGTGGTCGCCGACGATCCGGATCTCGCACCCGTGGTGGAGGTCCGCACGTTCGACGGGCTGACGGTCCAGTTCTGCCAGGAGGTGGGCGCCGCGTTCCTGGTGCGCGGCCTGCGCGCGATCGCGGACTTCGACATCGAGCTCCAGCTTGCCCACAACAATCACCAGCTGGCCCCTGACATCGACACGGTGTTCTTCATGACCAGCCTGGAGAACAGCTTCATCTCCTCGAGCCTGGTCAAGGAGATCGCGCTCTTCGGGGGCGAGGTGCAGGCGATGCTGCCGCCCGCAGCCGATGCCGCAATGGCCCTGGCGCTCGCGGGACGCCGGTAGAACGCGCAACGGACCGGGCGCGCGCCGCTGCCGTGCCATAATCCGGGTGATCACGCCCCGCCGGGGCGGTGCGCCCAGGGGAGGCCCCCGCTGGACATCATCTTTCTCGTCGAGCGGCTCGAGTCGCTGATCGCGAACGGCAAACCCCTGCCGTTGACGCGCAGCGCCATCATCGACCGGGACGCTGCCCTCAATCTCATCGATGAGCTGCGTGTCGCCGTGCCCGAGGAGGTCCGTGCCGCCAAGCGGATCAACCAGGAGGGCGAGCGGATCATCGAGAAGGCGCAGGAGGAGGCCGAGCGGATCGTCGCCCGCGCCCAGGAGCAGGCCGCATACCTGATCGGGGAGCGAGGCCTCACGGAGGCCGCCGAGGATGAGAGCCGGCGGATCCTCGCCGATGCCGAGGCGGACGCAGTCGATGTCCGGGCCGGCGCCGACGACTACGCCGCCGGCGTGCTCGCCACCCTCGAGACATCGGTCACCAGCACGCTCGCGCAGATCGAGCGAGGCATCCAGATGCTCGACGAGCGCCGCGCGGCCTCCCAGCCGACCGCCACCGAGCCCGTCTACGACGAGGATGCCTACGCGCCCGTCAGCACGTCCGACGGCTTCGAGGACGAAGAAGCGGGAGCCTCACCGGCCGGCCGGCGATGAACCCCGACTCCAGCCGCGCACATCCGCTCGACGCCCACGGCGATCCGCTCCTCCTGGCCATGTCCGGCCTCATGGCCGAGGCGCCGGGAACCGTCCGCGAGTACCCCATCGGTCCGGTCGAGGTCGAGATCGGCGAGGGGGTGCAGCTCAGCCGGCCCGTGGCCGGGGCGCTCAAGCTCTCGCGGACGAACCGGGGCCTGATCGTGGAGGCCAGGGTCGCCACCGCGATGGCGGGGGAGTGCGCCCGCTGCCTGCGCCCGGTGGAGACGATCCTCGCGGCACGCGTCGACGAGGAGGTCCTGCCCACCATCGACATGGTGACCGGCCAGCCGGTCCCGCTCGAGGAGGATGCCGACCCGGAGGCGCCCCGCCTCACAGGCCATCACGAGCTGGACCTGCGGTCGCTCCTCGCCGAGGCGATCAGCCTCCAGGAGCCCATCGCCTACTTGTGTGAGCCGGACTGCCCCGGCCTGTGCCCGGAGTGCGGAGAGCGCCAGGAGCCGGGTCACGGCCACGGTGACGGCCCGATCGACCCCCGCCTTGAGGCGCTGCGCGCGTTCCGGTTCGACGCGGACGACGAGACCCGGTAGACTCCCCGCTCGGCCCCACGTCCTGCGGCGGCGCATTCGCGCGCCCCGGGTAGCGGGCGACTTGACCTGACCGACACGCGGGCACGCCCGCGCGCGACATCACGACCGAACAAGGAGCAGAGACCGACATGGGTGTGCCGAAGCGAAAGGTCGCTCACGCACGGCAGATGGACCGGCGGAGCCACCACGCCCTCACCCTGCCGCAGCTCGTCGAGTGCACGCATTGCCACGAGCCGAAGCTGCCGCACCGGGTGTGCCCGGCCTGTGGCTGGTACAACGGCCGCCAGGCTGTTCAGCTGAAGCCGGCCGGCGGCGCGGGCGAGGAGTCCGCGTAACCCGCTCGTGACCACGAGCGAGACTCCCGGAACACCAGGCGCCGACAGCGGTAGCCCTGTGCCTTCGAGCGGTGGCGTCCGCATCGCCGTTGACGCGATGGGTGGCGATCATGGCGCGTCGGAAGTCGTTCCCGGTGCCGTGAAGTGGGCCCTGGAACACCCGGCTGACGCCGTCATCCTGGTGGGTGACGTGCCGCTGCTCCAGGGGCTCGCGGGCGAAGCGCCCGCCAACGTGACGTTCGTCCACGGCCCCGAGGTCGTTGGCATGGACGAGCACCCCGCCCGAGCGCTCGCGCGCAAGAAGCAGTCCTCGATCCGCGTGGCCACCGAGCTCGTCAAGAACGGCGAGGCGGACGCGGTCATCACGGCCGGCCACACGGGGGCGGGCTTTGCGGCCGGCAAGCTGATCCTCGGCACCCTGCCCGGCATCGACCGCCCGGCACTCGCCGTCCAGCTGCCCGGCGCCAAGCCGTTCCTGCTGCTGGACATCGGCGCCAACCCTGACTCCACGGCCGAGAACCTCGCGCAGTACGCGCGCATGGGCTCGATCTTCGCGGAGCGGGTGATGGGCATCGCGAACCCCCGTGTCGCACTGCTCTCCATCGGGGAGGAGAAGGGGAAGGGCGACGCGCGGATCGCTCGCGCCACCGAGCTCATCGACGAGACGGACCTCAACTTCATCGGCAACGTCGAGGGCCGTGACCTGACGAGGTTCGCCGCCGATGTCGTCGTGTGCGACGCGGTCCTGGGCAACGTGGTCATCAAGTTCTTCGAGGGCCTGTCGATGTACATCTTCGACATGCTCAAGGCCGAGTTCCTGGGCTCCCTGCGCGGCAAGATCGCGGGCCTGCTGATGAAGCCGTCCATCGCGCGTATCCGGGGCAACTTCGACTACGAGGTCGTCGGTGCCTCGCCGCTGCTGGGGGTGCGTGGCATGCTGCTCATCACCCATGGCTCGGCCAAACGCCGGATGATCTGGTACGCAGTGGAGACCGCGGCCGTCGCCGTGCGCGGACAGGTCACCGAGCAGATCGCCGAGTCGCTGGGCATGTCGGAGCAGACGCCGGATTCACCCGCCAGCACCAATGCCCTCGGCTCGCCAGGGAGCGTGGACTGACATGGCCGTCCTCACCGTCGGGCCCGGCGTCATCCGTGAGACCGTCCGGCTCGCCGTCCTGGAGATCCCGGGCGTGCTCAAGGTGGGCCGCGGCGGTCCACGCTGGCGCGGTGTCATTGGCGGCTCGCCCGTGCGCGTCCGCGTGCGCGAAGACCGCGTCTACGTCACGATCTGGCTGGTCGCGCGCCCGCGCCAGCGCCTCGTGCCCCTCTCCGCCCAGGTCCGCGCCGCCATCGTGAGCGCCATCGAGCGGCTGCTGGGCCTCGAGGTGGGCGCCGTGACCGTCATGGTTGACGGTGTCGGAGGCTGACGCCCCGCGTCCTCGCCGCGATCGCGCAGGAGAGGACCGGGCCCGGAGCCGCCGTGCCGCCCGCCGGCTGGCGCTTGCCGCCGTGTTCGAGGCAGACTTCGGCCAGCGGACGGCGGACGCGGTCCTGGAGCGTCACCTGGCCGATGAGGGCGATGCCGACACGGCTACCTACGCTCGCCGACTTGTGGTGATCGTGAGCGCCAACCGGGACACGCTCGACGCGCAGATCACGGCCGCGGCGCCCCAATACCCGGTCGTCTCGCTGGCCCGGATGGACCGTGCACTGCTGCGTTGCGCCCTCGGTGAAGTGCTACACTCGCCCGCGACGCCGGCCCGGGTGGCCATCGCCGAGTGGGTTGAGCTCGCTCGCACCTACTCGGGGGAACCGATGCGGCGGCTTTTGAATGGCGTGCTCGGACGCGTTGTCCGGGAGCAAGACGCGACCCGTCGGGACACCCCGATTTGAGGAGGAGTCAGTGGCCAGCACCTACGATCGGCTCAAGAAGATCGTCATCGAGCAGCTCGGGGTCGACGAGTCCGAAGTGACTCCCGAGGCGTCGTTCGTTGACGACCTCAATGCCGACTCCCTGGACCTGGTCGAGCTCATCATGAGCCTCGAAGAGGAGTTCGGGACCGAGATCGCCGACGAGGATGCCGAGAAGATCCGGACCGTCCAGGACGCCGTCGACTTCATCGAAGAGCACAACTCCTAGTCGGGCTGCCCGGGGCGTCATGCACCCGGCCGACGCGCTGACGGAGCGCCTCGGACTTCCGATCCGCGACCGCGACCTGCTTGAGCAGGCGCTGGTCCACAGCAGCTGGCTCCACGAGCACCCAGACGCTGCTCGTGGCCACAACGAACGTCTTGAGTTCCTCGGGGACGCGGTGGTGAATCTCGCCGTCTCCGAGGCACTCTATCGACGGCACCCCAACGATGACGAAGGGGTGCTCTCCGCTCGCCGTGCGGCGATCGTGAGCACCCCAGGACTCGCGCGCCTTGCGGCGCGCCTGGGCCTCGGCGACTTCCTGTTCCTCGGCGAGGGCGAGGCCCAGCGGGGCGGCCGCGTGCGGCCTTCGCTCCTCGCGTCCGCCTTCGAGGCGCTCGTGGGTGCGATCTACCTGGACCTCGGCTGGGACACGGCCCGCGACTGGATCCACCAGTGGGCCGAGCCGGAGATCTCCGCCGACCAGGCCATGACCTCGCTCAAGAGCCCGAAGAGCCGGCTCCAGGAGCACACGCAGCGCACCACCGGGGACCGCCCGGTCTACCGCCTGGTCGAGGCGGTCGGACCCGACCACGAGAAGCAGTTCCGCATCGAGGTGGTGGTGGACGGGCGCGTGCTTGGGACGGGCGATGGTCCGTCACGCCGCATCGCCGAGACATCTGCCGCCGCTGAGGCGCTCGACGTGATCCGCGAGGAGCGCCAACGGTCCCCCCGCTCGCGCGTCGTGGCGGCGGCAGGTGCCGCTGCCGGTGCTGATGCTGCCCCTGACACCCACACGGACCCCGATCCCGCTCCTGGTGTCGCTCCCGAGCCCGGCCCCGGCGTCGATCCTGCGCCCGGCTCCGGTGTCGACCCTGCGCCCGGCCCGGATCCCGATCCCGCCCCCGACGCTGCCGGGTCGTGAGCACCCCGGCCCGCCTCCTGGGCCTGCGGGTCCAGGGGTTCAAGTCCTTTGCCGAGCGCACGCTGGTCGAGTTCGGGCCGGGCGTCAGTGCGATCGTCGGCCCCAACGGGTCGGGCAAATCCAACCTGGCCGACGCGCTGCGCTGGGCGCTGGGCGAGCAGGGCCGCAGCCTGCGCATCCGCAAGTCCGAGGACGTCATCTGGGCAGGCTCGGACAAGCGCTCCGCCCAGGGCATGGCGGATGTCACGCTCGTCATCGACAACGCGGACGGCCTCCTGCCGGTGGAATACAGCGTCGTTGAGCTGGGCCGCCGCCTGTACCGGTCGGGCGAGAACGACTACCTCCTCAACAAGCAGCGCGTCCGCCTGCGCGACCTCCAGGACCTGCTGGACTCGGCCAACCTCGCCGAGAACGCGTTCCTCTTCATCGGCCAGGGCATGGTGGACCAGGCGCTCGCGCTCCGGCCCGAGGAGCGCCGGCCGCTGTTCGAGGAGGTCGCGGGTGTCCGCCGCCACGAGCGCCGCCGCCGCAAGGCCGAGGAGCAGCTCACCGAGGCGGAGGGCAACCTGGCGCGCGTGGAGGACATCCTTGCCGAGCTCCGACCACAGGCGCGACGGCTCGGACAGCTCGCCGAACAGCAGGCCACCCGCCGCACCGCCGGCGAGGAGCTGGCCGCCGCACTGATCGCCGCCGCCCACGGGCGCTGGCATGGGGCCGCGAGCCGCTCCGGCGAGGCCGACGGCAGGCGCGACCGGCTGCGCACCGAGACCGACAGCGCTCTCGAGGCCCTCGAGGCCGCCGAGTCAACCGTGGCTGACATCGCCGCCTCCATGGCCGCCCGGGCGGAGGCGGAGCGCGAGCATCGGGCCGTCCACGAGACCACCCGAGCGGAGCTCACGGGCCTGGGCCTGCGTGAGGCGCGTGCCTCGGGCGAGATCCAGGCGGCCGTCCGGGATCGCCAGCGGATTGGCGCTGAGCGGGCCACCGCAGAGGCCGACGTCGCCGCCCAGCGGCGGATCCTCGCCGAGGCCGTCCCGGAGCGCGACCTCGAACTGGAGGCCACGCTGGGCGAAGCCGACCGCGCGCTCGCCGAGGCGCTCGCAGAGCTTGGGTCGTTGCGTGCTGCCAGCCGCGCCCGCGGTGACGAGCTCGCCGCACTCCGCCGCGCTGAGGCGGCCCGTGCCGCGGAGGCCGAGACCGCCCGCCGGCGCCATGCCGAATCCGAGCGCCGCGCCAACGATGAGCGTGTGAAGGCCGCCCAGGCCGACGATCGCCGCGCCCGCCTTGAACGGACTCTCGCCGATGCCCGCACAGCCATGGCCGCCGCTGCCGAGGAGGAGGTCGCCGCCGTGGTCGCCCGCGAGGAGGCCCGGGGTCGCACCGATGCCAGCGAGGGCACCCGGCGCGCCGTCGCGGAACGCGCGGCGCGGGCTGGGTCTGCGCTGGCGTCCGCGCGCGGTCGCCTGGAGCAGCTCCAGAAGCGTCTCGCCGAGGAGGAGGAGCGCGGGATCGCCCGCGCGGCCCGCAAGCTTGGCGGCAAGCGGGTGGACGAGGACCTCGGCGTGGAGCCCACCCTGCGGGCTGCCGTGGAGGCCGCGCTCGGCGAGTTGGTGCGGGCGTACGTCGTGGAGCGCGGCGGGGCGGCCTCGCTGGCCGCCGAACGCGGCCACCTGGTCGTCCGCGAGCGCCTCGCCGCCGCGGAGAGGCTGCCGGGCGGCGGAACGGCCGGTGACCTGCGCCGGCTGGACGACGCCCTCGTGGCTGCCGCTGGCGGCCGCCTGGCGGACGCTGTCCGACGCGATCCCAACGGCGCGGTCCGTGCCCTGCTGACGCGCGTGGCCTGGGCGCCGGACCTGGCCTCGGCGCTCGAGGTCCAGCAGGTGCTGCCGCTGGGCTGGCTCTGCGTCACCCGGGATGGGAGCGCGGTCCTGGATCCGCTCACAGTCCGGATCGGGCGGGGCGACTCGCCGCTGGAGCGACGGGCGGAGGCCGACAGGCTTGCCCGCGAGGTCGAGGGGCTCCAGGCCGAGGCCGACGCTGCCGAGGCCGAGACGATGACGACGTCGAGGGCTGCGGCGGAGGCACGGGCGGCCCTCGAGCAGGCCCGGGCCGTGGAGTCCGGCGCGGCGGCGCGCCGGCGGCGCGCAGAGGACATCGAGCGGTCCGCGGGACGCGAGCTGGAAGCGGCTGCGCGCGAGGCGGCGTGGCACCAGGCGCAGGCCGAACGGCTGGCCGCCGAGGCCGTCCGGGCGTCGGAGGCGCTTGCGGCGCACGAGGAGCGCCCGGCAGCGGACGTGCCTGCGGGGGACGCCGGGGCCGCGGAGCAGGAGGCGATCCGCGCCTGGGAGGTCCGCACCTCGGAGCTGCGCTCGCGACGGGACCGCCTGGCCAACGACGTCGCAGCCCACGAGCGTGCGCGGCGCGACGCCGAAGGGCGACGAGCGCGGGCGGAGGCCGCCGTCACCATGGCCGAGGCCCGGATCGCGTCGACCGAAAGGGACCTGGCGCTCCTCGCCGACCGTGAGAAGGCAGCCGCCGACGAGCGGGACACGGTCGCGGACGAGCTCGCGGCTGCCGCATCGCGCGAGCAGCGTGCCCGGGAGACGCTCGAGGCACTCCTCGCCGCCGACCGCGTGGAGCGGACACGGCTGGCCGAGGCCGAGCGTGCGGCCACATCGGCGCGCGAGCGTCTCCGGGCCGCCGACGACCGCGTGCGGGCCGCCGATGTGGCAGTGCTCGAGGCCCGCATGGCGCTCGACGCGCTTCGAGAGCAGCTGCTCGTGGAGCTCGCCGGGCTTGGCGAGGTCGGGCTGCGGCACCTGGCAGAGGCCGCCGGGGTGTCCGTCACGGATCTCGTGGCAGGCGACGACGAGAGCGGGGTCGATGAGGCGTCGTCCGTGGACACCGGGGGAGAGGAGGACGCGGCCGCCGGCGCACACGAGGACGCCGCCGCGGACTCGGGCGCCGAGGACGGCCCGGGCGAGGGCTCCGAGACGGCCGCCTTCGAGCGCGCGCTCGATCTGCTCGCCCCGCGCTGGACCAACGAGGCTCCGGTGAGCGAGCCGCCGTCCGCCGGCCGCCTCGCAACGCTGCGTCGCCGCTTCCACGAGCTCGGCGCAGCCAACCCGTTCGCGGTCGACGAGTACCGTGCGGTTCGCGAGCGCCTTGAGACACTCGCCGGCCAGGACAAGGACCTCCGCGAAGCGATCGTCAAGACACGTGCGCTGATCGCCGACCTCGACACCCTGATCGCGACCCAGTTCCGCACCACCTTCGCCCGGCTCGAGGTCGCCTTCGACAAGCGGTTCGGGCAGCTGTTCGGGGGCGGCTTCGCGAAGCTGACCCTGACCGACCCGGCGGACCTCTCGGCCACCGGCATCGAGATCACGGCCAGGCCGCCCGGCAAGAAGCCGCAGGCGCTCAACATGCTCTCGGGTGGCGAGCGGACCCTCACCGCGGTCGCGCTGCTGTTCGCCATGCTCGAGGTGCGCCCTGCGCCCTTCTGCGTGCTCGACGAGGTCGATGCAGCCCTGGACGAGGCCAACATCGGGCGGTTCACCGACGCCCTGCGCGAGCTCACCGCCACCACCCAGTTCATCGTGATCACCCACAACCGCGGCACCGTGGAGTCGGCCGACGCCCTCTATGGGGTCACCGTTGGCGACGACTCGGTCAGCCGCGTCATCAGCCTCCGCCTGGACGAGGCGCAGGCCATTGCCGACCACAAGCGCACCGAGGTCCTCGCGGTCCTCGCGGGCGAGGGTGGACGGCGCCCGGAGGGCAAGAAGCGCTGATGCACCTGTTCCATCACGACCGCAAGGACGAGCAGCTCGAGCTTGACCCGGAGGCTGAGGCCATCGTCGAGTCTGCCGAACCAGACACGGACAACGCCGACGTCCCCGCGGGCATGGTCCGCTCCCTCTACCCGGAAGGAGGCCTCGAGCCGGATCTCATCGGCGACGAGTGGAAGCAGGGCACGCCCGACGCTGGCGTCGCCGAGCCCAACGAGCTCGAGTGGGACCTCGCTGAAGCACCGGGGGCGCTGCTTGGTGGCACTGGTGAGGTCGATCCCGCCCCCATCCTGCCGATGCCCGAGGTCACGCACCACGGGGAGGAGGAGCACCGCTGATGCGCTTCTTCCGACGCGGCGGAGAGCCGAACGACCGACCGCCCCAGCCGCAAGGGACCGACGGGACGGCTGAGGCTGACACGACTGGCGACGACCTTATCGGGGACGAGTGGCAGCAGGGCTCCCCCGATGCGGCGGTGACGGCCGAGGTGCCCCTCGACGCGGCTCCCGCGCTCCACCCGGTCACTGGCGGGTCGGGCATCGTGGAGCCGGTCCACGTTCCGGCCGAGCCGGCGCCCGAGCCCGCCCCGGAGCCGGCACCCGAGCCTGCCCCGGAGCCGGCACCCGAGCCTGCCCCGGAGCCGCAGGTCCAGTGGGCCTGGGGCGCCGACTACAGCCCGGAGAAGGCCGACGCCGCCCGCCAAGAGCGGGAGCGCGAGCAGCTCGAGGCCGGTCTTGAGAAGTCCCGCACCGGCTTCGGCGCGCGCCTCCTGTCTGCCTTCCGCAGCGGCGACCAGGCGGACTGGGACGAGATCGAGGAGACCCTGATCACGGGCGACGTGGGCGCCTCGCTCTCGATCGACCTCGTCGAGCGTGCCCGCAAGCGCAAGGACGTCACCCCCGAGGAGGCGGTCCGCTCCGAGCTTGCCGGGCTCCTCGCCAAGCGCGACGCCCAGCACTGGGAGCCAACCCCGTCGGCCGAGGGCATGCCCGCCATCGTCCTCGTGGTCGGCGTCAACGGCACCGGCAAGACCACAACCATCGGCAAGTTGGCCGCCCGCGAGCGCGCCATGGGCCGCCGGGTCCTCCTCGCCGCCGCCGACACCTTCCGCGCTGCCGCCATCGAGCAGCTGGGGATCTGGGCGGAGCGGACCGGGGCTGAGATCGTCGCCCACAAGGCCAACGCCGACCCGGCCGCCGTCGTCTACGACGCGCTCGACGCCGCCATCGCGCGCCGCGCCGACATCGTCATCGCCGACACCGCCGGCCGTCTCCATACCAAGTCGAATCTCATGGACGAGCTGTCCAAGGTGCGCCGCGTCATCGACAAGCGCATCCCGGGCGCGAAGGTCGAGACCTTCTTCGTCCTTGACGCCACCACCGGCCAGAACGGCCTCGTCCAGGCGAAGGCGTTCAACGAGTCGGTCGGTCTGACGGGCGTGGTCCTGACCAAGCTCGACTCGACCGCCAAGGGCGGCATCGTGTTCGCGATCGAGAAAGAGCTGGGCGTCCCGGTCCGTTTCGTCGGCGTCGGGGAGAAGGTGGACGACCTGCTCCCGTTCGACCCCGAGGGCTTCGTCGCCGCGCTGTTCGAGTAGGGATGCCGGGCGGGCTACCGCATGTGCACGATCGACCGGCCCGCGACCACCACCGCTCGCACGTATCACCGCTGCGGTGCGACCGAGGCCTCTGAGTACCTCGGTCGCTACGTGTCGCTATTGCACAACGTTGTACAACGAAGTACAGTTCGACCATGGCAGACAGCATGACGGTAAGCAGGGCGCGCGCCGTCCTGCCCGAGATCATCGAGCGGGTGCAGGCGGGCGAGGAGATCACGCTCACGCGGCACGGGGAAGCCGTCGCGGTGATCGTGCGGCCGGACAGCTTGCGCTCGCGGCGCATGGCGAACCTCCAGCGGGACATCGACCGGATCCGGGAGGCCATCGAGATCGGGCGCAGGACACAGCTACCTGACCGTGGGATCCTGAGCGAAGAGCGCGCCGAGGAGCTCCTCGCGTACGTCAGGGCCAGCCGCTCGCGCCGATAGGACGCAGAAGTGGACGCCTTCGACGCCGATGTCCTGATCTACGCGGCCACCGACCACCCGCTCGGCATAGCGGTGCGGAGCCTCTTCGCGGCGCAGGGGTCGCCTGACATGCAGGTCGGCGTCGGCTCCGTGCTGCTGGTGCCCGAGGTGCTGAGCAAAGCCCTCCGAGACGGCATCACCGCGGAGCTCGAGTCACTCGGCATGCTCCTGGGCCGACTCGACCTGCGACCGGTGGACGCCACCGTCGCCGACGCCGCGGCGGCGCTGGGTGCGACATACGGCCTCCGCGCAGCCGATGCGGTCCACCTCGCGACCGCCGTCCTGGCGGGCGCCGACCGCTTCATCACGAACAACGCCTCCGACTTCCCCAAGACGATCGGCGAGATCGACATCACCTACCCGGCCGACCTCGACTTCTGAGCTCCGCGAGGTCAGGCTTCGGTGGCCCCGTCCAGCCGCACGAGGGCGCGCACCGGGGTCAGCCACATGATCCCCGCGCCCAGCAGCGCGAACACCGGCGCCAGGAACGCCGCCGTCCGCAGGCCCAGCGTCTCCGCGACGAGGCCGCCGGCAATCGTGCCGGCCAGCTGCGCAAGGACCATCGCCACGCGCACCGTCGCATTGACGCGGCCCAGCTGCCGGTCGCCAACGCGGGCCTGGCGGACGGAGACCTCGGTGACGTCGAACACGGTGACGGCGGTGTCGCCGATGATCTGCTGGCCGAGCAGGAACGCGACCGCGACGATGGGAAGTCCAGCCGGTGCCAGCGGGATCAGGAGGTTGCCGATGGCCGCCACTACGAGCGACAGGATCACGAGGCGCCCCAGGCCGTAACGGCGGACGGCCCGCTCTGCGAGCAGGGCGCCGGCCAGCGACCCCAGGCCACCCAGTGCCGCGATCACGCCGATCACCGCCGGGTCCAGGTGCAGCTCGTCGGTGACAAACAGCAGCCACGTTGCGCCGAAGATGCCCCACATCGCCGCGAGACCCATCACGCCCGCGAGCAAGCCCCGCAGGATCGGGTCGTGGACGACGAGCCGGAGGCCCTCCGCGATCTCGTGGAGGACCGGTTCGCGGTCGGAGGCGGGTGGGGGAGGAGGTTCGGGCCGCCGGATGCCGCCCAGCAGCACCGCTGACAGCACGAAGGACGCCGCATCGATGAGGATCGCGAGCGGCGCGGTCAGCAGGTTCACAAGGAATCCGGCCACGCCGAACGCCGTGAACTCCACCGCGGCCGACGTGGCCGTGAGCGCCCCGTTCGCGCGCACCAGCTCCGAGCGGTCCACGATCGTGGGCAGGTAGGCCCGGTCGGCGACGTCGAAGAAGGTGGTCATCACGGCTGCCAGGGCGGCGACCACGAACACCTGGGGCAGCGAGAGCCAGCCGCCCATCGCCGCGACCGGGATGGAGCCCAGGAGCACCGCTCGCACCAGGTCCGCCACGATCATCACCGGCCGGCGCCGAAGCCGGTCCACCCAGGCGCCCACCACGAAGCCGACCAGCAGCGCCGCAACAAGCTCGAGCGAGCGCAGCACGGCCACCTCGGCGGGGCCGGCGGACAGGGTCAGGATTGCCACGAACGGCAGCGCGATCCGGGTCACGAACGACCCGAACACGGAGACCGTCGCCGCGCTCCACAGGAGCATGAACGCCCGGTTGCGACGCAGGCCCGGGGTGGGGGAGGCCTCCTCGGGCGACGGCAGCGGTTCGGCGACGGGCTCGAAGGTCACCGGCGGAGGGTACCCTTCGCGGGCGTCATCGCCGGGATCGCGTACACTTCTCGCGCCTCGGTGTCGCCAGAACCCGCGCACCACCCGTCCGGCTCCGCCGTGCGGCCTGATCCACACCGTCAGCCACAAGGGTCCTCGCCCCCGCATGTTCGACAGCCTCAGCGATCGCCTCCGCAAGACCCTGGCCGGGCTCACCGGTCGTGGCCGCGTGACCGAGGCCGACGTGGACGCCGCGATGCGCGAGGTCCGCCTCGCCCTGCTCGAGGCCGACGTCAACTTCAAGGTCGTCAAGGACTTCGTGGCCCGCGTGCGCGAGCGCGCGATCGGTGCGGAGGTCCTCGAGTCCCTGACCGCCGGCCAGCAGGTCGTCAAGATCGTCAACGACGAGCTCACGGAGCTCCTCTCGGCGGGCGACCGCACGTTCCGCCTCGTCGGCAACCCCGCCGTCATCGCGCTTGTCGGCCTCCAGGGGTCGGGCAAGACCACCACGGCCGCCAAGCTGGCCAAGCACATCGTCAAGCTGGGTCGCGCGCCGCTCCTCGTGGCCGCGGACCCGTACCGCCCGGCCGCGGCGGACCAGCTCGAGACGCTGGGCAAGGGCCTCAACATCGCCGTCTACCGGGCGCCGGCGGGGACGCCCACCGTGGACATCGCGAAGGCCGGCATCGAGCACGCCAAGCGGATCGGCCGCGACACCGTGATCCTCGACACCGCCGGCCGCCTCACCATCGACGAAGCGCTCATGGACGAGATCCGGGCCGTCGCCGAGGTGTCCAGGCCCGTGGAGACGCTGCTGGTCGTGGACGCCATGACCGGCCAGGAGGCCGTGACGGTCGCGCAGGGCTTCGCCGCCGCGATCAAGGTCACCGGACTCATCATGACCAAGATCGACGGTGACGCCCGCGGCGGTGCCGCGCTCTCGATCGGCGCTGTCACCGGCATCCCGATCAAGTTCCTGGGCACGGGCGAGAAGACCGATGCCCTCGAGGTGTTCCACCCGGACCGCCTCGCCGGCCGGATCCTGGGCATGGGCGACGTCATGACGCTCGTCGAGCGCGCCCAGGAGGCATTCGACGAGAAGGAAACGGCCAGGCTCGAGCAGCAGGTCAAGAAGGGGCAGTTCACCCTCGAGGACATGCTGGACTCGATGCGGCAGATGCAGAAGATGGGGCCGATGGGCCAGCTGATGGGCATGATCCCCGGTATGGGGGGCATGGCCAAGCAGGCGCAGGAGGCCGTCGATCGCGGCGACCTCAAGCGGGTCGAGGCGATCATCCTGTCCATGACCAAGAAGGAACGGCGCGATCCGGGGATTCTCAACGCCTCCCGACGCCGACGGATCGCCAAGGGCTCCGGGACATCGCTTCCCGAGGTCAACCGCCTGATCAAGCAGTTCGGCGAGATGCAGAAGCTCATGAAGCAGCTCTCGGGTGCCGGCGGACGCCGTGCCGCGATGGGCCAGCTGTTGGGGCGCCGCTAGGCGCCGAGGGGAACGTACCCATGACCGACCAGGATCCGACCCAGCCGTTCGAGGTGCCGGCAACTCCGGTGCCCACGGCCCCGCCCGTCCCGCCGGCTCCGGACGCCACGCAGGTGGTTCCGCCGGCGCCGCCGGCGCCGCCCGCCGGCTATGCCGCTCCCGGGGTACCCGCCCCCGCCGCGGCCATGCCCGTCGTCCCGGCCATGCCCATCGAAGCCGTCGCGGCCGGCGCCGTGCCGGTGGAGCCCGTGGCCGCCTCATCGGGCAAGCGCCCCGGCCGCTCCAAGATCAAGTGGGTGGTGGCGGGCGTCGTCACCCTGCTCGTCGTCGGCACCGCCGCGGCGGGCACCCTCGTGCTCACCTCGGACTCCGGCGACCCGGCCGTCCTCGCGTGGACCCCCGCCGACAGCGTCGCCTACAGCGAGCTCCGGCTCGACCTGCCGGGCACCCAGGCCAAGGAGCTGCCGGCCCTCATGCAGGCCTTTCCGGGCTTCGAGGACCAGGCGGCCTTCCCGATCAAGCTGTCCGAGGTCCTTGACCAGGTCACGGGCGCCGCATCCGACGGCAAGGTCTCCTGGAAGAACGACATCGACCCCTGGTTCGGCGGCCAGGTGAGCGCCAGCATCGGCGCCCTGCCCACCGAGCTCGACGCGTCCGACGTGCACGCGCTCATCCTGCTCTCGGTCGAGGACCAGGCGAAGGCCACGTCCTGGATCGACGGCATGGTCAAGGCCGAGGGGGCCACGACCACCACCGAGACCGACAACGGCGTCACCATCACGCTCGTCACACACCCCGGCGAGCCCTCGGAAATGGCGGCAATGCAGCCCGCCTACGCCGTCATCGGCCCGGTCCTCGCCATGGGCGATCTAGACTCCGTCAAGGCGTCGATCGCCACCAACGGCAAGTCCGGCCTGCCCACTGACGCGCAGTTCCAGGAGGCCGAGGCATCGGTCAGCGGCGACCGGCTCGCGTTCGCCTACCTTGACGCCGCGGCCATCACGGACGCTGCGATCGACCTGGCCGGCGCCGCCGCCGAGATGCTCCCCGAGCTGCCCGCCACCATCACGGACCTCCAGGTCCCGTGGGCCGTCATGGCGCTCCGCGCCGAGGACGGCTCGTTCATCGTCGACACCCGCTCGCCGCACGTGGCGGCCATGGGTGCGCCGAAGAACGCCAAGTCCACCCTGCCCGACATGCTGCCGCCGACCACCGTGTTCCTCGCCGAGGGCCATGACGTGGGCGAGGCCCTCGCCCGGACCAAGCAGCAGCTCGCCTCGGAGCCGTCGCTCAAGGACGGCGTCAAGCAGGTGGAGGAGGCGCTCCAGATCCTGGGCGGCTTCGAGGCCGTGACCGGCTGGATGGGTGAGGCGGGCATTGCGATCACGCTCGACGGTGAGGACATCGCGGGCGGTCTGCTCGTGACCCCCACCGATGCGGCCGCGGCCGACCGGCTGTTCACACAGCTCAACGGCTTCATCGCCTTCGGCGGTGCCCAGGTGGGCCTCGAGGCCACCGAGGTGGACTACAAGGGCACAACGATCCACGTCCTCGACCTCAGCGGCATTGCCGCGATGGGTGGCGAGGCCCTCGGGACCGACCTCCCGGCAGACGCCTCGATCGCCTACGCCGTCACCGACGACGTCGTGGTCCTCGGCTACGGCACGGACTTCGTCAAGGCCGTGCTCGACGCCAAGGACGGCGAGTCCCTCGCAGACCAGGACCGCTTCGCATCCGCGCTTGCCCAGGCCGGCGTCGAGCATGCGTCGCTCGTCTGGCTCGACATCGCCGCCGTCCGCGGCGCGGTGGAGGGCATGATCCCCAACGAGATGAAGACCGATTACGAGAAGGAGTTCAAGCCGTACCTCGTCGGCTTCGACGCCCTGATCGGCACCACCACGCCCGGCGAGCAGATCGACGCCGGTACCCTGATCCTTCGCACCGCTGGCAGCTGACGGCGTTCGCGCCAACCGCTGCAAGCCCATACCCTTCACGCCAGCAGAACGCGGGCCCGGCCCAAGGGCCCGCCATGGAGGAGCACCGCACCAGATGGCAGTCCGCATCCGCCTGACCCGCGTCGGAGCCACCAAGCAGCCGACCTACCGGTTCGTCGTCGCCGACGGCCGCTCGGCTCGCGATGGCCGCGCGATTGACACGATCGGGCACTACAACCCCCGGACCGAGCCGGTGGAGGTCGTGGTCGACGAGGCCAAGGCCAAGGAGTGGATGGCGAAGGGCGCCCAGCCGTCCGACACCGTCCGCCGCCTGTTCAAGCAGGCCGGCATCCTGCCCAGCGGCAAGTAGGCCCGCGATGGCAGCCGCAGACCTGGTCGAGTACGTCGCCAAGTCACTGGTGGACGACCCCGACGCCGTCACCGTCGAAGTGGTCAACGCCGAGGACGGGACGATCATCGAGTTGCACGTGGCCGAAGCCGACATGGGCAAGGTCATCGGGCGCAACGGGAGCGTCGCCAAGGCGCTCCGAACCCTGCTCAAGGTGACGTCCGCCCGCACGGGCGAGCCGGTCAGCCTCGAGATCCTGGACGCCTAGAGGCCGGCATGGCCCCTGAGCACACGGTGGGCGGCGCCGACACGGTGCCGCCTGCTTCCGCGTCCTCACCGGACGCATCGCCCACCCGCCTCACCGTCGCACTCGTGCGCGGCCTGCGCGGCCTGCGCGGGCATGTCCGCGTGGAGCTGCTGACGGATCGCCCCGAGGACCGCTTCCTGGTGGGCGCCCGCCTCATGGTGGAGGGCACCCCGCGGGTGCTCACCATCGACGAGGCAGCCGCCGTGGCCGACGGTCCCGGGTGGTGGCTCCACTTCCGCGAGATCCCATCGCGCGAGGCTGCCGACGCCCTGCGCGACGCGTACCTGGAGATCGAGCTGCCTGTCGAGCCGCGCCAGCCCGGGCAGTGGTTCTACCACGAGCTCGAGGGGATCGCCGTCCGCTCCACCGACGGCGAGGAGCTGGGCACCATCACCGACATCTACCGCGCCGGCGGCGCCGAGGTCTTCGTGGTCCGCGGTCCCCGCGGCGAGATCGACGTCCCAGGCGTCAAGGGCATCGTCACCGAGCTCGCGCCCGATCGGGGCGAGATGCTCGTGGACATGGCGGTCCTGGACCTCGATGCCCGCCCCGTGGAGGACGACGACTACGTCCGCCCGCGCGACCGGCGTCCGCAGAAGCAGCCGAAGCCCAAGGGTCCGGCCCAGCCGCCCAAGGGAACCCGGAACGCCACGAAGGGCGATGTCGGCGCCAAGGCGGCGAAGCCCCCCAAGGCCACGAAGGGCACGAAGGCCCCGAGCACCTCGGGCACCCACACGCTGAGTCCCGAGGAGATCGCGGAGGCCATGGCCGCCGCAGGCCGTCCGATGCCTGCCCTGTCACTGCCGGCGAAGCCCGAACCTCCGTCCGACTGACCGATGGCGCTCGAGGTCGAGGTCCTCACGCTCTTCCCGGCGATGGTCGAGGGGCCGCTCCGGGAGAGCATCCCGGGCCGGATCCTGGACAAGGGACTCGCCACTGTGCGCGTGCACGACCTGCGCGCGTGGGGTCTCGGGCGGCACCGGACCGTGGACGACTACACCTACGGCGGGGGAGCGGGCATGGTCCTGCGCCCCGACGTGGTCGCCGCGGCGCTCGACGCGATCCGGCGCCCGGACTCCACGGTCATCCTGATGGACCCGGCCGGGCGCCAGTTCCGCCAGGCCATTGCGCATGAGCTTGCCGGGCAGGCGCACCTCGTCTTCCTCTGTCCCCGCTATGAGGGCGTGGACGACCGCGTGCGTGCGATGGTGGACCTGGAGCTCTCCATCGGGGATTACGTGCTCACCGGGGGCGAGCTCGCGGCGCTGGTGATCCTCGACGCGGTGATCCGCCTGCTGCCCGGGGCGATCGACGAGGCGTCCACGGGCGAGGAGTCCTTTGCGGACGGCCTCCTGGAGTACCCGCAGTTCACGCGGCCCGCGGCGTTCGGCGGCGTGACCGTCCCGGACATCCTGGTCTCGGGCCACCACGAGAAGGTCCGGCGCTGGCGACTCAAGGAGTCCCTGCGGCGGACGCTGGAGCGCAGGCCGGAGCTGCTCCACGGGCGGACGTACACCAAGGAGGAGGGCAGGCTGCTCACGGAGATCCGTGCGGAGCAGGTCGCTGTCCAGGCCGACGGGCAGGCTCCCGGGCCTGACACGCCCGCCTGACCGTGCTATCCTCCGCCGTCGGCCCCGCCGCTGTGTGATTGGCCGCCCCGGAACCGTGACCACCGCAGCCGCCGCTGCCGACGACCGAACAAGGGATCCATCAGCCGTGAACGTGCTCAACGAGATCGTGCAGGACCAGCTGCGCACCGACCTTCCGGAGATCATCCCGGGCGACACCGTCAAGGTGTCTGCGAAGGTCGTCGAGGGTAACCGCGAGCGCATCCAGGTCTTCGAGGGCATCGTGATGCGGATGCGCAACGCCGGGATCGCCTCGACGATCACCGTTCGCCGCATCGCGTCGGGTGTCGGCGTGGAGCGCTCATTCAAGCTCCACAGCCCGCGCATTGAGAAGATCGAAGTCGTCCGCCACGGCCAGGTCCGCCGCGCGAAGCTGTACTTCCTGCGCAACCGGGTCGGCAAGGCCGCGACGCTCCGCGAGCGCCGCTAACCTCGGGCGGGCCTCGAGCCCGCCCCGCGCGAACCTTGCGACCCCCGCGATGTGCGGGGGTCGTCGCATGTCCGGGCACGCGAGTCATCCCTTCCGGAGGTTGCCATCGCGCCGTCCCGATGTAGCCTGTGCCAATCGGGCGGCGCTCGGGCCGCCCCCAGGAGGGTTCCACCCATGGCTGAGCTCAAGACCGCCCACCTCATCCTCATGGGCTTCTCCGAGGAGATGATCGCGCGCAACGTCCTCTTCCTCGTCGAGGAGGCGGCCGATGCGAAGGCGTTCAAGCTTCTCGACTGGGCGCTTGCGACAAAGGATCGCGAGGGCAAGGTCAAGCTCGAGGGCGACAAGGGGACGGATCCTGGGGCGAAGCGCGGCGGACTGTTCGGCGGGGCGCTCGGCGCCTTGCTCGTGGCGGCCGGCCCGGTCGGTCTCGGCGCGGTGGCGGTGGGTGCCGGCGTTGGTGCGGTCGCTGCGGCGCTGCGTGACAGCGGCATGCAGAACAAGGACCTCAAGTCCGTGGGCAACCTGATGCGCGAGGGCCGCAGCGGCCTCATCGTGGCCATCGAGCCTGCCGACGTGGACGCGTGGGCCGAGTTCGTGACCAAGACCGTCGAGTTCCACGCGGCACAGCCGGTGATCCACATCGACATCACGCCGGACCACACGTTCGAGCAGGCGATCGAGGAATACCAGGCCGCCCACCAGGGCTGACCCCGGGGTCGCCGGACCAGCCGGGCCCGCCGCAGGGCGGGGCTGCCTCTCCATCCCCCGCGTTCGGCGCGCCACGTCGTCTCCCGCATGTCACCCCGCTGAACCCGCCGGGAGTCAGGGAACGGCCATCCGTGCACGGGACGTGCAGCTGACTGGACCTGGGTGCACGCCTGCCGCACGGTGCATCACCTGAGGACCCCGGGGTTGAGTCAGGGCGCCACCTGGACCCGAGACTTCCCGCAGTCGCGGTCTGGCGAGCGCCTCGCGGTCTGGCGAGCGCCTCGCGGTCTGGCGAGCGCCTCCAGCCGGTCCTAGATCGAGACCGTCCCCTGGACAACGGTGACCGTCCGGCCGCCGGTCCAGACGGTCCCGGCAACATCCTGCGTGATCGAGATCCTGCCCGCCCGCCCGATGGCGGCGCCCTGGCTCGCGGTGTACGGCGCGACCAGCCGGCCGGTCGCGAGCAGCCATCCCGCGGCCGACGCATTGAGGCTGCCGGTGACGGGGTCCTCCACGACGTAGCCGTTCTGCGGATACAGCGCCCGCAGCTCCAGCGCCACCTCGGAGCCTGACGGGTAGAGGCCGAGCAGCCCGAGGTCGAGGAACACATCGCCCGGCTGCACGTCCAGCACGGCCTGCGCATCCCGCAGCAGCACGCCAACCCAGCCCGGGCCATTGTCCACCCACTGCGCGTCGAGGATGTCCTCGCGGGCCAGGCCGATGGACGCCGCGATCCGCGCGATGAGCGCCTCCTCAACCTCACCCGAGCGGATCAGCGGCGGGGCGGCGAATGCGAGCTGCCCGTCAGGGCGCTGCCGGATCTCCACGAGCCCCGCGCCGCACTGCTGGATGACGACGCCATCCCGCGCCGGCTGCCCGCCCGCTTCCAGCCATGCGTGGCAGGTGCCGAGCGTCGGGTGGCCCGCGAAGGGAAGCTCGTCATCGGGCGTGAAGATCCGGACCCGGTAGTCGGCGGCAGGGTCGTCCGGCGGGAGGACGAAGGTCGTCTCGGAGAGGTTGGTCCAGCGGGCGAAGCGGCGCATCTCGTCGGTCGTGAGGCCTGTGGCGTCGAGTACGACGGCGAGCGGGTTGCCGAGTCCGGGCCCGGTGGTGAAGACGTCGACCTGCGCGAAGGGGCGTTTCATGCGTGCCAGTGTGCCACCGGGCGCGGCGCGCTACGCTGTCGGGCGATGGCCGTGATCGTCCCCACCCTGCGCTGGGAGCGTCCCCTCTGGAACGCCGGAATGACGCGCGTGGTCGGCGTGGACGAGGTCGGCGTGGCGCCCACCTGTGGCGCGGTTGTCGCGGCGGCCGTGATCATGCCGGTCAACTGCAAGCGCATCGAGGGCGTCCGCGACTCCAAGACGCTGTCGGCGCTCCAGCGCGACCGCCTCGCCCCCGTCATCCTGCGGAGGGCCGTGGCGGTGGGCGTGGGCGCGGCGTCGGTGGCCGAGATCGACCAGCTCAACATCTACCACGCCACCCACCTCGCGATGCGCCGGGCGATCGCCCGCCTGGGTGGTCATGAGCACGTCCTGGTGGACGGCAATCGCATTGCACGCTTCGAGCAGCAGGTGGGTCCGTACACGGCCATCGTGGACGGTGACGCGAAGGTCTACTCGATCGCGTGCGCATCGGTGGTGGCCAAGACCGTGCGCGACCGCATGATGGGCGGGCTCGCACTGCGGTACCCGGAGTACGGCTGGGAGCGCAACCAGGGTTATGCCACGAAGGAGCACCGGGACGCGATCCGGGCGCACGGCCTGACGCCGCACCATCGCCGCTCGTTCCAGGCGCTCCACACGCTGCTCGCAGGTGACCAGCTGTCCCTGTTCGACACGGGCGGTGGAGCAGGGGAGGCGCCGTTGCCGGCCGACCTCATCCCCGACGAGGCCGACCTCCTTGCCGCCAACGCCTTCGCCGCACCGTGACCCGGCTGGGAGTCACCTGGCGGCCGTGCCCGCACGCCGCGTGCAACGAACCTCGACATGGCGTGCAGTCCCCGCACGGACGCCGCGCTGGTGACCCTACGCTGAGTCTGTGGCCACGAGGAAGCCGCCCACGTCAGGGCGGCTCGGTGACAGCCCGTGGCGGTTGGTCCTCCAGGAGGCCGACGTTGGCGCGTGCCTCGAGGTGCAGTTCGCGATGGGTGGTGCGTCCGGCGTCTGTCCGGGCGAGGGCGGGAGCTTCGGGATCAACCTGATCGAGGAGCCGCGCGGGAACGGCAGCATCCTGGTCGTGGAGGTCGATGACGAGACGATGGTGGCAGGCGATGTCATCTTCGACCTCCGTCCTGGCGCTCCCGTGCTCATCATCGGCGTCGGACCGTATGGCCGGATCGCGGTGGCCGCCCTCGAGGGCCACGAGCAGCCCCTGCTGCTGGAATTGCACAATGCGACGGGGGATCACCGGCAGGTCGTCCACCTCCCGTAAGCCGCGCATAAGCGGCCGCTGCGATCCTCGGCGGCATGCAGCGCCAGACGACGACGGAAGCCCAGCGTGTGGGCGACGCGGCCGAGGACGTGGTTGCTGACCGGCTCGCAGAGGCCGGCTGGCAGATCCTGGCTCGCAACGTGCGGGTCGGCCGCTCGGAACTGGACATCATCGGCGTGGACCCAGGGCCACCGGCGATGCTCGTCGTGGTCGAGGTCCGATGGCGCAACCGGCGCGACTTCGGGCTGGCCGAGGAGTCGCTCGATTACCGCAAGCGTGCTGCGCTTCGCAGGGCGGTCGGGGCACTGCTGGAGGCTGGGTCGCTTCCCGGCGGCACCCGGCTGCCTTCGCACCCGCTGCGGGTGGACCTGGTGGCGGTCGATCCGGGCCCCGATGGCGGGCTGGCGGTCCGGCACCATCGTGCTGTACGGCCATGAGCCGCAGCGGGCGGCCAGCGCACCGGAGCCCAGGGTGTGTTCAGGGCAATGCTTCGAGGGTCATCGGGCGTCGTGTTGCCTGGCCCGCACGAGTTCGCCACGAAATGCCCTATGCGAGGGCGCTTCGAGTCGTTCGAGGGTCGACGCGGTGCCAAAGGCGCAACGCCGCAGCGGAGGACGCCGGAGGTATTGCGGTGCGTGCAAGGCCCCGAGGCCCGGCCGGCTCGCCCGGACCACCGGCCGGCCCGGGACAGGTTCCGGGACCGGGCTTGGCGACCCCCTGTGGTACACTCCGCCCTCGCCGCGGCGTGTCCGTGGTGGTCAATCACGCCCGCTTCCGGCATGTCGCCGGAACGGAGCACACACGCGGACACCCGCCCGAACGGGACGGTGCCCATGGACCGGCCGAACCGCGCCGGCACCAGGCCCCCGTCGGAGGTCCGCGGAGGAACCAACCGCAGGAGGCTGCCAGTGCCCACCGTGTCCATGCGCCAGCTGCTTGAGGCCGGCGTCCACTTCGGACATCAGACCCGCCGCTGGAACCCGAAGATGAAGCCGTACATCTTCGCGGAGCGCAACGGGATCCACATCATCGACCTGGCCCAGACGGTCAAGCGTCTCGACTCGGCGCTGGAGTTCGTCTCCGAGACCGTCGCGCGCGGCGACTACGTGCTCTTCGTGGGCACGAAGAAGCAGGCGCAGGAGCCGGTGATGCAGGAGGCCATCCGCGCTGGCCAGCCGTTCGTCACCAAGCGCTGGCTCGGCGGCATGATGACCAACTTCGTCACCATCCGGAAGCGCATCGGCCTGCTCGAGCAGCTCGAGGCCCAGCACCTCAACGGTGACTTCGACCGGCTGCCCAAGAAGGAGGCTGCAGGGAAGATGGAGGAGCTGAACAAGCTCCAGGCCACTCTCGGCGGCATCCGCAAGATGAAGCGCCAGCCGGGCGCCATCTTCATCGTGGATCCGCACCGCGAGCGCATCGCCGTCACCGAGGCGAACAAGCTCGAGATCCCGGTCGTGGGCACGGGCGACACCAACGTCGATCCCGACGAGCTCGACTTCATCATCCCGGCCAACGACGACGCCATCCGCTCGATCCGGCTGCTCTGCCAGCTGGTCGCGGACGCGTGCATCGAGGGTGCCCGCGAGCGTGCTGCACGCACCTCGTCGGAGGCCGAGGTCCGCGAGGCCCCGGCAGCCATGGCTGAGCCGGAGTTCGACGTCGCGGCTGCGGACGCAGACCTGGTTGCCAAGCTGGCGGCCGGCGGCACACTGTCCTTCGACCCGGAGCTCGACGACGACCTGCTGCCCGGCGCCCCCGCCGCAGCCCCCGCGGCAGCCCCGGCCGTCGCCCCCGAGGCCGACGCCGCAGGCTGACACCGCATCCGGCCGGCCCACCTGGGCCAGGCCGGGCCCCACCCCGCCCGGCGGCAATCGCACGCCGGCCCGGGGTAGATCGACATCGTCCGGCGTGCAGGCCCGCCTGCGCGCCCAGTCACGAACAGGAGCACAGTCGGAATGGCGATCACCGCCGACATGGTCAAGGAGCTGCGCGAGCGCACGGGCGCCGGCATGATGGACTGCAAGCGCGCGCTGGAGGAGACCGGCGGCGACCTGGACCAGGCCGTCGCGAACCTGCGCGAGCGTGGTCTCGCCGCCGCCCAGAAGAAGGCCGGCCGCGACGCACGCGAGGGCCTCGTCTCGAGCTACATCCACACCGGCGGCCGCGTCGGCGTGCTGATCGAGGTCAACTGCGAGACGGACTTCGTCGCCCGTACCGATGAGTTCCAGCGGCTCGTGAAGGACCTCGCCATGCAGGTCGCGGGCCTCGGCGCACTGTACGTGGACGTGGACCGCATCCCTGAAGATGTCGTCACGGCCAAGAAGGCCGCGCTCGTCGCCGACGAGTCGGTCCAGAGCAAGCCAGAGGCGATCCGCGAGAAGATCGTCGAGGGCCAGCTCAAGAAGTGGTACAAGGAGGTCTGCCTCCTCGAGCAGCCCTTCCGCGACGAGGACCGCACGGTGCGGGAGCTCGTGACCGACCGGATCGCGACAATCGGCGAGAACATCCGCGTGCGCCGCTTCGTCCGCTTCGCGCTCGGGGAGGAGATGTGACGGACGCCGGTCGAGAGACCGGCACTGGTGAGGGGCCGGTGACGGCCCCCGCCGACGGCCTCCGCTACCACCGGATCCTGCTCAAACTCTCCGGCGAGGCCCTCCTGGGGGAGCGCCAGTACGGGGTCGACCCTGCCTTCTGCGCCTTCGTCGCGCAGCAGGTGGCGGCGGTCCATGAGATGGGCGTCCAGGTCGGTATCGTGGTGGGCGGCGGCAACATCTTCCGGGGCCTTGCCGCGTCGGCGAAGGGCATGGACCGGGCCACGGGCGACTACATCGGCATGCTGGCGACCGTGATGAACGGACTCGCGCTGCAGGACGCCATCGAGCGGGCCGGCGTGCCGGTCCGCGTCATGTCGGCCATCTCCATGAACGAGATCGCCGAGCCGTACATCCGCCGGCGGGCCGTCCGCCACCTGGAGAAGGGCCGGGTCGCGATCTTCGTGGCCGGTACCGGCAATCCCTATTTCACGACGGACACCGCGGCCGCCCTGAGGGCGGTCGAGATCGGTGCCGAGGTGCTGCTCAAGGCGACCAAGGTGGATGGCGTCTACGACGCCGACCCGATGAAGGTTCCGACCGCGGTCCGCTACGACCACCTCAGCTACCAGGACGTCCTCCGCGACCAGCTGAAGGTGCTCGACGCCGCAGCCGTGTCCCTGTGCTCGGAGAACAACCTGCCGATCGTGGTGTTCGACCTCAACGAGACCGACAATGTGATGAAGGTGGCCCGCGGTGACCGCGTGGGCACCGTCATCAGCGCCTGAGCCAAGAGGACGATCCGATGACCAGCGAGATCCTTGCGGCCGCGGAGCACAAGATGCACCGCGCCGTCGAGGCCATGGAGCGCGACTTCCAGGGCCTCCGGACCGGCCGCGCCTCCACCGCGCTGGTGGAGCGCATCCACGTCGACTACTACGGGACGCAGACGCCGCTCAACCAGCTCGCGTCGATCTCCGTGCCGGAGCCGCACCAGATCGTGATCCAGCCATGGGATCGCGGGGTGCTCGGCCCGATGGAGAAGGCGATCATGAAGAGTGACATCGGCCTCATGCCGAATGTCGATGGCACCGTCATCCGCCTCAACATCCCGCCCCTCACCGAGGAGCGTCGCAAGGACATCGTCAAGACCGTCCACAAGCGGATGGAGGAGGCGAAGGTCGAGATCCGCGGCCTGCGCCGCGACGCGAACGACCACATCAAGAAGGAAGAGAAGGACGGCTCGATCGGCGCCGACGAGGCCCGCCGTGAGCTGGAGCAGCTCCAGAAGATCACCGACCGGATCGTCGCCGATGTCGATCGCGTGGGCGGGGCCAAGGAGCAGGAGGTCATGGAGGTCTAGTGGCCCAGGCGCCGCTCGATCGCTCGCTCGCGCGTCCCACGGACGCCCCGCCGCTCGCCCACGTGGACGGGGCGGACGGCGCGGTGCCGGAGACCGGCATGCCCGCGGCCGAGGTGCCGTTGCTGCCAGCCGAGGAGTTGCCGCGCCACGTCGCCATCATCATGGATGGCAACCGGCGCTGGGCGAAGGCGCGTGGGCTCCCGGACTTCGAGGGGCACGCCGCCGGGATGGAGGCCGTCCGCGGCCTCCTCCGCCACGCCGTCACCCGAGGCGTCCCGATGCTCACGCTGTACGCCTTCAGCCGCGAGAACTGGGCCCGCTCGGATGAGGAGGTCAGCGGCCTGTTCGACCTCCTCGGACGCGCCATCGCGAGCGAGACCGACGAGCTGGCGCAGGAGGGCGTGCACGTCCGGGTGCTCGGGCGGATGGAGGAGCTCCCGCAGGACACCCGCGACGCCATCGACGGGGCCGTCGAACGGACGGCCTCAGGTGCCCGCCTCAACCTCAACATCGCCTGGAACTACGCCGGCCGCACCGAGCTCGTGGACGCCGTCCGGAAGCTTGTCGCCTCGGGCGTGCCCGCTGACCAGGTGGACGAACGCGCCATCTCAGATGCGCTGTACACCGGCGGCCTGCCGGATCCTGATCTCGTCATCCGCACCGGCGGTGAGCAGCGGATCAGCAACTTCCTGATCTGGCAGTCCGCGTACGCGGAGCTCGTCTTCACCGACTGCCTGTGGCCGGACTTCGGACCTGACGCGTTCGACGCCGCGCTGCAGGAGTTCGCCAGCCGCACGCGCCGCTTCGGCCGCTAGGGGAGACCCCCGCATGAAGACCCGCGGCCTGTCCGCGCTCGTGATCGTCCCGGTGCTGCTGGTCGCGGTGGCGCTCGGCCTGCCTGGGATCGCCGCGCTCCTGGTGGTACTCGCCGTCGTCGGCGGGACCGAGGTGTTCAAGCTGCTCAAGATGGCGGGCTACCCGTCGCTGAGCCTGTTCGGCACCGTCCTCGCCGTGACGTTCGTGCTGGAGGCGTTCCTGCAGCCGCTCGGTGACAAGGGCCTGCTGCTGGTCGGCCTCGGCACGGTGCTCGCGGGCGTGGGGGCCTTCACCCAGCAGGATCCTCGTGACGGCCTCGTCGTCTGGTTCGCCACCGTGTTCGGGGCGGTGTACGTGGGCCTCATCGCCTTCGTCCTGCAGGTCGCTGCGGTGGCACCTGACCTCCCCTCGAGCGCTCTGCTGGCGCCGATCCAGGCGGAGCGCGGCTGGGTCCTCCTGCTCGTCCTGGGCGTCTGGTCCTACGACACGGGCGCGTACCTCGTCGGCAGCCAGATCGGCCGGCACAAGTTCCTCACCCACATCTCACCGTCCAAGTCCATCGAGGGCCTGATCGGTGGCATCGTGGCGTCCACGATGGTGACTACGCTGATGCTGGCACTTCTGGGCCAGAACGCCCTCGGCGGCCTCATCCTCGGCCCGGTCCTGGCGCTGGCGGCCCAGGCCGGCGACCTCGCCGAGTCGATGCTCAAGCGTGCCGCCGGCGCCAAGGACTCCGGGACGCTCATCCCGGGTCACGGCGGCATCCTCGACCGGATCGACTCCTTCCTGTTCGCCGGTCCCGTGGTCGCGCTGTATGTCGTCGCGCTCGCTCGCTGACCGCGGGCGGCTGCGGGTCGCCCTGCTCGGCTCGACGGGCAGCATCGGCCGCCAGACCGTCGAGGTCCTCGAGGCGCACGCCGACCGGTTCGAGGTCGTCGCGCTCGCGACAGGCCGGAATGCCGCGGAGCTCGAGGCCCAGGCGGCCAGGCTGCACCCGAGGGCCGTGGCGCTCGCGGACGACGGCGCGAGCCTCGACCTTCCGTCCGGGGTGGTCCGGGTCCGGGGCGAAGATGCCCTGCTC
Organism: uncultured Chloroflexia bacterium; assembly: GCA_963748625.1. GTDB lineage: Bacteria > Chloroflexota > Limnocylindria > Limnocylindrales > CSP1-4 > CAIXZV01. Next base: position 199,322 of record CAVVJT010000003.1, on the reverse strand, counting down.
AACCTGGCCACCCGCGACGACGTGGACCTCGTGATCGTAGGTACCGGCGGCGTGGTGTCGCTCCGCCCGACGCTCGCAGCGCTCGAAGCCGGCAAGGTCGTGGCCACCGCGAACAAGGAGACCCTCGTCGCCGGCGGTCACCTGGTGATGGCCGAGGCCCGCCGCCAGGCCGCGACACGCGCCGCGGCAGACGCGTACGACCCCCTTGCGACGCCGCTGGCCTGGCTCCGCCCCATCGATTCCGAGCACTCGGCCATCTGGCAGTGCCTCGTGGGCGAATCGATGTCACGGGTGGCACGCCTGGTGCTGACCGCCTCGGGCGGCCCGTTCCTGGAAACCCCGAGCGACGAGTTCGCGTCCATCACCCCGGAGCGGGCGCTCAAGCACCCGACGTGGACCATGGGGGCCAAGATCACGATCGACTCCGCAACGCTCGCCAACAAGGGCCTGGAGGTCATCGAGGCGCACTGGCTTTACGATGTGGCCTATGACGCGATCGACGTCGTCGTCCACCCGCAGAGCGTCGTGCACTCGGCCGTCCTGTTCGTGGACGGCTCGCTCAAGGCCCAGCTGGGCACCCCCGACATGCGCATTCCCATCCAGTACTCGCTGACGCACCCCGACCGGCTCCCGTCCCCGTCGACGCCGCCGGATCTTGTTGCGTCCGCCCGCCTCGACTTCCGTGCTCCCGATGAGGGGCGTTTCCCGGCTCTGCGCATCGCGCGCGATGCCGGCCGCCTGGGGCCACGGGCATCCGCCGCGCTGATCGCCGCCGACGAGGTGGCCGTCGCGCGGTTCCTTGATCGAACCTTGGACTTCCCCGGGATCCCACGTCTCCTCGAGGCGGCGGTGCGCCGCTTCGGCGAGGGTCCCGACCAGGCGCCTGACATCGAGAGCCTCGTCGCCCTCGACCTCGAGGTCCGCGCCGCCTTCGCGACAGGACCGGTGAACTAGATGGTCGAGCTGCTCCAGTCCCTCGGGACGATCGTCGTCTTCATCCTCGTGCTGGGCGGCCTCGTCCTGATCCACGAGATCGGCCACTTCGTGACCGCGCGCGCCGCCAAGGTCAAGGTGCTCGAGTTTGGAATCGGCTTTCCGCCGCGGGCGAAAGTCATCAAGCAGGGTGGCGAGACCCTCTACACGCTCAACTGGCTGCCGATCGGCGGTTTCGTGAAGCTCGAGGGCGAGGACGGCGACGAGGCCGATGACCCTCGCTCCTTCTCGAACCAGCGGCTCCCGATGAAGGTCGTGATCCTGGTCGCGGGCGTCGCGATGAACCTGCTGCTCTCCTTCGTGATCTTCACGGGTATCGCGTTCTGGGGCGAGCCTGCCATCGGCGTGACGGTCGGGGAGGTGGTCGCAGGGTCGCCGGCCGAGACCATCGGCCTGCAGCCGGGCGACACGGTCGTGAGCGTCAACGGCAGGACCTACTCCGCCTTCGAGCAGCAGTTCCCCACCGAGGACCTGCGGACGCTCGCCGGCCAGACCGTGGTCATCGGCGTCGCCCATCCTGATGGCACGTACACGGACTACACCGTCACGCTGCGGGTTCCGGCGAACGAGAACGAGGGCGCCCTGGGCATCGGCAAGCTGGCGGGCACTCAGGTCGGCACCGTCGAGCGCTCGTTCCTCGAGGCGGTGCAGATCGGCTGGCAGCGCACGATCGACGCCTTCACCATGATCCTCGGCGGTCTCGGCGACCTCGGGCGGTCCATCGTGACCAACCCGACCACGGCCCCGCCCGCCGCGGGTCCCGTGGGCATCGCCTTCCAGGTCGGCGACATCCTCTGGAACCTCGGCCCCCTCTACGTGCTCTACATGGCGGGCCTCCTGTCGGCCAACCTGGCCCTGGTCAACATCCTGCCGTTCCCGCCCTTGGATGGCGGCCGGATCATGGTCCTGCTCCTCAAGGCCATCCCGGGCGTCGGGGCGCGGATCTCGCTGCGCGCCGAGCAGTTGACGTACGCGATCGGGTTCGTCGCCCTATTCAGCTTCCTCATCTGGATCACCGTGTTCGACATCGCCAGGCAGTTGGGCGGGGGCAACTGACCGTGACGACCCCCGACAAGCTCCGACCCGTCCGCCGGCCGACCGTCTCGGTCGACGTCGGGGGCGTGCTGGTCGGATCCGCACACCCGGTCGTCGTCCAGTCGATGACGAACACGGACACCGCGGACCCGGACGGCACCGCGATCCAGGTCGCGCGCCTCGCCCACTCCGGGTCGCAGCTGGTTCGCGTGACGGTCAACACCGACGAGGCGGCCGCGGCCGTCCCGGAGATGATCCGCAAACTGCGCGACAACCTGGGCGTGGATGTGCCGGTCATCGGCGACTTCCACTACAACGGCCACAAGCTCCTGGTCGAGTACCCGGAGATGGCGGCGGCCCTCGCCAAGTACCGGATCAACCCTGGCAACGTGGGCACCAAGTACCACGACGCGAACTTCACGACGATCGTCCGGGCGGCCATCGAGCACGACAAGCCGGTCCGCATCGGGGTCAACTGGGGCTCGCTCGACCAGCAGCTCCTCACGGATCTGATGGAGGCCAACGCGAAGGCCGCCGAGCCGCGCGATGCACGCGACGTGATGATCGACGCGATGATCGAATCGGCCATGCGCTCGGCAGAGCTGGCCGAACAGATCGGCCTGGGGCACGACAAGATCATCCTGTCGGCCAAGGTGTCGGGCGTGCGCGACCTCGTGGACACCTACCGGCGCCTGGCACCCCGCTCGGACTATCCGCTGCACCTGGGCCTCACCGAGGCCGGCATGGCGATGAAGGGCATCGTGACCTCCACCGCGGGGCTCGCGATCCTGCTCAACGAGGGGATCGGGGACACCATCCGTGTGTCGCTCACCCCGGAGCCTGGTGCAGGCCGCGAGCTCGAGGTGGAGGTCGCCCAGCAGGTGCTCCAGTCGATGGGCCTGCGCTCGTTCCTGCCCCAGGTCTCGGCCTGCCCGGGTTGCGGGCGCACCACCTCCACGTACTTCCAGGAGATGGCCCGCGACATCACGACCCACATCAAGGAGCGCATGCCGGAGTGGCGTGAGACGTACCCGGGCGTCGAGGACCTCAAGGTCGCCGTCATGGGCTGCGTGGTCAACGGCCCCGGCGAGTCCAAGCACGCCGACATCGGGATCTCGCTGCCGGGCACGTTCGAGGCACCGGTCGCGCCGGTGTTCGTTGACGGGAAGCTCGACCGGACGTTGCGCGGCGACGACATCGTGCCGGTCTTCATCGGCCTGCTCGAGGCCTACGTGGAGCGGCGCTACGCGAAGGTGTAGGCGCGCGGGTGAGGCGGGGAGCCGCGCCAGGTGAGCCAGCCCGAGCCCTTCCTGCTCATGTTGTGCGCGGTCGGCATGGCCGGCGGAATTGTCGTCCTCTGGCGCGGCCTCATGGGGCATCGGTCCGGCGCGCTGGTGGAGGGTCTCAGCACGTCGCGGATCGCCACGCTGGCGGCTGGCGAGGTCCGCGTGACGGGCGTGGTCGAGACGGCGGAGGTGCTCCTGCGCTCGCCGCTCCAGGACCGCGAGTGCGTCTGGTACCGCTCGCGCGTGGAGACGTCGGGGCGGAACGACGTGACGACCTTCAAGGAGGAGCGAGGGATCGGGTTCCGCGTGCGTGATGCGTCGGGCTCCATCCGCGTCTTCCCGCGCGATGCCCGCCTGGACGTCCCCGACCGCTTCAACGAGCAAGCCGGGCTCATGGGCGACCTGCCGCCGGGGCTCGCGCCCCGCAGGACCGCCGTGGTCATGGCCGAGCCCTCCGTGGATCGTGAGGCGGCGATCACGGCGCTGCTCACCGTCCAGCCGGCGGCGCCGGCGGGTGACCTGCCGGGGTTGGACGGCGGCTTCGGCGCGGACGACGGGCGGCGGTTCATCGAGGCCCGCCTGGAGCCGGGCGACGTGATCACTGTGGTAGGGACGGCCCGACCCTTCTCGACGCTGGAGGACCCGGCGACGGCCGATGCGCTAGATGGGTCCCTTGACCCGCTCGGCGCCCTTGCCGACGCCGCCATCGCAGCCGACATCGCGGAGGCCCGTGCCGCGGGAACCCTGCTGAACCCCGAGGAGGCCTGGGGCAATGCCGCGATCCCCGGGTTCGGGATCGGCCGACCGGTGCGACCGCCGGAGCTGGATCCGGCCGCCCGCCCGCCGGCCCTGGCGACGCCGGCCGAGGCAGCGGAGATCGAGGTCACCTTCGACATCGAGCCCGACCTCCTGGTCATCGCCTCCGCGCCGGATGCGCCGCTGCTCGTGGCTTGGGGTGCGCCAGCCGAGGTGGCGGCACGCCACCGGGGCACCTTCCTCGTGGGGCTGCTCGGCGCCGTGCTCGCGATCGTCTCGGCGGTCTGCGGTGCGGCACTCCTCGCGGGAGCCTGATCCGCGATGATGTCCGCGCCATGCCCCTGAACACCCTGGCCGCGCTGTTCGCGGTCGCCGTCGTCATCGCGGTGGTCGCGTTCCTCGTCGTGACCACGTACAACGACGTCGTCGCGCTCCGGAACCGCATCGCCAAGGCGTGGGCGAACATCGACGTCGCCCTCAAGCAGCGACACGACGAGCTCCCGAACCTCGTGGAGGCGGTGCGCGACCTCATGGCCTTCGAGCGCGAGGTCCTCACGGAGGTGACGGCCCAGCGAGCGGCCTACTCGGACAGCGAGCCCATCCCGAGCCAGGCGACGACCAGCGAGGCTACGACGAGGGCGGTGCGGCAGCTGCTCGCGGTTGTCGAGCGGTATCCCGAGGTGAAGTCGGCGGACAACGTGGCGGGCCTCCAGGCGGAGATCGCCCGCCTCGAGGATGTCATCGCCGACCGGCGCGAGCTCTACAACGACCAGGTCTACCGCTACAACACGCGGATCCACCAGGTGCCCGGAAGCCTGCTCGCAGGCGTGTTCGGCTGGCGGCAACAGCCGTTCTTCACGGCTGGCGGCGAGGCGCACCATCGCCCATCGGCAGATCTCGGTCCGGGCTGACGGGCCGTGTCGTGGGCGGGGAGGCTTGCGTCCAGCAGGGGAGCCTCCCATCTCCTGCTGGCCCCCGCCCAGGCCCGCGCCGGCCCTGGCCCCGCCCGTGCCGGTGCGCGCCGGGCGTGCCTACCGGAGCGTGGCCCGTCATTCCTGCGCGCCCAGCATGCATCTCCGCGCCTCCCGGGCCCTGGAGCATCGATCCTGCGCGCCAGGCGCGCAGGAACCGCAGGGCACCCGCCCGTGCGCACGCTGGCCGCGCATCCGGGCCGGGGGCCGAGTGACCCGGCTTCCCGGGGTGCGATTGAGTCGTCCACGCGCCCGGGTGTATACTCCCCGGCAATACCGCGAGGCCGCCACCGAACGTGGGTGACCAACCCACGTTTCTTTGTGTCGAAAGCCTTGTACACGGACGCAGGCAGCAGGGAGGCGCATGATGAGTCGCGACTTCGTCGGTGCGCTCCTCCAGCTCAACGCCGAGAAGCAGGTCAGCCAGTCGGCGCTCATCCGCGCGGTCGAGGAGGGCATCCAGGCGGCCTACCGGCGCGTGGCGGGCGAGGAGGACATCTTCGTCAAGGTCGAGGCGGGCACGGGGGAGATCCGCGTCTACCGCGGGCGCCACGTCGTCGATGAGATTGAGAACCCCGACCTGGAGATCTCGTTCGCAGAGGCCCGTGAGTCCAACCCGGATATCCACGTAGGTGCGGTGCTCGAGATCGAGCAGCTCGACGCGGAGAAGTACGGTCGGATCGGCGCTCAGACCGCCAAGCAGATCATCCTGCAGCGCATGCGCGAGGTCGAGCGCGACCAGATGTTCGACCAGTTCGCGTCGCGCGAGGGTGAGCTGATCACGGGGTCCGTGTCCCGCGTGGAGCCACGCGCGATCATCCTCGACGTGGGCAAAGGCGCAGAGGCGGTGCTCGCCACCAGTGAGCAGAGCCCGCTCGAGCACTACCGCATCGGCCAGCCCGTGAAGGCCTTCGTGCTGGAGGTGCGCCGCTCGGCCCGCGGCCCCCAGATCATGGTCTCGCGCACCCACAAGGGCTTCCTGCGCCGGCTCTTCGAGCTGGAGGTGCCCGAGATCCACGCCGGCACCGTCGAGATCAAGGCGATCTCCCGCGAGGCGGGATCGCGCTCCAAGGTGGCCGTGGCCTCCCGCCAGGACGGGCTGGACCCGGTCGGCGCAACCGTCGGCCAGCGTGGCGCGCGCGTGCAGGCGGTGGTCGCGGAGCTCGCGGGCGAGAAGATCGACGTCATCCCGTGGAGCGACGACGCGTCGGTGTTCGTCGCGAACGCGCTCTCGCCCGCCCAGGTGCTCGGCGTGACGGTGGACGAGGCGAACCGGGTCGCCAGCGTCACGGTTCCCGAGCGGATGCTCTCACTTGCGATCGGCCGGGAGGGTCAGAACGCCCGCTTGGCCGCCCGCCTCACCGGCTGGCGGATCGACATCCGCAGCGACGCGCTGCCCGTGGAACCGGCCCCGGCACCTGAGCCCGAGCCGGAGCCTGCCGCCGTGAGCGCGCCGGATCCTTCCGCCGTGAGCGAGCCTGGGCCCGCACCCGAGGAGGCCTTCGAGCCGGAACCGGCCAGCGAGCCCGCGCCGGAGCCCGAAGCGGCGCCCGCCGCGGAAGCTACCCCTGAGCCCGAAGCGGCGCCCGCCGCGGAAGCTACCCCTGAGCCCGAAGCGGCGCCCGCCGCGGAAGCTACCCCTGAGCCCGAAGCGGCGCCCGCCGCCCCGGTGAAGAAGTCCCGGAAGAAGTCCTCCGAGGAGGTGTCGTCGTAGGCCCGGCGACGGCCGGTAAGTCCCGGCCTTCCTCGCCGCGTCGGCTCCCTGAGCGGAGTTGCGTTGCCTGCCGTACCCCTCGGCCCAAGCGGGAGCTCGTGCGCATCGTGCGAACCCCCGCCGGCACCGTCACCATCGACCACTCCGGGCGGCTCCCCGGCCGCGGCGCGTACCTTTGCCGGAACGCGTCCTGCTGGGACCAGGCCGCCCGCAAGCGTGCCCTCGAGCACGCGCTCAAGACCACCATCCCCACCGATCTCGCGGCGGCCCTGGCGGCCGGCCCCACGGGGCCCGCAATGCCGGCCCGCGGATCCCTGACTTCCGACGAAGGAGGAGCCCATGGCCAGGAGTAGGAGCGGCACCCGCGGCCGTCGAGGCCCTCGCAAGCCCCCGCGACGCGCAGGCGCGTTCACGCCGGGTGGCGTCGCAATTATCGATCCGAGCGAGCGTGGCGCAGTCGAGCTGCCGTCGACGATCACCGTCAAGGAGCTCGCAGAGCTGCTGGGTGTGAGCCCCGCGGACATCATCCGCGAGCTCATCAAGAGCGGCATCTTCGCCACGATCAACCAGCTGATCGATCGCGACACCGCGTCGCTCGTCGCCGAGGAGCTCGGCTACGAGATCGCCGAGGAGGGCGCCGTCGACGAGGACGAGGACGAGGACAGCGCCCCCGCCGCGGAGGCTGCCAAGGTGCAGCTCTGGGACGAGGAGGCGGACGATCCCAAGGACCTCCTCCCGCGGGCCCCGATCGTCACCGTCATGGGCCACGTGGACCACGGCAAGACGAGCCTGCTTGACGCCATCCGCTCGACCACCGTCGCGGCGGGCGAGCGTGGTGGCATCACCCAGCACATCGGCGCGTCCGAGGTGACCACGAAGGACGGCAAGCGCGTCGTCTTCCTCGACACCCCGGGCCACGAGGCGTTCACCTCGATGCGCGCCCGAGGCGCCAAGGTCACGGACATCGCGGTGATCGTGGTCGCGGCGGACGACGGCGTCATGCCCCAGACGCTCGAGGCGATCAGCCACGCGAAGGCGGCGAAGGTCCCGCTCGTCATCGCGATGAACAAGATCGACAAGCCGGATGCCAACACGGACCGGGTCAAGAACGAGCTGGCCGAGGCCGGCGTCGTGGTCGAGGACTACGGCGGCGACACGCCGCTCGTGCCGGTGTCGGCCAAGACCCGCGTGGGCATCCCCGAGTTGCTCGAGATCATCCTGCTGGTCGCCGACCTCCAGGAGCTCAAGGCGAACCCCAAGCGCGATGCCGTGGGCACGGTCATCGAGGCGCGCCTGGACAAGGGTCGCGGCGCCGTCGCCACGATCATCGTCCAGACGGGCACCCTGCGCGTGGGCGACGTCGTGGTCGCCGGCACCAGCTACGGCAAGATCAAGGCCCTCGAGAGCTCCACGGGCAAGCGCATCACGAAGGCGGGCCCCGCGTCCGCGGCCGTGATCCTCGGCCTGTCAGACGTCCCCGAGGCCGGCGACATCCTGCGCGTCGTCAAGGACGTGATGGTGGCCCGTGACCAGGTCGAGGCCAAGAAGATCGCGGCGGCCCAGGCGGCCGGCGCGGGTTCCGGGCGCGCGACCCTGGAGGACCTCTACCGCCAGATCCAGGCCGGCCAGGCCAAGGAGCTGCGGATCATCCTCAAGTCCGACGTGTCGGGCTCGCTGGGCGCGATCGACCATGCGCTGCAGCAGCTGTCCACGGACGAGGTGAAGATCAACATCCTCCACGAGGCCGCGGGGGACATCACCGACAACGACATCATGCTCGCGACCGCGTCGAATGCCATCGTCGTGGGCTTCAGCACCGGTATCACCGAGACCGCCCGCCGGGCGGCCGAGGCGGACGGTGTGGATGTCCGCCTCTACGACATCATCTACAAGCTCACCGACGACATCGACGCCGCCCTCAAGGGCATGCTCGAGCCGGAGATCGTGGAGGTCATCGAGGGCCGCGCCGAGGTGCGCCAGCTCTTCAAGGTGGGCAAGGTCACCGTCATCGCCGGCTGCTTCGTCACCGACGGCCGCATCGTGCGCAACGGGTTCGCCCGGGTGTGGCGTGGTGGCAGGATCGTGGCCAACGACCAGCGGATCGAGTCGCTCCGCCGGTTCCGTGACGACGTCCGCGAGGTCGCCCAGAACTACGAGTGCGGTATCGGCCTCGAGGGCTGGAACGACCAGGTGGAGGGCGACATCATCGAGTGCTTCACGCACCAGGCCAAGAGCCGCATCACCGGCTGACGGCCCCGGTCGGGGAGACCAAGCGATGAGCCAGCGCACCGAGCGCGTCGACGAGCTGCTCCGGCAGGAGATCGGCGCGCTCCTCACGAAAGAGGTCTCGGATCCGAGGATCGGGTTCGCGACCATCACGGACGTGGAGACCAGCCCGGACCTGGGCCACGCCAAGGTGTGGGTCAGCGTCATCGGCGGCAAGGGCGATCGCGACGAGACGTTGCGCGCGCTCGCCGACGCCATGCCGTTCATCCGGCGCGAGCTGGGCAAGCGGCTGCGCATCCGGCGAATCCCGGCTCTCCACGTGCGGCTCGACGACTCCGCCGAGCGTGGCACACGTGTCCTGCACCTGCTCCAGGAGCTGGAGTCCGGCGTGGAACCGCTTGAGATCGAGCCGTTCGACGAGTCCCTGCCCACCCCGGTGAAGCGGCTCCACCACGACGCGGCGCCCGGATCCGAGGACCCGGGAGACGAGTTCGGTGCAGCGGCGGCGGAGCGCCTCCCGCCGCCCGGCACAAAGCCGGTGCGCCGCCGCTCCGGAGGACCCAAGGGCGTCGACCGGCCGAGCGGCCAGAAGCACCCGAAGGCCTCGCACCCGCCGCAGGGCAAGGGAGGCAAGCGTTGAGGCCCCAGCACGTGGACATCAGCGGGCTCGCGATGCAGACCGTCCCGGCGCCCGTGCTGGAGCGGATCCGCGGTGCCCGCCACGTGCTCGCGGTCAGCCATGAGAATCCCGATGCCGACACCCTCGGCGCGGTCCTGGGCATCTGCCATCTCGTCGAGGCGCTGGGTGGCCGGGCCACCGCCATCTCGACGGACCCCGTGCCGCCGCTCTACGGCTTCATCGCCGGTGTCGAGCGCTTCCGCCGCGATCCCGATCCAGCCGAAGCCTACGACCTGCTGGTCCTGTGCGACTGTGCGACCGCCGACCGGGTGGGCGACGTGGCCCAGCGGAACGCGGAGCTGTTCGCGAAGCTGCCGCGGGTCATCATCGACCACCACGCGTCCAACAACGATGGCAGCGACCTCGACTGGATCGATCCCGACGCCGCGGCAACCTGCGAGCTGGTCGCGCTGCTTGCGGTCCGGCTCGGGCTGCCCCTCGGACTGCACGATGGCGTCCTCGCGAACGCGCTGATGGCCGGCGTCGTCATGGACACCGCCACCTTCGCCCATCCGAACACCACGCCACGCACGCTCGCCGTGGCGGCGGCGCTCGTCGAGGCCGGCGCCCCGCTGTCCGACATCTCGCGCCGCCTGTACCGCACGAAGCCCGACGCCCAGCTGCGCCTCTTCGGGCGGGTGCTGGACCGGCTCGTCGCGAGCGAGGACCACCTGGTCATCTGGTCCACCCTCACCGAGGCGGACCTGGTCGCGACCGGCGCCATCGGCGCCCACTCCGAGGGGATCATCGACCTGCTGGCGCAGGCGGAGGCCGCCGAGGTCGCGATGCTGTTCAAGGGCTATGCCGACGGCGCCACCCGCCTGTCGGTGCGGACGAAGCCTGGCGGCGTCGATGCCACGGTCCTGACGGGCGTCTTCGGTGGCGGCGGCCATGCGCGCGCGGCCGGGGCGTCGGTCCCGCTGCCGCTCGAGGCGGCGATCCCGGTCGTGCTCGACGTGGCGCAGCGCCTGGCAGGCGAGGTCCGGCGGTGAGCCCGCGGGACCGGAGCGGTGGCCTCGACGGGGTCCTCGTGGTCGCCAAGCCGTCCGGTCCCACCTCCCACGACGTGGTAGGTCTCGTGCGCAGGCTCTCGTCCACGCGCCGCGTGGGTCACGGCGGAACGCTCGATCCATTCGCCGCGGGCGTGCTGCCGATCTTCCTGGGCAAGGCGACCCGCCTCGCCGAGTACCACCTGGGCATGCCCAAGCGCTACCGGGCGACGCTGTGCTTCGGTGAGACGTCCACCACTGACGACATCGACGGCGAACGCGTGACGGTTGACGGCCCGCTGGTCACCCGCGCGGCCCTCGAGGCGGCGCTTCGCGAATCGGTCGGGCCCCAGCTGCAGGTGCCTCCCCAGTACAGCGCCGTACAGGTCGAAGGCCGGCGTGCCTACCAGATGGCCCGTCGCGGCGAGGAGGTTGTTCTGGCGCCGCGCGAGGTCGTCATCCTGGAGGCGGCGCTGCTCGAGTGGGACGACGCGGACCCGGCCAGGCCAATCGCCGTCGTGGACGTGCGGTGCTCCGCCGGGACGTACATCCGGGCGCTGGCGCGTGACCTCGGGAAGGGCCTGGATAGCGGCGCCTATCTCGGCGCCCTCGTGCGCACGGCGTCCGGTCACTTCACAGCCGACGACGCCGTCTCGTTCGACGAGCTGCGCGAGCACGCTGCCGACGGGCCTGCCGGCATCGAGCTGGCCCTGCGCCCCATGGATGCCGGCCTGGAGGATCTGCCGCACGCCCGGATCACCTGGGACGAGGTCCGCCGCATGTGGGAGGGCCTTGTGACCGGCCCCAAGACGCCGATGGAGATCCGCGACGCACCCTTGGTGCTGGCGATGACGCCGGACGGCAAGGTGGCTGCGGTCTGCAGGGCGGTGGGCGGGCTGCTCCACCCGCAGAAGGTTCTCGTCGATCGGCCGTCGGAGGGCGGGAGACCGATCGCCGCCGCGCCGGCACCAACGGGCGACCTGCCGGCGGAGCCCGTGACATCGGATCTGCCGGCGGAGCCCATGACATCGGACCTGCCGGCGCCAACGGTCGCCGAGCCGATCCCCGCGCCGTCTCCGGCGGGGGACGGGGAGGCCTAGTCCGTGGACGTCGCACGCGGCCTTGCCGACCTCCCCGCAGCGAGTCACCCGTGTTCGTGGTCGTCGGGGTGTTCGACGGTCTCCACCGCGGGCACGCGTACCTGCTGGAGCATCTTGTTGCCGAGGCCGGCAGGCGGGCCGCCCGCCCGGTCGTGGTCACGTTCGACCACCACCCCGACGAGGTGATCACGGGCCAGGCGCCGCCGCTCCTGTGCGACCCACATGAGCGCCTGGAGCGTCTCCGATCGGAAGGGGTTGCCGCGACCGTGGTGGTCCACTTCGACCAGCGGCTGCGCGAGACCACCTACCGGGACTTCGTTGGCGGCCATCGCCGACCGTGCGCCCGTGGCCGGCTTCCTGATGACCCCCGACGCCGCCTTCGGCTACCGGCGCGAGGGCACGCCCGAGGCGCTCGCGGCGCTCGGGATCGAGCAGGGGTTCGACGTGGTGGTGGTGCCGCCGTTCACGTTGGACGGACGCTCGGTACGCAGCACGGAGGTCCGCACGGCCATCGGCGCGGGCGACCTGGACACGGCTGCTGAGCTCCTGGGCCGGCCGCACACCGTGGTCGGGGTGGCCAGTCGGGACGAGGATGAGGGAGAGGACACGGTCGTGGCGTTCCCGCTGCCGGTGATGCTGCCACCGGACGGACGGTGGCCCGCGGCACTCGACACCGGGACGCGCGAGCATCGCGTCGACGTGCTCGTTGATGGAGGGCGGCTCGTGGTGCCACCCGTCCCGGCGGGATCCCGCGTTCGGGTCCGTTTCGGCGCCTAGCCGCGACACACCGTCCCCGTGCTCCACCGAGCGCGATCCGGCGGCAGGCCGCATCATCGGGACCCTGGCAGGACGGACGATGGAGGAACGCGTGGAAACTCTCCGCTGGGGCGTGCTCTCGACCGCGCGGATCGCGACCGGGAAGGTCATTCCGGGCATGCACCGGGCCGGGCGGGCCGAGGTCGTGGCCATCGCATCACGCCATGCCGCCACGGCGGAGCGCGTGGCCGGCGAGCTCGGCATCCCGAAGGCCTATGGGTCGTACGAGCAGCTCCTGGCTGATCCGGACGTGGACGCCATCTACAACCCGCTCCCGAACAATCTGCACGCGGAGTGGACGATCGCGGCGCTCCGGGCCGGCAAGCACGTGCTATGCGAGAAGCCGGTCGGCCTGAACGTGGCGGAGGCCGAGCGCATGGCGGCTGAGGCGGAGGCCACCGGGCGGGTGCTTATGGAAGCCTTCATGTACCGCCACCATCCCTCGTGGCAGGCGGCCTGCAAGCTGGTGGCGGACGGGGCCATCGGCGAGCTGCGTGCGGTCGACAGCTGGTTCAGCTACTTCCTCGACGATCCGTTGGACATCCGCAGCGTCCGCTCCATGGGGGGCGGCGCGCTCTACGACATCGGCTGCTACAACGTCAACCTCTCGCGACTCCTGTTCGGTGCTGAGCCGCTTGAGGTGGCCGCGGTGATGGTGGTCGACCCGGCCTCAGACGTGGACGTCCTGACCTCAGGCACGATGCGCTTCGCAGGCGGCGTGGCATCGTTCACCTGCTCGACGCGGGTGGAGCCGGACCAGCGCGTCCACATCTACGGCTCGACGGGCCGGATTGCGATCGACATCCCGTTCAACATCCCGCCCACGATCCCCACCCGCATCCGTGTCACGACTGGCAGAAACGCGCCTGAGGACTGGCAGACCGATGTGATCGAGCTCGCGCCGGCCGACCCGTATGCATGCGAGGTGGACGCCTTCTCAGCGGCGGTCCTCGACGGTGACCCCACGCCTGTACCCATGGCCGATGCCATCGCCAACATGCGGGTCCTGGAGCGTCTGTTCGAAGCCGCGGGCCGGACTGTCGCCTGATCGGGTGGCGGCTGCCGGGGAGCCGCCCCGTTTGGCGAAATGTGGATGCCCTGCTATCCTGCCCCGGTCGAAGAACAAATTGTGTAGTCACGCCATCGTTCGTGTCGGAGGATCGAGTGCCGCTCGCGCGGGAGAAGAAGCAAGAGGTCATCGCGGAGTACGCTGTCAAGGACGGCGACACCGGTTCGCCCGAGGTCCAGATCGCCCTCCTGACGGAGCGTATCCGGGACCTGACCGAACACCTCCGACGCTTCCCGAAGGACAATCATTCGCGCCGCGGCCTCCTCAAGCTCGTGGGCCAGCGCCGTCGCCTTCTCGCGTATCTCGTGAAGAAGGACCCTGCGCGCTACCGGGCCGTCATCGGCTCGCTCGGACTGCGCCGCTAAGCACTTGCCGCATCGCGACCCCGGGAGCGTCCCGGGGTCGTTCGCATCCGGCCCTGCTTTCCCGGCGAGCCCAGGCCAACCCGCCTGAGGTCGCTCCCTCCATCCACGACCAAGGAGGTCGTTTGCTCGTGCCCACTCCCACCACTCTCGAGATCGAGTTCGGCGGTCGCACCCTCACGCTCGAGACCGGCAAGCTCGCCGGCCTCGCGGGCGGCGCCGTCACCCTGCGCTACGGCGACTCGATGGTCCTCGGTACCGCGAACCGGTCCGAGCCCCGCCCCGGCCTCGACTTCTTCCCGCTGACGGTCGAGTTCGAAGAGCGGATGTACGCCGCGGGCAAGATCCCCGGCGGCTTCATCAAGCGCGAGGGTCGCATGTCCGAGGCCGCGACGCTCGCCGCGCGCCTCACGGACCGCCCGATCCGCCCGCTCTTCCCCGAGGGCTACAAGGACGATATCCAGCTCGTGATCACGGTCCTCTCGACGGACCACGAGAACGACCCGGACATCCTCGGCACCATCGCCGCATCCGCCGCCCTCACCATCAGCGAGATCCCGTTCCAGGGGCCCGTCGGCGCCGTGCGCGTCGGCCGCATCGATGGCGAGTTCGTCCTCAACCCGACGTACCCCCAGCTCGCGGACAGCGAGCTCGACCTTGTCGTCTCGGGCACCCGCGACGCCATCATGATGGTCGAGGCGGGCGTCAAGATCCTCCCCGAGGACGTCATGGCCGAGGCCATCCTCTTCGGGCACCGCGCGCTCGTGCCGCTCATCGAGATCCAGGAGAAGCTCCGGGAGCTCGTGGGCAAGCCCAAGCGCGTGCCGTACATCGAGCCCAACACCGACTCCGTGCTCACGTTCGCCGCACTGGCGAAGGCGGGCGGCGAGTTCGTCGTCGTGGATGTCGAGACCACCGGCACGGACCCGAAGATGGCCGACCTCGTCGAGGTTGCCGCGGTCCGCGTCAAGGGTGGCAAGATCACCGACCGCTGGTCCACCTTCGTGAACCCCGGACGCCCGATCGTCGGCAACCAGATGCACGGCATCACGGACAAGGACGTCAAGGGCGCCATGGCCCCGGCCGAGGCTGCCCGCAAGGCGCTCGACTTCGTGGGCAGCGCGCCGATGGTCGGCCACTCGGTCGGCTTCGACATCGCCTTCCTCCAGGAGGCGCTCGCCGACGGCACCCGCGTGGAGCAGGGCGCGTACCTTGACACGCTCGTGATCGCACGTGAGGGCTACCCGGACCTCGAGAACTACAAGCTGGCGACCCTGGCCAACTTCTTCGGTGTCGAGCTGAAGGAGAGCCACCGCGCGCTGCCGGACGCCGAGGCCACCGCGAACCTGCTCATCTGGTTCGGCAAGGACCTCCCGGGCCGGATCGAGACCCTCAAGGCCGGTATCGCCGACGCGATCCGCGCCGTCAAGGGCGACGCCGCCGCGTCCGCGACGAAGCTGGAGGCCGCCCGCCGCGAGGCGCGCGTCTCCAAGAGCCTGTTCAACCTCGTCCAGAAGAAGACCGTCCGCCAGCTCGTGCTGACCGAGGGCCTCCGCATGGACGGCCGCGCCACCGACGAGGTCCGCCCGATCTCGGTCGAGGTTGGCCTTCTGCCGCGCGCGCACGGCTCGGGCCTGTTCACCCGCGGCCAGACCCAGGCCCTGACCGTCGCCACCCTCGGTGCGTCCTCGGACGTGCAGCGGATCGACACGATCAGCCCTGAGACCGAGAAGCGGTACCTGCACCACTACAACTTCCCGCCGTACAGCACGGGCGAGAACAAGCCCATGCGCGGCCCGAGCCGGCGCGACATCGGCCACGGCAACCTGGCCGCCCGCGCGCTCCTGCCCGTCCTGCCGTCGCAGGAGGAGTTCCCGTACGTCATCCGCCTCGTCTCCGAGGTCGTGGCCGGCAACGGCTCCACGTCCATGGCGTCGACCTGCGGCTCGACCCTCGCCCTCATGGACGCGGGCGTGCCGATCAAGGCGCCGGTCGCCGGCGCTGCGATGGGCCTCGTGCTCGATGGCGACACCGGCAACTTCGTGGTGCTGACCGACATCCTCGGCAAGGAGGACTCGATCGGCGACATGGACTTCAAGGTGACCGGGACGTCCGAGGGCATCACCGCCCTGCAGATGGACATCAAGGTCAAGGGGATCGACGAGCGGGTCATCCGCGAGGGGCTCAAGCAGGCCCTTGCGGCCCGCCTGCACATCCTCGACAAGATGACCGAGGTCCTGCCGTCCGCCCGCGAGACGATGAGCGACTTCGCGCCGCGCATCATCACGATCAAGATCAACCCCGAGAAGATCCGCGAGATCATCGGCAAGGGTGGGTCGATGATCCGCAAGATCCAGGAGGAGACCCAGACCGAGATCAACGTCGAGGATGACGGCACCGTCGAGATCGCGGCCGTCTCCGGCGAGAACTCGCGCAAGGCGATCCAGTGGATCGAGAGCCTCACCCGTGAGGTCGAGGTCGGCTCCCTGTACCTCGGCAAGGTCACCCGGCTGATGAACTTCGGCTGCTTCGTGGAGATCCTGCCCGGCAAGGAAGGCCTCATCCGGATCGGCGAGCTCGCCGACTACCACGTGCCCAGCGTCGAGGACGTCGTGTCCGTCGGCGACGAGGTCATGGTGGTGGTCACCGAGATCGACCGCCAGGGCCGCGTGAACCTCAGCCGCAAGGCTGCGATGCAGCGGCACCTCGCCAAGTAACCCCGTACTGGCAAACGCCCCCGGGCCTTCGGGCCCCGGGGGCGTTTTCGATTCAGGCGGCTCAGGTCGCTTCGGCGTTCGCACACGGGCCGGCTGGCCTTCACTCGACGCTGGTCCTCGGGCTACCGTGGCCCGGGACCGGATTCGGTCGGGACGAGGGAGGGACGTGGTGAGGGGCTCGATCCGGGCGATGTTCTCGATAGCCGTCGCCATCGTGGTGGCCGCGGCGCTGGTAGCGCCCCCCGTTGCCGTCGCGGCGAGCGCGACCGGCAAGAACGTGCAGCTCCCCGTTGGCCTGTCCGTCTCCGGGATCGTGATGGACACGCACGGCAATCCGGTCGCCGGCGCCTCGGTGGGGTTGTGCTCCTCCGTCGACAACTGCTTCGACGGGGGCGATGGGGTGTCGGAAGCAGACGGGACGTTCACGATCCAGCCGGTCCCTGATGGCAGCTATCTGCTCCAGGCGCTCGCCCCGGAGGGCACCAACCTGTTCGGCGCGTGGGACATCGGCATGCCCGGCGGGTCGCAGGACCCGGCGGACGCAGTCTCGATCGTCGTCGCGGCGAACGTCGCCGGGCGCGAGATCCACCTGGCCGATGGCCTTCGGATCACCGGTCTCGTGAAGAGCCCCGAGGGCGACCCTGTCCCGGGCGCGTGGGTCTCGGCGGACGGGCCCGTCAGCGGCTCGTCGGTCGCGTCGAACGTCGACGGCCACTACCAGGTCGTCGGCCTCACGCCTGGCACCTACACGCTGCGCGTCTACGGACCCGACGGCAGCGACTTCCCGAGCGGCGTCGTGGTTGACGGCATCGTCGTGGCGGAGGACAGCGAGGTCGTGCCGACGGGATATGAGGTCGTCGCGGCCGACCTGACGGACCAGGACATCACGCTGTCCCGTGGCCGGTCGATCAGCGGCACCCTCGTAGGAGCGACCGGCAAGCTGGTCGAGGTGCGGGCGCTCGATGCCTCGACCAGCGTCCTGTTCCCGGTCGATGCCGACGGCGAGTTCAAGGTCAGGGGCCTGTATCCGGGCTCCTACCACCTCCAGTTCACCGTCCCGGAGAGCCTCGGCGGCAACTTCCCGTACGGGAACTACAACGGCCCCGGAGAGGTCCTCGTCGATCAGTCCACGGAGGGGGTGGCGATCGACACCACCGCGGGTGACGTGAGTGGGCTTCAAGCAGCCCTGCCCGTGCTGCCGACGCTGTCCGGCACGGTTCGCGACGTTGCGGGGCCCGTCGCCAACGCGATGCTCAACGCGTGCGATCCGGACCTCGGGTGCGCTCGTGCCGTGACGGGTGCGGACGGCACGTGGACCGTCCGCAACGTGCCCCCCGGGTCGTACGAGATCCAGGCAGGCGCCGCGCATCACGTCGTCATTGGCTATGCCGCCGGCCGCTCGAACCCCGACCCGTACGCCACGATCCCGGTGAAGGTCGGTACCACGAGCGTCGGCGGGGTCGCGATCGTGCTCCCGCTCGGCAACACGATCAGTGGCAGGGTCACGGGTCCCGGCGGCGTGCCGCTCGCTGGGATCGGCGTCTTCGCGGGTCTGTCGTCTGGCGGGATCTGGGAGTTTGGGCCCGGGGGCGTCGAGACGGATGCGAACGGGAACTTCACCGTATCCGGCCTTGTCAGCGGTTCCTACAAGCTGTCCATCGACCCGCCGCTCGGCTCCCCGTATCGCTCGGGCTACTGGTCCGGCGCCGGCTACACGGCAGACTGGGAAGACGCGGCACTGATCCCGATCTCCGACCAGACGCTGCCTTCGGTGGGCCCACCAGGCGTCTCGATCCACCTTGGCGGAATTCTGGGGCGGACGTCCGTGCCCGTCGAGGTCCGCTGGTCTGCCACGGACGCAGGCTCGAACGTCAAGGCGAACCGGCTGCAGCAGCAGACGAACGGTGGCAGCTGGGTCACCGTGTCGTCCCCGGTGACACCGTCCGTCATTCGAGCGCTCACCGCATCCTCGACGAGGACGTACCGGTTCCGGTCCCGCGCGACCGACTACGCGGCCAACTCCTCCACGGACAGACCCGGATCGACGTTCCGTGTGCTCCTGAGCCAGCAGTCGAGCCCGGCGGTCGCCTGGCGCGGGACCTGGAAGACCGTCCGTGCCACGGGAGCATCCGGAGGGTCGTACAGGGCCACGACCGCGCGAGGCGCTTCGGCCACGTTCGCATTCACGGGACGGGCTGTCGCCTGGGTCGCGATGCGGGGGACCGGCCTCGGCAAGGCGTCGGTCTCTGTCGACGGTGCCACACCCGTCATCATCGACCTGCGGGCCGGCTCCACGCAGAACCGGCGGATCGTGTTCTCGAAGTCGTGGACGACGTCAGCAAGGCACACGGTGAAGATCACGTGCCTCGGCACCGCAAATCGTCCGCGCGTCGACATCGACGCGTTCACCGTGATCCGGTAGGCGACGAGCCTCTACCGGCGCTCCAGCGCCGGCATCAACGGCCGCATGTTGGGCAGGCGCCCCGAGGGCCGCTCACGCTCAACTTGCGGCGGGCTGGCCGCAGTTGGCGCAGAACTTCGCGCCCGGCGCGAGCTCCTTCCCGCAGCCGGTGCAGAAGGCCTTGGTGGGCACGGGCGTTCCACAGTTGGCGCAGAACTTCGCCCCTGCCGCCAACGCTCCTCCGCAGGAGGCGCACGTGGCGGCAGGGGCCGCCGCGGCGGGTGCCGCAGCCGGCGCCACCGGGGTTGCCGCCGGAGTCGCGGCTGCAGGCGCCCCCCACCCTGACGGTGCTGCCGGAGCCGCTCCGGGCTGAGCCGCGGCCGCCTGCTGGGCCGCAGCGGCCTTCATCGCGTCGGGGATGCCGAATGCGTTCGCGATGCCACCGAGGAAGCTCGCGGCGGCCGCGCCGGCCTGCTCCGCATCCCGCGCCTGGAGCTCCTCGCTGCGCGGCGAGTCCTCCTTGCAGAAGCCGGAGGCCATGTCGAAGTCGGGGATGCACACGATCCGGCGGCAGGACTGGCACTCGGCGAAGTTGACCTTCACCTCGGCCCATGCCTTCTCGAGCTCGTCGTTGGTCAGCGTGTTCCGATAGCGGTCGTTGTCGACCTGGTTCGCGGCGGCGTTGCCGACCAGCGGGATGTTGCGCAGCAGCCCGCCAAAGGCGGACTTGGCGATGGTCTCCTTGACCTCCTCCACGAGGACCGGCTGCGCGCGGTAGTCGCGCCCGCACGACTCGCAGGTGAACATGGCGTACGGCCCCGTGCCGTCGTTCGAGACGGAGTAGGGTGCCTTGCGGGTGGGTTCCACGGTTCCTCCGGTGCTGTGCGGTCACATCGGCGCGGTCCGGGACGAGCACGCGCCACCTCTGCGGTGGCCGGGTACTCCGGATCATAGGCTTGCGCAATGCCGCTGCGCTGGGCTTCTGCCGCGCTCCCTGGGCGGCTGCGATGCAGCGCCGCCGCGCCAAGTACCATCAGCCGATGACGGCCGGACCCCACGATCCTGCAGACGACCTGCGGATCAGCACGGATCAGTCGGAGCTCGATCTCGACTGGCTTCATCCGGCCCTGTCGGAACGCGCCTACTGGGCGCTGGGGCGGGACCGTTCCGTTGTGGAGCGGTCGATCGAGCACTCGCTGGTCTTCGGGGCCTACCGTGGTGGGCGCCAGGTGGGGTTCGCCCGCGTCATCACCGACCAGGCCACGTTCGCCTGGATCTGCGATGTCTTCGTGGATGAGTCGGTGCGCGGCCGCGGGGTGGGGAAGCGCCTGCTGGTCGCGATCATGGAGGACCCCCGCCTCCAGGGGCTCAAGCGGATGATGCTGGCCACCGATGACGCGCACGGCCTGTATGCGGCGTTCGGGTTCGAGCCCCTGCAGCAGCCCGAGAAGTGGATGGTCCGCGCAGGGGCTTGAGCGGCTGAACCGGGTGACCCGCCGTGCCGGCCCCCATGAACGGGAAACGCCCCCCGGCCTTGCGGCCCGGGGGCGTTCGAATTGAGGAGCGGTGCGGCTAGATCGAGGCGACCTGGCGGTTGGGGTTGGCGTCGCGGGAGTCAGTACCGATCGTCTGGGCGAGGGCGCCGATGATCACCACGACGATCAGGGCAATCAGGAGTTCCATGAGTTGTATCCTGCGTGCTCGCGCTGATTAGAGCAATCTCGTATCATGAGCGTAATGAGTAGCCAAACTGATATTATGACCACCCTGCCGGCCGTATTGCCCGAGGCGCTGGCCGACGTCTCCCTGCGCCAGCTGCTCAGCTTCCAGGCCGTGGCGGAGCACGGATCCTTCCACGGCGCAGCTGACGCGCTCGATTACACCCAGTCCGCCGTAAGCCAGCACATCGCCTCGCTCGAGAGCGCGCTGGGGGTGCGGCTCTTCAACCGGGGACGCGGACGGCGGGCGGTCACGATCACCGAGGCGGGCCAGCTCCTCCTGCGCCATGTCAACGCGATCTCCACGCGCCTCCAGGCGGCCCGCGCCGACCTGCTCGCCTACGCAGCCGGTGAGCACGGGACGCTCCGCGTCGGCGTCTACTCGAGTGTCGGGTCCAAGCTGCTGCCTGCGATCGTGAAGCGGTTCGGTGCGACGTGGCCCGGGATCGAGGTGGAGCTCTCGGAGGCGCCGGACCAGGGCCTCCTCGACCTCGTTGAGCTCGGCCGACTCGACCTGACGTTCGGCAGCCTGCCGCTTCCGGACGGGCCGTTCGAGGCGGTGGAGCTGGTTCGTGACCCGTGGGTCCTCCTGGCGGCAACCGGATCGAAGGCGGCGCTCCTCCCGCCGCACCCGCCGATGCGTGGGATCGCCGCCCTGCGCCTGATCGGCTTCCGCTCTGCGGGCAGCACGCAGACCGTGGAGCGCGCGCTCCGGGCGAAGGGCTACGAGGCCCAGTTCGTGTTCCGCTCGGACGACAACGCGACCGTCCAGGCGATGGCCGGCGCGCGCCTGGGCACGGCCCTGATGCCGCTGCTGGCCGTGACGCCCGGCGATCCGGCGGTCACCGTCATCCCGACCGACCTGCCGCCCCGCCGCATCGCCCTCATCTGGCACCGGGAGCGCTACCGCACACCGGCCGCACGCGCGTTCGTGGACATCGCCAGCCACGTGTGCATGGAGCATGCCGCAGAGCTCGGGCTGGAGCTCGGGGTGGAGCTCGGACTCTCGGGAGCGCAGGAGCCCGCTGGTATACTCCCGCCCGGCCCAACCATCGCGTAGAAGGCAGGCAAACGTGCCCCAGAAGCTCACCGTCGCCGTCGTCGGCGCCACCGGCGCTGTCGGTCGAACGATGATCAAGGTCCTCCTCGAGAAGCAGCTGCCGTACACCGAGCTGCGCCTCCTCGCCTCCGCGCGCAGCGCGGGCACCACGCTCACGGTGGACGGCAGGGACATCACCGTGGAGGAGGCCACCCCCGAGGCCTTCGAGGGCATCGACATCGCGCTCTTCAGCGCGGGTGGGGGCACCAGCAAGGAGCTTGCACCCGAGGCTGCCAAGCGCGGCTGCACGGTGATCGACAACTCCAGTGCCTGGCGCATGGACCCGGCCATCCCGCTGGTGGTCAGCCAGGTCAATCCCGAGGATCTCGACTGGCACGAGGGGATCATCGCGAACCCCAACTGCTCCACCATGCAGCTCATGCCGCCGCTGATGGCGCTGCGCGACGCGGTCGGCATTGAGCGCCTGATCGTTGACACCTACCAGGCGGTGAGCGGCACGGGCCACAAGGCCATCGTGGAGCTCGAGGAGCAGGTCAAGGCCCACGCCGAGGGCCGCCCGAAGGTCGCCAGCGTCTACCCGTACAACATCGGCTTCAACGCCCTGCCGCAGATCGACGTCTTCATGGACAACGGCTACACGAAGGAGGAGTGGAAGGTCGTCACGGAGAGCCGCAAGATCCTGCACCTGCCGGACCTGCGCGTCTCCTGCACGGCCGTCCGCGTCCCGGTCTTCATGAGCCACTCTGAGGCCGTCCACGTCGAGACCACGGCCCCGATCACCCCCGACGAGGCCCGCGAGGTCATGGCGAAGGTGCCGGGCGTCGTGATCCAGGACGACCCCGCCAACAGGATCTACCCGCTCGCCGAGCACGCCGCCGGGAGCGACCTCGTGTTCGTGGGCCGCGTCCGCCAGGACCCGTCGGTCCCTGACAACAGGGGCCTAGCGTTCTGGGTGGTCAGCGACAACCTGCGCAAGGGCGCCGCGTCGAACGCCGTGGAGATCGCCGAGGTCCTGATCGAGCGCGGCTGGATCCGCAAGGGCAGCGAGCGCCACACCGCCGGGGTCGCCGGGGGAACGCCCGCGTGACCCCCGACGAGCGTCGCGAGGCGCTCGAGCGGATTGGGGACGAGGTCCGCGCCTGCACCGCCTGCCGGCTCCACGAGGGCCGGACTCGAGCCGTCCCCGGAGAGGGCGATCCCGACACGGAGGTCGTCTTCGTGGGCGAGGGTCCGGGCATGAACGAGGACCGGGAGGGCCGGCCGTTCGTCGGGCGTGCCGGCCAGCTCCTCGTCCGCCTGCTGGGCTCGATCGGCTGGCAGCGGGAGGACGTGTTCATCACGAACGTGGTGAAGTGCCGCCCGCCGGACAACCGGGACCCGCAACCCGACGAGATCGCCGCCTGCGCGGGCTTCCTGCGCCGCCAGCTCGAGGTGCTCGACCCGGCCGTCGTGGTGACGCTTGGCCGCTACTCGATGGGCACGTTCATGCCCGGCGCCCGAATCGGCCAGGTCCACGGGACCACGGCCGCCGTGGACCCGGAGACCGGCGCCCGCAACGCGCTCGTCTTCGCGATGTACCACCCGGCGGCCGCACTGCGCACAGCGGCCCTCGAGCAGGAGAGCTACCGTGACATCGCCCGCGTACCGGAGACCCTCCTCCGTGCCCGCGCCCTGCGCGGCGGTGACGGAAGCACCGTGACGGCAGCGTCCGGACCCGCCATCATCGAGCCAGCCGCGGCCGCGCCGACCGCTCCTGCCGCGCCCGTCGCGGCCGACACCGCGCCTGCACCCGTGGCGCCGTCCGAGTCCGCCCGTCCCGCGGAGCCCGGCGCCGACCAGATGACCCTGTTCTGACCCAACCCCTATACCGAGAACACCGATGGCAGATCCCAGCACACCGCTCCGAATCATCCCGCTTGGCGGGGTGGGCGAGATCGGCAAGAACATGTACGTCTTCGAGTACGGCGATGACATCGTCGTCATCGACTGCGGCCTCATGTTCCCCGACGAGGAGATGTTCGGCATCGACCTGGTCGTGCCCGATGTCACCTACCTCAAGGAGAACCGCGAGAAGGTCCGGGCCTTCCTGATCACGCACGCCCATGAGGACCACGTCGGCGGCCTCCCGTACGTCCTGCCCGAGTTCCCCGGCGTGCCCGTCTACGCGAGCACCCTGGCCCGTGGACTCCTGGGCAACAAGATCAAGGAGCACAAGCTCCACAACAACCCGCTGATCGCGATGGAGCCGGGCGACGAGCTGGAGATCGGGCCGTTCACCGCGGTGCCGTTCCGCATCGGCCACTCCATCCCGGATGCGATGGGCATCGCCCTGCGCACGCCGGTGGGCACCGTGGTCCACACGGGTGACTTCAAGTTCGACCACACGCCGGTCGACGGGAAGCTGTCCGACTTCCACATCCTCGCGCGGCTCGGCGAGGAGGGCGTCATCTGCCTCCTGTCCGACTCGACCCGTGCGGAGAACCCGGGCTACACGCCGTCCGAACGGATCGTCGGCGAGGCCTTCCGCGAGATCATGGAGCCGCTCGATGGGCGCGTGATCGTCGCCACGTTCGCCTCGAACATCGCGCGCCTCCAGCAGGTGCTCGACGCCGCCGCGGACATGAAGCGCAAGACCGCCGTCATCGGCCGGTCGATGGAGCAGAACTTCCGGATCGCGACCGACCTCGGCTACCTCAAGTACGAGCCGTCTGCGATCGTCTCCAAGGACCGGATCAAGGACGCGCCACCCAACCTCGTCATCGCCACGACCGGTGCCCAGGGTGAGCCGATGGCCGGCCTGGCGCGCATGGCCAACCGGGACCACCGGTTCGTGGAGATCCAGCCCGGCGACACCGTCATCGTCTCAGCGAGCCCGATCCCCGGCAACGAGGAGTACGTGGCCCGCACGATCGACAACCTGTTCAAGGCCGGCGCCAACGTGTTCTACCACACGATCAAGCGGGCGCACGTCTCCGGGCACGCCAGCCAGGAGGAGCTCAAGCTCATGCTCGGGCTCACGAAGCCCAAGTACTTCATCCCGATGCACGGCGAGTTCCGGATGCTGGTCCAGCACGGCCGCCTGGCCATCGACACCGGCGTTGCGCCGGAGAACGTGTACATCATCGAGAACGGCACGCCGATCGAGATCTTCGCCGACGGCTCAGCCCGTCGCGGTGCGTCGGTCCCGGCGGGCTACGTGTACGTGGATGGCCTGTCCGTGGGCGAGGTGGGCGACATCGTCCTGCGCGACCGTCGCGCGCTCGCCAACGACGGCATGTTCATGGTCGTCATCCAGATCGACAAGCAGACCAACAAGGTGGTCGGGCGGCCCGAGATCATCACCCGCGGCTTCGTCCACGGGCCCGAGGAGGACCGGATCATCGAGGAGGCGATCCGGCGCATCCGCGAGGCTGTCGAAGCGCCCGGGGACCGGATCTCCGAGGTCGCGCTGCTCAAGGTCCAGATCAAGGACGGCGTGTCCAGGTTCCTCTACGAGCAGACCAAGCGCCGCCCGATGGTCTTCCCCGTGGTGGTCGAGGTCTAACGGGTGGCGAAGCAGCCCAGGACGTCCTCCCGTCAGCCGTCGTCCCGATCCCGGTCCGGCACCACGAGCAGGTCCCGCTCGCGGTCCGGCACGGCTCGGGGCGCCCGCTCGTCGGGCGGGGGTCTGCCGCTGCCGAAGCTCTCCACGGGCCTGTCACCCGATGTCGTCCGCTCGCTTGTGGGTCTCGCCCTCCTCGCGCTGGGTGCCGTCACGCTGATCGCGCTGATGCTGCCGGGGGAGGGGAGCCTGACCGACTGGTGGATCAGCATCTCGGGCCCGTTCTTCGGCACCGGGCGCTGGCTGCTGCCGTTCGTACTGCTGCTGTCCGGCTGGTACGTGGAATGGGGACCTGGCAAGCAGCCGGGCGCACCCTGGGGCCGCACCCTGCTGGGGATCGGCATGGCGTATGTCGGGTTCCTGGGGCTGCTCCAACTGTTCCAGGCTGTCAACCCGCTCGACGGCGAGCCGACCGGCGGGGGGCGCATCGGCCGCCTGCTCACGGGCGTCCTGGAGTCCCTGCTCACGTCACCTGGCGCCTTCGTCATCCTGCTGGCGCTCGTGCTCGCGGGCCTGCTGATCGCGTTCGACATCCCGCTGCGTTCACTCCTGTCGCCCGCGACGCGTGCCGCGAAGGCTGCGGGCGGCACGCTCCAGGACCGCACCACCAAGCCCACGCAGGCCGCGGACGGATCGTCTGCAGCGCGGACCGCGGCAACCGCCGCCGCTGGGGGCGTCGCAACGGCCGACAAGGAGACCGGGCGTCGCGGACGAGGCGGCCGCATCTCCACCGGTACGGGCTCGGTGCCGGGTCAGACCGGTGCGTTCGGTCAGGACGTGGACCAGGACCTGGGGGTGCCGGTGCCGGTGACCTCCGGGTCGGCAGGTCCGATGTCCGCGACCTTCGCGCCCGCCCGCGCCCCGGGCTCGACCGGGGGTGACGGCCCGGTTCGCCCGGCGGATGTCCCTGTGCCCCCGACTGCTGGTGACGGCACGGCGTCCGGCGTCCCTGCCGAGGCCGCAGAGCTCACGCCGCCCGAGGTGCTGGGCCACCCCGCCGACGAGCCGGTGGATGCGTCGCGCGCCGCGCTCACGGTGGACGACGCGGACTTCATGCTGCCCGCCCGCGACCTCCTCGACCCCGGCGATCCGCCCGCCCAGCCGGCGGACTCGTCCATCGTGCACGAGCGCAACGAGGCGATCATCAAGAAGAAGCTGGCGAGCTTCGGCATCGAGGCCGACGTCATCGGCAAGAACGCCGGGCCGGTGGTCACGCAGTACGTGGTCCAGCCCGCGGCCCACATCAAGCTGAGCCGCATCGAGGCGCTCGCCGACGACCTGGCGATGGCCCTGGCCGCTCGCAGCATCCGCATCGAGGCGCCGATCCCCGGCAAGGCGGCCGTGGGGATCGAGATCCCGAACCAGGAGTTCAACGTCGTCGCGCTGCGCCGGATCCTCGACGAGGTGGACCTCGGTGCGCCGCACATCTCGCGCCTGACCTTCGCGCTTGGTCGGGACGTGGCCGGGCGTGCCCAGGCCGTGGATCTCGCCCGGATGCCCCATCTGCTCATCGCGGGCGCCACGGGCTCCGGCAAGAGCGTCATGGTCAACGCGCTGATCACGAGCCTGCTGTGCAACGCGAACCCGCGCGAGGTCCGGATGATCCTGATGGACCTCAAGCGCGTGGAGCTCGCCTCCTACAGCGAGGGCGACAAGCTGCCGCACCTGCTCGTCCCGGTGATCACCGAGCCCGAGAAGGCGAAGGCCGCCCTCAACTGGGCCGTCGAGGAGATGGAGCGCCGCTACAAGAAGTTCGCCGGGGTCTCCGCGCGCAACATCAAGGCCTACAACGAGAGCCCCAAGGTCCCCGAGCGGCGCCGCCTCCCGTACATCGTGATCGTCATCGACGAGCTCGCCGACCTGATGATGCGCGAGGGCAAGAACGTGGAGGACCCGATCGTCCGCCTCGCCCAGAAGGCGCGCGCGACCGGGATCCACATGGTCCTGGCCACGCAGCGGCCGTCGGTCAACGTGGTGACGGGCCTGATCAAGGCCAACTTCCCCAGCCGGATCGCGTTCGCGATGGCCTCCCAGATCGACTCGCGCACCATCCTCGATTCGCCCGGCGCCGAGGACCTCATCGGCCGCGGCGACATGCTCTACCAGCCGAGCGACCTGCCACGGCCCATCCGCCACCAGGGCGTGTTCGTCTCGGACCGGGAGATCGCCGCGGTCGTCCAGCACTGGTGCGACCAGGTGGAGGACCCCCGGTACGACAGCGCCATCACGTCGCTCACCGGGCAGGCTGTGGGCAACGTCGAGGAGCTTGCCGACGACGACGCGGACCGCCTGCTCTTCGAGGCGGTCAATGTCATTCGGGAGTACGATCGGGCCTCGGCGTCCCTGCTGCAGCGGCGCCTCAGGATCGGCTACGCCCGGGCTGCGCGGATCATCGACCAGCTCGAGGCACGTGGATACATCGGCGCGTTCGACGGTTCGACCGCGCGGGCTGTGCTCCGGCGGGACGACGGTCCCGGTCTGGACGCTGACGAGGACGATGCATGACGACGCGGGACGAGGCACGGCGAGGGCGCGGTGGTGCGCGTGACGCCGACCCCGCCTACGCGACGGAAGCCGGTCCCACGCTGCCCGAGCGGCTGATCGCCGCGCGGGAGCGCAAGGGCGTTGACCTGTTCCGGGCCGAACGCGACACGAAGATCCGGTCCCGCTATCTCGCCGCCCTCGAGGCCGGCGACTACCGGGAGCTGCCCGGTGCCGTCTACACCAAGGGGTTCCTGCGCAACTACGCGCTGTACCTGGGCCTGGATCCCGAGGACGTCATCCGCCAGTGGAAGCGCGAGCGCGGTGACGCCTCCATCCCGGCAGAGCCAGTGCTCGCCGTTCCCAAGCCCCTCGCCGCGCCGCGCCAGGGCATCACGTTCTCGCCCGTGGCGATCATCGCGGTCCTGCTGGTGCTGCTCGCGGGAGCCTTCGCGCTGTACATCGGCGTCCAGCTGGTCCGTTTCGCAAAGCCGCCCACGCTCACGGTGATCAGTCCGACCGAGGCGGTCATCGAGGTGCCTGAGGACACGACTACCTACACGTTCCGCGGCACGTCGATCCCGCGTGCGACCGTCACCATCGCCGTCGCCGGCCGGGACCAGCCGTACCGGGTGACCGCGGACGCGACCGGGCGCTGGGAGTCCGAGGTGGAGCTCCGCCGTGGGCGCAACCAGTTCGACGTCAGCGCCCTGGATCCCGAGACCGGCAAGACGGCCGAGGAGACGCCGCAGTACCTGATCACCGTGCCGTTCCTGGTCATCGAGGCCCCCACGCTCTCGGTTGAATCGCCCGCGGAGGGCTCGCAGTTCGAGAACGGGGCGGTCCCGGTCCGTGGATCCACCTCCAACGCCAAGACCGTCTCCATCACGGCGTACCAGACCGAGACCGAGGATGGTGTCCCGGTGGTGGCGCCGGCCACGCCGGATCCATCGGCATCGCCCGGAACGGCGACGCCGGCGCCGGTGGGCGAGGTGGTGGGTCCCACGACGGTGGACGTCGCCGCTGACGGCTCGTTCGACGCGCCGCTCGACCTGTCCACCGGCAAGTGGCGGATCGTCGTCACGGCGACCTCGGCCGAGGGCAAGGCCGTCTCGCTTGCGCGCAATGTCGCCATCGTCTACCGCGGTGTGAACCTCGTGGTCCGGATCAAGGGTGCCAACGCGTGGCTCAAGGTCTGGGTGGACGGCAAGATCTGGAAGACGACCGGCGCGGCCGGCCAGGTCTACAACCCGGGCAAGGTGCTGACCATCACCGCCAAGGAGACCATCGAGGTCCGGACCGGCAAGTCGAGCGCCACGTACTTCACCCTCAATGGCGAGGACCTTGGACGGCTCTCGCGCCAGAGCAACCCTGCCACCTACCTCTTCGACCCGCCGGATCCGCCGGTGGAGACCAGCCGGACCTGACATGGCCGATGCCCTGGTGGAGCTCGCCCGCCGCCTGCAGGCGGTCTGCCTCGAGCGCGGCCTGACCGTGGCGACCGCTGAGTCCTGCACGGGCGGTCTGGTCGCCCACGTGATCACCGAGATCCCCGGGTCATCCGCGTACCTGCGGGGTGGGATCGTGGCCTATGCCAACGACGTGAAGGCTTCGCTGCTCGACGTCCCGGCGGAGGTGCTGGCCGCGCATGGCGCCGTCTCCGCCCAGGTGGCCCTCGCGATGGCGGAAGGCGCCCGCTCGCGTCTGGGGACGGACCTCGGCGTCGGGGTGACCGGCGTGGCCGGCCCGGACGGCGGGACCGAGGAGAAGCCGGTCGGGCTGGTGTACGTCGCGGTTGCGGGTGGGGGTCGTGAGCCCGTGGTCCGCCGCTACCACTGGCCGGGCGATCGCGCGACGAACAAGACCGACAGCGCGGAGGCGGCCCTGCGGCTGCTGCTCGAGCAGGCGGGCGGCGCGTGAGCCATCGAGGGTCCGGCGCGTGAGTCTCCACGGAGCCGGCGCATGACCGTCCGAGGGGCGGCGGAGATCGGCGCGGGACTCGCCCCGGCCCGGCCCTCCCGGCCGATCACGCCCGGCGAGCGGATCCACGTCCTGGGTGCCCAGGGGGCCGGTGCGTCGGCGGCCGCGCTGCTCGCCGCGTGGGCAGGTGCCGACGTTGACGGATGCGATCCGGGGGGTCCGTCGCAGTACACGCCGGCGCTCGAGGCGGTGGGGGTGCGGGTGGCGGACCACCATGACGCCGCGCACGTCGCGGGCAACCGACCGCCCGCCCGCCTGGCGGTCACCAAGGCGCTGACGGCCATCGATCCCGACAACCCCGAGTTGGCCGCCGCCCGTGCCGCAGGCATCCCCCTGGAGCCCTGGCAGCAGGTGGTGGCGGACGCGGCCCACGGGCGCCTGCTCATCGCGGTGGCCGGGACGCACGGCAAGAGCACGACGTCCGGCTGGCTGGTGCACACGCTCGTGGGTGCCGGGGGCGATCCCGGCGCGTTCGTCGGGGCACTGCTGCCGGCGGCCATCACGGGCATCGGCGTGGCGGCGACGGGCCGGCGTGGCGCGGGCGTCCCGTTCGTGGTTGAGGCGGACGAGTACGCCGGCAACTTCGACCCGTACCGGCCGGACGTGATCGTCCTCACCTCGGCGGAGTGGGACCATCCCGATGTCTTCGCCGACCGGGAGGCCGTCATCGTGGCGTTCGAGCAGTGGATCCTGCGCGCTGCCCGGGACCGCCCCGACGATGCCATCCCGGTGGTGCTCGTGGCGAACACGGGCGATACCGGCGTCGCCCTGCTCGTGGAGCGGCTGCTGGCGGGCGGCTGGGGCGGCCTCGTCGTTCGCACCGCCGTGGACCCGGAGCGGCCCGGCGAGGCCGAGATCGAGGGCCACATCGTGGCTGCCGAGCCCGACGGGACCGCGCTCACGGTCACCTTCGCCGACGGCAGCGCCTATGGAGTCAGGCTGCCGACGGCGGGCCGCCACAATGCCTCGAACGCCCTGGGCGTCATCGGGGCGTGCTTCGCGGCCGGCTTCCCGCCCGAGGTCGCGCTGCCGGCGCTCGCAACGTTCCCCGGCGTCGGGCGCCGCCTGGAGCGCAAGGGCGAGGCGAAGGGCGTCGTGGTCTACGACGACTACGGCCACCATCCCACGGCCATCCGCGAGACGCTTGCCGCCGTCCGCCAGCGGGAGCCGGGCCGGCGGACCTGGGCCGTGTACGAGCCGCTCACCTTCCACCGCACGGCTGCCCTGCTCCAGGACTTCGCCGCGGTGCTCGCCGGTGCCGACGCCGTCGCCATCGCCGACATCTGGGCCGGGCGGGACCCCGACACGACCATCGCCAGCGCAGCCGGGCTTGCCGCCGCCGTTGCCACGCGCAACCCGTCGATCACGTCGGTCGCCCCGGGGTCGGTCGAGGCCACTGCCGCGTGGCTGGCGGTCCATGTCGAGCCGGGCGACGTCGTCCTCGTGATGGGTGGCGGCCGTTCATACCGGATCGGTGAGCTCCTCCTCGAGCAGCTGGAGGCGACGTGAACATCACCTATGCCGAGGCACACGACCTGCTCGGCCGCCTCGTCGAGGCACGCATGCAGTACCTGGGCGATGCCCTGGTGGACCAGTTCACCGAGACCTGCGACGTGGTGATCGACCCGTTCGAGGCGCCGCTGGTCGGGCACAATGCCCTCCGCGCATACTTGAACGACGCGGCGGAGGCCGAACGATGGTTCGACCTCGCGATCGAGCGGCACTGGGTGTCCGGCTCGACCGTGCTGGCCGCATGGCACGCCAGCTGGACCAGGAACGCCGACGAGGCGAAGGTCCGGCAGGCAGGGTTCCTCTCCGCCGAGATGGGGGAGGACGGGCGCATCGAGCGCCTGAAGCTGTGGACGGTGTCCCGCGAGCACCTCGCGGGCTGACAAGGAGGGTCGATGGCGGGCGAGGTCTCGTTCGACGTCGTGTCGGACTTCGATGAGCAGGAGCTCCGCAACGCGCTGGACCAGGTGAGGCGCGAGGTGCAGCAGCGCTACGACTTCAAGGGCGCGCACGTGGAGCTGACCCAGGAGAAGGACCGCATCGTCCTGGTCACCGACAGTGACATGCGGGCGCGCGCGATCCGCGACCTGCTCGAGTCGAAGGCCGTGCGGCGCAACCTCTCGCTCAAGATCTTCGACTGGGGCGACGTGGTCCCGTCCGGCGGCAACAAGGTGCGCCAGGAGATCACGCTGCGGCGCGGCCTCCCGGACGACCTCGCACGGAAGCTCGTCAAGCAGATCCGTGACGAGTTCCCGAAGATCCAGCCGCGTATCCAGGGCGACGCGATCCGTGTCGTCGGCAAGTCCAAGGATGAGCTGCAGCGGGTGATCGCCTGGCTGCGCGAGCTCGACGAGGTCGTGCCGCTCCAGTTCGAAAACTACCGGTAGGAGGCCACGATGCCCGGCGCAGGCGCGGCTCGCAAGATCATGATCCTCGTCGCGATCGTCGTGGTCGCGGCCTTGCTGTTCGGCACGATGGCGACCGCGATGGTCGGCCCGGCCACGTAGACTCCGCAGCAGACCCAGCCCCCATCCGCAGACACCGGCCCCGGGCGGACCGCCGTCCCGGCCGGCACGAGGAGGTCGTCGATGCACCCGCAGCAGGACGAGCCGGTCGAGCAGGTCGCCGAGGTCGGCGCAGATCCGTCTCCCGAGGTGGAGCCGACTGCCGAGGTGGAGGCACCCGAGCCCGAGCCCGCTGTCGAGCCGGAGTCCGAGCCCGCTGTCGAGCCGGAGCCCGAGCCCGCTGTCGAGCCGGAGCCCGAGCCCGCTGTCGAGCCGGAGCCCGAGCCCGCTGTCGAGCCGGAGTCCGAGCCCGCTGTCGAGCCGGAGCCCGAGCCCGCGCAGGCGCCCGAGCCGGTCGCCGAGCCTGAGCCCGTGGCCGCGTCCGAGGCACCCGCGCCCGTGGTCGAGGCCGAGATCGTCGATGCCCCGGCCGCCGGTGACGTCGAGCACGAACCCGAACCCGCTGCGCCAGCCGCCGACCACAACGGCGAGCCCCACCACGACGCCGATGACGCCGCCGGCCCGCAGGCCGAGCCGGCCACGGTAGCCGAGCTGGTCGCAGCCACCCTGCGCGCCGCCGGCGTCCGCATGGCCTTCACGGTCCCCGGGGAGAGCTTCCTGCCCGTCCTCGATGCGCTCGTCGCTGCGGGGATCCGCATCGTGCCCACCCGCCACGAGGGTGCCGCCGCCTTCGCCGCCGAGGCCTACGGCCAGCTCACCGGCCGTCCGGCCGCCTGCCTCGGCACCCGCGCCGTGGGCGCGGCCAACCTGTCCATCGGTATCCACACCGCCACCGCCGACTCCACCTCCATGTTCGTCCTCGTGGGCGACGTCGCCCGCGGACTGGCCGGTCGGGAGGCATTCCAGGAGGTGGACCTGGTCGGCACCGTCGGCGGCCTCGCCAAGTGGGCGGGCCGGATCGACGACCCGGCTACTGCCGCCGCCACGCTGGAGGCCGCGGTCAGGGCCACAGTGGAGGGCCGCCCGGGTCCGGCGTTCCTCGCCCTGCCCGAGGATGTCCTGGACCTGGCCATCCCGGAGGGGACGAAGGCACCGGTGGTGCGTCCGCATCCGGAGACGCCGACGGCCGCGGACATCCGCGCCGCCCTGCACTTCCTGGCCGGCGCGGAGCGCCCGGTGATCCTCGCGGGAGCCGGTGTCCTGCGTGCCCGGTGCTCCAACGACCTCGTGCGGCTCGCGGAGCTGCTCCACGTCCCTGTGATCGCCTCCTGGCGGCGCGGCGACGTGATCCCCAACGATCACCCGCTGTATTTGGGCATGACGGGCTTCGGCAGCCCGCGGGTCGTCCGCGAGCGCCTCGAGGCGGCGGATGCGCTGCTGGTCGTCGGTTCCCGGCTCAACGAGCCCACGAGCTTCGAGTATCGGATCCCGTCCATGGGCCAGCGCTGGATGCACGTGGACCTGGAGCCGCGGACGGGGCCGGTGGGCTTCGCCGAGGCGCCCGAACGCGCGATCCGCGCCGATGCCCGCGCGTTCCTGCGGGCGGCCGTCGCACGCCTGAAGGACGGCGTGCTGCTCGCGGAGCCGCTTGCCGCTCGCGATGCGCACAATGCCGTGGACCGGGCAGCCTGGGAGGCGGCGACCGTGGTGGACGCCGGCGCCTGGACCGGTCCGGGCGTGCACCCGGGCCGCATCGTCGCGGTCCTGCGGCGCCTGCTTCCCGATGACGCCATTCTCACCACCGACGCCGGTTCGTTCGCTGGCTGGGCCGCGCGCGGCTTCCGGTTCAAGCGTCCGGGCACGTTCCTTGGCCCCACCTCGGGCGCCATGGGCTATGGGTTCCCGGCTGCACTCGCGGCAGCCCTCGTCCATCGCGAGCGGCGCGTGGTCGCCCTCGTGGGCGATGGCGGGATGGGCATGACGCTCGCCGAGCTGGAGACGGCCGTGCGTGAGGGGGCGCACGTCGTGGCGATCGTGTTCGACAACGAGCGCTACGGCATGATCCGCGGCTACCAGGACCGCATGGGCAGTCCCACGGCGCCGGGAACGGACCTGGGCCCGGTGGACTTCGCCGCTGCCGCCCGTGCCTGCGGTGCCCGCGGCGTGCGGGTGGACAGCGACGCAACCTTCGAGGCGGCGCTGCGGACGGCGCTCGCCGCCTCGGCGTCAACGGTGATCCAGGTGGCGCTCGACCGGCGCTGGATGAGCGTGGACCTTCCCGCCGTGGCTGCCGACGCGTGACACGGCCCACGCTCCACCTCGTGCCTGAGGCGACGTGGGACGCGCGCGATCCGGCCGCGCCGTATCTGCCGGCCGCCTACGAAGAGGACGGGTTCATCCACTGCACGGACGGGGACGCCGAGATGGTCGTGGTCGCCAACCGGTTCTACCGCGGCGATCCGCGCCCGTTCCTGCTGCTAACGCTGGATCTCGAGCAGACGGGCAGCCCATGGCGCTTCGACGAGCCTGGCAGCCCGTACCCGCACATCTACGGGCCGGTGGATCCGTCATCAGTCATGGAGGTCCGGCGCATGGTCCGCGACGAGGGCGGCACCTTCACCGGTATCACCGCCCGCTAGGTCCGGTGCTGGCGCGGCGTCCGGCGTCCCCTTCGACGCGCTTCCGCCCGGCAGCATCACGGCGCCCAGGACCGCCGCAAGCCCCGTGAGCGCCGCCGCGGTCGCGATCGTGATCGGGATCCCGACGGTCACCAGCGCACCGCCAAGCGCCGCGCCGAACGGGTAGCCCATGAAGTTGATCGACATCGACACCGCGAACGCACGGCCCATCCAGGCCGGGTCGGTCCGACGCTGACGGAGGGTGAACAGCGCCACGTCCATCGGCCCGTTGAGAAAGCCCGCGATCGCCATCACCACCACGATCACCGGCAGGGTGGGGGAGACGAGGAACCCGACGAGGCAGAGCGCCATGCCTGCCATCGTCCAGACGAGCATCGCCCGCTCCCGCCCGAAGATGCGCCAGCGGCCCGCCACCAGCGCCCCGATGCCGCCCGTGATCCCCGACACCGCCCAGACCGCGCCCACCACCGCCGGGCCGTAGCCCAGCTGGTCCAGCAGCAGCACCGGCAGCAGGATCGTCACGATCCCCCAGCCGAGGTTGAGCACCGAGAGCGACACCCCAAGGCCGCGCAGCGTGGGGTTCTTCAGCGTGTAGACGAGCCCCCGCCAGGAGTCCACGAGGAGCCGCCCCGTGCTCACGACCTGGGTGCGCGGATCGGGTACCCCGATGAACACGATGGCCGACACCCCGTACAGGACCGCGATCACCGTCATCGTCGCCGCGCCGCCGACGACCTGGAAGAGCACGCCGGCCAGCGGCGGCCCCACGAGCGTCGCCACGACGTAGCCGTTGGAGTCCACCGCGTTCACCCGCTCCCAGAGCGGCTTGGGCACCAGGATCGGGAAGAGCGTGCGCAGCCCGACCGCCGACAGCGGCGCGGTGAGCCCGGCGACCGCCGTGATCAGCACCATCCCCACCGGGGTCAGGCTCCCGGCCACCGCGAGCCAGGCGATCAGCAGCAGTGCCACTGCGCCCACGAGCTGGTCCAGGATGATCAGGCGCGTCCGGCCGTGCCGGTCGAGGAGTGCGCCCACGATGGGACTCACGAACAGGCCGGGCGCGACCGAGGCGAACGTCACGGCCCCAGCGATCGCCGGGGACTCGAACAGGTCGAGGGCGAACAGCACAATCGCCACGCCCAGCATGCTCCCGCCGATCCGCGAGATCGCCATCCCGATCAGGATCCGGGTCAGGCCCGGGATCTTGAACAGGTCGCTGTAGGAGGGGGCGGGCTCGCGCTGGCGCATCACGTCCGACGCTACCAGACGGACCCGGCGCGGCGTCGCGCCTCGCGTCAGCGGGGAGGTGCCACCACGATGTCGCCGTAGGCGATGGTCCTGGCCAGGTTCGTCCGGTGCTCGTTGTCCAGGGCGGCGTGGATGCGCCAGCTGCCGTCGGGAGCCTGCGTGCAGTCCACGCGCACCCCGTCGGCCTCGCCGGCCACGGTGAAGCGCGCGGTGAACCCGTCGTCGCGGTGGTCGATGCCGGCGAGGTCCAGGTCGGCGGGGCGGTGACCGAGCAGGCGCGCTGCCCAGTCGCGGATCACGAGGTCGGCCATGCCGGGAGGATATCGTGTGGCCCCGGGTCGGTAAGCATGTGGCGACCTGTTCCTGCGAGATCCGGGGGCAGCTGAGCACGGGGAGATTCGAGGCAGCCATGCACGACGGACCAGTGGAGATCTCACCTGCCAGCCTGCGCATCCTTGCGGGCTGGGCCGACACGTTCGCCCGACGCGGATCGATCGGGCATTGGGAGGGTGGCGAGACGGACGCCGCCGGCGTGATCCACCTGTCGTGGTTCGAGTACTCCGACGAGATCAATCGATTCGTCACCGAGATGTACCAGGCCGAGCTCGTCCGGCCGGTCGACTGGATGCAGTGGTCGCGCACGCCGGAGGGGCAGCGGCTCATCGCCGACCCGGCGGAGATCGCCGGCGCGACCCAGGAAGACCTTGTCTACCTGCTCACCACGATTCTCCGCGGCGAGCGCTTCAGCGACGGTGAGATTGCCGCCGCGTATGAGCGCGGGACCCTGCTCGCCATCGCCGAGCGAGCCGGGGCTCTCCTGG
The DNA here is from genome assembly GCA_963748625.1 of uncultured Chloroflexia bacterium. Lineage (GTDB taxonomy): Bacteria > Chloroflexota > Limnocylindria > Limnocylindrales > CSP1-4 > CAIXZV01. The sequence goes on along the minus strand of CAVVJT010000003.1, from coordinate 162,246 downwards.
CATCGGAGCAGGGTTGACGACGGGCGGTCGCACGACCACCTGAAGCCCGGCGACGTGGCGGACCTGCCCCGCAACTGCGCGGTCGAGGGGCCTGGCGACGCGCCACGCCTGTTCGCGTACAGCCGCTCGGGGTTCGGCCGCAACCGTGCGCCAGGTTCGCACATGCGTGCGTCCGGCAGCTTGTCCGATTCCGCCGGCGGGCTGCGTTGTCCGTGTGAGACGCTTTGCAGCGCATGGAGGTGGGGTGGACACAGCGACGGTCGTCGATGATGCAGTGGATGCCGACGCGCTCGGTACCGGCATCAGCGACCCGGCGGTGTTCGCCGAGGCCTATGTGCGCTTCCGGCTGTCGGTCTACCGCTACCTGCGGGCGCGCGGTGCCACCGACGAGGACGCGCTGGACCTCACGGCCGTCACCTTCGAGCGGGCATTCGCCAATCGCCACACGTTTCGGCCACGTGACGGCGGTCTCGGGGCCTGGCTGCTGCGGATCGCTCGCAACGCCGCCATCGACGCCCATCGCCGCCGCCGGCCCGAGTTGTCGTTGGTCGACCACGAGGATCCCCGGCAAGCCGCAGCCGACCGTGCACAGCATGCGCACGAGGAGGTGCGCGACGCGGTTGCAGGCCTGCCCGAGGTGCAGCGCGACGCGATCTGGCTGCGCTATGCGGGCGGGCTCAACGCCAGGGAGATCGGCCACGTCCTGGGCAAGTCCGAGGCGGCGGTCCAGAAGCAGATCCAGCGTGGACTCGAGGCCCTCCGGGAGGCGCTCGAATGATTGATGCAAGAGCGCTCGAGGATCGGCTCGCGGCGGCCTACGCGGTGCTGCCGGCAGATGGCTTCGAGGCTGCCGATCGCCGGGTCGCGGCCCTGACCACGGGGGCGGCTGCCCCGCCGTCACGCCACCGGTGGCGTGGCCTCCGCCTCGCGCTGGCCGTGGCTGCCGCGCTCGTTGTCCTGGCCGGGGCAACGGTCGCCGCCGTGCGGCTGATCGAGCTCGTCGCGTCAGCAACACCCGGCACGTCGGTCGCGCTGGACCTTGGTGTCGAGTTCAACGAGCGGCAGGTCCACGGTGACTACGCCATCACGCTCGAACGGGGCTACGCGGACATCAACCAGGTCTTCATCGCGCTGTCTATCGAGCAAGCCGACGGTCGTGGTCCAGTCGGCGTGGACATGTTCGCGGACCTCACGGATCCGGCCGGCGTATCACTGCCGCCAGGGGGAACGCCGGGCTTCGGCATCGTCGGGGCAAACGGCACCGCCGAGGTCTATTCCTTCGGCCCGGCGACCGCGGCCGAGGGTGACTACACGCTCCGGGTCACCACCGGCCGCGACGGGCCTGCCTGGACGTACCGCTTCCGGCTTCCGCCGCCCGTCGGCACGGTCGTCGACGTCGCACAGGTCAAGGATGTCGCTGGAACTTCGATCGGCGTCAGCGAGGTGTGGCTGAGCCCGACCATGGCCCGAGCCTGGCTGGACGTCGACTCGCCGAAGCACGACGTCGACGACTGGTGGGTGGCCGGCTACCTCAGGCACGACGGGCAGACCATGGACTTCGCGTGGGAGACCAGGGCACCGGGCCAGGATGCAGACCTCATCGCCGGCACGGTGGAAGGGGCCGATCCGGCTGAGGGCGAGTGGACGCTGGTCATCACCGAATTGGTCGGGGATCAGCAGGATGGAACACAGGTCCGGCTGTCGGGCCCGTGGGAGTTCCCGTTCCGTGTCCCGTAGCGGGTGCGCCCACGGACCGTGGCGAGACCGATCAGGCGCCAGCGGTTGTCCGCCCGGTGGCGCTCGACCGCTCCATCTTCTGCGATCGCTGGTCCTTCCAGTACCAGCACCAGCAGGCAGTTGCGGGAGGCCGTTGGGCACTGGGAGGGCGGTGATCCAAGCATGCACGATGCCGGGAACGCACCCGCAGGGGGAGACGTGTACGAGGGGGTTTGGCGGTGGACGGCCGCGCACGTGACCGCGATGCCTGCGGTGCCTGCCCGTGCTGACGCGGCGAGGTGGCGCCACAGTGAGGGGAGCAGGGGTCATGGTGCGAGTCGGGACGGAGTGGGGTGACTGCGGCGCTGGGCAACTCAGGCGGATGAACGCCAGGCGCACTTCGATGCCGATGCGGCTGGTGGTGCTGATGGCCTTCGGCGCCTTGGTTGGAGCGGCAGCGCCCGCGGTGCAAGGCAGCGCGGCTCCCGCGGCCACGTCCCCGACTGTTGGACTCCCGCTGGTGGCGGGTGGGCCGGCCGTCACGCAGGTGTCAGCGACATACCTCCACACCTGCGCCCGCCTCGACGATGGCACCGCCGCCTGCTGGGGCGACAACTGGAGCGGCCAGCTCGGCGACGGCACGACCACCGACCGGTCCCTCCCGGTCGCGGTCCGGAACGCAGGCAACACCGGCGTCCTCACCGGCGTGACCTCCATCTCCACCGGTGGCGGCTATGGCCACACGTGCGCCCGCCTCGACGATGGCACCGCCGTCTGCTGGGGCGACAACGAATACGGTCAGCTCGGCGACGGTACAACCACCGACCGGGCCCTGCCCGTCACGGTGCGCAACCCCGCCGGCACCGGCGTCCTCACCGGCGTTACCTCGATCTCCGCCGGCTACGACGGCACCTGCGCCCGACTCGACGCCGGCACCGCCGCCTGCTGGGGCGACAACGGGGACGGCCAACTCGGTGACGGCACGAGGACCGACCGGTCCCTCCCGGTCGCGGTCCGGAACGCGGGCAACACCGGCGTCCTCACCGGCGTGACCGCGATCTCCACCCAAGACGGCCACACCTGCGCCCGGCTCGACGCCGGCACCGCCGCCTGCTGGGGCTGGAATGTCAGCGGCCAGCTCGGCGACGGCACGACCACCAGCCGATCCCTCCCGGTCGCGGTCCGGAACGCGGGCAACACCGGCGTCCTCACCGGCGTTACCTCGATCTCCGCCGGTCCCGTCAGCCACACCTGCGCCCGGCTCGACGACGGCACCGCCACCTGCTGGGGCGACAACACCTACGGCCAGCTCGGCGACGGCACGACCACCGGCCGGTCCCTCCCGGTCGCGGTCCGGAACGTGGGCAACACCGGCGTCCTGACCGGCGTGACCACGATCTCCGCCGGCAGCGGCCACACCTGCGCCCGGCTCGACGCCGGCACCGCTGCCTGCTGGGGCCAGAACATCTGGGGCAAGCTCGGCGACGGCACGACCACCGGCCGGTCCCTCCCGGTCGCGGTCCGGAACGCGGGCAACACCGGCGTCCTGACCGGCGTGACCGCGATCTCCGCCGGCGGGTCTTTCACCTGCGCCCGCCTCGACGCCGGCACCGCCATGTGCTGGGGCTGGAACTACTACGGCCAGCTCGGCGACGGCACGACCACCGACCGGACCCTTCCGGTCTTGGTCGTCGGACTTGGGGACTTGGCCGTCTCCCCCTCAAGCGGGCGCTGGAACGGCGGCAACACCGTCACGATCACCGGTGACGGCCTCGCCGGCGCCACGAGGGTCGCCATCGGCGGCCAGGATGCGACATCGTTCACCCAGGTCAGCCCGACGCGACTCTCGGTCGTCGTACCAGCCCCTGCCAGCAAGGTGCCGTCCGCCAAGGGCGGTCCAGAACTCGACGTGACCGTGACGGCTGGCGGGGTGACCACCAAGGTCGGGACGTACCGGTACCGGGGGCTCGCGGTCGTGTCCATCCGGGGCTGGACGTCGAGGTACACGGGCTCGACCGACACGGGCTGGCCCCGGAACAACGTCAGCTACCAGGCATTCCTTCAGTCCAACGCAGCCACGTCCGGACAGCCGTGGCCCAACGAGGTGTTCGTCGACTTCAGCTACGCCAAGGACGGAACCGCGTCACAGCGCACGTTTGGACGGGCATATGACTCGTGCGAGACGCTCGACTCGATCTGGAACGATGAGGCCCTGCTTCACACCGAGCTGACGAACTACGCCGTCGGCCACGAAGGCGTCGACGTCTACCTCGTCGGCCACAGCCAGGGAGGCGTCATCGCGCTCGGCTATCCTGCCTGGCTCCAGGCGACTGGCAGGGACATGGTCACGGCGATCCCCGGCTTGACCTTGGCCGGCGTCGTGAGCCTCGACAGTCCGGTGGGCGGCGTGGACCTCGCCGCGTGGACGGCGGCGGCGGTCAAGAGCTGGCGGGAGTGCGGCGATGCCGACCCCGGCCGACTTCGACGACTTCCTCCAGACGGCAGCGACGATAGCCGATCCCGCGCCGACGTGGCCGTGGGGCGCCAAGGCCTCCCGGCTTGAGGTGTGGGACGACGACACCCATCCGATCCAGACGGCACCGGTCATCAACCAGGACGCGGCCGAGGCTGCGGGCGCGGCCGGGATCGCGGTGCTCTCGGTCGGCAACCTGCGCGACGAGTCCTACCTCTCGTCCGGGTTCTACAGCACCCAGTTCCTCGAGGACGGGCCGCCGGGCTCCAATGTGTACGCACGGGAGATCCACGCGGCCGAGTCCTGCGCGGGCAAGCCTCTGCGGCGACTACCTCCACTGCCAGATCTCCCACGGCGCCGTCCTGGAGGCGCCGGTGGTCAATCGCGGGATCGACCGCCTGCTCCACGGCCTGTCGCCCGACAACGACCTGGTCTCCTGGGTCGGCCAGGATGACGGCGAGCACTGGCAGGCACCGAGGTCGGTCGCCGATGCCGCCGTCCACGTGCCGATCGATGCCGCCGGCGGCGTGATCAAGACGCTGACCGGGCTTGGCCGCCTCACGATCGGCGGGGGAGCCATGGCGACCGCGGGCGAGGTCACGCTTTCGGCGCTGCAGAAGCTCGTGAGCTCTGCCCGACGGCGCCACGCAGGCGGGTGTCCCGCACGCGGTGGGAGGCCTGAACCTCGCGACCGGGACGTCGGCCACGCTCACCTTCCCGTACTCCTCCGCCGTGGGGTCCCTTGGTGGCTCGTTCGTCGTCGTTAAGGACGCGCCGGCAGCTCGCTCCGATGCGCCAGACGGCTGCGGCGCCGGCGGAGGTCCCGGGCTCGTCCCCGTTCCGACCACGGTCGATGTGGAGGCGGGCATGGTGACGGCGCAGGTCGACGGCGACGGCACCTATGTCGCGGTCGCCCTGGACGCCCCTTCCCTGGCCGGGCCGACGGCGCCGACGAACGCGCCGGTGGTCGGCTTCGCGGTGACCTTCCCGATCGCGGTCAGCGGCCTCGCCAGCTGATGACTTCTCCGTCACCGGCACCGCGACCGGCTGCCAGATCGGGGAGCCGGTCGCCACGGGCGACCACTCGTACACCGTCGACCGTAAGCGGCTGCGGCGAAGGGACCGTCGGCCTCGTCCTCGGAGCCGCGACTCGGTCGCCGATGCCGCGGCCAACACGATGCCGTCGGCCGTGATCGTCTCGGCCGTCGTGACGATCGACCGGACGCCCCCGGTCGCCACGGCACCCAAGGCGAGCGTCACGGTCGGGCTCGACGCTGGGCACCTCCACCGTGCCGGTCGTGCTCGCCTGGACCGGGCAGCGATACAGGCGGCAGCGGCATCGACCACTACGAGCTCGCGCAGTCGACCAACGGCGGCGCCTACACGGTGGTCGCCAGCCCGGTCACGCCGCCCGCGACCCGGAACCTCGCGCCCTCGTCCACGCGGACCTACCGCTTCTCGGTGCGAGCCCTCGACGCTGCCGGCAACGCCTCGGCCCCGCAGGCGGGACCTGCGTTCCGGGTCCTGCGCACCCAGCAGTCGAGCAGCGCCGTCCGCTACCGGGGCACCTGGAGCACAAGTCGTGCAAGCAGCGCCTCGGGCGGCTCCTACCGGATGGCCAAGGCGAAGGGAGCCTCGGCCACCTACACCTTCACCGGCCGGACCGTGGCCTGGGTGGCCACCAAGGGCACCGGGTACGGGAAGGCGAAGGTCTATCTCGACGGCAGGTACGCCACGACGGTCAACCTCAACGCGAGTTCCACCCAGTGGCGCCGGATCGTGTTCACGAAGACATGGTCGACGGCGGGGAAGCACACGCTGCGTGTCGTCAACCTCGGCACCACGAGCCACCCGAGGGCCAGCCTCGATGCCATCGTGGTGCTGCGGTGAGGGGCCGGACGCGCAGTCGCCCATGGGTCGCGACTGTCGCGATGAGAGGCGATACGGCAGAGGAGGGGATGGGAGCGTGAGTACGGCACGAACGGGCATGCAGGCGCTGTTGCTGGGGTTGACCTGCATCGTGGCAGCATGCGGCGGAGCGCCGGAGGCGACGACGGGTGGTGTCGCAGCCAGTGCGCCCGCGATCCCCACCCAAGGGGCCGTCGCGCCGTCGTCGGCAGTACCCGCCGCGACCGCGGCACCGACCGCCGAGCCCGCACCCACGGCGACACCTGCGCCGACGTGGGCAGACTGGCAGGTGCCCGATGGCCGCACCGCCACGGTCCTCGTCATCGGCGCCGACGACACGACCTACCTCGAGATGTTCACGGTGGGCGCGAATGGCGAGCGTGGCGAAGTCCAACTCGTCGCCCTCGACGCGAGCGGCGCGCCCCGGGCGGACTGGACCGGACCGGCGATCCCGGCCGACCACGTCGTCAGCGCGGCCCTGGCGGCAGATGACGGCAGCGTCTACCTCACGATCGGCCCGGACCCGCATGCCCAGAAGGAGATTCCGCAATCGGTGGTCGTCTACCGCCTTGCGCCGGATGGCACCGTCGTCGAGGGCTGGCCGGTCACCATCGAGGGCGACTATCTCGCCTCCGCCCCCGTGCTCGTGGGCAACGACATTGCATTCGTGCATCGGCGGTCCCGCGAGGCCTCCACCGTCGAGCGGCTGGCAGCCGACGGAGCGAGCGTCCCCGGCTGGCCGCTCGATCTCCAGATGAGTGCGTTTGTCGGGCCGCTGCCGCGCACCTGGGACGGGCCGCTCTACGTCTCCGTGCACAGTTACAGCGAGGGCATCACGACGGTCAACGCGGAGTCGATCACTGCCTATGGTCCCGATGGATCACCCGTTCCCGGCTGGCAGCAACCCGCAACGAAGAAGGGTCGCTTCGCGTATCTCGCACCGGCGGGTGATGGCCTGCTCCTGTTCCAGGTCGGCGAGTGGATGACGACGAACCCGACGACGGTCACGCCGCTCCGTGCCGACGGGTTGGCTTCCGGCGACGCGGTCAAGGCCGCGGGAACGGGCGGCCTATCCACCTATCCCGGAGTCGCCGGTGACGGCGTCGTGTACGTCGCCTACGGCTCCGGTGGCTGGTCGCCGGCGGACGGCAAGGTCGTCGATGCCCGGCCGGGCCTGGTCGTTGCGTACGGCCCCGATGCGAGACCCCTCCCGGGCTGGCCCGTCAAGACCGAGGACTTCCCCGTCAACGGGCTCGGCACGGCTCCGCTTCCGGTCGCTCCGGACGGCAGCATCTGGATCATCGAGCGAGCCAACGGGACAGCGTTCCTCATCCACCACCTCGGGGTCGACGGCGAGGAGATCGGGGAGGCGGTGCCCGGAGATGCGGACATCTACCAGGTCGGTGCGGTGGCCCCGGACGGGAGCCTCGTCACGACACTGATGGGCGATGGAGTCACGATGGTCACGCGTGTCCCGGCTCGATGAAGATGGCGGACGTCCGGCCTCCCGCGGGCCTGTCCGGACGCCATCGTGGTCGTCCGATGAACGGAGAGGGACTCCGTCGGGCGACACGCATCGGCACCGGCCCCGCTGATGGTCGCTTCCCCCATGGGCCAGGACCGGTGGTTGATGGCGGATCTCTACTTCAAGGGGATCGGAAGGGCGGAGAGGTTCGGCAACTGCCTCTCCTGGGGCTCGCCCCCGACCGCGTATGCCAGGGACGTCTACTCGACGATCGCCGACCTCGTGGGCGCACGGTAGCCGCCCGGCCCATGCCAGCGCCGAGCCCCGCGGCTGCAGTGGTGACGACACGCGTCATCGCGGCGCTGTGTTGAACGGACCAACAACGGGCGACGCACGCGGCCTCGGCGGCTACCGTGGCCGATCGTCGCCCCTTGGAGCCCCCTTCCGCGCACGATCATGATCGGGAGGAGCCTCCTTCGCCCAGGAGTCGGTGATCTGCTTGAACACCTTGCCCATGCCGGGGCGCATGAGCTCGCGCCGGTGGGCCTCCGCATCGTGGTCGCGCCGGTGGATGCGTGCCGCCTCACGGGCGTCGAAGTCGTCGACATCCTCAGGCGTCGGCTCCTCGACGGGCGTCAACTCGTCGTCCTGCGCCGCCTCGTCGTCCGGCGGGGCCTTCTCTTGCGGCGCCGTCTCGTCAGGAATCGCCCGATCCTCGTCCATGCCGTCATCGTCGGCCTGCGGCAGGGCGTCGTCAATCCCTACTGGACGGGTCCTGACCGGACCTCTGGCATGCTTGGGGCTTGACCTCCCCGAACCGACCCGCCGGAGCGCGTGCCCAGGCGGTCCCCCTTGCCGCGCTCCTCGTCGTCGCCCTCACCTTGCGTCCGCAACTCTCGGCGGTGGGTCCGCTCGCGCCCGGGATCATCTCGGACCTGGGCGTCACGTACGCCTTCGTCGGCCTGCTGACCACGATCCCGGTCCTGTGCATGGGCCTGTTCGCGCCGTTCGGGCCCGGCCTGACCCGGTTCACGGGCGTGCGCTCGGGCATCACCGTCAGCGTCGGGCTGCTGCTCCTGTTCGCGCTGCTGCGCCCGTTCGCGGGTGACGCGAGCCTCCTGCTCGTGCTGACCGTGGGGGTGGGCATCGGTACGTCCGTCGTGGGGCCGATCCTGCCGATGTACGTGCGCTCGCGCCTGCCGCTGCGCATGGTGGCGGGCACCGCGGCCTATGCGGCCGGGATCACGATCGGCGCCGCCATCGCGAGCACGCTCGCGGTCCCGCTCGAGACCGCGCTCGGCGGCTGGCGGGGCTCCCTGCTCGCGCTCTCCGTCGCGTCCGTGCCGGCGGTGGTCGCGTGGGTGCTCATGGTCCGCACGAGCCGCCCGCACCCCGCGGGAGGCCTGCCGCAGCCGAACCCCGCTGAGGCCTCGGTTCCCGAACCGCGCTTCGTGCGCCCGCAACTGCCCGTGCGCCGCGTCATCGCCTGGGTGATCGGGCTGCTCTTCGGGATGCAGTCCTGGCTCTACTACGGGGTCATGGCGTGGCTCGCGAGCGTGTACATCGAGCGGGGCTGGGACCCGGCCATCGCCGCGCTGCTCCTCACGCTTGTGAGCGTCACCAGCCTGAGCGGCAACCTGCTCGTTCCGTGGGCCTCGCACCGTGGCGTGTCCCGCCGCTCGCTCCTGGTGGGGGCCGCGGTGCTGGCGACCACCGGCCTGCTGGGCGTCGTCCTCGTCCCGGATCCCGCCCTCCTGTGGGCGACGCTTATGGGCGTCGGCCTCGGGACCACCTTCACCCTGGTGCTCACCCTGCCGACCGACATCGCCGATGGTCCCCGCGAGACCGGTGGCGCCGCGGCGATGATGTTCCTGGTGGGCTATCTGCTCGCCTCGGTCGCGCCGTTCGCGCTGGGTGCCGTGAGGGACGCGACGGGGGACTTCGCGGCCAGCCTCTGGCTGCTGGTGGCGATCGCTGCGGCGATGATCCCGGTCTCCTGGACGCTGGCCCCGGGCCGCCTCCACCCGGCACGTGCGACACGTGGTGCGCAGGCGCAACGCGAACCGGTCCCGCCGGCCGGGGCCTGACCTCCGCGCGCCAATGCGGGCCCGGTTGCCTCGCGCGGCCAGCCTCAGCCCTTGCGGGCGACCACCGAGAACGACAGCGGCACGCGCCCGCGCTGATCGGCGCGCACGTCGCGATGGCCCGCCCACCAGTCCACCGGGTGCTCGGTCACGCGCTCCAGGCACAGGCCGGCGCCCAGCAGGGCGGTGATGATCTCGCCCAGCGTCCAGGCCCGTGCGTACTTGAGGGCCTGCTCCTCGTCGGGAATGGAGAGGTGGTCGATGTACTCCGTGGCCCAGCCCCGCGAGGCCTCGGCGCCACCGAAGTAGTCGTAGTCGGTGAGGATCCAGCCGCCCTCGCCGTCCCCGTCGAACAGCCATTCGGCAGGGTGCCCCTCGAAGATGACCAGCCGCCCCTCCGGCGCGAGCAGGCGCTGCAGCACCGCCGCCCAGCGGTCAAGGTCCGCGAGCCAGATGATCGATCCGCGGCCCGTGTAGAGCAGGTCCGCGGTCCCGTCGAGCTCGTGGGGGACGTCGAGCACGTCCGACTCCACCCAGGTCGCGGGTGCACCGGTGGCTTCGGTGAGCCGCCGCGCGAGATCGAGCATCCGGGGGCTGAAGTCCACGCCCACGACCTCGTCCGCGCCAAGGTTCCACAGCGAGAGCGTGTCCCGTCCGCCGGCGCACTGGAGGTGGATCGCCCGGCGGCAGACGCCGTGGAGGTCGCCGATGAGATCCTGCTCCACCGGGTAGAGGTTGGAGCCGCCGGACCGGATGAGGGCGACCGCCTCCTCGAACCAGCCTTCGTACCGCTCCGCGGCCTCGTCCCAGGCGACGCGATTGGCCGCGTGCCATGCGGTCGTGTCCGCCTCCTCGTCAGGCCTGGCGGGGCGGACGAGGTCAGCGTCGTGATCGCTGGGAAGGTCTGGCGGGAGGGTCATGGCGGGGGAGTCTACCCCCACCAGAATCACTTGGGCCGTCGTCCTTGCGGACGACGGCCCGGCTGATGATGGCCCGGAGCCGGGCGCAGAACCGGCTCCTCGTGCGAATGGCGGCGGGAACTCGTCCCAACCGCCGGCGTCAGCCGGCCCTGGTGTCGCTCGAGAGATTGCCCGCCCGGGGCCGGGTCGCGGAGTTCGCGGAGCCGCACGATGCATCAACGCCTGCGACAGGTCGGCGCGCTACATCCTTGCGCCGCTGCAGGTGTCGGCCCGAGGCCATTCGCATCGCCATCACCGGGTTCCTCCGGGACGTCCCCGAGGGGGAGGAGGGTTCCTATGCCCTCATTATCAACACCAGCGCCATCCCCGCAAGCCCCCAAATTCGTGTCAGTGGCGCGGGAGCGACGGTGCTGGCCCAGCTGCCGGCTCGCGGCCCCCGGATGCGGCCCCCGGCTCCGGCTCGCGGGTGCGCGGCCAGCGTGCGTACGGGAGCGTGGCCCGTCACTCCTGCGCGTCCAGCGTGCAGGTCCGCGCCTCCCGGGCCCGGGGAGCATCGTTCCTGCGCCCCAGGCGCGCAGGAATCGAAGGGCACCCGTCCGTACGCACGCCCGGCGCGCACTGGCGACGGGCGTGCGTACGGCTAAGGCCAGCGGCGAGGGCCTGCGCGGGAACTGGGCGGGGGCCGGCCCAGGAGATGGGATGCATCCACCGGATCAGCGGAGCGGCAGGGCGATCCTGCTGCTGTTGGCGCCACCCTTGCTGTCAACCGCCTTCACGAGCAGCCCGAGCGAGCCAGCGGTGCCGCCCTTCTTGAGCGTGATCGTGGCAGTCCACGTGGTGGCGCCGGACTTCGTCATCGAGACTGTCCAGGCGCCCAGGCCGGGCTGACGCACGACGAGTTTGGGCGTGCCGCCGAGGGCCTCGGCTGTGACGGCAGTGAGGGTGAGCTTCCTGCCGCGGGTCGCGGCGGTGGCAGACGTGGTGATCTTGAAGGCGTCCGCCCGCACCGGCGTGGAGAGCGACGCCGCCTGCGCGCCGTTCGTGGCGGCGATCTCGATCCGGTAGGTGCCGCGCGGGACGTAGGTGCCGTCGTCGCGCTTGCCGTTCCAGACCCAGCTGGCGGGGCCGGCAGGAAGGGCGGCGTCGACGAGGCCGGTCCGCACGACCGCGCCGGCGGCGTCGAGCACGCGCGTGCGCACCGTGGCGGGCGCAAGGAGCGTGAACGAGGCCGCCGTCTTGCGTGCCAGCGTGTCCTCGTCCTGGGGGAAGAACAGGGACGGCGTGCGAGCGATGGAGGAGAGGGCGCTGTAGACGTCTGCCTCAGTGACCACCGGCTCGCCGTTGTTGCCGGCCACGTCGCGCGGCGTGAGCGTGACGGTGTAGCGCCCGTCCGCGACGGCCTTCCCGGTGGCGGTCCGGCCATCCCAGGCCAGCGACCCCGCACCTTCGCCAACGGCGGCGCTCAAGATGCGAACGGAGGCGCCGGCGGCGTTGGTGACGACCGCGGTGACCTTGCCCGCCTCGGACACGGAGAAGGGGAGCGTGATGCTCTCGGCGACGCCGTCGCCATTGGGGCTGACGGTGGGCACGGTGGCGGGAGCCTCGCCCTGGGCCTCGGGCAGCTCGATGACGGGCACGGTGGTGTCGATACGGAACGCGACGGTGGTCGTGCGCACGTTGCCCGCGGCATCCTTCGCCTTCACGGTGACCGTGTGGTCCCCGTCACCCTTCACCGCGACGCTCTTGCCGAGGGCTTCGGCGGCCGCGCCGTCGATCGCCACGCTCTTGGTGGCCACGCCGGAGGTGGCGTCGCTCACGTCGGGGGCGATCGTGATGTCGCTGCGCCAGGTGTCGGCCACGTCGCCGGCCTTGCCGCTGAACGGGAGGGCGATCGCGGGCGGCCGGGTGTCGATCTTGAGGTCGACCGAGCGCCATGCCTCCTTGATGCCCGCCTTGTCCACGGCGCGGTACTCGAACGTGTGCGTGCCGTTGCCGCCGTACGCAACCGGGTCCCCGTAGCGTGCCGCGGTGCCGCCGTCCACGCGCCAGACGATGTAGGAGACGCCGGAGAGCTTGTCGGTGGCGGTGACGGTCATGGTGGCCGGGGAGACGAGCCATCCGTCGCCGCCGGCGGTGGCCTCGGATGCCACCTTGGAGACGGGCGCCGTGGAGTCCACGACGAACGTTCCCGTGCGGGTGACGCCGCTGTTGCCCCAGGTGTCCTTGCCCTTGACCGTCCAGGTGTAGGTCCCGTCCGGGATGGCCTTGTCGTCCGCGTCGAGCAGGTTCCAGGCGAACCGCGCGATGTCGTTGGTGGCGTCCATCGACTTGATCCTGGTGCCCGCCGCGTTCCTGACCACCATGGACGACGCGACCGACTCGGAGAACCGGGTGGTCACCACCAGCGCGTCGTACAGGCCGTCGGCGTTGGGCGAGAGCATCCCGTTGGAGGCGTCCGCGTTCCACGCGACGGTCGGGGTGCTGTCCCGCGGGGCGACGTCGGAGGCGCGCACGAAGCCGCTTGCCCCGCCGCCAAGGACGCTGACCCCCAGGATGCGGGAGCCGTCGGCTGCCGGTTCAGCTTCCTCGCCCACGCGGAGCCGCGTGCCTGCCTCGAGGGTCGACGCGGGCTTGGCGGCCGGATCCGCAGCCGCTGCCGCACTCGTGAACACGCCCGCTCCACCGGCGCGAACCTCGGCCGCGCCGGGCACGACGATGTCGGCAGGGTGGGTTCCGGTGCTCTCGAGCGTGGGGCCGGTGACGCTGCGCGCGGTCAGGGCGAGGTCACCGATCAGCGATCGGTAGAAGCCGGACGGTGTGTCGGTGTCCGGGTCGGCGAGGTAGCGGAGCCCGGGCGTGCGCTGGCTGGGGTAGGGACCCAGGACGTTGTCGTGGAATGTCGGAGCGGACCGGAACACCTTCTCCATCGTCCGGTCGGTGGTGAACAGCTGGCGGATGTAGCTTGCCGTCGGGTGCTCCGGGTGACCTTCGGCGAACACGGCGCGGGCGCCTGCGCCGATGAAGCCGGCCCCGTAGTTGTCGATCCGCTCGCGCGAATCAGCGAAGGAGCCCACCGCCTTGCCGGGCTCCGTGTTGCCCGAGGCGTAGCAGAGGTGGAAGAGCAGGACCACGGCGTTGGGAGCAAGGCGGATCGAGGAGCGGATCCACTCCTCGCCGTAGTAGACGGTCTTGGTGGAGTCGGCGCCGGTGGACGGGTCGAGGCCGAAGCCGTCCTTGGTGTTGGTCTGGAACGGCGCATACGGACTCGGCCAGCCGTTGCCGTGGCCGAGGTAGACGAGCACGTTGGCGCCCTGGGCCGCGGCCTTCACCTTCGCCCACGTGGCATTGGGCGTGTAGACCTTGACCACGTTGGACGTGTACTTGCGGGCTTCGGCGACGATGTCATTCGCGTCGGACTTGTAGTGGGCGGTGCTGCCGCCGACGGGACCCACGATGACCACGACCTTGGCGTCCGAGGCAGCTCGAACCGGTGCGGCCGGAATGGCCAGCAGGACCAGGAGCGCGGACAGGACGGCGATGAGGCCGCGGTGCAAGGTGTGCCCTCTGTGCAACGCTTGGAGACCGGGCAGGGGTGACCGGGACGGCAATGGTCATCCTTGAGCGCTTCGTGGGGCATCACCAGAAGGTCCTGCACCGCACCGGTACCCACCCGGTGGCGCACGGCGTCCGCTGGCCCCACCATTGGCCCATGCACCAGCTGCCCGTGCGCACCGGCGCCGACATCCACCTCGCCGACGCGTTCGCCAGGCCCGGCTGCCCGTTGTGCCGGGAGCGCGACAGGCTGGACCGCGCGTACCTGGAGTCGGTGCTGGCCGAGAGCGTGCTCGACGTGGGTTTCCGCACCCGCCTGGACGACGCACGGGGCTTCTGCGCCGCGCACAGCCGGGGCCTCCTCGGGCACGCGCGACGGGGATCAGGGGGCCTTGGCGCCTCGATCCTGCTGCGCGCGACTCTCGCGGTCCGCCTGCGTGAGCTGGAGGTGGTCCACAGCGCCGGTGGCCGCGGACGTGCCCGCAAGGCGTCGGATGCCGTCCGCCAGCCCGCGTGCCCCGCCTGCGAGCGCATGCGCGTCTCCGATGCGGGCCAGGTCGAAGGCCTGGTCGCCCTGTGCGCCGACGCGGCGTGGGCCGGGGCGACGGCTGCCGCGCCATTCTGCCTGGAGCACCTTGGGGCGCTTATGGACCGGCGACCGGTACCAGCGTGGTGGCTGCCCGTGGAGGCCCGCCAGCTGGACCGCCTGCGTGACATCCGCGATCGCCTCGACGGTTTCGCGCACGCGAGCGCGCACGACCGGCGGCACCTGCAGACCGATGCCCAGCGGGCCTCCGTGGACGACGCAGCGGACCTGCTTGGCGGCCGTCAGCCGCCGGACACCGCCGGGACGATGTAGACCTCGGCACCGGCCGGAACCGGCGTGTCCAGCGTGGCGCGGTCACCAGCGACGAAGACGTTGAGGTGGGTGCGGATCACCGGACCCGCGTCCAGCACCCGGTTCGCGAAGTCCGGGCACGCGAGCATCGAGCGCGCGGACGACCTCGAGCACGGTGCGGCCCTCGACGGGCATGACCCGGTCGGCGCCCGGGAACAGCGCGACCAGCGAGCGCGGCACGTGGACGACCGCGGGCGCCCCCGGGTCGGGCTCAGCCAACGACAAGCGCCTCCACGGACCAGATGGGCGGGAGGTTGTCCCAGATCCTGCGCCAGGTGACGCCCTCATCCGCGGACGCGTAGAGCTGGCCGGTGCTGGTGCCGAAGTAGACCCCGGCAGGGTCGAGGCGGTCCACGGCCATCGCCTCGCGCAGGACGCCCACGTACGCGTGCTCCTGCGGGAGACCGGCGGCCTCACGGCTCCAGGTGGCGCCGGCATCGGTCGTCCGCCAGACGGCCGCCGCACCGTCGTGCATCATCCGGCCCCCTTCCGGCTCCGTGAGCGGAATGATCCAGAAGGCGTCGGGGTTGCGGGGGTGGGCGCCGGCCACGAAGCCGAAGTCGCCCGGCAGGCCGTTGGGCGTCAGGTCCAGCCAGGTGGCGCCCCCGTCGTCGGAGCGGTAGACGCCGCAGTGGTTCTGCTGGAAGAGGCGCTCGCCGCTGTCCGCCGCGATGACCAGCTTGTGGACGCACAGGCCGTACTCGGGAAAGCGGTTCTCCGGGTTGAACTCCGCGCGGACGCCCGTGTTGCGGGTGTGCCAGCTGGCGCCGCCGTCGCGCGTCTCGAACACGCCGACCGAGCTGATGCCCACCCACATCCGGGCGGGGTCCGACGGGTGGGGGACGATGGTGTGCAGGATGAGCCCACCCGCACCGGGCATCCACTCGGGGCGGCTGGGGTGTTCGGTCAGCCCGGTCACGTGCTGCCAGGTGGCGCCGCGGTCAGTGCTGCGGAAGAGGCCGGCGGGCTCCACGCCCGCGTAGATCCCGTCGAGGCCCGCCGTGACGCTCCACACGGTCTTGACGGGCGGGCCGTCATCGCCGTAGGTCAGTCCCTCGCTGGAGTGCGTCCAGGTGGCGCCCAGGTCGTCCGAGCGGAAGACGGCCGGCCCGAACCACGGGCTCCCGGCGGCGGCGTAGAGCGTGCCGTCGGCGTCCGCCGAGATGTCGTGGACCGGCCAGCCCTCGCACAGCGGCCCCCGGATACGCCAGGCATCGCGGGCGGGTTTGCCATCGAGGATGAAGGCGCCCTTGGGGGTGCCGACCAGGATCAGGACGCGCGGCTCGGGCATTTCGGCCTCCCTGGGGGACGCAAGCAGGCGATGGAGCGCAAGCGTAGCCGACCGGCCTAGTGCTGGTGCGCGTCGCGGTCGTGCGCGCGCCGGATCAACGCCTCGAGCATCGGGATCGCCATCTCCGGGTGCTCGCGCAACAGGGTGCGGAACTCCCATGCCGGCAGCAGGAGGCAGGTGAGGCGCTCCTGCGCGATGACCGTCGCCATCCGGGCATGCTGCTCGACCAGGCCGATCTCGCCGAAGAAGTCCCCGGCCCGGAGCTCGCCGATCCTGCCGGCACCCTCGCGCTCCACGCGGGCGCACCCGTCGAGCACGATGAACAGGTTGAGGGAGCTGTCGCCCTCGCGGACCACCACGGCGTCGGCCTCCCACGTCCGCTGGCGCGCGGTCTCGAGCACGCTGGCGCGATCCTTCTCCTTGAGGACCGCGAGGATCGGAACGCCTGCGGCATCGATGGCGGTCATGCGTCTCTCCGTTCGCGCCGGTCTGGACAGCCGGCCTCGTCACCCTCCGGGGGTGGCGCGCAGCATCCCAGACACCGGACCCCCCGGCAAGCGGTGGCGGACGGGTGCGAGCGCCGCCCATGGCATCATCGGGCGATGGAGGACCCGCAGCTCGATCTGCCCGCGGTGACGCCCATCCCGGCGGCAGGCGTGCGCGGCCGTGTGCGCACGGTCACCGGGGTCCCGTGGCGCCGCCTCTTCGCCTACCTGCGCCCCGAGCTGCCGAGGTTCTCGCTCGCGCTCGTCGGGCTGGTCATCGGGTCCGGGCTCGCGCTGCTGGTGCCGCTGGTCGTGGCGGGGCTGGTGAGCGAGGTCGTCTCCGGCGGGGATGCGGCAGGCCTTGACCGGCTCGTGGCCGGCCTCGTGGTCCTGTTCCTCGCGCAGTCCCTCGGCGGGTTCATCCAGACCTGGATGCTGGGCGTCGTCGGCGAGCGTGTCGTCGCCCGGCTGCGCGCCGAGCTGTTCGAGCGCCTGGTGACCCTGTCGCTCGACTTCCACAGCGCCACCCGGCTGGGCGAGCTCGTGTCGCGCCTCTCGAGCGACGTGACCCTCGTGCGCACGATGCTCACGCAGACCACGACGCAGCTACTCTCGTCGCTGATCGGCCTGGTGGGCTCGGTGATCATCCTGTTCACCCTGAGCCCGTCGCTGCTCCTGATCGCGCTCCTGCTGGCACCCGCGCTGATCGCCGTCGCGATCGTCTTCGGCCGGCCGCTGCAGCGCGTCAGCACCCAGGTCCAGGACGCGATCGCCCACAGCACCGTCACGGCCGAGGAGGCCCTCGGTGGGATCCGGGTCGTGAAGAGCTATGTGCGCGAGGGGTTCGAGACGGACCGCTACGCCTCCGACCTCGCGGGGGTCGTGGACCAGGGGTCGAGGCTCGCCCTCTGGCGCGCGGGCTTCGGCGGAGTGATGGGCTTCCTGGGCTTCGGCGCGATCATCGTGCTGCTCTGGTACACGGGGCACCAGGTGATCGACGGGACGCTGGCGATCGGCACCCTGACCGGGTTCCTGCTGTACGGGGTCACGATCGGCGGCAGCCTGGCGACGATCGCGAGCCTGTACGGCCAGTTCCGCGAGGGGACGGGCGCTGTGACCCGCGTCTTCGAGATCCTCGACACGGAGCCGACGGTGCTGGACGCGCCGGACGCACGTGAGCTCGGCCCGCTGGCCGGCCGGATCACGCTCGAGCACGTGTCCTTCAAGTACCGGCCCGACCGCGACGTCCTGCGCGACGTGAGCCTGGACATCGCGCCGGGCGAGGTGATCGCGCTCGTGGGCCCGTCCGGCTCGGGGAAGACCACGCTTGTCGCCCTGCTGCCGAGGCTGTGGGATGCGACGCACGGGCGGATCCTCGTCGACGGTCACGACATCCGGAACGTCACCACCGCGAGCCTGCGTGGCCAGATCGGCCTGGTGCCGCAGGAGGCGACGCTCTTCGGCGGCACGATCCGCGACAACATCCGGTACGGGCGCCTGGGTGCCACGCAGGACGAGATCGAGGCGGCGGCGCGGGCCGCCAACGCGCACGACTTCATCAGCGCCCAGCCGGAGGGGTATGACACCGTCGTGGGCGACCGTGGATCACGGCTCTCGGGCGGGCAGCGCCAGCGCATCGCCATCGCCCGGGCGATCCTCAAGGATCCGCCGATCCTCCTGCTCGACGAGGCGACGAGCTCGCTGGACAACGAGTCGGAGCGCCTGGTCCAGGACGCCCTCGACCGGCTGCAGGTGGGGCGCACCACGATCATCGTCGCGCACAGGCTCTCGACGATCCGGACCGCCGGCAGGATCGCGGTCCTCGACGACGGCTGGCTCGTGGAGACCGGTCCGCACGAGGAGCTGCTGGCCCGCGACGGGCTGTATGCGCGGCTCTACCGGCTGCAGTTCGAGGCCGCTGAGGCCCTTGCGGGGTAGGTGCGTGCGCGCAGGTCCCTGCCCGGAAGCTGCGTCGCGGCCTGGCACTGGCGAACGGCGCGTTTGACCATCGCGGCCATCAGGGTCACCCTCTGGCTGTGACTCCCTCCTTCCCCCGAGCTCTTCTGCTGGCCCTTTCGGCCGCACTCCTTGTCGCTGCCTGCGGCGATGCGCCGTCCCCGTCGGCGACGAACGGGGCGCCCTCGCCCGATGCCGGGGTGACCGGTGCTCCCGCCACGGGTGCGCCGCCTCCGTCAGGCCACGAGCTCTACGGCTACGTGCCGTACTGGGAGATGGACGACACCATGGCCGCCCACCTCGAGCGCACGCCGCTCACGACGCTCGGCCTGTTCAGCGTCACGCACACGCCCAAGGGAGCGCTGCGCGAGACGAAGGGCTACCTCGCGATCACCGGCGACACGGGCCGCCGCATCATCGCCGACGCCCATGCCCGCGGCGTCCGCGTGGAGCTCGTCTACACGAGCTTCGGCGGCAGCCGCAACCGCAAGCTCCTCGAGAGCAGGACGCTGCAGGCGACGGTGATCACCGCCCTGGTGGCGCTCGTCGAGGAGCTGGGGCTCGACGGGATCAACGTGGATGTGGAGGCGCTCGATCCCGAGCTCGTGCCGGCATTCGGCGCCTTCGTGGCGGATGTGCGCGCGGCCGTGGTGGCCGCCGACCCCGACGACCAGGTCTCCGCCGCCACGGGAGCCGGCACGCTCGGGGCGGGGATGGCGGTCGCAGCCGCCAATGCCGGGGCGGACCGGATCTTCCTGATGGGCTACGACTACCGGACGGGCCGCTCCAACCCCGGGGCGAGCTCACCGCTCGACCGGGGCGACGGGGGCTCACCGTCCCTGCGCAGCTCGCTCGACCTGTACCAGGCCCTGGGGGTCCCGCCCGAGCGGACGCTCCTGGGCCTGCCGTTGTACGGGGTCACCTGGCCCGTGGCCGGCCCCGTTGTCGGCGCGCCCAGCACCGGACGCGGTGAGGCGTGGATCCTGCGCCGGCACGTGGACCTGCTCACGGACCCTGCCGCCACGCCGGTGCGCGACGAGGTGGAGCAGGTCGAGGTGTACCTGCTCGGGTCCGACGGGACGGTCGGGGCGCCCTCGGTGGATCCCGCGGCGAGCGGAGACGCGCCGGATCGGACGTGGGAGGCGATCTATGTTGACTCCCCGGCGACCCTCGAGGCCAAGCTCGCCCTCGTGGATGATCGAGGGCTGGCCGGGGCCGGCTTCTGGGCCATCGGGTACGAACGGGGCCTGCCCGGCTATACGGAGCTCATGGAGCGCTTCCGGGCAAGCGGCTCCGCGCCCTGACGGGCGGCCCTCAAGCGGCTCCGCCCGCTGACCGGTCGGCCGATCTGGCTTGCCGGGGGTCAGGCCGCGCGCCGCTCCCACACGTAGATGTCACCGCAGGCGCACGCATACGCCCAGGTCTCCAGCCGCCGGCCGACCGCGTCCGCGGTCACGCGCGGGGTCCGTTCGCGAACGGCGCGCAGCGTGCCGTTGGGGTGGCGGTGGTCCACCACCGGGAACCGCCTGGGGTCCGTCGAGATCGCCACGATCCAGTCCGCCATGCCGTTGTCACTCCATATCGAACGTCTGTTCGCATGGTAGCAGGCCGGCGCCAGGCGGGACCGTGGCGGGAAGGGGTCAGGCGGGTTCGGCAGGGTAGGCGGGCACGGGGAGCCACGCGCGGATCATGGTCGGGCCGCCCACCGGGCTCGCGAGGTCAAGGCGTCCATCGAGTGCCTCCACCCGGTCCCGCAGGCCGGCCAGGCCACCACCCGGCACGACCGCCGCTGCGCCACGGCCGTTGTCCCGGATCTCCACCAGGAGATAGCCCGGGACCATGCGCATCAGGACATCGCAGCGGGTGGCGTCCGCGTGCTTGGCCACGTTCGCGAGCGCCTCGGTGACCACGTAGTAGGCGGCGCGCTCCACCGCGTGCGGCAGCCG
Organism: uncultured Chloroflexia bacterium; assembly: GCA_963748625.1. Lineage (GTDB taxonomy): Bacteria > Chloroflexota > Limnocylindria > Limnocylindrales > CSP1-4 > CAIXZV01. The sequence goes on along the minus strand of CAVVJT010000003.1, from coordinate 141,552 downwards.
CTGGTTGGCGGCGAGGCCACTGTCCACGAATGTGGGCACCGGGGTCCGACCGGCGACCGCCGACAGCGCGGCAGTGAGCCCGCGGTCCTGCAGGATGGCCGGGGCAGCGCCGCGCACGACCTCGCGCAGCTCGGCCAGGGCCTGGCGGGCCTGGTCGCGCGACTCCACCACGAGGGCTCGTGCGCCATCCGGATCCGTGGCGATCTTCTCCTCGGCGAGGGAGAGGTCGATCGCCAGCTTGACCAGCCGCTGCTGGGCACCGTCGTGGATGTCGCGCTCGATGCGGCGCAGCTCGCTCGCCTCGAGCTCGAGGGCGGCCGACCGGCTGACGCGCAGGCGCGCAACGTCACGCCGCAGCGCCTCGTTCGGATCGACGCACAGGAGGCCCTGGACGACGGCGCGGTGGAGGATCGCGAGGCCGCGGGTGATCGAGGCCGCCACCGGCAGGAGGACGAGGCCGATCGCGAAGGTGATGCCCAGCGCCACGGGCGTCCCGAGCCGCATCGACCCCGGGTAGATGACTGGCTCGAAGCCGGCCCAGGCGAAGACGGCGAAGACGGCGGGCGCCACGATGAGCCCCAGCGACAGCGTCCAGAGGACCGTCACGAGGAGGAGCTCCACCAACGCCAGTGGGAGTGCGACCACCGCGTAGGCGACGTCGAGCCAGCGGGAGGCATCGAGGAAGGTGCCCTCGGCCCACTGCCGGACCCACGGGCCGTATGGCGAGCTCGGGCTCCAGTCCACGGGGCGGTAGGGGTGGGGGGCGAGCGGGCGCGGATCGGCGAGCGTGACCCGCCAGCGCTCGACACGGGCGAACACGCGCGCAGCCTCCAGGCCGACGGCGATCACCGGGATGCCCACGAGCAGGAACAGCAGGGAGCCGCCCGTGGAGAACAGCGTCGTGACGACCGTGAACGACGTGACCGCGACCAGGAACCCGAGCAGTGTCGCGAGCAGCGCCCACCACGAGGCGGCCTCGATCGGCGAGCGCAGGAACGCGACGACCGGGTGTCGCGCGTGCCGCCCGGCGTCGGGCGCAGGCTGGGGCTGCGGCAGGGCGGGTGCCTGCTGCATGCCGGTCGACGGAGCGGCAGGAGGGGGCGGGGCAGCCATCGGTGCCGACCCTACCATCGTCGGTTCCGGCTCGGGTGCCTGGCCCGCGAGCGGGGCGGAGAAGGGCGTCGTCTCGTCGGCAGTCATGGCAGTGTCCTCGGGAGTGGTCGTTCGTGCCCTGACCGTACGGGCCGCGCGGGCGGCGCACCAGCCGGGAGGCGGGCGTTCGCGTGGTGGTGCTAGCCCCACCCCCGGGCCGCCCGGACGGCCGCGGGATGCGGCATGATCGACGCATGGACGGCTTCACGCTGCGGGTGGTGATCGCGGAGGACTCGGTCCTGCTGCGCGAGGGTCTCGCTCGCCTGATCGAGGAGTCGGGCGGAACCGTGCTGGCCAAGGTGGGCGACGGGCCGTCCTTCGTCGCTGCGGTGGGGGAGCTCCGGCCCGACGTGTCCGTGGTGGACGTCCGGATGCCGCCGACGCAGCGCGACGAGGGCCTGCGGGCATCGCTGGAGGCGAGGCGCCTGGTGCCCGGTACGCCGATCCTGGTGCTGTCGCAATACGTGGAGCGCCAGTATGCGAGCGAGCTGCTCGCGGACCGGGCAGGCGGCGTCGGCTACCTGCTCAAGGACCGCGTTGCCGATGTCCGGGACTTCCTCGACGCCCTGCGCCGGGTCGCCGCGGGCGGCACCGCCCTTGATCCCGAGGTCGTCGCCCAGCTCATGGTCCGCCGCAGGCGCGACGACCGCCTCGCCGGCCTGACCCCGCGCGAACGGGAAGTCCTCGCGATCATGGCCGAGGGGCGCACCAACGCCGGCATCGCCTCCGCACTCTCCATCACCGAGGGCGCCGCCGAGAAGCACATCAGCAGCATCATCGGCAAGCTGGACCTGCCCGACGGGAAGACGGACCACCGGCGGGTCCTCGCGGTCCTGGCCTACCTCGAGGCGGACGCCTGACGGGGAAGCATCCCAACGTCGCGTGCTGGCCCTCGTGCGCGTGGCGGGCCGTGCCGCGCCCGGCGGCCTGTGCCCGGCGTGCCGACGGCTGGCCGGTGTGCTGACGGCTGGCCGGTGTGCTGACGGGCGGCCGGGTCCGCTCCCGGTCCACGCCCAGCTCCTGCGCAGGCCTGGCCCTCGCCGCTGGCCCCGCCGGCCCTGGCCCCAGCCCATGCGCCGGTACGTGCCGGGCGCCTACGGGAGCGTGAGCCGTCACTCCTGCGCGCCCAGCGCCCATCTCCGCGCCTCTCGGGCCCGGGAGCATCGATTCCTGCGCGCCTGGCGCGCAGGAACCGCAGGGCGCCCGCCCGTACGCGCGCTGGCCGGGCATCCGGGCCGGAGCCGGGAACCTGAGCGGGAGCCGGGAACCGGGAGCCAGTCGGGCCGGCACAGACGATTGGATTGGTTCCCCTGAAGGGACCGGTCCTTGACCCCGGACCCGATTGGTCCGACGCTTGTCGTCCGCGCCGTCCACGCCCTCCGGAACCCCCGGCGCCCGCCCGGTGTCCCCGGCCATCCAGGAGCCCGCCAGTGCCCTCGATCACCCCGAACCTCTGGTTCGACGGCAACGCGGAGGAGGCCGCGGCCTTCTACGCCTCGATCTTCCCGGGGGGCGCCGTGACCTCGGTCCTGCGTGCGCCGGGCGACAATCCCAGCACTCGTGAGGGCGCTGTGCTGCTGGCGTCCTTCAGCATCTGCGGCATGCCGTTCACCGGCCTCAACGGCGGCCCCCAGTTCCGGTTCACGGAGGCCGTGTCCTTCGAGATCGGCTGCGCGGACCAGGCGGAGGCCGACTACTACTGGGAGGCCCTGGTCGCCGGCGGTGGGGAGCACTCCATGTGCGGCTGGCTCAAGGACCGGTACGGCCTCTCCTGGCAGGTCGTGCCCAAACAGGCAGGGGACTATCTCGGAGGTCCCGACCCCGATGGCGCCCGGCGGGCGATGGAGGCGATGCTCACGATGACCCGGCTCGACGTCGACGCGCTTCGCGCTGCATACGAGGGCAAGGACGCCTGATGGCAACGCCGCGCCCGTTCCCGGCCCCTGAGCTGCCGGCCACCATCACCGCCCTGCTCGAGCAGGCCATCCACCAGCACCCCGACCGGCCGTTCCTCGGCGTGCGGACCTCGAAGGCCCGCGAGGCGTCGCTGACGTTCCGGGAGTTCGGGACGGCCGTCGACAACGCGGCGAGTCGCCTGGCGGAGGCGCTCGAGCCCCGCGAGCTCGTGTTCATCCAGGGCTCGCCGGGTCCGCAGTACGCAGCCGCGATCTTCGCAGCGGCCCGCGCCAATGTGATTCTCGTGCCGCTCGACATCCGCATGACACCCGAGACGATCGAGCGGATCTGGGAGCGCACGTCGGCCTCGGCGTTCCTGCTGGGTACCGGCGCCACGATCGAGCCCGCCACCAGCCCCCGGCTCGCGTCGCTGCCGGTCATCGACCTCGACGATCTCATCGACCCGCCGACGCCCGAGCAGGCGGCCGCCCTTGCCGCGCGCGCGCCCGCCGCGCCAGAGGAGCCCGTCGAGATCCTCTTCACGTCCGGTTCGACCGCGACGCCCAAGGGCGCCGTGCTGGACCAGTCCGTGCTGCTCGCCTCGACCCGCCGCTGTCTTGCCACGATCCCGGCCGGCGAGAACCGGATGGTCTCGATCCTGCCCCTGTCGCACATCATGGAGCAGGTCGCAGGGCTCATCTACGCAGCCGCCGCGGGCGCGGAGACCGAGTACATCGCCACCCTGCGGCCGGACCTGATCGCCGCCGCCATCCGGGAGCACCGGGCGACCGCGCTGATCGTCGTGCCCCAGGTGCTGGAGCTCCTGTTCGGCGCCATCCGACGCGAGGCCGACAAGAACGGGCGGACCAAGCAGTTCAACCGTGCGCTCTCGATCGCGCCGTACCTGCCGCGGGGCCTGCGCCGGCGCCTCTTCCGCCGGGTGCACGAGGCGCTCGGCGGCGAGCTGCAGATCCTCATGTGCAGCGCCGCCCACCTGCCGCCGTCGCTGCAGCGTCTCTGGGAGGCGCTGGGGATCGAGGTGGTCCAGGGCTACGGGTCCACCGAGGCGGGTCTGGTGACGACGAACTTCCTGGGCACGACGCCGCCCGGTCGGGTTGGATGGGCTCTGCCGCCGCTGGAGGTGCGGATCGCGCCCGACGAGGAGATCCTGGTGCGCGGCCCATCCGTCTTCCGCGGGTACTGGGAGGACGCGGAGGCCAACGCCGCCGCCTTCACGCCCGATGGCTGGTACCGGACCGGCGACATGGGCGAGCTCGCCGCCGACGGGTCGCTCCGGCTGATCGGCAGGTCGCGGGCGATGTTCGCGATGCCCAACGGCATGAAGGTCCACCCCGAGGATGTCGAGAACGAGCTGATGGCCCACGGCATGGTGGAGCCGGTGGTGTTCGAGCACAGCGCCGGCACGATCGCCTTCGCGTACCGCCCGGGCGCCGCCTTCAGCGTCCAGCCCGACGACGAGCAGGCGGCGCTGGCCGCGGCCACCAAGGCGGCGAACGCCAAGCTGGCGCCGCACCAGCGGATCTCCGGGCGGGTCGCCTGGCCGGAGGCCGACTATCCGCGGACCCACACCCGGAAGATACGACGCGGCGCCGTGGCCTCACGGCTGACGGGAGCGGCGCTCACCAGGTAGCAGGAGAGACACATGGGCTCGTTCTCATTCGGGTCGACGGCCGGCAGCTTCGGCTTCTCCAGCCACGAGGGGAGCTGTCCCGAGCCGTTCGATGCGCTCAACGGCTCCCGGCTGGCGGGTTCCGAGGGCTCGCATCCGCTGCACACCGTCGCACCCGAGTACCTCGTGCGCCCGTCGTCGGACCAGGTCGCCGGGGAGATCATCCTCGACCACGCTGTCCGGGTGGGGGAGGGGATCGAGGGCACCGTGCGCATCCGGGCGATCAAGCCGATCGATGCGCGCAAGGCGTCGCTTCGCCTCGTCGGCCTGCGCCTCGTCGAGGAGCAGAAGAGCATGGAGCACCGGGTGGATGACGACACCACCCGCACGGAGCGCTGGGTCGAGGCCAACGGCTCGCTGTTCATCGAGGATGCGTTCCTGGAGCCGGCGATCCCGGCCATGCTCCAGCCCGGCCAGGTGTTCGAGACGACCTTCATGGTCCCGGCGCCCCGGCTCGGCCCGCCCAGCGCCCACCTGGGCGAGGCGATCGTGGCCTGGGCGCTTGACGTCCGGTGGGACATTGCGATGGGCGATGACGCGTTCGTCGCGCTCCTGCTGCCCATCGCCCAGCATCCCGACCTGATCAAGGCCGGCGTGGGCAAGCAGGGGGGTCTCGCCGTGCTCGACACCGTCGATTGCGGCGAGGGTGCGACCGTCCACGTCGCGAGCCCGCTGCCGGCGGCGCCGGGATCGAGCCTCCGTGTCCGCGCGGTCTGGCCGAAGGCGCCGGGCGGCAACGCCCGCATCGAGCTGCACCGGCGGACGAACGCCCCGAACGCCACCGAGGGGATCCTGTCCTCGGTTGGCACCACCGCGGATGCGGTGAAGTCCGGCAGCGCGGAGGCGGAGCTCGTCATCCCGGCCGGGGTACCGCCCAGCTTCGACGGGGCGGGCCTCGAGAACCGCTATGTGATCCGGGTGCTGGTCGACCGCAAGTTCATGCCGGACGCCGCCATCGAGCGCCCGGTGGCGATCACGTAGGCGCGGCACTCCTTCCGGAGGACCCGGTGCGGCGTCGCCCGTCGTGCCGGGCGGCCCGTGGTCAGCCTTCCGCGAGCTCGGCCCGCAGCTGCTCGACGGCCCACGCAAGGTCATCGCGCTCGATGACCAGCGGTGGGGCCATGCGGATCGTGGAGCCGTGGGTGTCCTTGGCCAGCACGCCGCGGCGCATCAGGCCCTCGCAGACGCTGCGCCCCGTCCGCCCGACGACGTCGATGCCCGCCCACAGTCCGCGGATGCGGACGGCGCTGACCTGCTCGGCGGGGAGCGTCGCCAGCATCGCTGCCAGCTCCGCGCCCAGGTCCCGGGCCCGGTCCTGGAACTCGCCGGTGGCGAGCATCCGGACGACCTCGATGCCCACCGCGCAGGCGAGCGGGTTGCCGCCGAACGTGCTGCCGTGCTCGCCGGGGTGGAAGACGCCCATGACGTCCGCTCGCGCGACAACCGCGGAGACCGGCAGGATGCCGCCGCCGAGGGCCTTGCCCAGGATGTAGGCATCGGGGACGACGCCCTCGTGATCGCACGCGAAGGTGGTCCCGGCGCGGCCGAGACCGGACTGGATCTCGTCGGCGAGCATCAGGACGTTGTTCGTGGTGCACAGGTCGCGGACCGCCCGCAGGTAGCCCTCGGGCGGGATGACGACGCCGCCCTCGCCCTGGATCGGCTCGAGGAGCACCGCGACCGTGTCGGCATCGATGGCGGCGGCCAGGGCGTCGGCGTCCCCGTAGGGCACACGCACGAAGCCGGGTGCGAACGGCCCGAACCCGTCGCGGGCGGTCTCGTCGTCAGAGAAGCCGACGATCGTGGTGGTGCGGCCGTGGAAGTTGCCGCCCATGACGATGATCTTCGCCTGGCCGTCCGGCACGCCCTTGACCGTGTAGCCCCACTTGCGGGCCATCTTGAGCGCCGTTTCCACCGCCTCTGCGCCCGTGTTCATGGGCAGCATCATGTCCATGCCGCACAGCGCCGTGAGCTCCTCGGCGAAGGTGCCCAGCAGGTCGTTGTGGAAGGCGCGGCTGGTCAGCGTGAGACGGCCCAGCTGCCGCTCGGCGGCGGCCACCAGGCGCGGATGCCGGTGCCCGAAGTTGAGCGCGCTGTAGCCCGCGAGCAGGTCGAGGTAGCGGCGGCCGTCCACGTCGGTGACCCACGCGCCGTCGCCCTCGGCCAGGACGACCGGAAGGGGGTGGTAGTTGTGGGCCGCGTGGGCCTCGACCCGCTCGATCTCGAGCGCGCTCTGCGATGCCGTTTCCGCTGTCATGCCGACCTCACCTTGCAGCCCCGGGGCGGTGCAGCCCCCGGGCGGTTTCCCGCATCGTCGCACGGGTGCGCTGTGCCGGGCGTCGGCGCTCCCGCCCGAAGTGGACAGGCCGTCTGCCACCCTGTCATGCGGCCCGACGTCAGGCCAGGGCGCCTGCGATGGCGGCGAGATGGGCCGCGGTGGTCCCGCAGCACCCCCCGATGATCGTGGCGCCCATGTCCGCGACCCGGCGGGCGTAGGCCGCGGCCTCGGCCTCTGTGCCCGGATACGTGGTGGTCCCCTCGGCGGTGCCCACCGGGATGCCGGCGTTGGCCTTGGCGATGATGTGCAGGTCCGGTGCCGCGGCGACGAGCTCCGGCAGGACCTCCTCCACCGGGGCCCAGCCGTCACCGCAGTTCGCGCCAAGTCCGCTGACGCCATGCTCCACGAGCGCCGAGGCGACCGCCGCCGGCCTGTCGCCGAACATCGTCCGGCCACGGCTGAACACCATCGTGGCGACGACTGGCAGTCCTGGCGCGCCGGCCCGCGCGCCGTCCACGGCCGCGAGCGCTTCGTTGAGGTCCATCATCGTCTCGACCCAGATCACGTCGATCCCGGCGTCCGCCATGACGGCGGCCTGGGCGGCGTAGGCGTCACGCACCTCTCCCGCGTCGAGCAGGCCGTACGGGATCAGCAGGCCGCCGGTCGGCCCCATGGATCCCGCGACCAGGACGTCGGGACCCGCACCGGCCCGGGCGGCCGCGACTGCCGCACGACAGACCTCGTCGGAGCGGCCCTCGATCTCGGAGCCGGTGAGACGGATCGGGTTCGCCCCGAAGGTGCGAGGTGAGGACCAGCCTGGCGCCTGCGGCGACGTGGCCGGCGTGGATGGCGGTGATGGCGGCAGCTCCCTCCGGCGTGAGCAGCCAGGCCTCGGGCGCCTCGCCGACGGGCATGCCGGCGGCGAAGAGCGCGGTGCCCATGGCGCCATCGGCGACGAGGGGTCGGGACAGGTCGGCGGGGGACGGCAGGGTCGGCATGGGCGCATGGTACGGCGGCGGGCGTTGCCTTGCGTTGCGCTCAGCGGGTGAGGACCGGTTCCTCGACGCGCTGCGCGCGCTGCCCACCCCCGCCGCGGACCAGGCTCGTCACGATGCCGACGGCGCAGATGGCGGCTGCGACCACGAACGCATCGTGGATGGAGGCGACAAGGGCGGTCGCCTCGCTTGCGGCGCCGGCTGCGGCATCGGCCTCCAGGTGGACCGGCAGCCGGATCGCCACCACGGCCGCGGACATCGCGATCCCGAGAGCCTGGCCGTTGACCCGCATCTGGGCCAGCACACCTGACGCGGTGCCCACCCGCCGCCCGGGCACCGAGCCCAGGACCGCGCTGCTGTTCGGGCTCATGAACAGGCCTTGGCCGATCCCCATGATGACCAGGCGCCAGAGCAGGTCCGGGACCGTGAAACCCACGGCGCAGGGTGGTCAGTGAGAGCAGGGCAACCACCATGAGCACCATGCCGGCGCTGGCGGGGATGGCCGGTCCCCACCGGTCGGAGGCCGCGCCGGCGAACGGGGCGACGATCGCCATCGCGATGGGCACGGGGGCGAGCAGCAGCCCTGCCTGCACCGGCGTGTAGCCCTCACCCCGCTGCAGCAGGAACGGGAGCAGGAAGGTGGCCGTGAACAGGCCCGCGAACGCGACGATCACGCTCGCGAGGCCGAAGGTGAACTGCCGGATGCGGAACAGCGCGAGGTCGATCAGCGGCTGGGCGGAGCGCCGTTCCACGGCGATGAAGGCGACGCCCAGGCCCACGGCGACGGCGAACAGGCCCACGATGGCGGGACTCGTCCAGCCGAGGTCCTGGCCCTCTGAGAGCGCGAGCAGGAGCGCGAGCAGCGAGAGGCCCGAAAGCACCGCACCGCGGACATCGAAGGTCACGCCTGCACCCGGGGTCTCGCGTGGCAGCACCCGGCGCGCCCACAGGATCGCCAGGATGCCGATGGGCAGGTTGATCAGGAAGATGGCGCGCCAGCCGGCCGTGGTGGTGAGCAGCCCGCCCAGGATCGGGCCCAGCGTCAGGCCGAGGGACACGCTCACCCCGTTGAGGCCCAGCGCTCGACCGCGTTCCGGGCCAGGGAACGTCCGGGCGATGATCGCCGGGCCGATCGCGGTGATGGCGGCGGCGCCGACCGCCTGGAGCACGCGGAAGCCGATGAGCGCCGCCACGCCCGGGGCGAGCGCGCAGAGGACGCTCGCGACCGTGAACAGCCCGAAGCCCCCGAGGTACACGCGCTTGAAGGTGAGCACCTCGCCGAGCCTGCCCATCGGCAGCAGCAGGCTTCCGATCATGAGCAGGTAGGCGACCGTGACCCACTGCACCGTGGTCAGGTCAACGCCGAAGTCCTGCTGCAGGGCGGGCAGGGCGATGTTGACGATGCTGCCGTCGAGCGTGGACATCAGCGAGCCCACGGAGACCGCGGTGAGGATCAGCCACTTGCGCTCCACGATGCCGCTCACCGTACCCGCGCCGGCGCCCGCGTGCGGGCCGGTTCAGCGTCCCAGCACCCGCACCTCTTCGGCGGGGAGCGTCGGCCACCAGCGTCCGTACCGGCTGTACGCGCGCGGCTCCCGCGGCTCGATCAAGGCCAGCATCGACCTGGCCTCGTCCTGCAGACCATCCCAGGCATCCGCGGGCAGACGCTCGAAGGCCGTCGCCTCGATGCCGTCAGCGGTGGGACGCCAGACCCCGACGACCCGTCCGTCAACGAGGAGCGTCGGGAGCGTGTCGCCGTTGGTCCTGATCACATGACGCCGGTGCTCCGGCGGGATGAGCCGGCTGCGATCGGCATATGCGAAGAGGACGCTGTCCCACATCGCCATGAGACGGGGCGGGGCCGGCGTCTCCCCGTCGGGCAGGAGGCCGTCCGCGATGTCCAGCAGCTCCTCGCCGGCCGGGCCGGTCGAGATGCGTATCGTGGCCCTGACCGGCTCGAGGGCCTCTCGGATGGCCGCCCGCGAGATCAGCGAGAACTGGCCCATGTCCGCGATGGACGCAGGTCCGAACCCGGCGAGGTAGCGCAGCGCGAGACCGCGGACTGCGGCCGCCCGGTCCCCGGGCCGTGCCGCCTCGGGCGCCGCAAGGTACGCGGGCCGCGGACCGAAGCTCCACGTGGCGCCGACCGGCGCATGGACGAACGGTCCGTAGTGGCGCATGGCCCACCAGACCCCGGGCTTGGGCGTCTCGCCGAGCCGTGCGTCGAGCCAGGCCTCCATGTCCGCGTTCGAGCGGGGCTCGGCGGCATGGGCGAGGACGGCCGGCAGGAGTGCATCGGCATCGGCGGCGGTCAGGCCCGTCGCCTGGAAGCGGCGGTCATTGAGCCGGGCGGCACGGAGCGACGTCTGCATCGCCTCGTGGAACACCGGGTGGTCGGCCGGCCGTGACGGCGTGGAGGGTGATCCGCATCAGTGATGCCTTGAGGATGGCGCGCCGGGCGAAGGCCTCATCGAGGTCGGCCGGTTCGAACCGTGCGATGCGGTTGTGCAGCGCGATGTACGGCGAGGCGGGCTCCTGGGCCTGCACAGCGACGATCCGTCCCATCGCGGCGACCGGCTCGAGCGGCTCGCGGGCGAGGAGCAGCTGGCGGGCAAGGGTGGCGCGGTTGAGCTCCTGGGCGGACATGCGCATCGGCGCATGGTCGCGGGTGGCCGCCGGTCTCGTCCAGTGGGATCAGGCCCCAGCACAGAAGAAGGGAAGCCTCCGCGCGCCACGGCGCTTCGCTCGCCCGCCGATTGACCGCACGCTCGACATGCCCGACCCTGTGGCCATGTCGCAGCGCGTCCCCCAGGAACCCCACGAAGTGCTCGGCGTGGACCGTGGCGCCACGCGTGCGGAGGTCCAGCGAGCGTTCCGCGCGAAGGCCCGGGAGGTGCACCCCGACGTGTCGGGCGGCGACACCACGGATGCCATGGCGGCACTCTCGGCCGCCCGCGACGATCTGCTGCGGCATGCACCCAAGGACCGCCGGTCCACCTCGGGCGCCCATGTCGCTCCCGACACTGGCAAGCGCTTCGACGGCGAATGGGACGACTACTGGTCGTCCTGGTGGACGCCTCGCAAGAACGAGGGCTGACGGCCGGCGCGGGCGCCTTACCGGAGCAGCTCGTCGACGTGGCTCGCCAGCCAGGCTTTGGAACGCCGGTTCTGGGCCTCGTACCCGGCATCCCACGCCTTCCGATAGGCCTCCTGGCCGGACTCCGCGCGTGCCCGCATGGACACCAGCGCCCGGTCGAGGAAGCCCTCGAGATGGTCGACCACCGCTCGTCGCTGCGGGCGCCCGAGGGTGTGGGCATCGCAGAACGACCGGAACCTGCGGACCTGGTCAAGACCATGGAGCCCGGGGTCGATGTCGCGCGGGTCCCTCACCGGGATCCAGTGGCGGGCCGCGATCGCGATGTCGAGCAGCGGATCCGTCGGGGCGGCGAAGTCGAAGTCGATGAAGCCTGCCACCGTGCCGTCACGAACCACGACGTTCTCGACGCACAGGTCGTTGTGGCACACGACGGCGCCTGCACCGGCGTCCGGCAGGTTGGCGCGCTCCCATCGCGCGTCGGACGGCGGGATGAAGTCGCGCGCGGCCCGCTGCAGCTCCCGCTGGAGCTGCGCCACGCCCACGAGCAGCGCCTCGGACCCCGCCCATGCCGGGAACGGCGGGAGCGCGACATCGCCGTCGATCCAGCTGAGCATCTCGCGCCCGCGCTCGTCGATCCCGAGGTACCTCGGGGCACCTTGGAAGCCAGCGGCCTCGAGATGGCGCAGGAACGCAGCCACGGCCGGCGAATGGGGGCGCACGGGCCTGCGGACGGTGTCTCCCACCCGGACCACGGCTCCACCGGATCCCATGCCACCCGCGAGGGGTATCTCCTGTGCCGGGTCCGTCATGGAGGCAGTCTCGCAGACCGGGTCGGGTGACGTCCGGCGGGTCAGGCGAGCACGAACGGGCCTGACCGGAGCCTGGGCTTTCCTCGTCGTGCGGGTGGGCCTCGGGCTGGGGCTCTGCCGCGGGAGGGCAACCAGTTCGCGGCCGCTCAGTCGTCCGAGGCGCGGACGATCCCGGGTGCTGTTGTCAGGACGTCCTTGCGCAGGTACGCCGCCATGAACCGCAGACCACCGATGAACAGCGCCGTCCCGAGACCGGTGTAGAAGAACGCGACCGCCCAGTCCGGGGCGAGGTGGCTGGCCCGCAGTGTCACGCCCCCGGCCATCATCACGAGCATCACGGCCCACGACGAAGCGGTGAAGAAGCTCCAGAACGGGAGACGCTCCTCGTGGGCGTCGCGGATCCGGCGTGTGTGCTTGTACACCAGGCGCGAGAACACCAAGCAGGTCGAAGATGAGGAAGACAAGCAGGGCCAGGGGGACGAGCACGAGGTGCTCGGGCGCGAGGCGGAGCTCGAGTGGCATGCCGGCCAACATCACCATGGTTCCGGCAGTGCACCAGACCATGGCGGCGATGAGCATCAGCTGGTTCTTCGGGCACGGTGAGCGAACGCAAGGCGACACGTAGTCCTGCAGGACGCGGATCCACATCAGGATTGTAACCAGCGAGGGTGATTACCCTCGCATCCTTATGGCAGGGTGTACCCGGTATCGTCGTCACGTGGAGCGACTCGTGACACCCCGAGCGTTTGACGTCGCCTACGAGGGGACCCCTTCGTGGGAGACGGGCCGACCCCAGCCGGCGGTCCTCCAGTTGATGGCCGACGGAGCACTGGGCCACCGCGTGCTCGACGCAGGCTGCGGGACGGGCCTGCACGCAACCCTGCTGGCGTCCGACGGCCATGACGTCACCGGGATCGACGTGGCCGATGCCGCGATCCAACGGGCGCGCTCGCGACCGGTTGCCGGCGGTGGCTCGGCGAGGTTCCTGGTAGCGGACATCTTCGACCTGCCGAAGCTGGAGATGGAAGTCGGCGCGGGCTTCGACACCGTGTTGGACGTCGGCCTCTTCCACGTCCTCCAGCCCGCTGACAGGCGCGCTGTACGCCGCAACGCTGGCCACCGTCACGCGGACCGGTGGCACGGCCTTCATCGTGGCCTGGAGCGACCGCAATGCCTTCGGGCGAGGGCCTGCGCGGGTGCGCCGCCGGGAGATCCGTGACGCCTTCTGTGCGGCGACGGGATGGCGCGTCACGGCGATCGAAGCGGCCGTTCTCGAGACGCGCCTGGAGCCCGGCCACGTCGATGCCTGGCTCGCGCGGTTGCGCAGACGCTGAAACGGCGGGCCCCCGCGATGCGAGCGACCCGCCGTTCCTGCAGCAATGCGTGGGAGGTCTAGATGCCCGGGATGCGCACCAGCATCAGCTGGCCGCCCTCGCGCTTGTAGGTGAAGTCGGGCTGGCCGTCGCCGTTGTTGTCCTCGCCCGGCGCCTTCTCGATCCATAGCGTGTGCGCCTGGACGTTGAGCAGGAACGCGCCGGGGCCGAAGGCGGCCGATGCATCCACGATGCCCGTGGACTCCCAGGCGCCCCAGTTGCCCGCGGCGCGCCCGTCGACGTCGGTTGGCCCGCCGTCGGCGGACTGGTCGACCTTGACGACGACCTGCGGCGCGCTGCCGTCGAACGGGACGTACCACAGCCGGGCGGTGGTGGCTGCCGGGTCGGTGGAGCCGGCCGGGAACTGCTGGGACGATCCCGGATCCTCGGTCAGCAGGACGCCGGTCTGCGTGGTCTCGATGTTGTCCGGCTGGTGGACCTCGCCGGGGGTCTTCACTGGGTTGTCGTCACCCTCGACGAAGACCGTCAGCGACGTCACCACCGTCGGGTCGCTGCTGGTCGAGGACCATCTTCCAGACGCGGCCGTTGGACGAGCGGAAGTTGGGGGTGTCCAACGACGCAGTTGCGGCGCGTCCGCGGCCGGAGTCCACGAGGTAGACGACGTTGCTCCATCCCGGGCCGCTTGTCGTAGGCGATGTCCTCGATGCGGACGAACTGGAAGACGTTGTTGCTGTCGCTCCAGTACTCGAGCACCCACTGCGGGCCGTCGATCCCCACGGGGGCCACCGAGCGCAGGTCGCGTCTGCCAGCTTCCGTTGGTCGGCGGCTGCGGGAAGCCGAAGTCGGCGGCCTTCACCTCGGTGCCGTCGGCCTTGAGGCCGGTCGCGATCTCGCGCGGCACCTTGATGAAGTGCCCGGTGACGACCGTGCCGGAACCCGGGAGCACGTCGTAGTAGTTCTTCACGCCCGGCGTGTCGGACACGAACGCCCACAGGTCGCCCTCGTCGGCGAGGAGCGCGTCTCGTGCTGCGGCGCGATGTAGGAGTACACCTGCGACTGGGCCGGAACGGCGGCTGCGGGGAAGACACCGCGTCAGCGGGCCGCTCGTGAACGTGTCGTCGCCGGAGAGGACGACCGGGTAGCCGTAGCCCGGAACCGGGACGCTGTTCTCGTGATTGTGGCGGCCCATGCCGTAGATCGGCTTCGAGGTGCCGGTCCGGACGTCGTAGGCGACGACAACGCCGCCCTCGCGCTGCTCGGGACTGCCGATCGCGATCGGCCAGCTGTTGGTGGCGCGTCGGACGTAGTCGGGCGTCTCCTCGTTGGTGAACAGGATGTCGCGAGTCGAAGCCCATCGGCCTTGGTGGCGAGGTAGTTGGAGCAGAAGCGCTGGTAGCCCTCGCTGGCGTCGATGACGAACTTGCCGCTGAGGACGCCGGCCGAGTGGGCGTTGAGGACGAGGCGGCTGACCTGGGAGTTGTCGAAGTCGTTCTCGCCGTTGGCGGCCGTCGGGGCGGCCGTGTTGTAGGGGAACGGGACGCGCCCGGTCTCGTGGTTGACGTAGAGGTCCACGCGCCCGTTGCCCCGCGTCGCAACCGCGATGCCGTCGGGGATCGCCTCGAAGCGGTAGCCGCTGCCCAGCGTGTCGCCGACGGTGATGATCGGATCGACGCTGACGCCCGCCATCACGGGCTCGACCATGGAGGCGTGGCTCGTGTCGAAGCCGCTGCGGTTGTCGTGGGCCACCGCCGGACTGGCCAGCGTGACGGCGGCCACGACCGCGAGTCCTAGGGAGAGACGCTTCACCGGGTTCTCCTCGACCTGGGGGACAGCCCGCGAGGCCTTCGCCTCGCGCTTGGTCGGGGTCCGCCATGGCAGACCATTGGGGAACTCTGGCTGAACCGGTGCACCGATGTCAACCCGCGTGGTCACAGGCGCTTGGTGCAGGACTAGGGGAGGCTCCCATCGGCGGCAGCCCGATCCCGCAGGATGCGAAGCGTGTGCTCGAGCGCGTGCTCGACCGTGGCGCGGTTGCGCCCGGCGGCCTCCGGGGGCTCGGCAGGCGCAACACCCGAAGCGTCGAGGAACACCTCGGGCAGCGGGTGCTGGCCGAGGCGTCGTGCGTCGGCGGCCCAGCGCTCGCGCCACGCCGGCGGGATCGCTGCCGGCACGTCCCGGTGGACCATCGCCAGCCAGATCAGCGCCCAGGAGCGAGGGACCACGCGATACACGTCGTAGCCGCCCGCGCCCGTCGCGAGCCAGCGGCCCCCCGCGTGGCGGTGGGCGACCTCGTCGAGCAGGCGTGCGGCCCGGTACAGCGCGCTGGTCGAGAGGGAGAGGTTGGACAGCGGGTCCAGGTGGTGGCCGTCACAGCCCTGCGTGGTGACGAGGACCGATGGCCGGAAGGCCTCGGCAACGGCCGGCACCACGAGCTCCACCGCTGCAAGCCACGAGGCATCGGTCGTTCCTGCCTCGAGCGGGATGTTGACCGCACTCCCCTCGGCGCCCTGTCCGCCGTGATCCTCTGGGAACCCGGAGCCCGGGAACAGCGTGAGGCCGGACTCGTGGATCGACACCGTCTGGACGAGCGGGATCGTCCCAGAACACCGACTCCACGCCGTCGCCGTGATGGGCGTCGACGTCCACGTAGAGGACCCGGTGCCCGGCGTCCCGGGCCCGACGGATCGAGATCGCGAGGTCGTTGTAGACGCAGAACCCCCCGGCGCGCCCCGGGAAGGCGTGGTGGAGGCCCCCGCCCGGGTGGAAGGCGTGGGTGACCTCACCGCCCAGGATGCGGTCCATCGCGTGAACCGTGCCGCCGACCACGCCCGCCGCGGCGTCGTGCATGTCGTAGAAGGGCGGGGTGTCCTTGTCGTCGAATCCGGCCTCGGCGGCGGCTTCAGGGTAGTCCGAGAGGAGCCGGACCAGCCGGATGTAGTGGCGCTGGTGGACGGTCTCGAGCTCCGCGTCGGTTGCCGGCACGGGTGCGCTGAAGTCGGTCGCCCCGAGCTCGCGCAACAGGTCGATCCCCGGCCCGAAGCGGCGCGGCGTGAACGGGATGGGGATCGCCGAAGTCGTACGCGTGGTTGCCGGGGCCGTAGACGACGAGCGGCGTGGGATCCATGGGGCCTCGTGGGCGAGCACGCCTCGCGTACCATCGAGGCGTGCCGGGAATGCCGACGCGCGCGACAGTAGCACGCACGCACGCCCCGGACGGTGGAGCAGGGGAGTCCGACGTGGAGCGACCGGCCGGCGCGCCAGCCCGCGACGAGGCACGGGACACGATCCTGCGCGACGGGTCCTCCATCACCGTGCGGGACGCGGAGGTCGCCGACGAGCCCGCGCTCCTCGCGTTCCTCGAGGGGCTCGAGGACGAGACGAAGCGGCTGCGGTTCGCGACGCTCCGCCCCAACCTGCCTGACCGTGCCCATCGCTGGGCGGTGCTTGAGCGCGCCGGCGACGTGTCGCTGGTCGCCGAGACGGGCGGTGGGCCGGACGGCGCCGCGGGCACCATCATCGGCAACGCCAGCGCCGACCGGCTGGGACCCGACAGCGCCGAGGTCGCGTTCGTCGTCGCCGAGGCGTACCAGGGTCTGGGCGTGGCGACGCTCCTGCTCGAGGAGCTCGCGCGACGCGCCAGCGCCGTCGGGATCACGACCTTCCACGCCGAGGTCCTCCCCGAGAACGCCAAGATGCTCGAGGTCTTCCGGGCGACGGGCTTCCCGCTTCGCGTGCACGCCGACATCGGCGAGCTGCGCGTGGAGTTCCCGACGGCGCTGACCGGCGAGGCGCGAGCGCGCTTCGAGCGCACGGGAGCAGCACGCCGCGGCTGCAGCAGTGCGCACGCTCCTGCACCCGCGCTCCGTGGCGGTCATCGGTGCGTCGCGTCGGCGAGGGACGGTCGGTGGAGAGCTGTTCCACAACCTGCTCGCCGGCGGGCTTCACCGGCCCCGTCTACCCGGTCAACCCGGGCGCCGACGTCGTGCAGTCCGTGGCGGCCTACCGCTCCGTCGCTCGACATCCCGGGCACCGTGGACCTCGCCGTCGTCGCCGTGCCCGCTGCCGATGTCGTGCGACGTCGTGCGCGAGTGCGCGGAGCGGGGCGTCAAGAGCGTCATCGTCGCGTCGCGCGGCTTCGCCGAGGCCGGCCCCGAGGGCGTTGCCCGCCAGCGAGACCTGGTCGCAGCCTGTCGCGGCGCGGGCATGCGCCTGGTCGGCCCGAACAGCCTGGGGGTTATCAACCCCGACCCCGAGGTCCGTGCTCAACGCCACCTTCGGCACGCGCTCGCCGGCACCCGGCGGCGTCGGCCTGCTCTCGCAGAGCGGCGCGCTGGGCCTTGCGCTGATCGACCACGCGAACCGCTCGGGCCTGGGCCTGTCGAGCTTCATCGCCATCGGCAACAAGGCGGACCTCTCGGGCAACGACTTCCTCCAGTACTGGGAGGACGACCCGGCCTGCTCGGTCATCGCGCTGTACCTCGAGTCGCTGGGCAATCCGCGCAAGTTCAGCCGGATCGCGCGCCGCGTGGGCCGGACCAAGCCGATCGATCGCCGTGAAGAGCGGGCGGTCGGCGGCCGGTGCCCGGGCGACCACCTCGCACACCGGGGTGCGCATCGGCCAGTCCGACGTCACCGTCGAGGCGCTCTTCCGCCAGGCCGGCGTCGTGCGCACGGACACCCTCGGCGAGTTCTTCGACGTGGCGGCGCTCCTCGCCAACCAGCCGCTCCCCGGCGGGCGGGGCGTCGCGATCCTCACCAACGGCGGCGGACCTGGGATCCTCGCGGCTGACGCGTGCGAGGCGGCGGGCCTCGAGGTCCCCGCGCTCCCGGTTGCCGTCCGGGCGGCGCTGGCAGCCGTGCTTCCCGCCGGAGGCGTCGCTGGGGAACCCGGTGGACACCGTGGATGCGGCACCGGAGGCCTACGGCCACGCCATCCGCGTCCTTGCGGGGTGCGAGGACATCCACGCGATCATCACCCTGTTCGTGCCGCCCCTGGGCGGCGACGCCGAGGCCGTGGCCGGGGCGATCCGTGACGCCGCCGCGTCGCTGGAGCGGCCCCTCCCGGTGCTCGCGGTGTTCATGGCCGCGGACGGCGGCCCGGCCGCGCTCGGGAGCGACAAGGTGCGCATCCCCGCCTACGGCTACCCGGAGGAGGCGGCTCGAGCGCTTGGGCATGCAGCGCGGTATGCGGAGTGGCGGCGCACGGAGCCGGGCGTCGGTGCCGGCGTTCGACGATCTCCGCGCAGACGAGGCATCCGCCGTCCTCGCGGAGGCTCTCGCGCGCCTCGAGGGGGCGACCGTGAAAGTTCCGGGTATCGAGGCGGAGGTTCCGGGTATCGAGGCGGCCCGTCCGCCTACGCCCTTGCGGCGGTCCCGGCGGCCGCCACGGGCGCGGCCGCGACCCGCTGGCTGGACCCTGGCGAGATCGCGGCGCTGCTTGGCTGCTACGGCATCCCGATGGCGCCGTGGCGCATGGCCGGCACGCCCGATGGCGCCGGTGCCGCCGCCGTCGAGCTGGGCGGCCTCGTGGCGCTCAAGGCCGTCGTTCCGGGCCTGGTGCGCAAGGTCGAGGCGGGCGCCGTGGTGCTCGCGCTCGAGGGCGCGGCGGAGGTTCGCGACGCGGCCGAGGCGATGCGCGACCGGCTGGTGGCCGCCGGCCACGTCCTCGACGGCTTCCTTGTCCAGCGGATGGTCGCCGACGGGCACGAGATGCTCGTGGGCGTCGTCCACGACCGCCTGTTCGGGCCGGTGATCGCCTGTGGCGCCGGCGGGGCCGAGGTCTCGCGGCTGCGCGACGTCGGCGTGCGCATCACGCCGCTGACCGATCGTGACGCAGCCGAGCTGGTCGGCTCGCTGGACGCCCACGCGGAGCTTGCCGAACCGGTCGTTGGTCCGCGTGGCGACATCGCCGCGCTGGAGGAGACGCTCCTCCGGGTCAGCGCGATGGTGGAGGCCCACCCCGAGATCGTCGAGATGGACCTCAATCCGGTGATCGTGCTGGCCGCGGGCACCACGGTCGTGGATGCCCGCGTCCGCATCGAGCGTGTTCCAGGCTAGGGCTGGGAGTCTTCCAGGACCTCGCGGAGCTTCGCTGCGAACGCGTCGGGTACGCCGGCCTGGCCGTACTCGCCGCCCAGGAACCCGCTGTGGTCGCCCGGGAAGCGCAGCGCCTCGGCGCCGAGGCGTCCTGCGGCGGCCAGGCCTCCCCGGTGGGCCAACTGGCCATCGGAATCGGTCCCGACGGCGATGACGACACGCGTCGGCGACGCACGGAGCGCGTCGAAGTCCGGCTCGTAGTGGGTGGAGGTGAGCATGTTCTGGAACAGGAGCGGATCGGTCCGCGCCCCGTCGTCCTCCACAGGCAGGCCGAACGTCGCCGGGTCTGGCGTGGGCGCGGTCGCGTCTGCCGGCGTGAACGGGCCCTGGTGGCCGACCACGGCGATGAAGCGCGCCATGCCCGCCCCGAACCCGTCAGCCTGGTACGCGTCCGCAATGGCCTTCGATGCCGCCAGCGCCGCATCGCGGTCGGGGAGGAGGGCAGCCAGCGGTGGCTCGTGGGCGACCAGCGTGCGCACCTCGCCCGGTTGGGCTGCGACCAGGGCCAGCGCGTTGACCGCCCCGCCGCTGCTCGCGAACAGGTCGACGGGGCCGCCGCCCAGGGCCCCGATGATCCGGTGGACGTCGTCGGCGTGCTGGTCCGGCGTGGAGATCGTCGCCGGATCGTCCTTGACGCTGCGCTCCACGCCGCGCGGGTCGTAGGTGACGACCGTGCGGTCGGCGAAGTGGGAGGCGAGGGTGGCGAAGCCGCCCGCGCCCATCGGTGACCCGATCAGCAGCAGCGCGGGCTCGTCGGAAATGGCCTCGCGCACGTCGTAGGCGAGCGTGGCGCCCGGAGCGGCGAGCGTCCGGGTGACCTGTGCTCCGAGCGCCGTCATGCCGCGACGCCTTCGGCGAGGATCGCGTCGATCTGGCCCACGGCCTCGGTGAGGCCCTGCTCCATCCCCATGGCCACCAACTGCTCCATTGACTCCACCGTGGCGAACCTGCTCTCGATGGACATCCGGGTGTGGTCGGCGTCGATGGGCTCGATCACGACCCGGCCCAGCGTCCGCGGGAAGTCGTCGTTCGGCGTCCCGTCCGCGTGCGCGAAGCCATCCTCGAACTCGATGGTGCGCGGCGGGTCGGCCTCAAGCACGACCCAGTAGCCGCGGGGCTGGTCGCCCTCGGGCCCGGTCATGTGGTACTCCACGCGGCCCCCGGGAGCGAGCTCGTGGCGGGTGAAGGTGGCGGGGTAGGTGGGCGGGCCCCACCAGCGCTCGAGCTGCCTGGGATCGGCCCACAGCTGCCACACCCGCTCCGGTGTGGCCTCGAACTCGGCGGTGAGGGTCATCGTCAGGGCGCTGGGGTCCTTGCGGACCGCGGTGACCGTCATGCTCGGGACTCCTTGCTGGTGGCGATGAGGTCGGTCATCCGGTCGATCCGGCCCCGCCACAACGCCTCGTACTGGTCCAGCAGGCCGCGTGCCAGCCGAAGGGCCTCGATCTCCGTGCGAACCACCTTGCGGCGGCCGACGCGCTGCTTGCTGACCAGGCCCGCCCGCTCGAGCACCGCGACGTGCTTCTGCACCGCCGCAAAGCTCATCGGATAGTGGGAGGCAAGCTCGGCAACGCCTTCGTGGCCGCCCAGGGCCCGCAGGACGATGTCCCGCCGGGTGGCATCAGCCAGGGCGGCGAAGACGAGATCCGGCTGGAACGCTGTCTGCATTGCTACAACCATATGGTTGTACGACGGCAGTGTCAACCCCGCTGCCATACTGGGGGCGATCGAAGCCGCGTACCCCACGGAGGCAGGTAATGGCGAACCTCGTCGTCCACTTCGAGATCCACGCATCCGAGCCCCAGCGGCTCATCGACTTCTACAGTGCGCTCCTCGGCTGGCGGTTCCAGCGGTGGGGCGAGGTCGAGTACTGGATGATCGACACCGGTGAAGGATCGATCGGGAACGTGGCCGGCACCGGTGGCCACGGGATCAACGGCGGCATGAACAAGCGACCGGGACCAGGCCCGGAGCCTGGCGCACCGGTCAGTGGCTGCAACATCGTCATCGGTGTCGATGATGTGGACGGCCTGATGGCCCGCGGCGTCGAGCTCGGTGGTCTTGAGGCGCTGCCGGCCCAGGACATGCAGGGCATCGGGCGTGTTGGCTACCTGCTCGACCCGGACAACAACGTGTTCGGCATGATCTCGCCGGTCCTGTCCGATGGCACCAACGCGATGGGCGGCTGAACCACCGCCATCCTCGCGCTTCGCCGCTCGCGCCGCCAGCTCTGCACCGGGCGCTGCATGCATGGGGAGCAATAGAGCCGGGATGCCCCGGCATCGTTGTGCGCCACGAGCACCGCGACGTCACGATTCGGGCTCCGCACCCACGTTCGTGCCAATTCGCGCGACGATTCCGTGCGCCATGCGCAACGTTGCATCTGCGGACCCCTGCAGCATTGCCGAGCGTGCATGCCGCACCCGACCGGCACACCAGCGAAACGGCGAGCGCCCTGGCCTCAGGAGGCGGGGCCGAACCCCTTTGCGCGCAGCTCGTCGGCGACGGCGCGCAGGCAGTCCGGACACAGGCAGTCGCCGAACGGGCCCACGCCCTCAGGCAGCGGCACCGGCAGCCGGAACGCCTCCATCGAGCACCAGCACGACCCCTCCTCGCCCAGGTTGCGGCAGCCGAACTGCGTGCCGCAGCGCTCGCACGTGGACTGGCGGGTGGCGAGGGCCGGATCCCAGCCCTTGATCGAGTCGGTCACGGCGCGCTCCTGGATCATGGTCGGTTGGTGATCCCGCGAGTGTAGTTGGCGGCGCACGGCCGGTGACGGCGGTCCGGGCCGGGGGAGGGCCGCAGTCCATCCGGCTCTAGGCGGGAACACGGCAGGCCGGGACCATGACGTCCAATCGGGACCTGGCGAGGCTGACCGTGCCGACTGCGGCGTATCACACCGGGGTCCTCGCGTCCGTGACGCGCCGAGACGCGCCACCGGACCGCGTGTCCGCGCGGCTGCGGACCTCACCGTGAGCGACGAGGCGGCGCTCCGCGACGTCGTGGAGATCCGGCTCACACGGGTCAAGGCGCACCTCGTGCTCGAGCCGGAGCTGACGCTCATCGACTGCGGGTACGCGGGGTCGGCCAACCGGATCACCCGGGCGATCGCCGCGCAGGGGCGTGCGCCCGCGGATCTCCGCCGCGTCGTCGTCACCCACGGACACCCCGATCACGCTGGGAGCGCCAGCGAGCTGGCGGCTCGCGGGGCGACCATCCACATCCATCCCGCCGACGCGGCGCGCCTCGCGATCACGTGGCGTGACGCCGCCCGGCGCCCGTCGAAGGGCCACATCTTCGCCGCCATGACGCCAGAGCCGCCGGCCGTGCAACACGTCGAGGACGGCGACGTCTTGCCGGTGATGGGCGGCTTGCGCGTTATCCACACACCGGGACACACGCCGGGGAGCGTGTGCCTGTACAGCGCCCGCGACCGGATCCTCTTCGTGGGCGACAACCTCCAGCGCCGGTTCGGCCGGCTGACGTTCGCCAGCACGCTCTACAGCGACGACTGGGCCCAGTCACGCAGGTCGATGGCGCGACTGGTCGACCTCGACATCGACACCATCGTGTTCGGGCACTACGCACCCCTCGCCGGAGGTGCCGGAGAGGCACTCGGAAGGCTGGTCAGCCAGGAGCGCTGAGCGGCAGGGGAGGTACCACGCTGTGCAGGCCCCCGCGACCCTCGTTGACGTGGTCCGCTGCGGTGCGGAGCGCTTCGACCGCCGACCGGCGCTGCTGATCCGGCCGTTCTTCCGGACGCGGACATGGCGGTACCGCGACCTCGCGGCGATCGTGCCCCGGGCCGCGGCCGTCCTGCGGGACGCCGGGGTGGGGGAGGGCGACCGCGTCATCCTCTGGGCGGTCAACCGGCCGGAGTGGGGGATCGGGCTGCTGGCGTGCGCCCACCTGGGGGCCGTGGCCGTGCCGCTCGACGTCCGCCATCCAGTGGAGTTCGGTGCCAAGATCGTGAGCCAGACCGGGGCGAGACTGGTCCTGGCCTGCCGCCAGACGGAGGGCTCGGCCCGCGCCCTGGGGCTGCCCGTACTGTGGGTCGAGACGCTCGTCGACGACGCCCGCCGCGCCACGCCGGCGCCCGCGGCTTCCGTCACTCCAGACACCCTCGCCGAGATCGTGTTCACGAGCGGTACGACGGGCGAGCCCAAGGGCGCCATGCTGACCCACGGCAACCTCGTGGCGACCGCGACCGCTATGACAAGCGTCCTGCCGTTCGACACGCATGAGCGGCTGCTCTCGGTGCTTCCGCTCTCGCATCTCTACGAGCAGGTGCTCGGGTTCCTCGCGCCGCTGACAGTTGGCGCCAGCGTGGTCTACCCGGTCAGCCGCCAGCCGGCGGTGCTGGTGCGGACCTTCCGGGACTTCGGCGTCTCCACGCTCCTGATCGTGCCGCAAGGGCTACGCCTGCTCGACGCTGCGATCGAGCGGCGGGTGGACCAGGCCGGCAAGCGGGCCTCGTTCGAGCAGTTGCACGCGGTCGCGGGCCGGGCACCGAAGCCGCTCCGCCGCCTGCTGTTCCGGAGGATCCTGGCGGAGTTCGGCGGACGCCTCCACACGATCGGCGTCGGCGCATCGGCGCTGGACATCGACGTCGCGCAGCGCTGGACGGACATGGGCATCGACGTCCTGCAGGGCTATGGCGCAACGGAGATGGGCCCCGTCGTCACGTTCACCCGGCCTGAGCGGAACGTGCTCGGGACGGTTGGCGAGCCGATCCCGGGCGTTGAAGTCCGGATCGCCGACGACGGCGAGATCCTGGCGCGCAGCCCCGGACGCTTCCTTGGCTACTGGCAGAACCCCGAGGCGACCGCCGCCGCGATCGACGACGACGGCTGGTACCACATGGGCGACCTGGGGGCTCTCACCGCGGACGGCATGCTCACCTTCCGGGGGCGCAAGAAGGACATGCTGGCCCTCCCGGACGGTCAGAAGGTGTACGCGGAGGACGTGGAGGCGATCCTGCGGGAGGATCCACGCGTCCGCGATGCAGCGGTCGTCGGCTGGCCGCTGGGCGCCGGACTGCGGGTCCATGCGGTGCTCCTCCTGGACGATGAAGGGGTCGCCCCGGATGTGGTCGCGGCAGCGAACGCGCGCCTTGCGCCCCACCAGCAGATCCGCGGCTCCACCGTGTGGCCGGACGAGGACCTGCCCCGGACGCACACGCTCAAGGTCCGCAAGCCCGACGTCCTGGCGCGCCTCGACGGGCTCGCCCGGCCCGCTTCTGCGCCCATCCCTGCGGCGGCATCGAAGCTGGCCCGCGATCCGCTGGACGCCGCCATCGACCCGATCACGGTGATCGTCGCAGGCCTTGCGGGGATTCCGGCCGCGACGATCCTGCCGACGGCCCGCCTCGCATCGGACCTCGCCCTGGACTCCCTCCAGCGCGTGGAGCTGCTCGGCGTCATCGAGGAGGAGACCGGCATCTTCGTCGACGACGAGGTCCTCGAGCCGGACACCACCGTGGCCGGGCTGATCGCGCTGGTGGAGGCCGCCCGCGGCGCCAAGCGTGGGCTGGGGGCCTGGCGCTGGCCGCTTTCGCCTGTCGTCCGCGCCACAGGCATCGCGTTCCAGGTGCTGCTCATGTATCCGTTCGTCCACCTCTTCTATCGCGTGAGGACTCGAGGCCTGGAACGGCTCGTGAGCGAGGACGGCCCGTACCTGCTGACGCCAAATCACTGCCTCCACCTCGACAACGCCATCATCCTGTCCAGCCTCCCGTTCGCGATCCGCTGGAAGCTGTCGGTCGCGGCCGCCGCGGACACGATCTACGAGAACCCCCTCCGGGGCGTGCTGGCGTCGGTGATCGCGAACGCCTTCCCGCTGCAGCGCGAAGGTGGCGTCCGCAAGAGCCTGGAGCTGCTCGGGTCGCGGATGGACCGCGGCTACAACGTGCTCCTGTACCCCGAGGGCAAGCTCACCGTCGGTGGGCCGCTCCAGCCGCTACGGGCAGGGGCGGGCCTGATCGCCGTCGAAGGCGGGTCACCCGTGGTACCCGTGAAGCTCAAGATCCACCGCATGTCGATCATCGACGCGCGGCGGCTGCCGTCATCGCTGCGGGGGGACGTGGAGCTTGTCGTGGGCGAGCCGATGTGGTTCGACTCCACGCTGGACCACGCCACCGCGACGACACGCCTTGAGGCCGCCATGGCCGAGCTCTGAGCATCCTCACACGCTTGTGGTGGATCCCATCCGCCCTGTAACAGGATGCCGGGCACGTTCGTCCTAGTTCAGGCCGTCCTGGTCATCGGGTTCCCACGCCCGGCACCACCGGGGTCCACTCCATGCACGCGAGCCACGCTCGGCATCTCCGTCATCGTCAGTCTGCCGCCCGCAGGGCGCGTCGCGGATCGATGGCGGTCAGGGCGGTGGCACTCGCCGTCCCGCTGGTGATGTTCCTGTCCCTGCTGGGGGTCGGCCTCGCGGGAGCGACCCTCGCAGTCGCCGGCTATGCGTACTACGCGAAGGACCTCCCGGATCCGAGCCAGGCGTTCGAGGCCATCGTGTTCACCCGGCAGACCAAGGTCTGGGACCGGTCGGGCAAGGTGCTCCTGGCCACGTACGGCACCGATCGCCGCGACCTCGTCAAGTACGAGGACTTCCCCCCGGCGCTGATCGATGCCACCACCTCCATCGAGGACAAGGACTTCTGGGACAACGCCGGCTTCGACCCGATCGGCTTCATGTCCGCGGTGTTCGACACGCTCGAGGGCAGGCCCCGAGGCGGCTCCACGATCACCCAGCAGCTGGTGCGCGACCGGCTCCTGCCCGAGGAGTATGTCGGGAGCGACGCGGACCCCTACGAGCGGAAGGTCCGCGAGATCATCCAGGCGATCCGGCTGACCGATGCCTACCCGGGCATCGAGGGCAAGCGCGCGATCATGGAGGTCTACCTCAACAACAACAACTACGGGAACCGCTCGTACGGCGCGGCGGCTGCCGCCCGGTCGTACTGGCACAAGGACCTCAAGGACCTCACCCTCGCCCAGTACGCGCTGCTTGCCGGCATCCCGAAGTCGCCGACGCCACTCGACCTCGTTCGCAACGCCGTCGAGGAGCCGTTCACCGATGCCGACGGCAAGGAGGAGGTGCGGCTCGTGGTCCCGCAGACGTCCGCCGTGGTGCGACGTCGCAACCTGGTCCTCGATGCGATGAAGGCGGAGGCGCGTCTCACCAAGGGTGACTACACGGCGGCCGACTACGAGGCGGCCAAGATCGAGCCGGTCGTCCTCGCTCCGCAGGTCACGGCCCAGTGGAAGGCGCCGCACTTCTCCTGGCAGGTCCACGACACGCTCGGACAGTTGCTGTGCGGGAGCAACGAGTGCGATCTCGTGGACACCGGTGGCTACACCGTCATCTCGACCCTTGACTACCGGATGCAGCGGATCACCGAGAAGTGGGTCCACGCGGCGGCGATCATTCCCAACCTGAAGAACCCCGCCGCCGTGCTCAAGGCCCGTGGCATCCCGCGCAGCGAGTGGTCGTGGATCAAAGGCCTTCGCGGCCACAACATCCACAACGCGGCCGCCGGGATCATGGACTACAGGACGGGGGAGGTTCTCGCCTATGCCGGCTCGGCCTCGTACACGGCGAGGAAGAGCCGCAGACTGCAGCCGCAGTTCGACGTGCTCGGCGATGGCTGGCGTCAGCCGGGGTCCGCCATCAAGCCAATCGTCTACGCGATCGGGATCGACGACAGGACGATGACGGCCGCCACGATGTTCATGGACGTCGTCACCAACTTCGGCGGC
Source organism: uncultured Chloroflexia bacterium (assembly GCA_963748625.1). Taxonomy (GTDB): domain Bacteria; phylum Chloroflexota; class Limnocylindria; order Limnocylindrales; family CSP1-4; genus CAIXZV01. The sequence continues at coordinate 114,439 of CAVVJT010000003.1, read as the reverse complement.
AGGTACTCGCCCACGCAGGCCGACCATCTCGAGCGTGGCCCCGTGCGCCTGCGCAGCGCGCTCCAGTTCTCGCTCAACATCCCGGCCATCAAGGCGGGCTTCATCAACGGCCTGGAGCACCAGTTCAAGCGGTCCAAGGAGTTCGGGCTGCGCTATCCGAGCACCGCTCTGCCCGTCGCATCGGAGAGCATCGGCACCCTCGAGATCCACCCCATCGACCTGATCGGCGCCTACGGTGTGATCGCAAACGGGGGCGTGCTGATGCCCAGGCGCGTGATCCTGCGCGTTCTCGACGGCACGGGGGCGCAGGTCTGGCCGCCGCAGGACTGGCGGCCGACGGGCGAACGCGTCACGTCCCGTGGGGCCGCGTACATCATCACCGACATCCTGGCGGGCAACACCCAGACCCGGGTCAACCCGTTCTGGGCGAGGTGGCGGATCACCAACGGCGTCACGAGCAACAAGGTCCGGCCGGCGGCCTACAAGACGGGGACCACGAGCGACAACCGCGACGTCCACGCCTACGGCTACCTCGCGCCGCCTTCCGACAAGACGCTGCCGGGGCTCGTCGCGGGCGTCTGGCTCGGCAACTCGGACAACTCGCCCAACGATGGCCTGCTGTCGCTGGACACGTCAGGACCGTTGTGGAGCGCCATCCTCTCCGACGTCTCCAAGGGGATGCCCATCGAGGGCTTCGGTCGCGTCCGTCCGAAGGGGCTCGTGACCGCGACCGTGGACGCGTTCACGGGGATGCGGCCGGGGCCGTCCACGACGAAGAAGGTCGAGGAGCTGTTCCTGGCGGGCACGCAGCCGAAGAAGTCGTCGAGCTTCGGATACACAGTCGAGATCGATGCCGCGAGCGGCCTGCTGTGGCGCGAGGGGTGCTCGGGACCGATGGTCACGAGGACCTTCATCGACTATCGAGCCGCAGAGCGCGGGTTCAAGACCTGGCAGAAGGCCAACGCGGCCTGGCAGGCCCGGGCCGCCAGGGGCCCTGGCGTGGGTGGTTCCCAGGGAACGAAGACCGCGTACTTCTACGGGTCCGGCGACGGCATCAGCTGGTATCCGTTCGGCCGCAGCTGGGGTGGCAGGTTCGCACCCACGAAGAAGTGCCCGCTGGGGCAGCCCCCGGTCTGTGTCCCGGGCGATCCCACGTCACCCTGCCCCTCGGGGGCACCTTCGGATCCCGACGCGAGCGCCAGCCCGGAAACTCCGTAGCGCGCGTCAGGGCACCCAGTGGGCGGGTATCCTCCCGCGATGATCGACACGGCTCCGCCTCACATCGTCATCCTCGGACGCGACACCTGCGAGGACACCATCCGTTCTCGTCGCCTGCTCATCCGCCGCGCGGTCCCGTTCACCTACCTGAAGGTCGACGAGGATCCTGCCGCGGATGCGTGGATCCGCCGCCTGAACGACGGCGGGTGGCGCACGCCGACGATCCTGATCGGCGACCCGGACCGGCCCGACAGCATCCTGCGCGAGCCGTCCGACGAGGAGCTCCTGGCCGCGCTGGGTCTCGCCTGAGTCCGCGTCCGACGGTGGGGTAGGGGACCGGGCCGTCGATGGTCCTCGCGTGAGGGCAACCGCGGCCGAACGCCCTACCAGACCACGACGGCGCGCTCGCGGTCGAAGGCGTGCAGGCGCCCGTCCTTGGTGACGAGGCGCAGGCCGTGCTCGACGGCTGTGGCGTAGATGAGGCGGTCCATCGGGTCGAGCGGGAACGGGTCGGGCAACTCCGCAGCACGCGCCGCGATGGCCGGCGTCAAGGTGATCGTGCGCACGTCACCCGCCAGGCTTGCGAGCAGCGCCGGGATTGGCCGGGCCGTCTTCACCCGCCCGCGGCGCATCAGCCAGGCGAGCTCCCACCAGGTGATGGCGGCCACGGCCGGGTCGTCCGCGGCCTGCAGGCTCCTGAGGGCGTCGGGGCCAAGCCGGTTCGGCTCGCTCGCCCACCAGTACAGCGCATGCGTGTCCAGGAGGAGGGATGTCACGGCATGGGCTCCTTGCTGCCCCGCGTCCAATCCCAACCGCTGAACCAGTCGTCCTGTCCGGACGCCGTGAACAACTCCTCGTCCGGCACATCGGTCCACATGAGACCCGCGTACTTGCCCATGAGGGCCGCGCCACCGCGCGCCGGCACCAGGCGGGCGACCAGCCGTCCATGGCGCGTGATCTCGACCTCCTCGCCCGCCTCCACCTCGTCAAGCAGCGCGAGGATGTGCGTCTTCGCCTCGGTTGCCGTCACGATCTTCGTCATATGGTCAGAATAATGGTCAGTCAAAGGCATGTACACCACCATGTGCACGAGTGCGACGTGCGCATGATGACGAGCGCGACTTCACCGCGACTTGCGACGGGGTTGTCGACGCAGACAGGCGAGGATCAACGCCAGGAGGGCCGCGTCGACCAGGGCGATGCCGATCCAGCCGCGACCGCCGGGATCCCACGGACCGGCCAGCATCGCGGCCGGCTCCAGCCGCACCAGCGGCAGGGTGGCGAACCAGGCGTCGGGGATGGCGGCATCGGGATCCAGGGCGGCCGGGACGGTGGCCGCACCGACGACGCCCAGGGCACGGATCAGCTCCCGGAGCGCGACGTCGTACTCGGCCCGATCGGTCACCTCGCGCGCGGTCGCCCGGATGCGCGCGCCCGGCAGGATCACCTCCACCGCGGGGTCGGCGAGCAGGTTCGCCAGCCAGGCGGTCGCTCGCCCGAACCCGGCGCAGACATAGATCGATCCGTTGTGGACCACATAGCCCAAGGGTGCCTCGCGCACGAGCCCGCTCCTGCGGCCGCGGGTGCGAAGGAGCAGGATCGAGCCGCTGGCCGGCGTCACCAGCAGCGGCCCCAGGCCGGCGCGGAGGGCCGGCGCAGCCACCGTCCGGTTCACCACCAGGAACGCCCGGCGCAGCGCCGGCATGAGTTGAGTCATGCGCGGGCCGTAGGGCGGGGCAGCGGAGGGTGGGGGAGCGGGGGCGTCCATGTCCCGCAGGCTGGTGGGATCGCGTGCCTGACGCCAGAGCCGGACGTCACCGCACGGTCTGCGGATGCCGACTGGTCGCGCAGTCTGGCAGCATGGAGGCATGACCTCTGATCTCCGGACCCGGGCGGACGCCCACGACCGCCTGCTGGCGGTGCGCCTCGACACACTGATGCCCGCGCTCATGGACCGCGCGGACCTCGACGCCTGGGTGCTCGCGGCCCGGGAGTACAACGAGGACCCGGTGCTCCAGACCATGCTCCCGGCCACGTGGCTGGACACGGCCCGAAGGCGGACGATCCTGGTCTTCCTCCGCTCACCCGATGGCGTGCAGCGCCTGGCCGTCGCACGCTACCCGGTCGGCGAGGCGTTCCCCTCGGCGTGGGATCCCGAGGTGCAGCCGGACCAGTGGGCCCGCGTCGCCGAGATCCTCGCCGGTGCGGACCCCGCGCGCATCGGGGTCAACGCGTCCGCGGTGTTCCCGCTGGCGGACGGCCTGTCAGCCTCCGAGCGGGAGGAGTTCCTCGGCCACCTCCCGCCGCCGCTGGCCACCCGGGTCGTGAGCGCGGAGACTGCCGCCATCGGCTGGCTCGAGACCCGGCTGCCCGAGGAACGGGCCCTGCTCGCCGACGCCTGCCGGCAGTCCCACCGCTATCTCCGGCGGGCGCTCTCCCCGGAGGTGATCACACCCGGGACCACCACCACCGCCGACGTCGAGTGGTGGCTGCGCAATGCCGTCCACGGCGATGGCCACGGCTCGTGGTTCCAGCCCACGTGCACCCTGCAGCGACGGGGAGGCTCGGCTCGCGATTCGTTCGCCGGCAAGGAGGCCGAGACAGTCATCGGGGCCGGCGACCTCGTCCATGTCGACTTCGGCATCGTGGCGGCTGGCTATTGCACCGACCAGCAGCAGCACGCCTATGTCCTGGCACCCGGCGAGACGCGGGCGCCCGATGGCCTGGTGGCCGGCATGGCCCGCGCCAACCGGCTCCAGGACCTGCTGCTGGCGCAGTTCGCCGCGGGACGGAGCGGCAACGAGATCCTCCGGGGCACGCGCAGGGCCGCCGCAGGCGAGGTGCTCGACGGGCTTGTCTACACCCACCCGATCGGCCTCCACGGCCACGCCGCCGGCCCGACCATCGGTCTGTGGGACAACCAGGAGGGGGTCGAGGGCCAGGGCGACTACCCGGTGTGGCCGTCCACGGTGTACTCGATCGAGCTGCAGGCCCGGGTGGCCGTCGAGGAGTGGGATGGCCAGGTCGTCCAGTTCATGCTCGAGGAGGACGCCTGGTTCGACGACGCAGGTTGCGCATTCCTCGACGGACGCCAGACGGAGCTCTGGCTGCTCTGACGGGAGGCGGGTGCATCCCGCTCCGCGGTGTCAGGCGGGGACAGGCCTCCACGTGATGGCCCCGGCGCACGTGGCGGCGGTGTCCAGCACCACCTGCAACGGACGCTGGATGCCGCCGATTTCGACCTGCATGTCCGGCACAGGATCGACGAGCAGCCGGTACTCCATGAGCAGGTGCAGGGCGGCCTTGATGACGCCGAGCGACAGCAGGTGGGCGAGGAGCAGGGACTCCTCGCTGATCGCCGGCTCACGGGCGATGCCCGCGACGGCGAGCGTCATGTTGAAGGTGTCGCTGGCAGGCACGGTCGAGACATCCACGGTCAGGTCGCTCGTCTCGAACCGCTGCGCCGCCCCCACCACCGCCGCGGAGAGCAGGGGACGCGCCGGGTTTCCGCCCTCCTTCCGCAGGAGCGGCCACCAGTCCTCGAGCAGCGGCCCGGGGCACGCGACCAGGTAGCTGACCCCGTCGCCATTGAGGAGGAGTGCCCGGAGCCGGAGGTCGCCCAGCCGCCAGTCGATCGCGACCCTGTCCGAGGCCCGCCGGTACTCCGCGCCGCCGGCGACGAGGCATCGTCGTGCGTCCTGCCTGAAGCCGAGGACGAAGGGGACCTCCTGCGGATCCAGCACCAGCGGGATTCGCGCGAGCTCGAGGTCAGCTCCCATCGCGTCGGCCCGTCGTTCCCCGGTCCGCGAGGTCGACCGCGTTCGTGACGGCCTCCCGGGCAGCCATGGCCATGCCATACAGCTCATCGGCCTTGATCCCACCGCCGAACGCCGTGCCGAAGTCCCCGACAGCACCCAGCAGGCCGGCCAGGCTCGTGAGCCGCCGGGACGTGCGATCCGGCCCGCCCAGGACGTTGATGAGGCCCGGAAGCTCGACGCCGGCGTTGGCGATCCGGGAGTACACGGTGAGCGCAGCGCCGATGAGGTCGTGCATCTGCCGGCTCGGGATCTCGTGGTCCGGGCTGGAAGGCACGTGGTCGGCGACGACCCACTGGTTTCGCCCGGACGTGGTCACGACGGCGAGGACGCGCCCTGACGCGGACGAGCTGTTGCTCCGGGCCAGCATCGCGTGCACCTCGGGCCAGTGCGTGGCCACCAGCCTGGTCACGGCGTCCCCATAGTCGCCACCGGCCATCAGCTTGAAGAACGGCTCGAAGACCTGGTCGAGACAGGCGGCAAGGAGCACGGTCCTCTCGTCCTTGGGCAGCAGGTACAGGACGGCCGTGGCGGTCGTGCCCGTCAGGTCCAGGACGACCTCGGTGAGCCAGGGTGTGTGCCGGCAGGCCATGCCCTCGCTTGGATACTCGACGATCCCGGTCGGCGCATACGCATCCTGGAGCAGGAACCGCAGCGGTCCTATGGGCTGGCCGCCGAAGTCGACCACGAGGGGATGGGCAATGGCATTGCGCTCGCCGGTCATCGCGGCATCGTACGCGACCGTGTCCAGCAGGTGTTCTGGAGCGCTCGGTGCATTCCTCCTTGACCAATGACGAATGTCTGCGAGCCTGTGAACGGACTCGGTAGTCGTGTGAGACTCGGGCTTTCATCACAACGTCTCTGAGGTCGGTTATGGACCGATGCCTCCTTCTACTGCCCCTGGTGCTTCTCGCGGGCTGCGCGAGCCCGCTGGGCTCCGCGCCTGTGGCGAGCTCGGTGCCCCAGGTGAGCTCCGTGCCGGCGCAGGTCTCCTGCCAGCCCTACGGCTACAGCCCGGTGCCGATCACGTTCGCCTACACGGCCGGTCCTGCGACGGCTACGGCGGCCGAGCAGACGGCGGTGGACATGCTCCGGTCCTGCGCCGCGGCTCCTGACGAGAACGGGATGACCATCACGATCACCGATCTCACCTCGCGCGTGAAGGCCGCCACGGGAGGGCCAATGAGCCCGAATGCCGGGGAGCCTGTCTGGGAGGTCCAGATTGACACGACGGAGGCCGCGAAGGGCGAGCCCTACCCGGCGCACTACTGGGTGGAGGTGAACCAGGCCACCGGAGTCCCGACCCTCATCGCCTACGGCTGACCCTCGACCGAGTCAGGCAGGCTCGGCGGTCTCTCGGATGGCCCCGTGCGCGCTACCTTGCGTGCCACACGGGATCCCTGCTTCCTTCACAGGATCAGTTGACACGGCCCACCCAGGAGAACGAATGAGCGAACCAACGCCGATGACCGAGGTCCGGGAGCTGATCGAACGACTGAACCAGGAGATGGATGCCTGCCTGATGCGCGGCGATCTTCAGGGATATGCGGCGTTCTATTCAGATGAGGCAACGATCATTGGCTTTGACAAGCGAAAGATCCAAGGGCGCGAGGCCATCGATCAATTCTGCTTTGCGATGACCGGCGTGGTCGAAGCGAACGCTGTCGTTCTGGATGTCGGAATCAGCGGAGATCTCATCTACCAGGTGGCAACGTCCTTTGCCAGATGGGAACGAAACGGCGAGGAGGGGAGCTACTTCTGCGATTGCATGTATGTCTGGCGCAAGGAGGGGGATGGAACGTACCGCATCTTCTTGGACGCATTCAACTGACGCCTGTGGGAGTTCCTCACACTGCAAAAGACGACATAACTCACCTTATCGGAAGTGGTCACTCTGGCGCCGGGGCCCGCTGCACGGGCCGGAGCTCACGGTGCGGACTTGCGCAGGACGTCGATCTTGCCGTACCGCTCGTGGTATGGCAGCGCTGCCTGGATCGCAGCCCACGTCGCCTCCGAGAAGCCATCGACCTCGAGCGGGCGGATCAGGGCGACGTCGCCCGACGTGTAGTACTCGAGCGCACCCTGTTGGTACTCCGCCTGGCGTGCTCGAGGCACATCCGGTCCCTCGTTCGCCGCGTTGTTGACGTGGGAGACGCTGCGAGGGTTCGGCAGCAGGCGGCATCCGTTGCGAAGGCTCCGGATGAGGGTCTCGGACCGGATCAGCAGGATCGACTCGTTGGCGACGACGCAGCGGGCGTCCGTGAGATCGGGCGACGTCGGGCTGATCGCAACGGTCGACCCCGTCGGCCGTGCCGTCAGGACGGCAAGGCCGACAAGGGCGGCGGCGTAGATGACCAGGAGGACGCGCCGCGGCCGGGGGCGAGCACGCTCGAGCCCGAACGCGACGACCGCACCGATGCTCAGGGTGTTGACGGCGGCCGGCCACGCGGCGTAGTGGTTCACGAACGTGGGGGTGATCATCAGGAACGCCATCTCGAAGATCCCGATCGCGACCCACAGGCGCACGGCCGGGCGCTTCCAGGCCACGAACAGCACTGCACTGCCGATCACGATGCCGATCGCCACCACCAGCAGCCCCGGCACGTGGAAGCCCAGCAGCGACGGCGGCAATCCCTCGAGTTGCCGGAGCCTATCGACCACGGGGGTGGCGTAGATACCGGTACGTGAGGCCTGCGCGAAGATGATCATCTGGATCATCTTCGGCCCCGTCGTGAGCAGGAAGGGTCCCAGCAGCAGCAGCACGGTGACCACGCCGGCAAGGACGTAGGCGGCCGCTCTCCGCACAGCAATCCTCGCAGACGACCTGCAGGTGATGACGATCCAGGCGAGGATCACCGCCGCCGGGATCACCGACCACACCTGGAACGCCCCGGACACGCCCATGAGGACGCCCGCCACAATCACCCGCCGGGTGGTCAGGTCGCCCGCGTTGCGCCCGGTGAGCTGCAACAGGGCAAGCAGCAGGAGCGTCGCCTGCGGGGCGATGAGGTAGGCCGACCGCTCCCACTGCGCCGGAACGGACCACACGGTGTACAGGGCCGCGGCGCACAGTGCCGTCCCCCACCCTATCCGGCGCCCCACGAGGCCCACGAGCACGATGTTGACCCCGCCCAGGAGCATCACGGCGAACCGTGCCAGGACGAAGGCGTCCGTCTCGCCGATGAAACGCGCGAGGTAGGCAAACGGCGCCAGCGAATACAGGATCCCGGGCGGATGGAGGATGTTGAAGTCGCGATACGGCAACCGGCCCTCCACGAAGGAGGTGGCGCCCGCGAAGTACGTGGCGTCGTCGAGTCCGATCCGGCTGTCCATGCCTGCGCCGAGGGCGAGACCGGCGAACCGCAGCGCGATCCCCAGGGCCGCCAGGGCCAGGAGGGCAAGGACCCCCCGCCGGTCCCAGGCAGCCGTCCAGTGCGGCCACGCGCTCGCCGCGTGCGGTGACTCGACGAGCGCGCTCACGGGACGTCGGCGACGACTGCCGAGCGCTCTGTCGACGCTTCGTCGTCGGGACCCGGCGTCGCCAGGTCTGGCGCTGCCGCAGCCGGGGGCTCAGCCGACGCGTCAACGGGCTCCAGCAGGGGCCTGCGCTCCGCCAGCAGGCTCGGAATGAGGTCGGACCAGTTGTGGCCGGTCACGCGAACGCGAACGCGCCAGGCCGTCGACACGGCCTCGGTCAGGAGCTCACGCTCGCGCCCGCGGAGATCGTCGTGATCCATGCCGTTGAGGCTGATCAGCGGCGCGAAGGAGGAGAAGGGCGGGAACGTGTACGCGTCGTCCGTGTTCGCGAGCAGGCGGTCGATCGTTGCCTCGAGCTCCGGGATCTCGGCGAATGGCTCCCCTCGCTCCATGAGGATGACGGCATCCAGCTGGGAGTGGTCGACGACATCGCACTCGATCAGGGAGGTGACGTGGTACTTGGGCGGCGGGACAAGGATCTGGACCCAGGCGTTGATCGTCACGATCGGGAGCGGCATGCGGCCCATCGCGTGGCCGACGGCCCGCCCCTCCCTCGAGTGCAGCTTGGAGCGGAGCGCAAGCATCATGCGGTCGGCGACCGGCAGCGCCTGGTCGTTCACGGCATTCATGGTGTGCGACGAGAGGGTCATCGGCTTCGGGTAGCCCAGGATCATGCCGCTCGGCGCCACGATGACCATGTCATCGGCCAGGAAACCCCATGGCCGTTCCATGAGCAGGCGCAGGACCGTGCTTGTCTTGCCGGTGTCGGTCAGTGCCGACATGAGCACGGCGCCGTTGTCCGCGTCCACCGCGGCGCTGTGGAGCAGGACGTGGCCGCGATCGATGAGCACGAAGCGCAGCAGGGGCTCGACCATGTTCGTGTACAGCACGTGGTGCGACCACACCAGCAACCAGTTGGCGTCAAGGGCGATCGGCCCTCGCCCGTCCGGCGGCATGCGTACGTCGAACGCAGCGCCGAGGAAGCCGAGCTGCTCCCGGTAGTGGATCGATCCGCTCTCGGCCCTCCATGTTCTGCGGTGGAGGCGCGGCCCGCCGCCGATCGCCCGTCGCGTGATCACGATGTCCGCGTCGACGGCATGGGCCACATTCATCGAGGCAAGCTCCGGAAGCGCCACCGGCGACACGAGGCGGACAAGGCCCGCGATGTCGTAGTGGAACACGCCATCGACCGCCTTCTGGGCCATGTGGTCGCGGCCCGCCCAGATCCAGTTGTCCGCGATCAGGTACCGGACCCCGAACGTGATCATGATCGCGACGAGGTTCGACCACAGGTAGAAGAGCCCGACGATGTCGGTCAGCAGCCACAGGACCGGGATCCGGATGACCAGCGTGGCCATGTTGACGAGGTCGAACGCGATATAGCGGAGGAAGGCGTGTCCGCGCAGGTCACGCCCGCGGAAGACCCAGAGCTCGGTGAGGACGAAGTTGTTGAGCGTCGACACCTGGGAGGCGAGGACCGCCGAGACCAGGTAGTTGATGCCGCCGAGGTCGGTGAAGGCCCACAGCGCGACCTGGTTCACGAAGATGCCGATGAGGCCGACGATCGCGAACCGCGAAGGCGACACCAGCGCCTTCAGAAGCATCCGGACCCGGGTCCGCCGATGCTGGCGGGGCGTCCTGGTCGAAGCGCTCCGCATGCTCGAGTCGTCCACACGTCCCCCTGACATCACATTCGTGCGCCGCGTCGCAACTGCGTGCCGGGGACGCCGGGTTCATTCGCGATCGGTGCGGCGGACGTAACGGTACCACGCACGATGGCGCCTTCAGGGATCACGAAGCCTGAACACGTGGCCCCGCTTGAGCGCGAGATCCTCCAGCTCGGTGGTCGTCTGCACCTCGTACGACGCGAGCTCCTCGAGCCGTTCGAGGGGCAGATAGCGGCGCCCTGCATCGCCAACCAGCACCCCGGTCCCCTCCCCTGCTGCGGCCTCCAGCCACGGCTGCACGCGCGCGGCCAACCCGGCCTCGTACCAGCAGTCGCCGGCGAGGATCACGTCCACGCGGGGTGGTGGGCCGGCGAGGAGGTCGCCCGAGAGCAGGTGGAGCCGGCACGCATTGGCGCGGGCGTTGAGGCGCATGGCCGCATGGGCGTACGGGTCGATGTCGGCCGCGAGGACCTCCGACGCACCGGAACGTGCCGCCTGGATGCCCACCAGGCCGGATCCGGATGCGAAGTCGAGCACGCGCAGGCCTCGGACCGACTGCGGCGCATCGACCAGGAACCGCGCGAGGGCAAGGCCGCCGATCCACGCGAACGCCCAGTACGGGAGCGGTGCGTCCGGATCGCGGGTCTCCTCCTGGATCGCGCCCCAGAGCGGCAGGACGTCATCGGCGAGGTGGAGGCGGACCGTCTCGAGCCCGGGCACGGGTCGCAGTCGGGTGTGGCGCACGACGAAGGACCTGGTACTGGCGGTCACGCCCAGATCGTGAAGCCTACGGGGCGGCCCTGCACGCCAGTCCCACGTACAGCGCGATGTCCGCACCCACGTGGATCCCGATCGGCAGCCAGAGCGATCCGGTCCAGCGGCGCACGAGCCCAGCCGCCACCCCGGCACCAGCGAGCAGGGCGATGTGGACCGGGAGCAGGGCGACCACCTCGGGGCCGGCATGGACCACGCCGAACACGACCCCCTGCGCGAGGATCGCGGCCCATGGCGCGCTGACGCGCATCAGCCACGCCTGCATGGCCCCCCGGTACTGGACCTCCTCGAGCACCCCATTGGCAATTCCGAACACCAGGGCAGGCAGCAGGGCGGCCGGAGGGACCGGGAAGTCGAGCGTGCCGAAGAACGGGCGCGCGATGAGGGGACCCACGATCAGCCCGCCGATGACGAGGACGGCGCAGGCCGCGACGGCGAGGGTGGCCTCCCGTGGGGTGGGGGTCTGGACGCCCAGCTCGAGGCGCGACGATCCGTGCACCCGTGCGAGGGCCGCGACGATCGCAAGCCCGAACCCGGCGACGGCGAGGCGACGGAGGACGATCGCGGAGAACGGGCTCGTGCAGGCCGGTTCGCCGAGCGGCACATCGGCACCCAGCAGGAGCGGCCATGGCAGGACGACGGCGAGCGGCAGCACGGCTGCCCAGGCGATGGCCTCTGGCCGGTCGCGGGCACGCAGGGTTCCCCATCCGACAACCACCAGGACGGCTGCCGCGATACGGAGGTCGGGTACGAACGCGCCGGCGAGCAGCAGCGCGAGACCCGACCAGGTCAGAACGGCGGAGCGCCCCGTGCGCATCGCGGCCTCCGAGAACCCGCATCGTCACCGGAACCCGGCTCACTGCTGAGGACGCCCAGGACCGCCCGGCGTGACGCCGGCCCGCAGGATCACCTCGCCTCGGGGGCAGCAAAACGCCCGAAGGAACCGCCTCCCCGGTCCGGTCCCCGCCTGTGCAAGCACTTGCGGTGACCTCGGGATCCGCCGGTGCAAGCACCTTCGGCTCCGTCGACCAGTTCGTCCGCCCCTTCGGGCAAGACGAAGAATACGGGCGGCGGCACCGGTCTCACAACACGGTTATCCACGAGTTTCGGCAGGGCTTCGGACGAGTTGCCAACACCCGTCCACAGGTTGTCCCCGATCCGGCGCGGATCAGCCCGCCGGGCGGACCTCCATGGGCCAGCGCCGCGCGTCGGCAAGGTCGGGCAGCCCGTCCTCGTCGATCTCCACGGTGGTGCTCACGCCGCCGTCCGCCGCAAGCAATCGCCAGCGGCCGCGTCCCACCCGGGCGACCCGCCACGTTGCATGCCGGACGGCGAGGTCCTCGCCGACTTCGATGACGGGCACCGAGGCCCCCTCCCCTACCCCGACCCTCGGCGCCAGGGTCCGGGCCGCAACGGCAGCAGTCACCGGCGAGGCGTCGAACATGAGGACGAACGTTTCGCCCCACGGCAAGACGATGTGGTCGACGCCACCTTCGCGGGCGCAGTTGCCGTGCATCGCTGTCCCGTCGGGGCCAGGATGCAGGGTGAGCAGACGACCCGCCGCCGTGACCTCGACCCGCGTCGGCGTCCCATCGGGCGTGGTCTCGAGGAGCAGGCTGTGCACGAGGCGCCCGTCGGATCCGGTGGTCGCGGCCCGCCAGCGTCGCCCGCGGGTCCCATCCGCAACGGTCCAGCTGATCCGGCGTCCGCCCGGGAGGGCGCCGACGGCCGTCAGCCTGACCCACGCGTCGCGATCCTGGGTCACGCCTGCACGCCCTCCTCCTCGAGCGTGGCCTGCCAGCGGTTGGCCACGGCCCGCAGCTCGCCGGCCATCGAGGGCGCCATGCGTCCGCGCACGCGCACCGAGCGATCGCCGTACTCGAGATCGACGGTTCCCCGCTCCCGCACCCGGGCGAGCAGCTCGCCCGCCGCGTAGGGCACCGCCACGTCAACCTCCTCCCAGAGCGACGCGAGGAGCGCGGCGATCTCCGCGCGGAGGGTGTCAAGGCCGAAGCCGGTTGCCGCCGACACGAGGACCGAGCCCGCGACCGCAGGCGCGGGCAGGTCGCCGTCCACGCCCGCGTACAGGAGGTCCGCCTTGTTGAAGGCGGTGAGGCGGGGCTTGGCTCCCGCGTCGAGCTCGTCGAGGACCAGTTGCACAGTGGCACGGTGCTCGGGGGCATGGGCGTCGGAGACGTCGACGACCTCCACGAGGACGTCGGCACGGGTGACTTCCTCGAGCGTGGCGCGGAAGGCATCGACAAGCTGGTGGGGCAGCTTGTGGATGAAGCCCACGGTGTCGGTGACGATCACCGTCTGGCCCTCGCCCAGCTTGACCTGGCGGGAGGTGGGGTCGAGCGTGGCGAAGAGCTTGTCCTCGGCCTTGGCAACCACGGAGCCGACGAGCGAGTTGAGCAGTGTGGACTTGCCGGCGTTCGTGTAGCCCACGATGGCCACGGTGGGATACAGGCGGCGATCCCGGCCGCGCGCCGTGGTCTGGCGCTGCTGGCGGACGTCCTCCACCTTGGCCTTCATCTTCTTGATCCGCTCGCGGATCAGGCGCCGGTCGGTTTCGAGCTGCGACTCGCCCGGACCCCGCGTCCCGATCCCGCCGCCGGTGCGCGAGAGATGCGTCCACAAGCGGGTCAGGCGCGGCAGCTGGTACTCCAGCTGGGCGAGCTCCACCTGGAGGCGGCCCTCGTGGGTCTGCGCGTGGAGCGCGAAGATGTCGAGGATCAGCCGGCTGCGGTCGATGACCTTGACATTGAGCAGCTGCTCAAGCGTCTTCTGCTGGGTGGGGCTGAGCTCGTCGTCGGCGATGACCAGTTCGAAGCCGGTCTCGGATTTGGCCTGGAGCAACTCCTCGGCCTTGCCCTTGCCCACGTACCAGTTCGGGTCGATGTGGCGGCGGTTCTGCCATTCGGCGCCCACGACCTCAGCCCCGGCGGTGGCTGCGAGCGCGGCCAGCTCGCCCAGGCTGTCCTCCGCGGTCCAGCCGGGATCGTCGCCGGTGTCCACGGCGAGCAGGAAGGCTCTCTCAACAGGGGGTGCGAGGTCGATCGGATCGCGCGGGCTCATCGTCCGCAAGGATACCGGGTGCCGGTCACGCGCCCGTGCTGGCGTCCAGGGCGAAGGCCTCGGCGCGGGCGATGGCCTCGTCGGAGAGGTCGCCCGTCGCATCGATGACGGCCAGCGAACGCTCCGAACGGAACCACGTCCGCTGGCGCCTGGCGAAGGCGAGGTTGTTGGCGGCGTCCAGTGCGATCGCCTCGTCGAGCGTGCAGGCGCCGTCGATGAACCCCCACGACTCGTGGTAGCCGATCGCGGTGAAGCACGGGAGGGCCGGGTCCCACCGGTCGCGCAACGCCCTCGCCTCCTCGACCAGACCGGCGTCGAACTGGGCGCGGGCCCGTGCCTCGATCCGGCGGCGGTGCTCGACCGGCTCGACCGTCAGCTGCAGGCCCAGCACAGGGGCCGGGTAGCCGACGGGCGCCGGCAGCGGCGCATCGCCCGCGATCGTGGCGATCTCGAGCGCCCGCACCACCCGGCGTGGGTTGCGCAGGTCCGTGCGGGACGCGAGACGCGGCGCGAGCTGCCGCAACTGCCGGGCCATGGGGCCGAGGCCGCCGGTCTCGAGATCGCGCTCGAGCGTCGCCCGGATCGTGGCGTCGGACGGCAGCGCATCGGTGTCGATCCCGGCGAAGACGCTGCGCAGCCAGAAGCCCGTGCCGCCCGCCAGGATGCCGATGCCACCCCGTGCGCCGAGCGCCTCGAGGGCGTTCAGGGCGTGGCCCCGGAATGCCGCGATGGAGTACGGCTGGTCCGGGTCCACGAGGTCGATTCCGTGGTGGATGACGCGTGCCCGCTCCTCGACAGTCGCCTTGGCGGTGCCGATGTCGAGGCCCCGGTACACCTGGCGGCTGTCGGCGGACACCACCTCGCAGGGGACGCCGTGGCGTGCGAGGCGGTCCGCGATCGCCAGGGCCAGTGCGGTCTTGCCGGTGGCGGTGGGACCACCGATGACGACGAGCGGCGCGATGCTCAGGCCAGGCTCCCCCGCAGCGCGTACGGACCGGCGTGCTCGATGCGGACGTTGACGAGGTTCCCGAGCAGGTCCGGCGAACCTGCCACGTGGACAAGCTTGTTCTCGCGACTGCGGCCAACGAGATGCGCGACCCCGTCGGGGAGGCGGGCGAAGGCGGCCCGCGACTCCGATGCGCCCGCGGCCTCGTCCTCCCCGTCGTGGTCATGGGTCCGGGGAGCCACCACCTGGTCCACGAGGATCTCGGCGACCCGGCCCAGCCACGCACGATTGCGCTCGTGGCCGATCGCCTCCTGGACCTGCAGGAGGTCCACCAGCCGGCGCTTCTTGACCGCCGCGGGAACGTCGTCTGCGAGCCTCGTCGCCGGCGTCCCGGGCCGCTCGCTGTAGGCGGCCGCGAACACCTGGTCAAAGCGGACCACGCGCAAGAGGTCGAGCGTGGCCTCGTACTCCTCGTCGGTCTCGCCGCAGAAGCCGACGATCACGTCGGTCGAGAGGCTGAGGCCCGGCACGGCATCACGTATGCGCCCGAGCCGCTCGAGGTAGTGCTCGATCGTGTACTGGCGGCCCATGCGGCGCAGCATCGAGTCGGATCCGGACTGGACCGGGAGGTGGAGCGACTCGCACATGGAGGTACAGGCGGCCATCGCCTCGACGAGGCGGTCCGAGAGATCCCACGGGTGCGAGGTCACGAAGCGCAGCCGCGGGATGGCGGGCGCGCCGTCGCGGGTACGCAGTGCGTCGACGGCGCGGAGGAGCTCGGCGAGGTCCGGACGCGCAGAGCGGTCCTGCCGGCGTCCGACGGTCCGCTCTGTGACGACATGCCCGAACCGCGCCTCGGGCTCCAGGTCGTGGCCATAGGAGTTCACATTCTGGCCGAGCAGCGTGACCTCGCGGTAGCCGGCGGCTGCCAGGACGCGGGCCTCGTCGACGATCTCGTCGAACGGGCGGCTCCGCTCCGGACCCCGGCTGAACGGCACGATGCAGTACGTGCACGTCTTGTCGCACCCGTAGATGATCGGCAGCCAGGCGCTGATCGCCGAGTCCCGCTGGATCGCGCCGCCCGCGATCGCGTCGGCGCGCGCACGCACGAGGTGCGTCGCATCCGAGACAGCAGCGCCCTTCACCAGCGTGGTGGCAGCGGTCGTCGCGGTCGCCCCGACCGGCGCCTGCGCCGATCCGAGACCCAGCCGGTCCACGAGCTCGGGCTCCTCGTCGGGCCGGAGGAACAGGTCCACCGCCGGATAGCGCCGCGCGAGGCCATCCCTGTTCGACTCCCTGACCGAGCATCCGGTCAGCACCACGCGCATCCCGGGTCGGGCCGCCTTGAGCCGCGCGAGCTGCCCCTGCCGACCGACCACCTTCGCCTCCGCGGTCTCCCGGATGGCACACGTGTTGATGATCACGAGATCAGCAGCATCCATCGACACCGCCTCGGGGCAGCCGGCGGCAAGCAGTCGGCCGGCCATCTCCTCCGAGTCGCTCTTGTTCATCTGGCAGCCGAGGGTCCAGACGAAGAACGACGGCAGCGAGCGCTCCTCCGGCCGGAACTCGGCGAGGCGGGCGTCGGACGGGACGAGCGGCGCGCGCGGATCCGCCGTGTCGCTTGCCGGCGGGAGGATCTCGAGGACGGGCAGGGCGCGGGACGTCATGACCGTGCATGGTAAGGCCTCCGCACGTTCCGGCGGCTCCGCAGTCCGGCCGGCAGCGGCACCACAGCCACACCGATGCACCGGCGCCGGTTACCATCCCGATCATGGAATGGATCACCTCCCCCGAGGCCTGGATTGCGCTCGTGACCCTGACGGTCATGGAGATCGTCCTGGGAATCGACAACGTCATCTTCATCTCGGTCCTCACCCAGCGCGTCCCGGCGGCGGCCCGGGACCGGACCCGCACGATCGGCCTCCTCCTCGCGATGGGCATGCGGATCCTGCTGCTGCTGTCGGTGTCGTGGCTGGCGTCGCTCACCCAGCCGGCCTTCACGATCCTCGGTCACGCGTTCTCGTGGCGTGACCTGATCCTGCTCGCGGGCGGTCTCTTCCTGATCTGGAAGGCGACGACGGAGATCAACGAGGCGCTCGAGGGCGAGTCCGCGCACCAGGTCGAGAAGGGCACGGCCAGCGTCCGCTCGGTCCTGCTCCAGATCGTCCTGCTCGACATCGTCTTCTCGCTGGACTCGGTGCTCACCGCGATCGGCATGGCCAACGACGTCGGTGTCATGGTGATCGCGGTCGTGGCCGCGGTCGGCGTGATGCTGTTCGCGTCGGGCCCGATCTCGCGGTTCGTCCACGAGCACCCCACGGTCAAGATCCTCGCGCTGAGCTTCCTGCTCCTGATCGGCGCGACCCTGGTCGCGGAGGGGTTCGGCGTCCACGTCGACAAGGCGTACATCTACGCGGCGATGGCGTTCTCGGTCTTCGTGGAGGCCCTCAATCTCGTGCGCCGGCGCCGGAACGCGAAGCGGGTCGAACCCGTCGAGCTGCGCCCCACCTTCGTCAAGGACGAGGTGGATCCAACCGCTTCCTAAGCGCGGTTCGCATGCCGTCCACGAGGTCGGACGGCATGTCGAGCGCGGCGTGGGACTCCGCATACGGCCCGTGGTCACCGTGATAGTCCGTGCCCCCGGTGCGGACCAGGCCCAGGAGGATGGCGACGGCGTCCATGCGCTCGCGATCCTCGACGGCGAACGAGCGGTGGTGGGACTCGAGGCCGTCGAGGCCCTCGGCCACGAGCTCGCGGAGCAGCGGCAGGCGGCCCGGCGCCTCCTTGAAGTGCGCGAGCGATGCGAGGCCTCCCGCGGCGCGGACGGCGCGGATCGCCTCGGCCGGATCAAGGCCGACGCGGGGCACGTAGCCCGGCTGCCCGTGCGCGAGGATGCGCCGGAACGCGTCGTCGACATCGACCGCCCAGCCCGCGGCGATCAGCGCTCGCGCGAGCGTGGGCCGGCCAAGGGCGTCATCGCTCTCGAGCACGCCGTCGGGCAGGTGCTCCTCCACCGGCAGGCCCAGCCCCCGGAGACGCTCGACGGTGGTGGTGAAGCGTCGCCGGCGAGCATCGCGCTGGGCTGCGATGGCGGCCTCGAAGGCCTCATCCCATGGATCGACGCCGATCCCCAGGATGTGCAGCTCGCCCTCGGGCAGCTCGAGCCCCGCGCGCCGCGTCACAGCGTTGATCTCGACGGCCGGCACCAGCTCCAGGCCGTCGGGCAGTGGGTCGGCGCGCGGTGCGGTCAGCTCCCGGTAGGCGGCGAGGTTGTCGTGGTCCGCGATGGCGAAGAGCCGCACCCCCGCTGCGTGGGCCTGCCGCACCAGCTCCGCGGGCTCGAGCACGCCGTCGGAGCGGGTGGTGTGAGTGTGGAGGTCGGCGACGGCATCCCCGGGAATCCATATGGCATCGGCCGGCGGGGGTGCGTGCCGTGCGGCCACCCTAGACCTCGACGAGGCGCTGGATTCGCTCGATCTGCAGGGCGCGGCCGGTCGCCGGATCGATGTCCAGCTGGCAGGCGTTGAAGACGACCGGGCTCTCCCCCACCTCGAAGCGGGTGGGCAACGCGTTGATGAAGCGCGGCAGGACGGTGGCGGGGTCGAAGCCGATCACGCTCCACAGCGGGCCGGTCATGCCCAGGTCCGTCTGGTACGCGGTCCCCTTGGGCAGGATCCGCTCATCGCCCGTGACCACGTGCGTGTGGGTCCCCACGACCGCCGACACCCGGCCGTCGAGGTACAGGCCGAGCGCGTTCTTCTCGGACGTGAGCTCGCAGTGGAAGTCCACCAGGCGGATCGGCGGCAGCGGCTCCGACGCCTCGTCGAACAGCCGGTCGGCATCCGTGAACGGGTTGTCGATCGGCTGCATCGTGGTCCGGCCCTGGAGGTTGATGACCGCCAGCTCGGATCCGTCGAGCGCCTCGTAGGTGCCCCAACCCCGGCCGGGAACCCCGTGCGTGCCGTAGTTGAGGGGGCGCAGCACCCGGTCCGTCTGGTCCAGGTACGCGTAGATCTCCCGCTTGTCCCAGATGTGGTTGCCGGACGTGACGACGTCCACGCCGACGGCGTAGAGCATCTCCGCGGTGGCCTGCGTGAGGCCCATGCCGCCGGCGAGGTTCTCGCCGTTGGCGGTGACGAAGTCGATCCCGCGCTCATCGCGCAGGGCGGGCAGCAACTGCTCCACCGCCTGGCGGCCGGGCTTGCCGATGATGTCGCCGATCATCAGCACCCGACAGGCCCCCCGCGGCCGCGGGGCATTGCCGTTGGGCGGGTTGCCCAGACCTGCGCGCGGGCTGTGCATGCTCACTCGCGGGCCGCCGCTACTTTGCGTACTCGACCGCGCGCGTCTCGCGGATGACGGTGACCTTGATCTGGCCCGGGTAGGTGAGGTTGTCCTCGATCTTCTTGACGATGTCGCGGGCGAGCCGCGAGGCGGTCAGGTCGTCGATCTCCTCGGGGCGGACGAGGATCCGGACCTCGCGTCCTGCCTGGACGGCGAACGAGCGCTCCACGCCGGTGAAGCTCTCGGCGATCGCCTGGAGATCCTCCAGCCGCTTCACGTACGTGTCCATCGACTCGCCGCGGGCTCCCGGACGGGATGCGCTGATCGCATCGGCGATCTGCACGATCGGCGCCTCGATGCAGGCGTACTCGACCTCCTGGTGGTGGGCGGCGATGCCATTGACCACCTTGAAGGGCATGTTGTGCTTCTGGGCGAGGCTGGCGCCGATCGCCGCGTGCGGTCCCTCGATCTCGTGGTCGAGAGCCTTGCCGATGTCGTGGAGCAGGCCACCGAGCTTTGCCGCCTGGATGTCCGCGCCGACCTCGGCAGCGATGATCCCTGCCAGGTGGCTCGTTTCGACGCAGTGGACAAGCACGTTCTGGCCGTAGCTGGTGCGGTACTTGAGCCGGCCAAGCGTCTTGATCAGGTCCTGCGGGAGTCCCGGGAGGCCTGCATCGTAGGCGGCCTGCTCGCCCGCCTGGCGCATGACGAGCTCGACCTCCGCACGAGCCTTGTTGACGACCTCCTCGATGCGCCCGGGGTGGATGCGACCGTCGGCGATCAGCTTGGTGATCGCCAGCCGGGCAACCTCGCGGCGGACCGGATCGAAGCCCGAGAGGACAACGGTTTCCGGGGTGTCGTCGATGATCAGGTCCACGCCGGTCGCCTGCTCGAGAGCGCGGATGTTGCGCCCCTCGCGGCCGATGATGCGTCCCTTCATCTCGTCCGAGGGCAGGTGGACGACGGTGACGGTGTGCTCGGCCGTGTGGTCGGCGGCGACGCGCTGCATCGCGGTCACGATGACCTCGCGGGCCTTGTCCTGGGCCTCCTCACGGGCGCGGCGCTCGATGGAGCGGGCGAGCTTCACGGCGTCGTGCTCGGCTTCCTCGCGGATAGCCTCGAGCAGCACGCCCTTGGCGTCCTCGGCGGACATGCCCGCGACCTGCTCGAGGGCGACGACCCGCTCCTGGTTGAGCCGGCCGAGCTCATCGCGCTGGCGCTCGATCTCGCGCTCGCGGTCGTTGATCTTGCGGCTCTTCTCCTCGAGCATGTCGGCCCGCTGGTCGAGCTGCTCATCGCGGGCCAGCAGGCGCCGCTCCAGGTTGGTGAGCTCGCCGCGCTTCTGGCGGGCCTCGTCCTCGGCCTCGCGCTGCAAGCGCAGCTTCTCGTCCTTGGCCTCGAGGATCATGTCCTTCTGCTGCGCACGGGCCTCGGCCACGATGCGAGCAGACTTGTCCTGGGCGGACTTGATGCCCTGGTTCGCCAGCACGCCGCGGACCACAAAGCCCACGGCCACGCCGACGACGCCCGCGGCCACGATGGCCACGATGGCGACGATCGGATCCATCTTCAGTTCCTCCCGCCCGCGGAAGTTGTGCCCGGGGCGCGCCAACAGGATTCGGGATCGGGCGACGCTGCACCGACCGTGTATTTGGGCTCTGGGAGTGAGCGGGTGCCCGATAAAGGACCCGTCTCCCTCAATCGATTGCAGCGGCTCGGCCGGTTGCGGCCCGCAGGTCCGCTTCCGGTGCATGCGTAGCCTACTACGGGTGACGCCAGAGGGCCGGAGGCGGTGCGCCCTCCGGGTTGAGGCTGATGCCGAGGTTCACGCCGCGTCCACGATGAAGGTCCCGGTGCTCGTGGAGCTCTTCCGGCAGGCGGAGGCCGGCACCCTCGCCCTGTCCGACATGATCGAGGTCCGCAACCGGTTCCACTCGCTCGCGGACGGGTCACCCTTCGCTCTGGACCCGGCTGACGACTCCGAGCTCGAGCTGTACGGGCGCGAGTGCGAGCACGTGTCGCTGCTGGACCTCGCCCGGCCGATGATCACCCACAGCAGCAATCTCGCGACCAACCTCCTCGTGGACCGGCTGGGTGCCACGGCGATCAGCGCGACCACGCGCGACCTCGGGTTTCCGGGCCTCGTCGTGCGACGCGGGCTCGAGGACGACCTCGCCCATGCGGCGGGGCTGCACAACACGGTGACCGCGGCCGCCCTGGCCGGGCTCCTGGCGGCGATTGGCCGGCGAGCGCTGGTCAGCACGACAGCATCCGCGGCGATGGAGGCGATCCTCGCGGACCAGGCCTTCAACGAGGGCCTACCGGCAGGTCTTCTCGAGGAAACGTATGTCGCCCA
This sequence comes from uncultured Chloroflexia bacterium, assembly GCA_963748625.1. GTDB lineage: Bacteria > Chloroflexota > Limnocylindria > Limnocylindrales > CSP1-4 > CAIXZV01. The sequence continues at coordinate 92,821 of CAVVJT010000003.1, read as the reverse complement.
CAAGACAGGGTCCATCGCAGGGCTCTATCACGACGCAGGGCTCATCCGTCCCGCGGACGCCCCTCGTTACGTGCTGGTGGTGCTCGCCCGCGGCCTCGACGAGGCGCGGGCGGCCCCAGGCCTCGTGGCCGGGCTGTCGTCTCTCGCCTGGAAGGTTCGCGCGGCGTACTCGTAGCCCGGCGTTCCCGTCGGCTCAGGTATCGGCCAAGGCGGGGCCATCGTCGTCGGCGCCGGCATCCTCGTGGACGTCATCATCGGCGCTCTCAAGCACGGATCGGCTGACGGCTGCACAGACGTCGGGCGAGAACCCGCTCCGCGCGAGGAGCGCGTAGGCCTTCTGGCGGCGCTTGCGGGCATCTGGCTCACGCAGGATCGATACCAGGCGCTTGCGCAGCAGGCGTTCCGCCGCGACCTCGTCCGCGGAGGGAGCCTCAGCGTCCCCCGCGCCCGAAGGACCCCCCGGTGTCCGGGCAACCTCGCGGCGCTCGTCCAGCACCGTGACTATGACGTCACGCGCGACGCCCTTGCGTCCGAGCTCGGTGCGCAGGGCGTGCTCGCCACGCGGGCTGGCCCTATCCCGTGACTCGACCCAGGCCCGGGCGAAGGCCTCGTCGTCGAGGTAGCCGAGGTCCAGGAGCCGGGCGATCACTCCCTCCACGAGCTCCGGGCGGTACCCGAGCCGGAGCAGCTTGGCCTGGACCTCGGCCTGGGACCGCGGACGTGCCTCGAGGTAGCGGGCGGCGGCGTCGAGCACCTCGCCGGTGCTCTCCACCTGGGCGCGCTGCTCCCGACGCTCTGCAGGCGTGGGCTTCCGGGCACGAGGACGGGCGCCGGAGTCCGGCGCCCGCTCTGGGTTGCTCATGGCATCCGCGCCGTCGCGGCTGGCCCTACTTGGCCTCCTCGATCCCTTCAACCGGCAGCGCCACGTCGGTGATCCGTGCGCGGATGCGCCGATCGATCTCGAGCGCAACGTCCGGATTGGCCTTGAGGAACTCCTTGGAGGCCTCGCGACCCTGACCGAGACGAGTCTCCGCGAAGTTGAACCAGGCACCGGTCTTGGCGACGACGTCCATGGCGACGCCCACGTCCAGCAGGCCACCCTCCTTGGAGATGCCCTCGCCGTACATCACGTCGAACTCCGCGACGCGGAACGGAGGGCTCACCTTGTTCTTCACGACCTTCACCCGGACGCGGTTGCCCACGGAGTCCGTGCCGGACTTGATCGTCTCCACGCGCCGGATGTCGAGCCGGACCGACGCGTAGAACTTGAGCGCGCGACCGCCAGGGGTCGTTTCCGGATTGCCGAACATCACGCCGATCTTCTCGCGCAGCTGGTTCGTGAAGATCAGGCTCGTGTTGGAGCGCGACACGGCGCCAGTCAGCTTGCGCAGCGCCTGGCTCATGAGCCGGGCCTGGATGCCGACGAAGCTGTCGCCCATCTCGCCCTCGATCTCCGCGCGCGGCACGAGGGCCGCCACGGAGTCCACCACGACGACGTCCACGCCGCCGGACCGGATGAGGGTCTCGGTGATCTCGAGTGCCTGCTCGCCGGTGTCCGGCTGCGACACGAGGAGCTCGTCAACGTTGACACCGCAGGCACGGGCATAGCCCGGGTCAAGCGCATGCTCCACATCGATGAAGGCCGCGATGCCGCCCCTGCGCTGCGCCTCGGCGATGATGTGCTGGCAGACGGTGGTCTTGCCCGAGGACTCAGGGCCGAAGATCTCGGAGATCCGGCCCCGCGGCACCCCGCCCACACCGAGCGCGAGATCCAGGGCGATGGAGCCCGTGGGGATGGAGTCGACCGACTGCCGCTCGACCGAGCCGAGCTTCATGATCGAGCCGCGTCCGAACTGCTTCTCGATCGCGAGGATCGCCGCGTCCACCGCGCGACCGCGCTCGGCGGCTGCCTTCTCAGCGCCGCCGCCGCGGTCCATGTCCTTGCCGGTCACCGTCATCTTCGTCCTCGCTCCTGGGGCCTCATGCGGCCCGGCCGAGCGGGACTCGATGCCCGATCGTCCGGCGCCTCAGCTGTCCGTATCGTCCGCGTGCCGCGGCTTCCGATCCTTCTTGATGACCTCCGTCTGCTGCGGAGGCTCCGAAAGCGGCGTCAGGTTGTGCGACGCGGACTTGTCCTTCGGCTTCTTCTTGACTTCCTTGTGGGGGCGATCCCGTGAGCCCATTCCTGATGCCTCCACGCATGTGCGACGGTACCGACACGGACTTCACGCGCGCTTAGCCGGCACTTCTCCGCCACTCATCCGGACGGCACGGGCGCGCAGTTCGGGCAATTGGTCGGGGAAGGTTCCGGCGCGCAGCGCGGCGCGGATCCTAGCCATGAAGTCTAGGGTGAAGGTCAGGTTGTGACAAGTTGCGAGCCGGTAGGCCAGCATCTCCTTGGCCCGGAACAGGTGCGCGAGATACGCCCTGGAGAACCGGGTGCAGAGGGGGCACGGGCATCCCTCCTGCACCGGCCTGGGATCATCGCGGAAGCGCTCGTTGCGCAGATTGAGCCGCTCCCCCGGGACCCAGAGCTGCCCGTTCCGGGCGACCCGTGCCGGCAGCACCGAGTCGAACAGGTCCACGCCGCGGTGGACCGCCTCGAGCAGGTCGAGGGGTGAGCCAAGGCCCATCAGGTACCGCGGACGGGGGTCGTCCTCGAGGTATTGGATAGTCGCGTCGAGGGTGTCGTTGCGCTGCTCCGGTGTCTCGTCCCCGGCCAGCCCGCCGATGTTGATCCCGTCGAAGGGGAGGCCCCGCACGAACCTGGCCGAGATCTCCCGGAGCTCCGGGTCAAGCCCACCCTGAACGATGCCGAAGAGGGCCTGGTCCGTGCGGGTGTGCGCCTGCAGCGACCGTTCGGCCCAGGCATGCGTGCGGCGCATCGCCTCCTCGACCTCCCTGCGCGGCGAGCTCGGGAACACGGGCTGGTCGAAGGCGACGGCGATGTCTGGCCCGAGCGCCATCTGCACCTCGATCGAGTGCTCGGGGGTGAACCGGTGGACCGAGCCGTCGAGGTGGCTCTTGAACGTCACCCCGTCGTCATCGATGACCCGCAGGTCGCCGAGCGAGACCACCTGGAACCCGCCCGAGTCGGTGAGGATGGGCCCGTCCCAGCCCATGAAGCCGTGCAGCCCGCCGAGGTCGCGGATGCGCTCGTGTCCCGGGCGCAGGTACAGGTGGTAGGTGTTGGCCAGGATGATCGACGCGCCGGCGGCGCGGACCTCATCCGGGTGGAGGGCCTTCACCGTGGCGTTGGTACCGACCGGCATGAACTGCGGCGTCTCCACCACGCCGTGGGGCAGCGCGAGGCGGCCGATCCGGGCACGCGTGGATCCGTCCGCCGGCGGCGGCACGAGGACCTCGTAGGAGGCGGCTCCGGGCATCGGTCAGCGACCTCGCGGAGGCTGGACGGTCAAGGTCATCACTGCGCGGGGAGGTTGTCCCAGAGCGCCGGCGTCTCGGGCTCGGGGCGGCGGGGCGGCGGCACCTCGAAGCCCAGCGACGCCAGGTGGTTGCGCGCCGCCTCGGTGGCGATGCGGCCCTGCGGGGTGCGGTCAAGGAAGCCGAGACGCATCAGGTACGGCTCGTACACGTCCTCGACGGTCTCGGTCTCCTCGGCCAGCACGGCCGCGAGCGCCTGGACTCCGACAGGACCGGACTGGAACTTCTGGATGATCGCGGCCAGCAGCTTGCGGTCAGTGGTGTCCAGGCCGAGGTCATCGATGTCCAGAACGGCCATCGCCTCGATGACCGCCTGCTCGTGGATGCGGCCGTCACCGTGGACCTCCGCATGGTCCCGGACTCGGCGCAGGAGCCTGTTCACGATGCGCGGGGTGCCGCGGCCGCGCATCGCGATGAGCCGCGCCGCCGGAGGGTCGATCTCCACGCCGAGGATGCCCGCCGAGCGCCGGACGATCGCCGTCAGCTCGTCCTCACCGTAGAAGTCCAGCCGGTAGGTCATCCCGAAGCGGTCGCGCAGCGGGCTGCTGATCCGCCCGGCGCGGGTAGTGGCGCCCACCACGGTGAAGGGCTTCAGGCTCAGGCGCAGGCTCCGCGCGCTGGGACCCTTGCCGATCATCACATCGAGGGCGTAGTCCTCCATCGCCGGGTAGAGGATCTCCTCCACCGCGCGGTTGAGCCTGTGGATCTCGTCGATGAACAGGACGTCCCGCTCGTCGAGCGCGGTGAGGATGGCAGCGAGGTCACCTGCACGCTCGACCGCCGGCCCGCTCGTGTACCTGACGTTGACGCCGAGCTCCCGGGCGATGATCGTGGCGAGCGTGGTCTTGCCGAGGCCGGGAGGGCCGTAGAGCAGGACGTGGTCGGCGGCCTCTCCCCTCCCCTTCGCGGCCGCGAGCAGGACCGCGAGGCTCGCCTTGACGTCCTTCTGGCCGATGTACTCGTCCAGCGTACGCGGGCGCAGCGACCCTTCCACGGCCTGGTCTTCGGGGTCTGTTGCGCCTGCCGTCAGGAGGCTCATCGGGTCGTCCGTCATCGCGCGGAGTCTAGCAGGTCAGACAACATTTGGTACAGATGTTCTACTTGCGACATGACGCTGCATACGCGTGCAATGATGGCCGGTATGAGTGCCATGTTCACGATCGACACGCTGCTCCGCCTGCCCCGACTCAGCTCGTTGCGACTCAGTCCGGACGGGCGACGCCTCGTCGTCGGGGTGGGCCGCGTGGCCCCCGACGGCAAGAAGATGACGTCGTCCATCTGGGAGGTCGATCCAGGAGACGCCCAGCCTGCCCGCCGGCTCACACGCTCCGTCGAAGGCGAGGGGGCCGGGACCGCGTTCCTGGCCGACGGCACCCTCCTGTTCGAGTCAGCGCGCCCGGATCCCGACGCCAAGCCCGATCCCGACACGAAGGTCAACGCGCTCTGGGCCCTGCCGGCCGACGGTGGGGAGGCGCGCCTGCTGGCGGCGCCCGCAGGCGGCGTGTGCGGGATCGCCGTTGCGCGTGATGCGCTTGCCCTTGTCTTCGGCGCCCAGGTCCAGCGCGGAGCCCGCGATTTCGACGCTGACGCCGAACGCACGAAGGCTCGCAAAGAGGCCGGCGTCTCGGCGATGCTCTTCGACGACTACCCGATCCGCCACTGGGACCATTACCTCGGGCCTCGCGTCCGGCGCCTGTTCGCGGCCACCGTGCCCGGCGGCGACGCCCAACTCGACGCTCCGCGGGACCTGGAGCCCGAGGTGACGGGCTTCACGTTCGACGAGTCCGATGCCGACATCAGCCCTGACGGCACCTTCGTCGTGGCGGTGCGTCGCACCCCGAACGGCATGCCGGAAACGTTCGACGATCTCGTCCGGTACGACATCGCCACCGGTTCCGCGTCCGTGCTGACCCCGCGCAATGCCTCGTACGGCTCGCCGGCCATCTCGCCGGACGGGCGACTCGTTGCTGCGCTCCGGTTCTCATGGGCCACGCCCCGTGATCCCGAGCAGGTCGCGCTGGTGCTCATCGACCTTGAGACCGGGGCGATCCGGACGCTCGCCGACGAGATCGACCGGTGGCCTGAGAGCCCGCGCTGGGGCCCGGATGCATCAACCATCTACTTCACCGCCGACGACGCCGGCCACCATGCCGCCTATCGCGTGGACCTCCCCGATGCCCGCACGACCCGGCTGACCGCAACAGGTTCGATCGCCGACCTCTGCCCGACGCCTGACGGGACGGCGATCTTCGCGCTGATGGCGACCGTCGCCTCACCGCCGTGCGTGGTGCGGTTCGACGCGGCCACCGCCGACCAGGTCCCCCAGCCGCTTGCGAACGGGATCTCCGAGGCCGGCATCAGCGCCCCCGGCATCGTGGAGCGGATCAGCGCCACCGCCGACGACGGGACGGCCCTGGGAGCCTGGCTCGTGCGACCCGCGGGGTCCGCTCCCGGCGCGCCAGCCCCCCTCGTGGTGTTCGTCCACGGCGGCCCACTCGGCTCGTGGAACGGGTGGCACTGGCGCTGGAATCCGCACATCCTGGCCGAGCGCGGCTACGCGGTGCTCCTGCCCGACCCGGCCCTGTCCACCGGGTACGGCCAGCACCTGATCGACCGCGGGTGGGGCCAGTGGGGCGGTACGCCGTACACGGACCTGATGACGCTCACCGACGCAGCGCTCGCGCGGGCCGACATCGACGCCGGGAACGTGGGCCTCATGGGCGGCTCCTACGGCGGCTACATGGCCAACTGGGTGGCAGGCCACACGGACCGGTTCCGGTGCATCGTCACGCACGCGTCGCTCTGGGAGCTGCTGGGCTTCCACGGCACCACGGACCACGGGCCGGCGTGGGAGCACGAGATGGGCGACCCGTACACCGACCCGTCGATCTACCTGCAGAACTCGCCGCGCGCCCACCTCGATGCCATGGCCACCTGGAAGACGCCGATGCTGGTCATCCACGGCGAGCTCGACCATCGCGTGCCGATCTCCGAGGCGCTCACTCTCTGGACGGACATGCAGCGGCTCGGCGTGCCAGGCCGGTTCCTCTACTTCCCCGATGAGAACCACTGGGTCCTCAAGCCGCAGAACGCGCGCCTCTGGTACGGGACGGTGCTCTCCTTCCTTGACGAGCACATGCGCGGGATCCCGTTCGTGAACGACCCTCTCCTGGGCGGCTGACGTCCGTCAGGCCGGCGCGAGGACGCCGTCCGGCCCCGCGGCGGCGAGCGCTTCGAGGCGGGGCAGGAGCTGCTCCGGGGGCGGCATCTGGAGGAGGTCGTCGCGGACAGCACGTGCGGCGACGTGGAACGGGGACGCCCCCAGGAGTCGTCGTGCGGCATCCGCGACGGCTTCGGGCGACCGCTCGCTTGGGTCGATGGCGATACCCACACCGGCCGCCACGCACCGGGCGGCATTCTCGTGCTGGTCCGCGGCTGCGGGGAGCAGCACCATCGGGACGGCCTCGGTCAGCGCCGCCATCATCGTTCCAGATCCGCCATGGAAGACGAGAGCGTCACAGGTCGGCAGGAGCCGCGACATCGGCGCGTAGGGCACGATGCGGACCAGCGGTCCGTCATCATCGGGCGGCACACCGGCGAGATCGACGCCCGGTCCAACCGTGGCGACGATCTCGACGCCCAGGTCCCTGAGCGCAGCAACCAGCCCGTCAATCGCCTGGCCCCGACCGGGCAGCACCGTGCCGAGGGTCACCGCGACCCGGAACCTCCCAGGCGCCTTGCGCGGCAGCGGGGGCTCGGGATCATCCGCCGCCTCGTCCAGCGCGACCGGTCGCAGCTCGACGGCGGTGGTCGGAAGCGGGTCGTCGGGGTCGTGGAGCACGGACGGCCGCGTCGCCAGGAAGCCGTTGCGGTGCCACCGCCCCAGCCCGGGATCCGCAGGCAGGTCGAGCGCAGCTCGGAGCTCGCCCAACGGTCCGTCGGACAGGCGCAGCCCGGAGCTGCGCCAGGCGGTCACCTGGAGCGCGACGTGCGGGATCCCGAGCCGCTCGGCGGCGATCCAGCTGCCCTGCTCGCTGTCCTCGTGCACCACGAGGTCGGGCGGGAAGGTGGCGGCCAGCGCCAGGAGCCCGCGCGCTGTCTCGGGTGCGACGGCGCCTGCGAAGCCCCGGCCCCAGATCAGCGCCGCGTGGCGCCGGCCGGTGTGCCCGGTGGATTCGGGTACGAGGCGCATCACGGCGCCGAGGTCGGGTGGGCCGGCCGGGTATAACGCGAACCCATGCCGTTCGACCACCGGTGCCAGGCTCTCACCACCGAGGAACCGGACATCATGGCCCGAGGCCCGCGCGGCAACGGCGAGGGGCAGCAGGGGCAGCACGTGGCCGTAGCCCGGGTTGGCGGCGAGGACGATCCGCATCCGGGGATGCTACGCCGTCTGTGGGCGGTCGGCGGGCTGCCCGCCGCTCAGCCCCGCAGCAGGGTGCGCAGGGCCGCTTTCACGCGCTCCTCGAGGCCTGGGCCGACGGCTGGATCCCCGACGGCCAGGCGCGACGCCTCGCGCGCCTCCCCAATCGAGTAGCCCAGCGCCTGGAGCGCAGCCACAACCTCGTTCTCGGATGCCGTGACCATGGAGCCCGCGCTTCCGGCGGCCACGCCGGCGGCCGACACCTTCTCCTTGAGCTCGAAGATGATCCGCTCGGCCGTCTTCTTGCCGATGCCCGGGATCGACGTCAGCACGGCCTGATCCTGCTGGAGGATCGCGAGCTGCAGGTCGGCCGTCGGGCGCGAACCCACGATCGCCAGCGCGACCTTCGGTCCGACCCCCGTCACGGTGAGCAGAAGATTGAAGAACCCCAGCTCCTCCGACGTGCGGAAACCGAACAGCGCCTGCTGGTCCTCGCGGACGAGGTGGTAGGTGTGCAGTTTGAGGCGGCCGCCGCTGGTGGCCGTGGAGATGACGGCGGGCGCCGTGAAGACGCGGTAGCCGATCCCGCCGGTCTCGATGACCAGCGAGTCGGCGGCGATGGCGCCCACGACGCCTTCGACGGAGGCGATCACGACCTGGTCCCCTCGGCTGCTAGCGCTTCGTGGTGCGCGTGCCGGCGCGCTTGGTGCCGGTGGCGTTCGCCTCGGCCTGGAGTGCCTCGCGGATGGCCTGCTCGTACGCCGTCTCCCCGCGTGTGATCGGTGCGACCGCGGCTCGATCGAGCACGGTCGCGCGCGCCGTCCCTGCGTTGATGCGATCACCGGGCCGCTCGGCGTTCGCGATGCAGATCGCGCAGGCGAGGGCGTCCGCGGCGTCGTCAGGCGTGGGCACCTCGGCCAGCTCCAGGATCACCGCCACCATCCGCCCGACCTGCTCCTTGTCGGCATTGCCGTAGCCCGTCACGGCAACCTTGATCTCGTTGGGCGTTGCCTCGCGGACAGGGATCCCCGCCTGCGCCGCGGCCAGCAGCACGACGCCGCGCGCCTGGCCCACGCCGAAGGCGGACTGGGCATTGCGCGAGAAGAACAGTCGCTCCACGCCCAGGATGTCGGGGTGGTGCGTCTCCACGAGCTCCGCCACGTGGGCGTGGATCACCGCGAGACGCTCGGGCAGGGGGACGTCGGGGCTGGTTGTGACGCAGCCGAAATCGACGGCACGGAGGCTGGACCCCTTCCGCTCCACCACGCCGTAGCCGAGGGCGGCGGTCCCGGGGTCGATCCCGAGGACGATCACTCGCTGAACTCGGCCAGGAGCTCCTCCGGGATGTCCGCATTGGTGGTGACGCGCTGGACGTCGTCGAGCTCCTCGAGCGAGTCCACGATCCGCATCACCTTCCGGAAGTGGCCGGCATCGAGAACCGTCGTCTGCTTGGCGACCATCGCGGATTCGGCATCCTCGACCTTGTAGCCGGCGTCCTCGAGAGCCTTGCGCACCGTGAACAGCTCAGACGCCTCGGTCCAGATCTCGATCGGGTCGGCCTCGGTGTCCACGTCGGCGGCGCCGGCGTCGATTGCGGCCAGGGCGATCTCATCCGGGTCGTTGGGGGCCCGGTCGATCGTGATCAGCCCGCGCTGCTCGAACTGCCACGCGACGGCACCCGATGCGGCGAGCTGGCCGCCGGACTTGGTGAAGATCGAGCGAACCTCGGCCGCAGTCCGATTGCGGTTGTCGGTCGCCGCCTCGACCAGGACTGCGATGCCGCCCGGGCCATAGCCCTCGTAGACGATCTCCTCGAACTGCTCGGCCTCGCCTCCACCCGTCGCCTTCTCGATGGCCCGCTTGATGTTGTCAAGGGGCATGTTGATCGAGCGCGCCTTGTCCACGGCCAGGCGAAGACGGTAGTTGGCGTCGGGGTCACCGCCGCCAGCCCTCGCCGCAACCGCGATCTCGCGGGCGACCTTGGTGAACATGGCGCTGCGCTTGGAGTCGTTGACGCCCTTCTGGCGCTTGATCGTTGACCACTTGGAATGTCCTGACATCGGCCGGAGTATACCGAGTGGTCAGCGGTAGTAGCCGGTGATGTCCACGGTGAACTGGGTCTTCGATCCTGAGGTCCCCCCGGCATAGACATCGAGACGCCGGTCACCGCCCAGGCCGACGGCGCCACCGGCAGTGAGGGTCTGGCCGTCCCCGAACCAGGTCGCCGATGACGTTCCGCTGAACACAGTCCCGTTGGGCACTAGGCCGGACGCCGTGCTCCGACAGGTCCGGGGGAGTCCGCCCCGGCGACGCCGGAGTCATCTGCGATCCTCGGTCACGGAGCATCGTGGCTCGGACCTGCCAGCGGAAGTGGCGAACGTCACCAGGCTCGCGGTCACGCGCCCATCCCGCGGGCCGGCGCCGGTTCCGAGGGGTTGTCCGAGGGGTCCGGGCGCGATCGAATACCGACTATCATCGGCGGCAAGGGATCCGCCGCCGGGCCGCAACCCGGCTGCGAGGGCCCGATCGGGCATCTGCCTGCGCACATACGCCACGCTGTCCCCGCGCGGCCGGGATGCCGGCCAACCGGGAGCCCATCGAGAGGATTCGCGCGCGATGACGTTGAAGAGCCACGATCTCGCCCACATCCGCAGCGTCGTGCTCGCCGGCCACGCCGGGAGCGGAAAGACGACCCTTGCGGAGCAGGTCATGTTCCGGGCCGGTGCCATCCCCCGGTTGGGCAGGGTCGATGACGGGACCGCGCACCTGGACTTCGAGCCAGAGGAGCAGAAGCAGCACCGGTCGCTGTCGCTCGCGGTAGGCACGTTCGAGCACGGCGAGCACGAGATCACGCTCGTGGACACCCCCGGCTACCCCGACTTCATCAGCGAGGTGATCTCGGGGTTCCATGCCGCGGATGCCGCCGTCTTCGTGGTCGATGCCTCCGGCCACGTGGAGTCCGGACTCGAGACGGCCGTGAAGACCGGTCGGACCACCGGCACGGCGGCCTGCTTCGTCATCAACAAGTGCGACCGTGAGAATGCGGACCCGCTGCGCGTGCTCGACGAGCTGCGGGCTGCCTTCGGCAACAAGGTCGCCCCGCTCCACCTGACCATCGGCGCCGCCGACACGTTCAGCGGTTACGTGGACCTGGTCCACCGCAAGGCCTACAGGCTCGAGGGAGGCACGGAGGTCGAGATCCCGATCCCGGCCGACATGGCCGACGAGGTCGCGACGCGCCGTGACCAGCTCCTCGAGGCTGCGGCCGAGGCTGACGACGCCGTGTTCGAGAAGTACCTGGCCGAGGAGGAGATCACCGACGCCGAGCTCGACGCGTGCCTGCACAAGGGCGTGCGCAACTCCGTCCTTGCGCCCGTGCTCGTCGCGTCCGCGGCCAAGGGGATCGGGCTCAACGCCCTGCTCGACGCCCTCGTGCGGTACCTTCCCTCCCCCGAGGAGGAGGGCCCGTTCGCCGCCACCGACAAGGCTGGCAAGGATGTCGAGGTCCCGGCCGAGAGCAGCCAGCTCCTCGTGCGCGTGTTCAAGACGGCAGCCGACCCGTTCGTGGGGCGCCTCACCTACCTGCGCGTCCTGTCGGGCACCCTCAAGAGCCAGGGCGTCATCTTCAATGCGAGCAAGGGTGAGGACGAGCGCATCGGCCAGTTGCTCTTCCTCCACGGCAAGGAGCAGGAGGCTGCCGCCGAGCTGCGCGCAGGCGAGATCGGCGCCGTCGCCAAGCTGGGCCTCACGGAGACCGGCGACACGCTGTCGACGCGCGACGCCGCTCTCAAGCTCGGCCCCATCTCCTTCCCGGATCCCACGCTGCAGGTGGCCATCGATCCCGTCTCCAAGGCGGACCTTGACAAGATGGGCCCGGCGCTCCAGCGGATGCTGGAGGAGGAGCCGTGCGCGCGGGTCGAGCGCTCCGGGACCGGCGAGCAGATCCTGCGCGCCGTCGGCGAGGCGCACGTGGCCGTCATCTGCGACCGCCTCAAGCGCAAGTTCGGGGCGGCGATCGCCACGCGCACGCCGAGGGTCGCCTATCGCGAGACGATCCGCGGTACCACCAAGGTGCACGGCCGCTACAAGAAGCAGACCGGCGGGCACGGCATGTTCGGCGACGTCTGGATCGAGCTCGAGCCGAACCCGGCGCAGGGTGTCGAGTTCGCGGAGAAGGTCGTCGGCGGGTCGGTGCCCAAGAACTTCTTCCCGGGTATCGAGAAGGGCATCCGCGAGACCGCGGCCGAAGGCGTGCTGGCGGGCTACCCGCTCGATGACTTCAAGGCCACCCTGGTACGACGGCTCCTTCCACCCGGTTGACTCGAACGAGCTCTCGTTCAAGCTCGCCGCGTCATTGGCCCTCAAGGACGGCGTGCTCCTGGCCAAGCCGGTGCTCCTCGAGCCGATCATGACCGTGGAGGTCCGGATCCCGGAGCAGTACATGGGCGAGGTCAACCGTGACCTCAACGGCCGGCGTGGCCGCGTGCTGGGTATGGACCTCGCTGACGGGGTGCAGATCATCAGCGCCCATGTGCCCCAGGCGGAGCTCTTCTCGTATGCCACCGAGCTGCGGAGCCTGACTGCTGGGCGAGGCACGTTCAGCGCGGTGCTCGACCACTACGAGGACGTCCCGGGCAACCTCGCCGAGAAGATCATCGAGGCCCACAAGAAGGACCACCATCCCGAAGGCCACTGACCTTCGGGAGCATCACCAGCACGCGAGCCCCTGGCCACGGCCGGGGGCTCATCCTCGTTCAGACGGGGTGCGGGGCCCGGGCGATCGCCGAGCTAGGCGTCCTCGGGACCGCGCAGTTCCCTGACCAGGGTGGCGAGGTCGATCCGGCCCTCGTACAGCGCGCGGCCCACGATCGCCCCCTGGCAGCCCGCGGCCTGGACGGCGATGACGTCGTCGATGGACGCGATGCCGCCGGACGCGATGATCCGGCCGCGATCGAGGGCGACGAGCATCCGCAGGAGCTCGACGTCCGGGCCGTTCAGAAGGCCGTCGCGCTCGATGGCCGTCACCTCGAAGGTGGTGATCCCAGCAGCAGCCAGCATCGCGACGGCCGCTTCGACGGGGACGCCCGGAGCGCCCTCCCGCCACCCCTCACCGAGCGCGAACCCGTCGCGGACGTCGATGGAAGCGACAACGCGATCCGCACCGTGACGGGCGACAATCTCGCTGGCAAAGCCGGGATCCCGCAGAGCCGCCGTGCCGACCACCGCCCGACTGACCCCGGCGCCGAGCGCGCCGGCAACCGCCTGCGCGGTACGGAGGCCGCCCCCAACCTCCACGTGCACGCGCCCTTGGACCTCCGCGACGAGGCCCGCAAGCAGCTCCAGCTGGCGCGGCTCCCCTGCCCGCGCGCCGTCCAGGTCCACCACGTGGAGCCACGTCGCGCCGGCGTCGGCGAAGCCGCGGGCGACGCCGACGGGATCATCGTCGTACGACGTCTCCTGGGCAAAGTCGCCCTGGCGCAGGCGGACGACCCGGCCACCGATCAGGTCGATCGCGGGCAGAATCTCGAACGACGGCACGCAGTCCCCATGTGCTAGCGTTTTACTACGCTACTACGGTAGCATGTCACTCTGCGGTCCGACAGTGTCGGACATGCACAACCTCAAGCATCGGAGCACCGTGGAGGCTGGACAGACCCGTGGCTGAAGACTGGCGGACGCCGGACACCGAGGCGCTCGTTGAGGCGATCCTGCGCCTCGACTCGCGCGAGGGTGCTGAGGCCTTCCTGCGTGACCTGTGCACGCTCGGCGAGCTGCATGACATGGCCCAGCGCTGGGCGGTCGTCCGCATGCTCGACGCCGGCCTCCACTACGCCGACATCTCCAAGAGGACCGGCGCGAGCACCGCCACCATCACCCGCATCGCCTCGTGGCTCAACCACGGCGAAGGGGGCTATCGGGCGATGCTCGAGCGCTTCAAGGGCGCCACCGGCGAGACCCCCTACCCACTCGGCACCGAGCGATGAGGGATCGCCTGCGCCTGGCGGTTCCCAACAAGGGCCGCCTCCAGGAAGCCACGATCACCCTCCTGCGCGATGCGGGGCTGGTGTTCGAGGCCTCCGACCGCAGCCTCATGGCGCGCGTGCAGAACCACCCGCTCGACATCCTCTTCGTCCGCACCGGCGACGTGATCGAGTTCGTCAACGACGGGGTCGCGGAGGCCGGCATCACCGGCGGCGACATCCTTGCCGAGAGTGGGATCGAGCTCCCGGTCCTCCGGCGTCTTGGCTACGGGCGGTGCCGTCTCGCCGCCGCTGTGCCGGCGGACTCCCCCTACGAGGCCATCGCCGACCTCGGGGGCACCAGGATCGCCACCTCGCACCCCCACGTCGCCCGGACGTTCTTCGCCGACCAGGGGATCTCCGTCGAGGTGATCTCCCTGTCCGGTGCCGTCGAGGTTGCACCGCGGCTGGGACTCGCGGACGGGATCGTGGACCTCGTCTCGACGGGCTCCACCTTGGCCATGAACGGCCTGCGCGCGATCGGCGACATCCTTGCGTCCGAGGCGGTGCTCCTCACGAGCCCGGCGGCCGCCCGCCAGCACCCCGATGAGCTCGACGGCATCGTGACGATGCTGGGCTCCGTCATCGCGGCCCGCGGTCGCAAGTACCTGATGATGAACGCCCCGGCAACCAAGCTGGCCGAGCTCGAGGACCTCCTGCCAGGCCTCGAGTCCCCGTCCGTGATCCCGCTCGCGCATGCCGGGATGATCGCGATCCATGCTGTCGTCGCCGCCGACGAGGTCTGGGGCCTGCTGCCGCGCCTCAAGGCTGCGGGCGCTTCCGGCATCCTCGTCCTGCCCATCGAGAAGATCCTCCCATGACCGACGGCGCCTCCACCGCACCGACCGTCCGCCTCGCGCGCCTGGACCTGCGTGACCCCGACCAGGCCGTGCTCGCCGCCCGCGATGCCCTCTTCCGCCGCGGCGCCGTGCCTGATCCTGCCGTCCGCGAGGCGACGCGCCGCATCCTTGCCGACGTGCGCGAGCGTGGCGCCACCGCCGTGCGTGAGGCCTCCGCCCGCTTCGGCGGCGGGCGCCCCGACGGCCGGCTGCTGCTCAGTCGCCACGAGCTCCTCGCTGCCGCCGATGCCCTCCGGCCAGCGGAGCGGGCCGCGCTCGAGGTGGCCATCGCCAACGTGCGCCGGTTCGCCGAGGCTCAGCGCCCCCACTCCCAGCGCACGACGATCATCCCGGGCGTGGAGCTGGAGCGCCGGTGGATGCCGGTCGCGCGTGCGGGCGCCTACGTGCCTGGCGGCTCCGCGCCCTATCCCTCGTCCCTGGTCATGACCGTCGTCCCGGCTCGGGTCGCGGGCGTGGGTGCGGTCGTGGTCGCATCCCCCGCCGATCGCGAGGGCAATGTCCACCCGGTGCTGCTGGGCGCCGCAGGCCTCCTCGGCGTGGATGCCCTGCTGGTCGCAGGTGGTGTCCAGGCGATCGGTGCGCTCACATACGGCCTGCCCGACGACGGCCTCGAGCCCGTGGACCTGATCGTTGGCCCCGGGTCCGCCTGGGTGACCGCTGCCAAGATCGAGGTCGTCGGTGAGGTGGGCATCGATCTCCCCGCCGGACCGTCGGAAGGCCTGGTCCTGGCCGATGCCTCCGCAGACGCCGCCACCGTCGCTGCCGACCTCATCACGCAGGCTGAGCATGGCGTGGACTCCCCCGCCCTCCTGGTCACGCCGGATGTCGCGCTCGCCGACGCTGTCGAGGCGGAGGTGAACCGGCGGCTCGCGACTGCGCTGCGCCGGGACATCCTCGCCAAGGCCCTCGCCGACCACGGGCGCATCGTCCTCGTGCCCGACGTGGCCAGCGGTATCGACTTCGTCAACGGCTATGGACCCGAGCACCTCTCGGTGGAGGTTGAGGATCTTGAGGCAGCCGTCGGCGCGATCCGCAACGCGGGCTCCATCTTCGTGGGCCGCTGGTCGCCCGAGTCGGCCGGTGACTATGCGTCGGGCGCCAACCACGTCCTGCCCACGGGCGGCCTCGCCCGCAGCTGCGGGCCGCTCGCCGTGGAGACGTTCGGCAAGTTCAACCAGGTGCAGCGCATCACCCGCGAGGGCCTTGCGGCGCTGCGCCCGTCCATCCGCACCCTCGCGGAGGCCGAGGGCCTCCTTGCCCACCGTGACGCGGTGGAGGTGCGTTTCGAGCAAGACGCGGCCGCGGAGGAGAACCGATGACCACGAGCCCGTTCGCGGTGACCTCGCCGACCGACCCGGCCTCCTATGCCTGGGAGGCGACCAACGAGAGCGTCGCCGCCCGGTTCGGCATCCCGATCGAGCAAGTCCTCCGCTTCGATCTCAACACATCGCCTTCTCCGCCGGACCTCCTGGCGCGGGTGCTCCAGGCCGGCCGGTTCGAGACGCCCCTGTCCGAGTACCCGCCCGGGGACTATCGCAGGCTCGTGGAGGCTGCGGCCAAGGTCTACGGCGTCGCCTCTGACGAGATCGTCCCGGGCGCCGGCGCCGACGAGATCCTGGACCTCTGCACCAAGGCGTTCCTGCCCGCCGGGGCGGGCGCGGTGGTCTCGGTGCCCACATATGCCATGTACCGGATCCACGCCGAGCAGCGAGGAGGACGGGTGATCGCGGTACAGCGGCTGGGCAAGGACGCGGGCTGGGCCATGGACGTGCCCGCCGTGCGGGTGGCCGCGAGGGATGCGAGCCTCGTCTGGATCTGCAACCCGAACAATCCCACGGGACGCCTCGAGCCCGCCGGCGCCATCGAGTCCCTGCTCGAGGGCATCGCAGCCGACGCCGCCGCCGATGGCCGCGCGGTACCGGCCGTTGTCGTTGACGAGGCCTACAGCGAGTTCACCGGCGTGTCGGTGATCCCGCTCCGGACCCGCTTCCCGAACCTCGTCGCCGTGCGCACAGCCTCGAAGGCCTACGCGCTCGCCGGCTTGCGTGTCGGGTTCGCCGTCGGAGTGCCCGCGACCATCGAGCGCATCGCGCTCTACCGGCCCCCGGGCTCGATCAGCACGGTGTCCGTCACCGCGGTGACGGCCGCCCTCGAGGAGCAGGACGCGATGCACGCCAACGTGGACCGCGTCGAACGGGAGCTGCCGCGGGTTGCGCGCGGGCTCGCCGCGCTCGGCTGGGATCCGCAGCCCAGCGTGACGAACTTCATCCTGCTCGACCTCGCCACGCCGCAGCGTTCCGAGGCCGCGGCCCTGGCCCTGATGGCCCGGGGCCTCGTCCCGCGCACCTTCGGCGCCGGCCACCCCCTTGCGCATTGCATCCGCATCACCGTGCGCGATCCGGAGGAGAACGACCGCTTCCTTGCGGCCGCAGCCGAGATCGCTCCCACCCTGCCCGCCATCCCCGTCTCAGGAGATCCCGCATGACCACGCCCCTGGGCACGCTCGACGTGCTCGAGCGCGAGGGCCGCCGCGTCCGCGTGGCACGTCGCACGCGCGAGACCGATATCACCGTCGCCCTCGACCTCGATGGCAGTGGCAAGGCCGACATCGCCACGGGCGTCGGCTTCTATGACCACCTCCTGGGATCGATGGCCCACCACGGATTGTTCGACCTGGAGATCCGGTGCGCCGGTGACCTCCAGGTGGACGAGCATCACACCGTGGAGGACACCGCCCTCGTGCTCGGCGCCGCCTTCTCCGAGGCGCTGGGCGATCGGGCGGGCATCCGCCGGTTCGGCGACAGCGCCGTGCCGATGGACGAGGCCGTGGCCACAGCGGTGATCGACATCGGTGGCAGACCCTACGCCGTGATCGACCTGCCGTTCCGGGCCGAGCGTGCTGGCACGCTCCCGCTGCAACTGGTCGAGCATGCTCTCGAGTCGTTCACGCGGACCGCGGGAGCCACGCTCAACCTGCGCGGCTCGGGCCGCAACGACCACCACCTGGGCGAGGCAGCCTTCAAGGCGCTCGGGCGCGCGCTGCGCATCGCGTGCGAGGCGGATCCACGGCGGACCGGTGTCGCAAGCACCAAGGGATCGCTCGGGTGACCGACGCGGTGGTCGTGGACTACGGGGCCGGGAACCTCGTCTCCATCGAGCAGGCGCTCGTCGCGGCCGGCGCCCGTGTGCGTCGGGCCGTCAACGCCGCCGACATCGGCGACCCGGACCTGCTCGTCGTTCCGGGCGTGGGGGCGGCCGCGCCGGCGATGGACCGCCTGCGCGCGGGTGGCTTCGTCGAGCCCATCCGGGCGTGGATCGCAGACGATCGCCCTCTGCTGGGCATCTGCCTGGGCCTCCAGCTGCTGTTCGACGGCAGCGACGAGGACGGCGCGCAGACCCTCGGGATCCTGCCCGGGCGGACCGTCCGGCTCCAAGGTGCGCCCACCCTGCCCCACATCGGCTGGAACCAGGTCGTGCGCCGCCACGACCACCCGGCCTTCGCGGGGATCGCATCGGGGGCCGACTTCTACTTCGTGCACTCGTACGTGGCTGCGCCGTCAGGTCCCGACGCTGACGCGGTCGTCCTTGCCGAGACCGACCATGGCCGGACGTTCGTCTCGGCGGTCGCGCGCGGGCGTCTGCTCGGCGTGCAGTTCCACCCCGAGCGATCCGGCGACAACGGTCTGCGGCTCGTCGCGAACGTCGTCCAACTGGCGGGGGCAGCCTGATGCTGTGCAGGCGCGTCATCCCCTGCCTCGACGTCGCGAACGGGCGCGTCGTCAAGGGCACCAACTTCGTGAACCTCGTGGATGAGGGCGATCCTCCCGAGCTCGCTGAGCGCTACGCGCGCGAGGGCGCGGACGAGATCGTCTACCTCGACATCTCCGCTGCCCCGGAGGGCCGCGGCACGCTGCTCGACATCGTGGAGCGGACCGCGCGGCGCGCGTTCATCCCGCTCACGGTGGGCGGTGGCGTGCGCTCCGTGGAGGACATGCGGGACGTGCTGCGCGCCGGCGCCGACAAGGTGTCGCTCAACACCCGCGCGGTCGCCGATCCCGACCTGGTCACCCGCTGCTCGGCGCGCTTCGGGGCCCAGGCGGTGGTGGTGGCCATCGACGCCCGCCGCGTGCCCGTGTCCGCCACGATCCCGTCGGGCTTCGAGGTCGTCGTGAACGGCGGCCGCGAGTCGGTGGGCCTCGACGCCATCGCCTGGTCGCTGCGGGCCGTCGCACTCGGCGCCGGCGAGCTGCTCGTCACGTCCATCGATCGTGACGGCACGAAGTCCGGCTTCGACACCGTTCTCCTGCGGGCCATCAGCTCGCGGGTGGAGGTTCCGGTGATCGCGTCGGGCGGGGCTGCCGGTCCGGACCACTTCGTCGAGGCGATCCGCGACGGTGGCGCCGACGCCGTCCTCGCGGCGAGCATCTTCCATCGCAACGAGTACACGATCGCGCAGGTCAAGGCCGTGATGGCCGCCGCCGGCCTCGCGGTCCGCATGCTCCCCCAGGAGAACGACGCATGACTCCCGGCACGCAACCCGGTCCCGTCGACCTCGAGGCAGGCCTCGATCCCGAGGTCGTGCGCTGGGACACCTCGGGCCTGGTCGCAGGGGTGGTCCAGGATGTGGCCGATGGGCGCGTCCTGATGGTCGGCTGGCTCGACGTGGAGGCACTGGCTGCCACCCTGGGCACGGGCGAGGTCCACTTCCACTCCCGGTCGCGCGGCAAGCTGTGG
This sequence comes from uncultured Chloroflexia bacterium, assembly GCA_963748625.1. Classification (GTDB taxonomy): domain Bacteria; phylum Chloroflexota; class Limnocylindria; order Limnocylindrales; family CSP1-4; genus CAIXZV01. The sequence goes on along the minus strand of CAVVJT010000003.1, from coordinate 73,400 downwards.
CGCAAGGGCGAGTCGTCGGGCAACGTGCTCCGGCTCCGCTCGCTGGCCCTCGACTGCGATGGCGACGCACTGCTGATCGGGGCTGAGCCCGCCGGTCCGACGTGCCATCGCGAGACGCGCTCCTGCTTCGATCCCGACGCCCTGTCGGGCGCGGTGGCCGGGCATGCCGCCGCGGAGGTGCCCGTCGAACGAGCCGGGGCGCCAGGTCCGGCTCCGCAGGGATTCGGCTGGCTGGAGTCCCTGTGGACCACGATCGCGGGTCGGGCGCAGACCCGCCCGAGGGGCTCGTACACCGTCACGCTGCTCGAGGGGGGCGTGGACCTCGCCGGACGGAAGGTGGCTGAGGAGGCCACCGAAGTGCTGCTGGCGGCGAAGAACGACGAGGCGGCGCAGGCTGCGGGGGTCGGACGCGCCACCACGCGCGAGCTGCTCGCGGGCGAGGCCGGCGACCTCGTGTACCACGCGCTGGTGCTGCTCGCGGAGCGCGGGATGGAGCCGGGCGAGGTGATCGAGGTCCTGCGTGGTCGCCACGGGGACGCCGGGCGGGGTTGACCGCCCGACCCAGCGACCCCTGACGGCCGCTCGCGATCAGGCGGGGCCTGCCACCCGAACGACAGTCCGGTTGCGCTTGCCCACACGGACTTCCAGCCACTCCCCGGCCAGCGGTGCCGGGAGCGGCGCGATGGCATCCGTGATGCGTTCGCCGTTGACCGTGATCGCGCCACCCTGGACCAGGCGGCGTGCCTCGCCCCGGGACGGCGCCAGCCCGGCCTCCGCCAGGAGCACCGCGGCGCCCGCTGCCACCAGCTCCGGTGCCAGCGTCGCGCCCCTGGTTGCCGCATGGACCGCAGCGAGAAGGGCGGGATCCGTCACGGGCTCGCGCTGGAAGAGCGCCACGGACACGGCCACCGCCTCCTGCGCCGCCGCCTCGCCGTGGCAGCGGGCCGTGATGTCGAAGGCGAGCCGCTTCTGCGCCTCGCGCATCTCGGGGTGCGCGGCGACCTCGGCGTCCAGCAACTCGATCTCCGCGCGATCCCAGAGCGTGAACCAGCGCAGGTAGGTGCCGATATCCCGGTCGTCCACGTTCACCCAGTACTGGTAGAACGCGTAGGGCGTCGTGCGCGCCGCATCGAGCCATACCGACTCGCCCGCCTCGCTCTTGCCGAACTTCGCACCCGAGGGCGAAAGCAGCAGCTTGTAGGCGATGCCGTGTGCGGGGCTCTCCTCGCCGCCACCCGACGTGCGCCGGATCAGCTCCAGGCCCGCGGTGATGTTCCCCCACTGGTCGGCGCCACCCATCTGCATCTCGACGCCGTGCTCCCGGAACAGGGTCGCGAAGTCGAACGCCTGGAGCGTCATGTAGCTGAACTCGGTGAAGGAGAGGCCCTTCTCCAGGCGCGTCTGCACCGAGTCCTTGGCCATCATGTAGCCGATCGAGAAGTGCTTGCCCACGTCGCGCAGGTAGTCGATCAGCGAGATGGAGCCCAGCCAGTCGAAGTTGTTGGCCATCACGGCCTGCGCGGGCCCCGGGTTGAAGTCGAGGAAGCGCGCGAGCTGCGCCCCGATGGCAGCCACATTGTGCGCAAGCGTCTCCCGGTCGAGCAGATTGCGCTCCGTGGACCTCCCCGACGGGTCGCCGATCATTCCCGTTCCACCACCGACGAGCGCCACCGGCCTCCCGCCACACCGCTGGAGGCGCAGCAGACCGAAGATCGGGATCAGGTGCCCGATGTGCAGCGAGTCCGCGGTGGGGTCGAACCCGATGTACGCGCTGATCGGCCGCCCGGTCGCCAGCCGCTCGGCAAGGCCGGGTGTCGTGGCGTGCAGGATGCCGCGCCACTCGAGGTCGTCGAGCAGCGTCGCGAGGCCGGGGGCTAGCGCGTCGCCGGGAGTGTCGGTCATCAGGTCGTCACACACAATGCAGGAAGAGCGTCACCGGACTGCTCGATGGGGGCAACGGGCAGTCCAACCCCTGCATGGTATCGTTCCGCTCGATGCAGACCAGCCTCAACCGGAGGCAGCGCCAGCGCCGTGAGGCCGCCCGGCGCCGCCCGCGTGGCACCGGCGCCGTCAAGTACGTCGCGCTGGCGATCCCGCTCTTCCTGTTCACCACCCTGCTGCTCCTTGGTGCGGCCGGCGCGACCTTCGCGGTGGCCGGCTACTCGTTCCTGGCGAAGGACCTGCCGGATCCGAAGCGCGCCCTCGAGGCGATCGAGTTCGCGCAGCAGTCCACGATCTATGACCGCACGGGCAAGGTCATGCTCGCCAAGCTCGGCACCGACCGGCGTGAGCTCGTGACGTACGACACCGTGCCGCCCGAGCTCCTGGACGCCACCACCTCGATCGAGGACAAGACCTTCTGGGAGAACTCCGGCTTCGATCCGCTCGCCTTCGTGGCGGCGGCCATCGACACCCTCCAGGGCAATGACCGTGGTGGCTCCACGATCACCCAGCAGCTCGTGCGCAGTCGGCTCCTTCCGGCAGATGTCGTGTCGCCCGATGCCGACATCTACCAGCGCAAGCTCAAGGAGATCATCCAGTCGATCCGCCTCACCGAGGCGTATCCGGGCGATGAGGGCAAGCAGGCGATCATCACCTCCTACCTCAACAACAACTACTACGGAAACCGCAGCTACGGCGCCGCGGCAGCGGCCCTGACGTACTGGAAGAAGGACCTCAAGGACCTCTCGCTTGCCCAGTGGGCGATCCTGGCCGGGATCCCCAAATCCCCTTCCAACTACGACCTGGTGCTCAACGCCGTCGAGGAGACCTACACCGACGAAAACGGCAAGGAGCAGACCCGCCTCGTCGTCCCGCAGGACAGCGCGGTCGTCCTGCGCCGCAACCAGATCCTCGAGTTCATGAAGACCCGCTCACCGAAGACGAGCGAGGCCTTCCAGGGCAAGTACACCAGCGCCGACTACGAGGCGGCCAAGGTGGAGCCCGTGATCCTGGCCGAGCAGGGTGGCGAGCAGTGGCGCGCTCCGCACTTCGTCTGGCAGGTCCGCGAGGAGCTCTCGCAGCTCATCTGCGGTGAAGCCCAGTGCGAGAAGATCGACAGTGCGGGCTACACCGTCACCACCACGCTGGACTACCGCATGCAGCGCATCACCGAGAAGTGGGCGCACGCCGCTGCCATCATCCCCAACGCGAAGGACCCCCAGGCGCTCCTGAAGGCGCGCGGCATTCCCAAGAGCCAGTGGTCCTGGATCCTGGGCCTCCGGGGCCACAACATCCACAACGACGCCGCAGGGGTGATGGACTACCGGACCGGCGAGGTCCTCGCCTACGCGGGTTCGGCGTCCTACACGGGCAAGGGCAACAAGAAGTTCCAGCCCCAGTTCGATGTCCTCTCGGACGGCTGGCGTCAGCCCGGCTCGTCAATCAAGCCGATCGTCTACCTGATCGGCGTGGACGACAAGACCATGACCGCGTCCACCATGTTCATGGACGTCGTCACCAACTTCGCGTCCGCAGGCGCCGCGCCCTTCACCCCCATCCAGGCCGACGGCCTGGAGCGCGGCCCCGTCCGGCTGCGTAGCGCCCTGCAGTTCTCGCTCAACGTGCCGGCCATCAAGGCGGGCTTCCTCAACGGTCTCGAGCACCAGTTCAACCGCACCAAGGACTTCGGGCTGAGCTACCTCCCCAGCGCGGGACCGGTTGCGTCGCAGAGCATCGGCACGCTCGATGTGCACCCGATCGACATGATCACCGCGTTCGGGACGATCGCGAACGGCGGTGTCCGGATGCCGCGCCACACGATCCTCCGCGTCGTCGATGCGGACGGCAAGCAGGTCTGGCCCGAGGAGGGCGTGGAGGTCAAGGGCGAGCGCGTGGTGTCCAGGCAGGCGGCGTACATCATCACCGACATCCTCGCCGGCAACACCATCGAGAGCGTGAACCCGTTCTGGGGCAAGTGGAAGATCACCGACGGCATCAACGGCAACAAGTCCCGCCCTGCGGCGTACAAGACGGGTACCACGAGCGACAACAAGGACGTGCATGCCTACGGGTACCTGGCCCCGCCCGCGGACAAGGACCTGCCCGCCCTGGTCGCCGGCGTCTGGATGGGCAACTCGGACAGCACGCCCAACGACGGCAAGCTCTCGCTCGACACGTCCGCCCCTCTCTGGTCGGCGATCCTGTCCGAGGTCTCCAAGGGCTATCCGGTGGACAAGTTCAGCCGCGTGAAGCCGAAGGGCCTCGTCACCGCGAAGGTTGACGCGTTCACGGGCATGCGCCCCGGCGCCTCGACCAGGCGCACCGTCGAGGAGCTCTTCATCCCCGGCACCCAGCCTGAGACCACGGGCGATATCGCGCGCAAGGCCGACATCGACCAGGCCAGCGGCCTGCTCTGGCGCGAAGGCTGCGTCGGGCCGATGGTGTCCAAGACGTTCGTGGACTTCTCCAAGGTCGAGTCCGGCTTCAAGTCCTGGCAGAAGGCCGACATCGGCTGGCAGCAGCGCGCCGCCAAGGGCCCCGGCGTCTCAGGCGGCCCGAAGCGGACGCGGACGGCGTACTTCTACGGTGGCGGGTTCTACCCGTTCGGCCGGACATGGGGCGGCGCCTTCGTGCCCACCAAGAAGTGCCCCATCGGTCCGCCACCGCCGACGGTCTGCGTGTCCACCGATCCGCTCTCGCCGTGCCCGTCGCTCCCACCTGAGTCTCCGGCGCCGTCGGCTGGGAACAACGGCGGCGGCAACGGCGGCGGCAACAAGCCGACCCCGAAACCCTAGCGTCTCCTCCGGCACTCGCGGGCGGCCTCGCCTGGTCCCGGCCGGTCCGCCACCGCGGTCAGAGGCGGACGATCGTCGCCCCGTCGCCACCCTCGCCGCGCTCGCCGGCACGGAAGCTCTTGACCAGCGGGTGTGATCCCGCCTGCGCCCGGACCGCATCCCGGAGCGCACCCGTCCCCAGGCCGTGGATGATCAGGACCTGCTCCAGGCCGGCCAGTGAGGCGTCATCGAGGTACCGGTCGAGTGCCTCGAGTGCCTCCTCCACGCGGGCGCCTCGCAGGTCGAGCGACGAGGCCACCGAGCGGGCCCGGGCGAGGCCAAGGTTCGAGATGCTGCCACCAAGGGTCGATCGCGAGGCGCCTGCCCGGGTCGCCGCTCGGACGGCCTCGGCCTCCGTCTCGGGCGCATGCCCGGCCCCGGGTCCGCCTGACCCACCGATCGCGGGCTCGAGATCCGCAACGGCGACGGAGACCCGCATCCCGCCTGCCTCGAGCGTGGCCCGCGTCCCGCCCTTCTCGAGCGCCGCGATCCTGCCCTCCCAGCCGCCGCTGCGACTGCGCGCGCGATCGCCCAGGCTCCACGTGCGCGGGACAGCCGGCTCGGGTCGACGGACCTCCGGCCTGGCCTCGGGCAGCCGCTCCAGCGTCAGGTCGGCGCGGGCGAGGGCGGCGTCGATCGCCGGTGCGGTGACGGTCTCGCGCTCCAGCTTGCGGCGGAGGCCCGCGACGTCCTCACGCAAGGTATCCACGAGGCGTTGTGCCTCCTCGCGTGCGGCGCGCACAGCTTCGTCGCGCTCGCGGCGCGCGCGCCGGCGCTCCTCCTCGGCGGCCTTCTGAGCCTCGACGGCCCGTGCCTCCGCAGCGCGAGCCTTGTCCACCGCCTCGGCGATCTCCTGCTCCTGCACCTTGATGGACGCGAGGGTGGACTCGAAGGCCCTCTGGTTCTCGGACAGCCGGCTCCGGGCATCATTGACGATGGTGTCGGGCAGGCCCAGGCGTTCCGCGATGGCGAACGCCTGCGAGCCGCCCGGCAGGCCGATCGTGAGACGGTAGGTCGGCGAGAGTGTCTCGAGGTTGAACTCGACCGACGCGTTGCGCGCGGTGGGCGTCTCGTGGGCGTAGACCTTGATCTCCGCGTAGTGGGTGGTCGCCGCCACGAGCGCGCCAGACCGGATGAAGTGGTCGAGCAGCGCCTGGGCCAGCGCCGAACCCTCCGTCGGGTCGGTGCCTGCGCCGAGCTCGTCGAGCAGGACGAGGGTCCCGGGGCCGGACTTCTCCACGATGCGGATGATCGATCGCAGGTGCCCGGAGAACGTCGACAAGGACTGGGCGATCGACTGCTCGTCGCCGATGTCGGCGAAGACGTCACGGAACACCGGCAGCGAGGACCCGGCCTCAGCCGGGATGTGCAGGCCGGCCTGGTGCATGATGGCCAGCAGGCCGAGCGTCCGGAGCGCCACGGTCTTGCCGCCGGTGTTGGGACCGGTGATCACCAGCGCCGTGTAGCCGTCACCCAACCGGATGTCCACCGGAACGACCTTGCCCGTGAGCCCCGGGTGCCGCGCGGAGAGGAGCACGACCTCCTGGCGCTCCGATGCCGCCGGGCGAACCCCGTCCATCTCGGCGGCCAGCTGGGCCTTGGCCGCCCAGAAGTCGAACTGGGCCAGGGCCTCGAGGGTCTCCCGCAGCAGGGTGGCATTGGCTCCGACCAGCGCGGACAGCTCATCGAGGATCCTGCCGACCTCCTCGTCAACGGCCGCCTGTGCCTCGCGCCATGCGTTGCCGAGCTCCACGATCACGAGCGGCTCGACGAAGAGCGTGGCGCCGGACCCGGAGGCGTCATGGACGATGCCCTTCACCTTCGAGCGCGCGTCGGCCCGGATCGGCACCACGTAGCGCCCGTTGCGCATGGTGACCAGGGGCTCCTGGAGCGCGCTGCCGAGCTCCGAGCCAACGAGGCTGTCGAGGCGCCGCCGCAGGCGGTCGTAGGCGATGCGAACAGACGCGCGCAGGCCGCCCAAGCGGGGCGAGGCCGTGTCGAGCAGCTCGCCCGTGGGGTCGAAGCTGCGCGCGAGCGTGCTGCGCAGCGCGGGCAGGCCATGGATCCGCCGCCCGAGATCCCGCAGCAGCGGCCGGCGCTCTTCGGCGAGCGAGGTCGCCAGGTGCGCGGCCGCGTCGAGCGTGTCCACGATCTCCATGAAGTGCGCCGCGTCAAGGCGCCCCCCGCGTGCGGCCCTCCCGACCCACGGGTCGATATCGTGCGCGCCGCCGATCCCGACGCCGGCCCGCTCCTGCAGGAGTGCCCGCGCCTGGTCGGTCTCATCGAGGGCACGCGTGACGAGGACCGGGTCATCCGATGGCACGAGGGCGTCCGCGAGGCGCTTCGAAGGATCGAAGGACGTGCGCTCGGCGAGTCGGGCACGGACGAGTGGGAACTCCAGGAGGGCGATCGAGCGGGGGTCCACGGCTATCGGGGGTCCACGGCTAGCGGGCTCCACCGCTCAGCGACGGGTTGCCCGCCACCCACATGCGCCAGGGTTGCGACGTCCAGGGATCGCCGGCGTAGGCGATCCCAACGCGTGGGCCGCTGGCGATCGCGGGCTCCGGATCGCCGGGTGCGCGCGGGGCGAGGCGCAGCGGGGATACAGCGGAGCACAGGTCGAGCCCGTTCAGGCTCCGGTCCACGCCGAAGGCCGCTCCCACGAGGCCCGGACCAGCAGCAAGGCGTGCATCGGCCACGTGCCGGGCACCCGGACGGTCGAGGCGGCGGGCGTGCCGCATGGCCGCGAGGCCCGCGACCGGTTCGACAGCGCGGATGAGCAGGGCGGCGGGCGTGGAGGTGCCCTCAGTGACGACATTGAGACAGTTGTGCATGCCGTAGACAAGGTACACGTAGGCGATGCCCGGGGGCCCGAACATCACCCGGTTGCGGGATGTCGGTCCCATGCGTGCGTGCGATGCGCGATCGTCCAGGCCGATGTAGGCCTCCACCTCGACGATCCTCCCGATCCTGCGCACGGCAGTCGCGCCATCCTGCGGGTCCGGGTCCCGGACGAGGAGAGCCCCCAGCAGCGCGCGCGCCGCCTCGAGGGTTGGCGCCTGGAGCAGGGATCGGTCGAATGCGCTCCTGAGGGCGGCTGCGCGGTCGTCCGTCAGCGGGCCCCGTAGACCGCGTTCACCGACGTCGGCAGCAGGAACGACATCCATGAGACGAAGACCGGGATCACCTGGTTGATGAGCAGCTGCCCGAACCACGAGCCGTCGATCGTCATCCACATGCTGCGGAGGATCGTCATCTCGTCGGGGTCCCCGACCGGGGCGGCCAGGAAGTAGGTGCCCATGATGGTCACGATGAACATCAGGAACAGCAGCCCCCAGGTCACGCCCAGCAGTCCGCCGAGCACCTCGTCCAGGACGGGGAACCGGACGAACATCTCGACCTTGCTGTAGGTCACCTGGACGATCACGGCGAAGGCCACGACGCCTGCGAGGAAGAGGATCAGGTAGCCGATCATGTAGGAGTAGGCCGCCGGGTACTGCAGCCAGTTCTCGGCCAGGAACTTGCCCAGCCACTGGTTGAGCTGGCCGGCCAGGAAGAACGAGAACGTCATCGTCACGACGCCCACGCCCCGACGGACCGCCCCTTGGGCGTAGCCGACGATGAACATGCCGAACAGCGCGAGGCCGATGATCACATCGACCAGGTTCAGCGAACCGAGAAACGCCCCGAAGTCCACGCTCCACCCTCGTCGTGACGGGACCGGCACAAGGGCGCCAGCCCTACTCCCCGCCCCGCAGCGTAGCAGCGTCACGACGCCGAAGGCAACGCGTCGCTGGTCAGGTTCGGAGACGACCGCCCACCGACGGCAGGGATGTGACCACGGCAGCCACGGCTGCCTCCACCTCGGCCTCGGTGAGCGTGCGGTCGGGCGCGGCGAACCGGACCCGCCATGCAAGGCTCTTCTCCGCCGGATCGAGGGGCACGCCGCGGTAGATGTCGAAGAGGCGGACGTCGCGCAACAGATCGCCCGCGTGGTGGCGGATGAGGCCCTCGACGGCCGCCGCAGGCGTCGTCTCAGGGACCACGATGGCGAGGTCACGGTCCACTTCGGGAAATCGGCCAACCACCCGTGCCCGCTCCGCAGACAGCCGCCCCTGCGCAAGGCCTGCCAGCGCGACATCGGCGAGGATCACGCGCCGGGCGGTCCGCAGCTCCCAGGCGTCGTACAGGTCCGGATGCAGCTCACCAATGATGGCATTGAGGCCGCCCGGCACCGATGCCCGGGCCGTGCGGCCAGGGTGGAAGACCCGCTCGGCGGACTCGGCCGCGTAGGCGGGTGCCGGCAGGCCCACCCGCCGTGCGAGCAGCTCGAGGATGCCCTTGGCGTCATCGACGTCGTAGGGGCGGGCCACGCGGTTCCAGGCCGCCGGCTCCGCGTCCCCGACCAGGGCGAAGGTCAGACGCCACCACTCCCGCGGCTGCGTGCCCGTCCGGGCGTACCCCTTGCCGATCTCGAACACCGCCACGTCGCCGGTGCCGTGGCGCAGGTTGCCGCCCGACCACGTCCAGGATGCTGCCCAGGAGGTTGCGCCGGAGCAGCGAGTGATCACGCGAGAGTGGATTCGTGGCCGTGATCGGCTCGCCGCCCGGCTGGTCCTCGCCGCCGACGGACTCAACCTCGCGGGCCAGCACGAACGTCTCGATGTGCCTGGGTGACACCAGCGCCGTCGTGACGACCTCGGTGAGGCCGGCACCCGCGAGCGTCTCCCTCACCAGCTCCCGGACCTCGAGGGGTGACGGACGGAACTCCGGCATCGCAGTGTCCGGTGTGACCGACGGAACGAGCTCATAGCCCCGGACGCGGGCGATCTCCTCGGCGACGTCCGCCTCGATGGCGATGTCACGCCGCCAGGTCGGCACGACCGCCGTGAGCGCCTCGTCCGCCCCTGGCGACACCATCAGCGGCTCAGGCTTGAGCGCCACCACGATGATCTCGCCAGCGGCTGCAGGCTCCGTGTCCACGCCGACGCGGGCCAGCAGGTCCTGCTGCTCAGCGGTCGACAGGCCGGTCCCCAGCAGGCGGTTGATGCGCGCGGGCCGGAACGCGACCCGGCTGCGAGGCGGATCGACCGGCGCGGTGTCCACCACGCCTGCGGCGATCTCGCCGCCGGCCCAGGCCTTGACGAACTGGGCCGTGCGATCGGCGCCGAGGCGCGCGAGTCGGCTCTCCTGGCCCTTCTCGAAGCGGCTCGAGGCCTCGGATCGCAGTGCGAGGCGCTGGGCGGTGCGGCGGATGCTCACCGCGTCGAACACCGCGGACTCGATGCACACCTCGGTCGTGGCGTCGGACACCTCGGACGTGGCGCCACCCATGACGCCGGCCACCGCGAGCGCGCCCGCCGTGTCCGCGATCAGCAGGATGTCGGGCGTGAGCTCGCGCTCGATGTGGTCCAGGGTCTCGAGACGCTCGCCCGCCTCCGCGCGGCGCACCACGATCGTCCGACGACCGTCGGGGCCGACGTGGATGGCCTCACCGTCGAAGGTGTGGACGGGCTTGCCAAGCTCGAGCATGACGTAGTTCGAGGCGTCCACGACGTTGGAGATCGGGCGCTGGCCGGCGGCCAGGAGGCGCATCTGGATCGCGTCAGGCGACGACCCGATGCGCACACCGCTCACCCAGCGCCCGGCGAACCGGGTGCACAGGTCGGGGTCCCGGACGTCCACGGCGAGGCGCTCGGAGGTGGGCGGGCCGCTCCCCTCCTCCACCTCGATGGACGGCATGCGGACCTGCTGGCGGGTGGCCGCCGCGACCTCGCGTGCGAGTCCGAGGATCGAGAGGGCATCGCCGCGATTGGGCTTGACGTCCACGTCGAGGACGGTATCGCCGTAGAGGTCGACCAGCGGCACGCCGAGCGGCGTGTCCTCGGGCAGGATCAGGATCCCGTCCCCGTCGCCGGTCAGGCGCAGCTCCTCGCCGGAGCAGAGCATGCCGTTGGAGACGACGCCCATCTTCTCGGCACGCTCGATGCGGCGGTCGCCGGGCAGCACCGCACCTGGCAGGGCCACCGGGATCCGCTGGCCGGGGGCGATGTTCGTCGCGCCGCAGATGATCGACAGGGGCTCGTTGCCGTCATCGAAGGTGACGGTGGTGAGGCTGAGGCGGTCCGCGCGCGGGTGCCGCTCCACGGTCAGGAGCCGTCCAGTGACGACGTGCTGCCAGTCGGCGCCCCAGCGCTCGATGTGCTTGACCTCCATCCCCAGGAGGGTGAGGCGCTCGGCGAGCTGCTCGGGGGTGAGCTCGACGTCGACGAACTCGCGCAGCCAGGACAGGGGGACTCTCACCGGAAGGCTCCCAGGAAGCGAAGGTCGTCCTCCATGTAGGCCCGGAGGTCGATCACGTGGTGGCGCAGGTTGGCGATGCGCTCGACACCCATCCCGAATGCGAAGCCCTGGTAGCGCTCGGGATCGATGCCGCCGTAGCGCAGGACCACCGGATGCACCATGCCGGCGCCCAGGATCGTCATCCATCCCGTGCGGGAACAGGCGGGACACTTCTCGCCATTGCAGATGACGCACAGGATGTCGAAGGCGACGGAGGGCTCCGTGAACGGGTAGTACCCAGGGCGGAAGCGGGTGGCCCGGCCAGCGCCGAACATGGCGTGGGCGAACTGGTCGAGCAGGCCCTTGAGGTCGGCCATCGAGGTGCCCTCGTCGACCATCAGGCCTTCCACCTGGAAGAACTCCGAGGCATGGCTCGCGTCCACCGCCTCGTAGCGGAAGCAGCGGCCCGGCAGCAGCGCGCGGATCGGGGGCTTCTCCTGATGCATGACACGGATCTGGCCGGGGCTCGTGTGGGTCCGCAGGAGCCGCCCGTCGAGGTCCAGGTACAGCGTGTCCCAGAGGTCCCGAGCCGGATGGTCGGGCGGGATGTTCAGCATCTGGAAGTTGGTGACATCGTCCTCGATCTCCGGGCCCTCGTAGACCTGGAAGCCGAATTGCGCGAAGACCTCCGCGATCTCGCGCGCCGTCTCCATGATCGGGTGCAGTGATCCCCGCCGGATCGGGCGACCCGACGTGGTGACGTCCACGGCCTCTGCTGCGAGGCGCGCCGCCAGCTCTGCCGATCCGAGGCGCCCCCGGGCCTCCCCCAACGCGCCCTCGATCGCCACGCGGACCTCGTTGGCGACCGCGCCGACCTTGGGACGGTCCTCGGGCTGCAGCGCGCCGATGCCGCGGAGGATGACCGTGAGCTCGCCCTTCTTGCCCAATACCTCGAGCTCGATGGCGTCGAGGGCGGCGGTGTCGGGGGCGGCCGCGGTTGCGGCGACCGCGCGGCTGCGCAGTGTCTGGAGATCGGATGTCAGTTGCGCGAGGTCCATGGGCGTGGTGCTGGTCCGCTGTGGACGGGCTGCTGGAGGGGGCCCGTCAGGCCCCGGAGAATCACGAACCCTCGATCGTCGGCGACGTCGAGGGTCCGAGCGGTTCGACCTCGCGGGGTCAGGCGCTCTTGGCGATCTCGGCGATGCGGCCGAAGGTCGCGGCGTCGCGCACGGCGATGTCGGCAAGGACCTTGCGGTCGAGCTCGACATTGGCCTTCTTGAGCCCGTTGACGAACTTGCTGTAGGTGATGCCGTTCAGGCGCGCAGCGGCGTTGATGCGGATGATCCACAGCTCGCGCATGTCGCGCTTGCGCTGCTTGCGATCACGGGTCGCATAGGCCAGCGCGTGGAGCTGGGACTCGTGCGCGCGCTTGATCAGCTTGCGGTTGGTGCCCTTGCGGCCTTCAGCCGCGTTGAGCAGGCGCTTGTGGCGCTTGTGGGACGTGACGCCCCGCTTGACGCGTGCCATTCGCTACTTCCCTGCGTACGGGAGGAGGCCGCGGAGCTGCTCCTGGGACTGGGGTCCCATGACGGCCTTGCCCGCGTACCGCCGGGTGCGGCGCGACGACTTGAGCTCGAGGTGGTGTCCGCGCCAGGACTTCACCCGGATGAACTTCCCGGACCCGGTGACCCCGATGCGCTTCGAGGCCCCCTTGTGGGTCTTCATCTTCGGCACGCTGGCCTCACTCTCCTGCTGGTGCCGCCTCGGCCGCCGGGGGGTCGGTGGGCGTCGGCGCGGGCGGGACGGGGGCGTCAGCTGCGGGCTCCGTTTCCGGTGCGTGCGGCTGCTCGCCATCAGTCTTCTTGTGCTCGTGGACCCTCGGCTTGTGGACCGAGGCGAGCGTCATGAACATCGACTTGCCTTCCAGCACCGGCAGACGGTCCACGGTGCCGTGGTCCTTCACTGCCTCGCCGAACTTCGCAAGGAGTCCCCGCCCGATCTCCGGGTGGGTCAGCTCGCGACCGCGGAAGCGGACGGTGACCTTGATCCGGTCCCCATCCTCCAGGAACTCGATCGCCCGGTGGACCTTCGTCTCGAAGTCGCCAATGCCGATCTTCGGCGTGAGGCGGACCTCCTTGAACTCCACCGACCGCTGCTTCCGCTTCGCCTCCTTCTCGCGCTTGGTCAGCTCGTACTTGTACTGACCGTAGTCGAGAAACTTGACGACCGGAGGGGCCGCGGTGGGAGCGACTTCGACGAGGTCGAAGCCCCGCTCCTGCGCCATCGCCAGGGCTTGGTGCGTGGGCATGACGCCCAGCTGTGAGCCATCTTCGTCGAGGACCCGGACCTGGGGGACCCGGATCATCTGGTTGATGCGCAGCTCTCGGCTTATGGCGAGTTCCCTTCGTGCTGTGGCGTAGGTAATGCTGTTGCGCGCGCAAGGGCAAACGGCCCCTTCGGTCGCCGCGGGAGGATAGCACAGGGGTTCGACGGACCGCCACCGGGCCGGGCGTGTCGTCAGGGTGTCGATCCCCTACCCCAGGCGGCGCTCGCGGGCCTCCTCGCCAAGGTGCCACGCAAGGTCATGCCAGGTCACGCCCTGCTCCTGTGAGCCGTCGCGCTTGCGCACGGCCGCGGTCCGGGATTCGACCTCGCGGTCGCCCAGGATGAGCATGTACGGGACCTTCTGGCCCTGTGCCAGGCGGATCTTGTTCTGCATCCGGTTGTCGGACCCGTCGACCTCCACGAACCGCAGGCCGCCGGCCCGCAGCTCGGCAGCGAGCTCCTTGGCTGGGCCGATGTGGCGGTCCGCGATCGGGATGACGACAGCCTGGACGGGCGCCAGCCAGAGCGGGAAGGCACCCGCGAAGTGCTCGACGATGATGCCGATGAAGCGCTCGAGGCTGCCGTAGATCGCGCGATGGATCGCCATCGGGCGCTTCGGCTGGCCGTCCTCGTCGATGTAGGTGAGGTCGAACTGCTCAGGGAGCATCGTCAGGTCCACCTGGATGGTCGCGGTCTGCCAGCTGCGGCCGAGGGCGTCCTCGATGTGGACGTCGATCTTGGGCGCGTAGAAGGCGCCGTCGCCGGGCTTGAGCGTCCACTGGACGCCCGAGCGATCGAGGGCCTCGCGGATGAGCTGCTCGGCCTGGTCCCAGAGGGCCGGGTCGCCCAACGCCTTCGCGGGCTTCGTCCCGAACTTGATCTGCGGCTTGAGGCCGAACCAGCCGTAGATCTCGTCGACCTCGCCCATCAAGGCCTCGATCTCGTCGCCCAGCTGGTCCGGGCGGACGTAGATGTGGCCGTCGTCCTGGATGAACTGGCGGACGCGGGTGAGGCCCGACAGCGTGCCCGAGCGCTCGTTGCGGTGCAGCCGCCCGAACTCACTGAAGCGCAGCGGAAGATCGCGGTACGAGCGCAGGTGGGTCTTGTAGATGATCGTGGACTCAGGGCAGTTCATCGGCTTGAGCGAGAACGTCTGCCCCTCGCTCTCGATCAGGAACATGTTCTCCTTGTACAGCGCCCAGTGGCCCGACGCCTCCCAGAGGCGCTGGCTCACCACCATGGGCGTGGAGACCTCCGTGTACTCCCGGCGGTCCTGGACCTCGCGCACGGCCGACTCGAGCGTGCGCCAGAGGCGCTGGCCCTTCGGATGCCAGAAGGCCGCGCCCGGGCTGACGTCATGGAAGCTGAACAGGTCGAGCTCGCGGCCCAGCTTGCGGTGGTCGCGCTTCTTGGCCTCCTCGCGGCGCCACAGGTACTGGTCAAGCTCCTCCTGTGTCGCCCAGACCGTGCCGTAGACGCGCTGCAGCATCGGACGCTTGTCATCGCCGCGCCAGTAGGCGCCGGCGACCGCGAGGAGCTTGAACGGACCGATGTGGCTCGTGGACTCGACGTGGGGGCCCTTGCACAGGTCGCTGAAGGGACCGTGGTCGTAGAAGGTGACCGGCGGCATGGGCGTCGCCGTCTCCTCGGCCTTGCGTGCGAGGTCGTCGAGGATCTCGACCTTGAACCCCTGGCCGCGGCGCTCCTCCTCGGCGCGGCCCTCGGCGAAGGGGACCTCGCGGCGGACGAAGGCGTGGTCGGCGGCGACGGACTCGGCCATCTTCGCCTCGATGGCGGCCAGGTCCTCGGGCGTGAGGGCACGCGGCAGGTCGAAGTCGTAGTAGAAGCCGTTGTCGATCGCCGGCCCGATGCCCAGGCGTGCGTCGGGGAACAGCGCGAGGACGGCCTCGGCCATCACGTGCGCGGTGGAATGGCGCATCGCATCGATAGGGGCATGGCCGCCCGCGTCGAGCATCTCGTCGGCGGACCCGCGCACGGGGGCGTCGAACGCGAGCTCCTCGCCGTCACCGCTGCTGTCGGCAGCCGTCGCTGCCGCCTGCCCAGCCTGTCCAGCCTGTGCCGCCTGTGCCTTGTCGTCAGCCATGGTTCGTGCTCCCGGAAAACATGAAGACCTCCCGTCCGACAGGACGAGAGGTCTGGCCTCCCGCGGTTCCACCCGCCTTCACGGCTCGCTGTCCAGGCTGGACCTGGAGCATGCGCCGTGCGCTCGTGCCGCGCTAACGGGCGGATCCCGGACCGGTTCGCCGGCCGCTCACGGGTGGTGCCTGGTCCGGTCGTGTCGGCCGGGGCTTGCAGCCTGGGTCCCGGCTCTCTGGGCGACATCCCGGCGGGCGTGTCCCGCTCGACGCGTTCGTGGTGTGGGCCGGGGGCCGCGGGCCGGACCGGCTCGATTGGGCGCGAGTGTACCGCAGCGCCCGCAGACGACGAGGCGGTCGCCGATGGAGCGGAGCGCGTCTGGCCCGGTGCACCGGCGCCTGGCACCGCCAGTCCTACCGCGCAGCGGGCCTTGTGTGCAGGGTTCTGCGCAGTCCTCCCGCCACGCGGGCTGAACCGACGTCAACGCACCCGTGGACGCCTCTGCCAACCGCCAGGCGGGCGATCTGTGCGGGATACCGCACACAGTGCCCGCTGGCCGGGAGCCCGGCCGATGCCGCCACAGTGCCCCGGCGCCGATGCCGCACACAGTGCCCGCTGGCCGGGAGCCCCGGCCGATGCCGCACACAGTGCCCGCTGGCCGGGAGCCCCGGCCGATGCCGCCAGAGCCCCGGCCGCCGCCCCGGGGATGCGCTACACTCCCCGTCCGCGGGTCGTTAGCTCAGTTGGTTAGAGCGCCACGTTGACATCGTGGAGGTCACTGGTTCGAGTCCAGTACGACCCACCACCCTCGCACAGAACCCGCAAGCCCCGACCGTGACGGCCGGGGCTTCTCGTTTCCCGGGGACTTTGACCTCGTCGCCGCGGCCAGTCCGGCCGGCGCATCCGTGCGACCATGGCGGCCATGTCCGACCTTGAGCTGATCGACTGCGGCGATGGCCGCCGCCTGGAGCGTTTCGGGTGGTGCGTCGTCGACCGGTCTGCACCGCCGGCAACCGAGCCCGTCCGCGATCCGGCCGCATGGGCCAAGGCCGACCTCCGATGGGCGAAGAGCGCCTGGGTCAGGGGTGCCACCGTCGAGCCGTGGCAGGTCCGGTCCGGTCCGCTCACGCTCGAATGCCGGCCCGCGGCCGGCGGCCAGGTTGGCGTGTTCCCCGAGCATGCGCAGACCTGGGGCTGGCTGGATCACGAGGTGCGCCGCTCCACCGCCCACGCGGGCCGCCCACTCGAGGTCCTGTCGCTGTTCGCGTACACGGGCGGCGCGACGCTCGCCTGCGCGGCCGCGGGCGCCCGTGTCGCGCACGTGGACGCCTCGAAGCCCGCGGTGGCCTGGGCCCGCCGCAACGCCGAGCTGTCGGGCCTCGCCGACGCGCCGATCCGCTGGCTCGCCGATGACGCCCGTGCGTTCGTCCGCCGCGAGCGCCGGCGTGGCCGCCATTACGACGGTGTCATCCTCGATCCGCCCACATACGGCCATGGGACGGGCGCGTGGCAGATCGACACCGATCTGGAGCCACTCCTGGAGGATATCGCCGCGCTCCTGGGTCCCAAGCCCGCCTTCGCGGTGCTGTCGGCCCACACGCCCGGCTATGACGGCGAGCGGCTGGCTGCCCTGGTCCGCAGTCACCTCTCCGTGGCGGCGGACGGCGAGGCGATGATGCTGCGTGCCCGCTCGGGCGCGCTGCTGCCGCTGGGCGCATGGGCCCACGGACCCAACCCGCCGTCCAGGGTCCGGCGCAAGCCGTACGAGGGGTCGGGATCCCGCCGGTGACCGTCCACGAGCCGCTGATCACCAGCGCGAAGAACCCCCGCATCAGGGCGGCCATCGAGCTGCGCGACCGGCGCGGGCGCGAGCAGGTGCACGCGACCCTCGTGGACGGCACCCGGGAGGTCGGCCGGGCGCTGGCCGGCGGCGCGCGCATCATCGAGCTCTTCGTGGACGAGGAGCGGCTTCGTGGCGACGCGCCCGTGGTCGTCGATCGCGCGCGCACAGCTGGCGCCCGCGTCGTCCTCGTCAGCGGCCCGGTCCTGGACCGTCTCGCGTATGGCGAGCGTTCGGATGGCCTGGTCGCAATCATCGCGATCCCGGACACCGCCATCGAGCGGCTGACGCTGCCGGCGGACCCGCTCGTCGTGGTGCTCGAGTCCGTCGAGAAGCCCGGGAACCTTGGCGCCGTCCTGCGGTCGGCCGACGGCGCAGGCGCGGATGCCGTGATCGCCGCCGACCCCCGTACCGACCTGTACAACCCGAACGCCATCCGGGCCTCGCTCGGAACCATCTTCACGGTGCCGGTGGCGTCGGGCAGCAGTGCCCAGGTGCGGACACGCCTCGATCAGGACGGCATTCGGATCCTGGCGGCGCGCGTGGACGGATCGGTACCCTACACGGACGTCGATCTGACTGGCCCGGTCGCACTGGTCCTTGGTAGCGAGGCGGACGGCCTCACGGACGCCTGGACCGGAGACGGCGTCACGGCGATCCACCTGCCGATGCTGGGAATCGCGGACAGCCTCAACGTATCGATCGCGGCGGCGGTGCTGCTGTACGAGGCGCGGCGCCAGCGCGGCGCCTGACCCACGCACCAGGGCGCCCAAGCGCCCCGCCCGTCGCTACCGCTCGAACGCGACCTCGCCGTCGAGCAGGACCCGCCGGGGTCGTGCATTCCAGAGCGCCCCGCCGACCTCCACCGGCTCCGCCACGGCGGCCGCCGGCAGGACGACGATGTCCGCCCGCTGGCCGACGACGAGTCGGCCGCGATCGGTCTCGCCGGCCGTGCGGGCCGGATCCACGCAGGCGGCCCGCAGCGCGCGCCAGAGGCCCACAGCGTTGGCCGCCCCAAGTGGCGCCATCCCGGCGGCCCACGACGGCGCTGCACGCGTGACCGCGCACGCCATCCCGGGCCACGGGTCCACGGGCTCCACGGGAGCATCCGTACCGAACGCGATCACGGCGCCTGCCGCGTCCAGTCGGCCAATGGCATAGGCGAACTCGTCCGCGCGGCGGCCCCAGAGCGCCCGCGCCTTCTCGGCATCGGAGCGGATGTGGACGGGCTGCATTGAGGCGGCGATGCCCAGCGCGGCGAACCGGGGAACGTCCTCGGCTGCCACGAGCTGCGTGTGCTCGACACGGGGCATGAGGGCCGTGCGGCCGACCGTCGGCGCGAGAACGTCGAGAGCCACCCGGACCGCCGCGTCCCCGATCCCGTGGATCTGCGTCGTGATGCCGAGGGCGGCGGCCCGTTCGGCCTGGGAGGCCAGCTCCTCCGGCGGGACGAACCAGACGCCGTACCCGTCGTTGGGTGGTTCGGGCTCGCCCGCATGCCGCACCAGGGGTTCGAGAAGCGCTGCCGTCCGCGAGCCGAGCGACCCGTCGGCGAAGGTCTTCAGCCAGCCCAGGTGCAGGCGCCCCAACGGGTCGGCTCCGAGCGGCGCGCCACTGCGCAGGCCCTCGGCTCCGGCCGCTTCGAGCTGCTCAGGCCGGACGCAGGGGTGCAGGCGCATCCCGAGTCGCCCCGAGGCTGCGAGGGAACGGTAGGCGGCGATCGGCCCCTCGAGGCCGGTCCGCTCGCTGAGCCCGCCGGGATCGTGCGCAGCAACCACGCCCATCGCCACCAGCTCCGTGATGAGAGGGACGAGCGCCTTCTCCACATCGGATGTTGATGGCATGGGCACGAGCGAGCTGACGAGGCGGGCAGCGCTCTCGTGCAGCACCCCGGTCGGCACACCACGGTCGTCGCGCCGGATGACACCGCCATCGGGATCCGGTGTCCCCTGCCCGATCCCGGCCGCATGGAGGGCCCGCCGGCTCACGAGGTACGCGTGGTGGTCGTGCGCCCACAGGCCGACGAGCCGGCCCGGCGCGGCGAGCTCCAGGTCCTCCGCCGTCGGCCAGCGCCCCATCCGGTCGGAATCCCAGCCGGCGCCCTGGATCCACGCGTCGCCGTCGGTGACCTGCTCGGCGGCCTCGCGCACCCTTGCGACGAGGTCTCCCGGGGCGAAAGTGTCCTCAAGGTGCACCCGCGCCTTCGCCAGCGCCGCCTCGGCCAGGTGCAGGTGGGCGTCGGTCAGCCCTGGGATGGCGACCTCGTCGGGCGCAAGGGTCAGGCGACGGGTGCGGGCATCGACGATGCCCTCGACGTCGGCCAGGCTGCCCACGGCGACGACGCGACCGCCGGCGACTGCTACGGCCTCCACCCAGCCGGGACCCCCGTCGCCCGCGAGGGTGGCGATCCGGCCGGTGACCAGGAGGTCGGCGCCCATCCGCTACTCGTCCTCGGACGAGTAGCCGCGCACGCCCTCGACGGTCTCCGGGGTGGCGGTCGCGGGGACCCCAGTCGCAGCGTCATCCGACGGAGCCGCCGGAGCCGCCGCAGCAGCCGCGTCCGCGGCGCGTCGCCCGGCCCGCAGGTCCGCCCGTCGGTCGTGCGAGGCCATCTCGGAGGCAGTGGCGACGGCGACCGGGTCCAGGCCCGCCGGCTCTGTCGGGCCGGTTGCGCGCGCACGCGCCTCCTGGGGCTTGAGCGGTCCACGCCGGATGATCGACACGACGCCTGACAGTCCGATCAGGATGGCGACGACGTAGATCACGATGGTGGTTCCCGCGATGTCCACGATGGGCCCGACGATGATGATCGGCAGGAAGCTCGCCGTGGACACCAGCATGTTGAGGACGCCGAAGACTCGTCCCCGGACGTCCTCGGGGATGTCCTCCTGCAGCTGCGTCTGCGCCGGGATCGCGACGAAGGCGTAGGCGATGCCCGCGAGCAACGCCACGAAGATCACGATCGCCAGCAGGGAGGTAACCCCGCCCCACGAGCCCAGCCCGGCCACCGTTTCGGCACTCTGCAGCAAGGCTGAGATCCGGCCGGCTGCCGCGATCAGGAACAGCGTCACGCCGAGCCCGACGAGGCCGAGCTCGATGATCCGCCGCCGCGGCATGAGGTGGCCGTAGTTGTTGAGGATGAGGATCCCCATCACGATCCCGGTGGCGAGCGGCAGGACCACGACGACGAAATCGCCCGTTCCCAGCCCGAGCGTCTGCGTCGCGAACTTGGGGCCAAGGACGCCGAGGACCCCGACAAGGGAGGCCGCGATGCCCAGGTAGAGGAGGGACCACGAGATCCGGGGATTGGCCCTGATGAAGGCGATTCCCTCGCGGAGCTGGGCAAGCGTCGACTGTGCCGCCTCCTCGGCCTCCTCCTGGGTGGTCTCACCCGCCTCAGTGCCGATGACGAGCCCGGGCGGTGAAGCGGGAAGCGTGAAGCAGAAGCCCGCTGCGACGAGGTAGAACGCCCCGACCACGAGGATCAGTGCTTCGGGGCCGAGGACCTTCGCCACGAGGGGCCCGAGGAGCGCGAACCCGATGGCGAACGCGGCGTTCAACGTGAGCGTGAAGACGCCGTTGGCGGCGGTCAGCTGCTTGCGCGGCACGACCTGGGGGATCATGGCCGCCTCGGCAGGCGCGAAGAACACCGTTGCGGTGGAGATGAGGACGTTGACGACGAGGAGGAGGAGGAAGTTGCCGAGGAGCAGGTACAGGGCAACCGACAGCAGGGCACGGATGAGGTTCGACCCGATCAGGACGACCCGCTTGTCCAGGCGGTCGACATACACCCCCGCGACGGCGGAGAAGACAACGGCTGGAGTCAGGAAGGAGAGGATCAGGAGGCTGTTCGCGGTCGCGGAGCCCGTGGACTGCGTGACGATGACCGTCAGGCCGAAGAGGACCATGTTGGCGCCCACCTGCGTGAACACCTGGCTGAGCCAGAGCAGCAGGAAGGGGCGGTTGCGGAAGACATCGAGCGCACCGGGCTCCGCCCCGGGTCCTGGCTCGCTTCCTGTCGGGGCGACAGGATCGATTGCGAGGTCCAGGGGCTGGGAGCTCACGGGCGCACCGGGCGGACGGCGCTGCTCACGTCGGGATCGCCTCGGGTGATGAAGCCCGCGATGCGGCGCTCCAGCGCGGGCCGGTCAACCAGGACATGGCGCCCGCAGGTCTCGCAGCGCAGCCCGATGTCCGCCCCCAGGCGGTCCACCAGCCAGGTCTCGCCACCGCAGGGGTGACGGCGGCGCAGCCGGACGACATCGCCCAGGAAGAGCTCGAGCACGCGGGTACCGGACATCGCGGCGAGGGTAGCAGGCACGCGGGAGTCCGGCGGGCAGTGTCAGAGACGCGGCCGGCCCAGGACGGGCGCGAGGTCGCGATCCGTCGGCGGCACCTCGACGAGGTCCGCCGCGGAGACGTTGATCAGGACGTCGGGGTAGCGGGCCCCGAGCTGCGCGATGGGACCGCCCGACCGGGTGAGTGAGCCCGCGAGCGTGTCGGACTGCCCGACCGCGAGGATCTCCAGCGGGCCCGAGAGCGGGATCCCGGTCGCCATGAGGCTCCCGGCCGGACCGGACACCACCACGCCCGGCACCACCCTGATCGCCCCCAGCGAGATTGCCTCTGCGCCGGCATTGCGCAGCTCGTTGAGCAGCTCCTCCACGGCCGGGCCGGGCAGATCGCCGGTCACGGTGACAC
Source organism: uncultured Chloroflexia bacterium (assembly GCA_963748625.1). Lineage (GTDB taxonomy): Bacteria > Chloroflexota > Limnocylindria > Limnocylindrales > CSP1-4 > CAIXZV01. Next base: position 51,380 of record CAVVJT010000003.1, on the reverse strand, counting down.
GGACCCCGGAGCCGCTCACCCCGAGCGCGCCTGACCAGGCGAGCACGCGCCCGAGGTCCGAGCGGATCTGCGCGGCGGAGGTGTCGCCCCGCTCGACGGCGCCGGCCACGCCGTCGCGCTGGCGCTGGAGGGTGGCCACCTCCTGGCGCAGCTGGTCGTTGCGGGTCGTGAGGTTCCCGACCAGCTCCCCCAGCTCCTGGACCGTGAGGTTGTTGAGCGTGTTGTTCGCAGACTGGGAGTTCAGCTGCACGACGACAAGGAACCCTAGGAGCAGCAGGACGGTGGTCAGGGCCACGCGGCCGGTGGCGCGCATCAGGGCAGGCCTCCGGGTGCCGCGCTCGCCCTTGGCCGCCCGTAGCGCAGGTTGATCGAACCTGCGTACGCGGGGAGGTCGACCGCGTCCGAGACGGCGTAGCTGATGTCGATACCGAAGGTCTCGGCGCGAGCGCGGACAAAGTCCACGAAGGTGGTCGAGCGGGTGAGCCGGTCGAAGACATCCTCCGGCCCGATGGCGGACACCTGGTACGGAGGCGCCAGGTACGCCGAGTTGACCAGAACTGATCCGCCGATGTCCACGATCGCTGTGCCGACTGCCACCCGTTCGCCGTTCACCGCGATCCCCTCCGCGCCGGCGAGCCACAGCTCCTCCACGAGGGTGCGCACGTCGTCACCGGAGACGAGGTAGTCGCGAGCGTTCACATCGGGCGGGATCGCCGCAGCTGAGTCGGTCAGCTGGATGACGAGCCCTGGGCCCTGGAGCGCCACGAGGCCTGCCGCGATCCGCGCCCGTTCGAGCTCATCGTTGAGCTCCTTGGTCACCGCGGCACCGCCCTGCCCGGTCGCTTCGAGATCCTGCACCTCGGAGCGCAGGGTGAGGATCTCGGCCTTGAGCGCGTCCTGCTGTCGCTGCAGGTCGAGCGCCGTGTCCACCAGCGGGGTGCGCTCCTGGCTCGTGTACCGGATGCGCGGGCCTTCCGACGCCAGCTGGGCGGCGATCAGGAACCCGAGGACCAGGAGGGCCAGCGTCAGGGTGACCTGCCAGGTGGGGATGGCGCGCAGGCGCGCCGTGATCGCGCTCACGATGGCTCGGGGCGCCTCCGGACCACGATCAGCACCACGAAGAAGATGCCGAAGACAATCACGATGGCGGCCGCCAGCGGGGCCGTGAACTCGCCTCCCTCCACGCGGACGTCCTCAGGCACGGGCTGGCCGCTGGCGCCGGGGGCGGCCGTCGAGCCGGGTGCGGCCGTCGAGCCGGGCGCGGTAGGCGATGAGCCCGGGGCACCGGTCGGCAGCGGCTGGTCCCAGCCCGGCGGGACCGGCCCGGGCGGGTTCGACTGCGGCCCATAGCGCTCCGGGTCGGCGGCCCCGAGCTCGGCCAGCCACGCCGCCTGGAAGGCGGCCAGGTCCTTGCCTGTGGCCTGCGTGAACGCCTCGTCGTCGGTCAGACCATCAGCGTACGAGGCGACCAGGCCAAGCATCGCGTCGCGTCCATAGGTGCGGACCAGGAAGTCGATCGCTGACGCGGACTCGGCGTACGCGAGGTATGTGGCGCTGAAGTCCGTGGGGAACTGGCCGGTGAGTGCCGTCAGCGGCAGGAGTGATCGATCGTCCACGGCCTGTTCCACGAGACGCTTGTCGCTCCGGGTGTAGCCCTCGGAGAGGTACACCGCGAGCCCCTCGTTGAGCCACCGGGGCGGGAACCGGAACGCGTTGTCCACGGCGGTGTCGAAGACGAGATGCACGAGCTCGTGCGGGACCACGACGCCGACCCACGGGTCCTCGATCGCAGATGGCTCGATCAGCGCGAACAGGGTGCGGATGTCCGAATGGGCCTGGCCGCCGACGTTCTCGCGCGTGCCCGGGCCCAGCGCCTCGCGGAAGGAGGCGCCGTCGGTGTAGATGAAGAAGTCGATCGGCTCGGTCTCGGTGACGCCCAGCAGCGCGGCCGTCTCTCGGACCGCGTCGTCGCCGATCTTGAGCGCGCGCCTGGCGAACGCCTCCGACCCCGTCGTACCAGTGGACCTTCACGACGTCGCCCTCGAGCGTCCGCCAGTCGTGGGCGGTGTCGGTGTAGCGGACGCGAAGCGGCGCGCTCAGGACGGGTTCGCCGCCGGCCTCTGGATAGGCGGCCCAGGTGACGTCGAAGGTGGTGTTCGGAACGAGGTGGCCGGACGCCCGTGAGCGGGAGGACGTACGTGAGCTCGCCCGACGCCCCCGGCGGCGGCTCGACCACGCTGATGAACGGCCCGAGTGCGTCCGGGAACTGCATCCGGATCTCCACCCGGTCCGGCGTGCTGCCGCTGGTGAAGGGCACCGTGAACGTGATCCCCTCGTTGTAGACGGACGTGTACTCGGGCTTGCCGAACGTGACATCGGCGGCCAGGGCGGCAGGCGCCATCGGGACGCAGGAGGGCGATGCCCACGAGCAGCGCGGCGATGGCGCGCGGGAGACGGCGAACGGCGTTCACTGCCCGTCCTCCCATGCGAGGCCGGCCAGGCGCAGGATGCCGGTCCCTGTCTCACCTGCGCCCAGGAGGCCGTCCCGGACCAGCGAGAAGGACGTCCCGTACGCGACGGGCACGACCGGCACCTGGTCGCGGACGATCTCCAGCGCCCGCGCATAGTCCGCTGTGGCGGCAGCCGGGTCTGCCGCGGACGAGGCCTCGGCGACAGCCGCGTCGAACGCGGCATCCGACCATCCGCCCTGGTTGGCTGTGGAGCCGGTACCGAGCAGGACGCCCAGGAAGTCGTTGGGGCCCGGGTAGTCGGCCACCCATGACAGGCTCCAGATCTGGGGCGGATCGGTCGCGAGCCGCTCCTGGTAGAGGCCGAAGTCCATCGTGGCGTAGTCGATCGTGACGCCCAGGTTCTCCTCCAGCATGGCCACGATCCCCTCGTCGTAGCCGCCGCCATTGGCGATGAAGGAGATCGGGGGCAGGCCCGCGCCACCGGGATAGCCGGCCTCGGCGAGCAGCGCGCGGGCGGCATCGGGGTCGTACGGCGGCAGGTAGTCACCGTCGGGCGTGCCGGGGATGCCGGACGGGACCATGCCCGTGGCCGGCACGGAGGACCCTGGCTCGTCGAGCGCGGCCAGCCTGCGCCAGTCAACGGCCATGCCGAACGCCTGCCGGACGCGGACGTCGTCGAACGGCGGCCGTCGGGTGTCGAAGCCGTAGTAGGTGACCGAGAGATCGGGCTCGCTCCGGAGCGTGGGCCCGAGCGAGCGGTCATAGGCGATCCAGCCTGCGTCGAGGAAGGTGATTGGGGCGACGTCAAGGTCGCCGGCCTCGAAGGCCTCGACGGCGCTCCTGCCCTCGAGGGACGTGATCATGTCAACCGTGCCGATGGCCGGCTCGCCCGCCCAGTAGCGCGGATTTGCCTTGAGGACGAAGCGATCGGTGTCCACCCGCTCGAGCGTGTAGGCCCCCGAGCCGACCATGGTCCCGGGATCCGGGACGATCTCGGCCTCGCCGACCGTCGACGGCACCACGGCGAACGGCGCGCCGGACACGATGGCGGGCAGGTCGCCGCCGCCCCGCTCGAGGTCCACGACCACCGTGCGGTCCCCCTCGGCGCGCACGCCCAACGACGAGGTGTCGGAGCTCGCGCCCGTCAGCAGCTCGCGGGCGCCCTTCACGTCCGCGATGAGCGATGCGAGCGGCGACGGATTGCCCGGCGTGAACAGGCGGCGCCAGCTGCGCACCACGTCGTCAGCGCGGAGCGGCGAGCCATCGCTGAACTGCAGGTCCGGGCGCAGCGTGAAGGTGACGCGCCGGCCGTCGTCGGCGATCGTCCAGGTCTCCGCGAGGGCGGGCTGGATGGCGAGCGACGGGTCAACCGCCGTCAGCGTCTCGTACAGCTGGCTGACGTACGCGGCGGAGCCCAGGTCACCGTGGCGCGCCGGGTCGATGGACGCCGGCGTGCCGGCCAGGATCGTCACCTGGTCGCCGCCGCCGGCAGCCGCCGCGGACGGCACCGGTCCGCCACGCCCCGTGGGCCACGCCGCCACCAGCATCACGACGACGATGACGGAGGCGATCACGCCCAGCACCACCCGGCGGCCCCGCGATGGCGGTGCCACCGGGCCCGGCTCGAACAGGTCTGGCTCCACGGATTGCCCCTCCGGCAGTCGATGATCCGGGCGCGACGACCCGTGGCCGGAGTATACGGGCGGACCCCCTGGGACCCCGTCCGGCGCCAGTCCGGGGACGCGCCGGAGGCGTCGCCGGTTCCCTGGCGCAGGATCCCGGACAGGAAGTGAGGCCTCGCCGTGCCACACCGCCGGGGGAACGATGCTCTAGTACGAGGCCTCTGTCTTGGTAACGTGCCCGCCCCAGAAGTGTTAGGGCCGTTGCAAGGAGCTCGAGGCGGTCAGGTCCGCTGCGCGCCCAGCAGGTCCCGGCGCGAGGCGAAGCGCTTGAGGACCCGGTAGAAGTTCTTCTTCGAGAGGCGGTCCCGTTCGTCGACGGGCAGGCTGGTCCAGCCCCGGTGCACGTGGCGGTCCACGGGTACGCCCAGCACGCGGACCGCCCGGCGCGGCGCGACGTCATCGCCCGCGTCCTCGGGCTGGTCGCGGAGGGCGAGGCTCCACCAGATGTCCAGGTTCCGGTAGAAGACGAAGTGCTCGTCGAGCGGGCCGCGGGCCGCGAAGTCCGCGCGGCGGAACCCGAGGGCATAGCCCTCGATCGCATCCACATCCACGGCACCCTCCGCCGGGTTGCCGAAGTGGCGCATGTCATCCGAGACGATCCCAACGGGTCCGGCCACGGCGACGTCGTCGGGGGCGAGCGCGGCCACGACGGCCGAGACGAGATCACCCTGCGGCTCGATGCTGGTGTCCACGATCAGGACGATGGGCCCGGTCGCTCGCCGGATCCCCGCGTTGAGCGCGGTGGCCTGCCCCATGCGCCCCGCCAGCCAGACGACTTCGACCCCGTCGTCCGCCGCGAGACCCTCGAGCACGGCCGCCTGGTCCTCCGAGGGCCCATTGGCGACCACGATGAGCTGGGTGTCTGCGGGCGAGTGCGCCCGGAAGGCGCCCACGGCGCGCTGGACGTCCTCCGGCCAGTCGGTGGCGACCATCACGACGCTCGCAAGGCCCGTCGGAGCCTCCCCCAGTCGAGACGGCACCGAGGCGCTCGACCCGTAGCGGACCTGCCCACCGTCAACCACGTCGTCAGGAACGGCACGCACAAGGTCGTACATCGTCCCGGCGTCCACAACCTTCCAGCCGGCGTCCTCGATCCGGGCGAGCAGACCGTCAGCGGTCGCCCAGTCCCGGGCGCGCCGAGCTGCGGCTCGTGCGTCAGCGAGGTCGGTGATCTCCTGGGGGGCGATGTCGCGGGCCATGGATCCGAGGATACCGGTGCCGCCCCTCAGGCGGCGCCGCCGGTCATGATCCCCGCCATCACCACGGCCAGCGCCAGGATCCACGTGTGCGCCAGGCCGCTCCACAGGACCGATCCCGTCCGCCAGTCCAGCCAGCCGTACGCAACTCCGCCCGCGAGGGTGCTGAGGGTCTCGATTTCGGGCTTGCCGAGGTGGACGAAGGCGAACGGCAGGGTGGCGATCACGACGGCGATCGGTCCGGCGATGCGCAGCAGCGCGAAGAGGAGGAACCCGCGGAAGAAGAACTCGGCAGGGATCACCTCGAGGGCCGTCGTGACGATCACGTCGAGCGGCTCCGGTCGCCTGCGGCGCGTAGTACGACGCGAAGCCAGGCATGCGAGACGAGCCCGACCACCACCGGCGTCATCACCGCGCACCCGGCCGCGGCAATCACGGCGCCCGCCCGCCAGTCACCGACGGCGCAGACCGTAGCGGCCCGGACTGTCCCGGAACACGAGGATCACCACCAGGAGTGGGACAAGCCCCTCCAGCGCCAGGCGGCCCAGGGACTGGACCCGCTTCGCGTCCGCCACCGTGGAACCCAGCGGACCCAGGAGCGCGCGCACCACCTCGTCGATCCGGCCGTGGTAGTCGAGGAGCAGGATCACTGCGACCACGACGACCGCCACCGTGGCGCGGACCGGCAACTGGAGCCCGATGACGGACACCGTGCGGAGATCGCCGGCGTCGGGCGGATACGCCGGCCCGGCAGCAAGCCAGGCCCGCACTCGGGACCCGGCGGGCGTGCTGGAGGTGTCGGCGCGGACAGCCTCCGCGGGGGGTGAACTCATCGTGCGGAGCCTACAGGCACCAGGTGCCCGTCGGTCGGATGATGCTGTTGACCTCCTAATGGACTATGGTGGGTGGGCCAGATGGCCCCCAGCGATGCACCCGTATCGCCACGGGCCGGAGGCACAGGACATGACCCTGCATGAGGGCCCGCCGGTGACGGTCACCGGACGGAGGGGTCGGAGGTAGTTCGCCGTGGAGATCACCGGCAAGGTTCACCAGCGCGGTGTCGCGCTGCTCCGCATCACCGTCGGCATCATCTTCCTGTGGGCGGGGCTGGAGAAGCTCCTCGCGCCGCAGGCGTTCGATGCGAGCGGATTCCTCAAGTTCGCGACGGCCGGCACCCTGGGCTGGCCGTTCGTGAGCGGTGAGATCGCCGAGGGGACAATCGTCAACCCGACCCAGGGCCTCTGGCTGGCGCTCGCCGGCAACTCGACCCTGATGGGGCTGGTCAACGTGCTGGTGCCATTCGGCCAGGTCGGGATCGGCATCGCGCTGATCCTTGGCCTGCTCACCCGCTTCGGCGCCGTGATGGGCGCCCTCATGATGACGTTCTTCTTCTTCGCCGCCTGGGACTTCCAGTACGGCGTGGTCAACCAGCACCTCGCCTACGCGCTCATCTGCCTCACGGTCGCCGGCATCGGGGCAGGCCGCTACTACGGCCTTGACGCGATCCTCGCTCCAAAGGTCCCGCGCGGCGTGCGCACGTGGCTGATGTCGGGCGACACTCCCGAGACGGCCGACGGCGGCCACCAGCCGGTGCCTGTGACCGCCTGACCTGCTGACGGCCCGGCGCCTGCCTCATCGAGGTGGGGGCCGCCGTTGCGCGAACCCATCGGCGAAGCCCGGCAGACGTCCCCTCCTGCCGGGCTTCGCGCTCCCCAGGTCAATGACGTGCTGTGCGGGGCGAAGACGCGCGCCGGGTCGCCATCCGCACGCTGTCTGGGGCAAGATGCACGCCGACAGTCGTCGTCACCGCTCGCAGGAGCCTGACCGTCCAATGGCCGCCCGTGTCCTCGTCGCCTACGCCTCCAAGCTCGGGTCCACGACCGAGGTCGCGCGCGCCATCGCCGCGGTCCTCGAGCGCGAGGGCCACGATGTCGACACGCGCCCTGTGCGCGAGATCCGCTCGCTCGAGGGGTACGACGCCGTGGTCCTGGGCAGCGCGCTGTACGCGGCGCACTGGCAGCGCGATGCGAACAAGTTCGTGGACCGCCACCGGGATGGTCTGGCCGCCCGCCGTGTATGGCTGTTCAGCAGCGGCCCGCTCGACAGCAGGCTCGCTGCGGCCAACCTGCCGATCACCGAGCACGCGGCAGGCATCGTCGCGGGCATCCCCTACCGCGAGCACCGCACGTTCGGCGGGCGGCTGGCGGCCGACGCGCCGGTCGATCCGCAGGTGCTCAAGACCCATGTGATCGGGGACTTCCGCGACTGGGATGCCATCGGGGCATGGGCATCCGCCATCGCTGCCGAGGTGGCTGGGGACGCTGCTGGCTGAGAACCGGTGCCGGCTGGGGGATCGTCGCGCCAGGTGGGGGCATCTTCGCGCTAGCCGGCCGCTCCCGCTCCCGCCATCGCGAAGAACATCGGGCTGAAGTACGGGATCAGCCAGATCAACCAGACCGCGATGCTGAACCGGTGGAACGTCATGATGAGCCGCTCGTCGTGACGCAGCAGCACGATGGTCGCCCAGAGCGCGTGGATCCCCATCAGGATGATCGCGAGCAGGCCGCTGATCCCGTGCACGTCGAAGGTCAGCCCGCCCGCGAAGTCGAACATCATCCCGGTGCCCACGGTGTCGCACACCAGGCCCGCGTAGAAGAACACCAGGTGCCACCACTTCAGGCGCCCCTGGAAGCGCTCGCTCCAGACGCCGATGGTGTACAGGACGAGGGCCGAGGTGATGAAAACTGTGGCAGAGCCGTTCACGTGTCCTCCATCGGCGGTGCGCCCAGCATGGGCCGGGAGACGATCAGTCGTCGCCTTCCTCGGCCTCGCCGCCCTCAGCGCCCTCCCCGCCTTCGCCTCCGAAGGTCGCGGTCAGGCCATCGATGAGCGCCTGCCTGTCGGCATCGGCAAGGCGGGCCTCCGGGTGCAGCAGCAGGTAGTCGCCCGGCGGCATGGCGCCGCTGTCGACCTGTTCGGCTGCCTCATCAGCCTCCTGTTCGGCCGTGCCCCAGGCCGACACGTTGAACACCTCACGCCCTTCGTCCACATGCTTCTGGATCCGCCAGGACACGGGCGCGATGTTCGTGTACCACGGCCACGTCGTCGCGTTGCTGTGGCAGTCACCGCAGGCCTGCTTGAACAGCGACTCGGTCTGCGCCGAGTCCCACGCGGGCGCACCGGTGACGGGTGGGTTGGTGTGCTCGCGCCCGTACGGCACGAACTGGATGGCGATGAAGCCGAGCACCAGCACTGCAACCACGATGCTGAGCGTCCTGCGCATGGGTTCTCCTGCGTGGTGGGGCCAACCGCGAGAGCCTCGCCCGCAACCACGTCGCGCGTGTAGTGACGAACGGCCCGTTCCGGCGGGCCGCGGCCCGGGCGCCGCGATTTATCACCGGCCGCCGAGCACACATGCGGCGCTCGTGTCACGCCTCCATCCCCGGCCATGGGGCGAAACGGGCCGCGGCCCACAGGGATCAACCCACGGATCGACAGTCTGGGCGTCCAGCCCAGCGTGGAGCCCCTCGATTCGCGCCGCCAGGCGCCGCCGGGCGCGGCAGGGGCGCCGCCGGGCGCGGCAGGGGCGCCGCCGGGCGCAGCAGGGGCGCCGCCGGGCGGAGGGGTGTCCGCCCGTCAGCGGCGGTACACGACACTAGGGGCCCTTGCGCGCCTCGTCCTCCCGGTCGGCCCGGATCTTCGCAAGATCGGCCTTGGCGCGGCGGTCGAACCAGGGCGCCACGAACGGGATCATGCAGACGCCCGCCACGAACAGCGGCACGAAGAGGCCCACGATCGTGGGCGACAGGCCGGGCGCAAGGGTGGCGATGGCCTGACCGGTGGCGAGATACGCCGCGATGCCCACGGGCAGCGAGAGGACGGCAAGGATGTCAGGCAGGTGGCGGCGCATCAGTGGATGGTACCCGGCCGCCGTGACGGTCCAGCGCCACCCCAGTGGCGCAAGGGGCGGGTGACGGGATGCGCGGCTAGCCCTCGAGCAGCGCCGCGAGCTCCGCCAGCGAGCCGACCTCGATGGTTGGGGTCGGACCGCCGGACCCATCCAGGCCGCGGGGGTTGAACCAGACGGTGTCCAGCCCGGCGGCAATTCCGCCCGCGATATCGGAGCTGAGGCTGTCCCCGATCATCAGGACTTCGTGGGGCGCCGGTCCGTTCATGCGCTCGAGCGCGATGGCGAAGATCGCGGGATCCGGCTTCGCAACGCCCACCTCCTCCGAGATGACGACCGCGGCGATCCGGTCCGCGATCGCCGAGGCGGCGAAGCGTGGACGCTGCACCTCCGAGAGCCCGTTGGTGATGATGGCGAGCCGCCGCCCCGGCAGCACGGCGTCGAGCATCTCGAGGGCCCCGTCCACCAACTCCGCCTGCGTGCCCAGATGGCGCAGGTACGTCACGCTGAACGCGTCGGCATCGAGCGGCAGGCCCAGCTGGGCGAAGAGGTCGTCGAACCGCAGGACTCGCAGTCGCTCTGGCGTGGTCCTCCCCTCCTCCAGTGCCCGCCATGCCCGTGCGTTCACCTGCTGGTACACCGCGAGCCACGCGGGGTCGAAGGAGACGCCGACGTCCCGGAACGCCGCCTCGAGCGCGTGCGCCTCAGCAGCGCGGAAGTCGAACAGGGTGTCGTCGGCATCGAACAGGAGCCAGGGGTAGCGCGTGGTCAGCACGGGTCCACGATCTCCCAGCCGGCCTGCTCCGCGTTCCGCCGGAGCTCGGCATCCGGCGCCACCGCGACGGCCCGCACGGCGAGCTGCAGGAACGCGGCGTCCGCAGCTGTGTCCCCGAAGGCCGCCACAACCGATCCTCCCTGCGCGAGCGCCCGGACCGCTGCGGCCTTCTGGTCACCCGTCTGGACCGCCGCGGCCAGCCTGCCAGTGAGGCGTCCTCCAGCCACTTCGAGCGGCGTGCCCAGCGCGACATCCGCCTCCATCCGCCGCGCCCAAGCGTCCGCGATCGCCTGGTAGGCACCGGTCGCAACAACGAGGCGCACCCCGGGATCGGCCTCGCGGGCGTCGGCGACCGCAGCGTTGACAAGATCGAGCGCCGCCAGGCGGCGGGCAGGCCACAGGCACTCCTCCACCACCCACACCGCCAGCTCCGGCAGGCGCTCCTCGGGCAGTCCGGCCAGGAGGTGGCCGAGGTCGGCGAACCAGCGCGCCCGGAACCGCTCCTTGGGCAGGAGGCCGGTCTTGGCGAAGATCACGAGTGGCATGCGCACCTTCACGAACCACGTGGCCGCACGTGACGGGTGCTCACGGCGGATCCAGTCCAGGACGCCGCGCCAGGTCTCGGCGGTGGTGAGCGTGCCGTCGAGGTCGCTGACGACAATGGAGGTGGTCATGATCAGTGCAGGGTACGTCGTCCGGCGTGGCCCGCCCTGTCGCATCCCGGCGCGGAGACAGGTACGGTACGCGCTGATGACCGACGACTCCTCCAGCGGCCGACCGTTCCTGCGGGTGATCGACGGGACCACGGCGGACGCCTCCGACACCCCGGGCCGCTCCGCCGCCGGACCCGTCGTCGCGCCCGACGGCGCCGCCTTCGTGTGCACCTGGTGCGCCCTTCGCTTCCCCAGCCGGGCCGCCCTCGACCAGCACCGCGTCGACTCCGTGGAGTGCCGCGCCAACCAGAAGGTCTCGAGCCCGCTGCAGACGCGCTACGGCGACGCGGACATGGTCTGGACCCAGCCCGGCGAGATGACGCTCAACCGCGTTCGCGGGGCGAGCTGCCGGCACACCCATCCGAGGGCGCGGCTGGTGAACGCCGCCGGCAGGACGATCGGCTACCAGTGCGGCTGGTGCTACAGCATGCTTCCGGACGACCTCGGATGAAGTCCCGGGTGCTCGTCGCCTACGCCACGAAGCTGGGCTCCACCGGCGAGATCGCCGAGGCGATGGCCCAGGTCCTGCGCGACAGCGGCCACAGCGCCCTCGCCCAGCCAACGCGCGAGGTGGCCGGCCTCGACGGGTGGGACGCCGTCGTCCTCGGCAGCGCCGTCTACGCCGCCTACTGGCAGCGCGACGCCCGCCTCTTCGTCGAGCGGTTCCGCGACGAGCTCATCGCGCGCCCGCTCTGGCTGTTCAGCGGAGGCCCGCTCGACCGCCGGCTCGCCCGATCCGACCAGGCCATCACACCCCACGGCGCAGAGATCACCGCCGGACTCGGCGCGCTGGGCCACCGCACCTTCGGCGGCCGCCTGGCCCCTGACGCGGACGTCACGAGCCAGGTGCTCCAGACCCATCGCATCGGCGACTTCCGGGACTGGCAGGCAATCGTGGAGTACGCGTACAGGATCGGCCGCGAGCTCGACCGGATGCGCCTTCCCCGTCGGCCGTAGCGTCAGGCCTAGCGACCGGCCCCCGCAGCGTCGGTGGCACCAGCGTCCCCAGCCGTCGTGGCGGCGCCCGTCACGGGGTCCCGCCCGGTGACACGGCGCAGGCTCCCGCGCCACATCGCCCGTCCGTGGAACGAGCCGTCAGGGGCGATCGCCGGCGCGCCGCCGTACCAGACGAGCGTCTTGAGCAGTGGCGTCACCTGGGAGCCGTACAACTCCATGCACGGCTCGGGGCGGACCCCCGGCCACGAGTAGCAGGACACGACGGTGCGCCGCTCGCGGGTGGGGATCGACGGCGGTAGCCGGTCCCAGGCTGGATCGTCGACGTCGAACTCCCACTGGTCGAGGCTGCCCTGCGGAATGCCCTCGATACCGCGCACCACCTGGGGGACGTCGTCGAGCAGGTAGGGGTCCACCGCCAGGTCGCAGATGACGGCGTGCTCGGGCAGGAACCCGATCCAGTGGTTCGGGAACAGCGGGCGTGACGTGTCGCGACGGGCGGTTGCGTCGACCAGGATGTCGGTCAGGGCGAACCGGTGGCGGAAGTAGGCCTCGTTGCCCGCGAGGCTCTGCTCCACGACGACCACCTCGACGCCTGGCAGGCCCTCACGCAGGAAGCGCTCGTTGCGCGCGTCATCGCCGGCTCGGGCGGCCGACTCGATCGCCTGCTTGCCCACGCCCCCAGCCCCGAGGACGGTGACGCTCACGGCGGGCCTGGCCGGCGAGAACAGCGGCGGCCAGCGTCGCTCGAGGGCGTCGAACGCGCAGGCGAGGCCGTTGCGGGCCACGTCGCGCAGGTTCTGCACGAGGCGTCGCCCGTCATCGCCGGTGATCATGTCCAGCGCGATCGCCTCGATCCCCAACGACTCGAGCAGCGCGACACGCTCCGGGCGGGTGTTGAAATGGAGCATCGAGAGCAGGATCGTCCCCGGTGCCATCAGCTCGTAGCGGCCTTCGGGCGCGCGCAGCACCAGCACGATCGCCTGCCGGTAGGCCGTCGCCTCATCAACCACCCGCACCCGCGGCGAGACGGACGTGTAGGCCTCGTCCGGGTACCCCATCGCGGCCCCCAGCCCTGATTCGATGGCCACGTCCACGCCCAGCGCAGCCAGCGTGCCCACCAGCGATGGGAGGAACGCCCTCCGTTCCCCCGGCTCGTTGTACATCCGCGGGAACCCGATCGTGAGCCCTGCCTCGTTGGCCATCGCCCGTTGCCGCCTCCCGTTGCTCGCCCACTCGCTTGCCCACGCATGCACTCGATGCGGCGACCGTCGCGCACCTGTCGTCCTGCGTCAAGTTCCGCAAGGACGGGCCGGGTGGCCTGCCCGGTCGGGCGCCGGGACCATTGCCCCACGCGGCGGCGCACCCGACGCTCGGCGGACAACCGCGCCATGGGGCGGCATCGTCTCGTCGCGGTCGGGTTGGGAGGACCCGCCATGGCATCCGGTCGCGTCAGCGTCGGCTTCCCGCGCATGCACCGCGAGGCGAGTGAGCGGCGCGACTTCCTGCCACCGCTCGTGGGCCTCCTCGCGGCGAACGGCGCCGAGGTCTTCTGCGAGACCGGCATCGGTTCGGACATGGGCTACGTCGACACGGACTACAGCGACCTGTCGCCCCACGTGCACATCACGGACGAGGAGGCCTGCTACCGCCAGGACATGGTCGTCGTGCTGCGGGCGCCGGAAGGTCGCTACGAGCTCCTGCGGCGCGGCTCGCTGCTCGTGTCCATGCTCCACTTCTCCACGCGGCCTGGACGGGTGGCCATGCTGCACGAGCTGGGCGTCGACGCCGTCAGCCTGGATCTCATCCGCAATGATGATGGACGCCGGCTGGTGGAGAACCTGCGCAGCGTGGCATGGAACGGCGTGGCCTCCGCGTTCGCGGCCCTGGAGCGGACGTGGCCGGCCCTGCGCAACCCGCATCGCTCTACGGTCAAGGTGACGATCCTGGGCGCCGGCCGGGTCGGGCGACATGCCGTCGAGTTCGCCACCAAGTACGGGGACGACGCGCGCAACGAGGCGTTCTCGCGCCAGGGCCTGCCGGGGGTGGAGGTGGTCACCGCCGGCCGCAACCTGACCGGTGATGCCGGGTACCTGCGCAGCCGCCTCGGGGTCACCGACGTCCTGGTGGACGCCACTGCACGGCGCGACCCATCGGTCCCGGTCGTCCCCAACGCCTGGATCGCCGTGCTGCCCGAGCACGCCGTCATCTGCGATCTCGCGGTCGATCCCTACCTGCTCGACGCGGAGCCCCGGGTCGTGCGCGGCATCGAGGGCATCCCGCAGGGCAACCTCGACCAGTGGGAGTTCGCGCCGGGCGACCCGGCCTGGGACCTCCTGCCGCCCGGGATCCCGACGGAGGAACGACGGACGGTCGTGTCCTGCTACTCGTGGCCGGGCGTCCGCGCGGAGCCATGCATGCACGTGTATGGATCGCAGCTCGCGCCGCTCCTCGAGACCCTCGTCACGGTCGGCAGCGTGGACCGGATCCGGCGAGACGGCTCCTACTTCGAGCGGGCGCTCGCCAGGGGCAGCCTGCGCTGGTGGGACGCCCCAGAAGGCACGCCAGGCGCCTGACGCCCTCCCGGCGTGTGACGTCCACCTGCTATACACGCGGACATCGACATCGACATTGCCAGGGAGCGCACCAGGTGGACTTCGGCGACTTCGACGCCCTCTCCTTCGACTGCTACGGGACGCTGATCGACTGGGAGGCGGGCATTGCCGTGGTGCTCCGGCGGTGGGCGGACACCCATGGCCTGGCCCGCTCCAACGAGGCGCTGCTGACCGCCTACGCCAGCCACGAGGCCGCCGCAGAGACGGCCCACCCGCAGGCCCTGTACCCGGAGATCCTGGCGCGTGCCGTCCGCGGACTCGGCCTTGAGCTGGGGGTCGCCGTCAGCGATGCCGAGGCCGAGTCGCTCGCGACCTCCGTGCCGGACTGGCCCGCCTTCCCGGACTCCACCGAGGCGCTCATCCGCCTCGCCCGCCACTACAAGCTGATCATCCTGTCCAACGTGGACCGTGCCTCGTTCGCCGGCTCCAGCTTGCGGCTCGGCGTGACCTTCACGAGCATCCTGACCGCCGAGGACATCGGCTCGTACAAGCCGTCGCCACGCAACTTCGCGGCCCTTGCCGCCGAAGTCGCCAGGCTGGGCGTGCCCGAGGGCCGCCTGCTGCACGTCGCCCAGAGCCTCTTCCATGACCACGTCCCCGCCAAGGCTGCAGGCCTGCCCACGGTCTGGATCAACCGCCGTCACGGACGTCCAGGATGGGGTGCAACCCCGGAGCCCCAGGCCCCGGTGACGCCGGACTGGACATTCTCCTCGATGGCCGCCTTCGCCGATGCGGTGGACGCGGACCGGCGCTGACACGACTCGCGTCCACGGTCCTCTGGCGGCCGAGCTGGTGCATGATGCCGCCCTGACGCGGCGAGGCCGCCGGGCACGAACGAGCGATCAGGGGCGAGCGATCAGGGGCGAGCGATCCGGGTCGAGCGGTCAGGACTCCTCGCCCGGGACCTCGGCGCGGAGCAGGCCGACGCCATGCCACTCGATGAGGATGGCTCCCCGGGGCTTGGGCGCCGGTCCGGGCCCGACGAGCGCGACGCGTCCGCGCAGCAGTCGGCCGTCCCGGGTGCGGCCCGCCAGCGCGCCCGTGTTCGGGACGTCGTTGGCCACCATCAGGACGCGCGCAGACCAGAAGCCCGCTCCCGACCCGTCCTGCCACGCATCGATGGTCGCGCCGCCAACGGGAGCACCGTCGAACGTCACGTCGCTGAGCGCGAACCTGCGGTGGTTGCGGATCACCCGGGAGACGGCGCCATCCTCAGGATCGGCGCCCGCGTGGTCAGTCACGCCTAGTACCGGGATCGTCCCTTGGCCTGCTCCTTGGGCGGGCGGGGCTCACGACCGGGCCGGGGCGGGTTCGGAAGGGTGCCGGGCGCCATGTCCTGGCGCGGCTCGGGCTGGCGGGCGAGTGCCACCTCGACCTCGCGCCTGAACGCCGCGCTCTGCTCAGGCGAGATACGTGCCGCCCAGGTGGCCTCGATCTCGCGAATGCGGACCTGCTCGGCCGACCGCTGTGTCCGCTCGTACCGTGACTGCTTTGTCAACGCTTGCTCCCCTTCATGTCCAGGGCGACGAGGACCGGCGGCCGCAACGACCGCCAGACCTCATGCAGGCTCCACGTTCTTGGCGCGATCGCCCTTTGCGTCCTTCTCGATCTCGAACTGCACCTTCTCACCGCCGACGAGGCGGTCGAAGTCGAACGACGCAGCAAGTGCGCTTCGGTGGAAGAAGTAGTCCTTGCCGTCGTCGGACGTGATGAACCCGAAGCCACGCTCGGACACGAGCTTCTTGATGGTGCCCGTGGTCATGGGGCGCCTCCCGGTATCTCGAACACAGGAGAGGGCAGGCGCCCGTTCGAGAAGGGTGGGCCGCATGCGTGTCGCCACTTGGCGTGGCAATCGAAGGGTACCACGCGACCCGAGGACGGCCCCCCACGACGTACCGGAACCAGGGTGCAAGTGCAGTGTGTTGCACTGCCGGTGCAGCACACGGTAGTCTGGGCTGCATGACCACGGCCGACCTCACCATCATGACGCGCATCGGCGAGCGCGTCCGCGCCCGGCGCCATGCCCGGTCCTGGACCCTCGACGAGCTCGCGGAGCGATCTGGCGTGAGCCGCCGGATGCTCGTGAACGTCGAGCAGGGAACCACCAATGCGAGCATCGCCACGTTGCTGCGCCTGAGCGACGCGCTCGGGATCGGCCTGCCCTCCCTCGTGGCCCCGGATGGCGGCACGTCAGCGATGGAGGTACGCCGCTCCGGCACGCGAGCGCCGCTGTGGTCGGGGGCGCACGGCGGAGTGGCCTACCTGGCTGCCGGCGTGGCTGACCCCGAAGTGGTCGAGCTGTGGGATTGGGTCCTGGCACCGGATGACGCCCATGCGAGCGAGCCGCACGTGGCCGGCACGCGTGAGCTGCTGGCGGTGCTGGAGGGCGAGGTGACCCTCTCGGTGGGCGGCGAGGACGTCGCGCTCCAGGCGGGCGACTCGGCAACATTCCACGGTGACACCGTGCACAGCTACCGCAATGACGGGACGATCCCCGCCCGGTTCGCACTGGCGGTCTACGAACCCTCGGAGGCAGGACGATGACAGCGACCGACCTGGACGCGCTGCTGGCCGAGGCGGCGGTGGATCGGGCCGTGGGCAAGCTCCAGCCCGACTACGTGGCGGTCCTCGTCGCGGCAGACGGCCTGCCGGGCGCCCCGAGTGACACGGCATCGGATGCATGGCTGCGCGAGGCCGAGGTGCTGGCGGTCACGCGCCTGGACGGCGGGGCGCCCGAGGACCGCCCGCGTGTCGCAACCTGGCGCGCAGCGTACCGGGCGTTCGGCGCAAAGCCGCAGCGGACCCGCAACAGCCTCGAGGCGCTCCTGCGGCGCGTACCAGACGGGCTGCCCCGGATCAACCGGCTCACCGACCTGTACAACGCCGTATCGGTCATTCACGAGGTGCCCGTGGGCGGGGAGGACCTGGCCCGGTACGTGGGCGCGGCCCGCCTGGTCCGGGCGACCGGGGCGGAGCCGTTCGAGACGACCGCGTCGGGCGAAGCCGTCGTCGAGCACCCGGAGCCCGGCGAGGTCGTCTGGGCGGACGACGCAGGTATCACCTGCCGCCGCTGGAACTGGCGCCAGTGCACCCGAACCCAGCTCACGGGCGCCACGACCAGCGCGCTCTTCATCATCGACGCCCTCGGCCCTGATGCGGCCGAGACCGCGACGGCGGCCGGTGCCGATCTGGAGCGCCGCCTGCGTGCCCTGGACCCGGCCGTCCGGACGGCCGCACGCATCATCCCCGCCATCAGTGCCTGACAGGTGACCGATCCGATGACCGAGACCTCGAACACCTCCTCGCTTGACTTGGACGCCGCATGGTCCGCCGACACCGTGACCGTGCAGGCCGGCCGGCCGGCGCGTGACCCCGGCGCCCCGATGAACGCGCCGATCACGCTGTCGGCCACGTACGTGCACGACGCCACGCTCGAGTACGGCCGCGATGGCAACGCCGGGTGGATGGCGCTGGAGACCGCGCTCGGGGCGCTCGACGGCGGCCGGGCCGTGACCTTCGCTTCGGGACTTGCCGCTGCCACCTCCATCGCGGACCTGGTCCCGGTCGACGGCACGGTCGTGCTCTCGACCGTCACCTACTTCGGCGTTCGCAACATCTTCGAGCGCCTCGAGGCCCGCGGCCGCCTCCACGTCCGCATGACGCCCGCCGACGACACCGCTGCCGTGCTCGCTGCAGCCGTTGGCGCCGACATGGTGTGGGTGGAGTCGATCGCCAACCCGCTCATGGTCGTCGCCGACGTCCCCGCCATCGCGGCGGGCGCCCGGGAGCGCGGTGCGATCTCCGTGGTGGACGCCACATTCGCGACACCCCTGCGCCAGCGCCCGCTCGATCTCGGCGCCGACATCGTGATGCACTCCGCGACCAAGCTCATCGCCGGCCACTCGGACCTCCTGCTTGGCGCGGTCGTCTGCCGCGCGGACGCCCATGCCGACTTCCTGGTCGCCCACCGCCATGACCATGGCGCGATCCCGGGAACCCTGGAGGCCTTCCTCGCCCTGCGCGGCCTGCGGACGCTCGCCGTGCGCCTGGACCGTGCGGAAGCGTCCGCGGAGGAGATCGCCCGCAGGCTGGCTGCCCACCCCCACGTGACGCACGTCAACTATCCGGGCCTGGCCGGCGATACCCAGCACGAGCGCGCGGCGCGCGTGCTCCCAGCGGGCGCTGGCCCATTGCTGTCATTCGAGGTCGCCGGCACCGCCGAGCAGACGGAGGCCGTCCTTGGGCGCCTGCGGCTGCTCACCCACGCGACAAGCCTCGGGGGCGTCGAGTCGCTCATCGAGCGCCGCGCCCGCTACGCGGGGGATGCCACGGTCGTCGGTCCGACCCTGTGCCGGCTGTCGGTGGGCATCGAGAACGTCGAGGACCTCTGGACGGATCTCGATGGCGCCCTGCGCGCCGTGCTGGGCTGAGCCGAATTCTCGATCTCGTTCAGGACCTGAGCGCGAAATCGGCTTGACCTTCAAGTCGCTTCAAGGTCTACGCTCCTCGCATGCGCATCGCCATCCTCTCCGACGTCCACGCGAACCTTCCCGCCCTTGCCGCCGTCCTCGCGGACATCGAGGCCGCAGCAGTTGATGCACGGTTCGCACTCGGCGACCTCGTGGGCTACGCGCCCTGGCCTGACGAGGTGCTGGAACGGCTCCAGGCCGAGGCGTTCCCCATCGTCATGGGGAACTACGACGACGGGGTGGGATTCGACCGCGACGAGTGCGGCTGCGCCTACGTGAAGGAGCGCGACAAGGCGGAGGGTGACGCAGGCTTCCTCTGGACGAAGGCGCACACGTCCGCTGGGAACAAGGCCTGGCTCCAGACGCTCGCGCCACAGATCCGGTTCGAGGCCGACGGCAAGCGCTACCTGCTGGTGCACGGCAGCCCACGCAAGATCAACGAGTACCTCTACGAGGACAAGCCTGACGCGACGTTCGCCCGGATCGCGGCCATGGCCCAGGCCGACGTCATCGTCTGCGGCCACACGCACAAGGCCTATGACAAGACGGTCGCGGGCACCCGCTTCATCAACGTCGGGTCCGCGGGCAAGCCGAAGGACGGCGATCCGCGGGGTTGCTGGGCGCTCCTCGACACGGGCGCCGACACGGTCGAGTTCCGGCGCACGCCCTACGACGTGGAGGGGGCCGCCATCGCGATCGAGGCGAGCGACCTGCCCGACGAGTTCGCGGTGCAGCTCCGCGAGGCCCGCGGGTATCGGTGAGGATCCGATCTCGAGCGCATCGAGGACGCCATCACCCCGCGGCGACCGTGTGCGATCCTGAGTCCCTCGCACGCGAAGGACGGAGGGGTCGCCGCTGAGCTCGAAGAAGGACAGGCTTCGCCGGGACGGAATCGCGGGCCTGGTGCTGGGGCTCCAGAGCGTCCCGGACGGCCTGGCCACTGGTCTGCTGACCGGCGTCAGCCCATTGGCCGGACTCAACGCCTACATGGTGGGCCTGCTCGCGGGATCGCTCGTGACCGGGTCCACGTTCATGGCGATCCAGGGCACCGGGGCGATGGCGATGATCATCGCCGACACGCCCGCCGTGCACGAGTCACCCTCGCCTGAGATCGCGCTGTTCACCCTCGCGGTGCTGACCGGGGTGGTGATGCTGGTGGCCGGCCTGCTCCGCCTGGGATTCGTGCTGCGGTTCGTGTCCAACTCGGTGATGGTCGGGTTCATCAACGCGGTGGGCGTCAACATCGTGCTCGGCCAGCTCGCCAACTTCACCGGGTACGAGGCGGAGGGCGCGAACCGGATCATTCGCGCGATCGTCACGATCACGAGCCCCCTGATGCTCGACGCACCCTCGGTCCTGATCGGGACGGCGACCATCGCGCTCATCGTCCTCATGGAGCGCACGCGGCTGGGCGCCTTGGGGCTCGTCGTGGCGGTCGTGGTGACGTCGGCCATGGTCGCGGTCCTGGACCTGCAGTCCGTGGCGACCCTCGCGGACCTGGGTGTCGCACTCGAGGGGCTGCCGATGCCCGTCCTGCCCTCGATAGACCTGGTGCCGGTGCTCCTGCTGCCGGCGCTGTCGCTGGCGTTCGTGGGGCTCGTGCAGGGCGCGGGCATCTCCGCCAACTTCCCCAATCCCGACGGCACATACGGTGACGCGTCCCGGGACTTCTCGGCCCAAGGCGTGGCGAACGTCGCCGCAGGCGTCTTCCAGGGGATGCCGGTCGGCGGCTCGGTGTCCGCGTCCGCGCTCAACCGCGCGGCCGGCGCGAAGACCCGCCAGTCGCTGCTGATCGCCGGCGTCGTGATCGGCTTCACGATCGTCGCACTGGGCAGCGTCGTCCAGGCGGTGGCGATGCCCGCGCTGGCGGGCCTGCTGATGCTCATCGGCTTCCGGACGATCAAGCCCGCCGACCTCGTCTCCGTCTGGAGGACCGGCCCGGTCCAGCGGACGGTCCTGGGCCTGACCTTCGCCCTCACAATGCTCATCCCACTCCAGTACGCGGTGCTGGTGGGTGTCGGGATGTCCGTCCTGCTCTTTGTCGTGCGGCAGTCGAACCGCCTCGTGCTGCGGCGCCGGGTCCTCGATGGCGGGCACGATGTGGAGGTGGATCCCCCCGAGGAGCTTCCGGCGGGCGAGGTCGTGGTGCTCCAGGCCTACGGGAGCCTGTTCTTCGCGGCCGCGCCGTCATTTGAGGCGGCACTGCCGCGGGTCGTCCCCGCGAGCCGCGGCTCGGTCGTGGTCGTGCGGCTCCGCGGTCGCGAGGACCTGGGCACCACCTTCATCGACGTGCTGGCGCGCTATGCCCAGCAGCTGCTCGCCGTGGATTCGAAGCTCATGCTCGTGTCCACCAACGAGCGGATCGACGAGCAGCTGGCCGCCACCGGCATCGCGGATCTCGTCGGAGCCGGGAACATCTACCGGGGCGACGAGCGCGTGGGCGCGACGCTGGATCGGGCGCGCAACGATGCCGAAGCCTGGATCATGACCGGACGGAGCGCGAGGCTGCCATGAACCTGACCCAAGCGCCGCCGGCCGACGCCGGCGCCGTCCCGCCGGCCACCACGCCGCCCGGCACCATTGCGCCCAAGCTCGCACAGGCGGCGGGTGCCGCGGGCCTCGTGTTCGCGGCGCTGTTCACGGCGGCCTTCGTGCTCCTCCGCACGGATGCGCCGCCTGCAGGCGCAGCAGCGTTCGCAGAGTGGTGGGCGGCCAGCCGTGACCGGATCACCGCCGGGACCTACCTGGTGCCGTTCGCGGGGATGGCGTTCATCTGGTTCGTCGCCGCAGTCCGCCGCCGGATCGGCCACGCCGAAGGCCTGTTCTTCGCCACCGTCTTCCTCGGCAGCGCCCTGATCTTCATCTCGATGACCTTCGCCACCGGGGCTGCCGCGGGCGCGATACTGGCTGCGAGCTCCCTCGAGAATCCGGCCCAGATGCAGGCGGTCGCGGCAGTGGGGCACGCCTTGGGCTACGCCCTGTTCTTCGGCTTCGCCGTGAAGATGGCCGCGATGTTCATGCTCTCGGTGGCGAGCATCGGCCGGGGCTCCGACGCCCTGCCCCGCTGGCTGGTGATCCTCACGATCACGCTCGGGGTGGCGTCACTCGTCGGCAACACCTTCATCGAGGTGATCGCCCTCGTGTTTCCGGCGTGGGTCGTGCTGGTCAGCCTGATGCTCATCTGGTCCGATCGCAGAGGCTGATCCACGCTCCGCGCCGGGACGGTCCGGGTGGCCATTCGCGTGCCGGTCTAGGGCAAACGGCCGCGAATTCGTGACCCATGGCCCGCGGACGCCTCATCGTGCGCTGATACATTCGGTGCTGAGATGTTGCTGGTCCTCACCCCCCTGCTCTTCGGCCTGTCCTTCCTGTCCGGAATGCTCGGCCTGGGCGTCGCCTTCGTTGCGATCCCCATCCTCGGACTCTTCGGCTACGACCTGGTCAACGTCATCCAGCCGTGGGCCCTGCTGCTCAACGGCCTGACGGCGATCAGTGCCGCCGTGTTGTTCTGGCGGCGGGGCATGGTGGACAAGCGTGGCGCCCTCGTGCTCATCATCGTGACCGCGATCGGTGCGCCCATCGGCGTGTGGCTGCTCCAGTTCGCCTCGACCGACGTCGTCTGGTGGCTGTACGTGGCCGTCCTGGTCTTCCTCGCCGTGCGGATGCTCATGCCGAAGCGCGCCTCGACCGAGGATGTCGCCGAGATCACCGATGCGAGCCGCACCAAGGCGGCCGTTGCAGCCGCGCCGATCAGCGTGTTCGCGGGCTTCCTCGGCGTGGGGCCCGGGTTCCTCCTCATGCCGACCCTCACCCTCGTGGGCTACTCGGCCCGGCTGGCAGCCGCCACCAACTCGGTCGCGGTGACGGTCCCCTCCTTCTCGGCCTTCATCTCGCACCTGGGCACCGCCACCTTCGACTGGCCCACGGTCATCGTGACCTCGGTCGCCGCGGTCATCGGGTCGTGGCTTGGGGCCCGGTTCACCGCCGGCAAGGTGAAGTCCGCAACGCTCTCACGGATCTTCGCCGTCGCACTCATCGCCCTCGCCATCCAGCGCGCGTGGATCCTGCTCGCCTGAACGGGCCACCGCCACATGCCAAGGAGCTCATGCCATGAAGAAGATCGAAGTCCTCGGCCCAGGCTGCAACAACTGCACCCGCCTCGAGAAGAACGCCCGCGATGCCGTCGCCATGGCGGGGATCCAGGCCGAGATCACCAAGGTGACCGACTACGCCGAGATCATGGCCTACGGGATCATGAGCACCCCGGGACTCGTCATCGACGGCAAGGTCGTCAGCTACGGGCGCGTGCCGTCGGCGGACGACATCGTCCCCTGGCTGGCCGACTAGACCGGCCGCCCCTCGGAGAACGCGACGATGCGCACTGCGCTGCCGGTCCTTGACGACCTGCGCATGAACCTCCCGGCCCCCGATGTCACCGAGGCGACCGGCGTGGCTGCGCTCCTCGCCGATCCCATCCGGGCCTCGATCATCCGCCTGCTCCAGGGTGGTCCCGTGTGCGTCTGCGAGATGGCGGCATCGCTGGGCGCTCGCGAGAACAACGTGAGCAACCACCTCGCCCGCCTGCGCGATGCGGGTCTCGTGCGGCCTGTCCGCGCCGGCGGCGACACGCGCCGGGTCTATTACGAGCGCGACGACGATGCCTGCGCTGCGGCCGCGCGCGCCGTCCAGGACCTTCTCGAATGACGACGGTCGCTGTCCACCGGCCGGCGGTCCCCCTGTGGCTCGCCGTGCTCATCGGCGTCGTGCTGTGGACCTTCGCGTGGTTCGCTGCGCTCCCGGTCGCAACCTGGCTCGCGTACGACGTCCTTCCGCTCGAGCCGGGCACGCCGCTGGGCGAGGCCGTCGCCTTCTTCCTGTTCGACGTCACGAAGGTCACCCTCCTCCTGACAGGCGTCGTGACGCTCGTCTCCTTCCTGCGGTCGTTCGTATCGCCCGAGAGGGTCCGCAGCACGCTCGCGGGCAGGAACGCGGTCGTGGGCACGGTCGGCGCCGCGGCCTTCGGGATCATCACCCCGTTCTGCTCCTGCTCGGCCGTGCCGCTGTTCATCGGCTTCGTCGAGGCGGGTGTCCCGCTCGGCGTGACGTTCGCCTTCCTCGTCGCAAGCCCGATGGTCAACGAGATCGCCATCGTCCTGCTCCTCGGCCTGGTCGGGCCGGGACTCACAGCGGCCTACGTCGTGGCGGGGCTGGTCGTCGCCATCGTCGCGGGCCTCGTGATCGGGCGCCTGGGGATGGAGCGGTACGTGGAGGACTACGTCTGGAAGATCCGGGCTGGATCCACGCCCGCCACCAGCAAGCCGTCCATGGAGGACCGGATCCGCGAGGCGTGGAGCTCCACGCGGGACATCGTGCGCCGGGTGTTCCCGTACATCGTCGCCGGGATCGCGGTGGGTGCGTTCATCCACGGCTTCGTGCCGACGGACCTCGTGGTTCGGATCGGGGGCACCGACAACCCCCTCGCCGTCCCCGCTCTCGTCGCGCTCGGCGTGCCGCTGTACAGCAACGCGGCCGGCACGATCCCGATCGTCGAAGCGCTACTGGGCAAGGGGCTCCCGGTCGGCTCGGCGCTGGCCTTCATGATGGCGGTGACCGCGCTCTCGCTGCCCGAGTTCATGATCCTGCGGCGCGTGATGAAGCCGCGCCTGATCACGACGTTCGCCCTGATCGTGGCCAGCGGGATCGTCATGATCGGCTACCTGTTCAACTTCCTCACGGCGTGATGCGGACGCAAACGGCGCGGGTCCAGGTCGACGTCGAGGGGCACCTCGTCCTGCCCGACGGGCTTGCCGAACGCCTCGGGCTGGTGAACGGGGCGCTCGTCCGTGTCGAGGAGCGCCGCAACGAGCTCACCATCGGCCGATCGAGCGCATCCCTGGCCCGCGTCTACGTTGAGCCGACGACGCTGTGCAACCTCGTCTGCCGCACGTGCATCCGCAACGTCTGGGACGAGCCGCCCGGATCGATGTCCGCGGCTACGTTCGCCCGGATCATGGATGGCGTGCGCGCGGTGTCGCCGCGCCCGACCGTCTTCTTCGGAGGGTTCGGGGAGCCCTTCGCCCACCCGGACTTGCTGGCGATGGTCGCCGAGGCCAAGGCGGCGGGCTGCCAGGTCGAGCTGATCAGCAATGGGACCATGCTGGACGAGGCAACCCGGCGGGAGATCGTGCGGATCGGGCTGGACCGGATCTGGGTCTCCATCGACGGGGCGACTCCCGAGAGCTACGCCGACGTCCGCCTGTGGGATGCCCTGCCCCAGGTGCTCGACGATCTCGGCGCGCTGCGGGATCTGCGCCTGGCGAGCCTCTCGGCCCTGCCGCGGCTCGGTATCGCCTTCGTGGCCATGAAGCGGAACATCGCGGACCTGCCCGAGGTCATCCGCCTGGGGCAGCGGCTGGGCGCCGACCGGTTCTCGGTCAGCAATGTCCTCGCCCACACCCCCGAGATGCGCGAGCAGGTGCTCTACGCGGGATCCATCGACACCGAGGAGCCCGATCCGTCGCCGTGGGCGCCCGATGTCTCGCTGCCCCGCATGGACATCGACGCGCGAACCCTCGGGCAGCTGGTCCGGGCGCAGGCCGATCGGCGGGGGCGTGCGTCGTCTGTGCGGCAGGGCGACGGGCGTGCCAACGCCTGTCCGTTCGCGGAGAAGGGCAGCGTCTCGGTCCGCTGGGACGGGGCGATCAGCCCCTGCCTGCCGCTCCTGCACACGCATCGCAGCTTCCTTGACTTCCGGCCCCGGACGAACCATGCGTACGCGGTGGGGAACGTCAATGACCGGGGGCTGCTCGACGCCTGGAACGACGACACCTATGTCGCACTCCGTGAGCGGCTGCTCGCCTTCGACGTCGCGCCGTGCACCGTCTGCAACAGCTGCGACATGGCCGACGAGAACCTCGAGGACTGCTTCGGCAGCGACGCCCCCGCCTGCGGTGGCTGCCTGTGGGCGCAGGGGTTCATCCAGTGCCCGTAGGCCCCGGCGACACGATGCGCCCGCCCGGCTGACCCGGTCTCCCCCACCGGTACCCCGCCCGCCACGAGCCGTCAGCCGATGACGTGCACCGCCGGAGCCTTGAAGATCGCGACGACGCGCGCGCCCGGCGTCAGTGCCAGCGCCTCCACCGCGGGCCGGGTGACCACGGCGACGAGCGGGAAGCCGCAGTCGAGCCGGACCCGCACCAGGGGGCCCGCGGGTTCAATCGCGGTCACATGGCCGGTGACGTGGTTCCGGGCGCTGAAGGCGGCCGGCGGGCCGTCATTCCCAGCGCCGATGATCACGTCCTCCGCCCGGATGGAGATCAGCACCTGGGCCCCCATCGGTCGCGCGCCAACCGCCTCCACCACGGCCGTCCCCACGCGAAGCCGCAGCAGGTCGGCCGACGCGTCCAGGACCGTTGCCGGGAGCACGGTCTCGACGCCGACGATGCGGGCGACGGTCTCGTCGGACGGACGATCGAAGACCTCGAGGACCGGCCCGACCTGCCGGATCGATCCCTCGTCCATCACGGCCACGCGATCGCCCAGCACCAAGGCCTCGGTCCGGTCGTGGGTCACCACGATCGCCGCGACGCCGGAGGCAAGGAGCAGCTGCCGGAGCTCGCCGCGGAGCTGCTCTCGCGTGGGCGCGTCGAGGGCCGACAGTGGCTCGTCGAGCAGCAGCAGTTGCGGTCTGCGGGCCAGCGCCCGGCCGAGGGCGACCCGCTGCTGCTGGCCGCCGGACAGCTCCCCGGGCCGCCGCCGCTCGAGGCCGTCGAGGCCCAGCAGCCCGACGAGCTCGCGCACACGGCCGTCGCGATCCGCGCGGGAGCCCTCCGTGATCCCGTACGCGATGTTCGAGCGGACGTCGAGGTGCGGGAACAGCGCGAACCCCTGGGGCAGGTAGCCGATGCGTCGGCGCTGGGGCGGCAGATCGGCGCGCCCGGCGGCGTCGAACCAGGCATCGCTGCCCACGTCGATCCGGCCCCGGTCCGGTCGTTCGAGGCCGGCGAGGCAGCGCAGGACCGTCGTCTTGCCTGAGCCCGACGGCCCGAAGAGCACGAGCGTCTGCGCGGCGGCAAGGTCCAGCTCGAAGGCGGCGGTGACGGTGGGGCCGCGGCGGTAGCGCCGTTCGACCTCGACCGTCAGCGTCTGGTCAGCCATGGCGCCACCGTCAGTCCGCGCAGGCCGTAGGTCAGGGCCAGCACGACGAAGGAGATGAGGAGCAGCGGCAGGGCCGTGGCGGCGGCTCCGCCGTAGTCGAGCGCCTGCACCCGGTCGTAGATCACGATTGCCACCGTGCGCGTCTCGCCCGGGATGCTCCCGCCGACCATGAGCACCACGCCGAACTCCCCGAGCGTGTGGGCGAACGTCAGCACCATCCCGGTCAGGATCCCCCCAACCGACAGCGGCAGGACGACCCGGAAGAACGTCGTCACCCCGGACCGGCCCAGCGTCCACGACGTCTCGAGCAGTGAGCGGTCGATGGCCGCAAACGCCACGCTGAACGGTTGCACCGCAAAGGGCAGGCTGGAGATGACCGAGGCCAGGAGGAGGGCCTCGAAGGAGAACGCCAGGCGCCCACCGGTCGCGGCCTCCCACACCGTCCCGAGCGGACCTCTGGGACCCATCGCGAGCAGGAGGTAGAAGCCGAGCACCGTCGGCGGCAGGACGAGCGGCAGGGCCACCAGCGCCTCCACGAGCGGGCGCCACGGGCGTCGCGAGCGGGCCAGCCAGTAGCCGATCGGCATGCCGATGACGACGAGGACGACGGTTGTCGCCACGCCGAGCCGGATCGAGAGGCCGACCGCCTGCCAGTCCATCAGGTCGCCTGCCAGTCCATCACGTCGGCGGCGGCAGGAACCCGTACCGGTCGAGCACGGCCCGACCGTCAGGCCCGAGGACGAAGTCGAGGAAGGCCTGCGCGGCCTCCGGGTCGGCGGCGGACGTGAGGACGACCGCGCCCTGCTCGAGCCGCGGATAGGACTCGATGGGAACCACGGCGTAGCGGCCAAGGTCCGCGAGATCCGGCGAGAGCGCGAGCGAGAGGGCGATCAGCCCGATGTCGGCATTCCCGGACTCCACGAACTGGGCCGCCTGGGCGACGTTCTCGCCAAGGACCAGCTTGGACGCCACCGCGTCGTAGACCCCGGCAGTCCTCATGGCCGCCTCCGCGGCGCGACCGTATGGCGCGTGCTCGGGGTTGGCGATGGCGATCGTCCTGACAGACGGGTCGGTCAGCGCTTCAAGACCGCGCGTCTCGACGTCCAGCGCCGAGTCGTTCGGCCACCCACAGGACGACCTGGCCGATCCCGTACACCTGCGTGGCACCACTCGCTGCGAGCCCCGCCGCCTCCAGCTTGCGCGGATAAGCCGCATCGGCGGAGAAGAAGAGGTCGAACGGGGCGCCCTCGGAGATCTGGGCGAGGAAGGTTCCCGACGACCCGAAGGTGGGTTCGACGGTGAGCCCGGGGTTGGCCGCGCTGAAGGTCGCGACGAGCTCGTCCATGGCGAAGCGGAGGTCCGACGCTGCCGCGACCCGCACCTGCCCGCTTGCGGCCACGGTGGTCGCGGGTGCCGTGCCCGGCTGACCCGGCGCCTGGCTCGCCCCAGGAGCCGCGCAGCCGGCGAGCACCAGCATGGCGCCAAGGGCAGCGACCCCGCGGATGTTCACCATCGGCTCCTCCGGTGCGGCAGCACGTGACGCCTCCCGCGATAGTAGCCGATGATTGACTACGTTCGGACCGCCGCCCACCTTTCGGAGCCCGATGCGCCCGCCCAGGACTGAACTGAACCTCACCGAGTGGATCGTGCTCGCCCTTGCCGACGAGGCGCCCATCCACGGCTGGACGGCCGTCCGCGCGCTCCGGCGTGACAGCCCGCTGGGCCGCGTGTGGTCGACCTCAGGCCCGCTCGTCTACCGGGCGGTTGCGAGGCTCCAGGAGGCGGGTCTCCTCCAGACCGTCGGGACGGTCGAGGGACAGGGCCCGAACCGGGTCATGCTGGAAGCGACGTTGTCGGGGCGAGACCTGGTCCGTGACTGGCTCCTCGAGCCCGTCGAGCACGTGCGGGACGTCCGCACGGGCCTCCTCGTGAAGCTCCTGCTGCTCGACCGGCGGGGCATGGACCGCTCACCGCTCGTCCGGGACCAGCGGGAGCGACTCCGACCTGTTGCCACAGCCCTCGCCGATCAGGCGGCGGCGGCGAGCGGCCCGGACCGGCTCGTCGCCGAATGGCGTGCCCTCAACGCCGACACCGTGATGCGGTTCCTGGACGCGATCGACACGCTCCCGGCCTCCTGAACCTCGCTGCCGACGACCACGGTGCGGGAAGCTGCCTACTCGGGCGATGGCGTCTCCGCAACCGGAAGCAGCAGGCCCCGCTGCGCCACCGTCTTGCCCCAGACGTAGCTGGTGAACGTGAGTCCGCCGTCGGCCGTCGGCCTCAAGCCGAACGGCATCTTCCCACAGGTGCTCAAGCCCTCAGGCGGGTCGGCACTAGTCGACGCGGCGATGAACAGCGCCTCGTCCCCGTCCATCTTGTTGAACAGGAGCACACCCGAGCAGCGCCACGTTGTCCCCATGCGCGCCCACGGGTAGGAGTCGAGCCGCTCCTCGACGACGGGTCCGCGCACCTCGAAGGAGCCGCAGACGACGTCCGCGTCGCATGGCTCGATCGCGTAGGTCTCGGCGAACTCCTTCACGACGCCCCCGGGCTCGTTGACGGTCCCTTCCCAGGCGCCGACGAGCGACGCGGGCATCGTTGGTGCAGGGGTGGCAGGAATGGGCGTGCTCGCCAACGCCGCGCTGGCCGTGCGCTCGGGTGCCGGGGTCGGCGCCACAGGAACCGTCGCTGCCGGCGCAAAGCTCGGCGCCACGACGACGGGGGACGCAACCGCTCCACCTCCGCAGGCTGCCACCACGGCGCCGAGCATGAGGCTGGCCAGGAGACCTTGGCGCTTGCACCTGCGCACGCTCACCACTGGCAGCCCAGTGACGAACAGACCGTTGGGGTCTCGCACGATCCTCATGGGGCACCTCCACACTTCCCGCTTGAGCCGTGCACGCCGGCAGCATGCAAGCCTCCAGTGGGACGCTCGGGATAGGCCGAGGGGGTCCGATCCCGGCGGCGGTCCTTCCGCCGAGATCGGAGGCCTTGCGCTGGCCTACTTCCAGTAGACCGTCCCCGTGTACCCGTACGACGCGCCCCCGTCAGTGCTGCCCCACGTGCCGTGCCCGGTCACGTGCTTGAGGGCGCCCGTGGCCGACAGGATCGTCCAGTCCCCCTCGTATTCGGGCTGATCGGCGGCCCACCAGAAGGTGATGTAGAGCACCATCGTCCCGGTCTTGACGCCGACCTTCCCATCGAATGTCGCAGTCAGCGTGCCCCAGCCGGGGCCCCAGTGATCGGGGTCGTCCACAGGCGGCGTCTGGGTCATCTGGAAGACGTCTCTCGACGTCCCGCGGAACGATCCCGTCCACGTGCCGACCTCGGTCCCCGAGACCAGCATGCTGCCGTCGGGCTGCGGCTCGAATGTGACCCCGGTGTTGACCCACGACCAGCCGCCGGAGACCTGGGTCGCGCTCCCCGGGGTCGCCGCGGCCGCGGACGGCACGCACACGCCCAGCAGCAGCACCAGGGCGCAGAGTGTGGCGCAGATCCTGCGCATCAGAACCTCCTCAGGTGTTTGCGCCGTCCCAGGGGGCGCCCCCGGACCCGGCGGCTCCCCCACGGTGCGCTCCTGCCCGTCTCATGACATCTGGAGAACTCCATAGCATTCGGGCGGTCCGGCCCCCGTGAACCTGTCGCCGGGCCGTCGGCACCGCGTCGTGACTGCTGCAGAATGCCCGCGTGTCCAGACGGGTCTCGAGCCCCGTGTTCGTCGGACGGCGGATCGAGCGCGAGCGGCTGTGGGGAGCGCTGACCGAGGCGCGCACCGGTCATCCGGGCGTCGTGCTCGTGGCCGGCGAGGCCGGCGTGGGCAAAACCCGGCTGGTCGCCGAGTTCGAGACCGGGGCGTCCGCCATCGGCGCCCGGCTGCTCCACGGCGCGTGCATCCCCGTCGGCGGACGAAGTCTCCCGTTCGCACCATTCGCGGACGCGTTTAGTCACCTCTTCCGTTCCCCTGCCGATGGCGAGGTGACAAGGGCGCTGGGATCCGCGACCACCGAGCTCCCCCGGCTGCTGCCGGGCCTCTTGCCGGGCACAAGTCGGCCGCCGCCGGACCCCGACCTGCAGCGCGGACGCCTCCTCGAGCTCATCGTCGAGTGCCTCCGCCGCCTGTCAGTGACCGAGCCCCTGGTGCTCGTGCTCGAAGACCTCCACTGGGCGGACCTCGCCACGCTGGAGGCGCTCGACTTCCTCGTCCGCAGACTGCGCGACCGAACGGGTGATGCTCCTCGCGACCTACCGGACCGACGAGCCGGTCACCGACCACCGGCTGGCGCCTCTCATCGAGGAGCTGGACCGCACCGGACGCCTCGAGCTCCTCGAGCTGCGGCGTCTCGGCACCGACGAGCTGCGCTCCCTGATCGCCGGCGTCCTCGGGATCGAGCCTGATCCGCGGCTGGTGGCGGGCATCCACGCGCGGTCCGGGGGGAACCCCTACTTCGCGGAGGAGCTCCTGGCACTCGATGCGGGTGACGGGCCACTTCCGGTGACCATGCGGGAGGCGCTGCTGGCGCGGATCGACGGGGTGGCCGAGCCGACCTGGACGTTGCTCCGCGTCGCCGCGGTGATCGGGCCCCGGTTCGACGGACGGCTGATCGCTCCGGCCGGCGGCCTCGACGAGCAGTCGGTAGACGCTGCGCTGCACGAGGCGGTCGCGCGCCAGCTCCTGGTGCCGCGCGGTGGCCCTGGCCAGCTCGTTCGAGTTCCGGCATGCGCTCCTCGCTGAGGCGGTCTACGACGACCTCCTGCCGGCAGAACGAGCCCGTCTGCACGCGGCTGTCGCCGCCGCGATCGCCTCGGGGTGCGGTACAGGCCACGGAAGGCGTCGCGATCGCGCGCTGGCCCACCACTGGTACCTGGCGGGCGACCTGCCTCGGGCATTCGAAGCATCGGTCCAGGCGGGTCGTGAGGCCTTGGCCGTCCATGCGAGCGCCGATGCCCACGTCCACTACGAGCGTGCCCTTCGCCTATGGGACCGGGTGGCCGATCCCCTGCTTCTGGCGGGAGTGGATCGACCGGCGCTCCTCGAGATGGCATCGACAGCCGCTCGCAACTCGGGGGCGTTCCGCGACGCCGTCGATCACCTGCGCACGGCGATCGGGCTGGTGGATCCAGCCGAGGACCCCGTCCGGGCGGGCATCCTCCACGAGCAGCTCGGCTCAGCGGCCGCCAGGGTCGCAGATGGCACGATGCTGGCTGCCTACCGCGAGGCAGTCCGGCTGGTTCCAGCAACGCCGGCGACCCCCTCCCGCGCTCGCGCGCTCGCCGGCCTCGCCCGGGGGCTCATGTATGCCGGTAGCCTGGCACGAGGCAGCGACGAGGGCTCGCGAGGCGATCCGCGTCGCGCGTCGCGCCGGGGTGCCGGGCATCGAGGCCGACGCGCTGGCAACGCTCGGCGCCGTGCAGGGAACGCTTGGCGAGTTCGACGCGGCGCTGGACACCCTTCGCCGCGGACGCGAGATCGCGCTGCTGGCAGGGAACGACGATGCGGTTGCCCGGGCATGGAACAACCTCGCCTGGCTTCTCGAGGGCGAGGCGTGCGTCCGCGAGTCCCTGGCGGCCGTCGAGTGGGATGATCGCGCCGGGCTCGGGTTCGACGCCGGCGTGGGGACCCTTGGGATCACGGCCACGGCGCTGTTCCACCTCGGCCGGTGGGACGAGGCGGACCGCGTGCTCGAACGCGCGCTCCTCGCGGGCCGCGAGGGTGCTGCGAGGATGTCGATGCGCCTGATCAGCGGACGCCTCGCCATGGGGCGCGGGCGGGTGCAGGACGTCGCCCGGATCCTCGAGGAGGAGGGTGCGGCGGCCACCAGGCACCACGATGCCACCTGGCGCGTCATCGCCTCCGAGCTCGAAGCCCAGCTGTGGCTGGAGCGCGGACGCCCCGTGGAGGCGGGCCGGGCCATCGAGGTCGCGCTGGACGAGTTCGATCTCCTGCCGATCCGGAGCGTGTCCATCCAGGGCGACACCCTGGCGATCGCCCTGCGAGCGGAAGCGGATCGAGCACGGGACGCGAGAACGCGACATGAACCCGTCGAGCTGGCAGCAGCACGGGACCGCGGCGCCGGCATCCTGCGCCGCGCCCGAGACGTCGAGGCGATGGTTGCCCGGAACGGGTCCGGGCGGCCGCGCCGTCCTGCGGCACTGGCCGCCTTGTGCGCGGCCGAGTGGACGCGGCTCGAGGGCGACCCAGACCCGGCTGCCTGGGAGGCGGCGCACGACGCCTGCGTGGAGGCCGAGCAGCTGCACCTGGCGATGTACGCGGCATACCGGCAGGCGGAAGCCGTCCTCGATACGACCCGAGACAGGGTTGCGGTCACGCCGGTCCTTCGACGCGCCCTTGGAGCCGCCGCCGGCGTGGGCGCACTCCCACTCGTCGAGGCGATCACGGCATTGGCGGATCGGGCTGCGGTCGTGATCGATCCGGGTGGTTCCGTCTCCGACGACCAGCCCGCTGCCACCACCCGCCGAGGACGCCGCCGCCGACCTGCAACTCCCTTCGGCTTGACGCCGCGCGAGCAGCAGGTCATGTCCCTGGTTGCGGCTGGCCGGACGAACCGCGAGATCGGCGCGGCGCTGTTCATCAGCGAGGGGACGGCCGCGATCCACGTCTCGAGCATCCTGGGCAAGCTTGGCGCGTCGCACCGGACCGAGGCCGCCGCCATCGCCCACCGGCTCCACCTTGTCGTCGAGGCCGATACGCCGCCCGACGCGGCACCCGGTACCGCGCCCTAGGCAAGGACGCACACGTCCCGTCGGAGCGCGCCCGCCGCCCCGGGTAAGCCGGCGCCGTTGCCAGCATGCTCGGGATGTCCACCTCCGATCTCCCCGACCACCTGGTGGCCGACCCAGGCCGGTTCGCCCACATCGACCGGCCGACCGTGGTGGTCTACCCGCGGAAGGTGGAGCGCAATGTCCGCCGCATGGCCGACAAGGCGGCGCTGGGCGGCGTCCGGCTGCGGCCCCACGTCAAAACGCACAACTCGCCCCGGGTCGCGGACCTTCTCCGGCCACTCGGGATCACCGCGATCACGGTCTCGTCGGTCGAATGGGCTCGGGTGTTCGCCGACGCCGGCTGGCGCGACATCACCATCGCCTTCCCGGTCAACCTGCGCGCCATCCCGGAGCTCCGGCGCCTGGCCGGCGAGGTGTCACTCGGCCTGCTCGTCGATTCGGTCGAGGCAACCCGTGCCCTGGCCGCCATCGACCATCCTGTCAGCGCCTGGCTGGACATCGACACCGGCTACCACCGCACGGGGATCCCCTGGGACGACGAGGCCGTGGGCGCGATCGCGCTCGAGGTGGCCGCCGTGTCCGGCCACCGGCTTGCCGGCGTGCTCACGCATGCAGGGCACTCGTACCACGCGACCGGCATCGAGGCACTGCTGGCGGTCTACCGCCAGACCGTGGAACGGATGGCCGTGGCCCGGCGAGCTGCCGAGCTCGCGACGGGCGTCACCGGGCTGGAGATCTCCGTGGGCGACACGCCGACCTGCAGCGTGGTCGACCACTTCGCTGCATGGAGCGACGTCCGGTACCGACCTCTGGCACTCGAACCCGACGCGCTGTCGGCATACGGTCGGCTGGACTGACACCCGTGCGCAGCTGTGCGGGCGCCATGCCAGGGGCGTGGAAGGAGGCCGAGCATGGCCATCTACGGACACCTCGAGACCGGCGAGCGCGACGCCGCAACAGGCCGGCGCCGACCATACGTCCGGCCGAGCGCCCTGCTGAGCAGGGTCCTCAATCCCATCGCCGTCGCCCTCGGAGGGCGCACGGTCCTGGTGGTGCGGGGGCGCAGGACCGGCAAGCCGATCCAGGTGCCGATGGACCCCCCGTTCGAGTGGGAGGGCAACCGCTACCTGGTGTCGCCGAGAGGCGAGACGCACTGGGCTCGGAACCTGCGGGCTGCAGGCGAGGCGGACCTCCGCATTGGCCACGGCGTCGAGCACATCCGGGTTGTCGAGCTCACCGGCCCGGAGCATGATGCTGTGGTCGCGAGGTACGCGAGCACGATCACCTGCAACTGCCGGCGCTCGATGGAGCTGATCCCGGACCCGGCCGACCACCCAGCCTTCAGGATCGAGCAGACCGCCGCCTGAGCAACGGGTGACCCGTCGAGTCAGCCGCGGCCGCCGACGCGCCGCCTCGGTTGCACCGCGACGTGCCGTCTGCCTCTGGTCTGTGACACCCGGGCCGATGATGCTCTGCAGCCGATGACGACCCGACGCGAGGATCGGGCGCGGCGCCGGCCGCCGGACCGGAAGGTCCTCGCAGGGGACCTGGTGCGACGTAAGGCCTCAGCAGGTCGGCCCTCGGTTGCCCGTGGGGGGATGCCGCTCCATCAACCGGGTAGCACGCCGCACGAGGTGATCGTCCTCGGCGGGGCAGCCGCCTCGAACCTGCGCGTGGCACACGGACAGGCCGAACGACCCTGCCCCTCCAGCCGACGAGTGCCTAGCGTTCGGTGGGGCAGTTGCAGACCGTCGGCGTGGCCTGGACCCGCGGTCGCCTCAAGGGCTCGGGTTGTGTGCGCGCCGTATACGTCGCCGAGGTGCATCGTGGACATGTGTGCCGAGCGATCCCATCCCTGGCCAACCCATCGCATCCCCCGGCTCCCCGGCGTCCTCATCTGCCTTGCATTTGCCATGGTCCTCGGCGCGGCTGCTGCGAGCGCCGCTGGGGAGCCCGACACGGGCTTCGGCACTGACGGCTGGACGACACTCGACCTGGACGGCTGGCAGGAGGCCTACGATGTCGAGGTGACCGCCGACGGCAGGATCCTCGTTGCCGGTGGCACATATGGGGTCTTCCTTGCGCGCCTGAACCCGTCCGGCACGGTCGACGCATCGTTCGGGACCGCCGGCTTTGTGAACGTCGACGCCGATTGGCGGCCGGACATCGCGATCCAGCCCGACGGCAAGATCCTGCTCACGACGAGGTACTCGCCTTCCGGCGTGGTCGTGTACCGGTTCCTGCCCGACGGCGCACCAGACATCTCGTTCGGCACCAGCGGCCGGTTCGCTCTCGGCCCAAGCCTTGGCAGCCCCGCGGGCATCGGAGTGCAGTCCGATGGCAGGATCGTGGTTGCCCTGCGCTGGTTCACGGCACCGGAAGGTCTCGGCGTGCTGGGACTGACGCCGAACGGCCAGCCTGACCCGACGTTCGGGGTCAATGGCCTGGTCGAGATCGTCGACACTTCGACATCCCGCACGCCCCTGGCGATGACGGTCGATAGCACCGACCGGATCCTGCTCGCGGGCTTCAGCGTCAACCCCGACCATTACGCCGCTTCAGTTGTGCGTCTGACGCCGGACGGAGCCTTGGACACCTCGTTCGACGGCGACGGTGAAGCGCTCGCCAGCGTGACGGGGTCCTCCGAGTTCCAGGCGGTCGCGGCCTATCCCGACGGCCGGATCGTGGCCGGCGGTCGTCGCTGGGCGTCCGACGAGGTCTGGCTCCTGGAGGCATTTGCGGCCAACGGCAGCCCGCAAGCCGGGTTCGGCACCTCCGGCATCGTGGAGGTCAACCCGACGGCTGGATCTGACGTGCTGCTCGACATCAGGCTGGCGGGCTCGTGGATCTACGCCACGGGCCAGGCCGATGACAACGCCAAGGACATGATGCTGGCCCGGTACTCGACCACGGGCGTCCTCGACGCCTCATTCGGCACTGGCGGCCTGACGTCGATCGACGTGCCCGACGCTCACGCAAACGGATGGGCTGCGGCTGTCGCCCCGGATTCGACGGTGGTGACGGTCGGCAGCGGCAACTTCTGGTTGCTCGGCGTCGGGCGCGCCACCGTCGCGCGCTACGTCGGCGACCTCCTGATCACGCCGGCGATGGTGGACTTCGGTGGGATCGGGCGTGGTGTGGCGGACACCCCCGAGGTCGTGACGCTGTCCAACCGTGGGACCGCACCGGTGTCGGTGACCGGGGTCACCCTCGACGGCGCCGACGCCGGCGACTTCTCCATCCCGGGCGAGACATGCACCTCGGCCGCGATCCCGGTGGGCGGCACCTGCACGGTGACGCTCGGCTTCCGGCCGTCCGCAATCGGAGCGCGGACCGCGGCACTCCATCTCGCTGGCCCTGGCTCGGTCGGGACCCGCTCCCGCCTCGTGACCGGCTCAGGTCTCGACCCGGTGTCCGTTACGCCAGCCCCGCTTGCCTTCGACGCGTCGAAGCTGGCCCTGCCGGCGCCCCCCCGCTCCGTCACCGTTGCCAACATCGGCCCGGACCCGATCACCGTGTCGTCGGTGGCCATCGGGGGCACGAATGCGGCCGACTTCGCGGTCACATCCGAGTCCTGCACGGCTGCGGCCGTCCTGCCCTCGACGTCCTGCACGATCAACCTCGCGTTCGTGCCGAGGGGCCTCGGCGGTCGTGCGGGGTCGCTCACCATCGGCGGCCCGTCGCCCGTCGGCACGCGGGTCGTGGCGCTCACCGGAACCGGCCTGGACCCAGTTGACGTCAGTCCGGCGTCCCTGGACTACGGCACCATGCCGCTCTGGTCGGCCCACGCGCCGAAACAGATCACGGTCACCAACAGCGGAGGTGCCGCCGTCACCATCACGGGTGTCGCGGTATCAGGCGCTGCGGCCGCTGACTTCCCCGTGACGACGCAGACGTGCACCGCCTCACCGGTCGCTCCGTCGGGGTCGTGCACCGTGACGGTCGGGTTCACGCCGACCGGCGCCGGCTCCCGGGTCGCGACGCTCACGATCTCGGGGCCGACGCCGGTCGGTGATCGCCCCATCGCCCTCACCGGGATCGGCGCGCTACCGCCGTACGGGATCACGCTTGGGACGACGTACAAGGCAGGTCCTGCATACACCTGGAACTACGGCAATGCGCTCGGCCGCACGCTGATCTCGGGGAAGCAGCGCCTGCACCTGGCCTACGCGACGGCGCGCATCGGGTCGTCGTGGGCCAAGGACGGCGGGCCGTACGCGGGCGTCTACTACGTCAACTCGTCGTCCGGGTCGACCTGGTCGGCGGCCAAACGCTTGAACCCGTCGAGGCAGCATGCCCTGCGGCTCGGGCTCGCCACCTCTGGCTCGCGTATCTACGCCACGTGGGTCAGCCAGACGAGGATCGTGAAGTACTCCGGTACCGCCCCGCGCGTCCTCTACGTCCGCGTCAACACGAAGCACGGCGGTTCCTCCTACTGGAAGAGCGCCGTACGCCTGACCTCGAAGAACGGCAGGGTGGACTATCCGACCATCGCCGCTGCCGGCTACGACGTCCATGTCGCATGGACGGACTCCGTCGGTGGCGGCGTGAAGGTGGCCACGAGTCGCGACCGGGGTGCGACCTGGAGGACTGCCTCAGTCGGCTCGACGACCCTGGCCAACAGCTCGGGTCGGACGGGGGTGCCTGCTGTCGCCCTCGCCGGCTCCACCGTTGCCGTGGCCTGGATCGCCGACAAGTCCGGCACCGTGAAGTCCCGTGTCTCCACCGACCGCGGGGCCCACTGGGGAACGACCGTCACGGTCGGGAGCGGGGCGAACGGCTCCGTGGGTATCGCCGTCAGGGGCAACCGCGTGGCGGTGACGTGGACCACAGCCGACCAGGTGATGCTCAGGCTCCGGGTCGCCAACGTCCTTCGCGACCCCGTCGCCGTCGCCTCACTGCCCGCCGGGGAGCCGCCCAGCCCGTACGCGCCGGCCGTGGTGCTCCAAGACCCCGCCCGCGTGGGCGTGGCCTGGGGCGAGGAGATCGCGGATGGCGACTGGTCCGACCTCCGCTGGGCAGAGTCGCCAGACGGCGGGATGACGTGGTACCCGGCGATCACGTTCGCCGCTGCCGCAGCCTCGTCCGCGCGGCGGTACAACGATTGGGCATCAGTCCTCTGGCCCTCGGCGGGCACCCGCTGCATGGCCTGGAATGGCTACAACGACGGACCCAGCTTCCGTCTCTACTACCGGTGCGGCACCGGGACCGCGACCGGACCCACCGTGGCGGCATCCGTACCGGCAGGGATCGCCGACCCGGTGTCGCCAGACGTCGACCGGGCCGGCACGACGTTCTCGGACGCCAGCGCCCCCTGAGCGATCAATCGGGGTGACCGACCACGTGGATGTCAACGTCTCCTAGGACTCGCACCAGGCGCTCGCCGAGCGACGGCCCCGAGAGGCGCTCGACGATGGACTGCTGGGCTACGGGCAGGAACAGGTGGGTCGCGCAGATGTCGCGCACCGTCGTCACGAGCTCGTCGGCGAGCGGTCCGGGTCCGAGGCTGACCGCGACGGCACCGAGGTCTGTCGCCGTGTCAACCGCCTCGCGGAGGTTCCGTCGGCCGTCGAAGCTCAGGCGCTCGGTTGCGTCCGCCGGAGGCAGGATCGCGACGATGTCCGCGTGCACCCGGCCCGCGAGCGCGGCCGCCCTCCGGACGGCCTGCCGGCTGGCAGGCGACCCGTCCACGAACACGGCGACCCGATCCGTGACGAGCGACATGCTGCCGTGGCTCACCGCCTCGAGCTGGCCTTCGACACGCCGGGCGACGACGCGAAGGGCGAGCTCTCGCAGTGCGGTGAGGTTCGCCTCGGTGAAGAAGCGGTCGAGCGCGATGCTCGTGCGCTCTGGGGGATACACATTGCCGTGGCGCATCCGCTGGCGGAGCGCGTGCGGGCTCATGTCGACAAGCTCGATCTCGTCGGCTCGCTGCAGCACCTCGTCGGGCAGCCGCTCGTTCACCGGGGCTCCGGTGATCGTGGCGACGGCGTCCGCGAACGAGTCGAGATGCTGGACGTTCATGGTCGAGACGACATGGATCCCGGCGTCCCGGATCGCCTCCACGTCCTCCCAGCGTTTCGCGCGCGCCGAGCCCGGCACGTTCGTGTGGGCCAGCTCGTCGACGAGCGCGACGGTGGGACGTCGGGCGATGACGGCATCGGGATCCAGCTCCTCGACGACCATCTCGCGGTGCACGCGGCGCAGCCGCGGGACCACCTCGAGTCCCTCGACGAGGGCCGCGGTGAGCGGCCGGCCGTGATCCTCGACGTAGCCCACCACCACGTCCGTCCCGCGGGCCGCCCGCCGGTGGCCCTCCTCCAGCATCCGGTAGGTCTTGCCCACGCCAGGCGCCATGCCGACGTACAGCCGCAGGCGGCCTCGCCCGATCGCGCTGTCCGCCTGGTAGCGGGCGAGCAGCTCGTCTGGATCCGGGCGCCGGTCGAGCGCGTCGCGCTCCGCCCCGGTCATTGGAGCATCCCGTCCAGGTCGAGGTTGACCAGGAGCACGTTGACCCTGGGCTCACCGAGGAAGAACAGGGTACGGCCCTCGGTGTGCCTGGCCACGGCGGCCTGGACCGTCGACGGATCCACGCCCCGCGCCTCGGCCACGCGGGCCACCTGGTAGGCGGCGGCCTCCGGGCTGATGTGCGGGTCGAGGCCAGACGCCGACGCTGTCACCAGGTCGACCGGGACGGGACCCTCGCCGTTGGCGGCACGCAGGGCGTCCACGTCGGCGACGACGCGGTCGATCAGGTCCCGGCTCGTCGGACCGAGGTTCGAGCCGGCCGACGCCATGCCGTCATAGCCGTCGCGGGCAGCGGACGGCCGGCCCCAGACGTACCGCGGATCCGAGAACGCCTGCCCGATCAACGCTGATCCCACCATCGTGCCGTTCGCGGTGATCATGGACCCGTTGGCCTGGGACGGGAAGACGACCTGGGCGACGGCCGTGACGGCGGCCGGATACAGGATCCCCGTGACGAGGGTGAGCGCGGCCAGCACCACGAGGGCGGGCCGGAGGTAGGTGCGCCAGGTGGCGGACATCGATGACCTCACGCGAGTCCGATCGCCGTCACGATGACGTCGATCAGCTTGATGCCCAGGAACGGTACGAGGATGCCGCCCAGGCCGTAGACGAGCAGGTTGCGCCGGAGCAGCGCACTTGCGGACGCCGGCCGGAAGCCGACGCCACGAAGGGCGAGCGGGATGAGGGCGACGATCACGAGCGCGTTGAAGATGACCGCCGACAGGATCGCGCTCTCGGGGCTGGACAGGCCCATCACGTTGAGAGCGTTCAGCGGCGGGTACACCCCCGCGAACAGCGCAGGCAGGATCGCGAAGTACTTCGCGATGTCGTTCGAGATCGAGAAGGTCGTGATCGAACCGCGGGTGATCAGGAGCTGCTTGCCGATGGCGATCACCTCGAGCAGCTTGGTCGGATCCGAGTCGAGGTCGACCATGTTGGCCGCCTCCTTGCTCGCCGACGTGCCGCTGTTCATCGCGATCCCGACGTCGGCCTGGGCGAGCGCGGGTGCGTCGTTGGTGCCGTCGCCCGTCATGGCGACCAAATGGCCGTCCGCCTGCTCCTTGCGGATGAACGCGATCTTGTCCTCCGGGCGGGCTTCGGCGACGAAGTCGTCCACGCCGGCCTCGCGGGCGATCGTCGCCGCGGTGAGGCGGTTGTCACCGGTGATCATCACCGTGCGCACGCCCATGCGCCGGAACTCCGCGAATCGGGCGGGCAGTCCGGGCTTCACGGTGTCCTTGAGCTCGATCAGGGCGATCGGCTGGTCGGCACGGCGGAGCAGCAGCGGCGTCGCGCCACGTCCGGCGATCGCGTCGGACTCGGCCGCCAGTTCGGCCGGCAGGCCCGCAGGCAACGAGGCGGCGATGGCGTCCACGGCGCCCTTCAGGACGATGGTCCCGTCCGTGAGCACCACGCCGGAGCTGCGGGTCTCGGCGGTGAAGTCGCGCTGCTCGGCGATGCGGGCGTCGAGTGCGCGAATCGGCCCCTCGTCGCCGGTCGCCCCGGGCAGCCCGAGCTCGCCCATGCGGACCCGGGCGAGGGCCACGATGGAGCGGCCCTCGGGTGTCTCGTCGCGCAGCGAGGACAGCACGGCAAGCCGCAGGGCCTCGGCCTCGTCGACGCCCGGTGCCGGCGTGATCGCCGAGGCGAGCCGGTTGCCGAACGTGATGGTCCCGGTCTTGTCGAGCAGGATCACGTCCACGTCGCCCGCAGCCTCCACCGCGCGCCCGCTCATCGCCAGGACGTTGAAGCGTGCCACCCGGTCCATGCCGGCGATCCCGATCGCGGAGAGCAGGCCGCCGATGGTGGTCGGGATGAGGCAGACCAGCAGCGCCACGAGGGCCACGATGCTCACGGTCGCGCCGGCGTACGTCGCGAACGGCTGGAGCGTCACGGTGGCCAGCAGGAAGACCAGCGTGAGACCCGCGAGGAGGATCGAGAGCGCCAGCTCGTTGGGCGTCTTCTGGCGGGATGCGCCCTCCACCAGCGCGATCATCCGGTCGAGGAACGTCTCGCCCGGGTTGGCCGTGATGCGGACGACGAGCGAATCCGAGACGACCGTGGTCCCCCCGGTGACCGATGAGCGGATGTCCGTGCCCGCCTCCTTGAGAACAGGAGCGGACTCGCCGGTGATCGCGGCCTCGTTCACGTACGCCACGCCGTCGATCACGTCACCGTCGGACGGGATGGTCTCCCCCTCCCGCACGACAACGATGTCGCCGGCGCGCAGCTCGCTGCTGCCGACATCGGCGATGGCGCCGGATGCATCGCGGCGGTGGGCCATCGTCACCGATCGCGTCCTGCGCAGCGTGGCCGCCTGGGCCTTGCCGCGTGCCTCGGCGACAGCCTCGGCGTACGTCGCGAACAGCACGGTGAACCACAGCCAGGCCGCGATCTGGACGTCGAAGGCGACGGCCGTCCCGGTTCCGGCATCCACGCCGGCCAGCCGGAGAACGGCGATGACGCTGACGAGGACCGCCGTGATCTCCACGACGAACATGACCGGGTTCCGGGCGAGCTGGCGCGGATCGAGCTTGCGGACGGCCTGGGGAAGGGCCGCGCGGAGCGACGTCCCGTCGAGGATCCCCGGGGACTTCGGCGGCTGCGCATCGGGCTTCTGCCCGCCGAGCTGGACGAAGCGCTGGAAGCGGCGCGTGCCGCGTGCGGTGTCGAGGGTCACGGGAAGACCATCCCAGCCTGCTGGAGAAGGTGCTCGGCGATCGGGCCCGAGCGCCATCGCGGGGAGGAAGTTGAGGGCGCCCACGATCACCACGATCCCGATGAGCAGGACCGTGAACATCGCGCCCGTGGTAGGGAACGTGCCCGCGGAGGCCGCCACGCGACGCTTGGCGGCCAGCGACCCGGCGATGGCGAGGATCGGGATGATCATCGCGAACCGCCCGATCAGCATGGCCATGGCGCCGGCCACGTTGTAGAAGGGCGTGTTGCCGGTGAGGCCGCCGAACGCGGAGCCGTTGTTGCCGGTCTGGCTTGCGAAGGCGTATAGGATCTCGCTGAAACCGTGCGGCCCGGCGTTGAGGGGGCCCGCCTGGCCCACGGGGGTGGCCACCGCGAGCGCCGTGAAGCCGAGGATGCTGGCCGAGAGCACGAGCACCACGAGCATGCTCATCTTCATCTCGAAGCTCTCGACCTTCTTGCCCAGGTACTCGGGCGTGCGGCCGACCATCAGGCCCGCGATGAACACGGTGAGCAGGGCGAAGACGAGCATCCCGTACAGCCCGGCGCCAACGCCGCCCGGCGTGACCTCGCCGAGCAGCATCAGGAACAGCGGCACAAGGCCGCCCAGCGGGGTGAAGCTGTCGTGCATCGCGTTGACGGCTCCGGTGCTGGTCCCCGTCGTGATCGCGGCGTAGAGGCCACCTGCGGAGGCCCCGAAACGGAGCTCCTTGCCCTCCATGTTGCCCAGCGCCTGGTCGACGCCGGCTGGGAACAGCGGGTTGCCTTGGGACTCGGCGACGATCGCGCCGACCGCCGCCACCGAGAGGACGACCGCCATCGCGGCGAACACCGTCCACCCCTGGCGGCGATCGCCGGCCATCACGCCGAACGTCGCGGTCAGGGCGAACGGGATCGCGAGGATGAGCACCTGCTGGAGCAGGTTGGTGAGGGCCGTGGGGTTCTCGAACGGGTGGGCGGAGTTCGCGTTGACGATGCCGCCGCCGTTGGTCCCCAACTCCTTGATCGCCTCCTGCGATGCGATGGGTCCCAGGTAGATGGTCTGGGAGGCGCCGTCCAGCCCGCTGACCGTCGCGGGGCCGGCGAACGTCTGCGGGACGCCCTGCCACACGAGCACCAGCGCGAAAATGAATGCGATCGGCAGCAGCACATAGAGGGTCGCGCGGACGATGTCCGTCCAGAAGTTCCCGATCGTCGCCGAGGTGCGGCGGGTGAGCCCGCGCACCAGGGCGATCGCCACCGCGAGGCCGACGGCCGCCGACGCGAAGTTCTGCACCGCCAGGCCCGCCGCCT
Source organism: uncultured Chloroflexia bacterium (assembly GCA_963748625.1). Classification (GTDB taxonomy): domain Bacteria; phylum Chloroflexota; class Limnocylindria; order Limnocylindrales; family CSP1-4; genus CAIXZV01. Next base: position 7,182 of record CAVVJT010000003.1, on the reverse strand, counting down.
GGGTGAGGTGCGCCATCGTGGACTCGCCCCCATAGTTCTGCCAGTTGGTGTTGGCGACGAAGCTCACCGCCGTGTTGAGCGCGAGGTCCTCCGGCACGGCTCCGACGCCGGTCGGGTTGAGGGGGATCAGCCCCTGGGCGCGCTGGAGGAAGTACAGGGCGAGGATCGACAGCACGCTGAACAGCAGGAGGGCCACGGCATAGCCACGCCAGCCCTGCTCCTGGGCCGGGTCAACGCCCGCCACCCGGTAGATGCCGCGCTCCACGGGACCCAGGAGACGGGCCAGCGGATGGCGGCCCCCGTCGAGCACCGTCGCGATGTAGCGGCCGAGCGGCAGCGCGAGGATCGCGACCACCCCGAGGATGACGGCGAGCGAGATGAGGGAGTTGGCCAGCATGGTCTCAGAACCGCTCGGGCCGCAGCAGGGCGACCACCAGGTAGATGCCGACGAACAGGCTGAGCACGCCGGCGACCATCTCGATCGGGATCACGAGCGCACCGCCTGGCACAGCCAGATGAGCCCGCCGAACGCCGCGAACACGGCGACCAGCAGGACCAGGACGGCAAGATCGGTCATGAGCGGGCTCCAACGAATCGTTCCACGGTGGCAACAAGGGTCTCCATGGCGAAGGGCTTGGGCAGGTACCCGGCAACCGCGAACTCGCGCAGCCGCTTCGGGTTCACGGTGGTCGCCGTGGTAATCACCACCGGCGGATCGCCGGCACCGGCGAGCGCCGTACCGCGGAGCAGATCCCAGCCGGTGCCGCCGGGCAGGTTGAGGTCGAGCAGGACGAGGGCCGGCCGGAGCCCGCCGAGGAGCTCTGCCTCGGCCGCCTCCGCGGTCGATGTCTCCGCCACCCGGAACCCCTTCGAAGCGAGGTGCCGCGCGAGGATCTGCCGAAGGCCGTCATCGTCCTCGACGATCAGGACGTGGACCGGACGGGGTGTCATGGCGTGATCCGCTCGACCCGGACGTCGAACTGCTGCTCGTCCGTGGACCAGAGTGGCACCACGCGCACGCCGTACGCCGCTGCGAGCCGCTCCACTGTCGGCAGGACGGCGTGGGCCAGGCGCAGGCCGGCGACGTCAACCCGTTGCGCGCCGTTGGCGGACACGAGGAGGATCGCCTCGTGCACGAGGCGGACTTCGCCCTCGAGCTGGCGGTTCAGTGCGGCGTCGGCCTCGGAGGTGGTGTCCATGGCACCACTCTCTGCCCGGCCTCCAAGAGGAAATGACGCTCAACCGGGGTCGCGGGCCTGAAGTCCGCCTGAAATCGTCAGGGTGGCACGGGCTGCGGGACGCTGATCCGGTATCCGACCCCGGTCTCCGTGACGATGAGCGCGCCTGCGGCCAGCTCGGGGTTCGCGCGATTCAGCTTCCGGCGCAGGCTGCTCACATGGACATACACGTAGTCCGCCTCACCCTGGTAGGCCTGGCCCCAGACGGCGCGGAGGAGGCGGCCCTTCGTCACGATCCGGCCCTGGTGCACCAGCAGCACCTTGAGGATCTCGAACTCGCGCGGCGTGACCTCGACGCGACTGCCGGCGAGTCGCAGCTCGTGGCGGTCCAGGTCCAGCTCGATCGGACCGGCCCGTAGTCGACCGTCGGTGGAGCCGGCCGGCCCGGCTGCGTGGCGGAGAGCGACCTTGATGCGGGCCCGGAGCTCGTCGATGCCGAATGGCTTGGTCACGTAGTCGTCGGCACCATCCTCAAGGGCGGCAACCTTCTCCCGCTCGTCGAAGCGTCCCGACAGGATCACGATCGGCGTGGTCGCCTCGCGTCGGATCGCCCGGATGACCTCGGAGCCGTCGCGATCCGGCAGACCCAGGTCCAGGAGGACGAGGTCCGGCCGGCGGGCCGCGAAACGCTCAAGGCCAGTGCGCGCATCCTCCGCGGTGACCACGCGGTACCCGGCATGCTGGATCTCACGGGAGAGGACCTCCCGCGTGGCGGCATCGTCCTCGATGACCAGGATGACGGCGCCTTCGGCCGGTGCCGTCATGCCGATTCGGTCCCCGTCCCGTCCGCCGTGGCGCCGCCAGCGACGGTGGCACGCGGCAGGTCCAGGTCCACGGCCAACCCGCCGAGCGCGCTCCGGCGTGCGCTCACACGACCGCCCGTGGCCTCGATCAGACCCTTCACGACAGCAAGGCCGATGCCCAGCCCCCCGCGCGAGCCGCCCCGGGCACCTGGAACCCGGTAGAACTTCTCGAACAGCCGCGGCAGCGCGGCGTCGGGCACGCCCGGCCCGCCGTCCTCCACGGTCAGCCGGACGAACACGGCGTCGAGCACCCTTGCGGACACACGGACGGGAGCGTCCGCTGGTGCGTACTTGCGCGCGTTCTCGAGCAGATTGGCCAGCGCAGCGTCAAGGAACACCCCGTCGACGCGCACGATCACGGGCTCCACGGCGACCTCCACCTGGCGATGGCCCAGCCCGGCACGCAGCCGGTCGACTGCCTGCTCCACCACGTCATCGAGCTCGTAGAGGTCGCGGTCCGCGCGGAGGGCTCCCGCCTCGATGCGACTGAGATCCAACAGGTTGGCCACCAGGGCGTTGAGGTACTCCACCTCCCGCTCGATGGCCACCACGTTCGCGTGCCGGTCGTCGGGCGACGTCTCCGGGGCGTCCATGCTGCCGGCGGCCGCACGGATGACCGCGAGTGGTGTGCGGAAGTCGTGCGACACCGACTGCAGCAGCGACGACTTGAGCTCGTCACCCTGCCGGGCGACCTCCGCCGATCGAGCTGCCTCGGCGACGCGGTCCCTCGCCAGCGCCTGGCCGATCTGGTCAGCGGCAGCCGCGAGGAGCCGGGTCTGTGTCCGGCCGGGCGCGTCGAGCTGCCTGGATCGCGCCGCCCAGATCGAACCCAGGCACTCGCCACTCGCGTCGATGCGGACCCGGTAGAGGTCGACGCCTGTCTTCCGCCCTCCGGTTCCCGCCGGCTGATGGACGAGCGACCACGTCGCAGGCTCATCTCCCGGCCGGCGCTGGAGCACCCTGAACCGAGGGTCAGTCGGCCGGGGTTCGTCGCCGCGGGTGTCGGCAGCGACACGCTCGCTGGCCGGCTCCGGCCCGATCGCGATCCACACCCGGTCCATCCCGGCCTCATCCCGGAGCGCGATCGCGATGGCGGCCAAGGCAGCCTCGGTCGACTCCCGCGTCGCGAGCACCCGCGACACGCCGAACAGCGACCGTGCCTCCCGCTCGCGCGCGATGGCGACCTCGGCCCGGCTGCGCTGCGCCGCGGCGAGCTGCCCACGACGATCCCGGCGAACAGCAGGAGGACCACGCTCAGGAGCACGCCCGGATCGCTGATCGCGAGCGTGTAGCGAGGCTCGGTGAAGAAGTAGTTGTAGACGAGGAAGGACCCGAGCGCTGCCGACACCGCCGTCCACGTCCCACCCAGCACCCCGCAGACGACCACGGCCACGAGGTACACCGGGGACCCGTTCTCGACGCCGAGCGACTCCAGCACGGCGGCCGCGGCCGTGGCAGCGACCAGCGACCCGCCCACGAGCCCGCCGCTGAGCGCCAGACTTCGGCCATCGATGCGATGACGCTTCGTCACAGCCGCATGCTCGCACGACTGGCGGACGCCGGGGTGCGCGCAGCCGCACTGGCCCCCATGCGATCCTGACCGGGTGACTTCTGCCCGACGTCTGCCCACAACGTCCGTCCCGGCGCCGCTGCTGGTGCTGGCCGCCATCGTGTCGGTGCAGTTCGGGGCCGCGATCGCGGCCGGGCTGATCGCGCAGGTCGGTCCGGCCGTCACCGTCGGCATCCGGCTCGCCGTGGCGGCGCTCCTGATGCTGTTGCTCGCGCGGCCGGGCATCCGCGGGCGCAGCCGGCGGGACTGGCTGCTTGTCGTGGTCCTGGGCGTGAGCCTCGCGGCCATGAACCTGTCCTTCTACGGCGCGCTCAGCCGGATGCCGCTGGGCATCGTGGTGACCATCGAGTTCCTGGGTCCCCTCGGTCTTGCCGCGGTCCAGTCACGCAAGCCGGCCCACTTCGCGGCCGTCGCGCTCGCGTTCGCGGGCGTCGTGGCGGTGTCAGGAGCGCTCGAGGGCGGGATCGCGGCCGTTGACGCCATCGGCCTGCTGCTCACGGCGATCGCGGGTGCAGCCTGGGTGGCCTACATCCTGGCGACGCAGGCGGTGGGGGCACGCTGGCGGCAGCTCGACGGTCTGGCGTTCGCGATGGTGATCGGCGCGGTCCTCGTGGCACCCTTCGCGGCCGTGTCGTGGGATGTGGTCGCGGTGACGCTGGGCGTGCTGCTCGCGGGTGCCGGAGTGGCGGTGCTGTCGTCGGTGGTGCCGTACTCGCTTGAGATGCTCGCGCTGCGACGGCTGGACACCCGCGTGTTCGGGGTGCTGCTCAGCCTGGAGCCGGCCGTGGCGGCGCTGGCCGGGTTCCTGCTGTTGGGCCAGGTGCTGACTCCGGTGGAGATCGCCGGTGTCGGCCTTGTCGTCATCGCGAGCGTGCTCGTGATGCGCGACCAGGGGGCGTCGCCCGCCACGGAGGCCGCGGAGATCGGCTGAGCCGCCCCGGGGCCGCGGCGGCGCCGGGACCGTCAGCGGACCTCGAACGCGTCGGCCACGACAGGCTCCGCGAGCGTGAGCACCACCGTGCGGAAGATGCCGCTCGCATTGCACCCCGTGGCCGAGGACTGCGTCTCGATCGTGACCCGGTAGCGGTCCGCATCCGGGTCGATCGTGATGATCGTCCGGTCGTCGCATGCCCCGCCGATCCAGTGGACCGCCACAGCATCGTCGCGGCCAGGGACCGCGCGGACCGTCGTCTCGAATGGAGCATCGTTCGCGGGGGCACCGGGGGCCGCCCCGCCGACGATGCCGGCGTGGTCCACGACGGTGACCGGGAGCGCCGCAACATCGGCCGTGACCGGGATGGTGAGCTGGATGCCGGCGGGCGGCGGGAGCAGCGAGCAGCCCGCCAGGAGGGCGGCAGTGATGCTGATCGCGAGCATTCTTGCGATCCCCCACCGCACGGCAGCCTGCACGGGGTGGTCGCGCATCAGTGGGTCGCCCGCGCCGCCAGCCTGGTCACCATGCCCCGGAAGATCGACGGGTGGATGGGCGCCAGCCCGTACCAGTACGCGAGACCTGCCAGCCCGTGCGGCTCGAAGAACGCCGTCTGCACCAGGATCGACCGCGCTCCATCCGCCGTGGGCATGACCTCGTACTGCAGCCACGCCCGGCCCGGCAGCTTCATCTCCGCCACGAGCCGCAGCAGCTCCGGGGGCCGCACGTCCTCCACCCGCCAGAAGTCGACCGCGTCACCCACCCGGACATGGTCGGGATCGCGACGTCCGAGACGCATCCCGACGCCCCCGATCACACGGTCGGCGGCGCCGCGGATCCGCCAGAGCAGGTTGGCATAGGGCCACCCGGTCGCACCGCCGACGCGCTCGACCTCCGCGAACAACCGGTCGGCCGGAGCGGCCACCTCGACGACCCGACGGTCGACGATCATCCCCTCCCCCGTCGCGTTCTCGGGCAGCCCTTCACGCCGGGCGTTCCGGTACGCGTCGAACCAGGTGGACTCGACCTCGTGCCGGTCGGTGCGCTCGATCGCCCGGGCGAGGGCCTCCTCGTACGACATCGGGTGGAGGCCGAACGCGGTCGCCGGCCCGGGACGGCGGACGATCACCTCGTTGCGCAGGCCCTCGATGAGGGGCCGCGCGATCGAGGCCGGCACCGGCGAGACAAGGTTGACCCAGTAGGAGCTGAGCCGTCGGGGTCAGGACGGGGACGGGGATCATCACGCGGCGCAGCCGTCGCTGCCGCGCGTAGGCGAGCATCATCTCGCCGTACGAGAGGACGTCCGGACCCCCGATCTCCACGATCCCGGTGATCTCGGGGTGCTCCGATACCGCGACAAGGTAGTCGAGGACGTCGCGGATGGCGATCGGCTGGCACCGCGTCGACACCCAGCGGGGCGTGATCATGATCGGCAGTCGCTCGGCCAGGTGCCGGAGGATCTCGAACGAGGCGCTCCCGGCCCCGATGACGATCGCGGCCCGGAACTCGGTCACGGGAACGCCATGGCGTGCAAGCTCCGCGCCCGTCTCGTGCCGGCTCGCAAGGTGGTGCGAGAGCGCGGCGTCGTCATTGCCGAGGCCGCCGAGGTACACGATCCTGCCAACGCCTGCTGCAGCAGCGGCTGCCCCGAAGCTGGCGGCCGCCCGGCGGTCACGCTCCGCGAAGCCCTCCGCGGAGGAACCCATCGAGTGCGCGAGGTAGTACGCGAGGTCGACGCCCTCGAGGGCCGGCGGGAGGGTCGCAGGGTCGAGCAGGTCGCCCTGGATCACCTTCGCCGTCGGGAAGCGGGTCGCCAGCAGCCGGACGTTCCGGCCGAAGGAGGACCACCTCGTGTCCACGCTCGACGAGCAGCGGAACGAGCCGTCCGCCGACGTAGCCGCTTGCACCGACCACCAGGATCTTCATGGGACCGAGCGTATCCCACGCTGCGCCTACAACCGCCCGGGCGCGTCGCCGCAGCCGCGAGCGACCGTCCGCTGGTCAGCGGCGGGAGCGCTCCCGCCGGAGGATGAACACGCTGGTCACGGCGACCCAGGCGGGCAGCACGAGGATGATCCAGTCAACGAAGGAGACCGCGAACAGCAGGACCAGTCCCAGCAGGTATCCGAGGAGCGTGAACCAGCGCGGGAATGTGCCGCTCCGGATCCCAACGCACCAGGCTTGCCCACACCATCCCGAGCAGTTGGGCAAGATCCTCCAGCGCACGCAGCTGCGCATGGGGGCGCTCTGGCACCTCGACCTGACCCCCGGCACGGATGTCGTCTTCGACGAGCTGGCCGTCAACTACCAGGGGCCGGTAGCCATCAGCCAGGACCTCACCGTGTTCAACGTCACCGAGGAGGACGTGGTTGTCCGCCAGGCAAGCGTGAGCGATGCGGCACCGCCTGTGCACGGGGCGCCCGCCTCGAGTCCCGGCCTTGATCCGCGGCCCGTGCCCCCGGCGTGGTGGGCCGACGCCCTCCTCGAGGTCTGATCAGCGGCGCCTTGCCGGCGCATCGCATCCGCTGGACGACGGCATCGATCGTCGCACAGGTAACGCCTGTGACGTGCTGCCCGTCAACCTGTCCGTGATCCCCAGGTGGTCAGGCGTTGGCCGATGGTCGTGCGCGCTGGCGGCTC
>CAVVJT010000002.1:0-281641 GCA_963748625.1 uncultured Chloroflexia bacterium | reverse complement strand
CCGCCGGCGACGGCGTCCGCCTCGGCGCGCCGGAGGTACGGCACCACCACCGTCGCCCGCAGGGACGGCAGGTCGGCCCGGATCGTGGCCAGCTCCGCCGCACGGTCGACGGGCCGGTTACCGCAGTCGTAGCCGTCCACCGTCAACCCAGACCGATCCACCGGGGAGTCGCCGTGCACGGCAAGGGTTGCTAGAATGCGGTCCGCGCCGACATAGCTCAGCGGTAGAGCAGCTGTTTCGTAAACAGCAGGTCCTCGGTTCAAATCCGAGTGTCGGCTCCACCTGACGAACACGAAATCCGCCTCAATCGAGGCGGATTTCTTGATTCCCGGCTGGTGTCCTGTAGCGCTGCGACCCGCCCTGAATCGCCGCGCAAGTGGTACGGAAAGTGGTACGGGACATGGCGTAGGAGGGCGCATCGGTCGCGCCAGGCGCCATCCTCATCTGGGCGTCGCGGACCCCGCCAGAGGTGACGATGCCCCCATGGAGCCGCCTACGCCAACGAGCACGAGCACGTTGATCTCGTGGATCACGAAACTGTCGACCTTGGCGTGGAGGATGAAGAAGATGATCAGCAGGATCCCTAGGAGGATCGTCGTCGTTGGGCGCTCGCGCCGGTTGACGATGATGATCGGATCTGCCACCGTTGCCCCGTTCGTTATGAGAGGTACTCGTCACGGGATGCGCTCATGGTGAGAGTCAAACCTGCCGACTCGGTGGCGGCTGCGATCCGTCGCCGCGTCCGCCGCACGCCCAATCGGTTCTGGCGGCCATCCGACTTCACGGGGGAGCCCCACGCGGTCGAACTCGCGCTCGGCCGGATGGTTGCCGACGGCGAAATCGAACGCGTGCGTCGTGGCGTCTACTGGCGAGGCACGCCAACCCGCTTTGGCACGACCGTGGCACCCTCCCTCGATGCCGTGCGTTCGATAGTGGGGCAGTCTGAGGCCGTCGGCGCGGCCGAGTGGTACGCAACGAATCTTCTGGGGCTCTCGACCCAGGTCGCCCCAGTGCCGGTGATTTCGGTCACGCGGCGGATCCCGACTGGCTTGCCCGACGTCAAGCTCGTGAACCGCGCCAGCCGAGCCGGGCGGCGCAAGGCCCGGCTCTCCGTGACCGAAGTGACCATCCTCGAGGCGCTCGAGGGCTGGGACCGCTTCGTGGAACTCCCCACACTTGCCGCGGTCGATCGCTTCGAGGCGGCCCTCGCACTGCCCGACGTCCGCCTCGACCGCCTCATCACAGCCTCGACCACCGAGCCGCCCGCCGTCCGCGAGCGCCTTCGTGCGGTTCTCGAGTTCATGGGACGTACCGCCGAGGCCGGCCGAATTGCCCGTGCCCGCAGCCGGTCCGCCCAGGACCGGGCGCTCGCGGTCATCCGCGAGGTCGGGTGATGGCGCTCCTCCGCGAGGCAGACGGCTTTCCCGAGGTGTTCGGAATCGCTGCCCGCGACCTGCCCGACCCCGCGGCCTTCATCGAGAAGGACTACTGGGTCACTCAGGTGCTCCGAGCGCTCACGCGTGTGTGCGCTGGTGGGTTCGTCCTAAAGGGCGGGACGAGCCTGTCCAAGGGGTACGGGATCATCAACCGGTTCTCCGAGGACGTCGACATCGTCGTCATCCCGCACGCTAACGAGAGCGGGGCCGCCGGGGCCAGACGTTTGGAGGCGCTCACCGCCGACGTGGCACAGGAACTCGGGATCAGCTGGGAGGCGGCGCGCAAGCCGGGATACGGCCGGAGCCCGTCACGCGGGGACTACCTGCGGTACCCGGGGGCACACACAGGTGGCTTTGGCAGGACGATCAACACCGATGCGATCTTGTTCGAAACCCGGATCGCCGAGGGCGACACGCCGTCGGAGATGTGCGAGATCCGCACCCTCGTCGGCGGCTGGACGGGGCTCGATCCGACGGAGTTCGCCGACGATCTTGACCCGTTCCGCATCCGGGTGCTCGACCCGGTGCGGACCCTCACCGAGAAGCTCGTCGCGCTGCACCACCAGGTGAGCACTTGGACCGCGGATGCCCCGCCGAACAAGCAGCGTTTCGGCCGCCACTACTACGACATCTACCGGCTACTCGACCATCAACCGACCCTCGCACGGCTCCGCGACCGCGTGCGGTTCGGCCACCTGCTCGCTGAGATCGAGATGATGAGCGACGCACACTACGCTGGGCACACCGAGCGACCCGAGGCGGGGTTCGCGGCATCGCCGGCCTTCGCGCCGCCGCCACGCACGCCGCTGCGCGGGTGGCTCGAGGAGTCCTACTCCATCTCGATGGGACTGCTCTCGCCGGCCGAGCAGAAGCCCACCTTCAGCGCCGTCCTGCGCCGCGTGACTGAGCACCGCGACCTGTTGTGACCGACATCGGCGCGAGCGGGCTTGTGCGCCACGCGTGACCCGCTCTCTGCCCCTGGGTCCGTGGTGCTGAGGGGTAGGTGGACGGTAGACGATGCCGTTTGGGTCGAGTCAGCCCGAACCCTGGACCAGCGTGACCAGCGCGAGTGGATCGTTAGTTTCGGGCATGAGCACGACGGGAGTGGTGGCGTCAAACGGTTCTGAATCCGGTGCGCCAGATCGGGTTGGGTCTACCCGGGCCGTCACGGCAATCCTGTGGGCGGTCCCTACCCGGTACGTCGTGCCACAAATCTCCAGGGGAACGGGAGCCCTCTCGGTTGTCTCGAACCTCACGACTTCGCGGACTAGTCTGGTACGGGTTTCAAGTGAGGCGTCTGGCGCCAGTGTCATGGTGAGGCTCGTCCAAGGCATCCGGACTGACTGTCCGGTCAGGAGCGCCCGGCCCGCGGCAGCCGCATAGAAATCCTCGGGTTCGATTGCACCCGCCACCTCCCGGAGGAGGCCGGTGGACATCTGGACGAGGGCTAGGTTCTCGACGAACTCGCAGATCTCGCGCCCGAGAAGGGGCTCGGCGGGTCCGAGCTCAGGCGTTCCCTGCATCGTGCCATCATCGCGCGCGATGGATACCGCGTTGGGGGTGTGATATGCGGCAAGGAATCGGGCGACTGGTAGGAAGTCTTGGGGAATGAACCGCTTCCACTGCACATGGAAGTTGATGCGGTACCTCCCATCTCCGACGTCAATCACGACCACGGCTCTGAGATAGCCGCCCCGGTCCTGTCCGTGGAGCACCGTTCCGCGCCGCCCCGTTGATGTTGCCTGGCCCGTAACCGACAACTCCGCCAGTACGGCTCCGAGGGGGTCAGACACGTTGAAGACCAGCGTGATCGGCTCGGTGATGGCCGGCTGACCGGGTCCGATTTCGATCGAAGGCCGCTCGAAAGTCCCTCCCAGCCCGGCCGGCGCATCAAGTTCGACAGTCGGGACAAACTCACCGCTAAGTTCGACCGGGATGCCAAAGTCAAGCGCCTTCTCGAAGGCCTCGAGCTTGGCACGCCCTTCCTCGGTCTTGGTGTCGAAGCGAAACTGGCTCTGGATGGTGATCGGCCGATCCAGCTCTGCACCCGCGTATGCCGGTTGAATGGTGACCCGCGAGGAGCGGCCGTCGCTGGCGATCTCAAACCGGTAATGCGGATCGAGCGTGTTCGCTCGCCGAACCAAGGTCTCGGTCCGCTCGATAGCGTCGGGGATGCCTCCCGCCAGCGCGGCTGACTCGTGTGCAACCTCGCGCAGGATCTTCACGACCTCGTCGGCTGTCGTTCGCACGTAGTAGTCATAGATGAACTGTCGCTCGGCGAACATGCCATCGAGCCAGGTGCGTCCGCGCCAAACCAAGGGGAACGGATACTTGGCCTTCAGCGTGTCGAACCAGTCCTTCTCCCACTTGTTGTGATCGACTGGCGTGATGAGCCACCACTCGACGGGGTTCAATTTGCTCGCCGTGACCAAAGAGCGCTCGACTTGGCGTCTCTGGGTCTTCCGGACGCGTCCACCGGGGAAGTGCTTCATCTGGTAGACCCGCAACCCGTCAGCGTCCTCAAACTGGCAGTCTCGGCCACCGTCACCGCCCTTGCCATCGATCCGCTGGACCAACGGATTCTCGTGCGAGAGAAGGCACGACACCATGTCCTCGAACTGGCCATCGGACATCCTCGTCCAGTCGATCGGCGTCATGCCTCGATTGACCTCCAGGTTCAGCAGCAGCCCGTCATGCGCCCGACCTACTGGATCGAAGCGACAGCGGTCGCGCGCACCTGCCGGAGCGTCGCGATCAGCAGGTCCACGTCCGCTCCTGCGAATAGGGCGTCAGGTCCGTGCGGCGCGATGTCCGTGAACGGCGACTCGTACAGCTGCTCGGCCTTCATCACGCCGTGTTCGGTCAGGTGGTCGACGATCAGGTTGACGAACTCGATCTGGTTCGCCGTCAAGCGCCCGGTCGGCGAGGAACTCGCCGAACGCCTCCTTGGCGGCGGCTCGGTCGAGGCCGACCAGCATCCGCACGAACAGCCCGAGGCCCTCTGACTCGGCCTTGGCGCGCTCGAGGGCGCCCTTGTCGCCCACGCCGCTCTCGAGCAGCATCCGCTCGAGCTCGATCGAGGTCGAACGGCGAGAGCGGCTGGTTCGTGCGCAGCTTCCGGATCGACGCCGTGGTCCTCGTTCTCGCGCAGGAAGGCGCGCGCCTTCACCCGGAACTTCTCGAAGTCGATGCCGGCGACGAGGCCGGGCAGGCCGATCTCGACCTCGGCGCCCATCGAGGTCCTCGAAGTCGGTGAACAGGACCTTCCGGCGCCCGCGCTCGATCAACGGCGCGAGGTCGCGCAGGTGTCGGCGGACCCGCTCCAGCATCGGGACGGTGACGTGGACCCACCAGTCGTCCGACTGGATCTCCTCGATCAGCGGGAGCTGGGCCGCGATCATCGGGATGGCCGCCTTCTCCTCCAGGATCCCGGCGATCGCCCGGACCTGGTCGCGCAGCTTCTCGAACGCCGGCAGCGCAGACAGCAGCGAGAGCTCCAGGTTCAGCATCAGCAGGTCGAACCGCTTGGCCTCCTCGGCATCGGGGTTCGAGCTCGGCCGGCAGCCCGGCGACGTGCTCTGCGAGCGCCGTCCGGTCCTCGACCGACAGCGGACCCCACGCCTCTGGCTGTCGGAACCGCTCCACCAGCCGCCGCTGCGGCCGGACGAGGAAGTTGTCGAGGTTCATCGCCGCGACCTCGCCGTGCAGCGACGCCACGAGCGACCGGCGGACCTCGTCGTCGGTGACCGGGTCGCCGTAGACGGGCGCTGCCGGTGCGGCGACCTGCGTCACCTCGCCGCCCAGCCGCTCCTCGAGGGCCGCGACCACCTCCATCCGCCGCACGAACAGCCGCTTCCCGAGCGACTCGGTCGACCGAGCCCTCAGTCGTCGGCGGGTCCTGGCTGAAGTACTCGAGGTTCCCGCAGTAGTCGAACAGCCGGAACTTGGTCTTGTCGTCCCCGGGCCCGAACAGGTCCGGGCACAGGCGCGTCCCGCGGCCCAGCATCTGCCAGAACTTGGTCTTCGAGCGGACGAGCTTGAAGAACACGAGGTTCACGATCTCGGGGATGTCGATCCCGGTGTCGAGCATGTCGACCGAGATGGCGAGGTGCGGCGCCTTGTCCTTGGCCGAGAAGGCGTCGATCAGGCTCTGGGCGTACTCGGTCCGGTAGGTGATGGTGCGCGCGAACTCGCCGCGGTAGTGCGGGTAGTTGGCGTCGAACCGCTCGGCGATGAAGTCCGCGTGCGCCTGGTTCTTGGCGAAGATGATCGTCTTGCCGAGCCGGTCGCCGCCCGCGACCTTGATGCCCCGCTCCATGACGTGGGCGAGCACCTTGTCGACCGTGTCGACGTTGAAGAGCCAGCTGTTCACCGCGGCCGCGGCCACGACGTCGGGCGGGTCGTCCTCCCACTCGAGCGCGTCGTAGGCGTCCTTCTCCTCGTCGGAGAGCTCGTCGTACTTGATGCCCTCGCGCTGGAACTTGAGCGGCACCGAGACGGCCTCGGGCGGGACGAGGAACCCGTCGCGCACCGCCTCCTCGAGCGAGTAGGCGTCGGTGGGCACGCCGGTCTCGAGGTCGAACAGGCTGTACGTGTTCTTGTCGATCTCGTCCTTGGGCGTGGCCGTCAGGCCGACGAGGAGGGAGTCGAAGTAGTCGAAGATGCCGCGGTACTTGGCGAAGACCGAGCGGTGCGCCTCGTCGATGACGACGAGGTCGAAGTGGCCGGGCCCGAACCGGCGCTGCCCGTCGGCCGCCTCGTCGATCAGGCCCATCATCGTGGGGTAGGTCGAGACGAAGACGCGGCCGTCGCCCGTCGGGTCGTCGAGCAGGTTGACCGGCGACGCGTCGGGCAGGAACGCCTTGAACGCGTTGGACGCCTGGCGCACCAGCGCGACCCGGTCGGCGAGGAACAGGATCCGCTTGGCCCAGTTCGCGCGCATCAGCAGGTCCGCGAGCGCGATGACGGTCCGGGTCTTGCCGGAGCCCGTGGCCATGACGAGGAGCGCCTTGCGCTGGCGGTCGCGCTCGAACGACTCGGCGATCCGGCGGATGGCGCGGGTCTGGTAGTAGCGCTCGACGATGACCGGGCTGATCGGCGTCGTCGCGATCGGCTTGCGGGTGGTCCGGCGCTGGACCAGGAGCTCGAGCTCGGCCTTCTTGTAGAAGCCCGACACCCGGCGCGGCGGGTAGTGGGCGTCGTCCCAGAGCCAGTGCTCGTAGCCGTTCGTGTAGAAGATGACCGGGCGGCGGCCGAACTGCGCCTCGAGGCAGTCCGCGTAGAGCTTCGCCTGCTGCTGCCCTGCCCGCGGGTCGCGCCGGGTCCGCTTGGCCTCGACCAGGGCGAGCGGGATGCCGTCGTCGCCCCAGAGGACGTAGTCCACGAAGCCCCGGCCGTCGCCGTTGGGCATGCCGGCGACCTCGTACTCGCGGTCGCGCGCGTCGGCCAGCGGCCAGCCGGCCTCCTTGAGCAGGAGGTCGATGAAGAAGTCGCGGGTCGCGGCCTCGCTGTAGTCGTGGGTGTCTGGCTGGACGGCGGCGGCCTTCTTCGCCGTTGGCGATCTCGGCGCGCAGCCTGGCGAGCTCGGCCTCGAGCTCCGTCCTGCCGCTGAGCAGCTCGGTGAGCTTCTCGTCCTTCTCGCGCAGGGTGGCGGCGAGTGCCTTGAGCTGGTCCGCGGTCTGCTTGGTGATCGTGACGGTCTTGGGGAGCCTGCTCGGGTCGAAGCGGAGGTCCGGCGCCGGGCGCTCGTCGCGCGCATACGTGCGGGCGAGCCAGTAGCAGACGTGGAACAGCTCGCCGGCCGCGACGACCGCGTCCGACACCGGGATCGGTGCGTTGCTGTGGACCGCCCGGTTGCCGAGCGTGATGATCACGCGCGCCTTGTTGAAGACCGCGTCACCAGCGACGTGGCGGAAGGTCGGCTCGAAGACGAGCGCCGACAGGTTGTCCTGGTACGGGAGCACGAGCGCGGCGTCGTGCTTGTACGCCCACGATACCGCGAGCTCCAAGGCACGCCGGGCGTAGAAGCATGCCGCCCGCGGGTCCGAGTTGGCCGCCACCTCCACGCGAGCCGCAGCCTCGAAGACCTGCGGCCACTCATCTCGGAGGAAGCGAAACTGGCTCATCTCACGTTTGACCGGCGAAGGCGTGGCTGTACAGGGCTGCGTTCAGAGGCGTCAGCGCCCACAGAAAGGCGCGCTGTCGCTCTCGGATCGACGCGACAGCTGCCATGTTGGCGCCGAACCTTGTCTGCACGTCCATGGGTGGAACCAGAATCCTGACAGGGTAGATCCTCGAGCCGGACACGAGTGGTTGCCCTGACGCGCTGGAGTACTGGTTCAGGTTCGCCATCCTCAGTGCGTGGACGAGGTAGGCAAACGAGACTGAGTCGTCGAGTCGCGACACATGCATTGCGTTGTCAGTGATCCAGCTGCGCGCCGGGGCTACGTGCACACACCCGCATTGGGCTCCGACTCGCCCAATGACGATCCGGGCATCTTCGAACAGGTACTGGCTCGTGTGGCCCAAGACGCCATTGCCACCAAACACTGGGTACATGCCGGACGTCCCGATCTCCGCCGAGGGTAGATACTTGCCAGACGAGAGCTTCGATGAGATCACCAAGCGGCCGGGTCGGGTGTCTGTGTGGATTGGCGGCTGGAGTGCCAATCATCGCCCGAAAGGTGGCGGCCTCAATCTGGTCAGTGAGTTGTAGTGCGCGCAGGCGCATGGAGCGCAGTTGAACTGCTGCATCCAGCTGGCCCGCGATTCGGTCTTGCTCAGCGAGCGGAGGAACCGGCACTCGGACGCGAACGAGGTTGCTCGCGATGATCTGCGGCTGAGACGAGCCGGTTGTGACATCGCGGAACCCTCGAAACCGCAGGTAGTGCGCGAGAAACGCCTTGGTGATCCTGGACGTGTCCAAGTCGTCGAGCGCCATGGCATTCCCGGTGGCGTACGATCTGGGAACGGTGATGTGAACCGTTCCGCATGACCCCCGGCACCCCACCAAGATCGTCGGCTCCTCGTGTGTGTAGGTTTGCGAGAAGCCGATCTGACCGTTTGCGCCATACACGGGGAATCCCGACGTCGCCATTTGTGACTTTGCGATGGTTGGCCACTGCCTGGGACGGCACAGACTGCCAAGTTCGACGTTGGTCCAGCTCGTCATCCGAGAGTCTCGGCCAGCCCACTGAGCTCGCGCTCGATGCGAGCCTCCAGATCCGCAAGCTCTGCAATGAGATCCTTCGGCGAACGGTGTGACGTGTCGTCTGGCGCGACTTCCCTGTATCGATTGAGTGAAAGATCAAAGCCTTGAGCGGCGATTTCCGCGACTGGGACGCAGAAGCTCTGCGCTGTTCGCGGGCGTTCACGCTCCGTAGAAGCGCGCTGGTGCCACCGCACAAGCACGTCGGGAAGGTTGTTCCTCGCATGATCGAGGTCCAACCAAGTGCCGCCGGGAGTGGGCCCGAGGCTGTCGGCTGGGCAGTAGCGGCGTCCGCTTGTCGTCGAGGCTCCAGCCGTCGGCCTGCGACGTCGTAGAACCAGACGTGGTCGGTGCCGCCGGAGTTGGTCTTCGTGAAGAGCAGGATCGCGGTCGAGACACCGGCGTACGGCCGGAAGACGCCGCTCGGGCAGCTTGACGACGGCGTCGAGCTTCTGGTCCTCGACCAGGATCCGCCGCAGCGCCTTGTGCGCGTTGCTCGAGCCGAAGAGGACGCCGTCGGGGACGATCACCGCCGCTCGGCCGCCGGGCTTGAGCAGCCGGAGGAAGAGCGCGAGGAAGAGCAGCTCGGTCTTCTTGGTCTTGACGATCGCCTGGAGGTCCTTCGCGACGCTCTCGTAGTCGAGGCTGCCGGCGAACGGCGGATTGGCGAGGACCAGGGTGTACGCCTCGGCGTCGCCGCGTGCTCCTCGGCGAGCGAGTCGCGGTAGCGGATGTCCGGGTTCTCGACGCCGTGCAGCAGCATGTTCATGCTGCCGATGCGGAGCATCGTGGTGTCGAAGTCGTAGCCGTGGAACAGGTCGTCGTGGAAGTGCGCGCGCAGCTTCGCGTCGTGCAGGAGGTTCGGGTGCTCGCGCGCGGAGGTACTCGCCCGCGGCCACCAGGAAGCCCGCGGTGCCGCACGCCGGGTCGCAGATCTCGTCGGTGGGCGTGGGGGCCGTCATCTCGACCATCAGCTGGATGATGTGGCGCGGGGTGCGGAACTGGCCGTTCTGCCCGGCGCTGGCGATCTTGCCGAGCATGTACTCGTAGAGGTCGCCCTTGGTGTCGCGGTCCGTCCATCGGGATGTCGTCGAGCAGGTCGACGACCTTGGCGAGGAGCGCCGGCGTCGGGATGGTGAAGCGCGCGTCCTTCATGTGGTGCGCGTACGTGGAGTCGTCGGCGCCCAGGGTCCGCAGGAGCGGGAAGACGCTGCTCGCGGACGATCTCGAACATCTCGGCCGGCGCCTCGTTCTTGAAGCGCGACCAGCGGAGCTCGCTGGTAGTCCCGCCCGAGCGCGTCCTGCCCGGCGGGGTAGAAGCGGCGCGTCATCGGCTCGCCCAGGCGGGCGGCCTTGTTCTCCTCGAGCGTCTGCGAGGTCGTCGAGCCGGCGGATGAAGAGCAGGTAGGTGATCTGCTCGATCACCTCGAGCGGGTTGGAGATGCCGCCCGACCAGAAGGCGTCCCAGATCTTGTCGATTTGGGACCGGAGTTGGCCGGTCAGCATCAGGCTCCCCCAGTGAGTGTCGAAGCAGGACGACGGATCGCACCACTGTAGCGACCACCGCGAGTAGGTGAGAGCCCACGGCACGGGAGTGCAGCGCACGCGCCACGTGCCTCGGACGCAGCGCTGAAGGCCAGGGTCAATGCGGGCGCCCCGCTCCCGAAGTGGCCGTGCAGCGCCATCACCAACGGCGATCCCGTCTGAGATCGGGCCCGGAGAATCGAGTAGGTGTCGTCGAGCCTTGACGGCGGTGTAGCGTCGACTTCGCTTCACGAACGTCCGTGAAGTTGCTGAGCAACTTCACTGGGTTGTACTTACGGGCGAACCACCGAATCCACGGATCAGCGGCGTTCATGAACGGGGAAACAGCGGTTCCATCGGGCCCTCTGAGCGGGCTCAGCGATCTTCGTAAGACCTGTGTCCACCGTTCAAATGCGAATGGCCGCTGTCGGCGATGGCAAGCGCCTGCGTCCCGCCCCGTGTCGCCGCGTCGCGCCGCACGCGGAGCTGCCGGTCAAGGTCAGGCCCGAGCATCACTCCGGGCGAAGTCGGGAGCACGAAGCGAGGAGCTCGTCGATCTCCTGCGCCATCCCGGCCCCGCAGGCCTCGACCAGCACGGCACCGGCCGTGATCGCCGCCAGCGGCTGGAAGGGTCCGTCACGGGTATGACAACAGCTCCGACCTCGGCCAGGGCCGCGCGCCCGTCGTACGTGACCTGCCCGCCGACCACCAGACAGCAAGTGCCTGCGGCGCGGGCGCGGAGCGCGACGCCGAATGCGGTCTTGCCGAAGGCAGTCTGCGCGTCGACGCAGCCCTCGCCCGTGATCACCACATCCGCATCGTGACAGGGACGCATCAAGGCCAGCGGCCCCAGCGATCAGGTCAATTCCGGGCAGGAGTTCGAGCGCTTCAGCTGTCCGGTCAGTGAGAGCAGCGAAAACCCGAGACCGCCCGCTGCACCAGCGCCGGGTGAGTCCCGTTCGAGACGCCCGGTCGTCGCCTCGAGCAGGTCCGCAAACGACGCGAACCGAGCCTCAAGGAGGGCTGCTGCTGCTGCTGTCGCGCCCTTCTGCGGTCCGTACACCGCCGCGGCGCCGTAGCGGTCCAAGAAGCGTGTTCGTGACGTCACAGGCGACGCGGATCCGTGTCTCGGCCAATCGGGGATCTAGGTCGTCGAGGTCGACTTGCGCAGGCATGCCCAAGCCATCCAGCTGAACGACAGCTCCCAGTGCAGACAGGAATCCGGCCCCGCCATCAGTCGTCGCGCTGCCGCCGAGCCCGATGATGATGTCCCGGATGCCGACGTCGAGGACGGCGCGCACGACCTCCCCCGTTCCTTGTGTCGAGGCGCCGATAGGGTCTCGTTCTGCATGTGCGACGAGAGACAGACCAGACACGGCTGCCGTCTCGACGAAGGCGACGGCGCCATCCGCGCTCACCAACCAGGGCGCGTCGATGATCCTGCCGAGCGGATCGCCGGCCACGGTCCATCGTCGGTGCCACCCGCCCGCGGCTTCAAGCGCACAGAGCGTTCCCTCCCCGCCATCGGCGAGTGGCACGAGTTGGACGAGATCGCCTGGACGTGCCGCGGACCATCCTGCGGCAAGTGCGCCCGCGACTTGCACGCTGGTGAGGCTCCCCTTGAACGAGTCGGGAGCAATCACAACCCGCAGGGGAGCGAGCCCAGGATGCACGCCAGGCATCAGCCCTTGACGGCGCCCTTGGTCAGGCCGCCCACGATGTAGCGCTGCATCGTGAGGTACAGGACCAGCATCGGCAGGGACGCGAGCAGGATGAACGCAAAGATCTCGCCCCAGTTCGTCTGGTACCGGCCGATCGCACGGAAGATGCCCGTCGTGACGGTGTAGCCCTGGTTGGCTCCGAGCAGGATCTGGGGGTTCACGAAGTCGTTCCAGACGAAGATGATCAGCATGACGAACAGGGACGTGGTCGCGGGAGTGAGCAGGGGGAAGATGACCCGCCAGAACGTCCGCATCGGGCCTGCTCCGTCCACCGCGGCCGCCTCGTCGAGCTCGATCGGGAGGCTGCGGATGAACCCGACGTACACGAACGCGGCCAGGGGCATGTACAGCGCCGAGTCGTAGAGGATCAGGCCCCAAGGCGTGAAGAGCAGGCCGATCGCATCGAGCACCTTCACGACCGGGATCAACACGACCTGCGGCGGCACCATCAAGCCCGCGAGCAGGAGGAGGTAGAGGCGGTTTCCCCAGCCGCCGGACCGTCGCGCAATGTAGTAGGAGATCATCGACCCACAGCCGAGGATGATCACGACGGCGCTCAGGGCGATCAGTGCCGAGAATCCGTAGGCGTAGGCCAGGTCGAAGGTCTTGCTGTTGATTGCGGCTTCGAAGTTCGCCGTGGTCAGCCGGTCGACCGGGATGCCCATCGGGTCTCGCAGGATGTCGGTCTTCGTCTTGAACGCGTTGATGACGACCAGGTAGAGCGGAACCAGGAACCAGACGGCCGTGAGCATGAGGATCCCGTGACGGCCGAATTGCTCGGTCATTGGACTGCCTCCCGCCGGCGGAGCACCGTGATGACCGCCCCGCACAGAACCGAGACCACGACCAGCAAGATGATCGCGATCGCGGACCCGTACCCGTATCGCAGAGCGGTGAAGGTGCGCTGGATGAGCAGGTAGGCGACCGTATACGTCGCCGTGCCCGGGCCTCCCGACGTCATGGACACGACGTAGTCGTACGTGCGCATGAAGAAGATCAGCAGGAGGACGACGTTGACGGTGATTGCGGGTGCGAGCATCGGCACGGTGACATGCCGGAAACGGGCGGCTGAACCCGCCCCATCGATCGTGGCCGCCTCGTAGAGCTCGTCCGGGATCGACTGGAGGGCTGCCAGGTATAGGACCGTCGTGAACCCGAGCGTCTGCCAGATGGTCACAAAGGTGATCGAGGCGACCGCGAGCCACGGATCCGCGAGCAGATGTGTCTTGCCGATGCCGAACTGGGCGAGGCCGGCGTTCAGGATCCCGCTCGTGTTGAGGATCACCTGCCAGATCAGCCCGACGACCAGCGGCGCCAGGATGATCGGAAAGAAGACGATCGAGCGGTAGACCCTCGTCACGATGTCGGTGCGATTGAGCAGGACAGCCATCGGGATCGCGAGGACGTTGAGGACGATGGTGGCCGTCACCGCGATCACGGCCGTGACCGCGAATGCGGAGTAGACCGCCGGATCGCCGATCGCCTCGGCGTAGTTGTCGAGGCCCACGAACGGCATCTCGGGTGCGATGCCGTTCCAGCTCGTGAGGCTGTACGCAAGGCACAGGCCGATCGGGCCGAGCACGAACACGGCGTAGAGAAGCAGTGCGGGCAAGGCCAGAAGCACCGCGCTGCCGGGCCTTGCCCTCCGTCGTGCCGTCCGCGGGCGGCGATGTGCACGGGCAACGCCGGATCCCGGCAGCGGGTCTCCCAGGTGTCGGGATCCGGCGGCCATGAGACTAGTTGGCCTCCCAGGCAGCGTCGATCTTCTCGAG
This sequence comes from uncultured Chloroflexia bacterium, assembly GCA_963748625.1. Taxonomy (GTDB): domain Bacteria; phylum Chloroflexota; class Limnocylindria; order Limnocylindrales; family CSP1-4; genus CAIXZV01. The sequence goes on along the minus strand of CAVVJT010000002.1, from coordinate 267,981 downwards.
CTCAGCCTTCGGATCGCCCGTGCCGAGGATGAGCGCCGCGGCTGCCTGGACGAACAGGTCCTGGATCCCCGGCTTGGGCGAGTTGTCGCCCTGGCCGAAGTAGCTCGGATTGAACGCCTCGACGGACTCGAACAGCTTCACGACGTCCTGCTGGAGCGGCGTGAGCTCCCGGTCGAGCGGGCCGCTTGTCAAGTCCACGCTCGAGAACTGGCCGTCCGCGTCGAGGAATGCCGTCAGCGCCTCCTGGTCGAACGCGAGGCACTTCGCAAGCCGGACCGCCTCCGCCGGATGCTCGGTCTGCTTGAACACGGAGTAGCCGCCGTAGGCACTCGCGCCCGTGAGGACCTGCCGGCCGTCGCTGCTCGGCGGGGCCATGACCCCGATCTCAAAGGCGGGCGGGCGGGCTTTGGCGGCCGCCGTGAACCACGTCCCCATCGGGTAGATGGCCGCGTTCCCGCTCAGGAACTCCTCCTCGAGCTGGGCGTAACCGATGCCGAGGGCTCCCTCGTTGAAGTACCCCTTCGCCGCCCAGTCGCGGATCCGGGTGGCACCGTCGACCCAGTCCTGGTCGGCGAACTTCACCTTGCCGGCGTGACGGTCGGTGTACCACGCCGCATTGGTCTTGAGCGTGTCGCTGAAGTCGTTGAGGACCTCACCCGTCACCCACTCGCCGGCAGTCAGCATGGGCGTGACACCCGAAGCCTTGAGCTTGGCGAGCGCATCTTCGAACTCAGCGTACGTCGTCGGGAGGGTCGTGATGCCCGCCTTCTCGAACATGTCCTTGTTGTAGAAGAGCGTGCTGCGGGCCTCCTTGACAATCCCGAGGTTCAGGAGCTTCCCGTCGATCAGGGCATTCTCGAAGCCCTGGATCTGCTGGACCTCCGGGTCGCTCGTGTCGAACGGGAGCAACTCCGGCCAGAGGCCCGAGTTGAAGATCACGGTCGATGCCACGTCGGGCGGGTCCCCCGCGGCCAGGAGCTGCTGTGCGTACTTCTCCGTGGCCGTGTCGGGCGCGGTCACCATGGTGACCTTGAGGTCGGGGTTGACGGAGGTGCAGCGGTCGACCGCCGACTGCCAGAAGTCGAGCGAGAGGTTCGGGGTGATGTGCGGCAGGAAGACCAGCTCAGTCGCCTCCGCGGCCGCCGAAGGCACGGCGGTCACAGCAGAGGCCGAGGCAGGGGCTTCGGTGCTAGCGGGGACCGCTGTCCCCGACGTTGCCCCCGAGGAGCAGGCTGCCACGAGCAGGCCGAGGCCTACGACGGTGGTCGCGCGGAGGAAGGACGGCCCCCTCCGGCGCGAGTGCTGTGTGGACGTCATGTCACGCTCCATTCTCGGTTGTGTTCGTCGCTTCTGGATCATCTGCCTGTCCCTCTCACCGGTGGCGTGCTCCTCCCGGCTCTGAATGCGTGCTCCTGCCCGGCGCTTCAATCGGTGACGTCGTCGCTCACCTCCCAGCAGCCGCGAGAAAGGCGACACCGCTCCACACGTCGCAGGACTCGTGGGCATATCGCCCCGGATCCACATCGCCCCTAGGCGGAACGAACGTGACTCGACGTTCGTCGACGACCCCTCCCAAGGCCCGGAGCTCCCCGGCGAGGCGTCCGCAGTGGGCATCGCCGTCGGGAACGATCTCGTCGTCCGGGGACCAGACGAGCTGGATTCGCTCGACTCGTGCAAGGGCGGGGAGATACGCGAGCGGGGTCCTCGCTGCCCACTGGCGTCGATCCGTCCCGAGTTCCTTGATCAGGGCCAGATCCAGCGCCGAGGCACGGTGCCGCTGATCACGCCGCCCGCGGTCGATCCGCAACCGGTGGATGTCGACCGGCGCATTCACCGCCCACACGGCTCGGACTTCAGAGGGCTCGAGCCCGGCGAGCACAAGCGCCTCCAGGCCACCCTGAGACAGGCCGCCGGCGACGATCGGGAGGGGCCCGATGCGGGCGCGCAACTCCTGCGCGAACTCGAACGCGGCGCGGAGGTGCGGCTCCCAGGCGAGCGAGACCCCGTCGATGCTGGCGCGCCCCCGCCCGCGAGGCGCAATGATCAAGAGGCCGTGACAGTCGGCCGCTGGTCGCAACCCCTCGAGGGGTCGGATGAGATTCTCCCCGATCGGCTCCCCGTCCAGCACGGCCTCGGGTCCGAGTCCCATGGGATGGAAAACGATGGCGATCGCCACGGGCGGACGGACCGGCACATGCACGAGCGCCTCCCACTCCACGCCGGCATGCACGGTCGACACCCGCGTGACGGTGGGAATGCTCAGGTCGGAACTCGCCATGCTCGCCAGTGCCTCAGTGATCCACCAGATCGTGGTGGCTGATATATTACACAGGCGTTTGGAAATGTCACGAAGATTCCGCAGTATGTCAGTGCTAGGATTTGGCCGAACGAAACGGTCGTGGCTGGATGAAGCGGAGAGCGTGCGGGAAGTGGAGCCGGAGCGCGTCGCGAGGTCGAACGCTGAGGACGCCTACCAGGCCATCCGGCGACTGATCGTCACCGTGCAGATGCCACCGGGCAGCTCCTTCACCGAGCAGGAGCTGGTGCGCCAGGTTGGGTTCGGCAAGACCCCGGTGCGGGAGGCGCTGCTGCGCCTGAAGCTCGAACGCCTGGTGATGGTGCAGGCGCGATCCGGGTACCGGGTGGCGCCGGTGACCCTCAAGAACGTGCGCGACACGTGCGGGCTCCTCGCGAGGCTCGAGGCTGCCGCCGTGGAGTCGGTGACCGCATCGGCTGGCGGTGGGGCTCGACTGGAGGCGCTGGAGGCACAGGTGCAGCAGGGCCTCGCCTCCGACCGTGACGGCCTCACCGCGGATGGGTGGATCCGCGCGGACTTGCAGTTCCACCTCGCGGTGGCACGCGCCCAGGACAACGCCGTTCAAGCCGACGTCATGACCCAGCTCACCCAGGGGGTCCTGCGATTCCGCAATCTCGCGGTCGCCCTCGGCGTCCCGGCCCGCATGCTCGCCCATGACCACGCCGACCTGCTTGATGCGCTGGCGGAGAACGATCCCGCTCGAGCGGTGGCAGCGACCGAGCACCTGTGGCGCGAGACGGAGGAAAGCCTGGTGACACTCCTCTCAGCCACGGAGCCGGTCCTGAGCATGAACGTGTGGTCTGCCCGCAATTCGAACGCGTTCTACCTGGATGCGGCCCCTCGTGGCCCTGGCATCAGCGACGTGTTCGAGCCGTCGACCTCACCACACGTAGGTGCCCCGCCGACCGCCTCTATGCCCAAGTCCCGCTCACCTGAAACCCCCTGACCCGCAACATGCGAGGGCTCGATCCCGTGGCAGACACGAACCGGAGCTACCAGGCATCCTGCGACACGATCGTGGTCTTCACAGGCTCGGGCGACGGGCGCCGGGCCATCTTCGCGAAGAGCAGCGACCGCCCCGGCGTGGAGTGCCAGCCGCTCACCCAGGTTCCCGCAGCCGTGCACGGGCCGGGAGCGACCGTCAGGTGCCAGTACCTGACGATCCCGCAGGTCCCCCGGACCCACGCCGTCCTCGGCCAGCGTCCCTGGTGGCTGTGGGGGTTCGAGCAGGGCGTCAACGAGCACGGCGTGGCTATCGGCAATGAGGCGATCTACACCCACGACCCGGTGCCGGAGACCGGCCTGCTGGGCATGGATCTCGTGCGCCTCGGTCTCGAGCGCGGTCGGACAGCAGCCGAAGCCAAGCGGGTGATCACCGATCTGCTCGAGCAGTACGGCCAGGGCGGCCCAGCGGTCTACGGCTCGGACGCCAGCTATCACAACAGCTTCATCGTCGCGGACCCGAACGAGGCGTGGGTGATCGAGACGTCCCGGCGCCATTGGGTCGCCCGGCGGACAACGACGGGTGCGACCATCGCGAACCTGCTGACCATCGAGGACGACTGGGACGAGTGCTCGATGGGTATCGAGGAACACGCGCGAGAGATGGGCTACTGGGCGGCGCCCGAGGGGAGCCGCTTCAACTTCCGGGATGCATACGAGGACCGGGCGGCACGCTCGTGGACCCAGGACCGGTACGAGGTGGGCTGCCGCGTCGTCGCGGATCGGGCGGAGCATGGGATCCCACAGTTCATGCGCTACCTGCGTGATCACTTCGAGGGCGGCCTGGTGAACCTCCCACTCGCCGAGGGTGCCGTCCCACGCCGGACCGTCTGCATCCATCCCGGGTTCCAGCCGGCGTCCACCTCGGCGACCATGGTCGTGGAGCTCGCCGACAACTCCCTTCCGCCGGTGGCGTGGATCTGCATGGCGACCCCCTGCACCGGACTGTTCCTGCCCGTGACCGTGGGCCAGGAACTGCCACCGGCCCTCGAGGCAGGCGGGGAACGGCCAAGTCGTGACTCCGCCTGGTGGGCGATGCGCGAGCTGCAGTACGTCGCGGACCGGGATCCCGCTCTGCTGACTCCCGTTGCCCAAGCGGCGTGGGAGCCGATCGAGCTGGAGCTCCTCGACGGGGAGCACCGGCTGAGCCCCGAGGCTCTCAAGAGGCTCACGGCGCGAGTGCTGGAGCAGCGGGATCACCTGATCCTTCAGCTCACGGCGCTCGAAATGGACGCTGCCCGCGCAGTGGCACCCTCCTGAGGATCGGGCCTGCAGCGGACCCTTTGGTGGCACCCGTCACGACCGTGACTTGCGCTAGGGATGGCCGGCACGCGCAGCGCCTCAGCACGTGGCAGCAGGGCCGTTGGACGGTCGACTCGCGTCCACGCTACGGTCCACTCCGCTTCACGAGATCCGTGAAGTTGCTGAGCTACTTCACGGGGTTGACAACCGGCGGCGCAAATCCACGATCAGCGTGGTTCTGAACGGGGAAACAGCAGTTCCAGGGGACCCTTGAGCGGGCAGGAACTTCGTAAACAGCAGGTCCTCGGTTCAAATCCGAGTGTCGGCTCCACTCGACAAGCACGAAACCCGCCTCAATCGAGGCGGGTTTCTTGATTCCCGGGTCCATCCCACCACGCTCCACCGCGTTCGGCGGTGTGATCAGGATCGGGGGATGCGCACTGCCCCGACGCGAGCCGGAAGCAGCCCGGGTGGCCGGTGGAGAGCACCAGCACTCGTGGCGCTGCTGGACAACTCCGAGTGGTCGCTCCGCACGCCCCGGTACCGCCCGGCGGGCTCGCCACGCACGCTAATCACCAGCGCGATCACCACCTGTGGTGATGCCGCCTCACCACGTCGGCGCCCAGTCTCGGCGCCAGCCTCTCCCGTCGGGCGTCCCCCGGGAGACGCGAACCAGGGAGACGGAACGATGGCAAGAAGCTCCAGGCCCGCGGCGGACCCGACCCGGAGGGCGGCGTTCGCAAGCGGCGTGTTCTACCTCATCACCTTCGCGAGCTCGATCCCCGCGGCGCTCCTGCTGGCTCCGATCCTCACGGATCCGCAGTACATCGTTGGCTCGGGCAGCGACACGCAGATCCTCGTCGCCTGCCTCCTCGACATGACCAACGCGCTGACCGCCATCGGCTCCGCGGTGGCCGTGTTCACGGTGCTCCGGCGGTACCAGGAGAGCCTCGCCCTCGGGTTCGTCGCCACGCGGCTGCTCGAGGCCGCGATCATCGTCCCCGGCATCTGCGCCCTGCTCGCCGTGACGTCGATCCGCCAGGCCGGTGCGGTCGCCGGCACCGATGACGCCGCGCTCATCGCCGTGGGCCAGGGGCTGGTGGACGTCCGCAACTGGACGTTCATCCTCGGCCCGGGGCTGATGCCCGGCTTCAACGCGCTCATGTTCGCGACCGTGCTCTACCGGGCGCGGCTCGTCCCCCGCTGGATCCCGGCACTCGGCCTCATCGGTGCGCCGCTGCTCATCAGCTCGGTCGCGGGCATGGTCCTGGGCCTGCACCAGCTCGGCTCGGCGTACTCCGCGATCGCGACCGCGCCGATCTTCGTCTGGGAGCTCTCGGTCGGCCTGTGGATGACCTTCAAGGGGTTCAACCGCAGTGCCACCCTCGCCGGCTGGGGGCTGGAGGACGATCGGGGCACGGAGGCTCGTCGGACCGCACGTCCCGCGGCAGAGACGCCGGTCGCCGCTGCCACGCGGGTCGCCGCTGCCACGCCGGTCGCCGCTGCCACGCCGGCGCGGTTCGCCCGGCTCCGCTTCCGCCCCCAGCGCCGCCACCTGCTCGTCATCGCCGGCCTGTGGCTCGCGATCGTCGGCAACGCGGAGGCCACGGAGCACGGGATCGGCATCGCCGCCGTGATCGGGTTCTCGCTCATCCCGTCGCTGCCGCTCCTCCTGGGGATCGGGCACTCGAAGGCCCGCGGGCGGATCGCCGCGCGCGTCGTGCGCCCTTTCAACGCAGCGCACGAGCCGCTCGTCCCTGCGGCCTTGTTCGCGCTCGGCGCGGTCGGCACCCTGCCGCCCGTGGCGACGGTCGGCGCCCTCGTCTGGCTCGGCTCGATCGTCGTGGCCCTCGGCCTGGGCGACGGCCTCCGACGCACCGACGGCTCGGTCCGCACGGGAATCGAGCGGATCACCTTCCTGCCCGCCCTGCGCGGCGCCTCGCCCGCTTGACACCACCCGCATCACGAGCACAAGGAGACGACCGATGACCGCGAACGACCCCACCTCCACCACCAGCGCCGCGGCCGACGGCCGACCGGGGGCGGTGACCCAGCTCCCGCGTCCCCTGATCCGGACCTTCTGGCTCCTCCACCGCTTCGCCCACCGGGCCACCGGCGGCCGGTTCGGGCTCTCCCGGCCGGAGGCCGGCGCGAAGTTCGGGATGCTGCGCCTGGCGACCATCGGCCGGCGCACCGGGCGCACCCGCGTCGCCATCGTCGGGTACTACGAGGACGGCCAGAACCTGGTCACGATGGCCATGAACGGCTGGGGCGACGCCGAGCCGGCGTGGTGGCTGAACCTCCAGGAGCACCCGGACGCGTCGGTCGGGCTCCCCGATGGGACGCGTGCGGTCCGCGCCCGCGCGGCGGTCGGGCAGGAGCGGGACAGGCTGTGGGCAGCGTTCCGCAACTACCCGGGCTGGGGTGACGACCTCGGCGCGCTCGCGGCCCGCCGGCCCGGCGAGACCGCCGTCGTCGTGCTCGAGCCGCGCTGAGACGGCGGCTCGCGATGCCCCTTGATCGCCCTGGATCGAGACGGAGGCTGGTGCATGGCGCCTGAGGAGGTCATGATCCTGCCGACGTGAGCACACTGCTCGAGACCAAGCTCCAGCCGTTGCACCTGCGCCCTGGCGCGATCACACGGGCACGCCTCGTCGATCGCCTGGGGCGCGACGCCATCCCGCGGCTCGTCCTCCTCTCGGCGCCACCCGGCTTCGGCAAGAGCACCCTCGCCGCACAGTGGATCGCGGGACTTCGGACCCCGGTGTCCGTGGCCTGGGTCTCGCTGGACGCTGCGGACCGCGACCCCGTCCGCTTCTGGCGCTACGTGGCGACGGCGGTCGAGCGCGCGGCTCCGGGCGCGGGTGCCGCCGCGCTGGGGCACCTCGGGGACGGCGACGGCGGCGTCCGGGCGGCCGTCGATGCACTCGTCAACGGGCTCGCCGCCGCCGAGCGCGAGCTGCTGATCGTGCTCGACGACCTCCACGAGGTCGAGAGCCGGGAGGTCGCTGACGGGCTCGCCTACCTCGTCGACCGCCTCCCGGCACGCGCCCACCTGGTGGTGCTCACCCGAGCTGACCCGCCGCTGCCGATCGCGCGGCTTCGAGCCCGCGGCGAGCTCGCGGAGATCCGGGCCACGGACCTGCGGTTCACGCAGGAGGAGGCGGCGGCCTACCTCAACGAGGCCATGGGCCTCGAGCTCGACGGGGCCGAGGTGGGGACGCTCGAGGAGCGGACGGAGGGCTGGATCGCCGCGCTCCAGCTCGCCGCGATCTCGATGCGCGGCCGCGACGACCTCGCGTCATTCGTGGCCGAGTTCGCCGGCGACGACCGCTACATCGTCGACTACCTCGCCGACGAGGTGCTGGAGCGCCAGCCCGACGAGATCCGCGAGTTCCTCCTCGCCACCTCCATCCTGGAGCGGCTGACCGGGCCCCTGTGCGACGCGGTGACAGGGAGGACCGATGGAGCCGGGATGCTCGAGGCGCTCGACCGGGCGAACCTGTTCCTGGTCCCGCTCGACGACCGGCGGCGCTGGTATCGCTATCACCACCTGTTCGCGGACCTCCTCCGGGCGCGGCTGCTGGACCAGGGTCGCGACCGCAGCAGCGCGCTCCACCAGCGGGCGAGCGCGTGGTGGGCGGCGAACGACGCGCCGCGAGAGGCGGTGCGCCACGCGCTCGCCGCCGGCGACGCCGAGCGCGCCGCCGACCTCATCGAGCTGTCCGCACACGACCTGCGCCGGACGCGCCAGGAGGCGACGCTCCGCGGCTGGCTCGACGTCCTGCCGGCCGACATCTTCAGCCACCGGCCCGTGCTGGCCATCGCGCACGCCGGGGCCCTGCTCTCGACGGGCGAGTCCAAGGGCGTGGCCGAACGGCTCGCGGCCGCCGAGCGCTGGGTCGGCGCCGCGGCCGGTCCAGACGCGCGTGCCGCGGCCGAGGCCCAGGGCATGGTGGTGCGCCACGCCACCGCACTCGGGCACCTGCCGGGCGCGATCGCGCTGTACCGGGGCGCGCTGGCGACGATGGCGGGCGACGCCGACGAGACGGTGCGCCAGGCGAGGGCGGCGCTCGAATCCGCCAGCGAGGAGCAGCCCCTCGAGCGCGGCGCCGCGGCCGGAATCCTCGCGCTGGCGCTCTGGTCAAGCGGCGATCTCGAGGCAGCCCACGAGCGGTGGTCGGAGGCGGTCGCGGACCTCGAGCGGGCAGGTCACCACGCGGACGCGCTGGGCGGCACGCTCGCGATGGCCGACATCCGGACCGCCCAGGGGCGCCTCGCCGAGGCGCGGGCGATGCTCGAGCGCGGCCTGCGGTCAGGTGGCGAGGCCTCGCCGCCGCTCCGGGGCACGGCCGACATGCACGTGGCGCTCGCGGAGCTCCACCTCGAGGCGAATGACCTCGCGGCTGCGCGCTCGCACCTCGACGCCGCCGAGTCGCTGGGCGAGGGGCTCGGCCTGCCACAGCACCCCCACCGGCGTCGGGTCGCCGCGGCGCTCGTCCGTGCGGCCGAGGGTGACGTTCCGGCGGCCCACGCCCTGCTCGACGAAGCCGAGCGCGTCCACAACGCCGACTTCTTTCCGGACGTCCGCCCGGTCGCGGCCGTCCGGGCCCGCCTGTGGGTACGGGACGGTCGTCCCGCCGAGGCGCTCGGGTGGGCCGCGGCGCGGGGGCTGTCACCGACGCAGTCGCCCGACTACCTGCACGAGTACGAGCTCTCGACGCTCGCCCAGGCCATGCTCGCCGAGGGCACCCCGGAGCGCGTCGCGCCTGCGGCTGCGCTCGTCGACCGGCTGCTCGAGGCGGCGCGGGCAGGCGACCGGGGCCGCATCGTCATCGAGCTGACGGGCGTGCGGGCGGTGGCGTTCCGGGCAGCGGGCGACATGGCGTCCGCAGCGGCGGCGATGGGTGAGGCGGTGCGGCTGGCCAGGCCCGAAGGCTTCTCGCGGGTGCTCCTCGACCTCGGCGGGGCGGCGCTCGCCCTGCTGCGAGGGGCCGCCGCGCGCCCGTCCGCCAACGACGACGCGCTCCGGCTCCTCGACGCGTCCCAGGTCGCGGCTTCGGCTGCACCGCACCCCCGGCAGCCGCTCCCCGAGCCGCTGAGCGAGCGCGAGATGGACGTCCTCCGACTGCTCGCCTCGGACCTGAACGGCCCCGAGATCGCGGCGCAGCTCTTCGTGTCGCTCAACACGATGCGCACGCACACGAAGACCATCTTCGCGAAGCTCGGCGTGAACTCGCGTCGCGCGGCCGTCACACGCGCGACCGAGCTGGGGCTCCTCGCCCGCCGCTGACGCCCGGCGCACCCCGAGGCCCCCGGATCACCATCGACGATCACCACCTGTGGTGATGCCCGCTCACCACCCGACCGTCGAACGTGGGCTCCACGACAGCGGCCCGACCGGCGCAACGGCCGGGCCCCGCGAAAGGAGCCCAATGACCGACACCCGTCCCGATGGCGACACCCGCTACGAGATCCGCGTCCGAGGACGCCTCGACACGCGGTGGGCCTCCTGGTTCGACGGCTGCACCCTGGAGGGCCAGCTCGACGGCACCACGCTGATCGTGGCGGACGCGATCGACCAGGCCGCCCTCCATGGCCTCCTCCGCACGATCCGCGACGCCGGGCTCCCGCTCATCTCGGTGAGCCCGGCCGAACCCGACTGAACAGGAAAGGAATGCCGATGCGTCCCACCATCGCAAGCTCGAACCGCATCCTCCTCGCGACCAGCGTCCGCGGCCGCCAGCGCGCCGCGGCCGCCTTCGTCCCGCCGCAGATCCACCTGCTCGCCGCGGAGCCCACGCGATGAACACCCTCCTGGAGATCGCCGTCCGCGGCGCGATCCTGGGGATCGCCGGGTCCGCCCTCATGGACGCCTGGGGGCTCCTCCTGCGCCGCGGCTTCGGCATCCCGACGCTCGACTACGCGATGCTCGGCCGCTGGATCGGCCACATGGCGCGCGGTCGGTTCTTCCACATCCGGATCGCCGCGGCCGCCCCGGTCCCGTTCGAGCGCCCGCTCGGGTACATCGCCCACTACGGCATCGGCATCGCCTTCGCGGGTCTCCTGCTGCTCGTGGTCGGACTCGACTGGGCACGCGACCCGACGCTCTGGCCGGCGCTTGTCGTCGGCCTCGGCACGATCGTCGCTCCGTGGTTCGTCATGCAGCCTGGCATGGGCGCGGGCGTGGCGGGTTCCCGCACGCCCAAGCCGAACGCGACGCGGCTCCGGAACCTGGCCACGCACGCGGTGTACGGGATCGGCCTGTACGTCGCAGCGGGCGTGCTCGCCGTCATCTGGTCCTAGCCGGCGCTGCGGTCCAGCCTGCCGTGACGCCCGGTACCCGCACGGGAGATCGGCCGGTATGCTCGCGGGATGGTGAATTCCATTGAGCGCCGCATGCCCAGGATGGCCAAGGACTGCAAGACCGAGATCCGATGAACACGAGCACAACACGACACAAGAACCTGGTCATTGTTGGATCAGGGCCGGTGGGCATGGTCGCTGCGTTGCTGCTCAAGGAGCATTTCGAGCAGGTCACCCTGCTCGAACGGCGCACCGAAGAGGACTTCCTGCAAGCGCAGGGATTCACCTTCCCGATCGTCTTCTCGCCCGCTTCCATTCGCATCCTGCAACAGATCGGCATCTGGGATGCCATCCGCGAGGAACGGTCGGAGTTCTTCGGGGTGGTCATCCACCAGCGCGTCCTGGGCCGCGAGCTCTCCTTCACCTCCGTCCGCGAAGGGGTGTACTCCCATTGGCGGAACCATGTCGTAGCCAAGCTGTACGAACAGGTACGGGCGGCGGGCATCCCGATCCACTTCGAAGCGCACGTGGAAGCCATCGACTTTCAGAACAACGTGTGCCGCGAGGCACGGCTCGGCGACCTGCCCTTCGACCTGCTGCTGGGCGCCGATGGCAGCAACAGCCAGACGCGCCGGATGCTCGCGCACGCCCATCCGCTCTTCCCTGAAGACTCGTTCAAGCGCATCGGCCTCGACCATTGGTATGCCTACCGTGTCCCCAGCCGCGGTGCGATGCGTGAACGGTTCGGCGGCGGAGAACGCCATCACGCCTCCAATGTCTTTCTCAGCAACCTCGCCGGCTATCCCTCGGAGAAGCTCCGCATCGTCACCACGGGGATGCGCCAGCCCGAGGAAGAGATCAGCATCCTGATCAGGCACGACCCGGCGATCACCCCATCCCGTTTGAAGGTCCTGAACGACAGCTTCTTCGGTCCGCTGGTTGACTCACAGGAAGAGCTGGATGCAGCCTGGCAGGCGGGATATGCCGGGCGTTTCGACCAGGTGCAGGCCCCCACCTTCCACCTGGACCACGTGTTGCTGATCGGCGATGCGGCCCACGGCTTTGAAAGCACCGGCGACCTCATCAACCTGGGCCTCGCCTCCGCCGGGTATCTCCGCGAGATCCTCAGCCGCCATGCGAACATCCCGGCCGCGCTGGAGGAGTACGACGCCACTGCCGGCGACGTGCTGCGATTCTTCGCCGCCTTCTCCTATCGCCGAAGCCTGGACAAGATCGACTTCGAGATCTTCTCCATCGAATTCGCCCACCGGCTGGGGCTCACGAAACGGCACCCCACCCTGTTCGGCATCTACGACGAGGACTTCGAACTGGTCCCCTACTTGCGCAACTACCAGCGGGACATCGTCAAGGCCCGGTCGCTGGTCGTTGGGCTGGTGGCTGGGCTGGTGGCTGGGCTGGTGGCTGGGCTGATCGCGCTCGCCCTATTGCTGGGACGCCGACGCACAGCGATGTAGCGACTGGCACCCGGGCCGCCTGGGGGCCTGTACGCGCGTCGCCCGGGCCACTACCCTCTGCCGATGCCGTCCCTCGCGCTGGCCATCGAAGACTTCGTGCCAGTCCTGCTGACCGCCTTCGGGCTGCTTCTGATCGTGCGCATGATCAGGCGGGTGGACCGGGGTGCCGGGGCGTGGGCCGCGCTGGGTGCCGTCCTCGTCGTGGCAGGTGGCCTGTCGCGGGCCAGCTGGAAGCTCGTCATGACTGCCGGCGGACCTGATCTCGTGCCCCTGTTCATCGCCCTGTACCTGCTCCTGGCGACGGGCTACCTGCTGCTCGTGATGGCGCTGTGGCGCGGCTGGCAGGCCGCGAACGGACGCGTCGCCCGGGCCCCCACCTGGGCCACCGCGGCGGTCGCCCTCGCGGTGCTGCTGCCGCTCACGGCGGTCATGGCTCCTGCCGGCGGACGCATCGTGCCCCTTCTGTGGCTGTTCGCGGCGACCAGCGGCAGCGTCGTGGCCAGCCTGCTGCTCGCGCGTTGGGCCAGGGCGATCGGGCGGACGGGCCTGGGGTGGCTGTTCGTCGTCAGCATGGTCGTCACGCTGGTGCTCAACGGGCTGGCCCGAGCCGAGGCCCAGTCCGAGGCGCTCCAGTGGGCGGAGCAGCTGCTGAACACGCTGAACCAGGCCGCATTCCTGCTCGGCGCACTCCTGCTGGAGCGCGCGACGCAGCTTGCGCCGGCCGAACGAGTCCGCACGATGGCCGAGGTGACGCCCCCACCAGCCGTGGGGACACCGGGGTCCTGACGCACACCGACGACCGCATCCGTGGTGGCCATCGGCCGGCACTCCGCCTACGTTCCGAAGACCGTCTTCAGCATCTCGAGCGCGATGGGCGTCTGCGAGGTGGTGATCGCCTGGTCGCCGTGGCCGGCGCCCGCGACGAGGTTGAAGGTGGACGTGGCACCCGCTGCCTGCAGCGCGTCCTGGAGGATCTGTGACTGCTGGTTCGGGACCAGGCAGTCGGAGTCACCATGGGCGATCAGGAAGACGGGGAGCGAGGTGGCCGTCGCGATGTAGGGGATCGGATTGGCGGCAGCGGCCGCATCCGGCACCGTCTGGATGGCGCCGCCGACGTAGACCGACTCGGGCGAGTCCGCGGGGTCGTGCGCCTGGACCTGGCCGTTGCACGCGGCCGGGGGAGCCGCGGCGAACTGGGCGTCCATCTGGAGGAAGTCGGTGGGGCCGTAGAGGTCGACCACCGCCTGGACGGCGCTCGACACGTCGGCATTGCCGAGGGCAGGGTCGTCGAGGACGGTGGCCTGGTCACCGGTGGTCCCGATCATCGCGACGAGGTTGCCGCCGGCGGACTCGCCCCACGCAGCGAACCGGTCAGGATCGAGCCCGTACTGCGCCGCGTTCGCGCGAAGGAACCGCACGGCGGCCTTCACGTCCTGGACGGCCGCCGGGAAGGGCGCCTCGCCGGACAGGCGGTAGTTGAGGCTGGCGGCGGCGTAGCCGGCGGCGAGGACGGATGCGACGTTGCCGCCCTCCATCGCCTTGTCGCCACCCTTGAAGGCGCCGCCGTGGACGAGGATGACGAGCGGGACCGGCCCGGTCGCCCCTTCCGGCATCCAGATGTCGAGCACCTGGGACGCCGACGTCGAGGCGTAGGCGACGTTCGAGTAGGTCGCGGCGGGACCGGATGTCATGCCCCCTGGTCCGCTCGGCCGGGCGCCCGAGGGCATCACCGGGGATGCCACGGTGGCGGTCGAGGCAGCCGGCGCGGCGGTTGCCTGGGCAGCCGGCGAAGCTGCCGGCGACGCGGCGCTGCTGGCCGCGCCAGAGCATGCAGCGACGATCACAGCGAGGGCAAGGGTGCCCAGTGCGACCGGGAGGGCTGATCGGGGAGCGGCTGGGCGGTTCATGCGTTCTCCTGATAGTGCGCGGCCGCGTGGCATCGGCGGCGGCGTGTTCGTTCGCCACAACGCTGCACGCGCGGGGTTGCCTCCGCCTTGGAGAACGGTTGGAGATCGGTTAGAACCGGTCCGCCGGGGCGTCGAGCTCGTCAGTCTCCGGCCATCGGGATCGAGAACCCGACCCGTGCGCCACCGCCCTCGCGGTTCGCGACGAAGACCGTGCCACCGTGCGACTCGGCCACGTCGCGGACGATCGCCAGCCCGAGGCCCGACCCCGGCCGGCTGCGGGCGTCCTCGCTCCGGAAGAAGCGGTCGAAGACGTGATCGACGTCGCCGGCGGCAATCCCCGGCCCCCGGTCGAGGACCGCGATGCTCCCGGCGTGGGCTTCGACCGATATCGGTCCGCCGTTCGGATCGAACTTGACGGCGTTGTCGAGGAGGTTGGACACGGCGCGCTCCAGCGCGAGCGGCCTCCCGAGAACGACGGAGGCATCGGCGTCCACGGGCACCTCGCGACCGGTGCGCCGGCGCGTCCGTGCAGCCGCGCGTTCGGCCAGCGGGCCAAGGGCAACCTCCTCGAGCGGCTCGTCGTCGCGCCGTTCTGCCGCCAGATCGACGAGCTCGTTCGCAAGTGTCGAGAGCTCGCGGGCCTCGAGGTCGAGGTCGTCCACCAGCCGCGCGCGCGCGTCAGCGGGGAGATCCGGGTGGCGCCGCAGGACGCCGATGTTCGTCCGCAGGCTGGTCAACGGGGTGCGGAGCTCATGGCCTGCGTCCTGGACAAGGCGCCGCTGGGCTTCCTGCGACTGCCGCAGGGACCCGAGCATGGAGCTGAACGACGCTCCAAGCGTCGCGATCTCGTCATGACCGGCCACTGGCACCTCGACGTCCAGGTTCCCGGTGGTGGCGACCTCGTCGGTCGCGCTGACGAGGCGCTCGAGCCGCCGGGTGAGCTGGCGCGCAATGACCCAGCCCGCGACGGCCGCCAACGCCGCGACGACCAGGACGGCGGCGAGGATGCCGACCGCCAGCGATGCCGAGAGCCGGTCCACCTCGTCGAGGCTGCGGACCACCTGGACCGCCCCCGGCGCGCCAAGAGCCGCGGTCAGGAGCCGGTAGCGTCCACCGTCGAGCGTCAGGTCTCGATAGTCGCGCGCAGTCCGATCGGCGCCGCTCGCGACCGCGACGTCCACGTCCGCGACCGGGATGGTGACGCCCGCCTCGGACCGGACGACCGTTCCGTCGCCGCCGATGACCTGCGTCGTGAAGGTGCCGCCCGCCGGCGGACCGCCAGCGTCCCCGCCGGGGCCGGCATCGCCCGGCGGGTCTGCGACACCGCGGTCGATCACGATCGCCGCGATGTCGTCGAGCGACCGGTCGATCTCGGCGTAGAGCCGGTCGACGGTGGCGACATAACTCCACGCCCCCACCGCGATCGTTGCGAGCGTGGTGAGGGTGACGAACGCAAGGACCAGCCGGGTTCGGAGGCTCACGACGCGCGGATGGTGTAGCCGACGCCGCGGACCGTGCGGATCAGCCCTGGGGCGCCCTCGTCGTCAACCTTGCGACGCAGGTAGCTGATGTAGACCGCGAGGTTCTTCGAGTCGGGTCCGAAGTCGTAGCCCCAGATGCGCTCGTAGATCGCTTCGTGCTGGAGAACGATGCCGGCGTTGCGCATGAGCAGCTCGAGCAGGTCGAACTCGGTCTTCGTGAGGTCGATCTCGCGCTCGCCGCGCCAGGCACGCCGGGTTGCGGGATCGAGACGCAGGTCGGCGACGACGAGGGAGCCCGGCCCCGCGTCACCAGCCGATGCCCGGCGCAGGAGCGCCCGGATCCGGGCCAGCAGCTCGTCGAGCTCGAACGGCTTCGCGAGGTAGTCGTCCGCCCCCGCGTCCAGGCCGGCCACCCGGTCGGACGTCTCGGTGCGGGCCGTGAGCATCAGGATCGGCAGCCGGTTCCGCTGGGCCCGCAGGACCCGGCAGACCGTCAGGCCGTCGAGGCCCGGCATCATCACGTCGAGCACGACGAGGTCCGGTTTCTCGTCGTCGATGACCGCGAGCGCCGCGGCCCCGTCGGCGGCGGTCAGCACCTCGTAGCCCTCCAGCCCGAGGGCGCGCTCGAGCGATTCCCGGATCGCCCGGTCATCGTCGGCAACGAGGATCTGTGCACGCATGGCGCCATGGTGACGCGTCCGGGTAAGACCCGGGTTGGAAATGCGTGCCACACGGTCAGTGAAGTGACATCGTGCGTTGGGCTTCCGCACGGCCCACTCGCCCCTGACGACTTCGAGAACGGCGGACTCGGGCTGATGATCTGGTCCGCGATGTGGACGGGCCTCATCGCCTGGGCGATGTCCGACGAGGCCGGGCCGGAGACCTTCCTACGCCTGGTAGGTCCCCGCCGTGGTGGACCCGCCGTGCCCGGTCCAGTTCGTGTGGAAGACCTGGCCGCGCGGCTGGTCCGTCCGCTCGTAGGTGTGGGCGCCGAAGTAGTCGCGCTGGGCCTGGATCAGGTTCGCCGGCAGCACCGCGCTCCGGTAGCCGTCGAAGAAGGCGAGCGCCGTCGAATAGGCGGGCACCGGGATGCCGGCGTTGACCGCGGCCGACACGACCCGGCGCCAGCCGGCCTGCGCCTGGCTCATGGCATCGGCGAAGAACGGGTCGAGCAGGAGGTTCTCGAGGCCCGGGTCGCGGTCGAACGCCGCCGTGATGTCGTCGAGGAACCGGGCGCGGATGATGCAGCCCTCGCGCCAGAGCGAGGCGATCCGCCCGAGGTCCAGCTCCCAGCCGTGCTCGGCCGCGGCGGCGCGGAGCAGCATGAACCCCTGGGCGTACGAGACGATCTTCGAGGCGTAGAGCGCGTCGCGGATGTCATCGACGCTGACCCCGATCTCTGGCGCGGGCCCGGCCAGGACGGCCGACGCGCGGACGCGCTGGTCCTTGAGGGACGACACGATGCGCGCGAACACGGCCTCCGCGACGAGCGTGACCGGCTGCGCGAGGTCCATGGACGACATGACCGTCCACTTGCCGGTGCCCTTCTGGCCGGCGCTGTCGAGGATGTGCTCCACGAGCGGCGACCCGTCCTCGTCCTTGAAGGCGAGGATGTCGGCGGTGATGTCGACGAGATAGGAGTCCAGGACGCCCTCGCTCCACGTCCGGAAGGTGTCGGACATCGCCTCGTGGCGCATGCCGGCGGCGCGCATGAGGGCGTACGCCTCGGCGGTCACCTGCATATCGCCGTACTCGATCCCGTTATGGACCATCTTCACGTAGTGGCCCGCACCGTCAGCGCCAACCCAGTCGCAGCACGGCGTGCCGTCGGCGGTCTTGGCAGACACCGCCTGGAGGATCGGCTTGACCGCGGGCCACGCGGCCGGGGAGCCGCCGGGCATGATCGAGGGTCCGTGCCGCGCGCCCTCCTCGCCGCCCGAGACGCCGGTGCCGATGTACAGCAGGCCGCGCGCCTCCACCTCGCGGGTGCGGCGGATGGAGTCGGTGAAGAGCGAGTTCCCGCCGTCGATGATGATGTCGCCGGGCTCCAGGACCTTCACGAGCTCGGCGATCACCGCGTCCACCGCGGCGCCCGCCTTGACCATCATCATCACGCGGCGTGGCGTCTTGAGGCTCGCCGCGAGTTCGTCGAGCGTCGCGCAGCCGATGACGGTCGCGCCTGCCGCCGGACCCGCGAGGAACTCGTCGGTCACGGCCGTCGTGCGGTTGTAGACCGCCACCGTGAAGCCGTGGTCGGCCATGTTCAGGACGAGGTTCTGGCCCATCACGGCGAGGCCGACGAGGCCGATATCAGCGCGCGGTTCAGTTCCGGTGTTCATCGCGGTCCTCAGGTCCTTGGTGGGCAGTTGCTGCACCCAGATGCTAGCGCTGGATGCGCGCCCCGCCACCGCCGGCGAGCGCCCTGACCTGGTCGAGCGTCGCCATGGTGGTGTCGCCCGGGAAGGTCGTGAGCAGTGCTCCGTGCGCCCAGCCGAGGCGGACCGCCTCATCGAGGGGAAGCCCGGCGAGGATGCCGTAGAAGAGGCCCGACGCGAAGCCGTCACCGCCGCCCACACGGTCATGGACCTCGAGGTCGAGCGTGGGCGCCTGAAGCACCTCACCGTCCATCGCGACGACCGCGCTCCAGCGGTGGCGCGACGTCGAGACCACCTCGCGGAGCGTCGTCGCGACCAGGCGAACGTTCGGGAACGCTGCGGTCACACCCTCGATCATGCCCGCAAACGCCGATGCGTCGAGCGCGCCCGCCCTCGCGGCCTCCGGCCCCGCGATCCCGAGCGAGAGCTGCATGTCCTCCTCGTTGCCAACGAGGACGTCCACCTGCTCGACGATCCGCCGCGTGACCTCCTGGGCCTTCACCTGGCCACCGAGCCGCTTCCACATCTTCGCGCGGTAGTTGAGGTCGAAGCTCACGATGACGCCGTTGCGGCGCGCCGCCTGCATCGCCTCGACGATGACGTCAGGCGTGGTCTCCGAGAGCGCCTCGAACAGCCCGCCCGTGTGGAACCAGCGGACGCTGTTGGCGGTGAAGATCGCGTCCCAGTCGAAGTCGCCCGCCTGCAGCTGGGCCGCCGCCTCGTTGGCACGGTTGTAGAAGACGACCGGTGCCCGGACGCCGACCGCGCGATCGGAGTAGACCGTCGCGATGTTCGGGCCGGTCACGCCATCGTGAACGAAGTGCCGGTAGAAGGGGGTCACCCCGGCGGCACGCACGTGCTCGCGCACGAGGTCGCCCACCGGGTAGTCGACCATGGCCGTTGCCACGGCCGTACGCAAGCCGAAGCAGTCGGCGAGGTTGTAGGCGACGTTGAACTCGGCGCCGGAGACGTGGATGTCGGCCGAGTGGGCCTTGCGAAACGGGATGAGGCCCGTGTCGAGCCGGATGACGAGGCCGCCGAGCGCGAGGAAGTCGATCCCTCCCGCGGGCTTGATGGTGAGTGACATGTGCCTCGGTACCTCCTTCGCGTTGGACGCTGCGTCGTGGGATGGAGGGCGCCAGCCGCCTGGTCGTCTGCTGGCGCTGCCGGGCTAGTCGAGCGAGACCGCCGGCGCCGGGTCCGCGTCTGCCTGCTTCGCCTGCTGCGCCTGGCGACGACGCCACGGCACCACGCCCTCGAGCTCGATCTCCAGCGAGAAGCTCAGGAACGTCCGGACCAGCACGATGATCCCGAGGGTGATGGCGCTCTCGACCGTCGGATCGATCGTAACCGTCATCACGATGTCGGCAATGATCAGGACCTCGAGGCCGAGGAGGATCGCCTGCCCCACCTGGAGGCGGGCCCGCTCGTACACGCCCGACCGCTGGCCTCGCGCGTAGGCGGCCCCCGCCGTCACCAGCGCGCGCAGGGAGCCGGCCGCCAGGATCGTGATCCCGGCCACCTCGAACGCGAGGACGACCCACTCCATCGCCGTCTCGAACGACACCCGCGCTCACCCCTGTCGCGACGTACAACCCGGCGCTGCGTGCATCGCAGCCCTTCGTGATGCGCGCGAGGAGTGTGCCACGCGGCCTGGTCGGCCACCGGCCGCCACCGCAGGCGACGCTCGCGGGGACCACAATGCAGGCTATGGACATGAACGCTTCCTCATCGCCGTCTCATGTTGGCGTCGGCGGGCGGTGAGATCGTCGAAGGCATGGGGACCACCGCCGGCGCGTCGCCAGGAGCCACGGTGAGCGCGCAGCATTCGCGATGGCCGGCGCTGCCCGGGGGAATCCGGACCCGCATCCTCGCGTGGTACGTCGTCCTGCTCATGGTCTCGATCGCCCTCACGATCGTCGGGCTGCGCCAGATCCTCACCGCGCAGCTGGCCACGGACGTCGACAAGGCACTGGCGCAAGAGGTCGAAGAGGTCCGGCGCCTCGCCGACAGCGTCGATCCGGCCACCGGCGAGCCGTTCGGAGACGACACCGCGGCGATCTTCGACAACTTCTTCGAGCGGAGCGTTCCCAACGAGTACGAGGCGCTCTACGCGATCGTCGACGGGCTGCCGTACAAGCGGACCGTGGCTCCCGTGTCCCTCTTCGACGACCCGGCCACGCTCGCTGCCTGGCAGGGTGCGTCGGTCCCCACGTGGGGACGCGCGGACTCCGATGCCGGACCGGTGCGCTGGCTGGCCGTCCCGCTCGACGCCGGCGACCGCCGGGCGGGCGTCTTCGCGGCGGCCTTCTACGAAGCCGAGCGCCGTGCGCAGATCGACCAGACGGTGCAGGTGATGCTGGCGGTGTCGTCGGCCGTCATCCTGCTCGCAACCGCCCTCGCCTGGGGTGCTGCCGGCCGCGCGATCGCGCCGCTCCGCCGCCTGACCACGACCGCCCGCGAGATCGGCGGGCGCGATCTCGGCGCACGCATCGAGGTCGAAGGCAGCGATGAGGTCGCCGAGCTGACCGCGACCCTCAACTCGATGCTCGAGCGCCTCGAGACGGTGTTCGCGGAGCAACGGGAGTTCCTCAACGACGTCGGTCACGAGCTGCGGACGCCGCTCACGATCATCCGCGGCCACCTCGAGCTGCTGGACGATGACCCCGACGAGCGGCGGCAGACCGTGGCGCTGGTGCTCGACGAGCTGGACAGCATGAGCCGCTATGTTGCGGACCTGCTGCTCATCGCCCGCGCCGAGCAGCCCGACTTCCTCCGTCGTGGCCCGGTCGAGCTGGCCGAGCTCGTTGAGACGCTGGCGGCGCGGGTCCGTCCGCTCGGCGATCGCGACTGGAAGGTCGCACCCACCCGGCCGGCGGTCGTCTTCGCCGATGCCGACCGCTTGGGTCAGGCGATCGTCAACCTCGCAACCAACGCCGTCCGCCACACTCCCCCTGGCGCTGTCATCGAGCTCGGTGCGGTCGTCGAGGGCCCGAATGCCCGCCTGTGGGTCCGCGACGAAGGAACCGGGATCGCGCCCGAGGAGCAGCAACGGATCTTTGGCCGGTTTGCCCGTGGCCGTGACCGGCTGACGAGCGCCAGCGAGGGGACGGGACTGGGACTCGCCATTGTCGACGCGGTGGCCGTCGCCCACGGCGGCAGGACCGATCTCGAGAGCGTCCTCGGCGAGGGCTCCACGTTCAGTCTCGTGATCCCCATCGACCCCCTGACGGACAACATGCTGCAATGACCCGCACCGAACAGCCGACGGAGGCCCTGCCGTGACCCGCATCCTCATCGCCGAGGACGAGGCGCACATCGTCACGTTCCTCCAGAAGGGCCTGCGGGCCGCCGGCTTCTCGACGACGGCCGTGTCCGACGGGGTGTCCGCGGCGGAGATGGCGCGCGATGCGGACTTCGACCTGCTCATCCTCGACCTGGGCCTGCCGGAGCTCGACGGTCGCGAGGTCCTTCGTCGCGTCCGGGCACGCGGCGACCGGCTGCCGGTCATCATTCTCACGGCACGCGACGGTGTGGCCGACACGGTGGCCGGGTTTGAGGGCGGCGCCGATGACTACGTGACGAAGCCATTCCGGTTCGAGGAGCTGCTGGCGAGGATCCGGGCGCGGCTGCACGACGACGTCGCAGGCGAGGCGACCGTCCTCCGCGCAGGCGGCGTCTCGCTTGACCTCCGCACGCGCCGGGCGAAGGTCGAAGGACGGTGGGTCGAGCTCACCGCGCGGGAGTTCGCGCTCGCCGAGGTCTTCCTGCGTCACCCGGACCAGGTCCTGAGTCGGGAGCAGCTCCTCAGCCATGTGTGGGGCTACGACTTCGAACCCGAGTCGAACGTGGTGGAGGTCTACATCCGCTACCTCCGCCGCAAGCTCGGCGCCGCGTCCATCGAGACGATCCGCGGCATGGGCTACCGGTTCCGCACCCTCGACGAGACCTGACGGAGTTCTCCACCCCGTCTCATCCCCGGTTAACCTCGGCCTGTTGAGATGGCAGCATGGCCATCCATGACGAGCTCCTGCCGGCGCTCGCGGTCCTTCTCGGGAGCGGTGCGCGGGGCGTCGTCGGCGCGGGCGTCCGTGCCGCCGGCGGCGAGCTCGCGACCCTCCATCGGCGCGAGGTCCTCTACAAGCCGGGCCGGCGGGCGGTGGTGCGCTATGCGGCAACGGTGCGGTGGGCGGGCGGGCCTCCGGTCCCAGAGACGCTCGTCGCCATTGTCGATGTGGATGGTCCGGCCGCGGGCACGCTGGTCGTCAGCGCCGGCGACCTCGCCGTGGGCTTGCTGCGCTACCCCGAGGATCCGGCGCTGCCCGGCCTTCGGTCCGCCGTCTCAACCTCGAGCATGGCCGCGCGTCTTGGCGTTCCAGCCGAGTGCGTGCGGCTCGACGTCCGGACGTACCGCCCCGGGCGTCGTGCCGTCGTGCGCGTACGGGTCGCAGGGCACGACGGAGATGCGGCGGGGTTCGAGCGCTATCTCAAGATCGTCCCGCCGGGCGAGCTCCGTGCTCTGCTCGCGAGGATGGCCGCCCTCGACGGCTGTGTTCCAGTCCCGGAGGTCGTCGAATCGTGGCCCGAGGCGGGCACCGTCGTCCTGGCGGCGATCAGAGGTCATACGATTCGGGACGTGCTGCTGAGCGGCGACCAGGGCGCCATGGACGATCTCCCGGGCGGCGGGGCCATCCTGGAGCTCCTCGACCGGCTCCCGCCGCTGGGCACAGGGATTGGAGGGGCTGCGGGCCGGGCCTCCCGGGGTCCCCTGGCGCGCGTCTCCGGACATGCCGGGCTGCTCACGGCCGTCATGCCAGAGGCGCGAGATCGACTCGAGGCGCTCGTCGAGCGCATCGGCGAGCCAAGCGGCACCGGCCCGGTCGTCACGACCCACGGCGACCTGCACGAGGCGCAACTGCTGGTCGACGGCAGCCGGGTCCTGGGCATGCTCGATGTCGACGGCGCCGGTCCGGGCCGACGCGTCCACGACCTGGCCACGATGCTGGGGCACCTCGTGGCGCTCGGCGACGCCGTGCCGCGGCGGCGGGCAGCGATCGACCGCTGGCGTGCCCGCATCGAGCCCGACTTCGAGCGTGCGGTGGACCCCGCCGAGCTCCGCCGTACGACGGCCGCCGCGCTCGTGGGCATGGCGACCGGTCCGTTCAGGGTGCAGGCACCAGCGTGGCGCCGCCAGGTCCACCGACGGCTCGCGTCGGCCGAGGCCTGGGCGACCGCGGCCGGCGTCTGAGGGGGCCGCTGCCATGCATGGCCCGAGTGGCGGGGTCGCCGCACTGGCCGGCTTCGTCGTCGGGTTGGCGGTCTGCGGCCTGACCCTGCTGCCGCCGTCGGGCGACCCCATCCCGGTGGAGCAGATCGAGCTCCGCGTGCGTGTGGCCACCCCCACGACCCAACCCTCCTATCCGACGGCCCCGGGGCCCGTGACGTCGGGGGACCCGGAACCCTTGACGTCGGGAGGGGCCGTGGCCACGGGCGGTGAGCTTCCTTCCCAGGACCCCGCACCGGCGCCGGCGCTGTCCCCGACCGTGGTCTCGCCACCGGTCGTGCTGGAGCGCCACACCGCGGCCCCGCGCGTCACGCCCCACCCGACACCCAAGGACGCCGAGGAGACCGAGGAGCCGGAGGAGCCGGAGGAGCCGGAGGAGACCGAGGAGCCGGAGGAGACCGAGGAGCCGGAGGAGACCGAGGAGCCGGAGGAGCCGGGATTGAGCGCCGCCTGAGCGCGAGGTCTGGCGCCGGTCCGCTGAGATCCTGAGAGGGTTCTCACCGTCCGTTCACCCGGCCATCAGCCCGGGGCCAGACGATGGTGCCATCCCGGTGATCCCGCCGGGCACCATTCGATCCCACATGAAGGAGACGCACATGCCGCACCTCGATTGGAGAGTCGCCGGCGCCGTCGGCCTCGCAGCCGGCATGACCGTCGGCGGGTTCTCGCTCGTCTCGGCGTCCGGCGTCGACCGCGCCATCACCACGGTGGAGCTCGCGCACAGCCAGGCCGCCCCGGCGGCTGCAGGCATGAGCTTCGTCGCCAGCCGGACCTCCGCGCCCCCGGCGCACATCCTCGACCTGGCGTCGCACGACGTGGTCACGGTGGAGATGCCGACCGCGACCGCAGAGGCGCCGACCGCAACCCCGACGTCCGCCCCGACCGCCAGCCCGAAATCGGCCCCTGTCGCAACCCCGAAGGCCGACAAGACCGCACACTCAAAGGCCGACAAGAACGCACATCCGAAGTCGGCTCCCGCCGCCCACACCGATGACTGTGCAACCTGCGACGACAGCGTGGCATCGGTGGCATCGGTGGCATCGGTGGCCTCGGTGGCCTCGGTGGCCTCGGTGGCCTCCGTGGACTCCGTGGACTCCGTGGACTAGACAGACCACCCAGACGCCGGGCATCGCGAGCTGCATTCCGGGGCCATCCCCAAGGCCCTTGAGCGGCGGCGATGCCCGGTTGGGACTCTCGCCGCGGCCCCGACCGAGTTCGTGAGCGGCACGCGGATTGCAGCCCCGAAACGGAGAAACAACGATGACCAGCCTTCGCAGACTCCCCCGCCGCATGATCGCTCCCGGCGCCGTGCTCATGGTCTTCGTCATGCTCGCAGCCCCGACCACTGCGCTCGCCGGGGTCCGTACGGGCCACTGCAGCAGTGCCTCCGATTGGGAGATCGAGGTCTACCACGAGGACGGGCGCGTGGAGGTCGAGTTCGAGGTCGACCACAGCCGCAGTGGGGCAACCTGGACGTGGACGATGAGGAACGACGGCTCCAAGTTCGCGCACGGGAAGGCGACGATCAGGGCGCAGCGTGACTCCTTCGCCGTGACCCGCCTGACCGCCAACGGCCCCACGCACGACCACATCGTTGTGCGGGCCGTCAATGTGGCGACGGGCGAGGTGTGCCGCGCCACGGCGACGATCTGACACGGGCTCGAACGTCGCCAAGCGGGAAGTCCTCCTCAGGCGAGGAGGACTTCCCGATTCACGGGCGTCCCTGCGCGACGCCCCGGCTACGGCCGCACCTGGCCCGTCGCGTACTGGCTGGGAGGCACGCCGCAGGTCGCGCGGAAGACCCACGAGAAGTAGAGCGGATCGGCGAAGCCCACCATGCGCGCCACCTCGTTCGAGCGCAGGCCGCTGATACTGCTGTGGCAGGATCCTGTCAACGGCCACCGGGCTTCGTCCGAGCCCGGCAAGACCGCAGGAGGCGAGAGCCATGGCGACCCTGTTCGTTCGGCACACGACATCCGACTACGCGGCCTGGCGACAGGTCTACGACGGCTTCCAGCCGACAGCCCTGGCCCTGGGTGTCCAGGAGGACGCCGTCTACCAGGCCGTGGACAACCCGAGCGACATCACCGTCACCCACGAGTTCGCGACCCTCGAGGCGGCCCAGGCCTTCGCCGGGAGCAGCGAGCTGCGCGAGGCGATGCACTCGGCCGGCGTCGTCGGTGCCCCGACCATCTGGTTCGCGAACCGCGCCTGATCGACCGGGTTGGCGGCTCGACGCCAGCCCCGCGCACGAGATCCGCCTCGCGCGAGGCGGGTCTCTCGATTCCGAGGCCCGCCTTGACCGGTGCAAGCCGCGCGCCGTGTGCCACACTCCCGGGCCATGACCACTCCCACCACCGTGTTCCTGGAGCTGCCCTCGGGTCGCAGGCTCTGCTATGCCGACTGGGGGCCTACCGAGGGCCATCCCGTGTTCCTGCTGCACGGCGCACCAGGATCGAGACTCGGTGTCTCACGGGCGACGCTGGACGTCGTCGGCGAGTTCGGCGGGCGGCTCATCACGTACGACAGGCCCGGATACGGGCGATCGGACCGGGAGCCTGGCTACCGCGCCCTCGACCGTGTGGGCGACGTGGCCCGCATCGCGGACGCCCTCGGCATCGGGCGGTTCGCGGTCACGGGAGGGTCAGCCGGATCGGTCTACAGCTTCGCCGTTGCGGCGCGGCTGGCGGACCGCGTCACGCGCATCCTCGTCGACGGGGTCGTGGCACCGCTCGATGAGGTCGGCCTGGACGAGTGGGAGCGCCTGCAGGATCCCGGGACGCGCGAGTACACCGGCGTCGTGCGCGCCGGTGTCGAGGTCGTGACCCCGTATTTCGAGCAGCTCGACGTGGAGTCCTGCGCCGGCATCGCGGACGACGACCCGATGCGCGAGGCGATGCTGGAGCCGACACGACAGGGAGTTGGCGGATGGGTCGACGACGAGATCGCGCTCGAGGCGCCGTGGGGTTTCGACATCGGCGGGATCGGCGTTCCGGCCGCGATCTGGTCCAACCCGCGCGACACGGTCACCCCGCCGAATCACGCCGAGTGGGTGGCGGCCCGCATCCCGGGCGCGATCCTCGTTTCGTCGCCGAGCGCGTTCGGGCATGCGCCCGTGGACGACGTCGACCGCGCCCGACGCGCGATGTGGGCATACCTCATCGAGGGCACGATCGGCGAGCCCTGACCCCGACTCGGCGGCGCCGGTGGCCGCGTCTCCGGATCGTGCCCATTCGGGCAGGCGCAGCTGCCCTGCCGTCAGGACCGGTAGGACTGGAGTCCAACGCTCCGGGCTCGGATGATGGCTCGGCGTCCCTCCGGAGATGCCGTGCCCGACGCCCGACCCATCACCGTGACCGCACCGGCACCCGCGCGGCCGGACCGCGCTGCGCCCCGGGACGTCGTGGCCGGGAACACGCCAGCGGCGAGCGAGGCAGCCGCCGATTGGCTGCGACCGGGCTCGCACCCTGCTGTGGCCGGGTCGCCGCCGCCAACCCTCCGCTCAGGCCAGGTGCTGGCGCTCGGTGGCCTGGCCGGCAACCGGGCCGTCGCCGCGCTGCTCGCCCCGTCCCAGGCGGGCCGTGGCCGGCCGCACGGACCCGCGATGCAGCCGTCCGTGCAGCGCGAGGGCGAAGACGACGAGGGCCAAGTCGAGGGTAGCGAGCCGGAGGCCGAGGGCAGCGAGGCGCCCGCAGCGGACGACACCCGCTCCCCGGAGGAGCGCGTGGACGACGCGACGTTCGCCGGGTTCAACGAGTGGGCCGATGCCGCGATCACCGATGCCGACGAGGCATGCGTGACTGCAGAGGAGCAATCGCACGCCCTCTCGTCGCCGTACCGCGAGCGGATGGAGACACTCATCGAGGAGGTCGTGGCGATCCGCAACGCTATCGACGAGGGGGTTGCGAGCCTCGGCGCCGGTGGTGAGGCGCCCGGGCTCACGGCGGACCCGCAGGGCGCACTCGAGCAGTTGGAGGACCGGGCATCGACGCTCGCCGACGTGTGCGACGCGTGGAGCGCGGTGGTCGCATCAGGGATCCTCGAGCTGCTCGCGCGGGTCGGCGAGGCACGGCTCGCGCAGGCGCGACGCGTCCGCGACGAGCTCGCGGCGTGCCAGGCCGAGCTCCAGACGCTCCAGCGCATCGCCGCCGGCGACGAGATGATGGAGGCGTTCGCCCAGGCGGGGATCGGCGTGGCGCTCACGGCGGCCGGCATCATCCTCACCGCGATGTTCCCGCCCGCCGGCCTGGCGATCGCCGTGGGGTCCGCGGTGGTCGGCCTCACGCTCGATGCCGCCCTCGGGCCAACGGGCCCGGATGCACTCGACTTCGGGGCCGGGGGTGCCTCGACGGCAGGCGCGGCGGTCGAGCAGGTGGCGCAGCAGGGGTCCCGGCTGACACGCGCGGGTAGTGCACTCGGGGCGGCGGGGGCAGTGGCCGGGACCACGCTGGATGTGCTGGAGAGCCGGGAGGCCATCGACCGGTACGAGGCCGCGGCCGTCCGGGTACGGGTCCTTGCCCAGCGTCTCAACCGCCTCGCGCAGTCCTACGAGGACCTCCGGCCGATCCTGGAGCACCCGGCCATGCTCCGGCGGATCCTGGAGGCCATGCGGGCACGGGCGCAGGTCCTCCGCGACGAGGGCCAGATCGTGCTGGAGGATGCCGGCATCCGCTGAGGCCGGCTGATCCTCCGGGCGAGCACCCGCACAATGCAGCGAGTGACTCAGGTGCATGAGTCATGTACCCTCATTGTTATGACCAAACGACTCCAGGTCCTGCTGGACGACGACGAGCTCGAGGCGATCCAGGAGCTCGCCCGCAAGCGCCACCAGACCACGGCGGCCTGGGTCCGTGACGCGCTGCGCCGCGCCCGGGAGGAGACCGTGTACCCGGAAGCCGTGCGCAAGCTGCGGGCCGTCCGCGAGGCGAGCGCCTTCGCCTATCCGGTCGCCGACATCGACCCGATGCTGGCGGAGATCGAGCGCGGCTACGGCGACGAGGGGCCATCGTGATCCTGGTGGACTCGAACATCCCCATGTACCTCGTGGGGGCCGAGCACCCCAACAAGGAGCGGGCCGTCGCGGCGCTCCAGCTTGCGATCGCGGAGGGCGAGCCGCTTGTGACCGACGCGGAGGTGCTCCAGGAGATCCTCCACCGCTACGTGGCCATCAACCGGCGGGACGCGATCGGACCCGCAACCGATGCGCTGCTCGCCGTGGTGGACGAGGTCTACCCCATTGAGCGCGAGGACGTGGACCGTGCCCGGCGGATCGTGGCGGTCACCGCGCTCTCGGCCCGGGACGCGGTCCACGTGGCGGTGATGCGCCGGCGCGGCCTCAAGCGGATCATGAGCTTCGATCGAGGGTTCGACGCGGTGGACGGGATCGAGCGGATCGGGTGACCGTGGCGGCTCCGGCCGCAGCGCTCCACCGCGCCGGGCCGGCTGCATCGCGTTGCCTGGGCCGCGTCCAGCCTTGACGCCGCGTGGTCCGACAGGTATCTGTCGCCGGTGATCAACCATGCGCCTCAGTCGATCCACGGCTGACGGGTTGACGCGGCCCGCGGCGGGCGGCGCGATCGTCGTCCGTCTCACGGACCACGTGCCCGCCTGGACGCTCGCGGTGACGGCGATGCTCGTCTGGCACGCGGGCTCGGCTATCTCCGTGGGCCTCATCCCCGCCATCGGATCTGCCGGAACCTCGTGGCTGCGCCTGTCGATCGGCGCGCTCATCCTCCTGGCCATCTACCGCCCCAACCCGCGCGGGATGGACCGGCACCAGCTTGGGGCGGCGGTCGCGCTCGGCGCCACCACCGGGGCGATGACGCTCACGTTCCTGGCGTCTGCCCAACGGCTACCCTTCGGGACGGCGGTCGCGCTGGGGTTCATGGGCCCCCTCGCGCTCGGCATCCTGGGCACGCGGTCCGTCCGCGACCTGCTCTGGCCGGTGCTGGCGATCCTGGGCGTGCTGGCCCTCACCGAGCCCTGGACGGGCTCCGTGGACGTGGTGGGCGTGGCCATGGGCATCGGCAACGCCGTCTGCTGGGCGCTCTACATCGTCCTGAGCGCCCGCGTGGGTGGCAGGTTCACGGGGGTCAAGGGACTCTCGGTCATGCTGCCGGTCGCGGCGGTGGTCGCGGGCGTCGTGGGGATCCCGGAGGCCGCGGGCCACATCACGTGGGAGGTGCTCGCCACGGCCGCCGTCGCCGCCGTGCTGGTCGTTGTCGTCTCCTTCTCGCTGGACATGCTGGCGCTGCGACGGATCGCCACGTCCACCTTCGGCACGATCGCCGCCCTCCAGCCGGCCACCGGCGCGATGATCGGCTTCCTGTTCCTGGGGCAGGTCCCGACGACGCTGGGCCTGGTGGGCACAGTCCTGGTGGTGATCGCGGGGGTCGGCGTCACCCGGGCGGACGCCGCGCGCCACCCGGGGCGACCACCGCAGGTGCAGGCCGGCCTCGAGGGCTGACGGCCCCGCGCCAGGCCTTGCTCCGGAGACCTGCTCCATGGGCCGCAACGGGCCGTCAGCTCGCCGAGACCCAGCCCTCCTTGAGCGCGAGGACCGCAAGCTCAGTGCGGTTCATCACGCCGTAGCGGTCGAACATCCGGCGCAGGTGGCTCTCGATGGTTTTGAGCGACAGGAACAGGCGCTCGGCGATGTCCTCGTTCGACGCGCCCGCCGCGACGAGCTCGAGGACCTCGATCTCGCGCTCCGAGGGTCGGCGAAGCGCCTGGCGGATGATGCGCATGGAGGCGGCACTGAAGGCCGTTCCCCCGCCGGCGACGACGCGGACCGCCGCGACGACGTCGTGCATCTCCGAGGTCTTCAGGACATAGCCCGCGGCGCCGCGCTCGAAGGCCGCCCGGAAGAGGCTGGGGTAGTCGAAGGCGGAGAGCATGAGGAACACGGGACCGCTGCCGCCCGCGAAGTGCTCCAGGATCCGCAGCCCGTCGGCGTCCCCGCCCATCTGCACGTCGCACACCACCACGTCGGGGAGCGTCGCAGCGATCTGACGTTCCGCCTCCGCCCGATCGCGTGCCTGGCCGACCACGACGAGGTCGGGTTCGGCCTCGATCGCCCGGGCTACGGCGTCGAGCATGCCCGGGTGGTCGTCGACGAGGAAGACCCGGATCACGAGCCGGCCCAGTCGAACAGCACGACGGTCCCGCCCGGCCGGGCCGAGGTCACGTCGAGCCGCGCGCGCACGAGATCGGCCTGGAGCCGCATGTCGGCCATGCCCTGGTGGTTCGCCCGGGCGGCCCGCTCCGGTGCCTCGGGTGCGAGTCCTTGGCCGTCGTCCTCGACGCGCAGCTGCAGATGGGAGGCGTCCGCGAGCACGCCGATCGTGACCCGTTGCGGTTCGGCGTGGAGCAGGGCGTTGTCCAGCGCGAGCTGCGCCACCCGGAAGGCGGCACGTTCGACCTCGCGGGGCGGCCGCTGCTCCCCCGCCCCAGGCTGGACCGTCAGCTCGACGACCACGGGAGCCCGGTCCTCGGCACGCTCGGCCAGCCACTCGA
This sequence comes from uncultured Chloroflexia bacterium, assembly GCA_963748625.1. Taxonomy (GTDB): domain Bacteria; phylum Chloroflexota; class Limnocylindria; order Limnocylindrales; family CSP1-4; genus CAIXZV01. The sequence goes on along the minus strand of CAVVJT010000002.1, from coordinate 237,077 downwards.
GCGCCTGGACGATCCCGAACTCCTCGAGGATGACGAGGCGCCGCTCGGCGACGATCCCGCGCATGTCCCGCTCGAGGTCCCGGAGGCGGTCCGCGAGCACCTCTGGGCTGGCGCCAGCGGCGCTCTCGGCGAGGACGAGGTTCAGGGACGGGAGGATCTGCGCGTGGAGGTCCCCGGCCAGGCGGACGCGCTCCGCCTCCGCGGCGGAGCGGCGACCGGTCTCGCGACCCGGGATGACCTCGTCGATGAAGATCCCAGGCCAGCCGACGGGCGACACGTTCTCGCGCGCGATCCGGTTCCTCGCCCGGCTCAACGATGGCCGCAGGTCACCCGCGAGACCGAGCAGCGGTCCGGCAAGAAGCAGCGGCAGTGCGAGGTCACCAGCGACGGGTGCATGAAGGCCGTCGACCCACCACGGCTGGGCCACGGGGCCCGGGAGCGACGCCAGGTACCAGGCGATCCAGGCGGCGTGACCGACGACTGCCCAGACCGTCACCACGATCCCGGCCCACAGGACCCATCTGCCCAGGCGCCGCCCCGGCTCCGACGCGTACAGCGTCCCGATCAGCAGGACTGCGCCGTAGGCGATGGAGTCCACGTTGCTCATCACCGCCACGTCCGCCGAGGCCCAGTCGGGATCCGGGCCGAAGGCGAATGCGCCGATGAGGACCATCGCGATGTACCCCGCCCCCCACAGCAGCAACCACGCCATGGACCGAAGCCGGTTCCTGAGGACCGCGGCGCCGACGATGGCGAAGGCGGCTGCGAGCAGGACCGGAACCCAGTCCCCGTGGGCCTTGCCCCCGGCGATCGCGTAGGCGGCCATCGCGACGGTTGCGGCGCCCACAAGTCCCACGGCGATGGTCACGCCTGCGGTGAACCAGCGCCGCTGCGTCCGGGTGAACTGCCGGGCAGACCCGCTCGGCCGCACCCACGCCTGAAGGCGCGGCGCCATGCGGCGCCCGTCGCCAGCCAGCCCGAGCAGGATCAGGAGACCCGGGATCCAGCCCTCCCCGGGGATCCGCGCGAGATCCCACCACCACGGCAGCGAGTCGAGCACGTCTTGCCCGGCTGGGAGCTGCGTGAGCTCGAGGGCCACGCCCAGCCAGAACCACGCGACGAGGAACGCCGCCAGCGGCGTGACCCAACGCCCGAGCTGGCGGACCGGGTCGGAGGCGTACAGCGCTGCCACGGTCGCCATCGCCGCCGGCAGCCCCGCGATCAGGAACGAGGTCGCTGGCTTACCCCAGAGCGCGATGAAAGGTCCCGCGAGCAGTTGCAGCGAGAGGAGCAGCAGGATCCAGCCGCTCGCCGGTGACCTGCTCCGCAGGAACCACGCACCCACGATCCCGAGCGAGGCGGCCAGCGACGGCTGTGCGAACGGGTGGATCAGGCGCAGCGTCGTGTCGGCGGGGTCGACCGGATACGCCGGCGACCACAGGACCATCGCCACGACGAGGGCCCCCACCCACGCGGCGACGATCGTCGTGGCCAGCGCGAACCGACGCGTTCCCGGCCGGTCCACCGAACGAGCGAATGCCATGCGCGGGTCCGGCCAGCGCCTGGTTGCCTCCCCGAACGTCTGCACCAGCACCCCCTCATCGGCCACGGGCGGCGTGCGCCCCTTCGCGCATCATGCACGCCACGTCGCAGGGCTGGGATCGATTGATACCCGGAATCCGCGCGGACCGTGGGCTCGTTCAGCAACAACATCAGGGCGGGATTCAGGGTCGCCACCGAACACCTGCGACCGCCCAGCCCGTACGGTCGTCACGCGCGAGGCGAGACCGGTGCAGCCGTTGGGCGATGCCGGGTTCTCGCGAGAAGCGGACGCCGATCTCGTCTCGCGGGGGGGGCCGTCCGCGCCTACTTCAGCAGCGCATAGGCCACGTGCAGGCGGAGCCGCCTGACCCAGACCTTGCCGCCGTCGCCGCCCGCCCAGACATACGCACGAACGTACCGCCCGCTGCGCCCGTAGGTGGCGTTGACGGCTCCCGATGACCAGCCGTCAATGAAGCCGAGCCGGTAGGTCGTGCGCGTGCACCCTGCGTCGATCGTCGAGAACGGGCACGTGCGCCGATCATGCGATCCGAATCCGGAGGGGTCGAACGTGATGTTGCTGTGCCCGTAGACGTACAGGCGCAGGTTCTTGTACGCAACACCCGATGGCATGGCGAACTGCCACGCCCCCCAGTTGGACGTCGATTTCTGGGTCTGCGTTGACGTCTTGTAGAGGTCCGTCGTGTACCAGTAGAGACGCTTGGCGGAGACCGCGACCGACTGCCTCACAGACTTCGTGGTGCCGGCCGCGTCCTTCAACGTCGTCCAGATCGTGTAGGTACCCGCAGCAACCCGAGTCCCGGAGGCCCGGCGGCCGTTCCAGGCCCACGCGTACGCCCCCGTGCCGCTGGCAATGGAGCCGGTCCGCACGACCTTCCCGGTGGAGTCCCGTACGGCGAAGGCGACGGCGACACGCTCGGCCCGCGTCCCACGCGCCGTCACCGAGTCCCGGTAGCCGTCCTTGTACGGATAGAACTTTGCGTAGGTCAAGGCTCCGACGGTGGCGTCAACGACGTCCGAAACGACGATGACGGTGAACGGATCGCTCGTCCCGGGGAAGTTGTTGAGATCACCCTCGTAGTCGGCCGTCAAGACGTGGGGTCCAAGGCTGAGCGACGCGATGGTGACCTCTCCGCCGGGTGCCGCAACCACGCCAAGGACGGTCGCCCCTTCCCGCAGCGTCAAGGTCCCGGTGGGCGGGGTGCAGGACACTCCAACAACATTCGGGTAGAGGATGAGCGGGTGGTGGGCCTGCACCTCGAGCGACCCAGCGCCAATCGACACGACAGACGCCCTCCTGGCCACGGTGACCTGGATGGTGGCGGATGACGGCGCGAATGCCGTGGTGCCCGGATACCTGGCGCGCAGGGTATGGACCCCTTCTGGCAGCGATGGGATCGTCAGGCGGCTCGACCAGCCCGATAGCCAATCCCCCCCAAGCGAGGTCCCTTGGCCGAGCAGGTCCCAGCCGGCCCCGTTGGCCGTCTCGAAGATGATGTTGGTATCCGTGCTCCCGTCCCAGTTCGGGGCCGTCGTCGTCGCCGTCAGGATCAACGGGGTGGTCCCCGGCACGAAGGCACGCTGGCACTCGTTGCCGTCCCAGATGACAAACGCGGTGATCGCTGACGGCTTGCCACTGATCACCTGGGCGACCGGGTCCGACCATGATTCGAGGACGTCAGGGGAGGCTGGCAGGAAGTGGGCCCGCACTCGCCGAGTGCCGATCTCCGGCGGCAGCATGTTCGACCCGTGCCACAGGCCGTCGGGCGCCAGCGTGCCCCCTGCAATGGACACCCAGGAGGCTCCATCGTCCGTTGATGCCTCGAAGCTGAGCACGCCCGCGACATCCGGGGGATCCACGCTGGCCGAGTACGACGCAATCGATCCGACCTCGCCGGACGGCGTCGCGCTGAGCAGCCGTGTGGTGGTGGGCACCGCTGCGGGGGTGACTGCAGCGGCTGGCGCGATCGTCGGGATGGGAAGCAGCAGGAGGGCCGCGAGGAGCGCAACGATCGTCGAAAGCCGCCGGGTCATGGTTCCCCCCAGGAGGTCGGGCAATGGGACGGGCTGCACAGCCGTCCGCCGAGACTCTAGCGAGCAGCCATCTGCAGGCTGAGGGCCACATGGCCCTCATGGCGACAGTCCCGCCCGCCCGTCGGGTGGCACCCCAGGATGCTTCGCAGCCGCCAGAAGGAGATGGCACGTTGTTCAATCACGGCCGTTCGGTACGACCGTTCAGTCGGCGGCCGGAACCGGCCGAGGCGCGAACCGGATGCCCAGTGTCTCAGGCATCGTCACGAGCAGCGGGAGCCGGATGCCGAGGTCGATCGCGACGAATGCGAGGAACACGTACTCCGGCCCGAGCCGGTCCCAGATGGCGCCCGCGACGAGCACGAGCGTCGCGCTGGTGAACATCTTCACGACCCGGGCGATCCCGATCCACCGGCCCATGCGGGCGGCGGGCACGAGCTCACGTTCCATCGCCGCGCCGATCGGGCCGCCGATGTAGTAGAACGACTGGAGCGCCCCGGCGAGCAGCAGGGCGACGGGCCCCGGTGCCCAGATGAGCACGATGCAGGAGAGCGAGAAGAGCGGGATCGTCACGTACAGGACCCGCTTGCGCCCCACGCGGTCCGCGATCCTGCCAAGCGGGATGGCCAGGGCGATGGAACCCACCGCCGCGGCGGCTGCCATGCCGCCCAGCACGACGGCGTCGGCTCCCTTGACCTCGTAGGCGTAGACCGACGAGAACGCGAACACCATGCCGACCGGCAGCTGACCGATGGCGGCGATCACGAGCCAGCGCTTGAGATAGCGGCCCTCGCGCAGGACCTCGCCGAGATCGCGGAACACCGCTCGACCGGACCCGCGCGCGCCCCAGCGCTGCCCCGAGAGCTGCGTGAGGATGAACACGAACGTGCCAACGGTGATGGCGAAGGCCAGCACGAAGAGCGGGCGGATCGCGTCGACGTCGACGCCCCCTGACGACACGACGATCACGGTGCCGAGGATGGGTCCGACGATGCCGAGCAGCCCCGCCGCGACCGTCTCGCAGATCGTCATGCCGGTCGCCCGGTCCGGGTTCGCCAGGCAGTTGCCGCAGATGGTCGCGCAGCTGTGGCTGCTGATCGAGAAGCCGAGCCAGTAGGCCACCATCGCCAGGATCGTGATGCCCCAGCTCTGCGCGAGCGCGTACGTCAGGTACGCGACGGCCAGCAGGGCGATCCCGGCCAGGTAGAAGGAACGGGGTCCATGCCGGTCGATGAGCCAGCCGGTGTAGGGCCCGGCCAGGCCGGCGACCAGCATCCCCAGGCTGTTGACGAGGCCCAGCTGCGTCGCCGTGGCCCCGAGCGCGATGATGTAGATGGAGAGGTACGGGAAGACCATCTGGTAGGCGAGCCGGTCCAGCGAGGTCCGGACGACGGTCACCACCCAGTCGCGCTGCTGGCGGCGCAGGAACTCCATGTGCCAATAGCACGCCAGCGCCAAGGGCCCTCCCAAGTGCCGAGTGGCCTTCCGGCGACGGCCGTTCGCCCGCCGGACCCGTCCATTCGGGGGGACTCCCGCTACCGGCTCGACTGCGCGGGTGTCGGGTCCGGGTTGGGTGTCGGCGCGGCCGTCGGGTCCGCGGCAGGTGCGGGCGTCGGATCCTGGGTGGGTTCGGGCGTCGGCGTGAGCGTCGGGCCTGGTGTCGGCGTGGTCGTGGGCGTCGGCGTGGTCGTGGGTGTCGGCGTGGGTGTCGGCGTCGGCGTGGGTGTCGGCGTCGGCGTGGTCGTGGGCGTTGGTGTGGGTGTGGGCGTGGGTGTCGGTTTCGCGAACGGCTCAGGCCCCGGGATGCGCAGCAGCCGGTTGACCGTCACGAACCGGTAGCCGTGGGACCGGTAGTAGCGGATCACGCGCAGGAGGATCCGCGGCTCGACGTCCGGGCCGCAGTGCGCCAGGATTACCGACCCCCTGGTCCCCTTGATGGCGTTCCGGTAGTAGAAGGTGTCCGAGAGGTACCGGCCCCCGGGCCCCCGGGCCGAGTCGGCGAACGAGACGTCCCAGTTGAGGAGGATCGGGTAGCCGGCTGCGGCGGCCGCGGCCCGGGTCCGGTCCGAGATCGCGCCGCCGGGCGTTCGGGCGACACGGATCATCGGGCGCCCGGTGATCCGCTCGACGATCCGGCGGTCAGTCCGGAGCTCCGAGACCATCCGCGCGAACGTGTCGGAGGTGAACGGGATGTCGTGATGCGTCGTGTGGTTGCCGATCGGGAACCCCAGCCGCGCGATCCGGCGCCAGAACGAGGGGTTCCAGCGCACGTACATGGCGTTGGGAAAGAAGGTCGCCGGGACGCGGTTCTCCTCCAGGACGCGCAGGACGGCGCGGCAGTTGGCGATGCCGTATCCGTCATCGATCGTGAGGGCGACCACCCTGGCCGTCCGCGGACCGTGGTAGATGACCCTGGCCGGAGTCAGGGCGATCGTGGTCGAGGAGGAGCAGACGGCCGCGAGCGCCAGGATCCCACCGGCCAGGAGGAGGCGTGGCGGGCGCCACATGGGAGCCTCGGGCGCAACTGGTGACACCCTGATTCTAGGCGGGTCGACAAGCCTGGGACAGAGGCGGTGTTGTTGCCGACCGCGTGCGCGGGCAGCAATACCTCGCCCCCCGTCAGCCGTCGCGTTGCCTCTCCGGCACGCGGACAGCCCCATCGGGCGCCTCGACGGCCGGAAGGTCGTCGTCGCAGTGCCCGGCAGGCACCGCTGGGGCAATTCGAGCGGGATCGATCGCTTTGCATGCATCGGCCACGGAGGCGCCGACCGCGCCAACGGGCGGGTGCCCGGCGAACCGTGCACGCTGGGCGCGCGGAAAGTGCGAGGCACGCGACGGTTGGCACGCTGGGCGCGCATGGACAGTCTGTCAGCGGACCTCAAGGCCGTACGGCGCAACTTCGACCGCTGAGGCCACGCGCTCGGCGGCAGGATGCTTGAGCGCGCTCGTGATCGAGGCGGCGCCGGAGGACGCCGGCAGGCCCGCGAGGGCGCCAGCAGGCCTTGCGCCCGGCGGGATACCGCAGGACGATGCGGACCACTGGACGATGCGGACCGCACGACCGCCACTGCCGTGGTCATGCGCCGCCATCCCACCCGCATGCACGAGGAGAGCCCGATGGACGATCAGCCCGTGACCCCCGGAACGAGGGGCGTCGTGGTGCAACTGCTCGCGACGGTCGATCTCGTCGGCGAGATCGAGGGCCTGGAGGGCCGGCAGCTCCGCATGCGCCTGGTGACCATGGAGCCAGGCGCCACCTTCGGACCGGTCCACGACCATGTCGGCCGACCGGGCCTGGTCTACGTCCTGGAGGGGACCATCACCGACCACCGCGATGGGACCACGACCGACTACGGACCCGGCCTGGGCTGGCCGGAGGACCGGGCCACGACGCACTGGCTCGAGAACCGGGGTGCAGTCCCGGCGGTCGAGGTCTCCGTCGACATCGTCCGGACGTAGCTACCTCGGCGGCAGCGCAACGCTCGCGAGCGCCGTCCGGGCCAACGCGATCATCTGATCGAGCGGGATCCCGTCATCGCGGCTGTTGCCCAGCTTCAGGGCCCACGGCCCGCTCGTGACCCACAGGACCTCGTGGCCCGGGCCGCCTTTCGCGGTGGCGCTGTCGCCAAGTCCGGGGATCGCGGTCGGGTTCGCCGGGTCCTCGTTGGCGCTGCCCCAGCCCTCGACGCCCTCGACGGAGGCGTCGAAGACCTCGATCGACACCAGCGCCGGGTATCCAGCGTTGTCCAGCTCCCCGATCGTGTACGAGCACAGCAGGACCTGGCCCTTGAACGGCTCGGGGTTGGCGTCCGGGCCCTTGATGACCGCCGGCACCGCGGCGTGCACCTCGTCGAGGGTGGGGCAGTTGCGCGCGCTCAGCGGGCCGCCCGCATCGATGACCGGGCCGGTGCCCACGCCGCTGCCGCCCGCGTCCTTCCACCACGCGTTCATGATCACGTCCGGACCCAGGCCCAGCGCGAGGGCGTCGATCTCCCAGGCTGCCGACGTCAGGGACGGCGGGCCCGTGGATGGCGGCTGGTCTGTCGCAGGCTGGTCAGGGACCGCGCCGAAGAGGAACAGGCTGTTCCCGAAGACGATCGCCCGCGGGCCCGCGACGAACACGTTCCCGTCGCCGGCGATGGGCGCCGCGGTGTCAGGGAGGCGCGCCCAGGACTCGTCGGTCGCGGCGGTCCAGAGCTGGTAGCGCCAGGGCTCGAGGTCCGACACGCTGCCGCCCGCCCCAACCTCCGTCGTGGTGGCCACTCCAGTGGCGATGAGACCCGCGTCGGTGGCGATAAGGCCGTCGGCATAGGCCATCCTGACGGCGCCGGTCCCGTTGCCGGATGGTTCGGCGGGCTCCTGTGCCGATGACCCCACGAGGCCCTCCGCGTCGGCCCGCGTCCAGGTCAGCCCGTCCCCCGAGCGCCAGGCCGCCGGGGCAAGCGCCCCGGTGTCTGCGTTGATCGAGTACCCGACCGCAGCAACACCGTGGGTGTCCACCGCGAGCGCCTGGATCTCGGCGCCGCGGAAGCCGTCCACGTCGTCGATGGCGTCGGCCTGCGTCCACGCCTGGCCGTCGGCCGACCACCAGGCAGCCGCCCGGGCCCCCTCGTTCGCGTCAGCCTTGCCGGCTCCGGCGGCCGCAAACCCGTCCCTGGTCTGGACGACGGCATGCATCGCGTGCCCGCCCGGGTCCGCCGCCCGCATCCAGTTCACGCCATCGGCCGACCACCATGCCGCCGCATGCTGACCGCAGGATCCTTCGCCCCACTCCGTACCCACCGCAACAAACCCGGCTGGGCCCGCAGCCACGTCCTCGAGGCTGGTGGAGGCGCAGCCGGGTCCAGCGTCGAACTCGCCGTCGTCATCGATGACCGTCCACGAGGCGCCATCCGGCGAGAACCAGGCCGCCGCGCGGACCGCGCTGCCGGTCGCCCGCTCGCCCACGGCGACCAGGGAACCACCCTCGGCCCGCGCAACGCCGGCCATCCGTCCGTCGCCATCGACGGCCGCCACGTCCCACGTCCGGCCGTCCATCGAGGTCCATGCCTGCGGCGTGCTCGCCGCGCCGGTGGTCTCTGCTGAGCCGACGGCCACCAGCCGCCCGTCCGCATCGACCACATCGGTGACGAGGCCCGGGCCTTCGCGGGCCTCCCACGTCAGTGCGGCGGCCTCGGATGGGCCGGCCGACGGCCCGCTGCATCCGGCGAGGAGCAGGAATCCCACGATCAGGCCGACGACCCCGGCCCGCGGCCCCACTGGGGCGATGGTGACTCCAGAGCCTGTGGCCCTCACGGCGCACCTCCTGGCCGACGCGGTCAATCCTGCTCCGCGCTGGTGTCGGTCACGACAGCCGGTTGTCGTCGTGTCACGGGCGACTCGACCTGTCATCGGGCCGGCCGTGAGGTGGACGCACGAGCCCGTCTGGGCGTTACCGGCGGGAGTGCCGTCACCGCCGCCGGAAGCCGGGTGGGCGATCAGGCCGGGAGGCCCACCAGGTCCGCACTCACCTGCCAGAGCCGCGCCGCCGCGGCCTCGTCGTGGCTGCGCTTCGATGACGCCTTGGGCTTGCAGCCCGCGAAGTAGCCGCCCGTCACACCGTCCACGTCGGGCGACGCAGCCAGGAAGATCGACGTGGCGGCACCCTGGGCCGGGGTCTTCATGAACGGCCGCATGAGCGGGGTGAACAGCCGCTGGACAGTGCCGGCGTCCTCGGCGCCGAAGCCGGTCCGCACCATGCCCGGATGCAGCGCATTCGCGCTGATGCCGCCCGGGCCCAGCCGACGCGCCAGCTCGTAGGTGAACAGGAGGTTGGCGAGCTTGGACTGGCTGTATGCCCGCATGCCCGAGTAGGACCGCTCGCCGCCCAGGTCGTCGAAGTCGATCCGGCCCATGGTGTGGGCCCCCGACGACACGGTGACCACGCGCGCCGGCGCGCTCTCCTGCAGCCGGTCGAGCAGCAGGCGGGTCAGCAGGTACGGGGCCAGGTGGTTGAGCGCGAAGGTGCGCTCGAGCCCGTCGGCCGTGACATGCCTGGTATCCCAATAGCCGCCGACGTTGTTGACCAGGACATCGATCCGAGGAAGGCGCCCGAGCACCTCGTCGGCCAAGCGCCGCACCTCCGCCAGGGACGAGAGGTCCGCAACGAACGTGTCAACCTCGCCGCCGCCCGCCGCGCGGATCTCCGAGGCGGCCGCCTCGGTGCGCTCGGGATCCCGTCCGGTGATGGCGAGGTGCGCGCCCATCGCTGCCAGCCCGACGGCCGTCGCCCGGCCGATGCCGCTGCTGGCCCCGGTGACGAGCACCGTCCTGCCGGTCATTGGTCGGCCGGGGATCCGGTCCCCGTCGCGGCACTTCTCCAGAACACGGCGAGGGCGTCCGCGACCGCCTGCTGCTGGTCGAGGGTGAGTCGGCCGCCGAACTCCCGCTCGACCAGCGTGAGGTGGTCCGCAAAGGAGGTCATGTGGCGCCGACGGCCCTCGGCTGTCAGCACCACGCGGACCCCCCGGCGGTCGCCCGCGACGGCCTCGCGGCGCAGGAGGCCCGCCTCCTCCATCCGGTCGACGAGCCTTGTCATGCCGCTGCGCGTGAACAACGACTGCTGCTGGAGCTCCTGCATGCGCAGCCCGTCGTCGCCGGCGTCGTACAGCTGGGCCAGCACGTCGAACCAGGTCAGCGGGAAGCCCTCCCTGGCGATGAGGTCGAGCTCGGCAACCCGGAGGACACGGGCGCTCGCGAACAGCACCCCTCGCCAGGCGTTGATCCACAGGGCGTCGGGCCTGCTCGGGTCCTCATTCGATGCCATCAGGGTCCTCCTCGTCGGGGTGGATCCTAGCGCGCCGGTGGTTCTGTTGTCCACTCGTCATCTTGTCATATGTCACTAGTTGACATGTCAGATACTGCTGTGGCAGGATCCTGCCAGCGGCCACCGGGCTTCGTCCGAGCCCGGCGAGACCGCAGGAGGCGAGAGCCATGGCGACCCTGTTCGTTCGGCACACGACATCCGACTACGCGGCCTGGCGACAGGTCTACGACGGCTTCCAGCCGACAGCCCTGGCCCTGGGTGTCCAGGAGGACGCCGTCTACCAGGCCGTGGACAACCCGAGCGACATCACCGTCACCCACGAGTTCGCGACCCTCGAGGCGGCCCAGGCTTTCGCCGGGAGCAGCGAGCTGCGCGAGGCGATGCACTCGGCCGGCGTCGTCGGTGCCCCGACCATCTGGTTCGCGAGCCGCGCCTGATCGACCGGGTTGGCGGCTCGACGCCAGCCCCGCGCACGAGACCCGCCTCGCGCGAGGCGGGTCTCTCGATTCCGAGGTGCCCTCCGGGCGCGTGACTCAGGGCGACGGCGGCACCGTGCAGTCCCACTCGAGGCTCCCGGTGAGCTGGTCAGGTTCCGGCCCGGGCGAGGCGGACTGGTCCGGCACCTTGGTCGCCAAGAAGGTCACGTGGCCGCGAAGGCCGTCGGGCGTGTCCAGGACCAGCTCCGCGTCCTCGCCGAAGTCAGCGGTGTAGAAGACGAAGGTCATGGACGGGTCCATCAGCGAGATCGAGATGCCGGGCTGCGGCCAGCTGCCGCTCGGGATCACCTGGAACGTGGCGCCCACCGCCTGGTCCGCGGCCTCACGGAGGTTCACCTCGGCCGAGAAGAGGGAGGCCTCCCCGTCTCGGATCAGGCATCTCGACCCCATGCGCCACGTGAACGGCGGCAACTCCTCGGCGCGCATGCTGGCGCGGCCGAAGTACCAGACGCCCGGGTTGACACCCCGGTAGGGGGAGGACACGGCGAACATCACGGCGGTGGCGACCACGGTCATGCCCGCGAACCCCGCCAGGGCGCGGGCAGCCTCGTCGGAGTGAGCCCTGGCCGCCACGGCTGCGGCGACGCCTGCGATCAAGACGACAACGACCAGGAAGGCACCCACGAAGAGGTCGGAGTAGAACATGCCGCTGCCGCGCATGTACGCCCCACCCCAGCCGCCGAGCAGCGCCCCCGCGACGAGCCCCACGACCACGGCCGGGCGCAGTCGCTCCCGCAGGGGGCTCCCGCCGACGTTGCTCATGGCACCCTCCCTGGCTCCTGGGCTCCTGCGGTCCGGCGATGCTGCCGGCAGACGAAGCTCGACAGGCCACACCTGCACTCACTCGGAAGACTGACGCGGGCCGGTCCTAGCCGTTACGCGTCGCGGATCGGCTGACCACCCGTGTCGGTAGACGACGATGTCGCCGCGGCCCGGTGTCTCGTGCCGCCAATGCCTGGCGGATACCCCTGCGTGCCCGTGCCGCTGATCGGAAGCGGCATCACCGGGCGTCGCCCACGACGGCTGCTGCCGTGCGCACCCGGCGCGCACACGGAGCGCACACGGAGCGGTGACGTCGCGGGATGTGCGCCCCGGGCTCCGCCCGTGCGCTCCGCCAGGGTCCCGAGGGCACGACCTGCGCACCAGCCGCGCATCGAGCGCTCCGGCCGCACCGTGTGGCCGTCCGGCGCGCAGCCGGACAGCGCCAGGACCCGGACGGCGCCAGGACCCGGAGCGGCGGTCCGCACGCCGCCAGCGACGGGCGAATCGGGACACTAGACTCCCGCCTGCGGGTCGTGCTCCGCGATCTGGGCTTGCGCATGGGCGTGAACGACACTTGGATCGCGGCGACCGCGCTCGCGCTCGGGGTGCCCGTGATCACCCAGGATGCCGACTACGTGCGCGTCCCCGGCCTCGAGGTGGTCCTCGTCTAGCCGGACCGGGGCGGCGGGCAGCAGGCACAGGGCGGCCGCGGACGCCCGGAGACCCGCGGGCCCTGGGCATCCGCGGGTCTCCGGGCTTCTGGTCTACGGGTTGTGGTCCCCGGGCGGCGCTGGGACGGGCGCCGATCTCACCGTGCCGCTGGCATCGCCGGGATCGCTCCTGGCCGCGTGGCAAGGGCTCCGCCGGCGAGGAGTGCAGGCACGAGGGCCAGCACGGACACGAGGCGGGGAGCGCCAGCGAGCTGGAGTCCGGCCGCCAGGCCAACCGATGCTGCCGCAACCAGCCGCAGCGTGGGGTCGGGCAGGATCTGCAGCCTCGTCGTGGTCTTCTCGACGCCGAGCCTGGCTCGCTCGGCCGCGTCCGGCAGACTCCCGACGACGCGCTCAGCGCTGGACCTGGCGCTCTCGATCACGTCGGGGACATGATCGACGGCACCCTCGATCGCACCTCGGACCTGGTCGGCCCGTGAGCGCGTCTCATCCACGACCCCGTCGGCCACCTCCAGTGCGGCGTCGATGGTCTCGTCGGTCTTGGCGCGAGCCTCAGTGATGGTCATTTGGTCTCATCATCCCCGTGCGGATGAAGGGCGTTGTCCACGGCGTCCTGGACGTCGCCGAGACCCTTCTGGGCCTCGCCCTGGACCTGCTTGGCCTTGCCGTGGAGCTCCTGCTCCTTGTTCCCGGTGATCTTGCCGGCGGTCTCCTCGATCTTGCCCTGGATGCCGGTGACGGTTCCCTTGACATGCTCGTCAGTCATGCCTGACTCCTTCGTGCTAGGTGCGTGTGGAGTGGATGTGAAGACGTACTGAGCGGCGGTTGATCAGACGGTCCGCGTCGTGCCGCGGCCCATGACGAGCCGGGCGACGGCGATGACGACGACGGCGCCGAACACCGCGACCAGGAGGCTGGTGAGGTTGAAGCCGGTGACATCGGCGATGCCGAGCAGGTTGCCGGCGATGAAGCCGCCGACGACGGCGCCGACGATGCCCAGGACGATCATCATGAGCAGGCCGTCACGCGAGCCCATGATGAGGTTGGCGATGAACCCGGCGATTGCGCCGAGCACGATCCAGGCGATGATTCCCATGCGGGGTGGTCCTTTCGTGGCGCGCCCGTCCGTGACGGGCCGCGTGGAGGGGCGGATGATCACCCGTCCGCAGCGGGCACCGCGACGCGGTCAGGCGGTTGCTACGGCCGACCGGCGGGAGAAGATCCCAATGACCCAGAGCACGATCAGCTCGAGGATCGTCCAGCCGACGAGGGCCACGATGGCGGTGATGTCGAGGACGGAGCCCGCCGCGTTGAGGGAGTCCGTTCGCAGGATCCCCTCGAACGGCGCCACGAACACCTGGCTGACGTTGAGGATCCCGGACACGAGGGCGTTGGCCTCCCGCGCGTCGAGCAGGAGCAGGACGATGCGCGCCCCGATGACGATCTGGATGAGCCCGAAGACGAGGACGACGATGCGGCGGGCCATCTCGGCGCCGCCGGGACCCGACCTGCTGGTCCGTTGGCTGTCCGTCTGCACGGTCGCCGGGCCCGTGGGCGTGGACTCCTGGGTGGTGACGACCGTCCGGTCGACCTGGTCGATGGCCAAGGTGTTCTCCCGTGCACGAGGCATCCGGGGAAGCGGGGCCTGGCGACCACCGCCGGGTGAGACTCCGGCCAATGCTGTACCCGTAGTAGGCGCCCCCCGCGGCCCGGTGTCATGACGGCGTGTCATGCGGCCGGTGACGCCGGGCGTGGTGGTGGGACGCCTAGAGCCGGGTGTGGTGCGCTGCCTTGACATCGAGCATGGCCGCATCGGCGCGTCCGGTCAGCCCGTCTGCGGTGTCCTCCGGCTCGAGCTCCGCGAGCCCGACGCTGATCCCGACCCCGGAATTCGCTTCGATCGCAATGCCGATCAGGTCGAACCGGCGTCTCGCCTCGGCAAGGTCCGTGCCGGCCAGTCCGCACACGAACTGGTCGCCCCCGTAGCGGATGATCGGGTCGAACGAGCGCAGCCGTGACCGCATCGCTCGCACCACGGATTGCAGCACGCGATCCCCCGCGACATGGCCCTCCCGATCGTTCACCGTCTTGAGCTCGTCGACATCGACGAAGGCCACCACGAGCGGTCCGCCCGATCGTCGCACGCGGTCGATCTCGTGGGTGATTGCCAGGCGACCCATGTCGCGCCGGTAGGCGCCGGTGAGCTCGTCGAGGTGGGAGGCCTGCAGCTCCCCCTCGAGCCGGGCCCGATCACGGGCGGCCTTGGCCCGGTCGGTGGCGGCCTGCGTGCGATCCTCCGCCGCTCGCGAGCGGTCTGCCGCAGCCTCGGCACGCAGCTTCTCGAGCTCGTGCAGCAGGTCCGCCTCACGTTCGTTGGACGGAAGTCCGAGGTCGGTCGCGTGGGCGTCCCTCCCCCGGCCTCCCTCGTCACGGATCTCTGCCATCCGATCCCGGTCCGTCGCCGCCTCATCCCGGTCGCGCGCGGTCATCTGTCGGCGAATCCGATTGCCGAGACGCTCGAACGACGCATCCATCCGATGCTCCCGAGATGTCTCGTAGGCGTCCACTTCAGCGGGGGACAGGTCGAGACGCTTCGCTCGATCCGCGTCCGCCGTCGCCTGGTCCCGGTCCGAGGCCAGCTGATCCCGGTCCGCGCCGGTCTGGTCCCGATCCGATGACGTCCGATCGGACTCGGAGGACACCTGGTCCGCGTCGGACGCCGACTGATCGGCATCGGCAATGATCTGATCGGCGCTCGAGGCCTTCCGAGCGTCTGACATTGCGTTCCTGACCACGGCACTGGATCCGGCGGGTGGCGCCGGCTTGTGCGTAGGCTGGTCTCTGTCGTCGTTCGCCATGTCCGACACCTCCGCGCCTCGCCCATGGTGGTCGATGCGCCGGAAACGGAGCGACCTGCTCCTGGCGCAGAGGGAGGGAGACACGCCAGGAGCAGGTCTGGAGGGAGGAAGGGCCCGCGTCCCGAGACGCCGAGCCCCCTGATGTATGCAACCGGAATCTGGCGGCCAGGCGGGAGCGTGTCATGACGAGGCGTCATCACGGCACGCAACCTTCGCGGCCGGCCGGCCAGGACTGCCCCGCGGGGGCCGTCCCGTGACGAGGAGGCTGAGGACATGTCCTCGACTCCTTGATCGGGTCGGGCCTCGCCGATCGTTCAGGCAGCCGTCCGACGCGGAAGTGACCACCCGCGCGGTAGAATCAGCGTGGTCGCCCGAGACCGGGCCCGCGTGGGACCACCGCCAGGGTGCAGTTCACAGATGCGTATGACAGTCGAGCCCACGGAGCCGCTCACAGGCGACGCGCGCCGTGCGCTCGTGCTGCACGACCGCCCGCTCGTGGTGGACCTGATCGAGCTGACGCTCAACCACGGGGTCTTCGCGGTGCGGGCCGCGGACACCCTCGCCGGGGCACAGGCGATCCTTGCCAGCTGGCAGCCGCACCTGGCCGTCATCGACATGGACCACGACGACAGCACGGCGCTGCTCGGGCACCTCGGGTCGACAGGCCAGTTGACCAAGCAGGTGACGCCGGCCCTGGGGCTGACCCGCCGGGGCGACCTCAGGACGAAGTTGCGGGCGTTCGACCTGGGCGTCGACGACATCCTCACGATGCCGTTCGCCCCCGAGGAGCTGCTCGCGCGGGCCATCGTCCTCACCCGCCGCGCAACGGGGATCGAGCAGCCGTTCATCCCCACGATCACGATCGGCGAGATGGAGATCGACATCCTGAGCCGCGAGGTGCGCACCGGGACGTCGGTGATCCACCTCTCCGGGATCGAGCAGAGCCTGCTCTACCTGCTCGCCAGCCGTGGCGGCCAGGTCGTGACGCGCGACGAGATCCTCGACGCGATCTGGGGCACGGACTTCGTGTCGGAGAGCAACATCGTGGACCGGCACATCCGCAGCCTGCGGGTCAAGCTCCAGAACGACTACCGGCATCCGCGCTTCATCGCGACCGTGTCAGGTCGTGGCTACCGGTTCATCCCCACCTTCTCGAACACGGGATGGGCGGGCGAGGGGGACGTGGGCCACCGGCCGCAGGCCTGATCGGGGGATGCAGAAGCGGAGGACCGGTCGCTGACAGCCGGGCCTCCGTGAGCTGCGGGCCACGCGGATGTCGGCCCCAGGCGACCCAGACTACTTGCGGGGCTCCTCTTCCTGGCCGCGCGCGAAGTCACCGTGGAGCGCCGTCGGATCCGTCGGATCCGCTGCCTCGCCGGAAGCGAAGCCGCCGCTCGGCTGGACGGTGCCAGTCCGCGGCGTCTCCTCCTCGCCTGCCGCGAAGTCGCCCTCGAGGGCGCCGGCCGGCTCCTCGATGTCGGCCTGACCCTCCGCGAAGTCGCCGCGGGGTTCGCCATCGGTGGTCATGTCGCCGCTCCTCGTGTTGATGCTGTCCTCGGGCTCGCATGGCCTGCGAGAGATGCAACCCGGACTATGGCGACCAGGCGAGCGCGTGTCATGACGGGCCGTCATCGCCGCCCGCGTCGTTCCAGCCGGCCAGGGCTGCCCGCCGGCGGGCCGGCGCCGGCGTCAGAGCGGCTGGTCGCGCCCGAGGTCGCGGCCGGAGCGATCCCGAACCGGGTCGATCAGATCACCGGGCTGGCGGGACCCGTCGACCACGGGGGCGGGCGATGGCGCGCGCTTGGCCTTGCGCTTGTGATCGCCGGCGATCGCTCGCAGGCGCTCCTCGCTGGTCAGGGCCGGCTGGGCCGGGGCGGGAGCCTGTGTGGTGTCGGTCATCGGGATGCCTCCGGGGTCGGTGGTGACGCGGCCGCCGGGGAACACGTCGGGGTGGATGCGCCTATTGTCCTCCCTGCGTCCAGTCGCGATCGCCAGGCTGGATGACCAGTGGTCATGACATGGCGGATCACCGGATCCACCATGCGCCCATGACACAGGAACTCGACACCGTCCAGGCACCGCGGACGCGAGCCGGAACCCGACGTCGTGGAGTGGCGGCCGGGCACCTCGTCGGCG
The DNA here is from genome assembly GCA_963748625.1 of uncultured Chloroflexia bacterium. GTDB lineage: Bacteria > Chloroflexota > Limnocylindria > Limnocylindrales > CSP1-4 > CAIXZV01. The sequence continues at coordinate 219,757 of CAVVJT010000002.1, read as the reverse complement.
ATCACCTGGAACATCACAGCCGTCGTGGTCACGGTCGTCGGCCTCGTGCTCTTCGCCCAGCCGGCGATCCTCCAGTCCGGGTCGGCCTCCGGAGAGATCCAGTTCGACCTGGCCGACGTCCTCCTGGTGCTGGGCACCACGGTGCTGCTGATGGTCGTCCACGAAGGGATCCATGGCTTGGTGATGCGTGGTCTCGGCGCGCGGCCGCGGTTCGGCGCAATGCTCGTCGGCCGCGTGGTCCCGGCGCTCTACACGACGGCCGACGGCCACCGGTTCACGCGACCGGGGTACCTGATGGTCGCCGCCGCCCCGGCTGTCGTGATCTCGGCGATCGGGTTCGCCCTGTGCTTCGGGCCGTGGGCCGGCTACCTGGTCGTGCCGCTGGCCATCCACCTCGGTGGCTGTGTGGGCGACGGGTTCGCCATTCTGCGCACGCTCCGGGAGCCCTCGACCACCCGGTGCGAGGACCTGCGCGATGGCATCCGCTTCCATCGCGCCCCAGGGCCCGGTGTCGCCGGCTGACCTCCGCCCACGATCGGCTACTGGCCCGGGATCACCTGGACCAGCGTGCCGCTGGCGCTGATGTTGCCGTCCTTCGTGCTCGAGGAGCACCCGAACGACCACGTCGGCGGCCGATCCCCGGTCAGCGTGCCCGTGAGCGCATCGCCATCGGGGCAGTCGATCGCCACGCTGGGCGCCGTGCAGCCGTCCGGCCAATCGCCCTCGTACGACACGAGCAGGGGGAGGATCAGGTCATCGCCGCCACCCTTCATGGCGAACCCGCTCCCCTGGGGGGAGGGGTCGCTGCCGGGGTCCCACCCTCCCAAGGGGTTGAGCGTGCCGAGCGTCCCCTCCCACGACTGGCTGGTCGGGCAGTCGCTCACGGCCTGCTCGCCACCCTCGCCCATCACGTCACCAGGCGTGAACGTCCAGGAAGCGGAGAACCGGCTCCCCTTGGCGAAGATGAGGGCTTCCTGGCCCGGGCGGATCTTGACCTGGAGTGTCACTGAGTAGTTGTGCGTCCCAACGGCGGTCTGGTAGGTGGTTCCATACCGGATGGTGCCGTCCGCCGTGATCTCGCCGTCGTACGACGGCCCCGGCGTGCTGTCGTCGCAGCCGGGGAACGGCGCCGCGAGCTCCCTCGCCGCCGCCGGGTCGTCCGCCAGCACCAGTCCCTGCTGGAGATCTGCGACCGCCGCTGCGGTGACCGGCGCGCCCGAGCACGCGCTCTTCAGCTTGTCGGCCATCAGCAACGTCAAGCCGACGAGCTCGTCGCCCACGCCACGTGACTCCGCGCCGAAGAACCCCAGCTGCCGCGCGATCACCTGCGCCGTGACGAGCTGCCCGTGGACGGCCTGCATGTCCTCCATGCGGCCCGAGCCCACCGCATTGCCGACGCCCTTGCCCGCGATGTTGGCGGCGACCCGCCCGAGCCGGTCCCCATACTCCTGGATCACCGTTGCGGCCGCTTCGGAGGCCCCCGGGTCGGCGGCGGGTTCCTCGGCCTGCTGGCTGGTCCCGAACCCGTACACGCGGCTGACGGCTGTGGCGAGGGCGCCCAGATCCCCGGCGTCGCCGTCGCCCGTGAGCCGCTGCATCGCCGCGTCCCCCTTCAGCCAGTCGTTTTCGGCGTGCCACCACTCCTCGACGGCGCGGCGCCTGATGTCGTCCGCCTCCGCTGGCGTGATCAGGCCCCGGCGCTGGGCAACGCCCGCGGCGGCGTATCGGGTCCGGGCGGTGGCCTGGCGAGCTGCGGGCGTGCCGCCGGTCCCGGCGCTGAGCCACGACGTCTCGACGCCGGCCTGGCCCGTGCCAAGGTCGGTGGCCATCGACCCGGAGAAGTGCGGCACGCTGAACGTGAGGGTGCCGCTCGCCGCATCCTTGCCGGGGCCGGGCAGGAGGCGGCCCGTGGTGGACGCGACGTCACCCGAATACGAGAGCGCGACGAGGCCGGCTGGAGCCGATCCCACGGGCAGCTCGACGGTGAGCGTCCCGGCCAGCGCGAGCTCGAGGCCTGCGGGCGCGAAGTCGGCCCCGGCAATGATCGGGCCGTACTCGGTGGAGCCGACGAGCGGGCGCACCTCGACGGTGACGTCCTCCGCCACGGCGCCGGGCAGGATCTCGAGGGTGTAGGTCGTCCCGTCGTCGGCAGTCGCGGTGACCGTGCCGCCGTCGACCACGGTCACCAGCCCCGTGCCGGGCTCGCCGCCGCTGGCGCCCGTGATGGCGGGCACCGGCACACCCTCGGGCAGGATCTCGGGGGTTGGGGCGGGTCGGGTCGTGGCCGCCGTGGAGCCGGCGCCGCTCGGGGTCGAGGCTGTCGATGGCAGGCTGCTGCCGGCACCACAGCCCGAGGCGAGCGCGGCGGCGAAGACGAGCGCAACGCCTCGGCGAAGGCGGGGCGAGGGGTGAAGCACGCGATCAGCCTCTGGTGGGGGACGGCCAGGATGGGGAGCGGGCCGTCCTGCGCCGGCCCCGAGATGGGCGCTGATCGTACCGCGCGGCCCTCGCCGTCGCCCGGTCACGCGGTCGCCCCGTGGCCCGGTCGCCTCGTCCTCCGGTCGCCGTGTCGCCGTGTCGCCGTGGCCTGCCTGTGCAGAGGAGCCCCGGATCTGGCGCCGGGCCGACGCTAGATGACAACCTCCACCAGGTTCTCGGCTCGGTCGAGGGCATCCTGGAACACGTCCACTGCCACCAGCAGGGCCGCCGGTCGGCCGCGATCGCGCGTCAGGCGGTTCGTGCCCGATCGCGCGTCAGGCGGTCGGGGCTCCGGTCAGCCGGCGGCGGATCGCCTTGACCAACTCCTCGGCCCACAGGACCACCGAGGCCATCCCGATCGTCGCCGCCCAGTGGCCGAGATCCAGGGGTGCCGTGCCGAAGGCGTCCTGGAGCAGCGGCAGCTGGACGACCAGCACCTGCAGGACGACGCCCAGGGCGAGCGCGCCCCACAGCCACGCGTTCGTGAACAGCCCGCGGAACGCGCTCGTGGACTCGGAGCGGGAGTTGAGCGCGTTGAACAGCTGCGCGAACACGAGGGTCGTGAAGCCCGCCGTGCGCGCGACCTCCAGGGAGTCGCTGCCCGGGATGAGGCCGCCGGGCAGGAACATGTCGATCGTGAGCAGGGTCACCGCGCCCATCACCAGGCCGATGACCATGATCCGGGTCCACATCGCGCGGTCCATGATCCGCTCGTCCGGCCGGCGCGGCGCGCGCGCCATGACGTCGTCGATCTCGGGGTCCACGCCCATCGCGAGCGCCGGGGCGGAGTCCGTCACGAGGTTGATCCAGAGGATCTGCGTCGCGAGCAGCGGGACGACGATCTCACCGCTGCCGGTGGCGGCCGTCAGCCCCAGGAACCCTGCGAACACGACCCCGAAGACGACGGTGACGACTTCCCCCATGTTGGACGACAGCAGGTAGCGCAGGAACTTCCTGATGTTGTCGAAGATGAGCCGGCCCTGGTGGACGGCCACCACGATCGTCGCGTAGTTGTCGTCGGCGAGGATCATCTCCGCGGCTTCCTTGGTGACCTCGGTGCCGGTGATGCCCATCGCCACGCCGATGTCGGCGGCCTTGAGCGCGGGTGCGTCGTTGACGCCGTCGCCCGTCATCGCCACGACGTGGCGGTCCTCCTGCAGTGCTGCGACGATGCGCAGCTTGTGGGCGGGCGCGACACGGGCGAAGACCGACACGTCCCGGGCGGCGGCGCGGAACTCCTCATCCGAGAGTGTGTCCAGCTCGGCGCCCGTGAGGGCACGCGCATCCGGGCCCACGATCCCGAAGTCCGACGCGATCCGGCGGGCGGTCACCGGGTGGTCGCCGGTGATCATGATCGTGCGGATCCCCGCACGGTGCGCCTCGCCGACCGCCACGGACGCCTCCGCGCGCGGCGGGTCGATGATGCCCACGGCACCGAGGTAGACGAGATCCCGCTCGGCGGCCTCGTCGACGTCCCCGGCGACCTCGCGCCCGTCGGGAGCGACCGTGCGGAATGCGACGCCGAGCGTTCGATAGCCCATGCCGGACAGGCGCTCGATCTCGGCCAGGGCGGCCGTCCGCCGGGTCGGGTCCATGGCGACGATGTCCGTGCCGACCTGGATCGACTCGCATCGGGCGAGGAGGAGGTCCGGGGCGCCCTTGGTGAACAGGCGCGTCACCTCCCCGAGCGGGTCGCGGGCGAGGACGGACATCATCTTGCGCTCGGAGGAGAACGGGACCTCCGCCTGCCGCTCGTACGCCGCGACCCTGCCGGCCGCACCCTCCAGCTTGTGCTGGGCGACGAGGAAGGCGGCTTCGGTCGGGTCGCCCTGGATCTGCCAGGTCCCGTCGATGCTGGAGAGCTGGGCATTGTTGGCGAGGGCCCCGCCCACGAGCACGCGTCGCGCCTCGAACAGCACGGTGTCCTCCACCTCGCCGCGCACGATGGCCTCGCCCGCGGGCACGTAGCCGGTCCCGGTCAGCTCCACCTCGCCCGAGGCCGTCGCCACGACGCGCAGGGTCATCTCGTTGCGGGTCAGCGTCCCCGTCTTGTCCGAGCAGATCACCGACGCCGAGCCCAGCGTCTCGACCGCGTGCAGGTTGCGCATCACGGCGTTCCGTCGAGCCAGCTCGCGCACACCGATCGCCAGCACGAGCGACAGGATCGCCGGCAGGCCCTCCGGCACGGCGGCAACGGCGAGGGACACACCCATGAGCAGGATGCCCACCAGGTCCGCGACCGAGTCGACCCCATTGATCACCGCCAGGGCGATCATGACCACGGCCGCGATGCCGATGACGATCAGGCCCAGGGCCTTCGAGACCGACGCGATCTCCTTCTGCAGCGGCGAGTCCGAGCTCTCGGTCCGTTCCAGCATCTCGGCGATGGCGCCCATCTCGGTGCCCATGCCGGTCCCCGTGACGACGGCGCGCCCGACACCCGCGACGACGGCCGTGCCCTTGAACACCATGTTGCGGCGGTCGCCGATCGGCGCCTCCGCAGCGAGGGTGGCCGGGTCCTTCACGGTGGCCTCGGACTCCCCGGTCAGCGAGGACTCGCGGATCCGCAGCCCGGTCGCCGTGAGCAGGCGGGCGTCCGCCCCGACCGAGTCGCCTTCGGCCAGCACCAGGATGTCACCGCGGACGAGGCCCGCCGACGGCACCGTGGCCAGCGACCCGTCCCGCAGCACGGTCGAGTTGGCGGCGGTCATGACGGCCAGCGCGGCCACCGCGCTCTCGGCACTGCGCTCCTGGGCGAACCCGAGGGCGGCGTTCGCGACCACGATGATCGCGATCACGATCACGTCCACGGGGGCACCCTGCGCCCCCTCGGCGAGCCACGCGACCAGCGACACGACGATCGCGACCAGCAGCAGGTAGACGAGCGGATCCTGGAACTGGGCCAGGATCTTGCGCCACACCGGGATGGGCGGCTTGACGCGGAGCTCGTTGGGGCCGTCGCGGGCGAGCCGTGCCGCGGCCTCCGCGCCGGTCAGGCCGACCAGCGGATCCACGTCCAGGGCCGCCGCGATGTCCGCTGCCTCGTTGATCGACGGGTCCGCCCGCTGGTCACTGCTCGTCATTGCACCCGGCCCGCCCCGGCGACATCCGTCGCGCCGCCGTGTGCCACCAGTATGGCCCTCCCCGCGGGCAGCCGGTCGCTGGACGACCGCTACCATCGCGGGATGCGGCACCCGGGCACCCGATGACCACCGACGCGCTCGAGCCGGCGCCGTCGATGCGCCGCCTGCTCGTCGTCGATTTCGCCAACCTCGCCCATCGCGCCTACTTCGCCGGGCGCTCCCGGCCGGTCACCGCCCCCGACGGACGGCCGGTGTACCTGGTGGCCACGTTCCTGCGCCTGGTGCTGGCGCGGATCCGCGAGGAGCAGGCCACGCACGTGGCGCTCGCGTTCGAGAGCACGACAGGCTCCCGGCGCCGCGAGATCGACCCGTCCTACAAGCCGCGGACCACGTCCGCGCCGGACGACCTCGGGCCCCAGCTGCGCGATGCCAACATTGCGGCGGGCCGGATGGGCTGGGCACGCTACCGGACGGAGGGCTGGGAGGCGGACGACGCGATGGCCGGCGTCGCCGATGCGGCTGTGGATGCGGGCTTCGACGAGGTGCTCCTGCTCACCGCCGACCACGACCTGCTGGGCATCGTGAGCGATCGGGTGCACGTGCTGGCCCCCAAGTCCGGTGGCGGCGTGGACCGCTTCGACCCGGCAGGCGTGGCTGACCGCAGCCCGTACCGGGTGGCGCCAGCCCAGGTGGCGGACGTGAAGGCGCTCATCGGTGATGCCACGGACAGCTACGGGGGCGTGCGTGGGATCGGGCCGTCGGTCGCACCGGAGCTCGTCCAGCGGTTCGGCTCGGTCGCGGGCATCTATCGAGCACCTCGACGAGGTCGAGGCGACCGGGGTCCGCAACCGCCTCATCGCCGGCCGCGAGGACGCGTTCCGGTGTCTCGAGCTGGCCACGCTCCAGCGCGGGGCGCCGCTGACGCCCGCGTTTGACCCGGATGCCGGGCGTGTGGGCGGGCACGATCCGGAGCGGATGGCGGCGTGGCTGGGTGCGCTGGGCCTGGACGACGTGGCCCGGCTCGCCGAGTCGGTGGCCCGCGCCCGGGCGTGACACGCGGACCACCCGCGAACGCCGACCCGTTGCACCGCTCTGGGACACTTGCTCCCCGGCAGACATCTACCTCTCATGAGCGACCTCACGATCGCCGATCCACGGACAGTCGACCCGACCGTCAGCCTTGCGGCAGGCGGTGATGCCGTTGCCTTCGAGCGGCTCGTCGTCCGCCACCACGCGTCGATGGCCAAGGTCGCGTACGCGATCTGCGGCGACGCGGAGGTGGCGCGCGATGCCGTCCAGGCTGCGTGGGCTGTTGCATGGCGCCGGCTGCCGACGCTGCGCGATCACGGGCAGGTCCGGGCCTGGCTGATCGCGATCGCCGCCAACGAGGCCCGCCAGGCCGTCCGCCGCGGGCGCCGCCACGTCGTGGTGGACATCAGCTCGAGCCTCGAGGTGTCCGGCGAGGGCGACCCGGCAGACCGGATCAGCCACGTGGACCTGGCCCGCGCCCTGGCAGGCCTCAAGCCGGACGATCGGGCGCTGCTGGCGCTCCGGTTCGCCGGGGGCCTCGACTCGGTCGAGATCGCCGCCCAGCTCCGCCTCTCCCCGTCGGGCGTGCGCAGCCGCCTCTCCCGGCTCATCGAGCGTCTCCGAACGGAGCTCGACCATGCGTGACCCCAAGACCTTCGAGGACCGCCTGCAGGACGCGTTCGACCGGTTCGCCGCGGCCGGCGCGCCGATCGGCCTGGATGCCCGGGCGCTCGTGGCGGAGGTGACGACAACGGGAGGCCGTCATCCAGTCCGCGCGCTCCGCCTCCCGACCGTGCCGCGCCCGCTCCTGCTTGCCGCAGCCGTCGGGCTGCTCATGCTGCTCCTGGCCGGCTCCGCGCTGCTCGCGGGCTCGCTGCTCACCCCGGACGGACCGCTCGGGGGTGGCGGCCGGATCCTGGTGACGTACCCGACCGGGCCAAGCCACCTGCTCACGATCGACGGTGACAGGGCCGTCGCGCGCGAGGTCCGCGTCCGCGGATGCCCCCGCGCCGTCGGCAATGCCGACGCGGTCGTCGCCGACATCCGGTTCAAGGGCATCACGTTCACCGGCTTCGACGGCGGCGTCTCCGAGCCGATCAGTACGAACTACGCAGGCGGCGAGCGCTGGTCTGCTGACAACAGGGTGCTGGCGCTCGTCGACTGGACCCATGGGACCGTGACGTTCGTGACGGTCCCCGGGAACGATGTCGAGCACCCGGCGCAGTTGAAGGTCGCCGTGGACCTCCAAGACATTCCGGTGACCACCGACGGCTACCCCATGTTCGATGGGAACTTCTCGCCCGACGGACGCTCGTTCCTGCTGGTGACCTACCCGGACACGGGCGGTAGGACGCCCCGCAACCGGCTCAGCGTCCTGGACGTCGGCACGGGCGCGTCCCGTGCGCTCACCGACGTTCCCGGCATCACCCCGACCCCCGTCGACCCGATCGTCGGCGTCGCCTGGGCGCCCGGCAACAGCGCCGTCGCGTTCGCGAGCACCGACGCCGGCATGACCCAGGTCGGTTGGGTCTCGACCGAGTCCGGTCAGCTCACGTGGCTTAGCCACCCGCCGGGTGTGCCGGACACCGCGGACCTGGTGGTCCAGGCGTGGTCCCCTGACGCCACGCGCATCGCGGTCTGGGCGGACGGGAGCCTGTGGTTCGTGGACACCGACGGCGGGACGTGGCAGCGCACGCCGCTGGCAGGCCCGAACTCCCCAACGACCTTCGCGATGGCACCCGATGGCCGCAAGGCGGGGGTGGTCAACGGCTCGGTCCTGACGGTTCTCGATGTGCCGACCGGGACGATGGAGGTTCGACGGTTCGGGGGCTCGACCCTCGCGTGGTCGCCGGACAGGAGTGCCTTGTCGGTCCTCGAACCCTCTGCGGGCGCCGGACCGCCCGAGGTCCTGGTCTACGACCCGTGGACCGCATCCGAACCGGTGCGCCTGTTCACCGTTCCCGAGGAATCGTCGTTCCCGGTCAGCGGAACCGGCGGACCGTGCTTGCAGTGGTTGTCGGAGGTGTCCCCGTGATCCGCGCGTCCCTCGTCCCCGCATTCCTCGTCGCTGCGGTCATCGTGGCCGCATGCGGATCGTCTGGCGCGGTTGCGCCCGTCCGCTCGGTGCCGGTCGAATCGGTGCCGGCCACCAGTGCCCCGACAGCGAACGCGGCGCCCTCCCCCACCGGGGTGGCGACCACGCGGCCAGACCCGACCGCCACGCCGCGACCGACGGTTGGGGCCGGCGAGTCCTGGCTCGCCTTCCAGGACGGTGAAGGACGCGACTACGGCGTCCGCCTCGTCCGCCCGGACGGCAGCGGGCTCTTCTTCCCCACCGACACCGTCGAGGGCACCGAGCAGCTCCACCCGGACTGGTCGCCTGACGGCAGCCGGCTCGTGTTCAGCGTCATGGGCGCAGCCGCACGCGATCTCTGGATCACCGACGCCGACGGCGGCAACCCGGAGCACATCGTCGTGTGCGGTGCCTGCTCAGTCGCCGACGAGCCCGCCTGGTCGCCCGACGGGGCGACGATCGCGTTCCACCGGCAGGCCCTCGTCGATGGCACATGGGTGTCCACGGTGGAGCTGTTCGACCTCGCCACGCGCACGACACGGGTCGTCCTGCAGGCGCCCGATGATCGCTTCTTCGGCGCCCCGCGATGGGCGCCGGACAGCCGCCACCTCGTCGTGGAGTACATCCACCGCCGCGAGGGCGCCCCCTTCGACGACCTGGACGGCGTGGCGCTCGCCATCGTCGACGCGGCTGCCGCCAAGCCCAAGGCCAAGGTCATCACCGACCCGTCCTACTGGCCTGCGAACCCGGACTGGAGCCCGGACGGCAGCCGGATCGTCTTCTTCCGGCCCGAGGACCCCGCCAACTTCGATGCCGAGGCCGACCTGTGGACGATCAAGCCCGACGGGACCGGCCTGACGCGCCTCACGCACTACGCGGACCAGGATGCATACGCCGTCCAGCCGGACTGGACTCCGGACGGGAGCCGGATCGCCTTCGTCACCGGCAGCGTCGCGGGTGGCGACGGGGTCATGGCGACCGTCGCAGCCGATGGGAGCGACCCGCAACCCGCCACGAGCAGCGGGTACATGGCCGGTGTCCACCCGAGGTTCCGACCCACGCCGTGAGCATGCCAACGGCGACGGGACGGGCCGCCGGAGCGATGGCAGCGACCGACCGTGGCGATCGCTGGCGCACGCGGTCCCCGGGCCGGTGACGACCGGCGGGTGATCGGGGGCCGACTGCCACTGTCCGCCTCGCGCCGGCGCCGTGCATCGTGACCCGGCTGGCCGACCCGGCCCGACCTCACACGCACGAGGAGGGGGACATGCGCACCGTCGCCGACGAGACCCCGGACATCACCGAAGCGCTGCTGCTGCAGGCCATCGCGATCGGCCGTGACGGCATGCTCGCCCGGCGTGGCGGGCCGTTCGGCGCGCTGGTCGCCAGCACGGACGGGGCGATCGTGGCGGAGGGTTGCAACGAGGTCACCTCCACCAACGACCCTACGGCCCACGCGGAGATCACGGCCATCCGGGCCGCGTGTGCCGTGCTGGGCTCGTTCATCCTCTCGGGCCACATCCTCTACACGAGCTGCGAGCCCTGCCCGATGTGCCTGGCCGCCGCGTACTGGGCCCGACTGGACGGAATCGTGTTCGCCGCATCGCGCGTGGACGCGGCGGCCGGCGGCTTCGACGACGAGTTCCTCTACCGCGAGCTGGTCTTGCCGATGGACGCGCGCTCCCTCCCGATCACGCAGGCGGCCGCCGACGCCGGTGCCGAGCTGTTCCGGGAGTGGATCAGGCTCGAGGGCCGGACGCCCTACTGACGGAGTGCCGGCGTCAGCTCGGTCAGGGCGTGCGTTGCCGGACGGCGCAGGCAGCGAGTGACGAGCTGCGCGCCAGCCGGTCACACCGTGCGGTCAGCGCGCTCGATGCGCGGCTGGTGCGCAGGTCGTGCCGTCGCGACCCTGCCGGAGCGCACGGGTGGCGCAGCGGGCGCGCAACAAGCGACGTAACCGCCCCGTGTGCGCGCCGGGTGTGCGGGCTCACCCGCTTGGCGATCAGCCGGCAGGCAGCACCGGCGCGGCGATCCGCGTGCCGCCCCGGTCTCGCCCACGATGGGCTCCTCCCCAGTCGGCAGGTGTGACGCGGAACCCGAGATCCCGGCGAGGAGCGCGGTGAGGACGGCCGCCGGCTCCAGCGACCGCTCACCCTGCTCTGCAGGCCCGGTCACCTCGACCTCGAGCACGGCGAGCGTCGTCGCGTCGAGGACGGCGCGCATGCCTGGCGCCCAGTAGACGCAGGTGGGCTCGCCGGGCCGCCGGTCGAGGCGATGGGTCGCCCCGCCGAAGCGTCCTTCGATCGCCGAGTCGCCGAGGAGCCGGAACGCGTTGTCGGTCTCTGCGGCGAAGTCTGCGGCGTCCACGTACAGGCGCGGCTTGTCGGTGTACGGCCGGCCGGCGGTCGGGCAAGCCGTGACGCAGGTGCCGCACTCGTTGCACAGGTCGGCAAGGACGGCCACCTGGAACCGCTGGGCCAGGGCGAAGGGCCGGGTCCCTGCCGGCACGAACGCCCAATCACCCTGCGTCAGCACCGGCACCTCCGCCCGCATCGGCGCCACCTCGTAGGTCAGGAGGGCCAGGTTCGGGCAGACGCCGACGCACAGGCTGCACAAGGTGTCGCAGTCGAGGCAGCGGGCGGCCTCGCGTCGCGCCTCGTCGGCGGTGTAGGGGAGGGCGGTCTCGTCGAAGCCGCTGCGGCTGGCCAGGTCGGTGGCGCGAACCGGGACGCGGTACGCGCGCTGCGCCCGGCGAACGGTGAGCGCACTCACATCGAGATCGCCGGTGTCGCGGTAGCCCGCCGCCGCCGGCAGCTCCGTCCCGGACGACAGCCCCAGGTACCGGGCGATCGATGCGGCCGCCCGCTTGCCGTCCGCCGCCGCCTTGACGATGGACGCGGGGCCATGAGCCGCGACGTCACCGCCCGCCCAGACCCCCGGGATCGACGTCGCCAGCGACTCCGGGTCGGTCCCGACGAACCCGGCCTGCGTCAGCTCCGGCGCCAGGTCCCCGAACAGGTCGAGCACCGGTGACTGGCTGATCGCCAGGATCAGGGAGTCCAGCGGGAGCTCGGTGTCCGAGTCCGGGACGTCACGCGGCACCTTGCGCCCCGACGCGTCGCGCGTCCCGTCGTAGGCGGTCCTGCGCACGACGAGCCCGGTGAGGCGCTCGTCCTCCACGTGCAGGCCGACTGGCCGGGCGAGCTCCACGACCTCGATGCCTTCCTCGCGGAGCGCCGCGACCTCCTCGCGGTCGGCCGGCATGGCGTCGATGGTGCGCCGGTAGACGAGCTGGACGTGCGTGGCCCCTGCCCGGCGCGCCGAGCGGGCGCAGTCCATGGCGGTGTCGCCGGCCCCCACCACGCCGACCCGCGGCCCCACGACGGGCGGGCGGCCCTCGCGCACGAGGCGCAGGAAGTCGACGCCATCGAGCACGCCCGCGGCATCCTCGCCCGGCAGCCCGAGGCGCTTGCCCTGCTGCGCCCCGACCGCCACGAAGATGGCACTGAAGCCGTCGCCGAGGAGGCCGGCCACGGTCACGTCGCGCCCGACGCGGACGCCATACCGGAACTCCACGCCGAGGCGCTCCAGGATCGCGATGTCCTGCGCGATCTGCGCCTGCGGCAGGCGATAGGCCGGGATCGCCCCGCCGACCATGCCGCCCGGGTACGGGTGCTCCTCGAGGATGGTGACTGCGGCGCCCGCGCGCGTGAGCCACTCCGCCGCGGCGAGCCCGGCAGGGCCGGCCCCGACGATCGCGACCCGTGGGGCGTCCGGTGCGGGCGGCTGCCCGGGGGCCGTGCCGTCGGCTTGGGCGTCCATGATGAATCGCTTCACCTGGCGGATCGCGAGCGGCTCGTCGAGGTGCGTCCGGACGCAGGTGTGCTCGCAGTGGTGGTCGCAGACCCGGCCCAGGATCGCCGGCAGCGGGTTGTCGAGGCGGGTGATCCGGGCGGCCTCGGCGAGGTCGCCCTCGCGCACGGCCCGCATGTAGCGCGGCACCTGCTGGTCCACCGGGCACTCGTCCAGGCACGGCGCGGCGATGCAGTCGAAGGCGCCGAGTGCGCGCGTGGTCTTCGAGTGGCCCGTGGAGAAGGTGGCCTTCGCGTACCGCGGGTCGGTGGTGACTCGCGAGGCGTAGGCGCGCAGGTTGGCCCGCGTGCAGGCGATGGTGTCCGCTGACTGATCGACGAGCCCGCCCGCGACGGCGCGCCGGCGCACGAAGTCATCGATGCCCGTCGCACCGACCGCGTCGAACGCCGCGTCCACCTCGCGCGGGTACTGGAGCAGGCGCAGGTAGCCGCCGGTCTTGAGCAGGTCGGAGCAGACCGTGATCGTGCGCAGGCCGCTCGCCAGCAGGTCCGGCACGTTGAAGGCATCCGCCCCGCCCGCGAACGAGAGCGGCATCGACCCCTCGAAGGCGTCGCTGATCCGGGCCGCCAGGTTGACGGTCACCGCATGCAGCGGCCGGCCAGAGAGGTACATCGTCGGGTCGCGGTCGAAGGCACCGCGCCAGTTGCGCACCTCGAGCGTGTTCGACAGCTTCAGCCCGAAGGCGACCCCCCGTCCGGCGGCGGCCGCCCGCAGCCGCATGAACATCGGGACGGCGTCCTCCCAGCGGAGGTCATGGCCGAAGGCCTCGTCGGGGATCGGGACATCGCGGTAGCCGAGCGCATCGTTCACGATCCCGCGGACCCGCTCCGCGCCCAGCAGCGTCGGGTTGCACTTCACCGTCGTGTGCAGGCCCCGGTCCTCGATGAGGTACTGCGAGATCCGCTCGATCTCGTCGGGCGGGCAGCCGTGCATGGTCGAGAGCGTCACGGAGTCCGAGATGCGGGCCGGGATGTCGATGTCCCGGACGCCGGGGAACAAACGGGCGACGACGTCGATGTACGCCGGTAGCCAGGCCGACGCGTCGGCCATGGCGTCGAGGTACCACTGCACGTTGGGCCGCTGGATGCCCTCGAGGTTGTAGCCAACGCTCATGTTGAACACGACGCCGGGACGCTCGCCCGGGAACCCGAGGGCGCGGTGCAGGGCGTGGACGAGCACCCAGGCGCGCAGGTACTCGTCGAACGACTGGTGGACGCGCAGCTCCTGGCTCCACTCGACGTTGTAGCCCTCGTCCTCGACGTCGATGCACGGCTTGTTGACCTCGAGCTCGTCGAGGGTCTGGACCGTCTTGAGCTCGATGAGGCGGGCGCCCGCGAGCCATGCCGCGACGATGTTCTGGGCCATCTGGGTGTGCGGGCCGGCGGCGACGCCCCACGGCGTGTCCAGGTCGACGCCCAGCTCGCGGCGCCGGAAGCGGTGGTCCGTGCGCGGCGTGAAGGCGGCCGCAACAGGCACGCTGAAGACCGAGCCCTTCCGCTCGAGCTCGGTGAAGGCCCAGGTCGTGAGCTGCTCCATCGAGAGCGGCCGGAAGCGGTCGGACATCGGGTGGTCCCTCGTGGTGGTCAGAGCCGGGCGTGCAGGCGAGCGGCCTGCTCACGGGCCTTGGCACGGATCTCGTCGGCATCGACCCGCGTGGGCCGGCCATCGGCGAAGACAACCTCCTCGCCGACGACGACGCGGAGTGGCCGGATCCCCGGCGTGAAGGCGATGTGCCACGGATCCATGGGGTCGTAGGACCAGGTCACCTCGTCATCGCGCGCCTCGGGCACGAGGTCCCAGCCCGTCTCCAGCCAGGACCAGGCCGTCCCCGGCCCGCAGGTGACGTCCACGGAACGCTGCATGACGTAGGCCAGCCGGAACGACTCGAGGACGTTGCCGCCGATGCCGTCGGTGCCCAGCGCCACGGGGTTGTCGAAGCGCGCCGGGTTCGCGTAGCCGACGGCGTTGTTCAGGTTCGACATCGGGTTGTGGAGGATGGTCCCGCGGAGCGCGTGGTCGGTCGGCAGGTGGACGCAGTGCGCCAGCAGCCAGTCGTCGCGGGTGAGGCCCGCGAGCCGCGCCGGTGCGTCGATGTCGCCGACGCCCTCGCACACGTGCACGTGGACCCCGACGCCCAGGTCCGCCGCCAGGTCGGCCGCGGCGCGCAGGGACGCGTCGGAGCAGGTGAAGGCGGCGTGGATCCCCACCAGGCCCCGGCCGCCGGCCCGGATGAAGCGCTCGTTCTCGGCGAGACCGCGCCGGGCGCCGTCGGGCCCGTGACGGTCGGTGATCCCGTAGGCCAGCACGGAGCGGACGCCGACCTCGGCGCACGCCGCGGCGATCACGTCGAGGCTGCCCTCGATCGCGTTCGGCGACTCGTGGTGGTCGATGATCGCGGTGGTCCCGTTCTCGAGGGCCTCGAGCGCCCCGAGCATCGCCGACCAGCGGATCATCTCCAGGTCCAGGGCCGTGTCCAGGCGCCACCAGACCTGCTCGAGGATCTCCTGGAAGCTCGTGGCAACCTTGGGCGGGGCGGGCATCCCCCGGGCCAGCGCCGAGTACAGGTGGTGGTGGGCGCAGACGAGGCCCGGGGTGACGGCCGACATCAGGACTCCCCTCCTGCGCGTCGATCCCGGCGCCGTCGATCCCGGCGCCGTCGATCCCGGCGCCGTCGCCTTGGCCGCCTTCGACGCCTCGCGGGCGAGCCTGGGCAGCAGCGCCCGGGCCGCGGGCGAGTCCCGCATCGGCGTGCTGGTCCGGCGGACGCCGTCGAACGCGTACAGCGCGCCCGCGACGGCGGCAGCGGTCGGGACGAGGACCGCCTCGCCCATCCCCTTGGCCCCGAACGGACCCTCGGGCTGCGGCACCTCGACGAGGATCGTCTCCACCGGGGGCATCGCGGCCGCCGGGATGATGCCCAGCGACTTGAGCGTGTCGGTGACGGGGATGCCGTCGACCGTCTCGAACGCCTCGGTCAGGGCCATGCCGAGGCCCATGTGGACGCCGCCCTCGACCTGGCCGCGCAGCAGCACCGGGTTGAGCGCCTTGCCCACGTCATGCGCCGCGACGATCCGCTCCACGCGGCCCTCGTCGTCGAGGATCACGACCTGGGTCGCCCAACCGTAGGCGAAGTGCGTCACCGGCTCGGCGACATCGGCCTCGAGCTTCGTGGTCCAGTCCACGACCAGCTCGCCCGCGAAGTCCTGCCCGGCAAGGTCCTCCAGGCGGGCACCCGCGTCCAGCTCCGCCCGCAGCGCCGCGCAGGCGCGCGAGGACTGCGCGCCCGCCCAGCATCGTGGCCCGCGACGAGGTGGTCTCGCCGGTGTCCAGCTCGCGGTGGGTGTCCACGACGACGCGGATCCGGCCCGGGTCCAACCCCAGCTCGGAAGCGGCGAGATCGCGGAAGACGGTGTGGCAGCCCTGGCCCATCTCGGTCCAGGAGTGGAACAGCGTGACGGTGCCGTCAGCCTCGGGATGGAGGACGGCGCAGCCGCGCTCCTTGAGACCGTTGCCCACGCCCACGTTCTTGATCGCGCACGCGATGCCCGCGTAGCGCGCGCCCTTGTACGCGTCCTTGACCGCGAGCAGCGTCGCGCGGACGCCCACGCCCTCGCCCAGCTTCTGGCCCGTCGTGGTCCGGTCGCCCACGTCGAGCGCGTTGCGCCAGCGGAAGTCCCAGCCGTCCATGCCCGCCTGTTCGGCCAGCATGTCGAGCACACCCTCGAGCGCGAAGTCGGCCTGGTTCGCCCCGAAGCCGCGCATGGCGCCCGACGGCGGGTTGTTCGTGTAGACCGCGGTGGCCTCCACGTCCACGTTCGGGACGCGGAACGGGCCGCAGGCATGGCCCGCAGCGCGCTCCAGGACCTTGCCGCCCACGCTGGCGTAGGCGCCGTTGTCGCCGATGATGCGCGCCTGGACCGCGACCAGGTTGCCCTCCGCGTCGCAGCCCGCGGTGTAGTCCAGCCAGATCGGGTGGCGCTTGACGTGGAACCGCATGCTCTCGCGGCGGGTGAGCTTGAGCAGCACCGGGCGCCCGGTGACGCACCGCGAGCAGCGCCGCCTGGCCCTGGACGCTGAGGTCCTCCTTGCCGCCGAACGCGCCGCCGGTGGAGACCTGGGTCACGAGGACGTCGGCCGCCGGCAGCCCCAGGAACGACGCGACCTGGCGGCGGTCCTCCCAGGCGCCCTGGCCGGGCGAGTAGACGTGGACCCGGTGATCCGTGACGGTCCCGCCGTCGGGGCCGATGGCGCCCTGCGGGACCGCGAGGGCCGCCTCGGGCTCCAGGAAGGCGTGCTCGATGGCGGCGGTCTTGAAGCTCCCGCTCGCGACGTGGGCGGCGCCCGCCAGGGCCGCGTCCGCATCGCCACGCCGGACGACGGAGCGGGACAGGACGTTGCCGCCCTCGTGGATCTGCGGGCGCGTCGTCGGCGAGGGCCGCGAAGGGATCGGTGACGGCGGGAAGGGGCTCCAGCTCCACCTCGATGAGCGCGGCGGCCGCGGCGGCGATCTCCCGCGTCTCGGCGGCGACCGCGGCCAGCACGTCGCCCACGTACCGGACGATCTCGCCCTCGGCGACGAGCAGCGGCCAGTCCGGCCGGATGAGGCCCTGCTCGCGACGGCCGGGGACATCGGCTGCGGTCACCACCGCCACCACGCCCGGGACTGCGCGCGCCGCCGCCGTGTCGATGGAACGGACGAGCGCGCGCGGGACGCCGGCGAAGCGCAGCGCCCCGTGGAGCATGCCCGGCGCTACGAGATCGCCCACGAAGGGCTTCTCGCCCAGGGCCAGCTCCCGGCCCTCGTAGCGCGGCCCCGGTACGGGCTCCACGCCAGCTGCGTCACCCCGGCGGACGGCGGCGGCCAGCGCGATCGCGTCGATGATCGGGACATAGCCGGTGCAGCGGCACAGGTTGCCCGCCAGCGCGCGGGCGATGGCCTCGCGCGTCGGGGCGGGCTCGCGGCGCAGGAGTGCCTCGGCCTTCATGACGATGCCGGGCGAGCAGTAGCCGCACTGCGAGGCGCCGGTGGCCACGAACGCATCGGCCCAGAGGTCCGCGATGCGGGGCCGGCAGGCCCTCGATCGTCTCGATCACGCGTCCGTCCGCACGCGTCGGCGGGCTGCGCGCAGGACACGACCGCATGGCCGTCCACGATCACGGTGCACGCGCCGCACGAGCCCTCGGGCGCGCAGCCGTCCTTCATCGAGCGCAGGCCGCACCGCTCCCGCAGGACGTGGAGCAGCGACTCGCCGGGATCGATGTCGAGCTCGACCGTGCGGCCGTTCAACGTGAAGTCCATCGGACCCCCTTGCAGACGCCAGCGTCGGACCGTCTGGCCCTATGCCACAGCGCTCCGGGCTTGGATGGTAGGAACGATCGGTCCGGGTCTGCGCGTGCCGTGTGGCCCGAACCAACTGAGCGCCCGGGCATCGCACGCCCGGTGCGGACGTCGTTGTGCGGAGGATGTGCATGCGCCGGCTGGGCCTCGAACGGGACATCGTGGACGAGGTCGTGCGCGACCTGGCCGTCGACCGCTGCCGGTCGCTCGGCGTGCGGCTGCCCACCTTCGCGCAGCTCGCGGACCCGGACACGATCCCGGCCGACGTCATCGAGCGCCTGGCCGACCTGGACCCCGACGCTCCCGACCCGCTGAACCTGTTCCGCGTCCACTGGTTCAACGACGCCTCGCGCGCCCGGCCGGACCGCCGTGCCCGAGCACCTGGTCCTGCCGGAGTCGCTGACCGGGGTCGCCTCGCCCATCGTCATCGCCCTGGGCGACCGCTTCCCGATGATCGGCTCGCACAAGGTGATCGCGGCGTACGCGTGCCTCGCGCCGCGCCTCGTCACCGGGCAGTTCGACCCGATCGGCCAGCGCGCGGTCTGGCCGTCCACCGGCAACTACTGCCGGGGCGGCGTGGCGATCAGCCGGATCATGGGCTGCCGCGGCGTGGCGGTCCTGCCCGCGGGCATGAGCCGCGAGCGGTTCGAGTGGCTGGAGCGCTGGGTGGCGGACCCGGTCGGACATCATCCGCACGCCCGGCACGGAGTCCAACGTCAAGGAGATCTACGACGAGTGCGCGGTCCTGGACCGCGACCCGGACACCGTGATCTTCAACCAGTTCAGCGAGTTCGCGAACCACGTCGCCCACTACGCGATCACCGGCCGCGCGCTGGAGACGGTGTTCCGAGCACGTGGCGGCGGACGCGGCCCGGCGTGCGGGCGGCGGCGTTCGTGTCGGCGACGGGCTCCGCGGGGACGATCGGCGCGGGCGACTACCTCAAGGAGCACCTGGGCTCGCTCACGGTGGCGGTGGAGGCGGTCGAATGCCCCACGATGCTGGCCGGCGGCTTCGGCGAGCACAACATCCAGGGCATCGGCGACAAGCACATCCCGCTGATCCACAACGTGATGGCCACGGACTTCGTGGTGGGCGTGTCCGACCGGGCCACGGACGACCTGCTGGTCCTGTTCAACACCGAGGTGGGCCGCGACTACCTGGTCGCAGCGGCGCGGCGTGCCCGCGGAGCTGGTGGCGGCGCTCTCGTCGCTGGGCCTCTCGTCCATCTGCAACGTGCTCGCGGCGATCAAGGTCGCCCGCCAGCAGCACCTGGGCCCGGACGACGTCCTCCTCACCGTGGCCACGGACGGCGCGGCGATGTACGGCACGGAGCTGGAGCGGATCGTCGAGCGCGACTTCCCCGGCGGCTTCGACGCCGTCGCCGCGGGCGAGGCCTGGGGCCGCTGGCTGGCGGCAGCCGGCATCGACCACGTGCTGGAGATGACGCGGCCGGAGCGCGACCGGGTCTTCAACCTGGGCTACTTCACGTGGGTGGAGCAGCAGGGCGTGCCGCTCGACGAGTTCGAGGCGCGCCGCGACCAGCGGTTCTGGAGCGAGACCCGCGAGATCGTCCACCGCTGGGACGAGCTGATCGAGGAGTTCAACGCGCAGGTCGGCGGGTCGGGTGACCGTCGGCTCCCGGCCACCTGGAGATCCCGCCGCCGCCCGCCGTCGAGACCGGGCTGGTCTGCGCCGGCTGCGGCGCGCTCGCCCCGGGCCATCGCCCGTTCACGCCGCGCTGCCCCAACCGCCGCCCGGGCGACGACATCGACCACGTCATGGTCCGCGGCATCGACCTCGCCCGCCTCTCCGTCCCGGCGGACCCTGACCCGAACCCGTTCATCCGCTACCGCTCGCTGTTCCACGCCTACCACGTGGCCCGTGCCGCGGGCTGGGCGGACGCCCGATACACGGACCTGGTGCGCGGAGCTGGACGACGCGGTCGCCGCAGTGGACGGGCATGGCTTCCGGGTCACGCCGTTCGCGCCGTCGCCCGCCCTCGCGCGCGCGGCTGGCGCTCGGCCCCGACGGGACCGTCTGGGTCAAGGACGAGACCGGCAACGTCGGCGGCTCGCACAAGGCCCGCCACCTGTTCGGGATCCTGCTGGAGCTGCGGGTCGCCGAGGCGCTGGGCGAGGCCGACCCGGCGGCGCCGCTGGCCATCGCCTCCTGCGGGAACGCCGCGCTGGCCGCCGCGGTCGTGGCCCGGGCGGCGGACCGGGAGCTGCGCGTCTTCGTGCCCGAGGACGGCGGATCCGGTGGTCCTGGCGCGCCTGGGCGACCTGGGCGCATCGGTGGTCGACCTGCCCGCGCCAGCCCGGGCGAGGCTGGCGATCCGTCGTACCTGCGCCTGCTCGAGGCCATCGCGGACGGCGCGATCCCCTTCACCTGCCAGGGGCCGGACAACGGCCTCGCCATCGAGGGCGGCGCGACGCTCGCCTGGGAGATGGTCGGACGGCCTGCGTGCCGCGGGCGCGACGCTCGACCGGATCGTCGTCCAGGTGGGCGGCGGCGCGCTCGCGTCCGGGATCGCGCTCGGGTTCGACGATGCCGTGACGCTGGGGGCGATCGCCCGCGCCGCCGCGCCTGGACACCGTGCAGACCCGCGGTGCCTGGCCGCTCGCGCGTGCGCACGGACTGCCTGCTCGCAGGACCTGGGCGCCGAGGCCGGCGAGCCGCTCGACGCGGCACGCGTCCATGACGCCCTGCGCACCGCCGCCAACCACCGCTCGCGCTACATGCGCCCGTGGGAGACCGCGCCCGCGAGCGTGGCCCACGGCATCCTCGACGACGAGACCTACGACTGGCTCGCCGTCGAGCGCGCGATGCTCGTCACGGGCGGCCGGGCGCTCGTCGTGGACGAGCACAGCCCTCATCGACGCGAACACCATCGCCTGCGAGGCCACCGGCATCGACGCCGACGAGACCGGCACCGCGGGCGTCGCGGGCCTGCTCGCGCTTGGCGCCGCCGGGCACCTCGCCCCATCCGAATCCGTCGCGGTCGTCCTCTCGGGCGTCCGCCGCACCCATCCAGCAGAGGAGTGACGATGCCGGTCCCCGCCCTTGCCCGCCTCGACGCCGCGGCGCTCGACGCCCTCCACGGGCGCAGCATGCTGCTCACCCAGGACTGGAGCACGCCCGAGATCGAGACGCTGTGCACGCTGGCCGAGACGCTCCAGCAGCTGGACGCCGTGGGCAAGGTCCCGCCGCTGTTCGCGCAGCAACTGTTCTGGGCGCTCTTCTTCGACAACTCCACGCGCACCAAGTCGTCCTGGGCGGGCGCCGCGGCGCGCTTCGGCGGGGCGCCGGTGATCGTGGACGGCTCGTCCACCCAGGTCAGCCACGGCGAGACGTCCGTGGAGACCGGGCGCGATGCTGGGCATGAACGCCCATGCCCTGGGCATCCGCCACGACCTGATCCTGGGCGAGGGCAACCGCTTCATGCGCGATGCCAAGCAGGGCATCGACGACTACCTCGCCGCCACCGGCGACGAGCGCGTCGTGCCGGTGGTCAACCTCCAGTGCGACATCGACCACCCGACCCAGGCGCTCGCGGACCTGCTCTGGCTGCGGGAGAGGTTCCCCGACGGCCTCGCGGGCCGCACGATCACGATGTCGTGGGCCTACTCGCCCAGCTATGCCAAGCCGCTCTCGGTCGCGCAGGGCATCGTCACGCTCATGACCCGCTTCGGGGCGAACGTCCGCCTCACCCACCCCGACGGCTACCAGCTCATGGACGAGCCGCTCGCGGCGGCCCGGGCCAACGCGGAGGCGTCCGGCGGCTCCTTCGAGGTCATGCACGACATGGACGCCGCCTTCGCAGGCGCGGACGTCGTCTACCCCAAGAGCTGGGGCCCGTTCGACCTCATGACCGAGCGGGTCGCCGCCAACCGGGCGAAGGACACCGACGCGATGCGCGACATCGAGCGGCGCGCGCTCGAGCGCAACGCGGCCCACACGGACTGGATCTGCGACGAGAAGCTGATGGAGATCACCCGCGACGGCGCTGGGCTCTACATGCACTGCCTGCCCGCCGACATCGGCGCCGAGGTCAGCGCGCCCGTCATGGAGCGGTTCCGCGTCGATCTCGCCCGCGAGGCGAACAAGAAGGTCTACGCGATCATGGCCCTGCTCGCCGCGGCCAAGTCGCACGATCTCGCTGCGGCGCTCGTCCGCGCTGCGGCATCCTGATCCCAACCAGCGTCCCGATCCCCTCGACCAACCCGAACGCCGACCCAGCCACCCACCCAGCGAGGCCCCATCGATGACCCTGGAAGCCAAGATCTCCGAGCTCTCCCGCGCGTACCGTCCGCTCGCGATCGAGATCCTCAAGGAGACGATCCGCGTCCCCGCCGACTACGTGGACAAGCCGGTCGACGAGGGCGGCGATCCGCTGTGCGGCACCTCCAACCACGAGGGCCCGCGGGTGGAGTACCTGCGCCAGACGCTCGTGCGGATCGGTGCCGTCGAGCGGCCCGAGGACGCCTGGTTCGACGACTTCGGCAACCTCACCTGGGTGCTGATGGACCGCGAGGACGGCATCCCCGACGCCGAGAAGACGGTCGTCTACTTCGACGGCCACACGGACACCGTCTGGCCGCTGCGCGACCGCTGGCACGAGGCCACCGGCGGCCTCGACCCGTTCGACGGCCTCGTGGACGAGAGCAAGCTCAACCGCGAGTTCCTGCGCTCCGAGCTTGGCTTCCTGCCGCCCGACGACGAGTGGCACCACCTCGTCTGGGGCCGCGGCGCCGCCGACCAGCTCTCGGGCGTGGTCAGCCAGGTGGTCGCGTCCAAGGTGCTGACGGAGACCAAGTCGCTCGGGTCCCTGCGCGGCGTCATCGTCCGCAGCTACGCGCACCGTGGCCGAGGAGGACAACGACGGCGGCAGCATGATGCACGTCCGCCGGCACGAGTGGCCCAACGCCGGCCCCGAGCTCATCCCCGACGCCTACGTCCTGACCGAGGGCACCGGCTGCGCCAACGACGGCGCGGCGGGCATCTACCGCGGCCAGCGCGGCCGGATGCAGATCGAGGTGGAGGTCACCGGCAAGAGCTGCCACGGCTCCATGCCCTGGGAGGGTCGGAACCCGCTCGAGCTGGGCGCACCGATCCTGGTCGAGGCTGCGGCCCGCTACCGCGACGGCGTGGACATGGGCGTCGACCCGTTCCTCGGCGGCGGCACCCGCACGGCGTCGTGGGCCAAGCTCGACACCCCGTCGGACTGCGCTGTCCCCGAGCGCTTCACGTTCCGCTTCGACCGGCGCCTGACCGCGGGCGAGGATCCGCAGGCGGCGCTCGCGGCCGTGGAGGGGATGCCGTCCGTGGCCGCCGCCCGCGAGGCCGGCTGCCGCGTCGAGGTCCGGGCGCCGTACTACGACCGCCCGTCCTGGAAGGGGACCAAGGCCGACAACGCGCAGATCTACCCCGGCTGGGTCACGCCCGCAGAGCACGCGGCGGTCCGCGCCGCGGTGGACGCGTACGCCGCCTGCGCCACGCCGATCGTGGAGCTCACCACCGGCAACGGCTCACTCCACAAGGACCCGCGCGTGGGCCGCTGGATCTTCTCCACGGACGGCGTGGGCTTCCCGGTCCCGCCCGATGACCCCACGCTGCCCAACCGCGACGGCAAGGACTGGGTGTTCGACGGCACCCACACGTACCCGCCGATGATCGGCATCGGGGTGGGCATCGAGCAGAACGTGCACAAGATCGGCGAGTGCATCGACTCCCGCGAGTTCGACGCGGTCGATCGCCACGCTGGCCCGCTTCCCCAGCCGCCTGCGGGAGATCAAGACCGGCGCCTAGCGCACCACCCGCCGTCGGGACCGTGAAGGACCGGCC
Organism: uncultured Chloroflexia bacterium; assembly: GCA_963748625.1. Lineage (GTDB taxonomy): Bacteria > Chloroflexota > Limnocylindria > Limnocylindrales > CSP1-4 > CAIXZV01. The sequence continues at coordinate 196,037 of CAVVJT010000002.1, read as the reverse complement.
CTCGGACCTCCTCAGCCAGTGAGCCGGAGGCGGACGCCGAGCGCCTCGTAGACGCCGCGCGCCCGGGCATCGCCCGACACGAGCAGTCGCCCGTGCTGCCGGGCCGTCGCGCCGACAAGGGCGTCGTACACGGCGCCGCCCGTGATACCCAGCCGGGCCATCTCAGGGCCGAGTTCCGCCGCGTCCTCGCGGGCGAGGAACACGGACGCCGGGAAGTCATGGGCGAGGAGGGCGGCGACGTCAGCCGGGGAGCGGCGGAGGGCGCCGGGCAGGCGCGTCAGGACCGAGTACGTCTCGAACCAGGCATGCCCGGCGAGGCCCAGGCGGTGACCGCGGACGGCCTCGAGCGTGACTGTGTGGGCCTCATGGTCCTCGACGATGAGTGCGATTGCCGCGCTGGTGTCGAGCAAGAGGACCTCGTCCGTGTCAGCGTCCATGCCGGTCGGCATCGAGCAGTTCCCGCACGGCAGCCGCGGTCAGTGGCGTGCCCGACGCGGGGATGACGAGCAGGTCGCCGTCCTTGCGCAGCCCGCTGCCGCCAACCGGTTCGATCCGGATCGCGGCCCCGTCAAGCTCGATCTCCACCTCGCCACCGCCTGCGAGGCCGATCCGGTCGCGGAGCGTGCGCGGGATGACGAGGCGGCCTGCCTTGTCAATGGTCGTCTTCATGGCACGGATCCTACCACGCGAATGGTAAGGCGGCGGCGACCGCGCCCGCGCGACAGGTGGCGGTCCAAGCCGGGACATTCGACCTTGCGGACGACCCGCGCCGTGCCCCATGCTCGCGCCATGAGCACCGTGGCAGACGCCGCGGGCCGGGTGGGGGTGGTTCGGGCCGACCCCCTCCGGCGCGAGGGCGCAGACAAGCTGACCGGCGTCACCCTCTACACGGACGACCTCGTCGTGCCGGGGGCGTGGTACGGCGCGACCGTGCGCGCCACCGAGGCGCATGCGCGGCTGCTCGGGATCGACCTCGACCCGGCCTTCGACTGGTCGCAGGTGGTGGTCGTGACGGCGGCCGACATCCCGGGTGAGAACGTCGTCGCGTCGCTGGCGCTGGACCAGCCGGCGCTGGTGGCGGACGAGATCCGGCACGTGACGGAGCCCGTGGCGCTGGTCGCGGCACCGGATCCGGGGCTGGCCCGGGCGGCACGCGATGCGATCCGCCTGCGCACGGAACCGCTGCCTGCCGTCCTGGACCCGCTCGCGTCCACCGAGGCCTGCAAGCGGTTCGAGATCACCAAGGGCGACCTCGAGGCGGGCTTCGCGGCAGCCGACCTCGTGATCGAGGGCACCTACACCACCGGCTACCAGGAGCAGGCTGTACATCGAGCCGCAGGCGATGATCGCCATCCCGCGTGAGGACGGCGGCATCGAGATCCACGGCTCCCTCCAATGCCCGTACTACGTGCACACGGCGCTGGTCAGGTCCATGGACCTGCCTGCCGACAAGGTGGTGGTGATCCAGGAGGAGACCGGCGGCGCGTTCGGCGGCAAGGAGGACTACCCGTCGATGATCGCGACCCACGCCGCGCTGCTCGCCCGCAAGGCGGGCCGGCCGGTGCGGATCGTGTACGACCGCCACGAGGACCTCGCCGCCACCACGAAGCGGCACCCGTCCGTGACCCGCCACCGGACCGGCGTGATGCGCGATGGCACGCTCGTCGCCCAGGACATCGAGTTCGTCCTCGACGCGGGGGCCTACACCACCGTCTCGCCGGTGGTGGTGTCGCGCGGCGGCATCCACGCCACGGGTCCCTACCGCTGCCCGAACGTCCGGGTGCGCGCACGGGCGGCCATGACGAACACCCCGCCCAACGGCGCGTTCCGCGGCTTCGGGGCTCCCCAGGCGGAGTTCGCCGCGGAGACCCATCTCGACCGCATCGCCGAAGCGCTGGGCATGTCGCCCCTGGAGATCCGCCGGCGCAACGCGTACCGCGAGGGCGACGTCACGGCCACGGGCCAGGTCCTGCGCGAGAGCGTGGCCGCGCTCGACGTGCTGGAGGCCGCCGCGTCCACCGCGGAGTTCGAGCGGGTCGCGCGCGCGCCACGACGCGGAGGCGGCTGCCGCCGGGCCCGACGCGCGGTCGGCCTCGGGCATCGGGATCGCCCTGGGCTGGCACGGGGCCGGCTTCACTGGTTCCGGCGAGGCGTACCTCGCGAGCATCGCGACCGTGGAGCTGACCGCAGAGGGCGAGATCCTGGCCCTGACCGCCATGACGGAGATGGGGCAGGGCGCGCGCACGGTGCTGGCGCAGGTGGTGGCCGAGGCGCTGGACGTGCCCTTCGATGCCGTGGAGGTGGTCAAGGTCGACACGTCGCGCGTGCCCAACACGGGACCCACAGTCGCCTCGCGGACGACGATGATCGGCGGCGGACTGCTCGCGACCGCGGCCGCACACCTGCGCGCGGACGTGGAAGCGGTCACGGGGCGCCCCTTCGCGGCGTCGTACCGCGAGTACGCGGTCGCCCATGGCGGTTTGACGGCCACGGAGCAGTTCCACGGCTTCCCGGACATCACCTGGGACGATGCCACCTACCGTGGCGATGCCTACCCGGCCTACAGCTGGGCGTGCGCCGTGGCCGCGGTGGACGTGGACCGCGACACCGGCGAGGTCCGGGTCCGCTCGCGTGGTGCAGGCCGTGGACGCGGGGCGGATCGTGAACCGGGTCCTCGCGGAAGGCCAGGTGGAGGGCGGCACGCTCCAGGCGGTCGGCTACGCCACCATCGAGGAGGTCCAGACCCGCGACGGGGCCTACCGCAACGACCGGCTCAGCACCTACCTCATCCCCACGGCGCTCGACGCCCCGCGGATCGAGACGGTGATCGTGGAGCGCCCGTTCTCCGGTGTCCCGCACGGCGCCAAGGGCCTGGGCGAGCTGCCGATGGACATCCCGGCACCAGCGGTGATCGCGGCGATCCACGACGCGACGGGGGCCTGGATCGACGATCTCCCCGCGACACCGGAGAAGGTGCTCGACGCGATGCTGGAGGCCGGAGCCGAAGCCGACGGGCCCGGGACCGAGGCCGACGCATGACCGCGACCCTCCCGGCTGCAACCAAGATCCGCTTCACGGTCAATGGCCGCCCCGTGGCCGCGTCGGTCGACGGCGGACGCCGCCTGCTTGACGTACTCCGGCTCGACCTCGGGCTGACCGGCTCGAAGGAGGGCTGCGGCGAGGGCGAGTGCGGTGCGTGCGCCGTGCTGCTCGACGGCGAGCTCGTCAACAGCTGCCTGGTGCCGGTGGGCCAGGTGGCCGGGCGCGATGTGATCACCATCGAAGGCCTCGCAACCGACGGCCGGCTTGCGCCGGTCCAGGCCTCGTTCCTGGAGCTGGGCGGGACGCAGTGCGGCATGTGCGCCCCGGGCATGCTGATGGCGGCCCACGCGCTGCTCGCCTCGGGGCAGCCGTCGGGCGACCCGGACATCCGCGAGGCGATCGCGGGCAACCTCTGCCGCTGCACGGGCTACACGCGGATCATCGAATCGATCGAGGCGGTGGCCGACGACGGCGTGCCGGGTGCGACGGTGGTCGCGTCGGCGGCGGCCGTGGCCGCTCCGGGCGGTGGGCTCCCGGCCCTCGAGGTTGCGGCGACGCTGTCGCTGGGGCCGGCGGTGTCGCTCGTACGGCCCACCTCCCTGCCCGACGCGCTGGCACGCCTCGCCGCCGACCCCTTGCTGCGGCCCATCGCCGGCGGCACGGACCTCATGGTCCAGGTGGCCGCGGACCCGAGGCGCCAGCGACCGCTGCTCGACCTCTCGGACCTCGACGACCTCCGGGTCGTCACGGTGCAGCACGACGAGCTGGTGCTTGGCGCGCTCACCGCGTGGGAGGAGCTGAGGCACTCGACCATCGTCTCGGGCGCCCTCCCGGTCCTGACGGAGGTCGCCACCGACGATGGGTGCCGTGGCCATCCGCAACCGGGCCACGATCGGCGGCAACTGCATGACGGCGTCGCCCGCGGGCGACCTCCTCCCGGTGCTCCTCGCGACGGGCGCCCTGCTGGAGATCGCGGGACCGGGCGGCACGCGCATCGGTGCCGGCCGATGCGTTCTGGACCGGCTACCGGCAGACCGCCGTCGGGTCCGGGCGAGCTCCTGGTCGCCATCCGGATCCCGCTGGTGCCGGGCCGCCAGGTGCGGTTCCGCAAGGTGGGCACGCGGCGCGCGCTGTCCATCGCGAAGGTGCTGGTCGCCGTGGCCTGGCGCGAGGACGAGGGATGCCGGTGCCGGGCCGGGCGTCGGGTCCGGGCCCTGGCGCGACGTCCGCGTCGCCCTGGGTTCCGTGGCCGAGCGACCGATCCGGGTCCCGCGATCGAGGCGGTCCTCGAGGGCCGCGTCCCGTCGCCCGCCCTCGCCGCGGAGGCTGCGGCCGCCGTGGAGGCTCGAGATCACCCCGATCGACGACATCCGGTCCACTGCCGACTACCGGCGCTCGGTCACCGGCCGGGTCCTGCGCCGGATCCTGCTGGACGCCTGACGGTCGAGGGTCAGGGGAGCGTCACTGTCAATCCGGTTGCGACCGAGGCGTCCTGACGCCGGAACGCTGCGCCAGGCGATGGCCCGGCGCAGCGTCGTGCGGTTCAGCGGCCCGGAACGGGGATCACGGGGCACTCGAAGAGCTTCACCGGCGCCGATGCGATCGTCAGCATGCCTGCGGCGGCATACGCGTCCACCTGCTCGGCGCTGGTCAGCTGGACGGGCGTTGCGCCCGCCGTCCAGGTCACCGGGAGCACCATCCAGCGGCCGCCGTTGTAGTCGCGGTCACCGGGCTTCGCCTCGGCCACGTTCATGAGCCCGCCGCCCAGGACGTAGATCCTGTCGAACGAGCGTGCCGGGGCCCCGGTCGCGCTGAAGTCGGTCGGGGTTCCGACCGTCCGGTACGTGGCGCCGTCCACGTAGAAGCCGATGTGCGGCGGGCCGCCCGCGGCCACCGCGGTCGCGCCGATGGTGAGAAGGAGCGCGGTCGCCGCTGCCGCGCCGGTGAGTCGTCGGAGCATGTCCGAACCTCCAGGTGACCGGCCGTGCGCCGGTGGTGCCGTCCCGGTCGGGCCGGGTTGGCCGGAGTCTCGGCTGCGGGTCGCGACACGCCGATGACCCGGTGTCACAGGCCCGTCATCGTTGTCACCCATCCTCTGACAGGCGATGATCCCGTCTGTGCCGCCCCGCCCCTCCGCTCCGATCCTCGTCGTCGACGACGATCCCAAGATCGTCGCGCTCGTGCGGACGTACCTCGAGCGGGAGCGGTACCCCGTCATCACGGCCGGCGACGGGCGGGCCGCGCTGCGCGCGATCGAGGAGCATGCACCCAGGCTCGTCGTCCTCGACCTGATGCTTCCCGAAGTGGACGGGATGACGGTGATCCGGCGGGCTCGGGAGGATGGCGACGTGCCGATCCTGGTGCTGTCCGCGCGCAGCGCGGTCGGCGACCGGGTCCTGGGCCTGAGCGAGGGCGCCGACGACTACCTGCCCAAGCCGTTCTCTCCTGCAGAGCTTGTGGCACGGGTGCGCACGATCCTGCGGCGGACGGAGCGCCCGACCGGGGCCGAAGCGACGACGGTCTTCGTCCTGGCCGACATGACGGTGGACGTGGCGCGCCACCGGGTGATGGTGGGCGACCGCGAGGTTGCGCTGAGCAGCCTGGAGCTGCGGCTCCTGGCCGTGCTCCTCGACGCCGATGGACGCGTGCTCAGCCGGGACCGCCTGCTCGACGGGTTGTACGGGCACACCGATGGCGACGTCTCGGACCGGTCCATCGACGTCTACGTGAAGCGCCTCCGCGAGAAGCTCGGCGACGACCCCGAGGTGCCGCGGTACGTGGCCACCGTGCGCGGTGCCGGCTACCGGGCAGCGGGTCCGGTCGAGCGCCGGGACGTGTCCGCATGAGGTCCCGCGGCATCGGCAGCCGGATGCTCCTCGCGTCACTGGCCGTGGCGGCAGTGGCGCTCGCGATTGTCGCTGTCGGCGTGCTCCGCGTCGGCGGCGACCTGTTCGCCTCGCTGATGGTGGCTGCTGGTGACACCGCCGACCACGCCCGCGCCATGTTCGATGAGAGCGTGACCATCGTGCTGCTGGTCGCGGCCGGGGTCGCGGCGACGGTCGCCGTCGTCCTCGCGGCCATCCTCGCCCGGCGGCTCGCCCGCCCGATCGAGCGTCTCGCCGTGGCCGCCGGCCAGATCGCCGACGGTGACCTCTCGGTCAGGGTTCCCGAGGACGGGCCCGCCGAGCTGCAGTCCCTTGCGGCGGCCTACAACACCATGGCCGAGCGGCTTGCCGAGCAGGACGCGATCCGCCGGGAGTTCGTCATCAACGCCTCGCACGAGCTGCGGACGCCACTCACGAACCTGCAGGGCTATCTGGAGGCGCTCCGGGACGGTGTCCTGCCTCCGGACCCGGCGACCTTCGACTCGCTCCGCGAGGAGGTGGACCGGCTGACGCGCCTGGCCGCATCGCTGGACATCCTGGCCGGCGCCGAGGGCATCCGCCCGCAGCCGGGCCCGGTCGACCTGGCGCCGATCGTCCGGGGGGCGGCCGACCTCGTCGGACCCGCGCTGGCGCGCCGCTCGATCGTGCTGACGGTCGCGCTCGATGATCAGCTCGTCGTGCGCGGCCTCTCCGACGAGCTGGCGCAGGTCATCGGGAACCTGCTCCAGAACGCGGTGCGCTACACGCCCGCGGGTGGCCGGGTGCAGGTCGCCGGAGCACGCGGCCCAGACGGGGTGACCGTCCAGGTCACCAACTCGGGCCCGGGCATCCCGCCGGATGACCTGCCCCTTGTGTGGGAGCGGTTCTACCGGGTGGAGAAGTCGCGGGATCGGACGCGCGGCGGCGCCGGCGTCGGCCTGGCGATCGTGAAGCAGCTCGTGGAGCAGGCGGGTGGGCGCGTCGGCGCCGCGTCGGATGCCGGCTCGACGACGTTCTGGTTCCGCCTGCCGGCCTGAGCACCCGGACCATCATCCTCCGGCTCGTTCGCGGCTTCCGCCCCCACGTCGAATTCCCGCCCCCAAGTCGAATTCCCGCCCCGCGAACGCTGCAGGCCGTCCACGCGCTGAATTGCCGCTACCGGCCGCATCCGACACCTGCAACACCCGTCCGCGTGTCGCGCTTTCCGCCGCGCGACGCATCTGCGCAACCCACGCGCCGCAGCGTTCGCTGGGCGGCAGTCGCTGAGGGCGCGCGAGAGTGGACCGATCGTCATCGCATAGTCACACGGGCCTGCGATCCTGCCGGAGCCACGCCGACCCCGCACCCGGAGCCAACGCCATGCCGTCCCTCGGAGACCTCGAGCGGTTCGCCGCCACAAGCCTGTATCCGTGGCGCTTCGCGATCGCCGCCATCGCCGCTGTCGCTGTTGTCGTGCTCGTCGTCGTGGCCGCCCGGCGCGGGTGGCTCGCCGCCGCACGACGGCACCCGCTCCGCACGGGTGCGCTCGTCGCGGCGGTCGTCGTGGTCCTCGCGCCGGCCGCCTGGTACCTCGGCTCACCGCTCTTCATCCGCACCGAGCTCGTGGAACCTGGGCCCGTCGCCGTCATCGCGTCCCCAGCGACGACCGTTGCACCGTCAGCGAGCCCCGCGGCGGCCGCCCCGACGCAGCGGGCCGGCCTCACAACCGCGCCCGCGCCATCGTCTGCGCCAACCCCCGCCGCGACGCCCGCGCCCGTTCCCGCGCCTCTCGTCCGCACCGGCAGGTTCACCGGCGCCGACGACTTCCACTTCGGGCGTGGCCGGGCGACCCTGACGGTGGCGCCGGACGGCAGCCACACGCTCCGGTTCGACGACTTCTCCGTCCGCAACGGCCCCGACCTCTTTGTCTACCTCTCGCCGGATCCCAAGGGCTGGACGAAGGACGCCGTCAGGCTGGGGCGCCTCCGCGCGACCGATGGCAGCTTCAACACGCCGATCCCGGCCGGAATCGATGTCGCCGCGGCTCGCAGCGTGGTGATCTGGTGCAAGGAGTTCGCAGTCCTGTTCGCGGTGGCGCCCCTCGACGGCTGACCGGTACCACGACCCCGCTCGAATCAGGCGCCCCGGACCGCGGCCTCGATCCACGCGCGCTCGGGCACGCCGCTGATCCCGGCGGACGTGTGGAACACCCGGCAGCGGGGCGTGTAGTCACCCTCATCCCGGAATCCGGGGTCCACGTCCATGCCGTTGACCCGGATCGTCGGTGATCCCGGGAACCCGGTGGTTCCGGGCCACCTCCACATTCGAGGCGTCGATCTCGCGGATGGGTGTGCCCGGGGCGAGATCCGCGATCACCGCGACAAGCAGGTCCCGGGCGGGCCCGTGGTTCGGGCAGCCTCGAACCACAGGTACTCGATGTCGATGTCAGCCATGCCGGCACTCTCGCACAAGTTCCATTGCGGCGATGGGTGCAGCGTCGCAGCACCCGGAAGGACCGCCAGCAAACGGTCCCCACGGCGCGCGCACGTGATCGTGTCGGGCTCACTCGGCAAGCCGGACGACCCGGTCAACCGGCCGATCGCACTCGCCGACCTGGGCGGGCGGTACGGCTTCCGCCAGTGCTGGCAGCCCGATGGCCTGGCGCGCTGGTACGGGAAGTGGGTGGTCGTCTCGCCGTAGGGCGGACGTCCCGATCAGACCTCCAGGACGGCCTCGAGGAGGTACTTCTCCAGGCCAAACGCCTGCTCGAGCGACTCGGCCGGCTGGAAGCCCACGACACCCATCGGCTGCTGCTCGCCGCCCGGGAAGAACGCGATGGTGGGGATGCTCTGGATGCCCAGGGCAGCGGAGATCTCCGGGTTGGCGTCCACGTCGACCTTCACGACATCCACGGCGCCGTCGTACTTGGCGGCAAGCCGCTCGATCTCGGGGGCGACCATCTTGCAGGGGCCGCACCACGCTGCCCAGAAGTCCACGACGACGGGGCGGGGCGACTCGATGACGAGCTCGACGAAGGTGTCGTCGGTGGCGTTGGTGATCATGCTGGCGGGTCCCTTGTGGTGACGGCTGTGTCGTGGCTGCTTGCGTCTTTGCGCAAGTGCTGTCGCAACTGTAGCCGGTACTTGCGTCTTTGCGCAAGTACACAAACAGGGGACCGGTCAGTTGATGACGGGTGGGGTCCCCTCCACCTCCGGCCGCGCCGCCTTGCACCGGTAGCAGTGCACGTGCCGGCCGTCGTTGTACGAGCGGCAGGGCACGCACAGCCAGGGGGCGCCGGCCCCGCTGGAGCCGTGGATGGTCCGCGTCCACTTCATCGCCAGCCTGCGGGCAGGCGGTCCGAGGATCTCTCCAAGCAGCGGCCGCAGGTGGTTCCAGAGCGCCCAGAGGACGATCGCCGAGATGGCGATCGCGATCATCGCCGCGCCCAGGCCCACGGCCAGCCGGGCCGGGTCGAACGCCTCAGCCGCGCCGGCTTCGAGATCGGAGATGGTGTCCATGCTGCATCACCCGCGTGGACGGCCCGAAGGACTGTCCGACTGCATCGTTGCTCGCCGAGGGCCCGGACGCAATGGGCCCGGTGAGCCATGACTGCCGATCCGCGGGGCCTCAGTCAACCGGCCACCGGGCCCTGTGTGCGAAGTCCTGCGCACACGTGCCGCCAGGCGGTTGGCTGCGGCCAATTCGGGGCAGTGGGGCAGGCCGCTGCCCACCAGGCGGGATGATCGTCCGGAATTCCGCACGTAGTGCCCGCTGGCAGGGAGGAACTCCCGGGAGGCGCCGCCCGCGGCCTGGACGGACACGTCGCCCGCGCGCACGTCGCCTGACGATCAGCCCTGGGCGCCGGCCTCGGCGAGCAGCGCCTCCTCGGCGGCGCGCGTCCACCGGCCGTCGTCCAGCAGTGCCGCCACCGCGGGGAACCGCTCCGGCAGCTCGGCCAGGCGGACCATCCCCATGTCGTGGAGCTGCGGGTAGACCACGATCTTGCCGCCGGACGTGCGCGCCTCCACGGCCGCGAGGGCATCGGAGATCCCCTCCATGCCGCACACCGCGTCGAGCGAGACGTTCGTGTCCAGCCGCCCTGCCTCCAGGCGCGCAAGCACGGCGACCATGTCGCGGATCTCGGACCCGGATGTACCGAAGAGGTACAGGCCATCGGCCGCGACGCGGTTCAGGTCGATCTGCGCCTTCGTCCCCACGGCAAACCCGGCGAACAGGTTGAGTCGTGCGCCGGGCGCCGCCATGTCCATCGCCTGCACCACGAGCGCGGGCGCCGGGACCATGACCCCGACGTAGTCGAAGGCCCCGGACCCGACCGCCGTCACCCGCGAGTTCACGAAGGTCGCCTCGACCCCGTTCTCCGGCGGCCAGCGGCGCGGCCACGTCGGCCAGGTGCGCCAGCCGTGCGTCGTCGATGTCGATTGCTGCCAGCGAGACCCCGGCAAGCCCCATCGTCGCCGCCCGGATCACGTGCATGAAGCCCATCGGCCCTGCAGCGCCCACGACCGCCACGCGATCACCGTCACGCAGCTCGCCGTCGGCAGGAATGCGCGCGTAGGCCTCGGCCACGGACGTGCCCGTGGTCCCGCAGAACCGGATCGGGTCGTAGTGGACGCGGCCCACGTCCACGGCAACGGGACGGTCGATGGCCGCCCCGCCGGTCACGATCGCCAGCACGCCGCCCGGGGCCAGCAGTTCCTGGAGCGCCTCGATCCGCTCGGCCGATGCGCCGGCGTAGACGATGTCGTCGAACCGCCGGCCCGCGAGCGCCGCGATGGCCGCATCCGAGGCCGGACCCACGATGTCCCGCGAGGCCGGAGCGCCGGACGAGGCCGCTTCCAGGGCCGCGAGCCCCTCGAGGTTCGCCCCCGGGTCCACGACAACCAGCAGTGCGCCACCTGGCAGGAGCCCCTGCCGCTCGCGGTTCGCGTACGACTTCTCGACACACGCCCACGGCTCCAGCAGCGCCACCGCGGAGCCGGACGGTCCCTCCTCCACGGGGATCAGGAACCGCTCGCCCGTGGCCGGGTCGAGGATCATCCGCTCGTCGAGCAGCACGTACTCCTGGAGTCCGCCTTCGAAGTTGTAGCCGAACGCCGCATTCGAGCTGGCGGTGGGCAGGTGGCGGTAGTCGGTCTGGACGAGCACGCGCTCCCCGACGTGGTGGTGCTCGACGGACGGCCCCGCGGCCACGATCCGCGCACAGCACTCGTGCCCGGGCACGATCGGGGCCTCGCCGGGGACGTAGGAGGGGATCCCGGCAAGCACCTCGGGCGTCACCCCGCCCAGCACCGGCCCCTTGCGGGGGTGCGAGGTCCAGGCGTGCAGCAGCTTCGTGTCGGAGAAGCAGATCCCGGTCGCCTCCACCGCGAGCACCAGCTGGGTCGGCCCGGGGACGGGGACCGACTTCGCGGCGTTGTGCACCACCAGGCCCGGCCCGGTGAACTGGATCGCATGCTGCGTGGCGGGGAGCTCGGTCACTGGTCGTTCCTTCGGGGGAGTCTCACGAGAGCATCACCTGGCCGCCCGTGACAGGCAGGGCCTGGCCGGTCTCGTACTGCTGGGCGACGAGGTAGAGGATGGCTTCGACGATGTCGGCAGGCAGGCAGCCGCGGCCCATCGGCACCTTGGCCTCGTAGGCGCGGCGGACGTCGTCCACGGACTGCGCGCCCGGCACCTTGCCCTCGCGCAGGTACTGGACGAAGAGCCCGTTCACCGGGTCGCTCCAGAGCGGCCCGTCGAAGAAGTTGCCCGGGCAGACCGCGTTCACCTTGATCCCGTCGCCGACGAGCTCCAGGGCGAACGACTGCGTGAGCCCGATGCCGCCGAACTTGGAGCCCGCATACGCGCTGTTGCGGGACGACCCCACGAGGCCGGACTTCGACGAGATCTCGACGATGTCGCCCCACCACGCGTCGTCGGCCGCGTGCTGGAGGGCGAGGACGGGCGCGGTGTGCTTCACCACCAGCCAGTAGCCGCGGTAGTTGACGCGGGTGACCAGGTCGAACTCGTCCACGGGCTGGGCCGTGACGGCGCCTGCGCGCAGAACGCCGGCGTTGGAGACGACCAGGTCGAAGCCGCCGAACCGGCGCACCACCTCGGCGACCCCGGCGGCCACGCTCGCCTCGTCGGTGACGTCCATGGCCACCGCGATCGCACGTCCCTCCCCGTGCTGGGCGCACAGGCGCGCGGCCTCACGCTCCGCCAGCGGGACGTTGAGGTCGGCGAGGACGACGTGGGCGCCGTGGGCGAGCAGGCCCTCCGCGATGCCCAGGCCGAACCCCTGGGCGGCGCCGGTGACCAGGGCGACGCGCCCCGCGATGCGACCGCCACTCCCCTCGCCCAAGGCGATCTGCTTGCGGTAGGCCTCGGCCTCCCACTGCTCGATGAATCCCCGCTCGGCGCCGGCCAGGTGGCGCACGCCGCCGAGCCGGATCGCGAGTGCCCCGGTCCGCAGCATGTCGAGCGCGATGTGGCGCGCCGTATCGGCCTGGGCCCAGGACTCGCCGGAGGCGAACAGGCCGACGCCCGGAACCAGGGCGACGATCGGGAGGTCGCCGTGCTCCGCCGCGAAGGCACCGAGCTGCTCGATGACAAGGCCGGCCAGCGCGTCTGGAGCGACCCCGGCAACATCGAGGAGCAGCGGGACGACGCCCGCGTAGACGATGTGGTCGGGGATGAGCGCGCCCCCCGCAGCGAAGGCACGCCCGACAGCGGTACCGGCGAACGAGGCGGCCAGCGGATCGTCGTCGAACAGCACGACCCCGCGCCGCACACCCCCGAGCCGCGCGCGCAACACCGGGCCGATCACCGCCATCGCCGCCGTCGTGAGCTCGGCATCGGCCGGGGCCTGCCACTCGCGGGGTGCGGGCGCCGCCTGGAGGGCGCCGTCGATCACGCTCGCCAGCCAGGCCGTCTCAGCGTCGATCGCCGCCGCGGACGCCCCAGCGACGATGAGGCCGTGGTTGCCCAACAGGGTGATCGCCGGAGCCGGACGGCCGACCCGGGTCTCGTACGCGGCACGTGCCCCGAGGATGGCCCGGGCCAGCGGCAGCCCTGGATCCGTGTACGGCACCCAGAGCACGCGATCGCCGAACAGGCGGGCCGCGAGCTCCGCACCGTCGGCGTGGCAGGTGATGGCGTTCACCGCGATCGGGTGGGTGTGGAGCACATACCGCTCAGAGAGCAGCGCGTGGAACAGCAGCTCCACGCTGGGGCGCCGCCCACTGGCGGCGTCCAGACGGGCGTCGGCAGCGGCCGTCATCACCGGGTCCGTGTCGGGATCGGCGTTCAGCGGGGCGTCGTCGAGCACCGCGAGGAGCGTCGGCAAGTCGAGCGGGACGAGATCGCCCGCGGTGAGCGTCGCCAGCGGCACGCCCGACGGCTTGATCCAGAGCACCCCGTCCGCCTTGACCGAAGCATTGCCCCCGCCCGCGCGGGAGTACATGGGATCCACGCCAAACCGGTTGGACAGGTCGATGAGCTCGGCGATCGAAGCGGCATCAGGGTCGGGCAGGGCGCGGTGGCGGCTCACGCGGGGGAACTCCTCTGTTCGATGCGGGCAGCGCCGATCGCCGCGAACCGCCGGATCGAGGCCTCGCGATCGCCGGGGCCGGGGTTGCCATCGGCATCGACATACCCGGGCCGGCCCGCGGCGCGCTCCGCCTGGTGACCGGCGACTACGCAGGCCCCCTCAACGAAGGCGGTCCGGGCCATGTCCGACAGGCGGGCGCCGCCCTTGGCGGCGGGCTCGAGCGGGATGCGGTCGAGCGTGTTGTGCTCGGTGCCGGCGGTGACGATGATCCCGGCCGATCGGAACGCCTCCACGTAGGCGTCCACCATGCCAGGCTCGTTGCGGCCCGGGATGAGCTCCGCGGCGTGCAGGCCGAGGTCGAGGATCCGCCGGGCGAGGTCCGTCGGACCGGCCTCGAACGGGCACACGGGATTGGCACCATCGGCCAGGGTCGGGTAGGACGGGATGCCATCCCACTCGAGCACCAGACGGCGGCCCTCCTCGAAGGTCAGCGCGGACTCGTCCACGAAGGCGGGGCCGCCCGATTTCATGAGTTGCGAGCGGATCTCGCCCTGGACGGCAACCGCGTCGTCGACGGGCGCCTTCGGGGTCGCGCCGTACACGACGGCCAGGCGCTCGGCCCGCTGCTCCGGAGGCACCGCCTCGAACAGTGCCCGCTGGAATGCCATCGCGAGGTGCCGTTCCTGGAGGACGACCCAGTCCGCCGGCACGCCGGCCCGGGCGGCCACGTCGGCGGTGATCGCCACGTCGTCGAGCCCGGTCTGGATGCCGGCCGCACCGAAGCGCTCGCGCAGCAGGGCTGTCATCCGGGCCGCTCGCGTGATGTTCGCGCCCCGCGCCGCCGCGTCGATGCGGGAGGCCACCGGCGTCGGCACCTTGAACGGATCGACGCCCTTCCCGCACAGGTACATGCGCCCGGGGTTCGCCGGGTCGTTGATCCGGGTCCCAGCCGCACGAAGGTGATCCACGACCGTGATGAACTCGACGCCGTAGACCGGGATGATGCCGGCGGCGGTTGCAGCCTCACCGAACCGCCGGTAGACGCGGTGGTCGTGGAAGTTGGAGATGCCGATGACGGCGGCGCCCTCGGCGCGCGCGGTCGCGATGACATCCTCGGCGTCGGCGAACGCCGAGAAGTTCGGCGGCACGTGGACGTGGGTGTTGACGACCGGCCGCTGCGGAGTCGACTCGCCGACGTCGGTCACCGTCACACCAGGTCCGTGCTGATCGCGAACGCCTCGACCACCGAGCGCAGCTCCGCATCGGTCATCCGCTCCGCGCGGCCGCCGGCGACGAGGTCCATGTACTCGTAGCGGGCACCGGCCTCGGCGTACTCGATCCGGTCCACCGCCCGCGTGACCGAGATGTCGCTGCGGGCCATGACGCCGTGCTTGCCCCAGACGTCGATCCGGTGGGTGCGCAGGCTCTCGACATTGGCTGCCATGAGCTCTGCCGACCCGGGGATCATGAAGCGCAGCACGCCGATGCCCGCGGGCAACTGGACGATGGTCTCGGGCTCCCAGCGCATGACCCGCGCGTTGAAGTACGCCTCGTCCTGGTAGGCCGGGACGTGGGACAGGTACGTGATGTGCGGCGGCTGGGCGTGGACGACCGCGTGGAAGTTGGTCCCCGTCCGGGCGACCGTGTCCTCGTGGACCGCGAGGTGGCTGTTCCACTCCGACGTGAGCCGCTCGAACAGGCGGCCGTGCGCGGTCCAGAGCGTGGCCGACACCGCATCGGCGGCGATCACGACCGCGCCGGTGGTGGCGGCCGGATTGGCCGCGATGTCACGCAGGCGCCGACCAGAGCCCGTGACCAGGATCGTGTGGCCCGCGAGGTGCGGGGCCGGGACCGGCAGGTCGATCGGCTCGCCCACGGGGAACCGGCGGCGGACCTCGATCGGCCAGCCGATACAGGTGCTGATGTTGCCCGCGGCGCCCTCGCCCGCGTCGATCAGGGCGATGCGGCGGCCGCCCTCGCCCATGGAGGCGAGGATCTCGTCGAGCTCGGGGAGCGGAGCGGTCAGGGGCACGACGGGTCTACCAGCTGGCCGCGGTGCCGCCGACGCGGGCGGCGTACTTCGCCTGCTCCTCACCCGAGGCGAGGTAGGCGCGGTACGGGTCGGCCGCGAGGCCCCGGGCGACGCGCAGCTCGGAGAGCAGCGGCCGGACGTCGGTGTTGAACGCATCCCACAGGCACGAGTTCGCCTCGAGGACGTCGCCCGCGGCCTGCGCCGCGACCAGCCGCTCGCGGTCCACGAGGAGCGCCTTGGCGATCGTCTCCTGGAGGTTCATGACCGAGCGGATCATGGCCGGGACCTTGGGCTCGATGTTGTGGCACTGGTCGAGCATGTAGGCCGTGTTGCTCGCCGTGGCCTGCGCGACCGGGTCCGCGTCGTCGCGCATGGCGTTCACGAGCTCGTGCGTGATGCGGAACAGCTGGTACGGGTCGATCGAGCCGACCATGAGGTCGTCGTCGCCGTACTTCTTGTCGTTGAGGTCGAAGGCGAAGAGCTTCCCCTCGGCGAGAAGCAGGGCCACGATCTGCTCGATGTTCACGCCCATGGCGTGGTGGCCCGTATCCACGCAGACGCCGGCCCGGTCGCCCAGGTGGCGGGTGACGTTGAGCGACTGCCCCCAGTCCTGGACGTCGGTGCTGTAGAGCGCAGGCTCGTAGAACTTGTACTCGAGATACATGCGGGTGTCCGCGGGCAGCGTCGCATAGGCCTCCCGCAGGCCTGCGAGCAGGCGCCGGTGGCGGCTGCGCAGGTCGTCCTGGCCGGGGTAGTTGGTGCCGTCGCCCAGCCAGACCTTGACCGCCTGCGCGTCGAGCACGGACGCGATCTCGTTGCACTCCACGATCGCGCCGACCGCCTTTGCGCGCACATCCGCGTCGGGGTGGCAGACCGAGCCCAGCTTGTAGTCGAGGTCCTGGAAGGTGTTGCTGTTGATGCCGCCGAACGTGAGGCCGACAGCGTCGGCATGGGCCTTCAGCTCGGCCCAGTCGTCCACCTTGTCCCACGGGATGTGGAGGCTCACCGTCCGGGCGATGCCCGTGTAGCGGTTGACGGTCGCCGCGTCGTCGAGCTTCTCGAAGACGCTGCGCGGCACGCCCTGCTGGGGGAAGACGCGGAACCGCGTCCCGGTGTTCACGAAGCCCCAGGACGGGATCTCGATGTTGAGCCCGTCCACGGCCCACGCGACCCGATCGATCGCGGGAGCCGACGCGGGCAGGGTGACGGCGGGGATGGCGGCCATGGGGAGACTCCTCGTGCTCAGGTGGATGCGGCAGTTCGACGGGCGCAGACGGCGGCGAACCGCTCCCTTGCCTCGGTCCAGTCGCCGACGGGGTCATAGGTGGTGATGGGGAAGGAGCGGGCCGCGAGATCGCGGGCCTCGGCCACGGATGCGACCTCGCCCGCCGCGATCGCCTGGACCGCGAGATTGCCGATCGCGGTTGCCTCGACAGGGCCTGCCTTCACCTGGAGGCCGGTCGCGCTGGCCGTGAGCCCGCACAGGAGGCGGTTGTTCGAGCCGCCACCCACGACATGGACGCCGTCGATCTGGCGGCCCGCGGCCGCCGACAGCTGCCCAACCGCCGCCGCGTACCGGAGGGCGAGGCTCTCGAGCAGCACACGGATCAGCGTCCCGGCGTCCTGCGGCACCGGCTGGCCCGTCTCCGCGCAGAACTCGCGGACGCGCGCCGGCAGGTCGCCCGGCCGCAGGAACCGCTCGTCATCGGGATCGATGAACGCCGTGAACGACGGTGCCGCCTCCGCGAGCCCGACGAGCTTCTCGTACGTCGGTGGCTCACGGTCCGGCCAGAGCGCGCGCCGGCTCTCCTGGACCAGCCACAGCCCCACCACGTTGCGCAGCAGGCGGATCGTGCCTGCGACGCCGCCCTCGTTCGTGAGGTTCGCGGCCAAGGTCACGTCGCTGATGACCGGCTCCGGCACCTCGAGGCCGATCAGCGACCACGTGCCCGACGAGAGGAACGCGGTCGACGGGGACGTGAGCGGCGTGCCCACGACCGCCGACGCCGTGTCGTGCGACCCGGGCAGCACGACCCGCGTCCCACCCAGCCCCGGCGCGTCGGCGAGGTCCGGCACGAGCCCCCCGACGTCCGTGCCGGGCGCCACGATCTCGGGCAGGATCCCCGTCGGGATGCCCAGGCGCTCGAGCATCGGCCGTGCCCAGTCCCCCGACCGGGCATCGAGCGCCTGGCTCGTTGAGGCGAGCGTGTACTCCGCGACGGACGACCCCGAGAGGAAGTGGGCGAACAGGTCGGCCATGAGCAGCAGCCGGTCAGCCTGGTGCAGCAGCGGATCGCCCGCGCGCGCCATGGCCAGCAGCTGGTAGAGGGTGTTGAGCTCCATGAACTGGATACCGGTCGTGCGGTAGACCTCGTCGCGGGGCACCACGGCGAACGCCTGCTCGGGCATCCCCACGGTGCGCGCGTCGCGGTAGTGGACCGGGTTCGCGAGCAGCCGGCCACGCGCGTCGAGCAGGCCGAAGTCCACGCCCCAGGTGTCGGTCGCGACGGAGGCGACGGGACCGGTGGCGCCCGCCTTGCGCAAGCCGGTCGAGACGTCGCCCCACAGGCGCAGGACGTCCCAGTGGAGCGTGCCACCCAGCCGGACGGGGACGTTCGGGAAGCGGTGGGCCTCCTCGAGGGAGAGCCGGCCGCCGTCGAACGTGCCGACGAGGACCCGGCCGCTCTCGGCACCGAGGTCGACCGCCGCCAGGCGCAGGCCCTGCCGCTCAGTCAAGGTGGAAGACCTCCTCGAGCCTGCGGTAGTCGGAGACCCCGCCCTCGCGCAGGGCTTGAAGCATCTCCGGCCACACGTCGGCGTGTCGGCGCCTGTACTCGGCCTCAGCTCCCGGGAGGAGCCGCATCGTGAAGGCCACGCGTTCCATGGGTTCGCTCCGGCGAGTGTTGACCGGGTCCCGGCGGGGACCGCCGGGACCCGGGGAGGAGAGAGAGCTAGAAGTCGAACTGCTCCACATTGGTGGAGTCGAACCGGAACGCCGGCCCGAGGATGACGACGCTGTCCTTGCCGATCGTGTACGGCTGGTCGCCATTGAGGCCCTTCACGGTGAAGGTCTCGCCTTCCTTGCCCGTGATCTCGCCCTTGATGAGCTTGTCGGCGATGGTGTAGGAGAGGTAGCCCAAGTCCGGGACGCTCCACAGGCCGAAGACCGGAGAGGTGCCGTCCTTGACGAAGGGCTTCATGTCGTTGGGGAAGCCCAGGCCGGTGACCTTGACGCTGTCCGACTTGCCCTCCTGCGAGACGACCTGCGCCGCCGCGAGGATGCCGACGGTGGTCGGGGCCACGATGACCTTGAGGTCCGGGTACTTGGTCAGGAGCGCCTGCGCCTGCTGGGTGCTCTTGGTGGCGTCGTCGTCGCCGTAGACGACCTCGACGAGCTCGAGGCCCGCGTACTTGGCGTCCTTGAGCGTCTCCTGCATGAGCGCGATCCACTCGTTCTGGTTGGTCGCCGTGGCGGCCGCGGAGAGGACGGCGATCTGGCCCTTGCAGTCCGGAGCGAGCTCGCAGGCCCAATCGGCGAGGTTCACGCCGACGCCGCTGAAGTCCACCTGGTTGACGAAGACGTCATAGGCGCCGACGGCCGGGCTGGAGTCGAAGCCGACGACCTTGATGCCGGCGGCCATGGCCTCCTTGAGAGCAGGGGCGACCTCGTCCTTGCCGTCGGCGGAGATGATGATCGCGTCGACGCCCTGGGTGGTGAGGTCGGTGATGAACGGGATCTGGAGGTCGGCCTTGGCCTCGTTCGGCCCGACCTGGGTGACGGTGCCACCCAGCTCAGCGGCTGCCTTGTCGACGCCGGTCTTGGCGGCGGCGAAGTACTGGTTGACGATGTCCTTGGGCAGATAGCCGACGGCCACGTCTGCGGCCGGGGCCGCGGTGGCCGGGGCGGCTGCGGAAGGGCTGGCCGCCGAGCTGCCGCATGCGGACAGCACGATCGCTGCAGTGCCGACGATGGCGACCCATCGCCCAGCTGCGTTGAGTTTCAAGAGTGTTCCTCCTATTTCTGTGCGAGCTCCGGCTCACCCGGGATCGAGTCGGCCGACGGGCGTCGGCGCCTCTGGGCTCGATCGATGACCTTCCTGGCCTGGTGAGCAAAGGTGGGAATGAGGACCGACAGGATCAGCAGGAGTCCGAGCGCGATGCTCTGGACCTCGACCGACACGCTGGCGAGGCGGAGGGCGTTCTGCATGACCGCGATGGTCAGGACGGCCAGCACGGTCCCCAGGATCGTGCCCCGGCCGCCGAAGATGTTGGCGCCCCCAAGCAGGACGACCGTCACGGCGGTGATGGTCATCCCGGCGCCGGCGTCGGCGCGGGCGCTGGAGAGGCGGGACGTGAGGATGATCCCGGCGAAGGCGGCGATCGTCCCGGAGAGCATGAACAGGGCGATGCGCAGCCGGGTGACCCGGACACCCGAGAAGCGCGCGGTGCCGGCGTTGCGGCCGATGGCGTACGTCTGGCGCCCGATCCACGTGCGGTGGAGGACGATGCCCAGCACCAGGGCGAGGCCGAGGAAGATCACGAAGGACCACGGGATCACCGTCCCCGGCACGTCGCCGAAGCCGAGCTCCGTGAACGCCGGCGGGAAGTTGCTGATGCCGAGCGGCCCGAGGACGATCAGCGCCATGCCCCGGAACAGGGCCAGGGTGCCCAGCGTGACGACAAGTGACGGGAGGCCGCCGCGGGCGACCAGCGTCCCGTTCAGGAGCCCGCCGACAGCGCCGATGACCAGGACCACCGGGATCCCCACCTCGAGCGGCACGCCTGCGGCCCACATGAAGCCGAGGGCCGCACTGGCAAGGCCGGCCATCGACTCCACGGACAGGTCGATCTCGCCCAGGATGATGACCAGCGTGAGGGGCAGGGCCATGATCGCCACCTCCATGAGGGCGGCGAGCAGGTTCGAGAAGTTCTGAGGGGTCAGGAAGAAGGGCGACAGGGCGTTGCCCATCGCGATCATGCCCAGGAGGGCGAAGGCGAGGACCGTCTCCCAGCGGGCGAGCGCGCGCACCCAGCGCGGGGGTCCCTCGCGGGTCGACACGGCGGGAGTGGACGGGGCGGTCGTCGTCATCGGGCGCCGCTCCGGGTGTTCGCGCGCTCCACGCCGCGCCGGATCAGCTGGTCGCTGCTGATCGCGAGCAGGATCACGACACCATAGATGGCCTGCAGCCAGAACTGCGACAGCCCGACAAGGATCAGCGCGTTGGCGATGAAGCCCAGGAACAGGGCGCCGATGGCGGCGCCGGCCAGCGTCCCGGATCCGCCCAGGGTGTTCACCCCGCCGACGACGACGGCGGCCACGATCGCGAGCGTGGCGCCCGTGGCCGCGGTGCCGTTGATCGTCCCGAACTGGATGACCCACATGACGCCCGCCAGGCCGGCGAGCATGCCGCACACCGCGTAGGCGACGAAGATCGCCCGCCGGGACGGGATGCCGAGGATCTCGGCCGCCTCGGGGTTGCTGCCGACGGCGTAGATCTGGCGGCCGAAGCGCGTCGACTTCAGGAGCAGCGAGCCGACGATGACGATGGCGACGGTGCCGATGACGAACACCGGGATCCCCAACACGTCGGCGCGGGCGATGTCGGTGAACCCTTCGGGGAGGCCGGCGAGCGGCACCTGGTCGGGGCCGGCGATGATGTAGTCGATCCCGCGGAAGATGCTCAGCGTGCCCAGCGTGGCGACGATCGCCGGCACCTTGAGCACGGCGATGATGAAGCCGTTCACCATGCCCAGCCCCAGGCCGATGAGCAGCCCCATGGCCAGGGCGCCGACCGGATCGACCAGCTGCAGCTCGAGCGAGCGGGCGATGCTGTACGCGACCAGGCCGATCGTGGCCTCGACCGAGAGGTCGATGCCCCGGGTGATGATCACCATCGCCTGGCCAAGCGCGGCGATCGCCGTGATCGACGCGAGGACCGCGACCTGGCTGAAGTTGTTCACCGAGAGGAACTGGGGGGCGATCAGGGCCACGCCGGTGCCCATCACGATCATGATCAGGACCAGGGTCAGCTCGCGCTGACGCCCGATCGTGATCAGCAGGTTGCGACTCCCGGCCCGCGCCGGCCTGCCCGCCTCAGCCATTGGTCGGTTGGGTGCCGGTGGCGGCAAACATGACGCGCTCCTGGGTTGCTTCCTGCCGGGAGATCTCGGCGGAGACGCGGCCCTCGTGGAGGACGACGATCCGGTCGGACATCGCCAGGACCTCGGGCAGGTCGCTCGAGATGAGGATGATCGCCAGCCCCTTGGCTGCGAGCTCCGCGATAAGCCGGTGAACCTCCACCTTTGCCCCGATGTCGATGCCGCGCGTGGGCTCGTCAAGGATGAGGACCTTGGGGCCCGATGCCAGCCACTTGGCCAGGACGACCTTCTGCTGGTTGCCGCCCGACAGGGCACCGACCTCCTGGTCGACGCTTGTCATCCGGACGTTGAACTGCTCGGTGTGCTCGGTCGCGACCGCACGCTCGGTCGACGCACGCACGAGGAGCCGGGGAAACAGGCGGGGCAGGATCGGCAGCGTCACGTTCTGGGCGATCGAGAAGTCGAGCACGAGGCCCTGCTGGTGCCGGTCCTCGGGGAGGTAGGCGATGCCTGCGGTCATCGCCGCCGACGGCGCCGCGAAGTCAACCGGCCGTCCTTCGAGTGTCACCGTGCCACTGTCGCGCCGGTCGATCCCGAACAGGACCCGGGCCACCTCGGAGCGGCCGGCGCCCACGAGGCCCGCGAGCCCCAGGATCTCGCCCGCCCGCACACTGAACGAGACATCCCGGAACACGCCGACCCGGGTCAGATTCGAGACCTCGAGCAGGACCTCGCCGATCGGGTTCTCAATCTTCGGGAACAGCGACACCGTTCGCCCGACCATGTGGCGGATCAGGTCGGCGGTCGTGAAGTCGGCCGTCGGCGCGGTGATGACGTGGCGGCCATCGCGGAAGACGGTGGCTCGATCGCAGAGGGCGAACACCTCGTCCAGGCGATGGCTCACGAACAACACCGCCACACCACGGTCCCGCAGGCGGCGGACGATGGCGAACAGCCGCTCGACCTCGTGGGCCGAGAGGGAGGCGGTCGGCTCGTCGAGGATGAGCACCCGCGCCTCGACCGAGAGGGCCTTTGCGATCTCGATCAGCTGCTGGTCGGCCATCGACAGGCCACGGACGGGCGCACCGGCGTCAAGCTGGACGTCGAGCTCTGTGAACAGTGCCTGAGCCGCCTTGCGCATGGCGCGCCAGTCGATCGACCCCATGACGCCGGACGGCGCGTGGCCGATGTAGACGTTCTCCGCGACGGACAGGTCGGGAAAGAGGCGCGGCTCCTGGTGGACGACCGCGATGCCAAGCCCGCGGGACTGCGATGGCCCATGCAGCTGGATCGGCGTCCCGTCGAGCATGATCGTGCCGGCGTCGGGCTGGTGGACGCCGGCGAGGATCTTGACCAGGGTGCTCTTGCCGGCGCCGTTCTCGCCGACAAGCGCGTGGACCTCGCCCGGCAGCAGGTCGAGCGACACGTCGGTGAGCGCCGCCGTGGCCCCGAACTGCTTCGAGATGCCGCGGAGCTCGACGCGCGGGGTCGTCATCGGGCGACCTCTCCCGCTGCCAGGATCACGTCAACCCCGGCCGCGCGCAACGCGGCCACCATAGCGCCCGGGGCTCCTTCGTCGGTCACCACGGCCGTCAACCGATCGGTCCGGCAGAACGTCGCGGCGGCGTCGCGGCCCCACTTCGTGTGGTCCACCAGGGCGTACACCTCCCGGGCCGCGGCAACCATGGACCGCTTGATCTGCGCCTCTTCCTCCATGGCGTCCGACAGGCCGACGTCGATCGTCAGCCCGACGGCGCCCACGAAGGCCTTCTGGACGTTCACGCGACGGAAGACGCCGTCGCCAAGCGGGCCGACCACCGAGAGCGCCTCGGCGCGCACGCGGCCGCCGAGCATCAGCACGGTGATCCCCTGCTTGCCGGCGAGCTCGAGGGCGATCCGGATGCTGTTGGTCAGGATCGTGAGCTGATGCCAGTCCCGGGTGAGCAGCTGGCGTGCGACATACAGCGCCGTGGAGCTGGCGTCGAACACGATGCTGTCGCCGTCCTTGATGTACCCGGCGGCGGTCTGGCCGATGGCCGTCTTCTCGTCCGCCTGCAGCCGTTCGCGCACGCCGAAGGCAGGCTCCGGGCGGGCCGCCGTCCGGCCGGGGATCGCCCCACCGTGGGTGCGGGTGACGCGCCCGTCCAGCTCGAGGGCCTCGAGGTCCTTGCGGATGGTGACCTGTGAGACGCCGAAGCGGGAGGCCATGTCGGTCACGCGCACGCGCCCAACGTCAGCCACGAGCCGCGCGATCGCCTCCTGCCGCTCGGGCGCGAAGACCGATGCGCTCGCCGGTTGCTGCTCGAGGTTTGCTGTCACTTCGCTCCGGAATAGAAGCAAGTCGGTACTAATCGAAACTTCGATCAGTTGCGGAACGGTGCGTACGATGCTCCGTCGGTTCGTCGATGTCAAGGGGATTCGCGCACGGAGCAGGAACGACCGAGCGGGTGTGCGTGCTAGGGTCGGCCCGTGATCGACCGCCGCTTCGACGCCGTCCTCTTCGACCTCGATGGCGTCCTGTGCGATTCGGAGCCGTTCATCGCGGCAGCCGCCGCCGAGGCGCTCCGCCGCCGCTACGGCATACCGGTCACGGACGCGGACTTCGCGCCGTTCGTGGGGGCCGGCGACGACCGGTTCCTGGCCGGGGCCGCCGAGGCCCACGGGATCGCGGTGGATCTCGCAGTCGACAAGCCGCTGATGTACGAGGTCTACCTGGAGCTGATCGCGGGCGCGCTCCAGCCGGTTCCGGGCGGGGCCGCGTTCCTCGCCGCCCTGCGTGGGGCAGGGGTGCGGATCGCCCTAGCGACGGGCTCGTCACGACCGAAGCTCGATGGCAACCTGGCGGCGATCGGCATCCCGGAGTCGGCCTTCGATGCGGTGGTGTCGGCGGAGCAGGTGACCCGCAAGAAGCCGGACCCGGAGACGTTCCTCGTGGCGGCGGCGGCACTCGGCGTGGAGCCCGCGCGCTGCCTGGTCGTGGAGGATGCGGTGAACGGGGTGCGCGCGGGCGTTGCGTCCGGGGCGACGGTCCTGGGCATCACGTCCTCGCAGTCAGCAGAGGCGCTGCTCGAGGCAGGCGCCATGGCCACCGTCGCTGACTTCTCCGCGCTGCCTTCGGAGCTGCGCGGAGCGTTGGGCCTCAAGCCGGCCTGACCGCGCCTGGTCGACCCGATGATCAGGTTGCAGCCGGCGACGCCCCACGTCTGGGGGAATCGAGGAGCTCCACGCTGGGCTGGAGGCCCCGACGGTCGATGCGTGGGTCGAGCCCCGTGGGCCACGGACCGTTTCGCCCCATGGTTGGGCGATGGACCCAGAACCCAGCCCGGGATCGGCCGGCTAGCCCAGGAGCGCCTTCATCTTGTCGGCGATGAGACCGGCGGCGCGCTTGGGGCTGAGCCGGTAGAAGCGGTCCATCATCTTCGCGTCGCCGCCCACGAGCACCCGGAATGCGTCCCGCTCCATCCCGTCGAGGATCATCCGCGCCGCATCGGGCGCCGTGGTGGTCTTGGGCATCTTGCCGCCGGCCGGCATGTTGGGCATCGCCACGCCCGAGTTGGTGGTGATGTTCGTGGCCACGCCACCGGGGAACACGACCGTCACCCGGACACCGGTGCCCTTGCACTCGCTGTTGAGGCCCTCGGTCATGAGCTTCACGGCGGCCTTCGACGCGCCGTAGATGGTCTGGCCGGGTACGGGCAGGAAGCCACCCATGCTCGAGACGTTGACCACATGGCCCTCGGGCCGCGCGAGGAGGCCGGGCAGGAACGTCTTGGTCATGTAGAGCGTGCCGCGCCAGTTCACGTCGAAGACGCGGTCGATGGCGGCGTAATCGAGGTCCTTGAGCCGCACGAACGGCTGGATGATCCCGGCGCAGTTGATGAGGCCGTCCACTGCACCGAGCCTCCCGGCCACGGCCTCGGGCAGGGCCTCGACGGCGGCCCGGTCGGCCACGGACAGCGCGAACGTCGCGATCCGGTCCGGACCCGCTCCTGACAGGGTGACGGTCTCGGCGAGGGTCGCCTCGTTGATGTCCACGCCCGCGACCTTCGCCCCTCGCCGCAGCAGCTCCAGGACGACCTCGCGCCCCATGCCGCTGCCTGCACCCGTGACGACAATCACCTTGCCCGCTGCGCGCATGTCGCACCTCCTCCGCAGACGCTGGCAGATGCTGCAGGCATCCACAAGACCCGACTGGCAAGGGCGGAATGGCCCCCAGCCATGGCCGCGGCACGTCGCGGCCGCGGACGTGCGCGAACCGTCAGCCGCGCCGGTCAGCCGCGTCGGGCGCGGCGGCGTCGCTCCGCGCGGTTGGGCGGGGGCTTGGGCGGCCGGGCCCCCGATGCGGCCGCGGGGCTGGCGGCCGGGGGCCTGGCGCCCGCCTGCGCCTGGCAGGCGTCGCACCGCGAGAACCATGGGGCCGCCTCGCGCCCGCAGACCTCGCAGCGCCCGGCGCCTGCCCCCTCGATCGTCAGCGGCACCAGCTCGATCACCCTGGCCGATGCGGCAGCCTCGAGCGCATCTGCCTGCGCGGCGGAGATGCCGCCGACGCCCGGGTGGCGGCGGGTGAACCAGCGCAGGATCGCGGCCCGTGCCGAGAGCGCCTCGGCCTCCCCGATCGCGGCGCCCGCCACGTCGCGCAGGTCCACGAGGTCCGCGAGCGAGTGCCGGGTGACCAGCGCCTCCGCGAGGCGCACCAGGAGCGGGCCCTGGTCGCCTGCATCGACCGGCGCCAGGGCGATCGACCACGCGTCGTCGGGCGGGAGGCGGCGCAGGCGCGCCAGGCCGACGGCCAGCAGGCGGTCCCGGATCGGCGCGACCGGCGCCGTGCGCAACCAGCCGGCGTCGCGCGTGGCGGCATGGGCTGCCCGCGACCAGGCCTCCAGCGCATCGGGCCAGCGATGCGGCGGCAGCGAGCCAAGGTCGGCGCGGGCGGGACCCAGCTGGGCCCGCGAGAGGCGCCGGTAGGCGGGGATCTCCCCGCCCGGCCCGACGCCCGCCTGCGGCTCCAGGCCCCTCGCGACCACCCGGCCGTCCGGGCGCAGCCACGAGAGCCCCGTCAGCCAGCCGACCAGGCCCTCCTCGTGCAACCCGAACCGCCCTGCCCGGCCCGCGATCTGGGCCACCTCCCAGCCGTGGAGGTCGCGCCGCTCGACACCGTCGAACTTGGTGGTCTCGGCGAACAGCACCGTGCGGCAGGGCAGGTTCACGCCGTGGCCCAGCACGTCCGTCGCGACCAGCACCTCGGTCCGGCCGGTCGTGAACCCGTCCACCTGGTCCCGGCGGGCCGCGACCGGCATCGCGCCGTAGAGCACGCCCACGCTGCCACCGCGCACGGCATGGATCCGCGCCGCGAGTGCGATCACCGCGGCACGCGAGAACGCCACCACCACCGTGGCGGACTCCAGCCGGCCGATGTCCACGCCGCCCACCAGCGCAAGCGGCCCAGTGAGGCGCTCCGTCCAGACCACCTCGAGCTGTTCGCCGTACGCGGCCCGCAGCATCGGCTCCACGTCGGGGGAGCCGGCAGCGTAGAGCTCGTCCGCGCCCGAGCTCCACAGCACCCGCGTCCAGGCCGAGCCGCGCTCCGGATCGGCGGCCCAGTGGACCTCGTCCAGGACGATGACGCCCCGCCGTGCGGGCGAGAGCATCTCCACGGTGCAGGCGACGACGGGTGCCCGCTCGTTGATCCGCTCCTCGCCGGTGACAAGGCCGACGCGCTCGGAGCCGAGACGCTCTGCGAGACGGACGTAGGCCTCGTTGGCGAGCATCCGAAGCGGCGCCGCGTACGCGCCCGAGCCGGCGGCGACCAGCGCCTCGAGCCCTGCGTAGGTCTTGCCGCTGTTGGCGGGCCCCAGGTGCGCCGTGACCCGGCGGGGAATGCGGCGCTCGGGCAGGACGACCGCATCGAGCGGGCGCCCGCCACCCTTGCGGGCGTTCCGGGTGACCTTGTGGTCCTGTGGTCTGAAAGCGCGGCCGGGCCGGGCTGCGGTGGTGGGCCGGGGACGTCCGGCGGGCCTGCGCATGCCGCCCGTCGGCCCCGGGCCTAGCCCTGCTCTCCCGCCGGCGCCGCTCCGCTCCCGCTGGCCGGCTGCTTGCCCAGCTCGATGCCCATGCCCGAGAGCCAGCGCCGCAGGTTGCGGTACACCGCGGGCGCGCCCAGCGGAACCTCCTCGTCCAGCTCCCACTCGGCCGGGTGGAGGATGAACGGCTGCGTCTGGAAGCCGCCGAGGCCGCCGTGCGACCCGATCAGCTCCTCGAACGCGGCCACATCGCCGAGGCCGGGCTCGTACTGGCTGATGAACAGCAGGTCGGGCGCGTGCTCCATCGCGTCCTCGCGCTTGAGGCTCATGACGGTGTGCGGGCCGAAGATCTCCGTGGGGTCCACGCCCTCCACGACGTCCTCGTCGAGGTAGCGCAGGCCGTCATGACCGAGGACGACGGCGCCGCGCGCTCTCGGTGCGGACCATGAGCATCGCCACGCCCGGGTGCTGCGCGAGCGCCGCGACCATGCCCGGGTGCTTGGCCTCGAGCTCCTCGAGCGTGAGCCGGTGGTCGTTGCCGGTGAACCAGACGAGGCCCAGGTTGCCGGATCCGACGACCGCGATCGCGGACTCGTCGGCCGGCGGGGGCACGTCCTCCTTGTCCAGGTCGACGACGCCGTCCGTGGTCCGGCTGCCCAGCGCGACGCGCGCCACGGACGGGCCGATGCCCTTGCTCTGGGTGACCTCGGAGAGGAAGGAGTTGACGAAGGTCGACCCCTCCGCCTGGGTCTTGGTCTGGAAGATGGTCGCCCTGCCCGACATCAGGTCGCGGACGACCTCACCCAGGCTCTGGCCGTAGCGCTGCTTGAACGTGGCGCCGAGGCTCTGGCCGTGGTCCGAGAGGATCACGAACTTGTACGGGCGCGGCGCGTCCTTGGCGGCGTGCTCGAGCACGCCGAGCGCCTTGTCGATGCCGTCGAGCGCCTCGAAGGACTCGACGCGCTCGGGGCCGCAGTGGTGGGCGAGCTCGTCGTAGTCGGTGAAGTCCGCGTAGATGACATTCGTGCCGCGGTACATCTCCTCGATGATCAACGAGGTGTTGACGTCGCGCAGGAGGACGTTCGATGCGGCGCGCATGCCGGCGTACTTCATGCCGCGGTGCTGCTGGGGCTGGATCCCTGCGCGCCGGGTCCGACGGGCCTGGATGAGCTCCTTGATGAACTCGCCGAGGAACAGGGTGAACGAGCGCAGGTAGCCGGTGGGGCTGAAGAAGAAGCCGATGAAGGCCTTGCTGTCGCCGATGCCCTGCGACTGGTCCTTGATCGCCGCGGTGGTGAGGTAGGCCCGCGTCGCATCACCGGTCATCAGGTTGCAGATGCTGGCGCCGTTGTTCGAGAGCAGGCCCTCGCCGTTGGACACGCGCTTGACGATCAGCGCCGCATCGTCCGGGCTGCTGGACACCATCAGGTGCTGGCGGTCCCGCTCGTACCACCGGAACGCGGGGATCCCGTCGTTGTTGCCGTGGAGGATGCCGGCCTGGCTGGCGGACGTCATCGACGGGAGGATCGCCTCCCACTGCTCGAGCCTGTGCGTGCCGCTGCGTACCCAGCGCGCCATGTTGTTCACGGAGCCCGGCACGCACGCGGCTCGCGAGGATGGGGTGGGCGAGACCGTCGATCTGGATGATCACGAGGCCGGGCTTGTCCGACGTGGGCGCGGCCCGCTTGATCATCAACTGCTGGACGAGGAGCCCGTAGAAGGAGTCCCCGGAGTCGATCGCGAAGATCGAGGTGAGGATGGTGTTGAGAATCGCGTAGACGAACGAGCCGATCAGCGGGGTGAGGATGCCCTGCGTGTCGATGCCCGGCACGATCCGGATGGCGACCGAGAAGGTCAGGATCTGGAGCAGGAGGACCGACACGCCGGTCCATACCAGCGAACGTGGCGCGATGAACCCCAGGACCGCGGGCCGGATGAGCGCGTTGAACACCGCCATCACGACGATGACCTGGACGGAGATCCAGAGCGTCGCCGGGGTGATCCCGGGCAGGATCCAGGACGTCAGGAAGAAGGAGATCGCCGCGACGAGCGTGACGATGATCAGACGCTTGACCAGCGACCACTTGCCGCCGCGCCACTCGCGCATGATCCGGAACTGCGTCCGGTACAGGTTAAGCAGCCGCGACATCCTCACTCCTCACCCAGCCCGGGAGAACGCCCCGGGCACCCGCCCCGACAGTACCGCAGGAGCGTTGACCGCACAGGGGTCGGCAGCATCACCCTGCTGGGACGAGAACGCGGCCCGGGGGCTCCGGGCCGCGTTCGATCAGGCTGCGGTTCGCGGGCGAGGGCACGCCCGCTCGGGGGTTACGCCCGGCCGAAGTACTGCTTCACCGCCGGGGTGTTCAGGTAGTAGAGGATCACGCCGGCGATGGCGAAGCTGATGATGTTGCCCATCAGGCCCGAGACGATGTCGCCGCTCAGCAGGGCGCCGATGACGCCCACGGCGATCGACCAGAGGGCGGCGATCGTGCCGAGGATCCAGCCCCAGGCCTTGGCCGTCCAGGCACCGAAGAAGAACGCCAGTTCGAGCACGGCGCCGATCAGGGTGAGGATGCCGATGATGAAGAAGAAGCCGCCGATGCCGGCGGCGGTGGACGCATCGGCACCCGCGCCGGCCGCGATGCCGCCGAACAGGGCGCCGCCGGCGATGGCGCCGAGGCCCGCGATGATGCCGAAGACCCCGCCGATCAGGGCGAGGATTGCAAGAATGGTGACGCCAGTCGGGCGCTGCATGAGATCAATCCCTCCGTTCGGCCCCGTTCGGCCTCCCAGCCGGACAGGGCAGGTTCCATCCACGTCGTGGTCTTGGGCTTCAGGGGATCGGTCGCTGGTCAACCCTCCCGTAGGACGCACCCCCCGAATGCGCGCCAGTCTAGGGGCTGGCACAAGCCCCCGTGCAACGTTCTCGAGCGCCGGGGCGGCCTACTCCTCGCCGATGTCCTCGTTCCACACGTCGGGATGCGCCTCGATGAAGGTGTCCATGAGGTCCACGCACCGCTGTGCCTCGAGGTTCACCACCTCCACGCCGCGCGAGCGCAGGTAGTCCTCGCCGCCCATGAAGGTGCGGTTCTCGCCGATCACCACCCGTCGGGATGCCGTAAAGCAGGATCGCGCCCGTGCACATATCGCACGGCGAGAGCGTCGTGTACATGGTCGCGCGCCGGTACACGGAGGCTGGCAGGCGCCCGGCCACCTCGAGCGCATCGGTCTCGCCGTGGCGGATGGCGCTCCCCTGCTGGACGCGGCGATTGCGGCCGGCCCCCAGGACGCGACCGTCGGCGACGAGCGCGGCGCCGATGGGAACCCCGCCCTCGTCGCGCCCGATGCGGGCCTGCTCGATGGCGACCTCGAGGAAGCGCTGGTCGTCGGGGTGGACGGGCATGGCGGTCCTCCGGTGGCGGGTCTCGGGGTGAGCGTACGCCCCCTGCCACCGGGCGGGGGTCGGGGGTACTGGTGCTAGCCCCACCACCAAAATGCCAGCCACCCGGCTGGGAGACGAGCGGTGCGCGGCCTAGCGTGGAGACACACAGAGCGATACGGCTCAGTACCGCCAGCCCACGAAAGGACACTCCCGTGCGCCGTCTCCTTCTCGCCGCGACATCGGTCGCGATCCTCCTCCTCGCCCTGGTGCCCGCGGCGTTCGCTGCCGACCCTGTCGGGACCGTCCCAGGCACGTCCGGCACGGCGGTCACCTCCACCGGCGACGTCGCGCTGGCCGTCCGGGGCACGCTCGACATCCCCGCCGGCACCTCCGTCCGCGCGGCCATCGTGATCGACGGGACGGCCACGGTGGCCGGGACCACCGAGGCGCTGATGGTGATCGGCGGGACCGCCACCCTCGACGGGGCGACCGTCGACCAGCTGCTCGTCGTGGACGGCCACGTCGACCTGGTTGGCACGACCACCGTGGGCGAGATCACGACCATGGGTGGCACGGTGGCACGCGACGGCACCGTCATCGCGTCCGGCCAGACGGCCGAGGTGGAGGCGGCCGCCGCGGCCATCGCCCTGATCCTGGTGCCGCTTGCCCTGCTGTTCGCCGTCGGGCTTGCGCTCGCAGCGCTCGTGGCCGGCCTCCTCGTGGCCGCGTTCGGTGCACGGCAGGTGCGCGACCTCGAGACGCGCATCTCGCGCCAGCCGGGCCAGGTGCTGCTCGCCGGGATCGTCGGCACGATCGCCCTGCCCCTCGTCGGCGGCCTGCTGGTCCTCCACCGTGATCGGCGCCCCGATCGGCCTGTTCCTCCTGCTCGTCGGCGTCCCGGCGCTCGCCTTCATCGGCTGGCTCGTGGCGGCGATCTGGGTTGGCAACTGGCTCCTGGCCCGTGGCGGAGCGGCCCGCGAGGTCCGTCATCCGTACCGCGCCGCGGTCCTGGGCGTCGTGGTCCTCGCCGCCGCATCCATCCTGCCGCTGGTCTCCGGAGTCGCCACGGTCTTCGGGCTGGGGGCGATGCTCCTCGCGGGCTGGGACGCGGTGAAGCCCGAGCAGCCGGTCGCGCCGGTGGAGCCGGTCCTGGACGCCGGCAGCCCCTACCAGGCGATGCCCAGCGCGGGCTGACCGCCAATCGCATCAAGCCAGCAAGCGCCCGGACGGCCCACGCCGCCCGGGCGCTTCAACGTGCGTGCGGGTGTCCCGCGGCGCGTGCGGCAGTACCCTTGCGCATCATGCCTGCCGAGTTCATCTACACGACCTACAAGCTTGCCCGGCACTACCCGCCGGACAAGACCGTCCTCGAGAACATCTCCATCTCGTTCTACCCGGGCGCCAAGATCGGCGTCATCGGCTCCAACGGCGCCGGCAAGTCCAGCCTGCTACGGATCATGGCCGGCCTCGACGACGGCTTCGTCGGCGACGCCCGCCTCACCCCCGGCTTCAGCGTGGGCTTCCTGTCGCAGGAACCGCAGCTCGACCCGGCCAAGAACGTCAAGCAGAACGTCATGGACGGCGTCGCCGAGGTCCAGGGCCTGATCGACGCCTACAACGCGGTCATGGCCAAGTGGGCCGACCCCGACGCCGACTACGACGCCATCGGCGCAGAGCAGGCATCGCTCGAGGACCGGATCGCGGCGGCCGACGCGTGGAACCTGGAGCGGAACGTGGACATCGCGATGGACGCGCTGCGCTGCCCGCCCGACGACGCGGACGTGACCACGCTCTCGGGCGGCGAGAAGCGCCGCGTCGCGCTCTGCCGGCTGCTCCTCCAGCACCCGGACCTGCTGCTGCTCGACGAGCCCACCAACCACCTCGACGCCGAGTCGGTCTACTGGCTGGAGCGATTCCTCGGCGACTACACGGGCACCGTCGTCGCGGTCACCCACGATCGCTACTTCCTCGACAACGTCGCGAAGTGGATCCTGGAGCTCGACCACGGCCGGGGCATCCCGTACGAGGGCAACTACTCCGGCTGGCTCGAGCAGAAGTCGGCCAGGCTCGCGATGGAGCAGAAGTCGAACGACGCCCGCGTGCGCACGCTCGCCCGCGAGCTCGAATGGGTGCGCATGTCCCCGCGTGCCCGCCAGGCCAAGGGCAAGGCCCGCCTCAACGCCTACGACCAGCTGATGGCCGAGGCGCAGGATGCGAAGAAGGTCGAGCGCGAGCTGGAGATCGCCATTCCGCCCGGCCCGCGCCTGGGCGACACCGTCATCGAGGTCGACAACCTGCGCAAGGGCTACGGCGACCGGCTCCTGATCGACGACCTGTCGTTCAAGCTGCCGAAGGCTGGCATCGTGGGCGTCATCGGCGCCAACGGCGCGGGCAAGACGACGCTGTTCCGGATGCTCGTCGGCCAGGAGCAGCCCGACGGCGGCTCGATCACCATCGGCGACACCGTCCAGATGTCGTACGTGGACCAGGGCCGCGACGAGCTCCGGGCCGACGTGTCCGTCTTCGACGAGATCACCGACAAGGTGGAGTTCATCAAGGTCGGCAACCGCGAGATCCCGGCGCGCGCGTACGTGTCGTCATTCAACTTCCGCGGCACCGACCAGCAGAAGCCGTGCGGCAAGCTGTCGGGCGGCGAGCGCAACCGCGTCCACCTCGCGAAGCTGCTCAAGTCCGGCGGCAACGTGCTGCTCCTCGACGAGCCCACGAACGACCTGGACGTCGACACGCTGCGAGCCCTGGAGTCCGGCCTCGAGTCCTTCCCGGGCTGCGCGGTGGTGATCTCGCACGACCGGTGGTTCCTCGACCGGATCGCGACCCACGTGCTGGCCTTCGAGGGCGACTCGGTGGTGCGCTGGTTCGAGGGCAACTTCACCGAGTACGAGGACTGGCGCCACCGCGAGCTGGGCTCGGCCGCAGACCAGCCGCACCGGATCAAGTACAAGAAGCTGTCCGGCGTAGGGGTTCGAGCGCGCCAGCCCCAAGGCGCCGCACTGTCCGCGGCGCACAATCTGCACCGCCCCCCAATCCGGCCAGCGTCCGGCCCCGAAGAAGGGACCAGACGGGCACGATGCCCGGCAGCACTGCGAGAGGAGCTGCCTGATGAAGCTCCGAAGACTCGAGCCTCACCGCTCGCCGCCACCGCGCTTGCCCTGACCGCCTTCGCAGGTACGGCCGTCCGCCGCCCCGGCCGGAGCCACCGTGAACGTGGCCCACGGGATCCCGGGCGTGAAGGTGGACGTGTGCGTGGCCGGGTCGGCCGTCAAGACCGACTTCAAGTACGGCCAGCAGTTCAAGGCCCAGCTGCCCGCCGGCACCTACACCATCCGGGTGAGGGCGGCCGATCACGCCGCAACGTGCAAGGGCACCGTG
Source organism: uncultured Chloroflexia bacterium (assembly GCA_963748625.1). GTDB lineage: Bacteria > Chloroflexota > Limnocylindria > Limnocylindrales > CSP1-4 > CAIXZV01. The sequence continues at coordinate 161,674 of CAVVJT010000002.1, read as the reverse complement.
CTGATCAAGCAGTCGGTCACGCTGACCGACGGCCTCAACGCGACCGCGGTCGCCAACTACGTCGCCGGCAAGCCCGCGCTCTCGATCTTCGTCAACGACCTCACGGGCACCAGCGCCAGCAAGGCGACGATCACCGTCCGCCACACCGCCAAGGCCCCCACGGTCGACGTGTGGCTCAACGGCGGCGCCGCCCCGGCCATCGAGAACCTCGCCCGTCAGCGCTCCGCCGGTCCGGTTGCCGTCGCCTGGCCAGGCGTCTACTCCTGGTGGGTGTCCGCTGACGGTGGCCTACGCCCCGGTGATCGGGCCGCGCGTTGCCGAGCTCAATGACGGTCGCGCCTACCAGATCCTCGCCGTCGGCACGAGCGCCGCCAACTACCGGTTCATCGTCATCAACCAGGCAGGGGTCGAGCTCTAGTCCTCGCCACGCGGTCGCGCCGGACCTCCGGCGCGACCCACCCTCCAACAGGTCCATCGCAGAACCCGGCCACGTGCCGGGTTCTGCGATTCCCGGCGGAACCCGGCCGCCAGGTCGCGCCCTCGTCCCAGGCGGGTGACGCGGCCATGCGCTGCAGTGGCATCCTTCACTAGCGAACACACATGGAGGAGCCTGTGGCCCAGGGGCTGGTCGCAAAGGCGGGATCGGTGATCCCGGGCATCACGGCAGTCCGCACCTACCAGCGTGCCTGGCTGCCCAAGGACCTGGTCGCCGGCCTCGTGCTGGGCAGCCTGCTCGTGCCCCAGGGCATGGCCTACGCGGAGCTTGCGGGCCTGCCCGCGATCACCGGCCTCTACACCTCGATCCTGTGCCTCATCGCCTACGCGATCTTCGGCCCGTCGCGGATCCTCGTCCTCGGCCCGGATTCCGCGCTCGGCTCGATGATCGCGGCCACGGTGCTCCCGCTCGTGGCGGCCGACGGCGATGCGAGCGCCGCCGTGCTCTACGCGTCGATGCTGGCGGTCATGGTCGGTGCGCTCATGCTCATCGGCGCGAAGACCGGGCTCGGCTTCATCGCGGAGCTCCTCTCGAAGCCGATCCAGATGGGCTACATGAACGGCCTCGCGATCACCATCCTCGTCGGCCAGCTGCCCAAGCTGTTCGGCTTCTCCACCGACGCCGACGGCCTGATCGGTGAGACCCAGGCCTTCATCGCCGGCGTCCAGGCGGGCGAGGTGGTCGCGGCGGCCGCGGCCATCGGCCTGTTCAGCCTCGTCCTGATGCTGGTGTTGGGCAGGATTGCGCCGAAGGTGCCGGCGGTGCTCGCGGGCGTCATCACCGCGATGCTCCTCGCGTGGGGCCTGGACCTCGCGGCCAAGGGCGTGAGCCTGGTCGGCGTCCTGCCGGAGGGCCTGCCGCGCTTCGTCCTCCCGCTGGTTCCGGTCGAGGACCTCGCCCTGCTCTTCGCGGGCGCCGTCGGCATCGCGGTCGTGTCCCTCGCCGACACCATCTCCACCTCGTCCGCGTTCGCCGCACGGACGGGCCAGGAGGTGAACGCCGACCAGGAGATGATCGGCATCGGCGCAGCCAACGTGGCGGCCGGTCTCTTCGGCGGGTTCCCGATCAGCACCAGCGGCTCGCGAACCGCCGTCGCTGAGCGGGCGGGCGCGAAGTCCCAGCTGACTGGCCTGGTCGGTGCAGGCCTGATCGCCGTCATGCTCGTCTTCCTGCCGGGCCTGCTCGCCTACCTGCCCAATCCCACGCTGGCCGCCGTGGTCATCGTCGCCTCCCTGTCCCTTGCCGACATCCCGGGCACGGTCAAGCTCTACCGGCAGCGGCGGGCGGAGTTCTGGCTGTCGATGGCGGCCTTCCTGGGCGTGGCGCTGCTCGGCGTGCTGCAAGGCATCGCCATCGCCGTGATCCTCTCGATCCTGACCGTCTTCCGACGGGTCTGGAACCCGTACCGGACAGTGCTGGGCGACGTGCCCGGCGTCCCCGGCTACCACGACATCCGCATGTACCCCGACGCCGAGCAGCTGCCCGGCCTGGTCATGTTCCGCTTCGACGGCCCGCTGTTCTTCGCCAACGCCAACACGTTCCGCAACGAGGTCCGCCACCTCGCCAACCAGGAGCCGAAGCCACGCTGGATCGTCATCGCCGCCGAGCCGATCACCGACATCGACACCACCGCGTCGGACATGCTCGAGGATCTCGACGGTGAGCTGCACGCCAAGGACGTGCACCTCGTATTCGCCGAGCTCAAGGATGTGGTCCGCCTCAAGATCCAGAAGTACGACGACGAGTGGTTCACGGATCGCGCGGCCTTCTACCCCACCACCAAGAGCGCGGTGAAGGCCTATCGGGCCGCCTTCGGCGTCGTCGATCCCGCCGATGACGGGGCATCGTCATCCGTCACGCACGCCGAGTCCCTCGACAAGGCTGCGGAGCCCCCGCCCGGGTAGGCACAGCGCCTGCCTCGGACGCCCGGCATACACTGATCGTCCCCCGTCCGGCGACCGTCACGGACCGGACGTGCCATCGCACCACCACCCATGAGGAGGTCACCCATGACCGAGGACCAGGTCACCCCCGCCGAGGAGGCTGCGGTCGAGCCCGCCGCCCCGGCCGAGGTCGAGATCACCGGCATCTCCGCCGCCATGGTCGCGGTGGACGAGGAGACCGGCATCGTCACCGCCGCCACGCTCGACGCCGACGCCCACGGCGCGCTGATGACCGGCATCGTCGCCGACGAGGACGGGATCCTCGCCGAGGGCGCGGTCGGCGTGAACGACCAGGGTTACGCGATCGTCGTCGCCCGCTTCGCCAACGAGGACGCCGCGAAGGGCGCCTACACGAGCCTCCTCGAGGCCGAAGCCAGCGGTGCCCTCGACATCGAGGGCGTGCTCGTCGCCCAGGCCGACGCCGAGGGCAAGATCCACATCGTCAAGATGACCGACCACAAGACGCGCAACGGCTTCCTGGCCGGCGCCGTCGCGGGCGGCGTCATCGGCATCCTGTTCCCGCCGGCCATCCTGGCCAGCGCCCTGTGGATGGGCGTCGGTGGTGCAGCCATCGGCAAGCTCCGCAACCTGGGCGCCCGCAACAAGGTCGCCAAGGACCTCGCGGCCGTCCTGACCCCAGGCTCCAGCGGCATCATCGCCCTGGCCAAGCTCGCCCAGGTGGACGAGGTCCAGAAGGCGCTGCCGGAGGCCGAGGAGGTCAAGGCCGCTGCCGTGACCGACGAGGCCGCCGCAACGGTCAAGAAGGCCGCCGAGGAGGCGGGCGCCGCCCCCGAGGCGTAGCCTCCGTCACCGGAACACCCAAGAGCCGGCGCGGCCCCAGGGCTGCGCCGGCTCTTCGATTCCCGGGCTGGTTCGCAGACGATCCGCTACGGCTCCGGCTCGAGCTCGATCATCACCGGGGCCCCCTCGGGTGGCGCCCCGCTGATCTTCACGCTGCCGATCTCCGCACCTGAGGCGTCGAGCGCCACGATCGTGGTCTCGGTGTCGAGCGCCCTGGGCGCCCAGAGCGCGAACCGGCCATCGGTGACGCTCGCCGTTGCGCCGTCGGCCGCGCCGCCCTTGACGATGACCTTGGCGGCGCCCTCCGGTGCGCTTCCGGCCATGATCCCGACCTTCGCGTTCCCGTAGTCGGTGGCCATCGCCATGACCTGGAAGTCGCCCTCGCCGGCCAGCGTCATGCCCGACATGGTCGGGCCCGCGCTCGCGCCATCGACGCCGCCGGCGACACCGATCGCTCCGATGACGCCGACGCCGGCGGAGCCGCCATCCCCGAGCGGCATGTGAAGGCCGGCCAGCTCGAACCCGTCGTCGCGCTTGACGAGCAGGCAGTACGCCGTGGTGTCCTCGTCCGCGAGGATCGCGACGGCACCGGTGCCGTGGAGCTCGAGATAGACGAGCGGCGGCAGCTCCGTCGGGAACGGCGGAGGCATGACCCCACCCGTGGACTCGGTGATCACGCCCCCCGGGACCTGGGCGCCGCCGGTGACGCCGACGGCACCACCCTGCGCACCGTCGGGCAGGGTCACGGACGGGCCGCCCACGGTGACCTGGCCGCCCTCGACCGTCCCCGCCTCACCGGCCGGCGGCACCATCTCCGGGATCGCGCAGGCGGCCTTCGCCGCGGCCTCCTGGGCCGGCGTGGCCGCCGTGGGGCTGGGATCCCAGGCAAGCGCCGATCCGGTGGGCTGCAAGAGCGTCCCCGCCACCAGCACCGCGGCCAGGCCAGAGGCCGCGAGGGCGGTGATCCCGATCGCCCGCGGGCGCATGACGTGCCGACGGGGTGCGGGTGTCCCCGGTGTGCCGGGTGCCTCGGGCGTTCCGGGCACCCGGCCCGCACCCTGTGTCTCGCTGAGCATCAGCTGCTCCTTGATCGCGTCGAGTCGCGCCGGAGCGGGCAGCTGCCCATCGCCGACGGTGAGCGGATCCGCGTCCCGGAGCCGTCGCTGCAGTCGATCGTCCATCACCGAGCCTCCTTCCGCTCTACGCCCGGTACATGTCCGGCAGGCAGCGTGGTCTTTCGGCCCCCGGCCTCCAGCCGTTCCCGAAGGCGCGCCTTCGCCCGGTGCAGCCGGATCGAGGCGGCGTTCGGCGTGATCGCCAGGACCACGGCCATCTCCGAGGGTGCCAGCTCCTCCCACGCCCACAGCCGCAGGATCTCGGCGTCGGTTGCGGGGAGCGCGGCGAGGGCATCGGCAAGGTCCGGGTCAGTGCTGGGCGGCAGCGCAATCGCGGCATCGGTGTCGTGGCTGAACAGGGCCACCCGCTCGAGCAGGCGGCCGAACCGGCCCCTGGCCCGCCGGTGGTTCGCGAGCACCCGCCGCGCCGTCCCGTACAGCCACGGGATCTCGACGCCCTCTGGAATGGCGTCCAGACGGCGCCAGGCGAGGACCATCGTCTCGGCGAACAGGTCCTCCACCGAAGCCGGTTCCGCGCGGCGCGCGAGGTAGCGCACGAGCGGGTCGCGCGCCTCCGCGTACAGTCGTTCGAAGCGCGCGCTCGCGTCCGCGTCGGGGTGGGTCATCGCGGTCGTAGTGTCCGGCACCTGCCGAATCCTTTCACCCATCATGCATGCGGGTGCAATCATGGCCCCCACCACGCAGCCATGCGAGAGGGGATCCCATGCCGAAGCCCGACCCGAAGCGCATCGCCGACTTCATCGAGCCGTTCCGGGTTGATCCGGGCCGCAAGGTTGTCCTGCCCGGTGACTTCGACCCGGCGTTCACCCACGAACTGAAGAAGGATGACGCCGACGACGTCCTCGAGCGCGGCATCGAGCTGCTGGCGGACTACCAGGAGCGCCTGTACGCCCAGAACACCGCGGGCCTGCTGGTGGTGATCCAGGCGATGGATGCGGCAGGCAAGGACGGCACGATCCGCCACGTGATGAGCGGCGTCAACCCGCAGGGCGTGCAGGTCAGCAGCTTCAAGGTGCCGTCCACCGAGGAGATGGACCACGACTTCCTGTGGCGCTACGCCAAGCGCCTGCCGGAGCGGGGCAACATCGGCATCTTCAACCGGTCCTACTACGAGGAGACGCTGGTCGTCCGCGTCCACCCCGCGATCCTCGACGGCCAGAAGATCCCACCCAGGCTCAAGGGCAAGGATGTCTGGAGCCGCCGCTTCAGGCACATCAACAACTGGGAGGCGTACCTCGTCGACCAGGGCTTCTCCATCGTCAAGATCTTCCTCAACGTCTCGAAGGAGGAGCAGCGCGAGCGGTTCCTCAGCAGGATCGACGAGCCCGAGAAGAACTGGAAGTTCGCCGCGGGCGACGTCAAGGAGCGGGGCTACTGGGACGACTACCAGGCGGCCTTCAGCGAAGTGCTCAGCCACACGAGCACGAAGGCGGCACCGTGGTATGTGATCCCGGCCGACAGCAAGTGGTTCGCGCGGGTCGCCGCCGGGGCGGTCATCGCCGACGCGCTGATCCGGCTGGATCCGCAGTTCCCCGATGTCTCCGACGAGGACAAGGCGGCCCTCCAGGCTGCCCGTGCCGGCCTCGTGGCCGAGGGCGGTGAGCCTGCGCCGGCCGAGCCCAGGGACAAGGGGAAGGGCTCGTCCAAGTCGGGCAAGGGCTCGACCAAGTCCAAATCCAAGTCCAGCAAGGCCGGAAAGGCGTAGCCACCACCGTCCATGCAGCTCCCTGACGATCCGAGCCGCCCCGCGGCGGCCATGACGGCCGCCGGCCGGCCCGCGAGACGCCGCCGCCCAGCGCCCGTGACGATCCTCGCCGCGATCGAGATCCTCAGCGGGATCGGCTATCTCGCGACCCTGCTGTTCCTGCTCGGGATCTCCGGCGCGGTCATCGAGTCGATGCAGCTCGACAGCATCCAGGCCATCCAGGGCGACATGGTCATCACGGCCACCGTCATCGCGATGCTCGCCGTGCTCACGGTGGTCGCCTTCGCCGCGGCGATCCTCCTGCTGCGGATGAAGCAGTTGGGCTGGACGATGACCATGCTCGTCACCGGGCTGTCCCTGTCCTCCCAGATCTTCCTGTACGTGACCCAGGGCGACCTGGTGCCCGTGTTGATGCTCACCAGCGTGATCACCGTCCTCTATCTCAACCAGCGCCAGGTCCGCACCGCGTTCGGGATCGGGCACCCGGCCGACGACGTGGCCGCCGAGCTGGAGGAGCGGGCATGACGGCCGACGGCGACCTCGAGCTCCTGCGTCGCTTCGAGCCTGTGATCAAGTTCACCAAGGGCGAGTTCTTCTTCCCCATGGATGCCGCGGCCTACGTTGCCGACTGCGACCTCTGGGCGGTTGATTCCGGCGGCCGGCGGACCCTGGTGGTTCCGCAAGGCAACCTCGCCCTCCAGGACCTGCCCGGCTGGCGGCGCCGCTACCCGGACCGTGCCCTCTTCCTGCGGTACGTGCAGCAGCCCCTGTCCGGCGTCGCGCTGGCCCAGCGCAAGGACCGCCCGACCCGGACACGGTTCAGCGCTCCGAGCCGCCTGTCACGGGTGGGCATCGCCGCCCGGCTGATCGACGCCGGCTTCGACCTCTCCCTCCTGGTGCGCGGTACCGTCCCGGGCGGCACCGTCGCGGCAGCCGACATCAAGTACCACGCGGCCCGCGCGCGGGATCCGCACTTCGTCTACCACGGCCGCGTCGTCCGCAACGCCGGCTGGACGATCTGCCACTACCTGTTCTTCTACGCGATGAACGACTGGCGCTCGTCGTTCGCGGGCGCCAACGACCACGAGGCAGACTGGGAGCAGTGCTTCGTGTTCCTCGAGGAGGACGAGGACGGGACGACAACCCCGGTCTGGTTCGCACGGGCCGCCCACGACGAGGTGGGGGCGGACCTGCGCCGCCGCTGGGACGATCCGGTGGTGCATCTCGTGGACGGGACCCACCCGGTGATCTTTGCCGGGGCCGGCTCGCACGCGGCGTACATCGAGCCAGGCGAGTACCTGCTCCCGGTCCCGCTCTCGCTGCCCAAGCGCGTGCGCGCCTTCGGCAAGGCCGTCAACGGGTTCTGGACCGAGACGCTCGGCCAGGGCAGCGGCGGGTCGGGCGGCCAGTTCGCCGCGATCCCGTTCGTGGATTACGCCCGAGGCGACGGCGTGACTGTGGGGCCCGCGCAGCCTCAGCCGTGGACCCCGGTGCTGATCGACGACGACACGCCGTGGGTGGCCGCGTACGACGGCCTGTTCGGGCTCGACACGAACGACCGGATGGCGGGTGAGCGGGCGCCGGCAGGACCGAAGTTCGCGCGCGACGGCAGGCCGCGCCAGTCCTGGATCGACCCGATCGCCTTCGCGGGCCTCGACACGACGCCGCCGCCGGGTAGAGCCGTGGAGACGATCGAGGCAGAGCTGGCCGACCTGCGGCTCGGCCTGGCGGAGATCGAGGGCGGCCTCGAGCGGCAGGCCATCGACGCGCAGCGCCTCGGCGTCCGTGTGACCGCCGCCGAGCGTGCAGGCCGCTCCCCAGCCTACGTTGCGGCGCTTGTGACCCAGCGCGAGGCCGCCATCGCCGAGCTGCGCACGACGCGCATGGGCATCGACGGGATCCGCGCGGCCATCGCTGACTGCGAGGCGCAGCTGACATCGCTCGCGGCCGGAGAGCAGGGTGACCCGGAGGCCCATCTCCGCCACGTCGTCCACCCGCAGGATCCGGCGACGATCCGGCGCAGCCGCGTGCTCGACATCTGGTCTGCCGTCAGCGTCGCCCTGGCCCTGGCCATCATGGGCGGGCTGCTCATCACCGACGTCGGCCACTGGTGGATCGGCCTCCTGGTCGTGATCGTCGCCTACTCGGTCATCGAGGCCGTCGTCCGGCGCCGGTTCCTCCAGCTGCTGCTGCAGGTGACGATCGTGCTGGCCATCGTGGGCGCGGTGATCGTGATCAAGGACTACGTGTCCTGGTCGATCGCGCTGGTGCTGCTGATCGTGGGCATCCTGATCCTGCGTGACAACGTGCGCGAGCTCTGGTCGACCTCCCGCCACTGACCGTGGGCGGGCCGGCGGGGCCGCGGCCAAGGCCGAGACCGAACATCCCGCCCCGCGGGCGCTCTGCGTAGAGTTCTGCACGGACCTCGCGCTCAGCGGCAGGATCCCGTCGATCCTGCATCCCGGAGGCCACTTCGTCCCGTTGGGCGGTCAGAGCGTGCGGAATCCTGCACGCAGGGCCCGCTCAGCGGGAAGCCAGGCTCGGGAGCGGAGGTGGGCCCAGGGAACCTCGGGCGCCGGTCAGGCCCGCGGGTACTGGGCGCCCGGCCGGATCAGCTCCACGCCGCGCGCCGCAAGCGCAGCCGCCACCCGGCGCCTGATCTCCTGCTCGATGTGGGCACGACCCTCAGGCCGGACCCGCCCGGACAGGCGCAGCGTGGCCCCGGCCGAGGAGAGGCGTGTGGTCCCGGCGTACGCCGGCGTGTCGAGGAACCGGTCCGTGAACTCGGGATCCGCGGCGATGTCGGCGCCGACCTCGTTGAGCACGTCGATCACGGTCTCCACGTCCCGGTCCGCCACCCCGTCGATCTCCACCACGACCAGCGCGAACGTGCGGGTGAGGTTGGCGGACTGGCGGATCGTCCCGTTGGAGATCGAGTGCAGCGTGCCGCGCACGTCACGCACCACCGTCCGGCGCAGCCCGACCTCCTCGACGGTCCCCTCGACCGTCCCGATCTGGACCACGTCGCCGTTGAAGTACTGGCCCTCCACCAGGATCAGGATGCCCATCAGGTAGTCGAGGATGATGCTCTGCCCGGCCAGCGTGAGGGCCGCCAGGACGAGGCCCAGGCCCGTGAGCGCGGACCACAGGTCGAAGATGCCGAGGAGCACGGCCACGATCCCGATGACCACGAGGGTCCTGAACACCTTGAGCAGCAGGTCCTCGATCGTGGTCACCCGGCGGTCCACCTCGACCTTCGAGGCCGCCTCGCCGTCAAGCGACCGCGCCTGGGCGTGCATGACCCGCACGAGAAGGCGGTGGAGCCACGGCCGGAGACCGCGGAAGGCGACCAGCGCCAGCACCCCGATGAGCAGGAGTCCCAGCGCGTTCGCCTGGAACCAGGCGATCAGCGTGTTGGTCTGCGCGGTCATGTCGGGCATGGCTGGATCATTCCACGGCCCAGGCGTCCGGCGCTGGGCGGTCCGGCGCGCAAGCGTTGCAGGCGATTCGGACTGCCCCATGTGTTGCGTCGGGCGCGCCAGAAGGGTGCGGCCGGGTTGCAAATCGGCCTCCTGCTACATTAGTGCTCGCACTTGGGGGCCAAAGGTCCCAGAATGGCTAGGCCAACTGGACGTGCCGAAAGGCACATCCGTTCCCATACTCCCCTCCCTGTGCGGTGTCGCAGCCTGCTGGCGCCGCCCGTCGCGTCCCTGTCCCCCACTCACCCACGCATCCAGGAGGAGGTCGCGCGTCCGTGAGGCGCCACATCTTGATCGTGGGCCTGCTTTGGCTGGTCCTCACCGCCATCGGCCTGGTCCTGGCCAACGTCCCGTTCCAGCCCGTCGTCGCGACCGACAAGGGCGAGATGATCGATGAGACGTTCAAGATCCTCCTGATCATGTCGGTGCCCGTGTTCACGTTCGTGATCGCAGGCCTGGGGTACTCCGTCTTCGCCTTCCGCCACCGGGGCCAGCCGGCCGAGGATGGTGCGCCGATCACCGGTCGCGGCCCGATCCCGCTCGCCTGGTTCATCGTGACCTCGCTGATGGCCGTGGGCGTCATGGTCTACCCCGGCCTCACGGAGCTGCCGAAGGTCGTGGCCCTCGTGGAACAGCCCGACGTCGTCGTGCAGGTCAACGGGTTCCGCTGGGGCTGGACCATCACCTATCCCGGCCAGAGCGCCAAGAGCAGCACCGAGCTCGTGCTGCCGGTGGGCAAGTCCGTGGGCTTCGAGATCACCTCGTCGGACGTGGTCCACTCCGTGTGGGTCCCCGCCTTCCGCATGCGCTGGGACGCCGTCCCCGGCCTCACCACCTACATGTCGATGACGCCCACCGAGACGGGCTCCTACGAGGGCGACGCGAACTTCCGCCTGCAGTGCTCGCAGCTGTGCGGCGGCGAGCACGCGCGGATGATGGTCCCGGTGCGCGTCGTGGAGGAGGCTGAGTTCACCGCCTGGGTCGAGGAGAACAAGACCGGCGGCGGCGGTGGCGGGCCCGTCGAGGGTGCCCAGCTGCTCGCGATCGAGGCGAACAACCCGGCCGGCACCGTGGACTTCAAGTTCAATCCGAACACCCTGAGCGCCGTGCCCGCCCAGCCCATCTCGATCACGTTCAGCAACAACGACGAGGGCGTGATCCACAACATCGCGGTCCTCGGCGCCGACGGCAAGCCGCTGGGCGCCACCGACTTCCAGCCAGGCGCCATCGAGCAGGTCCTCAACATCGATCCACTGCCCGCCGGCACCTACAACTTCCTGTGCCAGGCGCACCCGACCACCATGACCGGCACCCTCGAGGTGAAGTGACGATGACCGCATCCGTCGCCGCGGCCAACGTCTCCGCGGCCTCCAAGAAGCCCTCGGTGATCTCGGCCTTCGTGCCGATCCTCAAGGGCATCCTCATGGCCACGATCGGCTTCGTGATCGGCGCCGGGCTGGTGATGGCCCTCCGCGCCTCGATGGGCGTGGAGCCCTGGTCCACCGACCACTGCGTCACCGCCGGCTACATCCTCGCCGTCCCCGGCTGGCTGTTCGGCGTGGGCATGTGGAAGACCTGGGGCCGCGAGTGGGTGGGCCTGCCCGTCAAGGAGGTCCCCACCGACTGGCGCCGGTACCTCACCTTCTGCGTGGACCACAAGGTCATCGGCCTGCAGTACCTCGCCGCCTTCATCGTCCTGCTGCTCGTCGCAGGCGCCGGCGCGATGCTCATGCGCCTCCAGCTGATGGATCCCGCCAACCCGCTCATGGACGCCGACACGTACAACCGGACCATGAGCTTCCACGGCATCGCGATGGTCGCGGTCGCGGTGGCCTCGGTCATGGGCTCCTTCGGCAACTACTTCGTGCCGATCATGATCGGCGCCAAGGACATGGCGTTCCCGCGCCTGAACGCGTTCACGTTCTGGCTGATCCCGGTGGTCATCGTCAGCCTCCTCGCCACCCAGCTCCTGGGCGGCTGGGACTCCGGCTGGACGGCCTACGCGCCACTGTCGGTCATCAACGCGTCCGGCCAGGTCATCTTCAACCTCGCGATCATCGTGTTCGGCCTGACCTCGATCGCGGGCGGCCTCAACTTCCTCGTCACGATCATCAAGATGCGCGCGCCGGGCATGACCTGGGGCCGCCTGCCGATCTTCGTGTGGTCGGTGTTCGCAGCCAGCTGGCTCGCCCTGTTCTTCACCCAGTTCTTCGCCGCGAGCCTGGTGATGGTCCTGCTGGACCGGCTGTTCGGGACCTCGTTCTTCCAGGGCAGCGGCGGCGCCCCGGTCCTCTACCAGCACATGTTCTGGTTCTACAGCCACCCGGCCGTCTACATCTTCGTGCTGCCGGGCTTCGGCATGGCGCTCGAGGTGCTCGCGCACTTCAGCCGCAAGCCGCTGTATGCCTACCGCTGGGTGGTGGCCGCGTTCATCGGCATCGTGGGCATGTCGGGCATCGTGTGGGCACACCACATGTTCGTGTCGGGCATGCCCAACGCTCTGCTGGGCCCGTTCCTGGTGACCACCGAGCTCATCTCGATCCCCACGGGCATCATCTTCCTGTCCGCCTTGGGCACGATCTGGGGCGGGAAGCTGTGGCTGCGCACGCCGATGCTGTTCGCGCTGGGCTTCGTGTTCAACTTCGTGATCGGCGGCATCACCGGCATCTTCCTCGCCGACGTGCCAACCGACATCTCCCTCCACGACACCTACTTCGTCGTGGCGCACTTCCACTACACGATCATCGGCGGTGAGATCTTCGCGCTCTTCGCGGCCTTCTACTTCTGGTGGCCGAAGATGACCGGACGCATGCTCAGCGAGAAGCTGGGCAAGGTCCACTTCTGGATGGCGATGATCTTCTTCAACCTGACATTCCTGCCGATGTTCTGGGTGGGCCTGAACGGCATGAACCGCCGCATCTACGTCTACCCGGCGGACCTGGTGCCGTACAACGTCTTCATCTCGCTGATGGCGTTCGCCCTGGGCGCGTCGTTCCTCGTGTTCACGTTCAACGTCCTGCGCTCGCTGCTCTCCAAGAAGACGGAGCGTGCGACGGCCAACCCGTGGCGCGCCCGCACCCTCGAGTGGCTCATCCCCTCGCCGCCGCCGGTGGAGAACTTCCCGTCCACGCCCATCGTGGTCGGGTCCCCCTACGGCTACGGCATCCCCGGTGCCCGGCCCCACGCCATCATGGGCGTCGCCGGCGCTGCTGACGAGGAGGTGAAGGCATGACCGCGCTGACGCTGGAGCCGGCGGCCGAGTCCGCCCTCCACCACGACACCCACGCCGTGGCGCACGGCGACGAGCACGAGCACGAGCACGATGTGCCGGGCATGAACCGGCTCGGTCTGCTGTTCTTCATGGCCTCGGAGACGATGCTCTTCCTGGCCATGGCGGCGGCCCGGTTCTACCTCGCGGGCACCGAGAAGGAGCATGTCAACATGCCCCTCGGTATCGCGATGACCGGGATCCTCCTCCTGTCGTCGTGGTTCGGCTACCGCGGCGTGAAGGGCATCTCCAAGGGCAACCGGACGCAGTTCGTGCTCTCGATCGCGGCGGCCTTCGTCCTGGGCGTCATCTTCATCGGCGGCGTGGTCGTCGAGTGGACCACCGCCGAGTTCTCCATGAGCTCCCCGTACGGCACCGCGTTCTACGCGATGACCGGCCTCCACGTGTTCCACCTGCTCCAGGGCCTGCTGGCCATGGGCCTGCTGTTCTGGCTGGGCATTCGCGGCCACTTCGGCCCGGGTGACCACTGGGGCGCGACCGGCGTCGTCCGGTTCTGGACCTTCGTGGACATCATGTGGCTCGTGATCGTCTTCCCGGTGCTCTACATCCTGTGATCCGCGTCCCGTGACACCTGCCGGCCTGCCGCTCGCCGCGACCACGCCTGCCCAGCCCTCGGGCTGGCGGCGGACCGTCGCGGAGCGTGTCTCGCTGCGCATCCTCGCTGGCTCGCTTGTCCTCGGGTTCACCCTGGGAACCCTGCTGACGGTGGTGGCCTGGACCTCGTTCGGCGTGGACCAGGTCGCCCCGCCCAAGGACGTGTCGCTCGTGATCCCGCGCGGCACAGCCGATGACATCGCCGCGGGTCGGCCGGCATCGCTGCCGTCCGAAGTGCGCCTCGTTTCCGGGGACCGCCTCGTGCTGGACAACCAGGACATCGTGGTCCACACGCTGGGTGGCTGGCAGGTGAACCCGGGCCAGGCGCTCACGATCGTGGCTGAGGCTGCGGCCGTCAACGTGTTCGCCTGCACGATCCACCCGTCCGGATCGCTGGGCCTCATCGTCACCCCCCGACCGGGCCTGATCGATGCCATCCTAGTGGTCTTCATGGTCAGCATCCCGATCAGCCTCGTGCTGTTCGCCGGCTGGACGGTCTTCCGGATGCTGGACAACGACGACATGGACTTCGAGAAGGCAGCTTGATGGACGCCCTGACCTCGCTCTTCAACAGCTTCATCGAGCTTCTCACGCCCCTCATCACGCCGGACTGGGGCCAGCTGGTGCTGTTGATCCCGATCCTGCTGCTGGGGCTGGTGCTGGTCTACCTGTTCTGGCTGTACCGGTCGTGGTCGGGCTACCGCCGCGCGCTGCCGCGGCGCCTGCGGTGGCGCCCGAACGGACGCACGCTGCTGGTGATGCACGCGGGCGGGATGCTCCTCGCCATAGCGTTGTGCGCCCTGGCGTTCGTCACCGGCGGTTCCGCGGCGGACGGCACGCTGGGCCTCACGCTCAACCTGCCGATGCTGCTGGTGGGGCTCACCATCGGCATCGGGACGGTGCTCAACGGCATCCGCATCTGGGAGGATGACGGGCACGCCACCGACGGCCCTGACCCGGCGATCGGCTGGTATGAGAAGCACCGCCGCTCGGTCTCCATCGTCATCCAGTTCGGGCTGGGCGTGCTGATCACGGCGATCGGGCTGATCGCGCTGCCGCCCGCCGACCCCGCCACGGGCGAGCAGCCGGTGGCGACGCTGCCGGTGCTGATCCTGGGCCTCCTCCTGGCGATCTCCGCCGTGGGCCGGGCGATCGCCGGATGGGGCCACGCGGATCCGGACATCGACGCGGCACCGGCGATCGAGGCCGGCCCCGGAGGCCACGGGGCACACTGACCCATCCACGGTGCGGCCTGCGCACGGCGGTGACGGTCGACGCGCGCGTCACCGGCCCGCAGCGCGGCCACCGGTCCACGGCGCGGCAGTTCCGGTCCGTGCGGCCGCGTCGGCGCGAACCGCGCGGCCGTGCCCCGTCTCGCACAGCGCCGGACCTGCGGTCCGCCCCACGTGGGGGCCAATTCCGCGGGTCGTGAGCGTGGTCCGGGCACGAAAGTCAGGGTTTGCGACGCAGTACGTGCGTGCGAGCTGCAGATTCGGCCCACAGGTGGGGCAACTGCGGGAGTCCGGGGCGGGGCGGTGCCCCCCGACTACTCGACTTCGGTGATGAAGTAGCGGACCCGCGCCTTGTTGTGGGCCATCGAGTCGGCAGCGACAGCCTTGCCATGGTCCGTGGCGTAGGCCGCGACGAAGTCGTCCCGGGTGTCGAACCAGAGTTCGGCCACACCATCGATCCCGTCCTCGGGACCCTCGTCGACCATGTTCACAACCATCTTGCGCAGGCCGGGCAGCCCGAGCGCCAGGGGCCGGTGCTCCTCGAGCCACCAGCGGCGGAACTCCTCGGTGGTGAGGTCGTCGCGCTTCGTCAGCAGGATCATCGCCTTGAACATCGGAACTCCTCGGACTGGGCGGCGGACGCTCGTGCGCACGATGCTACGCCTGCGCCTCCGCCGGCGCGGTCACGTGTCGGAACGGCCACGCGCCTGACGTATGCTCAGCGCGCGTCCGGGGATCGGGAGGGGAGGCAACGTTGCACACACGTACGACAGGCGTCGTCGCGGCCATGCTGTCCGCGATCCTGCTCGTCAGCGCCGGGTCGGCGCCTGCGGCTGCCCTGTCAGGTGCTGCCCGCGCGGCAGACGCCGGAACCGCACAGGCTCCCCTCGCAGCCGAGACCTTCGTCACGGTGGACCGGCGCCAGGGGGACCTCCAGGCGGACCGCCGGACGGAGTACCGCGCCCCGGCGTCAACGGTTGATGCGGCGGCATGGACGGTGGCGCAGAACGGTGAGGGCTATCTGACCGCCGGCTTCTGGGACCAGGCAACGTCCACGAGCGTCAGAGTCCAGCTCTGGGCCGGTGCCGGCAAGGAGGTCGAGCTGGGGCACACCTACACGGGCCTCCCGCTCTGGTACAACCGGGGCGCTGGCGCCGGCGCGAACTGCGAGCAGGCCACGATCACGGTCTGGGAGCTCGAGGCCGTGCTGGAGACCAACGCCGTCACGAAGCTGGCCATGGACGCGACCTGCCCCAACGAGGCGGCGAGCTACACGGTCCGGATCAACTCCAGCCACCCCTACGCATGGCTGTCTGCGACCATGCCAGCCGTTCCCGCCATGTACCCCGGCGAGACAACGGACCGGACCTGGACGCTCACCGCCCACGGCACCATGCCGGTTGCGATCAGCGAGCTGGGTCTCACCTCCGGCGGGCCCCCCGTCACGCTCGATGCCGAGACATGTTCTGGCGTGACGCTCGACCCGGGCGAGACCTGCACGGCGGCGGTCCACATCGCGCCGATCGGGCCCGGCCTCCAGTCCGGCTCCATCCGGGTCGTCACGGATCTCGAGCGGGCCACCTGGTATGGCCACCTGTCGATTCCCGTCATGGACCCGTGGGCGGTCGCACCGTCCTCCCTCCCGCTCGGCAGCGCTCCCGCCACCACGACCTCGGGGCCGGGGGCGATCACCGTCGCCTTCGCCGGGCCGGGCACTGGCACGGTCCAGGGCGTGACCTTGGGCGGCATCACGCCATCCGCATTCTCGATCGATGCCGACGGCTGTACCGGGGTGCCGATCGCCGGCGGGGAGACCTGCACGATCGACGTGACGGCGACGCCTCCGGGCGTGGCCGAGGCCTCAGCGACCCTGTCGGTCAACCTGGGGCCGAACCAGGGAGCGAAGGTGGTGGCGCTCAGCGTGACTGGCACGAACCCGGTGTCGATCACCCCGTCGGTCGTCATCGACACCATCCGCCCGGGCCAGACCGCCGATGCCGTGGTGACCCTCACGTCGGAGGCCGCGATCGCCCAGCCGATCACCTCGGTGGTGCTCGCGAACGGGCGCACCGACCTCTTCTCCGTAATCGGCAACGGCTGCACCGAGGGCATCCCGGCGGTTGGATCATGTTCGATCACGGTGCGCTATGCGCCGCCGGCAATCCCATCGCCATGGGACGGGAACACGCAGTCGGTGGACGTTGTCGTCGAGGGACCGGGGTTCGTCGGTCACCGAGCGTCGCAGATCACCGGCAGCAACGCGCTCCCGGCGCTCGGCGCCACGTGGACGGCGCGAGCATCGCTCGGGGGCCGATGGAACCTCGGTGGCGCGCTTGCGCGGGCCGTGGACGGTGGGACGACGACGCTCGTCCAGGTCAGCTCGTCAGGGTACGCAGGCTCGAAGCCGGTGAAGAACACCGGCCCCTACATGCCCGTGTACCTGAACCGCAGCACCAACGGCGGCGCGTCGTGGTCGTCCAGCACCCGTGTCAACCCAGGCAACAAGCACGGCTTCTGGCCGGTCACCGCAGCGAGCGGAAGGAAGGTCGCCGTCGCCTGGGTCTCAGCAGCGAAGGTCTTCAACCTTGGGGCGACGGCGCCCCGCGTGCTATGGGTCCGCGTGAGCACGAACTCCGGCAGCGGATCGTGGGGATCGGCCCAGCGCATCACGAGCACCAGTGGCCGGGTTGACCATCCGTCGATTGCGATCAGCGGATCCACGGTCGTGGTGGGCTACACGAATGCCGCCACGGGCGACGTCAAGGTCGCCACCAGCAAGGACCGAGGCCGCACGTGGAAGACGGTCAAGGTGGGCACCACTTCGGTCAAGGGATTCGGCGGCAGGACAGGCCTGGTGAACGTGGCGGTGAGCGGGAAGACCATCGCCGTCGCGTGGATCGCGTCGCTGCACGGGTCCACCAAGGTGCGCATCTCCACGAACACCGGGACGAGCTTCGGGACGGCCACGTCCCTCCCCGGGGCGCAGGACATGGCCGGGCTGGCGATCGCCGGCAGCCGGATCGGCGTCGCCTGGCTCGACGGCAACCTCAACGTCCGCATCCGGACCAGCGGGACCTGGGGGCCGAAGCGGGTCGTGCCGACGGGCTGGGGTCTCGACGAGAACGGCAGCCCCAGCACCTACCAGCTGTACGGGCCGGCGATCGCGCTGTTCGGGACAGCCGGCATCGCGGCCGCCGCATCGGGCGAGTACACCTTCTGCGGTGGCTGCGACCCGGGCAACGGTTCGGACCTGGTGTGGTCGGAGTCGAGCACGAACGGCGCCATGTGGACCAGCCCTGACCGCATCGCCCTTGCCAGCGACACATCCCGGTACAACGACATGCCGTCGATCGTGTGGACGTCGGCGACGGAACGCTACGTGCTCGTCAACAGGTTCGGAACTGCGCTGCAGACCACGCTGTTCCGTGGAGCGACCGCAGGGATGGCCCCTGCCCTTGCCGGCGGATCGGCCGACAGCGGAGCCACCGTCGTGGAGGCCGCCACCGGACAACCTGGACCGGAGCCGGCCGGGCTCACCGGACCATGGGGTCCCGGCCCTGCATCGGACCGGTAACGCGGCAGGCCTGATCAACCCCGGGCGAGGAGCCTCCGGCCGTCCACCCAGCCGCTCCAGCCGTTGACGGCCACGACCCGGGCCCAGTCGCCGGCCCGCTCCGTCACCGCGACCTCGAGGCCGGGGTTGAGGCTGGCCGCGACCGGCTGTGCGGGGTCGGGCGCAGGCCAGGCGGGCAGGCCGCCATCGGGCACGAGGTGCGTCGCAGCCCACGCGGGCTGGGCCACCACCGCAGGCTGGGCGACCACCGTGGGCTGCGCGACCACCGCGGGCTGAGCGGGCTGAGCGGGCTGCGCGACCACCGGCTGCCCCCACCCCTGCTGGGCCGGTGCCGGCTGGGCCACCGCAGGCTGGGTCACGGGCGCCGGCTGTCCCCACGCCTGCTGCGCGCCCACCGCCGGCTGCACCCACGTCGGCTGCGCCGAGTACGGCGTCGGACCGGCAAGCGCGTCGTACTGGGCCTTGAGCGCGTGCACCTTGGCCTGCTGCACGGCGACCTCGGGGTTGTCCTCGGCGCCGTGCCGGCTCATCAGCTGGACCAGGGTCATCTGCTCCCGCTGGATCTGGCCCTTGAGCTGCTCGCCCATCGGGCCCTTTGCGCGCAGGGCAGCCTTCCGGGCGCGCCGGCGGGCCCGGAGTCCGGACAGCTCGCCAACCTCGGCCTCGGTGACCGCCCCATCGTCATGGAAGGTCGTGCTGAACGTGGCGAACCACTTGCGCTCGCGCTTGCGGGCGAGGCGGATCAGGATCACCAGCCCGATCAGCATCGGGAGGCCCTTGATCGTCAGCATCAGCCAGAACCCGATGAGCCCGCCCTCGGCAAGCCCGCTCAGGAGCGGCGAGTTCCAGATGAAGTGGGCGCCGACGCCCAGCGCGATGTAACCGGCCGCCATTGCCAGGCGTCGGCTGTTCGGCTTGTCCAGCTGGGTGTAGTAGTACGCGACGCCCATGCCGACAAGACCGGTGTAGAGGAAATGGCTGTACGGGCCCGCCCCCACGATGCGGATCAGCCAGATGAAGAACAGGTCGACGAAGCTGCCCTGCTCGAAGTAGGCCCGCATGAAGTAGAAGATGTCCTCGACCAGCAGGAAGCCGATGCCGACCATCGCGCCCCAGATGAAGCCGTCGAGGAGGTCGTCCATCTCGTCGCGGGCGATCGAGACGAGCAGGATGATCCCGAGGAGCTTGAACCCCTCTTCCACGAATGGCGCCGTGAGCGCCGCGCTCCACTCCAGCGTGAACTGGGGGTCGGCGGTGACCTTGAAGATCAACTCGTCGAGCGGCGTGTTCGTGTACATGGATAGGGTCGTCGCCACGAAGCCGCCCCACAGGACGGCGGCGACCAGGATCGAGAGCGGCTCCCGCTCGTAGAGGTCCAGGTAGTAGATGATCGCGATCACCGGGATCGCGTATGGGACCAGCAGCAGGACGGTGACGAACCAGGCGCCGGGGGCACCCGCGAGGAAGCTCAGCTGCTCCGCGAGCGCGGCGAGGCCGGTGGCGGCGAGGGTGAAGACGAAGAGCCAGAACGCCGGCTGGCGCTTCTGGAAGAAGCCGGTCTGCGTGCCCCAGGTTGGCGCGGACGCGATCGCCGGAGCGGTGGGCTCAAGGGTGGGTGCGGTCTGGGCGGTCATGTCACTCCCCCACGCGCCGGATCGAGTTGAGGATCATCGAGAGGTCGTCCGAGACGGCCTGCAGCGCGCCCGTCGGCCCGAAGGCGTTGCTGATGAATCCCGAGCCCCCCTCGAGGGCGACCAAGATGAAGCCGTCCACCTGCGTGTTGTCGAGCGTGCCCGTGTAGTTGAGGCCTGCGATCGGGATCCCGGTGCTGGTGGCGCCCGCCTCGGGCTCCGTGCCCGTGAGGTTGCCGTTCTGGAAGAAGACATCGCGATACGCGCTGGCCAGCTCGGTGACCGTCCCCTCGAACGAGGCCCCCCCCACGACGAAGGTGACGCTGCCCTTCTGGAACAGGAGGGCCCCGTCGCCCTCCTCCACGAGGACCCATCCGTCGGGCATGACCACGGTGTAGGCATCGTTGACGGTGACGGATGTACCGCCACTGACGGGGCCCGGATCGATGGGCGCCGCCGTCGGTTCCGCGGTCTGGCCAGGCTCGAGGGTCTGGGCGGGCTCCGGCGGCTGCGTCGGCTGGCCGGGCTCCTCGGTGGGGACGACCTGGATGGCCGGGTTGGTGCCGGGGTCCACGAACTCCGTCGGCAGGGGGACGGCGGCGTTGACCAGGTTCACACCGACCACCACGCCGACCATGATCGCGGCGACGGCGAGGGTCGTCTTCATGCCGGTCCGCGCCATCAGCTTGGGCCTGGCCATGACCTGGACCGGTGCGCCCCAGCCGGGGGTGGCGCCGGGCGGCGGGCCCCAGCCGGGGGTGGCCGGCGGTGCCGGGGCGGGTGCGCTCCAGCCTGTGGCCGATGCCGGTGCGCCCCAGCCGGCGGCGGGAGGCGTCGGGGCGGGTGCGGCCGGTGCCTGGGCGGGTGCACCCCAGCCTGCGGGCGACGGCGGTGTCGGAGCTGCCGAGGCCCACCCGGGGGCGGCAGCGGGCGGAGCAGGCATCGGAGGCGGTGCGACGGGCGGCGAGGCCGGCGTCAGGCCAGGGGACGCTGCGGGCGTGCCGTCGGGCGGCACTCCGGGCTGGTCGGTCATCCACCTCTCCCTGATGTGTTCGGCCCCTCGATTGCGGGAGTCTAGCGGCCCCGGCGCGGCCGTTCATCGGCCAGTTGCGCCAATCCGGCATGATCGCGGCATGCACGAGCCGCTCCTCCCGGAGTTCATCCCCCCGGCCTTCCCCCGCTGGGCCCTCGTCCGGCAGCGGATGGAGGGCACCTCGATCGACGATGCCGCTGCCGCCGTCCGGGCGGCGCTGGAGCCCGTCATGGACCGCGTCGAACCCGGGATGCGCGTGTGCATCACCGGCGGGAGCCGCGGGATCGACCGTATCGCGGAGGTCACGAAGGCAGTCGTGCAGCGGA
Organism: uncultured Chloroflexia bacterium; assembly: GCA_963748625.1. Lineage (GTDB taxonomy): Bacteria > Chloroflexota > Limnocylindria > Limnocylindrales > CSP1-4 > CAIXZV01. The sequence continues at coordinate 140,435 of CAVVJT010000002.1, read as the reverse complement.
TCGCCGAGCGGGGCGCCTCCCCCTTCATCGTGCCCGCGATGGGCAGCCACGGCGGCGCGACCGCCGCGGGCCAGCTCGCCGTCCTCGCCGGGTACGGCATCACCCCCGAGACCATGGGGTGCGAGATCCTCGCCTCGATGGACACCGTCGAGCTGGGCGAGGTGGAGCCTGGCGTCCCCGTGTTCCTGGACCGGAACGCCGCCGCCGCGGACCTGATCATCCCGCTCAATCGCATCAAGCCCCACACGGGCTTCACGGCGCCCACCGAGAGCGGCCTCCAGAAGATGATCGCCATCGGCCTTGGCAAGCAGAAGGGCGCCGACGTGTTCCACCGCCAGGGCTATGCCCGCTTCGGCGAGCTGATCCCGGCGGTCGCCCGGCACACGATCGCGCACGCGCCGATCCGCTTCGGGCTGGCGCTCGTGGAGGACGGCTCCGCGCACCTGGCCCACATCGAGGCCGTTCCGGCCGAGCAGATCCTGCAGCGCGAGGTGGAGCTCCTGGCCCGGGCCCGCGCCCTGATGGCCCGCCTCCCGGTCACCTCCTGCGACGTGCTCGTCGTGGACGAGATCGGCAAGGACGTCAGCGGCGTGGGCATGGATCCCAACGTCGTCGGGCGCGGTCACGACGGTGCGCGGCCCGGTGGACCCGCGATCGGGCGGATCGTCGTGCGCGGCCTGACCGACGCCACCGAGGGCAATGCCTGCGGCATCGGCGTTGCCGACGTCGCGCTGCGCCGGGCCGTGGACGCGATGGATGCCCGCAAGACCTACATGAACGAGATCACCGCCAAGACGCCCGAGGGTGGCCGCATTCCGATCACGCTCGACTCGGATCGCGAGGCCCTCGCGGTGGCGATCGCCGCCAGCGTGCGGGTCGAGGCGCCGACGGCCCGAATCCTGCGGGTGCGCAGCACGAAGGACCTCGGCGTGGTCCTGGTGTCCGAGGCGGCCCTGTCCGAGGTGCTCGCCACGGGGCGCTGCGAGATCGTGGAGCCACTGCACGAGATCGCCTTCGATGCGGACGGGATGTTCGCCGACGTGCTCGAGGATCCGGGAGTCTGAGGCCGGCGCGCAGGGTCGCCGGGCTAGGCTGGGCCGGGCCGGGTCAGGTCGGGCAAGGTCGCGGGTTGGCATGCCCGTGCTCCCTCGCCCCGGATTCCATCCCTGCGCGGATGGAATTGGCCAACAATCCCCGTGGTGAGAATCGCCCCCGGTCTGCGTGGGTCACGCACCGAACCTCAAGTCCGTGGCCCGAGCCCTGCACGGACTGCCCCGATCCGATCCCTGCGCCGATGGATCCGCCAAGTGATCCTTGTGCGGATGGAATCCGCCTTTGGCGGGCGAGGGACGGCCGCCGCGTCAGGGCGGGCCGACCGCCGCCTCAGGGCGGGCCGACCGCCGCCTCAGGGCGGGCCGACCGCCGCTGCGTCGACCGCGTCAACCGCCTCGACCATCTCGCCCGCGTCGACCGCCTCGACCATCTCGCCCGCGTCGACCGCCTCGTCCACATCGATCCGTTCCAGCTCATCGCGCATGTCGAGCCGCCCGAACTCTGGCATCGCCACCGCGATCACCCCCAGCCCGACGAGCGTCAGCACCCCGCCCGCCACCACCGACACGGCCGGCGACGTGACCGCCGCGACCGCCGCCGCCTCCGCGTCCCCGATCCGCGGACCACCGGTCACCACCAGGATGTGGATCGCCGATACCCGGCCCCGGAGGGCATCGGGCGTGAGCGTCTGCACGATGTACGACCGGAGCACCGCGGAGATCACGTCGGCCCCGGAGGCCACCGCCAGGCACAGCAGCGCCAGCGGGAAGCTGAACGTGGCGAGGCCGAAGCCGATGATCCCGATCCCCCAGACCGCCACAGCGATCAGCACCGCGCGGCCCGGCCGCCGGATCCCCGTCGTCCAGCCGGTGAGGAACGAGGCCACAACCGCGCCGAACGCCACCGCCGACGACATGATCCCCACCCCGGCGGCCCCCACCATGAACACGTCGAGCGCCATCGCCGGGAAGAGCGACCGGGGCGATCCGAACACCATCGCGACCAGGTCCACAACGAAGGTCCCCAGCACAGGCCGGCGGCGGCGGGCGAACCGGAGCCCTTCGGCCACCGCGTGGAGGCTTGGCCGCACGGCCCCGGGAGCCGGCGGGATCGGCGAGATGACAAGCAGCGCCGCGATCGCAGCAAGGTAGGTCACCGCGTCCACGAGATAGGCCGCCGCGACGCCCGCCACCGCCAGGATCACCCCGCCGATCGCCGGCCCGACGACCGCACCCGCGTTGAACATCACCTGGTTGAGCGCGATGGCGCTCTGGAGCCGTTCAGGAGGGACGAGCCGCGGGATCGCCGCGGACCGCGCGGGCTGGTCCACGGCGGAGAGTGCCGCCGAGACCGCCGCAAGCCCGTAGATCGCCCACAGCGACGGGTCCGGCATCAGGGCGACCAGCGCGAGCGCAAGCGTGGTCAGGGCCAGCGAGACCTGGGTGACGAGCAGCAGGCGCCGCCGGTCAACCGCGTCTGCCAGGGACCCGGCGCCGAGCGCGAAGACCAGGATGGGCACGAGCTGCACGATCGACAGCGCCCCCACGGCCACCAACGAGTCAGTGAGCACGTACACCTGGTACGGCAGCACCACGAACGTGATCATCCGGCCCGCGGTGGAGACTGCCTGGCCCAGCCAGAGGTTGCGGAAGTCGCGATCGAGGCGGAGTGGAGCGGGATCGACCAGCAGCGAGCCCAGGCGTCGGGGCCTGGGCTCGGGGTTTGCGGGGGCCGGCCCGGGCGGCGTCGGCGGTGGCGTCACCCGGCCGTCACGGGGCGGCGGACGGGCTCGGCGTGGACGTCTGGCCGGTCAGGCTCTTGAGGTCGAGGATGAACCCGTTGCCCGACGGGACCAGCATCACGTTGATCTTGTCGCTCAGCTTGTTGATCAACTGGTACTGGAGGACCGGATCCGACAGCGAGGCTGCCAGCTGGCGGTTCGACTCGGCCTGGCCCTTCGCGACGATGACCTGCGAGTCCGCCTGGCCCTGGGCGGCCACGACCGCCTGCTGCGCCTGGATCTGCTTCTGGGCGAGGACCTGCTGCTCGGTCTGGACCTGCTGCTGGGCCACCTGCTTGCTCTCGATGGCCGCCTGGAACTCGGGCGAGAACGAGATGTTCGCGATGTAGATGTCGTCCACGATGATGTGGTACTGGGCGAGGTTCTCGGACAGGGCGCTCTTCGCCTGGATGCGGATCTCATCGCGCTTGCCCAGGATGTCGTCCACCGCATAGCGCGGCACGACGGTCTTGATGTAGTCGTTGAAGGCCGGGTCGATGACGCGCGAGGCGAACTCCGTGCCCACCCGCTGGTAGAGGTCGGACGCGAACTGGCCGTCCACGTGATAGTTCATCGTGCCGGTCAGCTTGACCGTCTGATACTCGCTGGATGCCGCGTCGATCTCCTGGAACTGGTGCGGCTGCACGCGGGTGTCCACCAGCGCGACCGACTGCACGATCGGGGTGACGATGTGGAGGCCCGGCTGCAGCGTCCCCTCCTGGACCGAGCCGAAGTTCATGACGACGCCCACGTTGCCCGCGGGGACCTCGACGAATGGGCCCGCGATGCCGATCGTGATCAGCACGGCGCCCACGATCGAGCCTGCCACCGTGCCCGCGAGGTGCTTCTTGCCCGGCCCGGCTCCCGGGCTCACATTGCGGGAGCCGCTTCGCACGTCGGCAGCCGATCGGGCGATCGGGAGCACGAGGCCGTAGGCAAGGCTGGCGATCAGGATGACGATGCCGGCGAACAGGATCAGGCCGTTGAGCATGGCGAGCGGTAGCCTCCCGCAGAGACGGGCCCGGACATCGGTCACGGGCACCCGTCGCCCCCCAGTGTCGGTCCTTTCAGGCGCCCGGGCCACCCCCCAAGCGAGACGCGCCAACTGGGTCCGGGCCACCGTTCGAGGGGCCGTCGGGCAGGGGAAGCGGCGCACTGATCGCGGGGACCGGCGGATCGATCGCGGCGAGCACCAGGCGCCACGTCGCAGCCACGATGGCGGCCAGCGGCACCACGAGGAACATGCCCAGGATTCCGGCGATCTCGCTGCCCACCGGGATGGCCATCAGCACGACCGCCGGGTGCAGGGCCAGGCTCTTTCCGTAGACGAGCGGGGTGACGAAGTTCCCCTGCGCAATGTTGAACACGACGGTGAAGACCAGCATCACGACGATGTCGCTGGTGGTGCCCACGGCGATTGCGACGAGCAGTGCGATCGCCGTTGTCAGGAGGTTCCCGACGTACGGGATGAAGCCTGCGAGGAAGCCGAACACGGTGATCGGCAGCGCCAGCGGCAGGCCCAGGAACACCATCATCAGGCCGCTGGTAATCGCGCCGAACGCGGAGATGATCGCCGTCCCCTTCATGTAACCGCCCATCCGGGTTACTGCGAGGCGGCCCGCTGTCGCGAGTGGCGCCCGCCTGGGCCCGGCGACGCGGGACAGGGATCTCCGCCACCAGGTCCGCCCGTCCCGTAGCAGGAAGAACGTCAGCAGCGCGGACAGGACCGTCCCGAGGAGGAGCCCCGCGGCGCTCGCGGCCAGGCGCAGCGCGCCCACCTCCAGCCCGGCCAGCAGATCCACGACGGCGTTGCGCAGCACGATGAGGCCGAGATCTGCGGCGCCCTCGGCGGCCGTGGCCGCAACCTCGCGCAGCGGCCCCAGGCTCATCGCGATGGCGGCCCCGACGACCAGCAGGATGAACCCGAGCACGACGGCGCTGGCAAACACGGTTGCCACACCGCGTGACATCCGTCCGCCGGCAGCGAGCCGGTCCACGGCTCCCAGGAGCGTCGCCGTGCCGACGATGGCGATGATCGCCGGGACCACCACGAACGCCACCCGCTCCACCGCGGCGATCGCCAGCCAGCCGAGGCCGACGAGCACCAGCAGCCGCCATGACCACTGGGCCAGGCGGTCGAGCCAGCGCGGAATCGCGTTCTCGCGTCCTGCGGAGTCCGCGCTGATCGTGTCGGCCGGGGCCAGGTCGATGGCGGCCACGACCGAGCGCGCGACCGCCAGCACGAAGACGGTGGTCGGGAGCAGCGCCAGGAGGCCGAGCACCCCGAACAGCGCGATCCCGGCGGGCAGCGCCACGAGCACGAGCACCGGGTTCACGTCCACGGCCCGGCTCATCGAGGTGCGCTCGAGCAGCCGGGTCCCCACGACCCACGAGAGGACGAGGCCCGCGGCTACCGCGAGCGCCGGGCCGAAGCCGCCCAGGGCGAGCGCGGCCAGGATCACCGTGGCCCCGCCCACCACGGCGCCGATGTACGGCACGAACCCGGCCAGGAACGCGACCGCGGCGAGGGCGCCGGCGAGCGGGACGCCCACGAGCACGAGGATCACCCAGACCACCACCCCGTCGAGCACGGCCAGGACCGCGGTCCGCCGCACGTAGGCGGCCACCCGGTTGAGGCCGTCCCCGGCCGCCGTGGTCAGGTCCGAGGCACGGTCGGCGGGCACGAAGGAGGTGGCCCACCGCCAGCCCCGATCGCCGTCGGCGAGCAGGAAGTAGGTCAGGAAGGTCCCGAGCACGAGCACCGTGATCACGCTCGCCGCCGTGCCCACGAGGGCACCGAGGTCGGGCTCGAACGCGGCGCCCAGGGACGCCCCGATGGCCGCCAGGACGTCCACGAGCACGTCGGGCGTATTGCCCTCGGCAAGCCGGTCGCCCACGGTCTGGAGACCCTGCTCCACGGCCGCCGTCACGGCGAGCAGGTCAGGCACCAGCACCAGGGCGAGCAACGCGACCGCGCCCAGGACGAGTGCGGCGCCAGCCCCGAACGACACGGCGGCCGCGACCGCGGGCGAGCGTCCAGCCCGCCGCAGGCGCAGGGTCGTCGGCGCAAGGGCGGCGGCCATGACGAGCGACACCAGCGTGGCCGTCGTGGACACCGGCACCGCGTACGCGACTGCGCCCGCAACGATGACGACGCCGGCGAGCGCGCCGATCCGCCAGCCGACCGCCGCGGATCGGGTGAGCCACCCCGGAACCTGGGGGTGCGAGCCCGCGATCACCACGCCTCCTCGAGCACCCGCAGGGTGTTGCCACCGATGACCTTGGAGATCTCCGTTTCACTGTACCCGTGCTTCACGAGCCAGCGGACGATGTTCGGGTAGTCACCGGGGTTCTCCAGCCCCACGACATACTCGGGCACGATGGCGTCGTAGTCCGAGTCGCCCGACGCGAGCAGGGCACCCGACGGGATCCCGTACGAGCCCGCGTGATCGCCGAAGAACGTGTCCGGCCCGAACGTCACCGCATCGATGCCCACGAGGTCCACGCAGTACTCGAAGTGGCGCATGGTGGCGCTGCCGTCCCCGAAGTTCTCGAACACGGCCGCCAGGCCGGATCGCGCCAGCCCCTCGTAGCCGGTGGCCGGATGCCCATCGCGGACCCACTCGTCCTGGAGGCGGATGTCGTCGGGCGCCACCTCCAGGTGGTCGTGCAGCGAGATGGCGGGATGCGCGGCGAGGAGGTTCCAGGCGCGGGCCTCCTGGGCCCCGCTGACCTCGACGATGAACGGCGGCACCCGCGCAGTCTCCGACGCCAGGTCGAAGGCCCGGACGTCCCGGCCGGGCTCCAGCCAGCCCCAGGACCGGTAGCCCTCGTACCGCAGCGGCCGGCCCCGGCCCGTGCCCGTTCCCGTCATCGACGCCCTCCGCCTCCCGTTCGTCGCAGGGTAGCGCCCCGCAGGGCACGGGAGGCGGTCAGGGAGCGCGGGGTGGTCAGTGGACGGTGGACGGCGGCCCGAAGGGCTCGTAGCGCACCTCGGCACCGTCGAACGCGAAGGCGTCGAGCGCGAGCCCGTTGGGGTCCATCTGCGCGAACTCGTCGTTGAGCCAGGCCGCGAAGGCGCGGTCCACGTCAGCCGGCAGCGAGATGAGCAGGTCGCGCATGGGCGCCACGAGCAGCTGGGGCTCGCGCCCGAACAGGCGCCCGAGCTCGTCGGGGAGCAGGATGAGCGCCGAGGCACAGCCCAGCCCTGACTGCAGGATGCGCACGGGGACGCCGTCGATCCGGTCCCGGTGGAGGTCGCGGGGCCGCAGGCCGTGGACGCGGTCGCGGAGGTTCTCGAGGGCCGTGGCAACCAGATCCACGCCCTCAACGGACCACCCGTCGAGCAGCGACTCGCCGACCACGAGGAACGCGGGCCCGATGTCGATGCCGAAGCCCGTCGGGATGCCGGGCGGCAGCGTGACCCGGAACGGGGCGCCTGCCGACGGAGGCAGCGGCCGCCGCCTGGGGAGGATGGGAATCACGTTGGGCGCCAGGGTCTCCCAGTCGAGGTCGGGTGGCAGGCCGCCCATGGCCCGCAGCACCTCGTCGGGCCGTGCCTGCTGGACACCGTTGCCCAGGTCTACCGTCGTGTAGTCCTTGCCGGCCTTGCGCTGGCGCTTGGCTCGTCGCCTGTCTCGATCGTTCATGGCCCGAGCGTGACGAGGGCCACTCACCGCGGACCCAATCCCCACTCATGCGCGGCTTAATCGGGCTCCCGGGCCGGGTGCCGGACGGCGTGGACAACCTGCGGACAGGAGAACGGGGCCGGCCTGGTGGCCGGCCCCGTCGCGGGACGCTGAAGGCGGGCGGGGACACGCCCGCGGGAGGTCAGGGCAGGTCGGCCGGGCGGAGCACCAGGGAGATGCCGTGGATGATGCTCTTGCCGTTCGAGGTCTCGATGTTGCGCTTGCTGTTCACGACCCACGGGTTGAGGTCGTTGGTGTCCTTGTCGGCGAGGACCAGCGTGTTGATCCAGCCGTAGTACTTGAGCTTGATCGTGGGGCCGAGGACCGTGGGCACGGACTCGCCGCTGAGGGCCTTCGCCTGGGCGAAGGTCGTCTTGCCGCCCACGACGTGGTAGAGCAGGACATTCTCGAGGGTGTCGATTGCGCCCGCGCCGAGCGCGGTGACGATGCCGTTCACCACGCCGGCCTCGGTGCCGTACCACTTGCCCGTCAACTCACGAGCCAGGACCTGGAACGCACGGTCGTTGGGGGCGAAGACAGTCCCTGCGAAATCGGGGTTCGCGAGAGCAGCAACAGTGGTGCCGCCGACACCCTTGGCATCAACGACCGCTCGGGCTGCCGCCTCGAGGATGTCGTAGTCGTACCAGTTCGAGTCGAACGCGGTGCCGTCGGCCTCGAGGACGTCGAGAACGGAGCCGGCCGGGCCGTCGACGGGCGTCGCGGCCGACACGGCCGGAACGGCGGTGGCGGTGACAAGGGCGGCGCCGACGAGGGCGAGCGAGACGGTCCTGCGGATGTTCACGGTGCTGGCTCCTGGTCAGGTGATGGCTGGCGATGGGCTGGTGATCCGGTGGCCTTTGCGGTGACGCCGGCTCACCCAACTCTTCGCACCTCCAGCACCGGCGGATGGGGTTCCCGTGAAACCTGGGTGAATCGGGCACGGGTCGGGCCGGATGGCCGCCTCCTTCGGTCCGGTGGACCCGGCCGCAATCCGACGTGTCTTGACTACGCTGCCCGCACCGGCCGTGTCCCGGCCCAATGAGGTGCCCCGGTGAACTGGAACGTCGTCCTTCCCTTCCTGTCGTCCATGCTGTCGTTCGTCTTCGCCCTGTTCCTGCTGGACCAGTGGCTCGAGCGCCGGCGGTCGTACCAGCTCATCTGGACCTTCGGGATGCTGTGGTACGGCATCTCGGCCGGCACCGAGTTCTGGGGCGGCGCCTTCGGCTGGAGCGAGCCCCTCTACAAGACCTGGTACCTCATCGGTGCCATCTACGTGGCCGCGTGGCTGGGCCTGGGCACGATGTACCTGCTGGGCAAGACCCGCTTCGGCTATGCGGCGGCATTCAGCGTCCTGCTGGCGGGCCTGTTCACCTACCTGTCGCAGGTGAAGGCGCAGTACACGGACACCGGCATGCTGCCCTACATCGCCTTCGGCATCGCCGTCCTGGGCGCCATCCTCATCGTCATCGAGACGTACCGGGGAACCGGGCACTGGGCGCGCATCGCGGGCGTGCTGATCATCGGCGGCTCCATCATCGCCATCCCGATCGTCTTCACGGCCCAGCTCCCCCCGCCCGGCTACGCACTCGACCCCAACGGCATCCCGGTGGGCTCGCTGATGCCGGGCTCGGTCCGCCTGCTGACCCCTCTGTTCAACGTGACCGGCGGCTTCGCCCTCGCGCTGGGCGCGCTCTACAGCACGTACGTGTTCATGCCCAAGAAGCGCGTGATCCGCTACGACCTGACGCGCCGCCACGGGGTCGGGACGTTCCTCGCCAACGTGGCGATCTCGGTGGTGGCGTTCCCGGTGAACCTGGTCGCGTCCATCCCGGGCACGTCCGGGCGCTGTTCGCGGGCAAGCTGCACTCCCGCGTGCCGGCCACGATCCTGCTCGCCATCGGCGGCTTCATCCCGTCGCTCACCAGTGGCCTGTCGCGCTTCGGCATTACCGAGACGTTCTTCCTGGGCGAGCTGCTGGGCGTGGTCTTCCTGTTTGCCGGCTTCCTGGTCTCCGAGGAGGTCTTCCGCGAGTTCCGGGTCCCGTTCACCCACAAGGTGCTCTGGGTTCGCGGCGGGTCCACGGGGTCCGTGCCCGCCTGACGTCACGGCCCTGCTGCGCCGGTCGCGCGCACCCGGCGGCCGTCTGCTCGCCGCGGGCCGGTTGTCCGCGCCCCACGGACGGCCTGATCGTGGTCTACTCGCGCCCGTGATCTACGCCTTCGCCGACATCATTGGTCGCCGCCTCATCGCCTGGGCCCTCCTCTCCATCGTGCTCGGGAGCTGGATGCTCGCCACGGGCGATGCGTTCGCCCGGGGAGTCGGGGCCATGTTCCTGGTGTTCGGCGCGGTCGATGGGGCAATCGGGGTGGCGGCCCGCATCGGGGCGGAACGGGGCCGACGACGCACGATCGGTGACGAGCCCGCGCGTGCCCGGGAGACCGCGCGCATCCGGCGCATCCTGCTGGTCAACGCCGCGCTGGACGTCCTCTATGTGTCAGGGGGCGTGTGGCTCGCCGCCTCCGCCGGCGGTGATCCGTGGCGCGCGGGCGCCGGGCTGGGGATCGTGGTGCAGGGCGCGTTCCTGCTGGTCTTCGATGTGCTGCATGCGCGCTGGGTCCCGGCGCCCGGTCCGCTCCTCCCTGACGATGTGGAACTGTTCACCGGCTCCGGCCACGATCCGTTCCGGCTCTCCCCCGCCGATTCCGCCCCGGTCGACGGCGCGCTGCTGGTCCACGGGTTCGGCGGGTCGCCCAAGGAGATGCGCGCACTGGCGGCCGTCCTCGCCTCGAACGGGTTCCTGGTGGAGGTGCCGCGCCTGCCCGGTCACGGGCCGGACATCCGGGCCATCGCCGACTACCGGCTGGAGGACTGGACGGCCACGGTGATGGCCGGCGCGGGCCACCTCCGCGAGGCCGGGGTGCGCCGGCTGGTGGTGGTCGGGCACTCGGTGGGCGGGGCGCTGGCGCTGGCGACCGCGGCGCAGGTGACCCCCGATGCCCTGGTGCTGCTCGCCCCGTTCTGCTGGTCCACGCGGGCCTGGCAGCGGGCCATCGGGCCGCTCGCACGGGTCTTCCTGCCGCCCGGCTTCGCCGTGTTCTCCCGGATGGACCTGGCCGACGCCGAGGTGCGCCGCGGCATGGAGGGCCTCCTGCCCGGCATGGACCTCGACGATCCCGCGGTCGTGGCGGGCCTGCGCGATCTGCGGATTCCCACCGTGGCCCTGGAGCAGCTGTTCCGGGTGTCGCACGCAGCAGAGGTCGCCGCGCCGGGCGTGCGAGCACCCGTCCTGGCGATCCAGGGCGGGCAGGACACGGTCAGCCGACCAGCCCAGACCAGGCGTCTCCTCGCACGCCTCCCGGCACCAGCGACCTACGTCGAACTGGACGCAGGGCATGACCTCGCGTCGGAGGAGGCACCCGTGCGCGACGAGGTCCTCAGGGCCGTGCTCGCGTTCGCCCTGGACGCTGCGGGGCCGCTCCCCGGCGAGGCCTGATCGTCGGGCGTTGCGGGCGCCCGGCCCACCTCGCGCGTGGCCCGCGTCGGGCCACGCGCTCGCGCGGCGTCCATCCTGCCGCCTACCCTGCCCGGCGGACCTCGCGCTCCGGCGGGAGCGCGTCCGGCCGACGGTTCGCCAGGACGGGGATCTGGCTGCGCGTCTGCGCCACCAGCTCGATATCCAGCTCCGCGCGCAGGATCGCCTCGTCGTCACCGGCCTCGACCACGATCCGGCCCCACGGGTCCACGATCATCGAATGCCCCCAGGCCGGGATCGCGCCCGGGCCGCCCGGCCCGCAACCGCCGGCGGCCACGACCCACGCCCCGTTCTCGATCGCGCGTGCCCGGAGCAGCGGCTCCCAGTGGTCACGGCCGGTGCGGGCGGTGAAGACGGCGGGCACCGCGAGGACCTGCGCGCCGGCGAGCGCGAGCGCCCGGTACAGCTCCGGGAAGCGCAGGTCGTAGCAGATCGTCAGGCCCAGGAGCGCACCCGCCGCCTGTGCCACCACCGCCTCCTCGCCCGGGGTCACGCGCGCCGACTCCGTATCGGCCGGGCCGTCCACCACGGCGATGTCGAACAGGTGCAGCTTGCGATACGTGGCGACCGCACTCCCGTCGGGGCCGAGCAGGACGGCGGTGTTGTACGGGCGGGCCGGATCGGCGGTTGCCTCAGCGTGGCTGCCGGCCAGGATCCAGGTCCCCGTCGCACGCGCGACCGCCGCAAACGGCTCGGTGGTCGGCCCCGGGATGGGCGCCGCGGATGCCCGATAGCCCTCGGCGGAGCCGCGGTACTGGACGTACTCCGGGAGGACCACGAGGTCCGCGCCTGCGGCGGCCTCGCGGGCGAGCGCCGCGGCGTGGGCGAGGTTGGCGGCGACGTCGTCGCGCGCCTCAAGTTGGACGATGGCGACCCGCAGGGTGGACATGGCGCGCAGTCTACGCCGCGCCCGCCGGGCGGCGGCCCGCGGACCGGCGCATCATCGGGGCATCACCGCAGGATGGGGTCAGCGCCATGTACCGCTCCGAGCTCCCGGCCGGCGACGGCCAGGTCATCGTCCTGTACCAGCCCGAGGACACCGGCGAGGAGATCGCGCCGCTCGCCCTCTACACCTTCATCGCGGAGGACGCGGCCCGCCTCTCCGCGGAACGCGGCCTGCGGCTGCTCTCGATGAGCTCGACGCCGCTCCGCCACTCCGCGGTCTCGATGGGCCGCGAGGGCTCCGGGTACCAGTCCAAGATCTGCATCGCCGTCGCCTACGCCAAGCTGTTCGGCGGCGACTGACCGCCGCAGCGCTATGTGGTGCGAGAGGGAGGGCGCCTGTCGCGGGCTGGTTCCAGCGCGCCTCAGCCCGAGGATCCCCGGGCGATCGACTGTGCCCGCCGACTCTCCAGGAACACGCGCTCGGGGACATTCGGGAACAGCGCCAGCGCCCGGTCGTAGGCCTCCACCGCTTCAGCCGTCCGCCCGAGCCTTCGCAACAGCTCCGCCCGCGTCGCGTGCAGGAAGCGGTAGGCATCCATCGCGGGATCGCCCTCCAGCGCATCGACCGCTGCGAGACCGGCCTCAGGCCCGCGCACCTGCGCCACCGCCACCGCCCGATTGAGCGCCACGACCGGTGACGGCGCCACACGCATGAGCACCTCGTACAGACCCAGGATCTGCAGCCAGTCGGTCGAGGCTGCGTCGGGCGCCTCGTCGTGCACAGCGGCGATGGCAGCCTGCAGCTGGTAGGGGCCCACCCGGCCCATCCGCAGCGCTTGCTCCACGAGCGCCCGCCCCTCGGCGATCCGCTCCGCGTCCCAGCGCGTCCGGTCCTGGCGCTCGAGCAGCACGATCGCTCCATCGCCACCCTCACGGGCCGGTCGCCGGGCGTCGGTGAGGAGGAGTAGCGCGAGCAGCCCCAGCGCCTCGGGCTCGCCGGGAAGCAGCGAGGCCACGACGCGGGCGAGCCGGATCGCCTCCGCGCACAGGTCGCGCCGGATGAGGGCATCGCCCGAGGATGCTTCATAGCCCTCGTTGAAGACGAGGTAGATGACGCGCAGGACCGCGTCCAGCCGGTTGGCCAAGCGGTCGCCGTGCGGGATCTCGTACGCGATGCCGGCCTCGCGGATCTTGCGCTTCGCGCGGACGAGCCGCTGGGCCAGGGTCGCCTCCGGGACGAGGAAGGCCCGGGCGATCTCCGGCGTGGTGAGGCCGCCGAGCGACCGCAGCGTGAGCGCGACGGCGGCCTCGGGCGCGAGCGCCGGGTGGCAGCAGGTGAAGATCAGGCGGAGCTGGTCATCGGGGATCGGCTCCATGTCGTCCTCCGCGGCAGTGAGCAGCGCCTGGGCCCGGGCCTCGTCGTCGAAGGCAGCGTCCCGGGCGAGGATCGGGGCCCGGTCGGCAAACCGGCGAGCGCGACGCAGCCGGTCGATCGCCCGGTTGCGGGCGGTCGTCGTGATCCAGGCGGCGGGTTTCGCAGGGATGCCCTCGAGCGGCCAGCGTTCGAGGGCCGCCACGTAGGCGTCGGCCACGGCCTCCTCGGCGGCGTCGAAGTCCCTCAGGACGCGAATCAGGGTGGCAAGCGCGCGCCCGTGCTCCTCGCGGAAGACGCGGACGACCGCTTCGTCGGCCGACGCCCGCGCCGCTCCCTCCGTCACCGCGGCACCGGGACCCTTGCCGGAGTCCTGGACCCTCACCGGTACGCCAGGGCCAGGGCCGGGCCCTGCTCCTGCCGTCAGCCCATCTCCATGATCGGGCGGATCTCGACCCTGCCGAGCTTCGCGCCCGGGATGCGGGCCGCCGCCTCGATCGCCGCGTCGAGATCGGCCGCCTGGACCAGGTAGTAGCCGCCCAGGTGCTCCTTGGTCTCGGCGAACGGGCCGTCGGTGACGATCCGGCGCCCATCGCGCACGGCGACCGTGGTGGCGTCGGCGACGTCCTTGAGCGCCTCGCCGCCCAGGAACTGGCCCGTCTCCTGGAGCCAGCCCGTGAAGGCGCCGTACTCGCCCATCATCGCGTTCCACGCGTCGGGTGTCCGCGGGGCAGTGGCGGGATCCTCGTAGATCATGAGCAGGTAGCGCATCGTCAGCGGTCTCCCTCTCGGCCGGCGTCTCCGGGCCGTTATCGTACCGACGAGTGGCAAGCCCCCGAATCGACAGCCACCGTGGATGACCGCTGGTCCGTCAGCGCGTAATCTCGGCCTCGCCCTGGGCGTCGGACGCAGGCGGCACAGCGCCCGCGATGTCGGCGTAATCGGTCTTGTTCCACGGATGGCGGAAGAGCGGATCCGGTACCCGCCAGCCGGCGCCGTACACCCGCTCGAGGTAGACCTCCGGCTGGGCCGGGATGGGGCATGGCACGCCGAGCAACTCGGACATAGCCGGCGGGAACACGATCTCCCGCGTCAGGCCGCCACGCGCGCTCGGGAACCAGGAGACCGCGTCACCTTCGAACAGTCCGACGAACACATCCACGGGCTTGCGGCCGGTCCTCCGGACGTGGCGGTGCGAGGGGTTGGTGCTGGTGGCCGCCAGACCGTACCCGCCCAGGTGTCCCTCGATCCGCGCCAGTCCGTCGGCGATGGAGGCCGCCTCGTGCGGCTCGAAGGCGATGATGATGTCCAGGTCGTCGTCATGGGGGATGAGTGCCCTGTCGCGCACGACGGACAGCACCGACCCGAAGCCGAGGCAGACGTTCGGCGTGAGGGTCCGGAGGGCATCGACCACCTCCATCGCCTCCTTCACGTACTCCACCCGTTCCTCGTCGCTCCACCAGCGGAACGTGCGGTGCGGCCCGTGGTCGGTCCACTCGAGGCGCCGCGCGGGCATCAGGGAGGCGTTGATCGCCGTCCGGAAGGCGCGCCGCAGCTCGTTGTCAGCGACCTTGGCCTGCAGCTGCCGCGTCGCCCGCACGTACTCCGCGCGCACGGTCAGGTCCAGCACGGTGAGGAGTCCGGCCTGGTCGGTGTCGCCGGCCGTCTCGGCCGCGGCCTTCGCGGGGGTGACCAGCTCCTTCCACGCCCGCAGCTGCGCGCCGCCCCGGTAGATCGTGTCGCTGCGCCAGCGGCTCTTCGTGGCCACGCGCAGCCCTCGTGCCAGGCGGGCGGTCTCGTCGGGCGCATTGACGAGGTGGATGGCGCGCGCGGCGACCGGCTGGGCGAACCGAAGCTCAATCCAGGCCGGATCCCCCCCACTCGCATGGACGATGACGCCCGATGGCCGCCCCGGGCCAAGGAGGCCCACGATGTCCACCAGCCCCCCGGCATCCCCCGAACCGCTGGCCGCCACCGGACCGCTGATGGCAGCCTCGGTCAGCGCGGCGAGTGTGGCCGCATCCTCGATCCCGTCCACATCGATCCGGAGCTTCTGGAGATGCAGCTCCGCGTCGCCGGGGGCCTCGAGCCGCAGGCCGCGAATCGAGCCCGAGGTGAGCGTCAGGTCCAGCGTCCCGGCCGGCGCGAGGAAGCCGAGATCGGCGAACCGCTCGGTCGCAATGGCGAGCAGCCGCCCGACCTCGCCAGGGAGGCCACCCGTGGCGCCGGTCCCGGCCCGCCCTGCCGTCATTCGCCGGCGCTCGAGCCCTGCGTCCTGCGCCGGAGCAGGGTGCGTGCCACGTAGGCATCGTCCTGCCGGAACTTGGCGAAGCCGAAGCCCTCGACCGAGTAGATGACGTCGAAACCGCGGCCGAGCGCACGGGCCTCGAAGGCGGCCGGCAGCACGAAGCGCCGGTAGTGCTGCTCGGTGACCTTCGCGCCGCTGGAGTCGCGCACCGTGCGGTACTCGACAGCGAGCAGGTCACCGGCCTCGGTGATGGCGGAGGCGAGGCCCAGGAGCGCGTCCTCCTCGGGTTCCGTGATCGCGTGGAGGAAGAACCTGGCGTACACCAGGCGCGGTCCGGTCTCGCCACGGACGAGGCCCGCGAGCTCGGGGTCCTCGATCCGCGAGACGATGAACGTTGCCCGCTCGCCCAGGGCCTGCGCCATGGTCCGGCAGCCGTCGATCGCGGCGTGCGATGCGTCAACCCCCACGACATCGTGGCCGTAGCTCGCGAAGAACATCGAGTCGCGGCCGTTGCCGCAGCCGAGCTCGATGATCCGGTGCCGCTGCTCGAGCTCACCGGCGACAAAGACGGCGAACTGCGACGGCAGCCTCCGTATGGTCGTCGTCCGGGCGGCGTAGTACTCGTCCCAGTAGTGCTCGCGGGCTTCGGGCGTCTCCTCGCCCATCGGCGGTGTGTCGTCGTGCATGACGCACTACGGTAGCGGGTGAGGGCGCAGCGATGCAGCGCGGGCGCGCCGGCCGGCATCCATGGCCGGCATCCATGGCCGGCAGCTACTGGTGCCGCGCGCCCCGCCTTGCGGCGGCCGGGTAGGCTGAACCGCATGGCCACCCGCAAAGAGCTCCTCGTCATCGGCGGCCGGGAGGTCGCCGTCAGCAACCCCGACAAGGTCTACTTCCCGCAGGCGGGCTACACGAAGCTGGACCTCGTGCGGTACTTCGTGGCCGTAGCCGACGGCGCACTGCTGGGCGTCCGGGGCCGGCCGATGGCGCTCAAGCGGTTCGTGGACGGGGCCGAGAAGGAGCCCTTCTTCCAGAAGCGGGCCCCGGAGAACCGGCCGGACTGGCTGCGAACGGCGACGCTCACGTTCCCGTCCGGCCGCACGGCAGACGAGCTGGTCATCGACGAGGCGGCAGGCCTCGCGTGGATCGCCAACCTGGGCTGCCTCGACCTCAACCCGCACCCGGTCCGGGCGGAGGACCTCGACCACCCCGACGAGCTGCGCGTGGACCTCGATCCGGTGCCGGGCGTGCCCTGGTCGCAGATCCGCGAGGTCGCCCTGGTCGCCCGTGATTCGCTCGAGGCGGTAGGTCTCGTGGGCTGGCCGAAGACGTCGGGCTCGCGTGGCATCCACATCAACGTGCGCATCGAGCCGCGCTGGACGTTCCCCCAGGTGCGGCGCGCCGCCCTCGCGCTTGCGCGGGACATCGAGCGGCGCGCGCCGGCCCTCGCCACCTCGAAGTGGTGGAAGGAGGAGCGGCACGGCGTCTTCATCGACTACAACCAGAACGCGAAGGACCGCACCGTCGCGTCCGCCTACTCGGTCCGGCCCACCCCCGACGCCCGCGTCTCGTTCCCGTTGCGCTGGGAGGATGTGCCCGACGTGATCGCCGAGGACTTCACCCTGGCCACGGTCCCGGCGCTCTTCGCTGCACGCGGTGATGCCGGCGCCGGCATCGACGACGCGGTGGGCTCGCTGGATGCGCTGCTGGAGCTCTCCGCCCGCGACGAGGCCGAGGGCATGGGCGACGCCCCCTGGCCGCCCAACTACGCGAAGCAGGCGGGCGAGCCGCCCCGGGTCCAGCCATCGCGCAAGCGCCGCGCCGACACCGAGTACGAAGGTCGCGGCAAGGACGGCGGACCGCCGCCCGAGGTGGCGGAGGCGCGCTCCGCGGCCGTCGCGGCGGGCGACCCGAACGCCGGGCTGCCGACCGAGTGGGAGGGCACCGGGTCCCGGCCCTCGCCCACCGGCCGCAGGCGCTCGAGCATCCCGGTGATCGAGCTGGGCCGGGCCCAGTCGAAGGCCGCACTGCACGAGGGGCTGGAGCGCTGGAAGGCCCGTCACCCCGAGGCGGCCGCGCACCTCGAACCGGCGGATCTCATCGAAACGGCGATGCGCGGCCGCACCTACGCCTGGTACCGCCTGCGGATCAACCTCCAGCACGTCCCCGCCGACCTCCGGCCGCCGCAGGAGCCCCTCGACCCCGACGACGCCCCCGACGACTGGGCGAACGTGTCGGACGAGGAGAAGGCGGCCTGGCTCGCCTCACGGAAGAGCCGGAGTTGATCGGGCCCGATCATTGCGCAGTCACCTCGCGAGGCGGTGCGATACTCAGGCCCTCCGCCAGCCGGAACCTTACGTCGCACACCCACTGACCACGCAGGAGTCCCCGGTGACCGACGCTCCCCGCAAAGCTCTCATCACCGGCGTCACCGGCCAGGACGGCTCGTACCTCGCCGAGCTCCTGCTCGAGGAGGGCTACGAGGTCCACGGCCTGATCCGCCGCAGCAGCCAGTTCAACACCCAGCGCATCGACCACCTCTACGTCGACCCGCACGACCACGAGACCCGCCTCTTCCTCCACTACGCGGACCTCACCGACGGCTCGTCCCTCATGAGCCATCTGTTCCGGATCAAGCCCGACGAGGTCTACAACCTGGGCGCCCAGAGCCACGTCAAGGTCAGCTTCGAGATGCCCGAGTTCACCGCCGAGACAGTGGCCATGGGCACGCTGCGCATGCTCGAGGCCGTGCGCGGCGCGGACTGGCCGGTCCGCTTCTACCAGGCAGGCTCCTCCGAGATGTACGGCAAGGTCCTCGAGACCCCCCAGCGCGAGACAACGCCGTTCAATCCCCGTTCGCCCTACGCCGTTGCGAAGGTGTTCGGCCACCAGATGACCGTCGAGTACCGCGAGGCCTACGGCCTGCACGCCTCGAACGGGATCCTGTTCAACCACGAGAGCCCCAGGCGGGGCGGCACCTTCGTCACACGCAAGGTGACCCAGGGCGTGGCCGCCATCCTGAAGGGTGACCAGCAGCACCTGTACCTGGGCAACCTCGACGCCCGGCGCGACTGGGGGTACGCCAAGGAGTACGTCGAGGCGATGTGGCGCATGCTCCAGCAGCCCGATCCCGATGACTACGTGGTGGCCACCGGCGAGACGCACACCGTGCGCGAGCTGTGCCAGACCGCCTTCGGCCTGGCCGGGCTTGACTGGGAGGCCCACGTGCGCATCGACGAGCGCTACTTCCGCCCCACGGAGGTGGACGTGCTCCTGGGCGACGCGTCCAAGGCCGAGGCGCGGCTGGGCTGGACGCCCCAGACCCGGTTCCCAGAGCTGGTCCGGATCATGCTCGAGCACGACCTCGCCGAGGCCGGGCTGGATCCCGCAGAGGTGCTGCATGCCTGAGTGGTGGGCCGACCACCGGGTCATGGTGACCGGTGGCGGCGGGTTCCTGGGCCGCGCCGTGGTGCGGCGGCTCGAGGCGGCCGGCGCCGGCGCCATCTTCGTCCCCCGCTCGCACACGTACGACCTGCGCACACGGGACGGCATCGAGCGCGCGCTGGCCGACGGCCGCCCCGACCTCGTCATCCACCTCGCGGCGGTCGTGGGCGGGATCGGGGCCAACCGCGAGAACCCGGGCCGCTTCTTCTACGAGAACGCGATCATGGGCATCGAGCTGATGGAGCGGGCGCGCGTCGCGGGCGTTGCCAAGTTCGTCACCATCGGCACGGTCTGCGCCTATCCCAAGCACACGCCCGTGCCCTTCCACGAGGACGACCTCTGGAACGGGTACCCGGAGGAGACGAACGCACCGTACGGCCTCGCCAAGCGGATGCTGCTGGTGCAGGGCCAGGCCTACCGGGCCCAGTACGGGTTCAATGCGACGTACCTGCTGCCGGTGAACCTGTATGGCCCTGGCGACAACTTCGACCCGGCCTCGTCTCACGTGATCCCCGCCCTCATCAAGAAGTGCGTGGATGCCATCGAGGCGGGCGCGGACCACATCGACGTCTGGGGCACGGGGTCGGCGTCGCGGGAGTTCCTGTACGTGGATGACGCTGCCGAAGGGATCGTCCTTGCGGCCGAGCGCTACGACGGGGCCGAGCCCGTGAACCTGGGCGTGAGCGCCGAGATCACCATCCGGGAGCTCGTCACCCTGATCGCACGGCTCACCGGCTTCGAGGGCGAGATCCGCTGGGACCCGACCAAGCCCGACGGCCAGCCGCGACGTGCGCTGGACACGAGCCGCGCCCGGGAGGCCTTCGGGTTCAGTGCCGGAACCTCGTTCGAGGAGGGCCTCCGCCGGACCATCGACTGGTACCGGTCGCATCGCGCCGACTGACCATCCCGCCGCACGCGACAGTCCCGGCGGGGGTGCCGGATCAGCTGCCGGATGCCGATCGCACCGCCGCCCACGCTCGCCAGTCCCCGATGATCTCGCGGTACCACGCGAGCGTCGCCGTGACCTGCGCCTCGGCGTCGAAACGGAGGCAGGCGTCCTCTCGTGCGTTCGCCGCAAGAACCCCGCGCAGCTCCGGGTCCGCGAGCAGGGCTGCGGTCGCAGCACCCATCGCACTGGCGTCACCCTGGGCGACAAGAATCCCGGTCGCCTGGCTGGACCCTGCCGCCACACCGGCCCATGACCCGGGGGCGCCTGCGAGGCTCCGCACCTGCTCGGGAATGCCGCCGACCGCCGTTGCGACGACCGGTACCCCGCAGGCGAACGCCTCGAGGATCGTGGTGGGGAAGGTCTCGGCCTTGGCGGCATGCAGGTACAGGTCGGCGCTCCGGTAGAACGCGACGACGTCCTCGATATCGTCGTGGTACGGCACGAAGCGGAGCTCGCCACCGGGGAACCTGACCGGTGGCGCCTCCTCGCCCAGCGCGATGCAGAGGACGGGACGATCGGCGACCAGCGATGCCGCACGCTCCGCCGCCCCGGACACGGTCTCCCAGTCCTTGAACGGGCTACGACGTGCCCAGTTGGCGGTGAAGAGCAGGATGTGCGCGTCCTGCGGCAGCCCGAGCCGGGCTCGAGCGGCCGCCTGGTCGCCCGGCGTGAACACGGCCAGGTCCACGCCGTTGGGGATCACCGCCCAGCCGTGGGTACCGGCGGCCAGGACCGAGTCGCGGGCCCTGTCCATCAGCCAGCGCGACGGCGTGGTGACGTACAGCCGGCTCCGTGCGTAGATTCCTGCCTTGGCGGCCAGGTTCGCCCGGGTCCCGTCGTGGCCGATCGCCGGGTAGATGGTCAGGTCAGGGCAGGCGCCGCATCCGGTCCGCCAGCGCTCACAAGCGAGCCCGTGCGCGCAGTGGCCGGTGAACGTCCACTGGTCGTGCAGGGTGAGGGCGACCGGCAGGCGCCGGCTCATCGGCGCCAGCTGGCGCAGGTCGAAGTACCCGCCGTGCAGGTTGTGGCAGTGGATCAGGTCCGGCTGCTCGGGGGCCATGTCGGGGATAGCGGCCGTGCCGGGGTAGTCGAACCGTTCGCGGCCGCGGCGGTTCCGCCACCAGCCCTGCGGGTCAGAGGCTGCGCGGAGCCCGGCCTGCGCCGCCTGGTGCAGGGGGCTGCCGCCGTGCCGCCCGACCCTGTTGGCGACTTCTCGCAACCGGAACCCTGCCCTGCCGCCCCGCGGCCGACCACGCGGGATGCGCAGCACGGTGGCGTCTGCGAGGTCACCCTTTGCCGTCGCGAGCCATGCCCGCTGACCATGCCGCCACATGCCCTGCTGCAGTTGCACGGCGATCCGCTCGGCGCCACCCCCGCGGGCATGCTTGGTCACCAGCACGATCCGCAGCGGGTGCCCCTCAGCCTCGGACGTTGTCGGGGGCGGTCCAGCCATCTTGCCTTCGAGGCTAGCACGCCGTGCAGCGATCTCCACCAACGACGCAGTCCGGCCGGCGGCAGGCGGGAGCCTGCGCCTGCGGTCCTTGGACTACGATGATCCGATGAGCGAGCAGGCCTCCGACCTCCCGGGAACCCCCACGCCGGCCACGACCGGCGCCAACCTCGCCGACGCCGGACGCGGGCCCCGGATCAGCGTCGTGATGGCGGTGTGGAATGCCGTCGGGACCCTCCAGGCAGCGCTCGACAGCATCTTCGAGCAGACCTACGACAACCTCGAGGTTGTCATCGCGGACGGCGGGTCAACCGATGGCACCGTGGCGATCCTGGAGCGGAACGCGGGCCGCATCGGCTGGTGGGCGTCCGGCCCGGACAAGGGCGTGTTCGACGCCTGGAACACGGGCCTCGCGCACGCCACCGGGGACTTCATCTGCTTCCTCGGTGCAGACGACCGGTACCACGCGCCCGACGTCATGGCGCAGGTGGCCGCAGCACTTGTGGCGGATGCGGGCGAGCACCGGATCCTCTACGGCAGCGTGATGTTCCACAAGCCCGATGGCACCATCTGGCACAACCGGAGCCGGGACTGGGGCAAGGGGAAGCGGCGGCGCTTCCGGCGCGGCGAGATGGTCCCCCATCCGGCCACCTTCCACCACCGCACCGTCTTCGACGACGTCGGCGGCTTCGACACGAGCTTCCGGATCTCGGGTGACTACGAGTTCCTCCTGCGCGCGTTCGCGCGGGAGCAGCCGGCCCGGATCGACGTCGTGGTCGTGGACATGGCCGCGGGCGGGCTCTCAACCTCGCCCACGTTCCGGGTGAAGCAGGTCCGCGAGGTCTACCGCGCCCGCTACAAGAACGGCGCCGCAAAGCTGCCCCCGTGGGCCTCACCGCGGCACGGACTCAACCTCACCAAGACGTGGTGGCGCTGGAAGGCCAAGCCCAGGATCACGGGCCGCCCGCCCCGCTAGTCCCGGCCAGGGCCTCCGGGCTCCCGCCTCTTCAGCCGCCGGCCAGGGCCTCCGGCGAGGTCTCGGTCGCGGCCTGGCCCGCCAGCTCGCGCAGGCGCACGATGCGGTCGGCGGTCGCCGGGTGCGTGTCGAACCAGCCCCGCCCGCCCGAGTGACCATCGCGGACCGGGTTCACGATCCACAGGTGCTGGATGCCGCGGTTGGCGTCCGTCATGGCCGGCCGGGTCTCCTCCAACTTGCCCAACGCCTCGATCAGGCCCTGCGGGTTGCGGGTGATCTGGACAGCGGTGGCATCCGCGAGGTACTCGCGATCGCGGCTGATCGCCGCCTGGACCGCCAGCGCCGCGAACGGCGCGCACAGCTTCAGCAGCCCGCCCACCACCAGTCCGACCACCACGACCACGCCCCACAGCGCAAGCCCGGCGGCCATCGCCCGGATGTCGTCGAAGTCGGTGGGTGGATGCTGGGCGAGCTCCAGGACGAGGGCGAAGAAGAGGTCGGTGAGCACGACGACTGCGCCGACCATGAACGCCACGAGGACAGCATGGCGGGAGTCGAAGTTGGCCACGTGCGCCAGCTCGTGCGCGATCACCCCCTGGAGCTCCTCGCGGTCCAGGCGGTCGAGCAGGCCGCGGGTCACGGCCACGGACGCATGCTGCGGATCGCGCCCCACGGAGAACGCGTTCGCCCCGGGCACGTCGATCACGTAGACCTTTGGCTCCGGGACGTTGGCCGCGATGGCCATCTCCCGCACGATGTTGCGCAGCTGGACCTCCTTCGGGCCGCCGGCCGCCTCCTTGGCCTTCTGCGCATCGAGCACGAAGCCGCCACCGTGGAAGATTGCGAACCAGGTCGCACCCGCCGTCACCGCCAGCGACACGCCGGCCACGAGCAGGCCGCCGACGAGCGCGGACTCGAACGCAACGCCCACCGCCGCCCCGATCAGGAACGCGGTCACCGCGACGATCTCGAACAGCACCAGCACCAGCAGGATCGACGAGCCCTGGTTGGCGGCGATCTGCTGGTGAAAGGTGCGCCTGCCGGGTGACCCATATCGCAGGCGGACGAGACCGACGCCGACGACGGGCGTGACGCACAGCAGCGCAAGCGCGACCGCGACCACCTCCCGCACACCGGCCCGGCTGCCGCCCGCGACGCCCAGCACCGCCGACGCGATCGCCATGCCGGCGCCGGCAAGCAGGAGGGCATAGGGGACGAGGCGCAGCGGCCCCTTCCACGGCGCGAGCTGGTCCAGGCGGGCGAGGAGCGGCGTGAGCAGGGCCGCCAGGATCGCCATCCCGAAGGCCGCGATCGACAGGTACGCGGTCAGGTTGGCCGGTACCGCGAGAATCGGCAGGCCCGTGTCGATCACGCTCAGGCCCCGAAGATCCGGGCGATCTCGAACGGCGTGCTGGTCTCGAGCTGGTCGTACCGGCAGTCGGCTGGCTGCTTGTCGGGCCGCCAGCGGCGGAACGTGGTGGCGTGGCGGAACCGGTCGCCCTGGAGGTGGTCGTACGCAACCTCGACCACGCGCTCGCAGCGCAGCGGCTCCCAGGACAGGTCCTTGCCGCGGTTCCACCTTGAGCCCGCGCCCGGCAGGCGCTGGCCCGACCCATCGGTGCCCATGTCCGCCCAGGCCGCCCACTCGGCCCACGGGTGCCCGTCGAGCGCGCCTTCGCGGAGGGGTGCCAGCTCCTCAACGAGGGCGGCGCGCCGTTCCCACGTGAAGGAGCTCGTGATCCCCAGATGGTGGAGCTTGCCCGCATCGTCGAACAGGCCCAGCAGCAGGCTGCCGATGTGCGTCCCCGGCCCGTTCTTGTGCCAGCGGAAGCCCGCGACGACGCAGTCGGCGGTGCGCGCGTGCTTGATCTTGAGCATCGCCCGCTTGCCCGGTTGGTAGGCGCCGTCCAGGCGCTTGGCGACCACGCCGTCGAGCCCGGCGCCCTCGAAGCGCTCGAACCAGTCGGCGGCGAGCGCGCGATCCAGCGTGGCCGGCGTGACGTGGACCGGGGGCTGCGCGCCGCCCAGGGCCTCGACCAGGCGTTCGCGGCGCTCACCCTGGGGTGTGGCTCGCAGATCCTCGTCGCCGAGGGCCAGCAGGTCCCACGCCACGAACGAGGCCGGTGTCTCGGCCGCCAGCATCGCCACGCGCGAGGCGGCCGGGTGGATGCGCAGCAGCAGCGACTCGAACTGGAGCGCGCCGTCGCGGGCGATCACCACCTCGCCATCGAGGACGCAGCGCTCCGGGAGGTTCGCCCGCAACGGCGCGGCGAGCTCGGGGAAGTAGCGGTCGAGGGGCTTCAGGTCCCGGCTCTGCGTGTACACCTCGTCGCCGTCGCGGAAGACCAGCGCACGAAAGCCGTCCCACTTGGGCTCGTACAGCCAGCCGCCACCGTCGGGGAGGGCGTCGGCGGCCTTGGCCAGCATGGGCTCGACGGGGGGCTCGAAGGGGAGTCGCATCGCTGCACGATACCGCGCGGGGGAAGCGCGCCTTGACACCTCCGGTGCGCGGCGCATGCTGGGAACCGGACACCCTGCGCGCGCGTCTCCGCCATGCCGCAGCCGCCGGTCACGAGACCGTCTGTGGCAGTGTCCCGGAGGGACCGGCCACCATGCGTACCATGCAGCGCCAGGGACGCGCCCGATCGGGCAGGCTTCCCGCGCTCCTCATCCCCCTGGTCGTTCTCATGCTCGTGCTCGGCGCGTGCGCCGGGAGCTCTGGTGGCGCCGCGTATGACGACGGCGGTTACGAGGAGCAGGCGGCGGCCACCGCTGCTCCTGCACCCGCCGCCCAGGCCCCGGAGTCCGAGGGCGGGAACGGCGGCACGGGGACCGGCTCGCTGCCCGAGCAGGAGGGCGGCAACCCGGCAGCCCCGCGCGACGACCTGATGGTGGTCTACACGGGCTCGCTGGAGCTGGTGGTGGACGACCTGCAGACGGCGCTGGCGAAGGCCAAGACGGCGGTCCTCGCGACGGGTGGCTACATCGGCGCGTCGGAGGAGTCCAACACGGACGACCGTTCCGTCGCCGTCATCACCTACCGCATCCCCGCCGACCGCTGGGAGGACGCCCTCGCCTCGCTGCGAGGCGTCGCCACCAAGGTCGTGGGCGAGCAGACCCAGGCCACCGAGGTCGGCGGCCAGATGGTGGACCTCGAGGCCCGGATCCGGAACCTGCGGGCGTCCGAGGGGGTCCTCGTCGAGATCGCGAAGGGCACCGGCAAGGTCACCGACCTGCTCGAAGTTGAGGCGCGCATCGCCGATGTGCGCGGCCAGATCGAGTCGCTCGAGGGCCAGCGCGCCCGCCTCGCCGACCAGGTCGCCTATGGGACGCTGGTGGCGACGTTCGGGACCGAGATCATCCAGGTCCAGGAGACAGCCGCGGGCTGGGACCCGACCGAGGATGTCGACGGTGCGCTCGCGACGCTGATCGGCGCCGGGCAGACGCTGGTGTCGGGCCTGATCTGGTTCGCGATCGTCTGGCTGCCGGTGCTGCTGGTGATCGCGGTCCTCTCGTTCCTCGGCTACAAGGTGGCGAGGCGCCTTGGCCGCCGGGCGACCCCGCCGGCGTCCCCCGATCCGGTCCCGGGCTGGGGCGACAACAGCTGACCATCTGAACGGCGGTGTCGGCCGGGACGTGCGAGCGCAGGCTCACCGCCAGGTCGATGCTGCCGGTGCCGCCACCGCCCATGCCCCAAGCGCGTCCCTGGCCCGCTCCCGGGCGAGGTTCCAGGACGGCCAGCCGGCGTAGGCGGGATCCTCGGCAAGCGCCTGGGCCCGCTCCGCGAGCACCGGCTCCAGGACCGCCTGGTCAACCTTGTCCAGGCGAGGCCACGCGGTGACTACCGCCGGCACCGCCTCGTCCCCGAGCTCCCAGATGTACCCGGCGTCAAGGCCAGTCCGCCCGCCTGCCGGGACCAGCGAGGGATCCAGCGCCCGCTCCAGGTTCCGCTCCGCGACGAACGCCTGCGGGCCAACCACGTTCATCCCGGCCAGCACCACGAGCACCGCGATCCCGAGCACGTGCAGCGTCCACCCTGTCCGGCGCGTCGCGAGCAGGCCCGCCACCAGCGCGATCGCCGCGCCCAGCCACCCGATCGCCACGAGCACCACGAACCGCAGCTCGGTCCACCCGTAGGCATCCTGGTAGAGGCGCAGTCGCACCAGCGCCGACACCAGCACCACCGCGGTCAGGCCCAGCAGCACGAGCCCCGCCAGGAGCTGGACGCGCGACCGTCGGCCGACGAGGGCGTCCAGCGTCACCACCAGCATCCCGGCGAGCACCACGACCGCGACCAGCTCGAAGAACCCGCGACGCGCGTACTCCGCGTAGGTGAGCCCGACGACGGCGAGCGTGTCCTGGCCGCCGAAGAGGTACGCGACCTGGAGCGCGACGAACGCGGCGAACAGCAGGTCGATGACGAGCAGGACGGTCGAAGCCTCCGCGGTGCCGAGCCGGTAGCGCCCGGGGAGCGGCAGGTCCGCGACGCTCGCCGCCCCGAGGGAGCGGTCGACGGGACCGCCGCCGTCGGGACCGGACCACCCAGGTCTGGCGGGCCGCGACGGCCGCGACGGCATGAACGACGGCAGCAGCCCGGCCCCGAGCCCAAGCAGTCCGGCGACGAGCCACGCGGCCGTCCCAACGACGAGCGCCCGCCCGAATGCATCGGCAAGGTCGAGCTCCGGCCGCCACGCGAGGATGTCGCCGGCCACGCGGGCGAACACGGCATCCGCGAGCGCGAAGAGCACCGCGAACACGAGCACCAGGGGCACCGCCAGGGCGAGTCCGCGCAGCACGGGCGCGCTCCTGACGAGGCCTGCCTGCACTCGACGGCCGACCCTGGCCCGGGCACTCTCCCCGGATCCGGGCGTCGGCGACTCGCGCTGGACCAGCCGGGCGGGACCCACCAGGCCCAACAGCCCCACCATCACGGCCCCCACGACGCCCACGGCCAACTCCAGCACGTGCGGGACGATGCCGCGCGTGATCCGCCCACCGGCGAGCGCGGCGACCGCCCCGGCAGTCAGGGCCGCCGCGAAGGCGAGGTCCCAGGCCACCAGCCAGTCGTCCGCGCGCAGGACAGCGAACCCGGCGAGCACCAGCGCCGCAGGCCCGAGCCAGGCGTCCGCGGGATCCACGCGTCGGATCCCCGAAAGGCCGGCGGCCAGCGCCGCGGCTAGGAGCATCGCGGCCACGACCAGCGGAGCGTTGACCCCCATCGCATTGCCGGGCAGGACGATGTCCACGAGGACGCCGATCGCGAGCGCGAGCAGCAGGACGCGGGTGACGGGGGAGATGCGCATGCGGGCCTCCGGGTTGCGGGTCCGGTGGGCGGCCGGCCGCGCTGTGGACGGGCGGGGGCGGGGCCGTGTTGCGCGGACCTGTCCGGTGGACGGCAGGCACGCGGCCACCGGCAGGCAAGGTCGCCAGCGCCGATGCGGGCACCGGTTGCGGCTCAGGGCCGATCCGGGGGCAGGACATGACAGATTGCGTCAAGCAGCGCGACAAGAGTGGCGCGAAGATCATCGATTATCTACACTGCCCGCTTCGGTGCACCCGGCCGGGAGGATCGCGCCGCACTACCCGCATCGTTGGAGGACCTGAGGGAATGACTGCTGTCCGTCGGCGGGGAGTGCGGCTCGCCGTGCTCGCGTCCGCTATCTCGATCGTGGTCGCCGCCTGTGGTGGCAGCACGGCAACCCCCGCGCCGTCCACCGACGCCGGCACCGGCGGCACGCCGCAACAGGGCGGCTCCATCGTGGCGGCCATCGAAGGCGAGCCCACCTCGCTCGACCCGGCGTTCGACTACGACTTCGTGTCGGGCCTGGCGACCTCGTCGATCACGGAGCCCCTCCTGATCTTCTGCGAGGAAGACACCAAGGTCTGCCCGAACCTCGCCGAGTCCTACACGGTCTCCGAGGACGGCCTGACCTACACGCTCAAGATCCGCCAGGGCGTCAAGTTCCACGACGGCACCGACATGACGGTTGACGACGTGGTCTTCAGCCTCGAGCGGATCAAGAACCCGGACCTTGGGTCCTACGTCGGCTGGATGCTCGCCAGCGTGGACACCATCAAGGCCACGGACGCCAGCACCGTCACCATCACCCTGACCCAGCCCGACGCGCTGTTCGAGTACGTGCTCGCCACCACGGCCGCCCACGTCGTCTCGAAGGCCTTCGTCGAGAAGAACGGCGACAAGTACGGCAAGCCCGAGGTCGGCTCGATCGGCACCGGCCCGTTCAAGTTCGTCGAGTGGAAGACCGGCGACTACCAGAAGATCGCCCGCAACGACGCCTACTGGAACAAGGCCGCCGGCGGCCCCTACCTCGACGAGATCACCATCAAGATCCTGCCCGAGCCCACCACCCGCGTGGCCGGCCTTCAGACAGGCGAGATCGACTTCGTCATCAGCAACGTCCCGTCCGACCAGTACGCCACCGTCGAACAGATCGAGACCGTCGACCTGTCGTTCACGCCGTCCTACTACGGCGAGTGGCTCACGTTCAACACGCAGGCCGCGCCCTTCGACAACGTGAAGGTCCGCCAGGCCATGAACTACGCCTTCGACAAGAAGGCCGTGCGCCAGCTGTACTACGGGCCCGAGGCCATCGACACCAAGTCGACCCTGGTCAACCCGACCCTCTGGACGTTCGAGGAGGCTGCCTGGAAGGCCGCCTGGGATGAGCTCCCGGCCTACGACGTGGACCTCGAGAAGGCCAAGGCGCTGCTCGACGAGTCCGGCGTCGCCGACCAGCTCAACGGCAAGACGATCGCCTACTACGAGTCAACGCCGTCCATCAAGGGCGCGGCCGAGGCCTTCATCGAGGCGATGGGCAAGCTCGGCATCACGATCGAGGCCCGCAAGGTCACCTACCAGGAGAGCGTCGCGCTGCAGTTCGGCCCGCACGACGACTACGACATCCTCGTGGCGTCCTGGGGCTCGGACTTCCCCGATCCGTCCGGCAACCTGCGCCCGAACTTCCACTCCGAGAACACCGTCGCGGGCGGCGCCAACGCGTCGAACTACAAGAACGATGCGGTGGACGCACTCCTGACGGACCAGAACGCGATCCCCAACGACAAGGCCGGGCGGGCCGCGAAGCTGATCGAGGCCCAGAAGCAGATCGCCGAGGACTCGGCGGTCATCGTGACCGCCTATCCGGGCTGGCCGCTCGCCCTGAACAAGCGGCTCCAGGACGTCGAGGCGTACTCGCTCTGGTACTGGCAGTCCCTGTTCAAGAACGCCTGGGTCACCCAGTAGGCGAACCCGGGTGGGGAGCGGGCGATCACCTCGCCTGCTCCCCTGATCCCGGACCACCACCAGCAAGGACCACGTGGCCGGCTACGTCTTCAGGCGCCTCCTGGGGCTGATCCCCATCCTCCTGTTCGTCTCGTTCGTGACGTTCGGGCTTGTCCGGCTCGCCCCGGGCGACCCTGTCACGATCGTCCTGGGCGGGCGCAAGGTGGACCCTGCCACCGCCGAGGCGCTGCGCGTCCAGTTCGGCCTCGTGGGCGACCCGTTCAGCCAGTACGTGGCGTGGCTGGGCCGCGCGCTCACAGGGGATCTCGGCGAGAGCTACCGGCTCCGCCAGGAGGTCACCGGCCTCCTGGTCGACCGCCTTCCCATCACGCTGGAGCTGATCGCGCTCTCCATGGTGATCGCGGTGTCCATCGCCATCCCGCTGGGCATCCTGCAGGCCCGCAAGCGCGACTCGGTCATCGACTACGTGGGCTCCCTGTTCGCGCTGGTCGGACTGTCGATCCCTGTCTACTTCGCGGCCATGGTCGGCGTGCTCATCTTCGCCGTCTGGCTGCGCTGGCTGCCGGCCTTCGGGTCCGGCGACGATCCGCTCGACCGCCTCCGGCACCTCCTGCTCCCAGCATTCGCGCTCGCACTGGGCACC
Organism: uncultured Chloroflexia bacterium; assembly: GCA_963748625.1. Taxonomy (GTDB): domain Bacteria; phylum Chloroflexota; class Limnocylindria; order Limnocylindrales; family CSP1-4; genus CAIXZV01. The sequence continues at coordinate 110,151 of CAVVJT010000002.1, read as the reverse complement.
ATCGCGCTGACATCGCGGATGACGCGCTCGGCGATGCTGGAAGCGCTCAACACCGACTACATCGAGGCGGCCCGGGCCAAGGGCCTGCCGGAACGCACGATCCTGGTGAAACACGCGTTCCGCAATGCGCTGATCCCGGTCCTCACCGTCACCTCGCTCCAGGTGGGCTTCCTGCTCGTGGGCGCGGTGCTGGTGGAGACCACCATGGGCCTGGGCGGGCTGGGCTCCCTGATCACCGACGCGATCCAGAACCGCGACTACCCGGTGATCCAGGCCTCGGTGCTGTTCCTCACGGTCGCCTTCACGCTGATCAACCTCGTGACCGACCTCCTCTACGCGGTCATCGACCCGCGGATCAGGTACTAGCCGATGGCCGCCGAGCTCCCCCGCGTCACGTACACCCGTCCCGGCCGGGTCGGCCGTCTGGCCTCGAGCCCGCTCGCCCGCAACCGGGCGTCGCTGATCGGCCTGGCGATCCTGATCCCGCTGCTGGTGATGGTCTTCGTCCCCTGGCTGATCGCCGGCGACCCGAACGCCCAGGACCTCGCCCTCTCCCTCGCACCGCCGAGCCCCGAGCACATCCTGGGCACGGACAAGCTGGGCCGCGACGTCTGGTCGCGCATCGTCTACGGGGCCCGGCCGACGCTCCTTGGCGCCTTCGTCGTGGTCCTCATCAGCGGCGTGATCGGCATCCCGCTGGGGTTGGTGGCCGGCTACAACGGCGGCCGGACGGACTCGCTGATCATGCGCGTCCTCGATGCGCTCCTCGCGTTCCCGGCCCTGCTGCTCGCGATCCTGATCGTGGCCACCTTCGGGCGCGGGCTCGAGACGGTGGTGGTCGCGCTGGGCGTCATCTACGTGCCCGCGATGGCGCGCCTCGTGCGTTCCGTGACGCTGGTGCAGACGCGCCTGGCGTACGTGGACGCGGGCAAGGCGCTGGGCTACTCCGACACCCGGATCATGCTCCGCCACATCCTGCCGAACCTGGTGGCGGCGGTCGTGGTCCAGTCCACCATCGACCTCGCCTACGCGATCCTGGACATCGCCGCCCTCTCGTTCCTGGGCCTCGGCCAGCAGCCGCCGGACCCGGACTGGGGCTCCATGCTCGCCGACGCCCGCTCCTACCTGCTCCAGAACCCATGGCCGGCCATGAGCGCGGGTATCGCGATCATGCTCGCGGTGGTGTCCGTGAACCTCGTGGGCGATGGCCTGCGCGCCCAGCTGGACCCGCGGGAGCGTGAGCGATGAGCGCCCTGCGTGACGGCCGGCGCAGCGCCGGCGACGCCCTCCTCGACGTGCGCGACCTGAGCGTGGAGTTCCGCACCTCCGCGGGACCCGTCCGCGCCGTCAACGGCATCTCGTTCGACATCGCCGCGGGCGAGACCGTCGGCCTCGTCGGCGAGTCGGGCTCCGGCAAGAGCGTCACCTCGCGGGCCATCATGGGCCTGCTGCCGCCCAAGACGAGCACCATCCGCGGGTCGATCACGCTCGGCGGCGACCAGCTGGTCGGCCTGTCCGAGAACCGCTACCGCAAGGTCCGCGGCGAACGCATCGCGATGGTGTTTCAGGACCCGCTCACGGCCCTCAACCCGCTCTATCGGGCGGGCGAGCAGGTGGCCGAGGCCCTGCGCTTCCACTTCGGCCTGCCGCGCGACGCCGCAGCAAAGCGTGCCCGAGACCTCTTCGCCGACGTCGGCCTGCCCGACCCGGACTCGGTGGTGGACAAGTACCCGCATGAGCTCTCGGGCGGCATGCGCCAGCGCGTGATGATCGCGATGGCCCTCGCCTGTGAGCCGGAGCTCCTGATCGCCGACGAGCCCACCACGGCGCTCGACGTGACGATCCAGGCCCAGATCCTGGAGCTGCTCCGGGACCTCGTGCGTGATCGGGGCATGGCGCTGCTGCTGATCACCCACGACCTGGGCGTCGTGCGCGAGCTGTGCGAGCGGGCGATCGTGCTGTACGCAGGGCGGATCGCCGAGGCGGCGCCCGTCACCTCGCTGTTCGCGCAGCCCCACCACCCGTACACCGCGGGTCTCGCCGCCTCCAACCCGCAGATCGCATCCCGCCGGGCCCGCCTGCCGCAGATCCCGGGTGGCCCGCCGAACCCCGCGTCCATCCCGCCCGGCTGCCCGTTCTCACCGCGCTGCCCTGCCGCGGTGGAGGCCTGTGCCTCGGAGGTGCCGGCGCTCATCTCCACCGGCGAGGGCCGCCTTGCCGCCTGCCACCGGACGGCGGAGCTTGCCGCCGGCACCCTCGCCCTGGACTGGGAGACCCGCTCGTGACCGCCCCCGACATGGCTCCTGCCCGTACCGGTGCCGCTGCCCCGGTCTCCGACCTCTGGACGATCGACCCGGCCCTGGAGGCGCGCGAGCTGTTCGTGGAGCACGAGGGCTACCGCACGTGGGTGGGGATCGTGGGCGACGAGCAGGTCGAGAAGGACCGCGGCCAGTTCCCGCTGCTGCTGCTCCACGGCGGCCCTGGTGCCTGCCACGACTACCTGGAGTCCCTGGCCGCCCTGTCGGCCACCGGGCGGCGGGTGATCTTCTACGACCAGCAGGGGTGCGGGAACTCGGACCAGCCCGACGACCCCAGCCGCTGGACCGTGGACTTCTACGTGCGCGAGATCGACACCGTGCGCGCGGCCCTCGGCCTCGACCGGGTCCACATCCTGGGCCAGAGCTGGGGCGGCATGCTCCTCATGGAGTATCTCGTCACGCGGCCCGCGGGCGTCGTCTCGGCCACCATCGCCTCGTCGCCCGCGTCGATGCCGATGTGGATTGCGGAGACCGGCCGTCTGCGCGCCGACCTGCCCCCTGCGGTCATCGACGTCCTCGACCGCCACGAGGCCGCGGGCACCTGGGACGACCCCGAGTACGAGGCCGCGGTCAACGTCTTCTACGAGCGCCACCTGTGCCGCGTCGTCCCGCCCCCGGAGTTCGACGTTCGCTCCTTCGCCAAGCTGGCACGGAACCCGCAGGTCTACCGGACCATGAACGGCCCGACGGAGTTCCACGTGGTGGGCACGCTGCGCGACTGGGAAGTGCTCACGCGCCTGGACGTGGTCGAGGAGCCGGTGCTCCTGACCAGCGGCCGTCATGACGAGGCGACGCCGGTCCAGGTGGCCGCCATCCGGGAGCGCCTGCCGCACGCCGAATGGGTGATCTTCGAGCAGTCGGGGCACCTCGCCCACGCCGAGGAGCCCGACCGGTACATGGCGGTCCTCGCGGACTTCCTGGCCCGGGCAGAGAACGGCCGCGTCGCGTCGAGGGGCGATGTCCCCGGCAGCGCCGGGCTGCGGCCCTCGTTCCCGGCCGGGGCGGGCCGGCTGACGGGCCGTCCGGGGAACCTATGAGCGACGTCCTCCTCCGCGTCGAGGACCTCCGCGTCGAGTTCCGTGCCCGCCAAGCCATGTTCGACAAGGCGCGCGGGAAGGAGACGAAGGCGTTCCAGGCCGTCCGGGGCGTGACCTTCGAGATCCGCCGGGGCGAGACGCTCGCGCTGGTGGGCGAGTCGGGCTCCGGCAAGACCACCACCGCGCGCGGCCTGCTACGCCTGACCGAGCCCTGCGCCGGCACGGTGACCTTCGACGGGATCGACGTCCGGGCGGCGAAGGCGGGCGAGCTGCGCCGGCTCCGGGAGCGGATGCAGATCGTGTTCCAGGACCCGTACTCCTCGCTCAACCCGCGGATCTCCGTGGGCGGGACGCTGACAGAGGTCCTGGCCGTCCACCGGATCGGGTCGGGCGGCAAGGACCGGCGCGACCGGGCCATCCAGCTGCTGGCCGACGTGGGCCTCGGATCCGAGATCGCCGACCGCTACCCGCACGAGCTCTCGGGCGGCCAGCGCCAGCGGGTGGGCATCGCGCGGGCGCTCGCCGTGGACCCCGAGCTCCTTGTGCTCGATGAGCCGGTGTCCGCGCTCGACGTGTCCGTCCAGGCCCAGATCATCAACCTGCTCGAGGACCTGCAGCACGCACGCGGCCTCGCCTACCTCTTCGTTGCGCACGACCTCGCGGTGGTCCACCACACGGCCGACCGGATCGCGGTCATGTACCTGGGCGAGATCGTCGAGGAAGGCCCGATCGACTCGGTCTTCGACCACCCGCGCCACCCCTACACCGAGGCGCTGCTGGCGGCGATCCCCGGCGAGGGCGGCGGCCGCAACCGGCGGGCCGGCAAGGCACGCGGCGAGCTGCGGACCGAGCTCGCGGAGCAGGAGGGCTGCCCGTTCCGGACCCGGTGTGCGCTGCGCCACGACCGCTGCGACCAGACCCCGCCGTTCGTGCAGCTCACCGGCGGGCGGGCGAGCCGCTGCTGGCTGGCCACCGATCCCGACTTCGACGCCGGTGCTGCCGCTGCCGCGCTCGAGCACCACGTCGAGCAAGCAACCGAGCAAGCGCTCGACCACCCGACCGACCACCCGACCGACCACCCCACCGACCCCACAGAACCCCGAGCACCGGAGGCCTGAGATGACCGCGCCCGACCTCGTCCTCGCGAAAGAGCAGCACACGCTCGACTTCCGCGCCGGGCACGAGCCGAAGGCGCGCGTCGCACCCGGGGCCGTCGTCCGGTTCGAGACCGGCGACATCGCCTACGAGCGGCTCTCGTTGGGTGAGTCCCTGGAGTCGATCGGCCTGGAGACCTTCAACCGGGTGACCGGCCCGGTCTTCGTCGAGGGCGCGGAGCCCGGCGACGCGATCCGCTGCGAGATCCTCGATGTCGAGATCCACCGCTCGTGGTCGGTCTGGCTGCCCGGGTTCGGGGCGCTGGGCGGCTACACGCAGGAGACCGTGGCGCGGAACATCCCGCTCGAGAACGGCTATGCCGTGATCTCGCCACGCCTGCGCGTGCCGGTGGAGCCGATGATCGGCTGCATCGGCCTGGCGCCCGCGGAAGGGGTGGGCTCCACGTTCATGCCCGCCTACCACTGGGGCGGCAACATGGACCTGCGCGAGATGAGCCCGGGCACCGTGGTGGACCTGCCGGTCCAGGTGGCCGGCGGCCTGCTGTCGGTGGGCGATCACCACGCGGCGATGGGCCGCGGGGAGCCCACCTGGGTCTCGCTGGAGTCCGCGGGCGCCTCCACCCTGCGGGTCTCGCTGGTCAAGGGCGCTGGCATTTCGCATCCCGTCCTGCGACGCGACGGCTCCATCCTGTTCCTGGGCCAGGGCGCCGACCTGGCCGCCGCCCACCAGCACGCGGTGGACCGCGCCTGGGCCTACCTCACGGACGAGCGCGGCCTGGAGCCGTTCGAGGCGTACGCCTACGCGTCGGCGCGCCTGGAGATGCGGTTCGGCGGTCCGGCATCCGCGATGGTGCTTGCCGGCGTCCCCGAAGACCTCTCCTGACCCTCGAGCTCTCCTGATCCCCCGAGCCCCCGCAGTTCCGGAGCCGAACCGATGGCCAGCCAGCCCCCGTTCCACGTCCGCCGCGACCAGTGGCACCTCGCCTGGGACAAGACCGTGCCGCCTGTGCTCACGGTCGCGCCCGGCGATGTCGTCTCCTTCGACGCGCTCGACGCCTCCAACGGCCAGGTCACCGCGTCCTCGGTGACCGCGGACCTGGACTCGCTCGCGTTCGACCAGGTGGACCAGGTGGCGGGCCCGATCCACGTGGACGGCGCCGAGCCCGGCGACACGCTCGAGGTGGAGCTGCTCTCCTTCGAGCCGGGCGACTGGGGCTGGACGGCGAACATCCCGGGGTTCGGCCTGCTCGCCGACCAGTTCCCGGATCCGTACCTGCGGATCACGAAGCTCGACGGGCACTTCGGGGAGTTCCTGCCCGGCGTGCGCGTGCCGCTGGCCCCGTTCTGCGGTGAGCTTGGCGTGGCACCGGCGGGCGACCCCCGCTCCACCATCCCGCCCGACGTCACCGGCGGCAACATGGACACCCGGCACCTGACGGCAGGGTCGGTGCTGTGGCTGCCGGTCCAGGTCCCGGGCGCGCTGTTCTCGCTGGGCGACGGGCACGCGGCGCAGGGCGACGGCGAGGTCTGCGGGACGGCGATCGAGACGCCGATGCGGGCGTCGGTGCGGCTCTCCGTGCGGCGCGACGTGACCGTCTCGGCCCCGGAGTTCCGGACCGCGGGCCCGCTGGGGCTGTCCACCAACACGGCGCCCTGGCTCGCCTGCGACGGCGTGGGGCCGGACCTGTTCCAGGCCGCGCGCGACGCTGTGCGCCGGATGATCGACCGGCTGGCGGCGGAGCGCGGGCTGGCCCCGATCGACGCCTACCTGCTGCTCTCGGTCGCGGGCGACCTGCGGATCAGCGAGATCGTGGACCAGCCGAACTGGATCGTGACCGCGTACTGCCCGACGTCAATCTTCGGCTAGGGCGCGCGTACCGCCGTGCCCGCCTCCCGCCAGGCGGGCACTGGGTGCGGGATCCTGCACCAGCTTGCCGCCACGCGGGCTGCACCGGCCCCGCTGGGCGGCACGCGAGCGAGAACCCGATGCCTGGTGGGTGGGGTGCCCGGATCTAGACCGCCTCGTACCGCACGTAGGCAGGCTTCCACATCGCGGCGTCCACGGCAGCCGGGATCTGGGCAGGTGGGAACCGTCGCCCAACGCCCAGGTCGCCAAGGTGCCCGACGACCGCGATGGCGACGTCCCGAGCGACGGATCGCAGCTCGCTGATGGGCGGGAAGAGGGCGCCCTCGGCAAGTGAGGCGGGCGTCGCCATGCCCGCCAGCCGCCGCGAGGCGACGAGGAACGCGGAGTCGGGCAGGATCCGCGCCTCCGACACGATCGCAGCGAGACCGATGCCCGGGAACACGTAGGCGTTGTTCACCTGGGGGATCCGGTGCGGCTCCCCGTTTACAAGAACCGGCGGGAAGGGACTGCCGGTGGCCACGATGGCGCGCCCTCCGGTCCAGGCCATGACGTCGGCCGGCGTGGCCTCCGTATTGGCGGTGGGGTTCGACAGGGGCAGCACGATCGGGCGGGCGCAGCTGTCGGCCATGGCCCGGATCACGTCCTCCGCGAACGCGCCCCCGATGCCGGTCGTGCCCAGGAGCACGTCGGGCTTGAAGGCTCGCACCACCTCGAGCAGGTCGTGGGGTCCGTCGGGATCCAGCCCCAGCGCCGCGACCACGTCACGCGACAGCGACGTATCGGCCTTGTCGTCGTCGAGACCGGGCCGTCCCTCGACCACCAGCCCATGGGAGTCCAGGACCGCGACCGAGTTGTGGGCGTCGGCAGCCGGGATGCCGGCCTCCACCATTGCCACCCGCAGCAGGCGCGCGATGCCCGTCCCCGCGGCCCCCGCGCCGGCCAGCACGAACCGCGTCTCACCCAGCGGCCGCTCCGCGACCCGTAGCGCGGCAAGAATCCCCGCGACGGCCACCGCCGCCGTGCCCTGGATGTCGTCGTTGAAGGAGCAGACCCACTGGCGGTACCGGTCGAGCAGCCGGATCGCGTTGTGCTGCTTGAAGTCCTCCCACTGCAGGACCGCCCGCGGTAGCACCTCCCGGACGCCGGCCACGAACGCCTCCACCACCTCGTCGTAGGCGTCGCCCCGCAGTCGCGGATGGCGCCAGCCGACGTACAGGGGATCGGCCAGGAGCTCGACCCGGTCCGTTCCCACGTCCAGCGACACCGGGAGCGTCATGCCGGGGTGGACCCCCGCCGCCGCGGAGTAGATCGCCAGCTTGCCGACGGGGATGCCCATGCCGCCGGCCCCCTGGTCGCCGAGGCCCAGGATCCGCTCGTTGTCGGTGACCACGATCAGGCGGATCTCGTCGCGGGCTGCATTGCGAAGCAGTTCCGGCACCCGGCTCACGTCATCGGGCGTGATCCAGACGCCGCGCGGCCGCCGGTACTGGTGGCTGAACTGCTGGCAGGCCCGCCCCACGGTGGGCGTGTACACGATCGGCAGCAGCTCCTCGAGGTGCTCGAGGAGCACCTTGTGGAAGAGCGTCTCGTTGCGGTCCTGGAGCGCGGCCAGGCCGATGTACTTCTCGAGATCGTCCTGCTTGTGCCGGACGTGCTCCAGCTCGAGGGCCACCTGGAGGTCGATGTCCACCACCCGCGGTGGCAGCAGGCCGCGCAGGCCCAGGACCTCGCGCTCCTCCTCGGTGAAGGCGGCGTCCTTGTTCAGGACGGGGTCCGCCATGAGGGCGAGACCGCGCAGCGTGACAGGGGCCGGCCCAGTGCCGCTGCGGAGCGCGTCGAGGACGGTGCGCGAGAGCCGGTGGGCGTGGCCGCGCGGCGTGGCCGGTGCGGCAAGGATCACGGCAGGAACCTCCGGGATGGATGTGTGGGCTCGGTCGAGCGCGCCCATCAGCGGGCGACGACCACCGTGGCGTGGGCGTGGGTGGCGACATGCTCGGACACGCTGCCCTGGATCGCCTTGGACACCGTGCCGAGGCCGTGGGTGCCCACGACGATCACGTCGTAGCCCATCTCGTCCGCGATCCGCTCGATGCTCTTGGCGACGTCGCCGTCGGGCTCGTACAGCTCGACTTCGATGCCGTGCTCGCGCAGCAGCTTGCGCGCCTCGACGAGCTCCTCGGCATGCACCGACCGGTCGTCCCACGGATCCGCCCGGAGACCGCCGTGCTGGTCCGGGACCACACTGATCACGCCAACCTCCGCCTGGAAGCGTGTCGCGAGCTCGATCGTCTGCGCCAGGGCGCGCTTTGCGGGCTCGTCGCCGTCATAGGCGAGGAGGATCTTCTTCATACCGCTGCTCCTTTCGGACCCCGGGGCCCGGCTGCGGTTGTCGGCATCAACCGCCGAATCTGCTCTTCCGACTCAGGAGCATCCGCCCGCCTGCTGGCGGGTTCCAGCGCTCCGGGACCGGGCGCCGGGGGCCGAACGGCACAAAACCGGCACGCAACCCGGTCACGGGCCGTCGCAGGGGACCACCAAGGCATGGCACGATGGCGGCGATGGTGGACCAGGAGCCCCGCTATGACCGCATCGCTGAGGCGTACGCCCGCTGGTGGTCGCCGGTGCACCGGCCTTCCACTCTGGCCCTGCTCGACGAGGTCGCGCCCGCCGTGGCCGTCGGTGCCCGGACCATCGTCGACATCGGCTGCGGCACCGGGGCGTTCCTTGCGGCGGCGGTCACCCGCTGGCCGCACGTGCGTGCCGTCGGGGTGGACCTGTCGGCGGGCATGCTGGAGGTGGCCGAACGGGAGCTCGCCGTGCTGGCGGGTGAGGCCCGATCCCGGATCAGCCTGCGCCAGGGTGCGGCCGACCACCTCCCGCTCGCAGCGGGCAGCGTCGACGTCGCCACGTCGGCATTCGTCTACCAGCTGGTCCCGTCGCGCCCCCGGGCGCTGCGCGAGGTCCGGCGGATCCTGCGGCCGGGCGGCACCATCGCGTACGTCACCTGGCTCGCCGGCGGGCGCTTTCCTGCCGACGACGTCTACGACCAAGCGCTCGACGACGCAGGCCTCGAGCTCGACGACCGGAGTGCCGGCCAGGACGACCCGGAGCATGCCGGCGTGCTTGCCGCACAGCTCCGCCGGGCGGGGTTCGCGGGCGTGACGACCCGCGAGGACGACCTTGACCACCAGTTCACACCGGAGGGCTACCTTGCCTTCATGGCGCGCTTCGACGACGAGGACCGCTTCGCGTCGCTCGCACCCGCCAGGCGCGCGGCGCTGGAAGCCGACGTGCTCGCGCGCCTGCGCGCGCTGGACCCGGACGGCCTCCGGATGCGCCTCCCCGTCGCGTACGTGGCCGGACGACGGTCCGCCCGGCCCTGAGACGGCCGGGTCAACCCGGCCCCGAGACGGCTGGGCTGGGTCAGCCCTCGCCGGAGCCGGCGGCGGCGGCGTCGACGACTTCGGCCGGTGCCTCTTCGGACGCGCCGACCTCTGCCTCGACGACCCTCGGCGGGAGGACCCGTGCAACCACCTCGGTCAGATCCGAGTGCAGCAGGGTGACACCGCTGGGAAGGGCCAGGTCAGCGACGGTGATCATGGCGTCGTAGTCCACGAGCGCCGAAAGGTCGAAGTACAGCGCCTCGGGCTGGGCCGCGGGGAGGGCCTTCACCTTGAGCGAGGTGAGCTGGTGCACGAGCGTTCCGCCCAGCGCGACCGCGGGGGCCTCGCCTGTGCCCACGAGGGGCGCGTCAAGCACCATCTCCTCGGACATCCGCACGGCGAACAGGTCCACGTGGAGAACCCGCTGGGTCACCCGGTGCCGCTGCATGCCATGGACCATGACCGGGACGACGCGCTCGCCGTCGATCGAGAGGTCGATGAGCGCGGTCGCGCCGATGTGCCGGCGCAGGACCTCGAACTCGTGGGCATCGACGCTGACCGGCGTGCTGGCGTCGCCATGGCCGAAGACCACGGCCGGCATGCGGCCGGCGCGGCGCAGGCGGGCGACCTTCTTGCCGACGATGTCGCGGCTGGACGCGGAGAGGGTGGGTCGGTCGGGCATGGATGCCACCTCGAGGTGCTGGCGGCCGGTGGCCCGCGGGCGCGAGGTCGGCGACCGCCTGGATCGCGGGACCCCGCCCGCATAACCGTGGCAGCAACGCTATCACAGGGCTCACGCGACCTCCGAGTCGGCCGGTCCGGGTCGCACATGGGGAGCGTGCTGTAGGATCGGCGCGCCGTGGCATCCACCATCCTGATCGTCGAAGACGAGTTCGCCGTCGCACGGGGCATCCAGTACGCCCTCCAGCAGGAGGGATATGAGGTCACGCTCGCGCGCTCGGGCGAGGAAGGCCTGGACTTCGCGACCTCCCAGGCCCCCGACCTGATCGTGCTCGACGTGCGCCTGCCCGGCATCGACGGGTTCGAGGTGCTGCGCCGCCTGCGGGCCGCCGGGGTCAAGGCGCCGGTCCTGTTCCTGACGGCGCGGGGTGACGAGTTCGACAAGGTGGTCGGCCTGGAGCTTGGCGCCGACGATTACGTCACCAAGCCCTTCGCCCTGCGCGAGCTCCTCAGCCGCATCCGCGCCCTGCTGCGGCGTGCGTACGGCGACCTTGCCAATGCGGCCGGCGGCCGCGTCATCCGCCACGGCGATCTCGTGATCGACCTCGAGCGCCGACGCGTCCAGCGGGGTCAGCGCCGCATCGCGCTCACGGCCACCGAGTTCGAGATCCTGCGCCACCTCGCCAGCCGCCCCGGGCGCGTCTTCTCGCGGCGCGAGCTCCTGGAGCTGCTGCGTGACTACGAGGCGCTCGACCAGGACGAGAAGACGATCAATGTCCACGTGAGCCACCTGCGCGAGAAGATCGAGGACGACCCCTCTGCGCCCCAGTTCGTGTTGACCGTCCGGGGCGCGGGCTACCAGTTCGCCGAGCGCTGACGTGCGTGCCGTCCGCCCGTCGGACGCAAGCGGCCAGGCGGAGCCGTCCGGCCGGGAGCCGGTGCGGCTTGCGCCGGCGGAGACCAGCCGGCGAGGTCCGGTCCCGCAGTCCTTCCAGACCCGCCTCACCATCGCCTTCATGGGCGTCGTGGCGCTCACGCTGATGCTCGTGGCACCTGTCGTCGTCCTCCGGATGGACGCCTACCTCCGCGCCGAGGAGGAGCGCCAGCTCGCCGACCGGGCCGTGGCCAGTGTGGCCGTGATGATGAAGCTCGTGGACGACGCAGCGGGTGCCGAGGCCGTCGTCCTCAAGCAGGACGGGCGCTGGACACTGAACCCCGCCGTCGAACAGATGCTGATCGACGATGGCAGCCTGCAGCTGGTGGCCGACCACGTGGCCCAGGCGAAGGTCAACCTCGCCTTCGGCCCGGCCTCCAACGACACCGACGGGATGCTGGTCCCTGACCCGGTGAAGCGGCTCACGTTCACCGCCCAGTCTGGGATGGACCTCGAACCAGGCCAGGCGGTGGACCCCTCGATCCCGGCCCGTGACGCCGACGCCGCACGCACCAACGACCTCCAGGACTGGGGCCTGGTGGTGACCCTGTCCGACCCGCACACCACGCGCGCCGCGACCATCGAGGCGATCAACGGCCTGCTCCTGGTCATGGCGGCCATCGCCCTGGTCATCGCGGTCGTCGTGGCCGCCTTCCTTGCCCACCGCTTCACCACGCCGATCACGCGGCTCACCGCGGCGGCCCGCCGCCTCGCAGGCGGCGACTTCTCCTCGCGCGTGGCCCTCGACGAGATCACCACGGGCACCCTGGAGATCCGGACCGTGTCCCGCCAGTTCAACGTGATGGCCGCCCGCCTGGAGGAGAGCGTCGAGGTCATCCGCCGGGATCGCGACCGCAGCCGCGACTTCCTCGCCGACGTCAGCCACGAGCTGCGGACCCCGATCGCCGCGATGCGCACCTTCGTGGAGCTGCTGCAGGGCCCGGCGGGCGAGGACCCGGCGGCGCGCACGGAGTTCCTCGAGTCCTCGGCGGGCCAGCTGGACCGGCTTGACTGGCTGGCCCAGAACCTGCTGGAGCTGTCCAAGCTCGACTCGGGCCTCGTGCTGCTCGAGCTCCGGCCGGAGGACCTCCGGGGCACGGTCGAATCCGCGGTGGAGCAGCAGCTGGCTGCGGCTGACAAGCGCGGCGTGCGGATCGTGACGCGTCTCCCCGAGCGCCCGCTCCGCTTCCAGCACGATCCGCCGCGCGTCGGCCAGGTGGTCACCAACCTGGTCGGCAACGCCATCAAGTTCACGCCCCGGGGCGGCGAGATCCGGGTCACCGCGCGGGCCGAGGCTGACGGCGGCGCGCGAATCGAGGTGCAGGACTCGGGCATCGGCATCAAGGCCTCCGAGCTGCCCCTCATCTTCGACCGCTTCTACCGCGGCAGCGAGTCCAACGAGGCGCGTGGCTCCGGCTCCGGCCTGGGGCTCTCGATCGTGAAGTCGATCGTGGACATGCACCACGGGACCATCGCCGTGGAGAGTGCCGTCGGCCGTGGCACGCGCTTCGTCGTCACGCTGCCCAAGGATCCCCGCGAAACCGTCGCCATCGCCCCGGCCGCGCCTGACGAGGGCTCCGCCTGGCCTGCCCCCACCCCTTCCACGCCCAAGGTGGAGGTTTCTTCACCGACTGCCATGCCGCCCGTGAATCCCGATGCCGCACTCTTGGCGCAGGAGCCTGCGCCGGACGCGCCCGGCAACCCCAAGCAACCGGAGAGCCCGACCCACCGATGACCGACGACATCACGCCCGGAGCCGCCCCGCGCCCCGAGCAGGAGCCAGCGCCCGAGTCCCCTCCGCGCCCGAGTCCCCTCCGCGCCCGAGTCCCCCTCCGCGCCCGAGTCCCCCTCCGCGCCTGCGCCGGAGCAGCCGGCCGGCGCCAGCCCGATCGAGCCCATCATCGCCAGCTCGGCCGACCCCCTCGACGACACCCAGCCCGTCGAGGTGCCGCGCTACGCGCCGGCGCCCGATCCGCGCCCGGACACCCGCTGGGCGTGGGCCCAGCCCGGCTCCACCGTCCCCGCGGGCGCCGCCGATCGCTGGTTCGTGCCGTCCCCGCCCAACAGCGCGGCCGCTGAGGGCTTCGGCCAGGTCGCCCCACCTGCACCGGTCCACGGTCCCGTGGAGCCCGCGCCGGCCACCGTGGCCACCGAGCCCGTCAAGACACGCCGCGGCGGGGCCGGGATCGGCACCATCGCCCTCGTGTCGCTCCTCTCGGCCGTCCTGGCGTCGGGCGGCACCGTGATCGCCCTCGAGCGTGCGGGTGCCTTCGACCAGGCCGTCGTCCCGGCCATCGCCGCCGGTTCAGGGCAGACCACCGCCGGCGGCGTGCCGGTCACCATCAACGAGTCGTCTGCGGTGATCGACGCGGCTGCGAAGACCAGCCCCGCGGTCGTCAAGATCACCACCGCGGGCGAGAGCACCGACCCGTTCGGCACCGTCCCGTCCAGCGGCGTGGGCTCGGGCTTCATCTACGACGCGAACGGCTGGATCGTGACCAACCGCCACGTCGTGGCGGGCGCCGACACGCTCGACGTCGAGCTGCCGGACGGCCGGACCTTCAAGGGCACCGTCTACGGCGTGGACACGCTGACCGACCTCGCCATCATCAAGGTCGAGGCCACGGGCCTCCCGGTGGCCGGCCTCGGGCGCTCCGACGGCCTCAAGATCGGCCAGCTCGTGGTGGCGATCGGCAGCCCCCTGGGCACGTACAGCTTCTCCGTCACCAGCGGGATCGTGTCCGGCAAGGGCCGGGACGTCCAGGTGGACGACGGGACCTCGCGGATCACCAACCTCATCCAGACCGACGCCGCCATCAACCCAGGCAACTCGGGTGGTCCGCTGACCGACGCCACCGGCGCCGTGGTCGGGATCAACACCGCGGTGGCGACCGACTCCAGCGGCATCGGCTTCGCGATCCCCATCGACATCGCGCGCCCGATCATGGACCAGGCCCTGGCCGGCGTGGACCTGAGCCGGCCGTGGATCGGCATCCGCTTCCTGACCCTCGACCTGCAGGCGCAGAAGGACCTCGGCCTGCCCGTGGCAGAGGGTGCGCTGGTCACCAACCAGGGCGGGACCGGCTCCGCGATCGTGGCCGGCAGCCCTGCCGCCGCGGCCGGCCTCCTCGACAGCGACATCGTGACGGCCATCAACGGCCAGAAGCTTGACCAGCTCCATCCCCTGGACGCGGTCCTGGTCCAGTTCGCGCCCGGGGACACCGTGACCCTCGATGTGCTCCGCAACGGCGAGGCCATCTCCCTGACCCTCACGCTCGGCACGCGCCCCGAGAACCCGTGAGGCACGGTGGCGGTGCGGGTGTCCGCGCCGTCGCCGCTTCCAACGCGCCGTTCCGGATGGGCCCCGGGACGGCGCGTTTCCCTGTCCGAGCGGCTCAGGCCGTGCGGCGCCGCCGGATCTCGACGCCGGCCTCGCGGAAGGTGCCGCCGAGCTGGATCGCGGGCTTCGAGATCCTGATCGTGACCTCCTCGGCCGGGTAGTTGGCCAGGAGCTCGTGCGCGATCGCCTCGGCCAGGGCCTCGACCAGGTTGAAGCGCGTCGTCTCGACGATCTCCCGGCAGGTGTCGAAGACCTTCGAGTAGTCGATGGTCCGTGCCAGGTCGTCGGTGAGACCGGCGGGCTGGAGGTTGAGCGCGAGCTCCACGTCCACCTCGAACGGCTGCGGGTTGTGCTGCTCCTCCTCGTACACGCCGTGCGTGCCCGAGAACACCATGCCCTCGAGGAAGATCCGGTCGCTCACGTCCTACCCGCCTGCCAGCCACCCGTCCGGGCGCCATCCACGGAGGATCGCATCTGCGACCCGCGCCGTGCGGACGTTCTCGCGCACATCGTGGACCCGGACGATGTCAGCTCCCGCCGCGATCCCCAGGGCGGTCGTTGCCGCGGTGGCCTCGACGCGCTGGTCGGGCGGCAGGTCCAGCAGCTTGCCCAGCGTGGACTTGCGCGACGTTCCGAGCAGGATGGGGCGGCCCAGGACCTTGAGGCTTGCCAGGTGCTCCAGGACGGCGAGGTTGTGGTCGGGCGTCTTGCCGAAGCCGAACCCGGGATCGACCACGAGGTGATCCCAGGGAACGCCGGCGTCCAGCGCCCGGTCCAGCGCGTGTGCGAGGTCGGTCACGACCTCGGCGACGACGTTGCGGTAGCGGGCCTCGGCGCGGTTGTGCATGAGCACGATCGGCACGCCCCGCGCGGCGGCGAGCCGCACCATGGCAGGGTCGACCGAGACACCCCAGATGTCGTTGAGCATGTGGGCGCCTGCATCGAGGGCGGCGGCGGCCACGGTGGTGCTCGTCGTGTCGATGGAGATCGCGGTGTTCGGGAGCGCCTCGCGAATGGCCCGGATGACGGGCACCACGCGGGCCTGCTCCTCGTCCTGGGCGACAGGGGCGTGGCCGGGCCGGGTGGACTCGCCGCCCACGTCGAGGATGTCGGCGCCGTCAGCCACCATGCGGCGCGCCTGCGCCAGGGCGGCCGCCACGGGGTCGACGCCCGCCGGCGTGAGGAGCCCGTCGCCCGAGAACGAGTCAGGCGTGACGTTGAGCACACCCATGACGTAGGTGCGCGTGCCCCAGACGAGGCGCAGCGGACCGGCCTGGAGCGGGGAAGGTGGCTCCGGGATGCCCGTCGGGGCGCCTTTGGGCAGGCCGAATGACGGTGTCGCCGCGCCCCCACCCTGCGCGGGGTGCTCACGGACCACGTTGCGATCGGCCGGGATGTCGCGCTCGTGCATGCCCGTCATCCTGCCACGGGGTCCCGCAGCGCGGGATCGTCCACGAGCACGGCCCGGGCGGCGCCCACCAGGTAGAGGGAGCCCGCCACGACCACCGGCCCGCGTGCGTGCGACCCGCCGGCGGCGAGGGCCCGCGCCACGGCGGCCTCCGGTGAGAGAGCGGTCTCCACCTGGGCGGTTGGCAGGACCGCGCGCCACAGGTCGGCGAGCGCCGCGGCGGGCAGCGCGCGTGGGAGGTCGGGCGCGGTGCACACGATGCGGGCCCCGGCCAGCGTCGGCGAGACCGCTAAGGCGCGCAGCACCCCCTCGACGTCCTTGTCCGCCATGGCCGCCCAGACGAGGGTGAGCGGCGCCGCCGGCGTGTCGCGACCCCCCGCCAGGTGCGGCCGCAGGTCGTCCAACGCCGTCGCGAGCGCGGCCGCCCCGTCGGGATTGTGGGCCCCGTCGAGGAGGACCTCGCGGCCGCCCGGTCCCTCGACCAGCTCCAGGCGCCCCGCCCAGGTCGCCGTCGCGTAGCCCCGGCGTCGCGCCTCAGCGGGCACCGACGCGATCCCGGCGGCCGCCAGCGCGTCCAGCAGGGCATCGGCGACGGCCGCGTTCGCCGCCTGGTGCCGCCCGCGCAGCCCCAGGTCCACGGCGCCCAGGCCTGGCAGCTCCACGGTGAGTGCGTCGCGCGTCCAGCCCAGCACCGGCGCGGGCGGGGCAACGATGAGCGGCACGCCGAGGCGGGCGCACCGGCGGCGCAGGATCGCGAGGGCCTCGCCGTCCGTGCCGGTCACGGCCAGGTTCCCCCGCTTGACGATCGCCGCCTTCTCCCTCGCGATCGCGGCGATCGTGGGACCCAGCCGGTCGGTATGGTCGAGACCCACGTTGGTCAGCACCGCGACGCCGCCGTCCCAGGCGTTGGTGGCGTCGAGCCGGCCGCCGAGGCCCACCTCCACGAGCGCCAGGTCAAGCTCCGCGTCGGCGAAGTGGCGGAACATGACCGCGGTGAGCAGCTCGAACTCCGTGGGCGGACCCAGGCGGCGCGCGATGCGATCGGCGGCGGGGATCGCCTCGTCCACCAGGCGCGCGAACGTGGTCGCATCGATGGGGCGGCCATCCACCACGATCCGCTCGCGGTAGGTCACGAGGTGCGGCTTGGGCGTCTCGCCGATGCGGTAGCCGGCAGCGCGCAGGGCGGACCCGGCCAGCGCGATGACGCTGCCCTTGCCGTTGGTGCCCGCGACGAGCGCGCCTCGCACCTCGCGCTGCGGATCGCCCATGGCGCGCAGGAGGGCCGTGACCCTGCCGAGCCCGAGGCGGATGCCGAACCGGCCGCGTGCCTCGATCGCAGCCAGGGCCTCGGCGTAGGTGCTGCCGGTGGCCCGTGCGGTCGAGAGGGGCTGCGGTTGTCCCGTGGCCTCAGAGTGCGGCGCGGACTGCGGATCCGTCGTGCTCACTCGCGCGTCAGCTCGTCCTCGTAGAAGACGCACTGGTTGAACCGGGGCGTCAGGCACACGTCGTTGACGTAGCCCTCGTCGAGATGGACGCCGCCCCGAAGCTGGCATCGGGAGATGGTGTTGGGCTGGCGGAGGAGGCCCTTGAGCAGATGCGGGGCCTGGATGGGGATCGCGCCGCGGGAGCCCGTCATGTAGAAGTGCGGGCACACGTTGCGGCGCAGGCTCGGCAGCCCGAAGCCGGACCTGCCGGCAGCGCCGGTGGCCAGTTGGGCCCGGTTCGCGGCCACCCGGTTCGCGGCCAGGAAGACGCGCGGCGGCTGCGGGGCTGAGGGCCGGGCGGCGGACAGCGGGGCGGTGGGCGACGGCGCCGGTGGCAGCTGGCGGCGAGGTGGTGGTGCGGGCATCCTGCGCGCGGGGGCGGACGAGCCGTTCGCGGACCCGGCTGCGCCAGCCGCGGACCCGGCTGCGCCAGCGGTCTCATCCGGCGGTACCGGGCGCGCAGTCACCCGGGAGATGGGGCCATGCCTCCAGGCTCCACGATCTCCCGGCGACGGGCGCACAGGCCTCCGGTCTCGGGACTCCACTCCACCCTCTTCGAGCGACCCGTGGGCGGTTGGGGTCGCACGTGGCACGCAGCGTACCACCGTGCGGCCCGTGGGTGGCAGCAGGCTCCGGCCTGGGACGTGGTGGGACGCGCAGCGACACGCTCCCACGCCCCGATGCGGGATCCCCTGTCCGTGCGACAATTCCGCCAGATGGACTCCCGCCGCGACCGGACCTCGCAGGTCCGACCCCGTCCCCCCGCCGGCCGCCGGCCCGTGACCAGCCGGGTCCGGCCCAGCGCCCCGTCGCCGCGCCGGATGGACCGGTACCGGGACCTGGAGCGGCGCCGCGGCCTGCCACTGCCGATGAAGCTGTTCCTCGCCGTGGCCATCCTCGCCCTGGGCGCATCCATCGTCTGGATCGGCAGCGGGGCGGTCGGCCCCTTCGTGTCGTCCGTGGTCGCCGGCATCGGGGGGTTCGTGACCCAGGTCGGCGGCGTGGTCAGCAGCTCCGCACCGACAGCGGCGCCGGAGGTGGGCGAGCCGCCCACGATCGAGGCCCCCGACACCCCGTACACGAACGAGGCGACCACGGACATCATCGTGAACGTGCCCACCGCCATCACCGGCATTGAGGGCTACACGATCCGGCTCTACGTCGCCGTCGCCGACAAGGATCCGGCCCTCGTCACCGAGGTCGGCGTCGGGGAGCTCTCGAAGCTGGTCATCCCCGAGGTCGAGCTGGCGGAGGGTCGCAACGACTTCCAGGCCACGGTGGTGGGGCCGGGCGGCGAGAGCGAGCCCTCCGGCGTGGCCACCTGGGTGATGGACAACCTCAAGCCGAAGGCGACGATCATCTCGCCCAAGGACGGCGCCCGGATCAAGAAGAGCACGGCGACGCTGAAGGGCAAGACGCAGCCCAAGGCCGCGGTCCGCGCCCAGAACGCCTCCAACGGCGCAAACGCCGAGGCGATTGCCGGCGATGACGGGTTGTGGGAGACGTCGATCGCGCTCGCGGACGGCGCCAACGTGATCACCGTGACGGTGACGGACCTCGCGGGCAACGAGAACACCAACACCATCACGCTGCGCCGTGGTGAGGGCAAGCTGTCCGTGGTGCTTATCGGCAGCCGCTACCGGTTCTCGGCCTCCAAGCTGCCCAAGGAGGTGACGTTCACCGTGACCGTCACGGGCTCGGACGGGCAGCGTGTCAAGGGCGCGGCGGCGCTGTTCACCGTGTCCGTCCCCGGCCTCGAGGCGATCATCTCGCGCGAGATCCAGACAGACGGGGGTGGCGTCGCCACCTTCACCACGACGATCCCGTCAGGCGCCATGCCCGGCAGCGGGCTTGCGACGGTCCTCGTGGACACTCCAGCCGACGGCCAGGGGACGGATCGGGCGACCCTCACGGTCGAGTAGGCCGCCGACGGACCTGGTCGACCTCGCCGTCGAACGGGGCGAGAACGGATCGAGCATCCGTTCTGCTTGCGCAGGAATCGCCTCGACAGCCGCCGTTGGCGCAGCTACGATCCGCGCATGCCGGTCTGGCGCTGCCCGCATTGCAACACGCCGCAGTCGGAAACCTCGCGGTGTTGGGTCTGTCGTCGCTCCACGACCTCGTGCGCCACCTGCCGGCATTTCCGCAAGGGCGTCGCCGGCGGCCTGGGCCTGTGCGGCCTCGATCCCAAGCGGCTTGCGCTGAACGGCACCGAGATGAAGCCCTGCTGGGTCGCGGCGCCGCCGCCCGTGGACCTCGAGCGTCGCTGGGCCGGCTCCACCCACGTCCGGGTCCCAGGCGACGCGGTGGGCAGGTCGGCCGTGGCTGCCACGGTCACCACCGCCGCGATGCGGGGGGCAGCCGCCACGGACGGCAGGGAGACACGCCAGCCCAGAACGTTCGTTCCGGTTGACGAACCGGCGTCCGCGTCGTCCGCGGCACCCGGCACCGACGATCGGGGGTCCATGCCCACACCCGTCACCAGGGTGCCCGGCACATGGTGGCTGTGGGGCGATCCGGAGCCCTGGCCCGAAGGCTAGGACCCGTGCCGCCAGTGGCTGGCGGATACCCCACCGTGCCCGGGCCGCTGATCGGAAGCGGCATCACCGGGCGTCGCCCGCGGCGGCCGCTGCCGTGCGCACCCGGCGCGCACACGGAGCAGTGACGTCGCTAGATGTGCGCCCGGTGCGCCGTCCATGCGCTCCGGCAGGGTCCCGATGGCACGACCTGCGCACCAGCCGCGCATCGAGCGCTCCGGCCGCACCGTGTGGCCGTCTGGCGCGCAGCCGGACGACGGCCGCATCCGGAGGGCGACAGGACCCGGAACGGCGGTCCGCAGGCTGCCAGCGACCAGCGCATAGCGAATCGGGACCCTAGCGGCCCGGACCAGCCCCGCGAGCTCCTCCGCGAGCTCCTCCGCGAGCTCCTCCGCGAGCTCCACCGCCGGCCTCCGTCAGGGGCAGGTGGTGACCAGTGCGGGATCCTCGACGACCAGGTCGATCGCCGTGCCCCCGGGCCTCTTGGTGCCCGGGTTGGGCTTCTGGTCCACTACGACCCACGCCTGGTCATAGGTTCCACCTGGCGTCAGCGTGGTGACGTCGCCCAACGTGAACGTGTCAACGTCGATGTTGGTGGTGGCCTCATCGAGCGTCACGCACCGGTAGTCGCCGACGTTGATCGGGGCGGGCGTGGGGGTAGGCGTCGGGGTCGGGGTGGGGGTCGGGGTGGGGGTCGGGGTCGGGGTTGGGGTGGGCGTCGGGGTCGGCGTGGGTTCCGGCGTCGGGGACGGGGTGGGTTCCGGGCCCTTCGAGACCACGTAGTCCACCGGGGTCTCGGGGTTCACGAAGATCCCGGCCTGGGGGTTCTGGCTCACCACCGATCCCGCCGGCACCATCGGGTCGAACGCCTCGGTCCGCGCCCCGACCGTCAGTCCTTCCTGGACGATCGTCTGGACCGCCTGGTTCTCCGGGATCCCCACGATGCTGGGTGTGGACACTGCGACCTTGCCCACGGACACCGTGAGCTTGAGCTCCGTGCCGGGCGCCACCGCCTGGCCCGCGGGCGGGTCCTGGGCGAGCACCGTGTCGGGCTCCACGTCCGTGCGCGGCTCAGTGGCAGCCCGGGTCACGGTCAGGCCGAGCTCGGCAGCCGCGGCCTCGGCATCGGCATACAGGAGGTTCACCAGCGACGGAACCGCCACGGGCGAGGCGTCGGGCGAGGCGGAGGCCGTCGGGCCGTCCGACCCGCCCGTCAGCATCTGGAAGATGAGGAAGCCGACGATCGCGAGGATCACGATCCCCAGGATGCCGGCGGCCCAGGCCCACGGTCCGGCGCCGCCCTCATCGTCCCCCTGGTCCACGTCGACGGGCGGCGGGGGCGGGGCGGAGCGCGTGGTGACGGGTGCCGACGGCGGTGTCGCGCGGGCGTAGGCGTCGGGCGGGTAGGGCACGGCGTTCGGACGAGCCTGTGCGCTGGCCACCGTGGCGGCGCCCACGATGGCCGCACCGGCGACCGCAGCACCTGCCGCGGCGCCCGGCTGGGCGGAGGGAGCCGCCAGCCAGCCCTCGAGCGCGCTGGCCATCGACGCCGCAGAGGCGTAGCGGGCGGCCGGGTCGAGCGCCATGGCGCGGGTCACGATCGCATCGAGCTCAGTCGGGGTGCCCGGGCGGAGTGCGGACGGTCGCGGGGGTGTTGAGGTCAGGCGGGCGAGCGCCACGGCGGCCGCGCCGTCTCCCGAGAACGGGCGCTGGGCGGTCAGGCACTCATAGAGGACGATGCCCAGGGAGTAGATGTCCGACGAGATCGTGGCGGTCTCGCCCCGCGCCTGCTCCGGGCTGAAGTAGTGGACCGAGCCCATCGTGACGCCCGGCAGCGTGAGTTGGGCCTCGGTGATGGCACGCGCGATGCCGAAGTCCGCGACCTTCACGCGTCCGTCGCGACCGATGAGCACGTTGGACGGCTTCACGTCGCGGTGGACGATGCCCTTCACGTGGGCGGCGTGGAGCGCCTTCGCGGTCTCGGCCGTCACACGCGCGGCCTGGCGCGGCGGCAGGGCGCCATTCTCGCGGATGATCGCGCCCAGGTCCTGGCCGTCGATCAGCTCCATCACGATGTAGGGGCCGTCCTCACCCTCGCCGAAGTCGAAGACCGCGACGATGTTGGGGTGGTTCAGGGAGGCGGCGGCACGGGCCTCGTCGCGGAAGCGGGCGAGGAAGTCCGGGTCCTGCCCGAACTCCGGGCGCAACAGCTTGACGGCGACATCACGGTCCAGCTGGGCGTCACGCGCACGATAGATGGTCGCCATCCCGCCTTGGCCGAGAAGCTCGACCAGGCGGTAGCGGCCGCCCAGGACGCTTCCGATCTCGGTCACGGTGGTGTCGTCTCCCCTCTGCGCTGCGTGTGGCGGGTGCCGTCGGGGCATCCTACCGCACGGCGGCGTGCGGGCCCGTTCAGGCCCGCCACGCTAGATGTCGAGTGAACGCAGGTAGTCCGCGAACGCGCTGCCGAACTCCGGCCGGGCCAGCGCCAGCTCCACCGACGCCTTGAGCCAGCCCATCGTGGTCCCGGCGTCGTAGCGAACGCCCTCGTAGCGGTAGCCGAACACGCTCTGCTCGTCCATGAGCGCCTGGATGGCGTCGGTCAGCTGGATCTCGCCGCCGGCCCCACGCTGCGTCTGCTCGAGCTTGTCGAAGATCTTGGGCGTGAGGACGTACCGCCCGATGACCGCCAGGTTGGACGGCGCATCCTCCGGCTCCGGCTTCTCCACGATCGAGGTCACGCGGTACGTCCGGTCCGAATCGTGGTGGCTGCTGTCCTCGACGAGCTCGCCGCCGATGACGCCGTACCGCCGGGTCTCCTCGGGCGGGACCTCGGTCACCGCGACCACCGACCCGTGGTGCTGGTGGTAGACGTGGATCAGCTGGCCGATGCAGGGCCGGTCCGCGATGACGACGTCATCGGGCAGGATGACCGCGAACGGCTCGTGCCCGATCAGGTCCTTGGCCATCAGCACCGCGTGGCCCAGGCCCAGCTGCTCCTTCTGGCGCACATAGGCGATCTGCGCGAGGTCGCTGATGTGGCGCACCTGGCGCAGCTTCTCGATCTCGCCCTTCTCCTCGAGGAGGTGCTCCAGCTCGTAGTTGAGGTCGAAGTGGTCCTCGATCGCGCGCTTCTGCGAGGAGGTCACGATGATGACCTGCTCGATGCCTGCGGCGACCGCCTCCTCGACGGCGTACTGGATGACCGGCTTGTCGACGAGGGGCAGCATCTCTTTGGGCTGGGCCTTCGTCGCCGGCAGGAATCGGGTCCCCCAGCCCGCGGCGGGGAACACGGCTTTACGGACGCGCATCGAACCTCTCGGGACAGGTGGGCCAAGAGCCCTGGCGAAGGCTTCCAGTATACCGTCGGGCCCCGAGGACCCCCATCCGCCCGACGGGGTGAGGGACATCAGCCTTCGCGGTTGATCGACTCGGTGAAGGTGGCCACGACCCGGGCGAAACCCGCGGGCCGGTCGAGGTTCGAGAGATGGGTGGCCCCGGCGAGCGTCACGTGGCGGCCCGACCGGCACGACGCCGCCCAGTGGTCACCCTGCGGGGCGAAGACCACGTCGAGCGTTCCGTTCAGGATCGTCACGGGAACCCAGAGGCGACCCAGGCGCTCCAGCACCCGGCGGC
Source organism: uncultured Chloroflexia bacterium (assembly GCA_963748625.1). GTDB lineage: Bacteria > Chloroflexota > Limnocylindria > Limnocylindrales > CSP1-4 > CAIXZV01. The sequence goes on along the minus strand of CAVVJT010000002.1, from coordinate 86,411 downwards.
CGATGATGGCGTGCACGGCCTGGGCGCCGCCGACCGGCCAGAGGCCTGCCTCCGCGATGGGGCCGGCAATGCCCCGCCCGTAGCGCACGCGGAACCACGTGCGGCTCGCCAGCCCGAGAAGCCGGTCCGGCGCAAGCTCCAGGAGCCGCGCGAAGGCGGCGAATGACCAGCCGGTCACCCCGACACCCTCCGCAGAGCAGCCCGCCAGCACCAGGCCCGTGACCCGCTCGGGGTGCGCGACGGCGGTCTCGATGGCCACGTAGCCGCCCAGGGACAGGCCCACGAGGACCGCCCGGCCCGACGGAATCTCGGCGGCGATCGCCTCGTCCACCGCCTTCACCGCCGCCTCCATCGAGAACGGCTCTTCGGCCCGGCGACCGTGTCCCGGCAGGTCGATGGCGACGCACCGGTAGCGGCCCGCGAGGCGCCGGAGCTGCGGGTACCACAGCGTGCGCGTGAACCGCGTGGCATGCACGAACACGATGCCCGGCGCGTCCACCGGCCCGAGCGCGACCCAGGGCCGCGTCGTGGCCCCGGTCGCCTGCTCCATGCCGGTCACGGCTCAGACGATCCGGTGCTCGATCGCCCAGAGCGCCGCCTGCGTGCGGCTGGACAGGTCGAGCTTGCCCAGGATGTTGGACACGTGCGTCCGGGCCGTGCGTTCCGTGATGGAGAGCCGGGCCGCGATCTCCTTGTTCGCATGGCCCTTGGCCACCAGGTGCAGCACCTCGAGCTCGCGCTCGGTGAGCGGCTCGTGGTCGGGGGCCGCAGGCTCCTTGCGGGCACGGATGCGGGTGGCCAGCAGGCGCGCCACCTGCGGGTCGAGGTGCACCTCGCCCGCATGGGCGCGCCGGACCGCGGTCGCCACGTCGTCGGCATCGGCGTCCTTGAGCAGGTAGCCCGTCGCCCCGGCCTCGAGGGCCGCGGTCACCCGCTCCTCCTCGATGAAGCTCGTCAGCGCGACGACCTCCACCTCGGGCCAGCGCCGCTTGATCTCGGCAGTGGCGGCGATCCCGTCCACGCCCGGCATCAGCAGGTCCATGAGGACCACGTCGGGCTGGAGCACCTCCACCAGGTCCACGGCGTGCCGGCCGTCCTCGGCCTCGCCGACGATCTCGATGTCATCGAGCAGCTCGAAGAACGCGCGCAGCCCGCGGCGGACCACGCCGTGGTCATCGGCGAGGAGTACGCGGATGCGGGGCGGGGAGCCCTCGGCAGCCTGGATCAGCGCGGCAGTGTCCATCGCCGGAGAGGATAGTCGGCCACGGGCACGGTCGTCATGCGGTGTCCCAGCGGGAGCCTGGGAACTCAGCGGGAGCCCTGGGTCTCGGCCTCGGGGGCCACCGCATCACGCTGGGCCTGGCGCCGCGACCGCGTGCCCAGCCGGATACGCGTGAACGGGACCCGGACCTCGCGGATGATCTCCGCGGACACCAGGAACCCGGCGAACAGGAAGACCACGCCCAGCAGCTTGCCCAGGGCGCCGTACTGCGCATTGCCCGCGCGCAGCAGCGAGTCCGTGATGGCCGGGAACATGCCGCCGATCGCGATGAGGATGGTCGCGGGAACACGGGGGTGGAGCCTGCCGCCGACCAGGTCGCGGAACGCGCCGGGCAGCGAGGCCACCAGGTTCACCGGGATCGCCACCACGGCGATCAGCAGGTTGAACAGGAACTCGTCGCCCTTCTGGTCCGGGTCCAGCGAGTAGGGCAGCACGCGCTTCTTGGGCATGAACACGTAGGTCGAGAAGACGGCGCCGAGCACAAGGGAGCCCGCACCCGTGATGTTCATCAGCGGCGTGAGCAGGCGAAGGTAGCCCGGCATCAGGTCACCGGTCGGCTGGCCCGTGGTGGGGCTGAGGGAGTAGCCGGGCGCCGGCAGCGGAGGCGTGAGGACCATCAGCACCGCGGACAGCACCGTGACCGCGATGACGGCCCCGCCCGCGAACCACGGCCAGCGCACGTTGCCGAAGTAGGTCTCCACGGCGATCGCCAGGGCCAGGATCGCCGCGCCGATCAAGTACAGCAGCGGCAGCGGGCCGGCACCCGCGTAGTTGGGGCTGTTGCGGATCATGAGCGCGATCAGGCCCGAGACGGCCAGCAGGAACGCGTAGGTGTAGCCGAAGCGGGTCTTCCCCAGCAGGTACGCCGTTCCCAGGCCCAGCCAGCCGGCCGTCCAGACCGCACCTGCGAGGTACCAGAGGCGGTAGGCAGCCTCCGTCCAACCCGTGAACCCCGCGACGGCCTCCGCGCCCGACCCGAGGCCGTACGCGAGCATGCCGAACGCCCACACGAGCTGGAAGCCGTGGCGTCGCTCGCGCCACTGGTCGAGGAGCATGGCCGCGAACGTGAAGGCCAGGATGGAGGTGACAGCCGGCACCCAGGTGCTCATGCCGGCTCCGAGCCGCTTGCACCGGCCGACCCGCGGGCGTTCCTGGAGGCCAGCTCGTAGCCCGCGACGAATGCGATGAGGAGGCGGTCGAGGAGCCCGGTGGAGATGTCGTAGATCTCGGCCACCCGCATCGAGTCCACGCCGCGCCGCCGGGCCACGACCCGCAGCTCGGCCAGGAACGGGCGCCTGGCCGACACGAACATCGAGACGCCGTCCGAGAGGGACACGCCGTGCAGGGCCAGGCGCTCACCCAGGTGTGCCGCCAGGTCCACGGCCTCGCGCTCGGCCAGCGCACGGGCGGTGCCGGTCTCGTCGAGGTGGCGGACGAGGGCGTCCACCAGGCGCCGGCCGGTCTCGCGGAAGGACTCGCGGTCGGCGTCGGGTACGGTGGTGCGCGGGTCCGGGGCCAGCGCATGCGCCTCGCCATACCGGCGCCGGTAGGCCGCGGACAGCCGGTCCGGTGTGGCCCCGAACGCGGCGAGCTCGCCCGCCGGTCCCGTGCGGCGGGCCTCGATCAGGCGCTCCAGCGCCCGCCGGTCGAAGCGCCGGTGGCCGCCCGGGGTCGTGAAGGCCGGCACACGACCCTCGTCGGCCCAGCGGCGGAGCGTGTCGGGGTCAACGCCCAGCAGGCGGCTCGCCTCGCCCAGGGCGAGGCGTTCGGGTCGAGGGCGATCCTGGGGAGAGCTGGGGGACGACACGCGGGACTCCGGCTGGAGCCGGTCGGCGTGGGTCTAGAATCTAGGCAAACCTAGGTTCGCGCGGAGACCGGGCGCGGCGAGTGTAGGAAAGGTCGCGCCGCGCGTCAATCGCGGGGCCGCAGACGCCGGTTCAGGCCGGGACGAACTCGTGATCGTCGCGGTGGATGCCGTCGCACAGACCGAAGGTCGCGGGCTCCGTGGGCAGCAGGACCGGGCGCATGATCTCGCGCACCTCGCCACGGCGGCAGAACAGGTAGCCCTTCTCGGCCATCCAGCTCCTGACGCAGGCGGGATCCCCGTGGAACTGGTGGGGGCCGGGGTTGACGGGCGTGGACTCCGCCCAGCCGACGGCCACCTCGGGGGAGACGACGTCAAGGAGGTTCACCCGCCAGGGCGTTCCCGGGATGATCTCCCGGCAGCCGTCACAGCGGATCGCGACGTTGTCGTTGACGATGGTGCGGATCGTCACGCCCATGATCTCCACGGCAGGCAGGATACCACCGCACCCGGTCAGGTCAGGGCCGTGTGCGCGAGCCGCCGGCCCATCGAGAGCGCCACCGGCGTGAAGTGCCGGACCCAGAAGCGACCTGCCTCACGGTTGGCCAATTCGTGATCGACCGCGCATCGGGCGTACCCGTGCTCCTCGGCCCAGGCGACGGCCGCGGCGAGCAGCGCCGTGCCCACGCCCCAGCCACGCAGGGTGGGGTCCGTGAACGCGCCGGTGATGCTGGCGGTCCCCGGATCACGCACCACCATCGCCACGTCGTTGGCGCACGGGCCGATACGCAGGCAGGCCACTGGTCGTCCCTCACGCTCGGCCACGAAGATGGCCTGGGCCGGGTCCTCCACGTGCCTGCGCTGGACCTCGAGCGTCGGGGCAGGTCCCAGGCGCAGGAACACCGGCGACGCCTGGAGGTGGCGGCGCAGCCCGGCGTCCAGGGTCACGAGGGCACCCGCGTCGCGTGGCTCCGCCTGACGCACCTGCACACCGTCGGGCAGCACCACGTCCTCCACAGGGGCCAGGTCGCGCACCAGGTCCACCACGACGTGACCGAAGCCCAGCCGGGCGAGCACGCCCTGGGCATCCCCGTCGTCCGCGAGGGTGGTGATCACGTGCTCCGGGCAGGCGCCCCGCACCCAGGTCTCGGCGAGGCCCGTGTACAGGCGCTCGCGCATGCGCCCGGAGCCGGAGGCGGGTGCCGCATGACCGACATCGGGCGTGTACGACCACTTGCCGCCGTGCCCGTCGAGCACCCTGCCCGCCTGGAACGCCAGCAGCTCGCCGTCGTCGAGGACCGCGAGGCCGGTCCCCTGCTCCACGAGTCGGTGGAGCACCGGGGCGACGATGAGAGGATCCGTCCACGCATCGGGAAGGGCGGGAACGCGCCGGCGCAGGCGCTCGACACCAGCAGCGGCGAGGGCCGCGGCCGCCGGGACGTGCTCGTCGGCGAACGGGACGATGCTCATGCCTGCAGGATGCCGCATCGGCGAGCGCCGTGGCGGGTCGCGACGGTGGTACCCCCAACCGGATTCGAACCGGTGATCTCCGCCTTGAAAGGGCGGCGTCCTAGGCCTCTAGACGATGGGGGCACGGGCGCGGGGACGGGCCGGGCGAGTGTAGCAGGCAGGCTCCGGGGCCAGTCACGACAGGGGCCGGTCACGACAGGGGCCGGCCGCGACGTCCCGGCGTCAGCCGGCCTTCGTGCCGCTCCAGATCATGGCGAAGATCGTCGCCGCGGCGAGGCACATCATCGCCCCGACCGCGAGGATCCCCCCGCCGAGCGCCGCCAGGACGGCGGTGCCATCGCGGCCTTCGCGACCGGCACGGATCACCGCCACCAGGGCGAGCAGCGCCATGAGCGCCATGACGATCCCGCAGACCGCGAAGCCGGTCGCCATCAGGGGCACCTGGAGGGCGTCCCGGATCAGCAGCGAGTAGGCAAGGAACGCGAGACCGCCCACGAGCGCGACCATGAGCGTGACGCGGAGCGGCGTGATCGCGAGCGGGCCGATGTGGGGACCACCCTTGCGCGACGGCGCCGGCGCTCGGGCCGGGTCGGGGGTGGCGGGGTCGTACGCCCCGCGGCCGCCCGCGGATGCCCGGCGTGGCACCCCGGAGCGCTGGTCGCGCGGCTGGCGGCTGCTCATTGGGCCGAGCGTAGCAGGAGGGCGCCCGAGGCGGCCCGAACCGGCCTGGGCCAGGCTGCCGGTCGCGGCGTCAGGCGCCGCCATCCGTGACGGCGTCCGCGCCGTCGTCGGGGGCGTCCCCGGGGGCTGCCGCAACGCCGTCGCGCCACCGGTGGTACACCGCAACGTTCCAGGAAAGGCGCGGCCGCTTCAGACGGTCGGCGACGGCCGTTCCGCGCTCCCCGAACAGCTCCTCCAGCGCGGCCTTGGCCTCGTCGAGGTCGGGGAACGTCCAGAAGCAGTGCACGACACGGATCCGGAAGCCGCCGCCCCGCAGGAACGGCCCCTCCCGCCGGCCCCAGAGCCGGTACTCGGGCGCTTCGGGGTCACGCAGCAGGCTCACGTCGTCGCGGCCGTAGTCATGCACCACGAGCAGGCGCCCACCGGGCCGCAGCACGCGGTCCACCTCCTGCAGATCCTCCTCGCTCACGCCCTGGAAGCCGGACCACAGGGTCACCACGAAGTCCAGGGAGGTATCGGCTGCCGGGATGGCCAGGGGCGAGACGACCTCAACCACCTGCGGGTCGGCGCCGGCCGCCAGGACCAGCGGCAGGAACGGGGCACCAGGGGAGTCGAGGAGCACGACATCGCGGCCCTCGAGCGGCCCAAGCCCGACCAGGGCGCGCGGAATCTTGCCTTCGACGTCGATGACGCCGGCGAGGCGGGACGCAAGGTGCGGGACGCGCTCGAGGAGATCAGCCACTGGGCCCGAGCATACGCGTGCAGCACCCGCCCCGCCACCCCGGCGGGCAGGCAGGCGTCAGGGGCACTGGTCCACGTCCCTCCACTTGGCGACCGTGTCGGCGACCGCCATCACGCCGCCCTCGGACCAGGCGACCGCGGTCGTGCGGTTGGGGATCTCACCGCAGGCGGCGTCCTTCTCGACGGCCTCCCATGACCCGCGGGTGTACTTGTACTGGGGGGCGTCACCCTCGGTGAATGGGACGGTGACGGACCAGGACGTGTCGTCCACCTTGGTCATTGGGGTGCCAGCCGGATCCCAGCCCTGGAAGTCGCCCGCGATGAAGATCGTCTCCTTGGTGGGCGTGGAGGGCGGCAGGGTGACGGTGAACGTCACCTCGACCGGCCGGGTCTGGGCGCTGCCGCCGGCCTCCGGTGATGGTTCGGAGCGGTTGAAGCCCGTGTCCACCGCCTGCACCACGTAGACGTAGGCGGTGCCCTTGGAGACGGAGTTGTCGGTGAAGGCCGGCTCGATGGCCGTGCCAACCAGGTCATACGGGCCGCCGGGCGCGGTGCCACGCAGGATCTCGTAGCGGAGCAGGTCGGGGGCGCTGACCGGCGTCCACGCAAGGGTGATCGAGGCGTCGGTCACAGTGACGACCGTGGGGGCGGCTGGTGCCGGCGGGGCCTGCGTGTCCGCGCTGGGGACGGCGGTGAGCGTGAGCGCCCACTCGGCCTGGTGGGTCCAGGTGGCGCCGTCGGCGGCCACGATGCCCTTCATGTCCGCGTAGGACCACGTGGTGCCGTCGTCGGTGGACACGCGTAGGACGACCGTGTAGATGCCCTCGGCCTCCGGAATGACGACCCCTTCGAGGATGTCGGCTCCGTCGAGGTCCGACGCGAAGGTCATGTCCGACCACGCGTAGTCGGTGACCGGATCGCCGGTGTCCGCACCGATGCCCACCTGGGCACGGATGCCGATGGTTGCGCCAGGGGCCGCCGTCCCGGTGGCACTGACCGCAGCCGGGATGCGTCCGTCGGGCGTGGCGGACAGGGCCTGGGTGACGTCCGCCTCGCCGGTGAGGCGCGCGTCGAGCAGCTCCAGCTGCGGTGTAGCGGAGGCCTCGGGCGAGGGATCGCCCAGGTTGCCCGCGCCGTCCACGGTGCGCACCACGTAGTAGTAGCGGGTGCCGTTGCGGACGTCGGTGTCGTTGTAGGTGGTCGCGGTCCCCTTCCCGACGGACTCGTAGCCACCGCCGGGCAGGATGCTGCGCCAGATCTCGTAGCCGGCGGCGCCGTCGACCGCCGCCCAGGACAGGTTCACGATCGACGGCCCGGGGAGCGCGGTCACCTCGCCCGCCGCGGCCGGCGCCTCGAGGTCCGCGCCGGGCGGGGTGAACAGCACGAGCGAGCCCCGCGCGGGCACCTCGACGATCGACGGCTCCTCGCCCATCTGCACCGTCACGCCGCTGAGCGCATCGGTCAGGACCGTGCCCGACGGCAGGTAGGGGTTGAGCACGAGCGCAGCCTCGGCGGGAGTGTCGGAGACGTTGAGCACGACCACCGCGGCCTGTGTCGGGGAGCGGCGGACGTACGCCACGATCCCGGCCGCATCATCGGCGGGCAGGAACTCCAGGTCCCCGGTCGTGAGCGCCTCGGAGCCCAGGCGCAGCTGGCCCAGCGTCCGGTACCAGTCGCGCAACTCCGTGTCCACGTTGTCCCAGGGGTACGTGCGCCGGTCGTCGGGATCGTCCTGGCCGGTGAGGCCCGCCTCGGTGCCGTAGTAGACCGATGCCATCCCGGGCCACGTCATCTGCAGCGCCGCGACCTGCCGCAGCTTCCTCTTGCCGACGGCCAGGTTCACGGGCGCCTCCTTCTCGGCCGGGGTGTCGGCGCCGGGCGCGAGCGTCCACAGGATGCGCGTGGTGTCGTGGCTGTCCACGAGGTTGAGCAGGCTGGCGAAGGCCGCGTCGGGGTAGTCCTCCTGGACCGAGCGCATCGCCTCGGTGAACTGCGTGGGCGTCAGGCCGTCGATCGCCCCGTCGAGGTCGCCGGTGTCGCCGTTGACAAGCCCGATGACCGCCCGCCGGAAGCGGTAGTTCATGACGCTGTCGGCCTGGTCGCCCAGGAGGTACATCGACGCGTCGTCCCATTTCTCGCCGAGCACGAGCGCGTCCCGGTCGGTCGCCTTCACGGCCTCGCGGATCTTGCGCATGAAGCCGTGGGACAGGTTGTCCATGACATCGAGCCGCCAGCCGGCGCTGCCGCGCTTGATCCAGGCCTGGACGATGCCGGCTGAGCCCGTGAAGAGCTCGTACACGCTCCCCTGCTCCACGACCTCCGGGATCGTGTCGAAGCCGAACCAACCGGTGTAGTAGGTGTCGGTGCCGCCCTCGGTGGTCGCGGCGCACGGCGACGGCTCATCGGGCTTGGGCTCGCGGAAGGTGAACCAGGTGCGGTAGAGGCTCGTCGCCGACTCGCAGGCGCCGGTCTCGGCGAAGCGCCGCTGCCGGTCGAACCAGGGCGAGTCGGAGGAGACGTGATTGAAGACGCCGTCGAGGATGAGGCGCATGCCGCGGCGCTTGGCGGCCGCCGCAAGCTCGTCGAAGTCCGCCTGCGTGCCCAGGTCCGGGTCGATGAACGTGTACGAGCTCGTGTCGTAGCGGTGGTTCGACGGCGCGGCGAAGATCGGGTTGAGGTAGAGGACGGTCACGCCGAGCGCCTGGAGGTCGTCCAACTTTGCCGTGATGCCCGCGAGGTCGCCGCCGAAGAAGTCACGACCCCACGGGGTCTCGGTGCACTCGACGCCCTGCCACGCGCGGCAGGCGCCCTCGGGGAGCTCGCCCCATGCCTTGGGGAGCACGTCGTTGCCGTAGACGTCCCCGTAGCGGAAGAGGGACGCACCCTCTGTGCCCTGGACGGCGTCGGGCGTGGGGTTGTTGGCCGGGTCGCCGTCGTAGAAGCGGTCCGGGAAGATCTGGTACACCGTCGCGCCGTGCGCCCACTCGGGCGTCCGGAAGCCGGGCTCGTGGAGCACGATCTGCCACGAGAGGTCCGGGCTCTCCGAGTAGACCTCGCCGACCCCGCCGTCGGCCGCGGCATCGTCCTCGAGGTAGCGCGTGGTGGGGCCGTCGGTGACGATGAACCGGTACCAGAGCACCGTGGGGGTGGCGGGCGTGCGCAGGGTCACCTGCCACCAGTCGGTGCCGTGGTCGCCCGCGGTCCGGTCGCTCGCGATGACCTTCATCGGGATGAGCGCCTGGAGCTCCTGGCCCGCGTCCCACACGCGCACGGTGGCGCCGGTCAGGTCTCCGGCGGTCGCCCGCAGGCGGAGCGTGATCCTGGAGCCGGCGGGCGCCGAGCCGAACGGGGTGCGGTAGGCATCGTCGCGGCTGTCGTGGGCGAGACCCGCCTCGTCGATGACCCCGTCGGGGGCGAGGGGCACCTTGTCGGCCGCCAGCACGATCCCGGTCCCCGCCGATGCCGAGGGCACGGGACCAGACGCCTCGGGCGTGGGCGTCACGGTCGGCGCGCACGCAGCCAGCAGGCCGCCGAGGACGGTGCTGCCCAAGGCCAGCGCGAGCAGCGCTCGGGCCATCCGGCCGGATCGGGTGCGGTTCCTGGTAGCCATGGGAGCGGATCCCCTCCGGTCAGGTCGAGACCGCCGGGTGGCGGCGGGTGTCAGCGGATGCGGAACAGGCGCGCGGAGCGTGCGGGAAGGCTGATGGTGGCAGTGCCATCGGCGACACGGACCGGCTCGCCGGCGGGCCACGGCCAGCCCCCGGGCAGCTCGGGGACGAGCGAGGCACCGTCATGACCGTGGAGCGGGACAACCAGCGTGGACGACTCCTCGGCCGCGTTGAGGGCGACCACGAACACGGTCTTCCCGAGGGACATCTGGTAGGCGGCCGCCATCCCGTGAGAGGCGAGCGGCGTGAACGTCCCGCGCCGGAGCGCTTCGTGCGCATGGCGGTGGGCCGTGATCCCGCGCACGAACGCGAGCATCGCGTGGTCCCACGCACCCTCGTCAACCGGGAAGGCGCCACGGCACATCGGGTCATGCGCGCCCGCCATGCCGATCTCGTCGCCGTAGTAGATGCAGGGCGCGCCGGGCACCGTCATCTGCACCAGGGTCGCCATCTGGACCGCCGCCCGATCGCCGGCGCAGATCGAGAGGATCCGCGGCATGTCGTGGGAGCCCAGGAGGTTGAGCTGCGCGGCGATGATCGCCGGGTCGTAGGTCGTGAGCTGGTGGTGGACCCGGGCAAGGAAGCCCGCCCCGTCCTCCCAGCGGATGCCGGCGCGCACGTCGCCGTGCTGGTCGATGACCGCCTGGTCGCGGTGGCCCGCCGCCGTGAACGAGAGGGCCGCGAAGCCCAGCGGGTAGTTCATGTAGGCGTCGAACTGGTCGCCCTGGAGCCAGCGGTGATCCTCGTGCCAGACCTCGGCCACGATGTAGGCGTCGGGGTTGACACCCTTGACCCGCCGGCGGAACTCCCGCCAGAACTCGTCGTCGTCGATCTCGGCGGCCACGTCCAGCCGCCAGCCGTCCGCGCCGAAGCGGATCCAGTGCTCGGCGACCCCCATGAGGTACTCCCGCACGCGCGGGTTGCCGGTGTTGAGCTTGGGCAGCGCGGGCAGGTTCCACCACGCGGCGTAGCCAAGCGAGGAGATGCCCTCCTGGCCGAAGTGGTCGGCGCCGCCCGACTCCTGGGCGGCTTCTGCCGGGGACTGGTTGGGGTAGGCGCGCAGCGGGCGGCCGGCCGCGAGCTGGTCGCGGTCGACGTAGAACCAGTCCACGTACGGGGAGTCCAGACCGCACTCCAGCACGTGGTTGAACGGCCAGAAGCCGCGGCTGGCATGGTTGAAGACACCGTCGAGGATCACGCGGATGCCCTTCGCGTGGGCCCGGTCCAGCACCTCGCGCAGGGCGGCGTCACCGCCCAGGAGCGGGTCCACCTCGAGGTAGTCGTACGTGTGGTACCGGTGGTTCGATGCCGACGAGAAGATCGGGTTGAGGTAGATCGCCGTGACCCCGAGGCTGGCCAGGTAGTCCAGCCGGTCGGCCACGCCGTAGAGGTCGCCGCCCTTGAACCCGTGGTAGGTGGGCGGCACGTCCCAGGGCTCCAGGTCACCGGGCTGGTCCACGCGCCCGCTGCGGGCGAAGCGGTCCGGGAAGACCTGGTAGAAGACGGCGTCCTTGACCCACTCCGGGGTGGTGATCGACACGACGGGACCTCTAGGCGAGCAGCACCCGGCCGGATCGGGCCGGGACGGTGAGCATGAAGGATGCGGCAGAGTCGGTGGGGACCTCGATGGTCACCGTCTCCGCGTCGCCGGGGAGCGGGGCGGACCGCAATGTGCGTCCCTCCAGCGAGGCTGCCGGAACGGCGAGCGTGGCCTGCTGGTCGGCGTTGTTGAGCACCATGAGGGCAGCCGACGTGTTGTCCTCCATGACCCACGCGATGGCGGGCCCCTCGGCGGCGGCGATGCGGAACGCGCCCCGTCGCAGGACCGGGGTGGCGTGCCGCAGGTGGATGGCCGCAGTGACGAACGCCAGCAGGTCCCGGTCCCAGGTCTCCGGGTGCTCCCACGGGAAGGTGCGCCGGCAGTCCGGGTCGAAGCCGCCGGCTAGGCCGATCTCGCCGCCGTAGTAGATGGACGGGGCGCCGGGCAGGGTCATCTGGGCGAGGGTGGCCAGCCGGATCGAGGCCGCGTCGCCGCTGCACATCGTGATGGCGCGGGCGGTGTCATGGCTGTCGATGAGGTTCAGCTGCGCTGCCGCGACCTCCGGCGGATAGGCGCCGATGACCTCCTCGAGGCGGGTGGCGAACGCAGGTCCGTCGTCATCGTGGACGAACGTGCCGACGCCGGCGTGCGCATCCACGGTGGGCCGGTCGAGGTGCCCGGCGCCGGCGAACGACAGCGCCGCGGCGCCCAGCGGGTAGTTCATCAGGGAGTCGTACATGTCGCCCCGCAGGACCTCCGGCCGGATCGCCCAGATCTCGGCCACGATGTACGCCTCGGGGTTGAGCGCCTTGACCCGGCGCCGGAACTCGCGCCAGAAGTCGTCGTCGGTGATCTCGTCCGGCACGTCCAGGCGCCACCCGTCGATCCCGAAGCGGATCCAGTGCTCCGCGACCCCCATGAGGTACTCGCGGACCTCGGGGTTCTCCACGTTGAGCTTGGGCAGCGCCGGCAGGTCCCACCATGCCCGGAAGCCCAGCTCGCGCTTGGACCAGTCGCCGGTCCTCGTCAGCCACGGCGATGTCGAGTGGTCGAGCACGGGCAGCTCGCGCTGCGGGTACGCCTCCAGGGTGCGGCCGGAGGCGAGATAGTCGGCGTCCAGGTAGAACCAGTCCACGTACGGGGAGGCCACGCCGCACTCCATGACGTGGTGGAACGGCCAGAAGCCGCGGCTGGCGTGGTTGAACACGGCGTCGAGCACCACGCGGATGCCCTTCGCGTGTGCCCGGTCCAGCAGCTCGCGCAGGGCGTCGTTGCCGCCCAGGAGCGGGTCCACCTGGTAGTAGTCGTAGGTGTGGTAACGGTGGTTCGAGGCGGAGGCGAAGATCGGGTTCAGGTAGACGGCGGTGACGCCCAGGTCCACGAGGTGGTCGAGATGGTCGGCGACGCCGTAGAGGTCCCCGCCCTTGAACCCGAGCGTGGTGGGCGGCGTGTCCCAGGGTTCAAGCGTGCCCGGCGCGCGGACGCGCCCGCTCCGTGCGAACCGGTCCGGGAAGACCTGGTAGAACACGGCGTCCTGCACCCACGAGGGGGTGGTGATCGGCACGAACGTGGCCCTCAATGGACGCGGGGCCGACCGCGATGCGGACCGGCCCCGGGTGTGGCAGCGGGATGGAGGGTGGCTAGCCCTTGACGCCGCCGGCGGTGACGCCGGAGACCAGCCACTTGGACGAGTAGAGGAACAGGAGCACGACCGGGATCGCGATCAGGATCGAGGACGCGGCGAGCTCGTTCCACTGCGTCTGGAACTGGGCCTGGAAGCGCTGCAGGCCGAGTGGCCAGGTGAGCATCGTCTCCTTCGAGATCAGGATCCGCGCGAGGAAGAAGTCGTTCCACGCCGACAGGAAGTTGAACAGGAACACCACCGCGAGGGCCGGCGTGGACAGGGGAAGGAGAACCCGCCAGAAGGCCGACAGCTCCGAGCAGCCGTCGATGCGGGCGGCCTCCTCCAGTTCGATCGGCACGGTGTCGTAGTAGCCCTTCAGGATCCAGATGCTGAACGGGACGGCGGTCACGGACAGGCCGATGACCATGCCCACGTACGAGTTCTGGAGCTTGAGCTGCACGGCGATGATGTACAGGGGGACCAGGAGCATCGCGGCCGGGATCAGCTGGGTGGCCAGCAGCATCGTGAGGCCGATGCCGCGCCCCGGGAACTTGTACCGGCTGAAGGCGTACGCGGACGTCGCCGCGATCATCACGCCCAGCACCGAGGTGCCCAGGGTGATGATCAGGCTGTTCCAGAGCCAGAGCGGCAGGTCCGACTCGAACAGGACCTTGCGGAACGACTCGAGCGTGGCGCCATCGGGGATGATCGAGAGGTCCGTGGAGAGCATCTGGTTGCCCGGTCGGACGGCGACGCTGAACACGCGCACGATCGGGAAGAAGGCGACCAGGGCGGCGAAGGCCAGGACGGCGTGGATGACCAGCCGCTTGAGCGGGCCATCGGTGCGGCCACCCTCACCGGTATTGCCCTTGATGCGGTTCTGGGACGCCTTCTGGAGCGCTCCCGCCTGCTGGACGGGGGGGACGGCACCGCTCATTCGTAGGCCCCCTTCAGGCTGCCGGTCTTGCGGACGTACACGATGGTGAAGGCGAGCAGGAGCAGGAAGATCACGATCGCGAACGCCGCCGCATCACCGTACCGGTTGTACTGGAAGGCCTGGCGGAAGAGCGCCGTGACCAGGATGTCGCTCGTCTCGAGCTCGTTCTGGTTGATGAAGAAGGGGACGTTGATGTTGTTGAACGTCCAGACGGTGCCCAGGATGATCGCCGGGGTCAGCACAGGCCGCAGCAGCGGCATGGTGATCGCCCGGAACGACTGCCGGCTGCTGGCGCCGTCGATCTCGGCCGCCTCGTAGTACTCCGGCGAGATGCTCTGGAGACCGCCGAGGATGATGACCATCATGAACGGGATTCCGAGCCAGATGTTGGTGAAGCACATCGCCACGAAGTTCGCGATCGGGTCGGACATCCAGGGGACCGGTGGGATGCCGAAGATCCCCAGGATCTGGTTGACCATCCCGTACTGGAAGTTGAACTCGGTCCGCCACACGAGCAGGGCGATGACCTGGGGAATGGCCCACGGCAGGATGATCAGCGCGCGGTAGATGCCCTTGCCCCGCATCTTGCGGTGCAGCAGGAGGGCGAGCGCCATGCCGACCGCGACGTGGAAGAAGACGTTGATGATCGTCCACAGGATCGTCTGGCCGAGGAGCTGCCAGAACGAGGTGAGCTTCAGGACGGGCTCGGTGAAGACCTGGATGTAGTTCTCCAGGCCGACCCACATGCCGTTGGCAAGGCCGAGGAACCCGGGGTCCCTGAAGTTCTTCAGGCTCATCTTGGTGAACGAGACGTTCACCTCCCAGAGGAGCGGCCAGACCACGAGGATGGCGAGCCCGAGGACCGCGGGGGCGACCAGCATGACGGGGACCGCCCACTTGGTCTTGAGTCCCTTGACGAGGAGCAGGTAGAGGGCGCCCTCGAGCACCGCAACGATCACGGCGACGACAACGAGGGTGAGGCCGACCTGCCGTAGTGCGTTGATGACCGCGTCGATGCTCAAATGGATCCTCCCTCAGGTCGTTTGTGCGGGAAGGATTGACGGGGCGGAGAACGGGCCCCGGGGCGATGCCCCGGGGCCCGTTGCCCGCCTACAGGTTACTGCTGCGAGATGCAGGATTCGGCGGACGACTGCATCGTCGCCGTGATGCTCGCGATGTCGCTGTTGCCGGCGAACATGTCCTTGACGCCCGCGGTCATGCTGTCGAACACGCAGCGCATCTCGAGGTTGGTCGGCTGCGGGACGCCCTTCATGGCGGCCTCGGCAGCACCGGACAGGAGCGGATCGCCGGTCACGACGGCGTCAGCAAGGGCCGCGGCGTTGCCGGGGAGGCGCTTGAGCGTCGAGACCATCTTGATCTGCTCGTCGGTGCTGGTGGACCAGGTGAAGAAGTCGGAGACGATGCACTTGATGTCGGCGTTGTCGCCAACGGCCTTGCTGGCCATCCAGAAGGAGCCCGCGATGTACGGGGCCGGCCAGCTCTTGCCGGTGATCTGCGGGATCGGGGCCACGCCCAGGTTGTCGCCCTTGGCGGTGCTGTAGTCAGCCATGGCCCAGTCGCCGTTGATGATCATCGGCGCCTTGCCGTCCTTGAACAGGCCGTCGGCGACGTTGTAGTCGGCCTCGGCCGGCATGACCTTGTCGGTGTACTTGAGGTCATACATGAACTGGAGCGCGCCCTTCATGGCGTCGGTGTCCAGGGTGGGGGTGACGCCATCCTCAGCGAAGACGGCGCCGTCGAAGCCGCCCAGGAACGGGACGAGCCAGAAGGACTCGGTCTGGTTGAAGACGATGCCGTAGTTGTCGCCGGTGGTGGCGGCCTTGGCGGCCTCGATCCAGGCGGTGCTGTCGGCCGGAGCCTCGGCAACGACGCTCTTGTCGAAGTACATCATCAGCTGGTTGCCGAAGGAGATCGGCGCGCCCCAGGTCTTGCCGTCAGCCTGCGCGATGGCGAGAGCTGCAGCGTCGTAGCTGGCGGTGTCGATCATGTCGTCGAGCGGCAGGATCAGGTCAGCCGAGGTGAAGGGGCCGATGTGGTCCGCGACGGTCCACAGGATCTCGGGGGAATCGCCCGCGAGGCTCGACGTCTGGAAGTCCTCGCGGAGGGCCTCGACGTCCTTGTTGACGACTTCGAAGGTCACGTTCGGGTGCGCGGCGGTGTAGTCGGCAGCGACCTGCTGGACGTAGGCGAGGGACGGATCGCCCTCCTTGGTCCAGATGGTGAGGGCGGTGGGTGCGTCGGTGCAGTAGGCCGCGGGGGCCTCGGTGGCGGCCGGAGCCTCGGTGGCGGCCGGAGCCTCGGTGGCCGCGGGGGCCTCGGTGGCGGCCGGAGCCGGGGTGGCGGCGCTGCCACCGCACGCGGTGACGACGATCGCCGCGCCCGCAAGGAGCGAAGCGAGCTTGATCTTGGTGTTCATCCTGGTGTAGGTCTCCTCAAGAAAACCATGTGGGTTGCCTAGTGGCATGCGACCCGCGGAGCGGATCGCTGTCGGACCGGGTCCGGTCCTGAACCTGGTGGGAGCGGCGGCAGTGCCACGCCGGTGTCCCGGCGCGGACCCCCCGGGCCTGCTCAGGCCCGTGCCGCAGACTCCTGCGTCGTCAGCCTCGGGCCCGTTCCACCTCCTGCCGCGTGCGCGGCGCCGGCCCCGTGGAACCGCGGATCACCAGCCGCGTCTCCAGGCGGAGCTGCTCGGGGGTTGGATCCCGTCGTTCGACGACGGACAGGAGAAGGCGCACCGCGCTCTCGCCCTTCTGGCGGATCGGCTGGTGCACGGTGGTGAGGGGCGGGTTGGTGTGCTGGCTGATGTCGATGTCGTCGAACCCGACGACCGACAGGTCCTCCGGCACCCGCAGGCCCAGCTCGCGCGCGGCGCGCAGGACGCCGATGGCCATGGCGTCCGACATGGCGAGCACCGCCGTTGGACGCAGGCCATCGTCCCAGGCCCGGCGCATCACGCTGATGCCGCCCTCGATGGTGGCGGGCGCGACGATGACGGCCTGCGGGTCGAGCGCCAGGCCGCGGGCGGTGAATGCTGCCTGGTAGCCGCGCAGGCGACGGGCGGTGACGCCGTCCTGGTCCATGATCTCGCCGGCTTCGGGCGGCTCGATGCCGGTGACCAGGATGTTCCGGTGGCCCAGGCTCAGCAGGTGCTCGGCGGCGGCACGCGCCCCACCCTCGTCGTTGACCTGCACAGCCGGCTGGTCCGGCAGCGCCGTGGAGTCCACCATCACGAGCGGCAGGCCGGCGGCCCGGATCTGCTCCACCTCGGGGTGCCTGGCGCTGAGGCCCACCGCCACGACCCCGTCCACCGTGGCCCGACCCATCGCGCGGGCCAGGGACCCGTGAAGCGGCGAGATGAAGTGGAGCGCGTAGCCATCGCGCTCGGCCGCCAGCGCGACACCTTCCGAGAAGGCGCCGAAGTAGGGGTTCGAGAAGATCACCGACAGCGCCTGCGGCGTGAGGACGCCCAGCGTGTGGGTCTGGCGCTGGGTCAGCATCCTGGCCACCGGGTGGGGCCGGTAGCCGAGGGAATCCGCGATATCGAGGATCCGGCTGGCCGTCTCGGGCGAGAGCCGGTCGGGGCTGTTGAACGCGAACGACACCGCCGTCTTCGAGACGCCCGCTTCGCGGGCGACGTCGGCAATGCGCGCGCGTCGGGGGGTGCCCTGGTCCACGTTCTCCTCGGTGTCGAGCCGGGCGCCCGGGTTGTGGGCAGGTGCCGGTTCGGTGATGCAAACCGGTTTAGCAAACCGGTTTAGCGGAGATTAGTGGCGTATCCGCGTGGTGTCAAGCGTGTTGTGATTCGGGTTCGGCGGCGAGGGCCGGATCGCGGTGGATCGGGCGGTTGGCCGGGGATCCCTGCTGCTCGCCCGCGGCGCGCCCCAGCGGCGCGCCCCACCTGGGGGCCATATCCGCTCCTCGCACGCACACGCCGCGTCGAGAACCCGAGGTTTCGCCCGCACGACACGCTCAGCACGGCCCGAAACGCCCCCCACGTGGGCCGTGGTGGGCCGTGGCAGCAGCCCTGGGCGCCTGATCGGCCGGCGCTTGATCGGCCAGCAGCGGGCGTGCGTTCGCGGCGGGCGTACGTTCGACTCCCGGTGGCATCATGCCCCCATGCTCAGCACCTTCCTCGCGATGCCCGGCGGCATCCGCATCTTCCTCGGCTATGCGTTCCTCGTCCTCGGCCTGATCGGGCTGTCGCTGCGCTGGGTCATCGACCAGGCCATCAGCGCTCCGATCTCGCTGCCTGGGATCGTGGTGATGATCCTGCTCGCCTACACGATCTTCACGACCACGCTGGTCCTGCAACGCAAGCAGGCATCACGCGGACTTGCCCTCGGCCTGTCCACGCTGACGATCCCGGCCATCCCGCTTGGGCTGCTTGCAGCGCAGCCGATCATGGCGCTGGTGATGGCCGTCCTGGCGGCGCTGCTCTTCTTCGGGTTGACCCGGCCGGACGTCCGCTCCTGGCTCAACGAGCCGTAGGCCTGCGGGTCCCGCCTTCGCCGCACGCACGCGGGCCTTCTCCTCACGCACGCGCATGGATCCGGCCGGCCATTCCTGCGCGGATGGATCCGGCCGGCCATTCCTGCGCGGATGGATTCGGCCAACGATCCCCGTGGTGAAATCCGCCTGGGGCGTGCGGAGGTCGGGGGCCGAACCCCGACTCCGCGGTCTGACCCCTGCACGGTCCGCTCGGATTCGATTCCCACGCGGATGAGGCGGCGGTTTCATCCTCCTGCGGATGGAATCGGCCACCTCACGGCGAGGCGGGCGGCCCGCGGGCGGGCCGGGCTCCGGCCCGGCGACGGCCGGGCCGCGGGACGGGGTCCTGCGCCACGCTGCGCTACGCTTCCCCCACGGCGATGACCCGTCCCGTTCGCCACCGACCCAGCATCACCGGAGCGTCCCACCAGTGTCTGAGCCGAAGCGCCCCAAGCCCTCCTCGTCCGACGTGCCGCAGGGAGGCGGCCGCCCCCAGGGCTCGAACCACCAGGGCTCGAACCCCACCGGCTCCTCCAGCCCCACCGGCTCCAGGCGTGCCGGCCGCCGCCACACCCCCCGCCCCAGCCGCGCCGCCGAGAAGCCCCCGCTCCTGCAGCGCCTGCGCACCCCAATTCTCGCCATCGTCGTCGTCGCGCTCGTCGCAGGCGTCGGCGCCTGGGTCTTCTCGAGCGCCGCGGCGCCCGCCTACGCCTGCAGCAGCATCGAGAAGGTCAAGCCCGCTGCGGACGGCGAGCTCGGTCAGGTCCAGCCCGACCAGGGCAACGGCCACGTGAACCGCGGCGACAAGGTCACCTACCCCGTCTGCCCGCCGGCCTCCGGCAAGCACCTCAACAACCCCGGGTTCGGCCCGCTCAAGCCGCAGGTGTACGGCCCCGAGGACAAGAGCGAGCCCAACGGCTGGGTCCACAACCTCGAGCACGGCGGCCTCGTGCTCCTGTACTCCTGCGAGCAGGGTGCCTGCGATGAGGCCGGACTTGCGGCCCTGGCCGCCTTCGACCAGGGCTTCCCGGAGAGCGCCGTCTGCAAGCTGCCGGCCGGCGACGTCGGGCCCGTGATCGCCCGGTTCGAGGACATGCCGACCAAGTACGCTGCGCTCGTGTGGAATCGCGTGCTGTACCTCGATTCGCTCGATTCGGCAGAGGCCTACGACTTCTACACTCGCTATGGTGAGCGCGTGGTCGACGGCCGCTTCGTCGCACCGCCGGAGCCCCAGTGCCTGGTCCCGACGCCGACCCCGTCGGCCGGCGACTAGACCGGCACCCAGGAAGGATCGCGAACGCCCATGCGCCTGTACGCCTACTACGACCGCTTCGGGGACGAGCGCCTCGGCGTGCTGGTCATGGGCCGCCTCCTCACCGGATCGCAGCTGGAGAAGCGGGGCGGCCTGGACCCCGCCATCGACACCCACCTGGGCATCGGCTTTCAGCTGGGCTTCGAGGATGACTGGCTGGGCGAGCTTGACCGTGCGGCAAAGCGGGCCCTCAAGAAGGGCGCCCCCCTGCGCAACCTCGACGACCGGATCCCGGCGCCGGCGCTCAACGACATCACCACGGGCAAGATCGTCTGCGTGGGGCTCAACTACGCCGACCACGTCAAGGAGGGCGGCCGGTCCGTCCCGGACCGCCCGATGCTCTTCGCCAAGTTCGCCAACACGGTGATCGGTGACGGCGAGGCCATCGTCCGGCCGGAGGGCACGCGCGCCCTCGACCTGGAGGCGGAGCTGGGGGTCGTCATCGGCAGGACCGCACGCAGGGTCGTCGAAGCGGACGCCATGGCCTGCGTCGCCGGGTACGTCGTGGTCAACGACGTGAGCGCACGGGACTGGCAGGGCAACCCAGCGGCACTGCACAAGGGCGAGAAGGGCGACGGCCAGTGGCTGCGCGCCAAGGGCTCGGACACCTTCCTGCCCATCGGTCCCACCATGGTCACCCCCGACGACCTCGACCCGAAGGCCGGCCTTGCCGTCCGCAGCTGGCGCATCCCCGCCGGCGAGGACTCGGAGCCGGTCCTGATGCAGGACGGGAGCACGGCCGACATGATCTGGGACGTGCCCGCGCTGGTGAGCTTCATCTCGCGCCACGTCACCCTGGAACCCGGCGACCTGATCGCCACCGGCACCCCGGCAGGCGTCGGGGTATTCCGGGACCCGCCCGTGTTCCTGGAGCCCGGCGATCGCGCCCGCGTCGAGATCGAGGGGATCGGCATGGTGGAGAATCCCGTCATGGACTGGACCGAGGATCCCCGCCCGCTCCCCTGACGGACGCCACGGCCGACGTCGCGGCCAACACCGAACAGGAGCCGACCCATGCTCGCCCTGGTCAAGACCGCGCCCGGACCTGGCCTCTCGCTGCAGACCGTCCCGAACCCCGTGATCGGCATCAACGACGTGCTGATCAAGGTGCGCAGGACCGGCATCTGCGGCACGGACCTGCACATCGAGTCCTGGGATCCGTGGGCCGCCAAGACGATCCAGCCTCCGCTGATCGCCGGCCACGAGTTCGTGGGCGAGATCGTGGAGACGGGCTCGAACGTCGTGGACTTCCACCTCGGCGACATCGTGTCAGGTGAGGGCCACGTGACCTGCGGACGCTGCCGGCACTGCCTGGCCGGTCGGCGCCACCTGTGCGCCAACACCGTCGGCCTGGGTGTGGGGCGGGACGGGGCCTTCGCGCAGTACGTGGCCCTGCCGATGACCAACGTGTGGCACCACTGGCCGGGCGTCGACGAGGAGGTTGCCGCGATCTTCGACCCGTTCGGGAATGCGGTGCACACGGCCCTCGCCTTCCCCGTGCTGGGCGAGGACGTGGTCATCACCGGCGCCGGCCCCATCGGCCTGATGGCCACCGCCGTCGTCCGTCATGCCGGCGCCCGCCACGTCGTGGTCAGCGAGCCCAACCCGGTCCGCCGTGCGCTCGCCGCCCGGATGGGCGCGACCAGGACGCTGGACCCCCGCGTGGAGAACCTCGCGGACGTCCAGGCCGAGCTGGGCATGGTCGAGGGCTTCGACGTGGGCCTGGAGATGTCCGGCAACCCCGCCGCCATCAGGTCGATGATGGACGGCATGGCCCACGGCGGCTCGATCGCGATCCTGGGCATCCCCACCCAGGACATCAGCATCGACGTCAACGAGATCGTCTTCAAGCTGCTGACCATCCGGGGCATCTACGGCCGGGAGATGTACGAGACCTGGTACAAGATGACCGTGATGCTCCAGTCCGGCATGGACATCAAGCCGTGCATCACCCACCGCTTCCCGTTCACCGAGCACGAGGCCGCGTTCGCGGCGGCGCGTTCCGGTGACTCCGGGAAGGTCCTCCTCGACTGGACCGCGTGAGGCGGGAGGCGACCATGACAACCCCCAGGCCGAACCCCATGGCCAACCCGCTCGCCCACCTCGACGATGAGCTGGCCGCGCTCCGGGAGCGCCATCTCTACCGCCCGCTGCGCGTGATGTCCTCAGCGCAGGGGCCGATCGTCTCGCTCGACGACCGGCGCGTCATCAGCCTGAGCTCCAACGACTACCTGGGCCTGTCGCACCACCCGCGCATGAAGGCGGCGGCCATCCGGGCGGTGGAGCAGTACGGTGCCGGGTCCGGCGCGGTCCGGACCATCGCTGGGACGATGACCACCCACGAGGCGCTGGAGGCCGAGCTTGCCGCGTTCAAGCACACGGAGGCGGTCCTCACGTTCCAGTCTGGCTTCACGGCCAACACCGGGGTCATCCCCACGATCACCGGCGAGACCGACCTGATCGTGTCGGACGAGCTCAACCACGCCAGCATCATCGACGGCATGCGGCTCTCGAAGGCGCCTCGCGTCATCTACAAGCACGCCGACGTGGACGACCTCCGCCGGGTCCTGGGTGAGGCGCGTTCGAAGGGCCGCGACGACCAGGGCACGCCCCACCGCCTGGTCCTCGTCGTCACCGATGGTGTGTTCTCGATGGACGGCGACATCGCGCCGCTGCCCGGCATCGTGGATGCCGCCGAGGCGTACGGCGCCGCGGTCCTGGTCGATGACGCGCACGCGAGCGGTGTCCTAGGCAGGGACGGCCGTGGCTCGGTCAGCCACTTCGGCCTCGAGGGAAGGGTCGCCATCCAGGTGGGCACGCTCTCCAAGGCCGTCGGCGTCCTGGGCGGGTATGTGGCCGGGTCCTCGGCCCTGCGCGACATCCTGACCCAGCGCGCTCGACCCTTCCTGTTCTCGACCAGCCACCCACCGGCCGTCGCGGAGCCCTGCCGCGAGGCGATCCGGATCATGGTGGAGGAGCCCGAGCTGATCGAGCGCCTGTGGGCCAACACGCGCCGCTTCAAGGCCGAGCTCGCCCGCCTGGGCTTCGACATCGGACGCAGCGAGACGCCGATCACCCCGGTGATGCTGGGCGATCCCGCGACGACCATCCGCTTCTCGAACCGCCTGTTCGAGGAGGGCGTCTTCGGCACATCGGTGGTCTTCCCGACGGTCCCCATGGACAAGTCCCGCATCCGCACCATCGTCACGGCCGCCCACACGGACGAGCTGCTCGACACGGCCCTCGAGGCGTTCGGGAAGGTCGGCCGCGAGCTGGGCGTGATCGCCGGGTGAGCAGCCGCCATCACGGCCACCGGCACTCGGGCCACACCGCACCCGCAGGACCCGTCGGCACCCCCGACCCCGCCGATACGCGCCCTCGCGCCGACATCGAGCACGACGTGTACCTCGCGGGCATTGCCGCGGGTCTGGGTGACTCGCGCGACCTGCCGCTCGACAGCCACCTGCACACGGTGCGCTCGCCGGACGCGAACGCCATGCTCGAGGCCTACTGCGTGCTTGCGGTCGAACGGGGGATCGCGGAGCTGGCCATCACCGACCACGTGGACTTCGACCCGACGATGCCCGCCTACGGGTTCTCGTCGTACCTGGACCGGGAACGGGACGTGCGCGAGGCGGCTGGGCGCTGGGCGGACCGCGGCCTTTCCATCCGCTTCGGCATCGAGGTCACCTACGAGCGCCGCCTGGAGGAGGAGATCCGGGGCTGGCTGGCGCGCCATCCCCACGACTACGTGATCGGCAGCGTCCACATCAGCGAGGTCTCGCCGTACAAGGCGTCGAACGTCCGCGGCTTCGTCGCCGGGCGGTCCCTGCCGGACATCGTTGCGCCCTACTTCGACGAGGTCATCGGCGCGGCGCGCTCCGGCCTGTTCGACACCATCGGCCACATGGACTTCGTGAAGCGCTACCTGGTACCCCACGTGATGCCGGCGCAGCTTGCCGCGGCCCCGGAGCTGTACGAGCCGGTCCTGCTCGCGATGGTCGAGGGCGGGACGGCGCTGGAGGTCAACGCATCGGGCCTGCGGCAGCTCGCGCGCGAGACGTACCCGTCACCCGCGATCGTCGCGCGGTACCGTGAGCTGGGCGGGCAGCACGTCACGGTGGGCTCGGACGCGCACCGGACCGCGTGGTTCGCGTACGGGCTGGCAGAGGCGTATCGTCACGTCGGAGGCGCCGGGTTCGAGGCGCTCACGTTCCGCCGCGGGGGCGAACGGGAAACGGTCGCCCTGCCCCTACGACCATTGTCCTAGGCGCGAGACCTAACACGGGGGCGTGCAGGTCGTTATGACGATCGACGACGACGCGGTCAACCGCCTCGTGGAACGGGCGCAGCACGGGGACCCCGATGCCTTCGGGGCGCTGTTCGACCACTACCACGCTCCGGTCTACCGCTTCATCGCCGCCCGCGTCGGCCGCCCGAGCGACGCGGAGGACCTGGCGCAGCTCGTCTTCGTCAAGGCCCTGGAGGCGCTGCCGCGCTACGAGGCGCGGGGCGTCCCCTTCGGGGGCTGGCTCTTCCGGCTGGCCAGGAATGTTGTCATCGACCATGTTCGGACCCGTCGCGAACACTCGAACCTCGACATCATCGCCGAACAGGCGACCGACGAGGACGGGCCCGACGAGCTGGCGGCGATCCGCCAGGAGATGGCGAGCGTCGCCAGGGCGCTGCGAAGGCTGACCCCGGAGCAGCGCGAGGCCATCGAGCTGCGGTTCTTCGCGGGCCTGTCCGCGCGGGAGGCAGCCGAGGCCATGGGCCGGCAGGAAGGGACCGTCCGCGGTCTCCAGTTCCGGGCCATCGCGGCGCTGCGTCGGGAGCTGGGTATCGACCCGGCGACCGATGAGCTGCCGAGGGCTGCGGGGGAGTCCCGGTGAACGAGGACGAGATGGCGGTTCACGAGGAGTTCGCGGGGGACGAGCTCGAACGGACACTGGCGCGGTATGCGCGGGTCAGGCTGGATCCCAGCCCGGCCGCGTCGAAGCGCGCGCGCGCCGCCATCATGGACACGGCCTGGAGGAGCCACCTCGAACGGACTGGCGCGCCCGTGGTGGGACCCCGTCGTCGAGGGCTGTTCGCCGGCTGGAGCATGCGCCGCCTGAGCGGCACGCTGGCAGCCGCGGTGCTGGCCGGCCTGCTCGTGGGTTCGACCACGCTTGCGGCCTCGCGGGCTGGCGGCCCGCTCTACGACGCCCGGCTGGGCCTCGAGGAGCTGGCGCTCCCCTCCGATCCAGCTTCACGCCTGGAGGCGGAGCTCGCCCGTGCCCAGACCCGCCTCGCGGAGGCAGTCGATGCGTCGACGCGCGGGGATGAGGGAGCGCTCGAGGCATCGCTCGCAGCGTACGGACAGGCCATCGAGGAGCTGGGATCGGCCACGGGACCGGGAGCCGAGCGGGCGCTCGAGGCGATCCGGGTGCACCGGGCCGTCCTGGTGGAGGTGCTTGCGCATGCACCGGCGTCGGCAGCGGCCGGGCTCGACCGGGCCATCGCCAACAGCGAGACGCTGATCGTGCGCCTCGACGAGACGGTGTCGGCGGGCGGCGGATCGGGCGGCGGATCGGGCGGCGCCGGAGGCGGGGGCGGCGGGCAGCCAGGCGGGGGTCAGGCCGGCAAGCCGACGCCCGAGCCCGAGGCCACGCCGAAGCCCACCAAGGAGCCCAAGCCCGAGGCCACGCCCAAGCCCACCAGGGAGCCCAAGCCCGAGGCCACGCCGAAGCCGGAGCGCACGCCGAAGCCGCGTCCGACCCCCGCCGCGCCCGACCAGGCCAACCCAAACCGGGAGTCCCCTTCACCCTGACCGCGGTGGCCCGGCCATCGCGGGCGGGCTGCGCAGCGCCGCGACTCCAGCAGGCGCTCTGGCGCTACCCTGCCAGCACCACGCAGTGGAGGAGCGCATGCGGCTGACCGTGCTCGGGGCGGGGCCCGCGTACACCGACCGTCCTGGAGCATCGGGAGCCTGCTACCTGGTCTCGGACGGCGGCACGCACCTGCTCCTGGACCTGGGACAGGGCTCCTTCCCGCGCATCTTCCCGCACGTTTCGCCAGAAGCCCTGGATGCCGTAGCGGTGAGCCACCTGCACCCGGACCACTTCATCGACCTGGTGCCGCTGCGCCACTACCTGCGTTACGAGTTCGAGCCGCCGCGACGGATGCGCGTCCTTGGACCGGCTGACCTCGCTGCGCGCCTGGACGCACTCCATGCGTACCCGTTCTCAAGCGGTGTGCTGGACACTGAGACCCTGGGGACAGGTCCCCACCGGGTGGGCACCCTCGAGGTCACGGCACGCCTGGTCACCCACACCGACGAGAGCTACGCCATCCGCGTAGCGCCCGCGTCTGGCACTGGCCCAGGGCTGGTGTACTCGGGTGACTGCGGTGAGGCGGCCGATGTCGCGCCACTCGTGCAGGCGGGGGATACCGTGCTGGCCGAGGTCTCCTTCGGGGCAGGACCTGTCCCGGACGGCGTCCCGCACCTCGATGGGCCGTCGGTGGGCCGCCTGGCCGCAGCAACCGGCGCCGGGCGTGCGCTGCTCACACATCTGCAGATGGGCCACGATCCCGATGCGACCCTGGCCTCGGCGCGGGCGTGCTTCGCAGGCGCCGTGGAGATGGTCTGGCCGGGGACGGTCATCGACCTCTGAGCCGGCGGCAGGGCCTGCGCCCGGCCCCGGGCGGTCCTGGACATGGAACGACCGGGCCGCGGAGTCCGCGGCCCGGTCGAAGTCGCTACGGGGACAGCGACGCGCTAGCGACGCCGGGCGACAGGCAACCGTCCGGCGATCAGCACCAGGGTGGAACCGGCAGCACCGAGCAGGAGCAGGACCTGGAGGCCCGTGCCCGGCGCCTGGGTGGGCTCGCCGATCGTGTCAGTCGGCGGCGGGGTCCGCTGAGGACGACCCGTCGCACCCATGACCTCGCTGATCGGCGTGGCCACCGGCTTGGGTGTCGTGAAGGTGGGGTCGACGGAGATCTCGCCGCTCGGATCCGGCGTCTCGCTGATGACCGGGTTGGCAGAGGGGTCGACGGAGGGGTCGGCGGCGACCACGCTCGTGGCAGCTCCGAGTGCCATGAGGAGCGCGATTGCGGTCGACGTGATGACTGATCGCTTCACAGTGTCCCCGAACGTGCTGACGATGTATGCCTTCGTGGCCGCCCTCACGGGCTTGCCGTGACCCGTTGCCTGCAGGTCAAGGGAAGCATCGGCTACCGCGTGGGACTCGTCCAGTACGTCTGGTGCCCTATCTGCGCACCCGACCGGACCAGACCGCACATGGACGCCGAGGAACGTTGCCCGTGGGCACCGGACCCGGGTGGTACCGATGGGCAGGGTAGGGGCAGGACGAGGACCGTCCGGGCCGCGCCATGCGGCCCACCCGCGTGCGGCCCCCCGCGTGCAGTTGCGCCGAACGCGAAGGAGCCGGGGCCCGAAGGCTCCGGCTCCTTGACACCAGGTCGCGTGCTCGAGGGGCCGCGCTGCGGCCCGGGTGTTACCGGCTCGTGCGACGGGCCGGGGTCCGGATGACCAGGCTCACCACCAGGGCGGCGAGGCCGACGACCGCCAGCAGCCAGCCGGTGCTGTTGCCGCTGCCGTTGCTGCCGCCGACGGAGTCGGTCGGGGGCGGGGTGATCTGCGGCTTGCCGGTCACGGCCGCGACCGAGCTGGACGGCTTCACCGACGGGCTCTGGCTCTCGTTCTCGGGCGAGGTGCTCGGCTTGTCGCTGGGCTTGTCCGACGGCTTGTCGCTGGGCTTGTCCGACGGCTTGTCGCTGGGCTTGTCGCTGGGCTTGTCGGACGGCTTGTCGCTGGGCTTGTCGACGGCTTGTCGCTGGGCTTGTCCGACGGCTTGTCGCTGGGCTTGTCCGACGGCTTGTCGCTGGGCTTGTCCGACGGCTCCTGCGAGGGGGAGGAGGACGCTTCCTCGTCGTCACCGGCGCAGATGTGGCTGAGGTTCAGCTGGCCATTGCTCACGACGTCCGAGCTGAACGTGAGGAGCGTGTCGCGTCCTGTGATGACCGCCCAGTGCAGGACGGACCCGGCCTTCTTGTAGGAGTCGGAGGTAAGGGTGCCGGCCTCCTGGTACGTGGCGGTCAGCTCACCGCTCGCGATGCCCGAGGGGACCTGGGTCTGCACGAAGTGCCAGAGGACCTCGCCATTGTCGAGGTTCGCGCCCTCGCACTCGGTACCGGACCCCTGGAAGTCAGGATCGTCCCAGCCGATGCCCCAGCCACTCTGGTGGCCGTCGTTCGCAAGGGCCGGCAGCGTGAGCGCCAGCGCCATGGCGGCGCCGACGATGAGACTGACGGTGCGCGTGGAAGTCCCGAAGCGGTTCATCGTGTGGTCCCCGAGCTGCGTGGTGCCTGGTGGTACTACCGGCTGTTGCCCTCCGGTCCCGCTGCCTGACGGCGGTGACCTGATGCTCGACGATGGGTACTCATGCCGTCTAGTACTGGTGTCCTAACCCGAGTCCACCAGACCGTACCTGTCCGCTATCGCGCAGGCGAACACGGTGCTTCCTCGCACCACTCGTACCGGTCCGGGGTCCTCCCAGTACCAGAAGACCGGGACCCCCTGGGGGATCCCGGTCCTGGCATGTGCGTCGACTGGACCCCCGCTGCGGGGGTTCCTACCGTCAGCTAGCGGTTGAGGCGCCGGCGGACAGGGCTGGCGAGGAGGGCGAAGGCTGCGAGCGCGCCGATGGCGATCATCGCGATGCCCCAGCCGTCACCGGAGGAAGAGCCACCGCCCACCGAGTCGGTCGGGGGCGGCGTGATCCTCGGTGTGCCGGTGACAGCCTCGACCGAGCTGGACGGGCTTGCGCTCGGCGGGTTGCTCGGCGGGTTGCTCGGCGGGTTGCTCGGCGGGTTGCTCGGCGGGTGCTCGGCGGGTTGCTCGGCGGGTTGCTCGGCGGGTTGCTCGGCGGCGTGGTCCAGCAGACGTGGCTCACCACCAGATTCCCATCGCTCTCCACGTCGGTGGACAAAGCGAGAACCGTGTCCTTGCCGGTGGTCACGCCCCAGTGGAGGGTACCGCCGGAGTTCTGGTACGAGTCCACCGGGCCGACCACGCCTGCGTCCTGGAACGTGGCGGTCAGCTTGCCGGTGGTGATGTTGGCGGACACCTGGTTCTGCAGGATGTGCCAGTACACCTGGCCCTCGGTCAGGTCGAGGTCGGAGCACTGGGCCTCGGACCCGAGCTTCGCCTGGTCCCAGCTGATGGGCATGTTCTGGCTCTGCACGTTGGCAAGTGCGGCAGCAGGCGCCAGGATCGCCGCGCCGATGAGAATTGAACCGGCGATCCAGCCGGCGGAGCGAGTGCGCATCGTGGAGGCCTCCATAGCCCATAAGTCCTATCCGCAGCTTCGGACGGTACTGCTCAGTGGGGGCAATTGCCAGAGCTTGCGGTGCGATGTCGGCGATCTTCCACGAAGGCTGTCGTGGTGCAGCGAGCTGCTACCTGAAGGGAGAGGCAGACGGGACGCACTCAGGCGGGTGCGTCCCGTCCGGGTCTCGGGGACCCCAAGGGTTGGGTGCGGGTGGCCCGGGGCCGGCCGGTGACCGGCCCCGGTGCCGTCAGGGGCTAGCCCCTGCGGCTCCGCTTGCGGGCCGTGGCGCGGGCCGGGTTGAGGTACCCGACCGCGAGCATGAGCCCGGCGAGGGCGGCGAAGACGAGCAGCAGGCCGGTGGTGCCGGTCGTGCCGTTGTCCGTGCCGTCGATGGTGGACGTGGGGGGCGGGGTGACCTTCGGCGTCGGCTTCGGGGTCGGCTTCACCGGCTCCGGAACCAGGACGACGGCGTCATCGCTGTCGCTGACCTCGGTCTCGTTGTCGAGCTCCGGGTTGGCAGTGACCACGGCGATGTTGGTCCTGGACCCGACGACCACCGGCAGGGTGGCGGTGCAGGTCATCGAAGCTCCGGCCGCGAGCGTCGTGCTCGGGCAGGTGACCTTGACGTCGTCGGTGGTGTTCGCCGGGGTGGCGTTGTCATCGATGAGCTCGAGGTTCTCGAGGTCTGCGGTGCCGGTGTTCTTCACGACGTACGTGAAGATCACGTTGCCCGGCTTGTCGACCCTGAGGGTCGTCCCGTCGGCAGCGTTGCCAGCGGTCTTGACCAGGCTGATCGAGGCGGTGACCACCCGCACGGTGGAGTCGTCATCGCAGTCGCCGGCGACGCACGGGCCGTCGGTGATCTCGGCCACGTTGGTGTAGCTCCCGGCGGCGGTGCCGTCGGCGATGGTGGCGGTGTAGGTGATGGTGGCGCCGTCGGCCACGTTCGAGAGGTTCCAGGTGATGACCTGGCCCACGACGGACGCGGGGGCGACGCTGAAGTCGCGCGGGTTGACGACCTCGGCGGGCAGCGTGTCGGTCACCGTCATGCTGGTGATCGGCCCGTTCTGGACGTCGAAGGTCAGGGTGTAGTGAACGTTGTCACCCTCGAGGAGCGGCGCTTCCGCGTCGTTGGCCTTCTCGATGGCGACGCGCCACACCGGCACGGTGGAGTCGTCGTCGCACTCGCCGGCGACGCACGGGCCTTCCGTGATCTCGGCGGTGTTGACGTAGTCCCCGCCCTGGGTGGTCGTGGCGATCTCGACCGAGTAGGTCAGGGTCTCGCCGTCGGCCACGTCGGCCAGGGTCCAGGTGATCGTCCGGGTGGCGGCGTCATAGACACCGCCGTCGGAGATGGCGCTGGGCGTCCCGAAGTTGGCCGGCAGGGTGTCGACCACCTTCATGGCCGCGATCGGGCCGTTCTGGACGTCGAGGGTGAGGGTGTAGGCCACAGTGTCGCCGGGGGCCTTCGTGCCCGTGGCGTCGTTGGTCTTCTCGATGGCGACGCGCCACACCGGCACGGTGGAGTCGTCGTCGCACGTCGTGGCGCACGGGCCTTCCGTGATCTCGGCGGTGTTGACGTAGTCCCCGCCCTGGGTGGTCGTGGCGATCTCGACCGAGTAGGTCAGGACCTCGCCGTCGGCCACGTTGGTCAGCTTCCAGGTGATCTCGTTCTTGACGGAGTCGTAGACACCGCCGTCGGAGATGGCGCTGGGTGTCCCGAAGTTGGCCGGCAGGGTGTCGACCACGGTCAGGGCCGGGATCGGGCCGTTGACCACGTCAAGCGTGATCGTGTAGGCCACGGTGTCGCCGGGGGCCTTCGTGCCCGTGGCGTCGTTGGTCTTCTCGATGGAGGCGTCGCGGACAAGAACGACGGCGTCATCCGTGTCAGTGACCGTCTTGTGGGGCGTCTTGCCTTCGACCGAGCCTACGTTCGTCGTGTCGACGGTGATGGTGCCGGTCGCGGTGCAGGTCATCGACTCGCCGATGGCCAGGGTGTCCTGCGGGCAGGTGACAGTGGGCAGCTTGTCGTCGGTGACGACGACGTCCGACAGCGCCACCTCGCCGGTGTTGGTCACGACGTAGGTGTAGGTGACGGGGCCACCGTCGGTGTAGTACGGGTCGCCGTTCGCGGCGTCACCCGCCGTCTTCACGATGGAGATCGACGGCGTGAGGATCACGACCATGGCCGGGTCGGTCGCCGTCTTGGTGGCGCCAGCGGCCGAGGTGCCCGTGGCGGTGCCGATGTTCGGCGTGTCGACGAGCACGGTCGTCGTCGCGGTGCACGTCATGCTCTCGCCGACCACGAGGGCCGTCTTCGGGCACGTGATGCTACCCAGCTTGTCGTCGCTCAGGGAGACGGTGACCAGCGTGGTCGTCCCGGTGTTGGTGACGAGGTAGCTGTACGTGACGTTCGACGGGAACGCCTCGGTCTCATAGTCGGTGTCGTCGGCGACCTGGCTGCCGGCGGACGCGCCGGCGGTCTTCACGACGGTGATGGCGGGCCCGACGATCTCGACGATTGCATCGTCGGTATCGGAGACCTCCGTCCCTTCGCCGATGCTGAAGCCCTTCGCCGTCGCGATGTTGGTCGTGTCGGCGGTGATGCCATCAAGCGGCGTGGCGTAGCAGGTCATCTCGTCGGCATCGGACTGGTCGTCCTTCGCGGCCAGCGTCGTCTGCGGGCATGTGATGTCACCGAGCTTGTCGTCGCTCACGGTCACGTTGACGAGGCCGACGTTGCCGGTGTTCGTGACGACGTACTTGTAGGTGACGTTCTTCTTGAAGGACTCGACCTTGAGGGTGCCGCCATCGGCAACCTGAACGGCCTCAGAGGTGCCGGCCGTCTTGACGATCGAGATCGCCGGCGGGATGGGCGGGTTGCTGAACGAGCACGCGGGCGTGCCCGTGGGATTCTCGGAATCGACCGTGATCTCGCAGGAGCCCTCGTCGAGCGTGTAGCCCTCGGGAGCCGCGGTCTCGGTCACGGCGTACGTCCCGACCGGGACGTTGATCAGGCGGATGGTGCCGTCCGTGTCGTCCTGGTCGAACGGACCATCGTCGACAACCATCAGGCTGCCGATGCCCGTGTAGGGGTTGGGGCTCGACGCTGAAGGTCGCGCCGCCAAGCGGCGTGCTCTTCTCGTCGCCCTTGTCCTTGGTCCAGGTCAGCTCGCCGAGGGTGTTGACGAACGGGGCCTCGATAACGGCCGAGGGATCCTCGACGGTCACGCTGGCGGACTGCTTGTCGGCGTCGAGGATGTAGCCGTCGGGCGCCTGGGTCTCCTGGACCTCGTAGGTGCCGAGCTTCAGGTCCTCGAGGAGGAACTGACCGGCGACCGGGTCGGCGTCGGGGGCGGCGTTGTCCAGGACGATCTCGTCGTACCCGAACGGGCCGGTGACGTGGAAGGTGGCGCCGCCGAGGAGGTTCCCGGCCGCGTCCTGCTTGAGCCAGGCCAGCGAGCCGAGCGTGTTGACGAACGGAAGCTCGATCGCCCCGTCCACAGCCGTCGCGGTGAGCATGGCGGACTGCTTGTCGCCGTCGAGGATGTAGCCGTCGGGCGCCAGGGTCTCGGTGACCTCGTAGGTGCCGAGCTTGAGGCCGACGAGCAGGAACTCGCCGTCATCCGGGTCGGCGTCGAGGCCCGTGTTGTCCTTGACGGTCACGTCGTAGTCGAACGGGCCGGTGATGCGGAAGGTGGCACCGCCCAGGAGGGCGCCGTCGCCGTCATGCTTCACCCAGGCGAGGGAGCCGAGCGTGTTGACCCAGGTGCCGGCCTTGACGGAGACGACAGGGCTGGCGGTCGTCGGGTTCACGATCTCGACGGACGCGTCGCCGACGTAGCCCGCGGGGGCTGCGGTCTCGGCGATCGAGTAGTGGGGATCCTTGGAGTCGACGAGAACGCCCGTAACCTTGAACGCGCCGAGGGTGTCGTCGGCGTCGTTGGCGCCGTTGTCGACGACCACGAGCGGCTCAACGGCCCCGGTCTGCGGGTTGGGCGTGATGGTGAAGGTGGCGCCGCCGAGCAGCTCCTTGCCGTCGGGGCCGTTCTTGACCCAGCTGATCGAGCCGAGCGTGTTCTTCACGCTGCCCGCATCGACCGTGTACGGCGACTTGAGCGTCTGGGTGACGACGGCCGTCAGCTTCTTGGTGTCCAGGACGTAGCCCGCGGGTGCTGCGGTCTCGACGATCTCGTACGTGCCGGTCTTGATGCTGTCGAGCTGGAACTTGCCGTCGGCCGGGTCGGCGTCGTGGACGTCGTTGTCCTTGACGGTCAGGAATGCTGCGCCGCTGTACGGATCCGGGGTGACGGAGAACGTCGCCCCGCCGAGCAGTTTGCCGTCCGGGCCGTACTTGACCCAGGTGATCTTGCCAAGGTGGTTGATGAACGTCTTGGCAGCGATGGTCTGGTTCGGCTTGTCGGCCGACACGGTGGCCTTGGCCGGGCCGGAGTCGAGGATGTAGCCGGCCGGGGCCGCGGTCTCGGTGACCGTGTACTCGCCGACCTTCAGGTCCTCGAGCAGGAACTTGCCGTCGGCCGGGTCCGCGTCGGGTGCGCTGTTGTCGACGACCGTCTCGTCGTAGCCGAAGGGGCCGGTGACGTGGAAGGTGGCGCCGACGAGCAGGCCGCCTGTCGCGTTCTCCTTCTGCCAGGCCAGCGAGCCAAGGGTGTTGACGAACGTCTCGACCGGGACCTCGACCACGTAGCCGTCTGTGTCGAGCTTGTCCGTGATCGTGATGCTGTAGGTCGCGCTGGTGCCGATGTAGCCGTCCGGCGGGGTGGTCTCGGCGATGACGTACGGGCCGCCGATCTTCACGCGACGGACGGTGAACGCGCCTTCCGTCTCGTCGTAGTCGGCGCCGTCGTAGCCGGCCTGGCCGGTGTTGTCCACGACGGTCAGGCTGCCGTCGCCGGTGCGCGGGTTGGGCGTGATGGTGAAGGTGGCGCCGGCGATCAGCTTGCCGGACGCGTCTTCCTTCTGCCACTTGATCCTGGCGAGCGGGTCCTCGAACACGAAGGTCGCGGAACCGCCCGCGACGACGGTCTTAGTGTCGAAGAGGTCGGCCGGCGGGAAGTAGCCGGGCGGCGGCGCGATCTCCGTGACCTTGTAGGTGTCTGGGTCGCAGGCCGCAAACACGATCTTGCCGTCGGCCTTGCCGTCGGGATCATTCGCGCCGCCGTCGGTGACGGTGAGGGATGCCTTGTTGGAGCCGACGGTCGGGTCCGGCTCGAACTTGAAGGTTGCGCCCGCGACGAGGTCGTTCGTGATCTTGTCGCGCTTCTCGACGGTGATCTTGCCGCAGGTGTTGACCGACAGCGGGAAGGGCTGGCTGGCGTCCTTGAGCGCCGAGCGATCAGGGGCGCCGCCGGTCCGGCTGCGGATGGAGCCCTGGCCGAAGTTGAGGCAGCTCGCTGGGAGGTCGAGGGCGCTGATGTTGACCGACGCCTCAGCCCAGGCGAACGCCGCCACGTTGTAGGTCGCCGACGGGAAGGCAACGTTGGTCAGGGGCACGAAGTTCGTCGCCGAACGGACGGCGTCGATCGTCTTCGCGTCGCTGATCTTGTCGAAGGTCACCACCTGCCCGGTGTTGAACTCCTGCACCGCGGTGATGCGGTAGAGGGTGACCTCGGGGTTCGAGCCGCCATTGGCATACTCGAGGGAGATCAGGATGTCGTTGATGCTCCGGTCGGGCTTGTCAACGCCGGGGGCACCCGGGAAGACCTTGAAGGGCTTCTGGTTGAGCTCGAAGTCCACGACCATGGTGCCACTGGTGTCGATCCGCTCGGCGCCCAGGAAGACGTACGGGTTGCCGCCGGACACCTTGACGCCCGCCATCACATGGCGGTAGTCGGTCTTGTCGTTGGGGCCAGACTCGTTGAAGTAGCCCCAATTGGTGGTGTCGTCCTCCTTGTTGCCGCCCACGTAGGCGCTCTTGTCGGGCGCGCTGTCTCCGGCCACGAGGACCTTGTCGACCGCGTCGCGGAAGAGGAAGGACTCCGGCGGGTTCGCCGGATCGACGAGGCCACCGGTCGCGTTGCCGTCCAGCCAGTCCTGGGCGTTGGACAGGCTCGCGATGAGGCCGGACGGGATGGCGCCCGGATTGCTGGCGGCGTTGCCGGACGTGAGGTCGCCGTCGACCTCGAAGCCCGCGACCGTCCCGGCAAGCAGGCCGGTGGCGGCGACGGCTGGCGCGGGAGCGACAACCGCGTACTGCAGGACCAGTGAACACATGAGGAGCGCCGACCAGAGCAGGACGAATCCCCGCCTGGTTCCGGCGCTCAGACCGAAGATGGTTCCCCGAGACATTTCTTCCCTGACCTCCCAGTGGGACGGTGACTGGCGATACCGCCAACTCCTATGAGTGCTGCCCGGCGACCGGGGCCTGAAGTGTCCGGTTTGGCGCCGGTCCGAACGGAGCCCATTGCGGGCGGACCTCCGTGGACTACCGACAGTAGTCCTTACAGAGCGCCTAAAGTACTAGTCAAATGTCGCGTTCCATAGTCCGATTTACGTAGGAAATAGCCTGCACCGCATGCCCGGGAGGGAGGCAGCGGGACGATAGCGGTGCGCCATGGCACCGTCCCGGGCGCATGACGGCCGACGCGCGCTCCGTTCCCGACTGGTACGGAAGTACGGGTCCCGACACACAAAGAGACGGGACGCACTCAGGCCGGTGCGTCCCGTCCGGGTCTCGGGGACCCCAAGGGTTGGGTGCGGGTGGCCCGGGGCCGGCCGGTGACCGGCCCCGGTGCCGTCAGGGGCTAGCCCCTGCGGCTCCGCTTGCGGGCCGTGGCGCGGGCCGGGTTGAGGTACCCGACCGCGAGCATGAGCCCGGCGAGGGCGGCGAAGACGAGCAGCAGGCCGGTGGTGCCGGTCGTGCCGTTGTCCGTGCCGTCGATGGTGGACGTGGGGGGCGGGGTGACCTTCGGCGTCGGCTTCGGGGTCGGCTTCACCGGCTCCGGAACCAGGACGACGGCGTCATCGCTGTCGCTGACCTCGGTCTCGTTGTCGAGCTCCGGGTTGGCAGTGACCACGGCGATGTTGGTCCTGGACCCGACGACCACCGGCAGGGTGGCGGTGCAGGTCATCGAAGCTCCGGCCGCGAGCGTCGTGCTCGGGCAGGTGACCTTGACGTCGTCGGTGGTGTTCGCCGGGGTGGCGTTGTCATCGATGAGCTCGAGGTTCTCGAGGTCTGCGGTGCCGGTGTTCTTCACGACGTACGTGAAGATCACGTTGCCCGGCTTGTCGACCCTGAGGGTCGTCCCGTCGGCAGCGTTGCCAGCGGTCTTGACCAGGCTGATCGAGGCGGTGACCACCCGCACGGTGGAGTCGTCATCGCAGTCGCCGGCGACGCACGGGCCGTCGGTGATCTCGGCCACGTTGGTGTAGCTCCCGGCGGCGGTGCCGTCGGCGATGGTGGCGGTGTAGGTGATGGTGGCGCCGTCGGCCACGTTCGAGAGGTTCCAGGTGATGACCTGGCCCACGACGGACGCGGGGGCGACGCTGAAGTCGCGCGGGTTGACGACCTCGGCGGGCAGCGTGTCGGTCACCGTCATGCTGGTGATCGGCCCGTTCTGGACGTCGAAGGTCAGGGTGTAGTGAACGTTGTCACCCTCGAGGAGCGGCGCTTCCGCGTCG
Source organism: uncultured Chloroflexia bacterium (assembly GCA_963748625.1). Lineage (GTDB taxonomy): Bacteria > Chloroflexota > Limnocylindria > Limnocylindrales > CSP1-4 > CAIXZV01. Next base: position 49,864 of record CAVVJT010000002.1, on the reverse strand, counting down.
TTGGCCTTCTCGATGGCGACGTGGCGGAGGATCACGTTCGCCTTGTCGGTGGCCTGGACCTCGGCACCTGCCGGGGACGTCGCCTTGACGCTGGCGGTGTTCTCGGTGTCCTTCGAGATCGACGCGCTGACGGTGCACGTGGCCTTGTCGCCCTTGTCAGGGAGACTCCACGTGTCGCAGTCCTCGACCGAGATCGAGCCGAGCTTGTCGTCGGAGAGACTGGTGATGGTCAGCGGCGTGTCGCCGGTGTTGGTGACCACGTACTTGTAGACGACGTTGTCCGTGCCGTTCTCGGTCGCGTAGGTCTCGCCGTCCGCGACCTGGCTGGCAGCCGAGCCACCGGCCGTCTTCACGATCGTCACAGCAGGGCCCACGATCCTGACCGCGGCATCGTCGTTGGCAGAGACCTCGGTGCCTTCACCGACGCTCGTGCCCGAGGCGGTCGCGACGTTCGTGGTGTCCTCGGTGATGTCCATGGTCGCGTAGCACGTCACCGACGCGCCTGCCGCGAGCTGGAACGGCTGGACGAGCAGGAGGTCGCCCGCATAGCAGGCCGGGAGCCAGTCGTCCTCGGTGTTGGCCGGGGTGCCGTTGTCGTCGACGACCCAGACGCCGGTCAGGCGGACCTCACCGGTGTTGGTGACGACGTACTTGTAGGTGACGTTGCCGGCGAACGACTCGGCCTTGTAGGCGGTGTCGTCGGCCGCCTGGCTGCCGGCGCTGCCGCCGGCGGTCTTGATGATGGCGATGGCCGGCGGGATGGGCGTGTTGTGGAACGCGCACGCCGGGACTTCGGACGACAGCCTGGCATCGACGCTGACCTCACCCACGGTGATCGAGCACGAGCCCTCGTCGAGCACGTAGCCCTCGGGCGCCGCGGTCTCGGTGACCGTGTAGCTGCCCACGCGGACGTCCTCAAGGTGGAACGCGCCGGCCGTCTTGTCCTGGTCGTTGGCGTCGTTGTCCTTCACGGACAGGGTGCCGGTGCCGGTGAACGGGTCGGGCTCCACGGAGAACGTGGCGCCGCCGATGGGCGTGCCCTTGCCGTTGTCCTTGGTCCAGCTCAGCTCGCCGAGCGTGTTGACGAACGGGCTCTCGATGGAGGCGTCGAGCTGCTCCCGGGTCAGGATGGCCGACTGCGGGGTCTCGTCGAGCATGTACCCGGCCGGGGCCACGGTCTCGGTGACCCTGTACTCGCCGAGCATGAGGTCCTCAAGGAGGAACTCGCCCGCGGTCTCGTCGGCATCAAGGCCGGAGTAGCCCGGGGCGCCCGTGTTGTCCTCGACGGTCTCGTCGAAGCCGGACGGGCCGGTGACCTGGAAGCTGGCGCCGCCGAGCAGGTGCTGGTGGGCGTCGAACTTGGACCAGGCGAGCGAGCCGACCAGGACCACGACGTCGGCGTCGTCCTGGGCCTCGCCGTCGGCGGTGGTGGTGACCTTCGCCACGTTGTGGACGGGCGAGTCGGCGCCCGTCGCCGTGGACGTGCCGCTGGTTAGGTGGACGGTGCGGACGGCCTCGTTCGGCAGGTCGCCGAGGTTGCAGGTGAGGACACCGAGGTCGATGCTGCAGGTGCCGGCGGCGGTCCCGCCGTCGACCGACCACGAGGTGCCGGCATCGGTGGGCAGGGTGTCGGTGAGGACTGCGCCCCTGGCCGTGCCGGGGCCGGTGCTCGTGACCGTGATGGTGAAGCCGATCGGATCACCGGCGTCCACCACGTCCTTGTCGGGATCCTTCGCGATCTTGATGCTGCCCGCGAGGATGTCGACCTTGTCCGAGGACGTGTCCTTGCCGTCGTTGGTGGTCGTGACCTTCGCGGTGTTGTCGACAGGGCTGTCGGCAAGCGTCGCCCGGGTCGTGGGGCTCGAGATGTGGACGTTCCTGGAGGCACCGGGTGCCATGGCGTCGAAGTCGCACGTGAGCGTGCCGGACGCGATGGAGCAGCTGGCCGCGTCATCGCCGCCGTCGATGGCCCAGTCGAGGCCGGCATCGGCGGGCAGCGTGTCGCTGACCTTCACGCCCTTGGCCGGGGCATCGCCCGTGCTCTTGACGGTGATCGTGAAGCCGATCGGGTCGCCCGCGGTGACGGAGGCGTTGTCAGCCTCCTTGGTAATCGAGATGGCGGCACAGAGGACCTTGACGGACGCGTCTGCGCTCCCCTTCTGGTCCTTCCAGGTGAAGCTGGCGGTGTTGTCGTAGGTGCCGCACGCGGGCGCGGTCTTGGTGCTGACCCTCACGGTCTTGGCGTTGTCCTTGCCGACCTTGAGGTTGTCGATCGTGCAGTCGAGGACCCACCGGTCCTTGGTGTCGACCACCTGCTTGCCGATGGAGCAGGCCTGGCTGTCGACTTCCCACGCGAGGCTGTCGTCGCCCGGCAGGACGTCGTGGATTTTGACGGCGTCAGCGGTCTCCTCGCCGGAGTTGGTGACGCTGATGTCGAACGCGATCTGATCGCCCGCATTCACGGGGCTCTCGACCGCGGTCTTGGCGATGGTGATCTGCGGGGGGTTGCAGCCGATCTGGTCGAGCAGGTCGAGCGCGAAGTTCGCGAAGTCGGCGTTGAGGTGGCTCCCGCCGCCGATCTCGTCCATCACCTTGGTGGCCCACTGGCGGTCACCCGCGGGCGAGAACGGCAGGGACGTGTCGCCGGGGTCGCCGTCGGTGGCGAGGTACACGGCCTGCACGACGTAGCCGCTGCGTGCGGCGTCAGCGGAGGCGATCGCCGCGTTGGCGGCGCCGAGCCAGACGGCCGGAATGCGGGTGTCGGGGTTGACCGGAGGCTGGTTGGGCGAGCCGTCGGTCAGCACGAACATGATGTTCTGCGCGCCTGAGCGGCCACCGCTGTTGTTGGTCCTGCCGGTGTCGATGCCCTTGGAGGTGGGCGTCCAGCCACTCGGGCTCGACAGGCCGTCCACGGCGCTCTGGAAGTCCGAGGGCGACACGTAGCCGCTGGTCAGCGTGTTCGCGCTGTTGTCGTTGAAGCGGGTGAGGCTGTACTTGCCGTCGCCGCCGGCGCCCTGGAACGCCACGACAAAGCCGTTGATGCCGGCCTGGAGATCGGGCAGGTTGGACGGATTGCCGCTCTGCTCGCCGATGGAGCCGGACATGTCGACGACGAAGTTGAAGTCGGCGACGTCGCAGACCGTCTTGCTGATCGGGTCGTTGTCCTTGGTTCGAGGGGTGATCGTCTCGTAGTCGACGCTGGCCCTGACCCAGTCGAGCGAGGTGATGAGGGTGCTGGCGCAGCCGCTGGGGGCGTCATTGCGGACCTGGAGGCGGAAGTTGCCGTTGGTCGTCTGGGTGGGATCCCAGACCGCGCCCCAGGTGTCGCTCGCAGACCCGAAGGTCAGGATGCTGCTGTCCACCGTGGAGAGGTTCTTGTACGACCAGCTGGTCCAGTTGGTGTTGGCGTCGCCGTTGCCCGACAGGCGCACACCGAGTCGGCAGTCGGTGTCCGGCGCCCATGCGTTGGCGGTGACGGTGATGCCCTTGATGATCGACCCGGCGGGGATGCCGAAGCTGAAGTCCCGGAAGCCCTGGTCCTTGTTGTCGCCGCTGGCGGTGGCGACGCTGTTGTCGTCCGCGCCACCGAGGGCGTTCGATGCGTCCTTCCACTGGAGGTTGGGGTCGGCGAGGGCTGCGGGAGCCCCCGGCGAGTCCGCCGCGCGCACCGGCGCGACGAGGGTGGGCTGGATGCCCGTGATGAGCCCGACGGCCACCAGCAGGGCCGCGGCACGCCGCACCACCTGCCGCCCCGCGGGACGAGTCTTCCCCGACATCGCAATCCTTCCCGGATCGCCCGCCGCGGCACTGGCAGCCTGACGATCCCGAAGCTGGTGGCGCCATACAGCGCCGATGACCCCGAAACGGGACGGCCGCGATGATGGTGCGGCCTCCTCCCGACGCCTGGTGGGCCGGGTCCCCGATCCCCCGCCAGTACTGGCCAGGGTCACCCAAGCGTACTAGTGCGAATTGCGTATGCCCTTACAGGTGCCTTACTTTCTGGGCGCCTGGTCCTAGGACTGTTGACGTAGAGCACCAGTGGTACCGGCCCCGCCAGGAGACGGGCGGTAGCATGACGCCACCCTTCCGCCAGCCCTCCAGGAGGCTCCCTGTGTCCACGTCCCAGCCCCCCATCGCGCCTGCGGCCATCCGAACGCTGGTCCGCGCCGCCGTGGAGCAGGCCTGGGCCGACGCCGTGGTGGCCGGGCGAATCCCGGCCGTCGAGGAGGGCGTGGCCGCCCCGACCGTGGAGGTCGAGCGCCCCGCGAACGCGGCCTTTGGGGACTTCGCGTCCAATCTCGCCATGAAGCTGGCCCGCCCGCTGCGCCGCTCGCCGCTGGAGATCGCGGAGGCACTGGCCGAGGCGCTGCGCGGCGAGGCGGGCGCCGGGCTCGTCGCCTCGGCGGAGGTCGCGCGGCCGGGTTTCGTGAACATCCGCGTGACCGACGCGGCCTACGAATCCTTGGTGGGCGGGGTCCTGGACGCGCCGGCGGCCTGGGGCCGGATCCCGGCCGTGAACCCGCGCAAGGTCAACGTGGAGTTCGTCTCGGCCAACCCGACCGGCCCCCTCACCGTGGGCAACGCGCGCGGGGCGTTCGTGGGCGATCTCCTGTGCCGGGTCCTCGAAGCGGGCGGCCAGGAGGTGACCCGCGAGTACTACTTCAATGACTCAGGCGTGCAGATCAACCACCTCGGCGCGTCGGTGGCGGCGGTGAAGCGCGGCGACCCGGTGCCGGAGGACGGCTACAAGGGCGCGTACGTGGAGGGGCTCGCGGCAGAGCTGCCCGCTGACGTGTGGTCGGCCTCCCAGGAAACCGGTGCCGCCGAGGCTGAGGTTGTCGGCGCGTGGGCGTCCGGCCGGGTGCGCGGGATGATCGAGGCATCCCTGTCGCGCCTGGGCGTCCACTTCGACGTCTGGAAGTCGGAGGCCTCCCTCCACGACGAGGGCTGGGTGGCGCGCGCCGTCGAGCGCCTGCGCGACGCGGGCGAGGTCTACGAGCAGGACGGGGCGACCTGGTTCCGCTCGACGGCCTACGGCGACGACAAGGACCGCGTCATCTTCAAGTCGGACGGGCGGCCCACCTACTTCGCCGCCGACATCGGCTACGTCACCGAGAAGTTCAGCCGCGGCTTCGACCACCTGATCTACATCTGGGGCGTGGACCACCACGGGACGGTGGCCCGCAACAAGAACGCGGCCCAGGCGATGGGCTACGACCCGGAGCACTACCAGGTGCTGCTGATCGGCTGGGTCCGGTTCGTGCTGGACGGCGAGGAGGTGTCGATGTCGAAGCGGGCGGGCACGTTCGTCACCCTCGACGACCTGCTCGATGCGGTGGGCACGGACGCGGCCCGCTGGTTCTTCGCCTCTCGTGCAGCGCACGTCGCCTTCGACTTCGACATCGAGCAGGCCAAGAAGCAGTCAGCCGAGAACCCCGTCTACTACGTCCAGTACGCGCACGCGCGGATCGCGTCGATCCTGCGCAAGGCGTCCGAGGCGGGCCTGGCGCCCGCTTCGTCCACGGCCGGTCTGCTCGAGGGCGAGCCGGAGGCGCTGCTGGCGCGGGAGCTCTCGCGTCTGCCCGAGGTGGTCGAGGACGCGGTCCTCGCGGAGGAGACACAGGGCATCACCGCCTATGCCACCGAGCTGGCCACCCAGTTCCACGCGTTCTACCGTGACGCACGGGTTGTGGACCCGGACGCTCCCGAGCGGTCCGCGCGGCGGCTCGCCCTGGCACTGGCCGCGAAGACGACCCTCGCCAACGCGCTGGGCCTGCTGGGGATCTCCGCGCCCGAGTCGATGTAGGTTCCGGCTTCAGCGGCCCGGGTCGGAGCCTTCCGGCGCGTTGACACCGCTGGGAGTCACCCGCTCGGACTACCTGCGCCTTCGTGCAGCCAAGTCGGACTTCGCAGTACGGCCCCTGCGGCGACAGTCACCCGGTGACCCGAGGCAGGGTCAAGCGGTCGCGATGCCCCGGGAGAGCGGAACGCTACTCGGCGAGGCCCAGCACGTTCGCCACGCGGCCCATCACGTCAGGCGATGTCGCCGACACCAGGACCACGCGACCCTCGGATGGCCGCAGCACGGACGCGGATCGCCCGGCAGCCGTCAACTTGGCGGCCATCGGCTCGAGGGCCGCCGCGAACTCGTCGGCATCGGCGGAGGTGTCCCACGCCGTGTCCATCACGACCGCCACCTCGCCGCCGGGGCCTTCGATGAGCGCGATCCGGTCGCCGCCCCACCCTGCCGCCGCGTCGCCGGTGGCGGTCGCGCCGCCCTCCTTGAGCACGATGCCCAGGAGCAGCTCGCCAATCGTGTCCTCCATCGACACCTTCCAGCCGTCGCCCAGCCGCGCCGCCAGATCGGACGGGAACACCACGTCCACGGGCGCCTCCGCGGCCTCGTACTTCTCCGGGTGCAGCACCTGCTCGGTGGAGGCCGGCGGGTTGGCATACAGCGCGTCAACCCCCGCGAAGCCGCCGCCCTGCGTGAACGCGGTCAGCGCGAGGGTCAGGCCCTGCGTGTACGGGAACAGCAGCGGGTCCTTGAGGATCGCGGGCATCCGGTCCAGGACCGCCTGGGAGGCGGGATCGGTGGTGGACGCGACCTCGCCCAGCTCGGCCGCAGTCAGGTTCTGCTGGGCCCAGAGCGACATCAGCAGCGTGGCGTCGCCCTCCACCAGCGTGGCACGCGCCATCGAGCGGTCGCTCTGGTCGAAGTCCTCGCCCATCAGCTGCTTGAGCACGAACTGCTGGTCCTGGAGCGCGTGGGTGAACTCGTGAGCGTAGGTGATCTCCTCGGCCGGTCCGATATCACCGTCCGAGGTGACCACGTACATGTGCTTGTCGTCATCGTCGTAGAGCCCGGCGACCTGGCTTGTGAGCAGGTCGAGGTAGAGCTGTTCGAGCGACACGTCCTCGGGCATCAGGAGCAGGTGCTTGTAGAGCGCCTCCGTGGCAGCGATGAGGTCGGCCGGGTTGTCCTCCCGGAAGCTCGTGCGCAGGTACGCACACAGGCTGGCCTGGTCGAAGACGCCACGGGCAACCGGGGTGGTGGCCGTGATGCCGCGGAGCGCCTGGACCTGCCCTTCGATCTCGGCGTAGGTGGGCGCGTTGGGATCGGTGTCGTCCGAGACGGCCGGGCTGCCGGTGACGTCGTCGTCACAGGTCAGCGCGGCCGCGGGGGACCCGGTCGAGCCGCCGACGGGCGTCGGGTCGGGACCCGGGGTGGCGGCTGGGGCCGACGAGCCCGGGGACTCGATGGTCGGCACGGGCGTGCCCGATGCGGTGGGAACGGCGGCACCGCACGCGGTGGCAGCGAGCGCGACCGCGAGCACGGCAGCGAGGCGGGTCAGTCTGGCAGTGGGGATCATGGCGCGGATGATGCCACGCGATCCGGGGGCTGCCTCGAAAGGTGAAGGTTCCGCTTCCAAGGTGTGCGTTTCTTTACCGTTCGCCCGGTTGGAGGTGAATCAGGCGCGGACTATGGTTCTCCTCGGAACACTCCCTCAGGTTCCATCCTCCCTCCCTCGGGACCGGAGATGCCGATTGGGCAGGCATCTCCGGTCCTTCTCTTTGTCCGGCGAACGCGATACGCCCGGGATGAGCGGCCTGTGTCAGAATCACCGGCATGGAGCTCACCTGGTACGGACGAACCTGCATCCGGCTGCGCGGCAAGGAAGCCGTCGTCGTGAACGACCCCTACCCCTCGATCGTCGGGCCCACCGGGCGCGGGATCACGGGCGATGTCATCACGTACAGCCATCCTGACGACGCACCGCTGGCGAAGAAGGCGACCGGGAGGCTGTCGCGTGATGGCGGCACGATCATCCCCACCAGCCTCGAGAACGCGTTCGTGCTTGACGGACCGGGCGAGTACGAGGTGCACGACGTCCTGATTACGGGCGTGCGCACCTATCGCGACGGCGTCAAGGGCAGGCAGCGCGGGCGCCAGACGGCGTTCGTCGCGGAGCTCGACGGGCTGCACACCATCCACCTGGGCGACATCGGGCACGAGATGACCGAGGAGAAGCTGGGCGACATCGGCCGGATCGACATCGCCTGCGTGCCCATCGGCGGGGCCCTCTCGCCCACCAAGGCCGCCGAGCTCATCGCCCAGCTGGATCCCAAGATCGTGGTGCCCATGCCGGTCTGCGAGGAAGAGGCGGACTGCGAAGAGGCCCTCAAGAAGTTCCTCCACGAGATGGGTGCTGAGCCCACGGTGCAGGCGAAGCTGTCGGTGACCCTGTCGAGCCTGCCGCCCGAGACGACGACGGTGCTCCTGGAGTCGCGCGGCAAGGCCTGACACGGAGCAGGGCCTGACCCGCAGCAAGGCTTGACGCCATGCCCATGCCGGCCACCGTCCTGCTGGGGCTGGCTGCCCTCGCGGCGGCCGTGGACTGGGCCGCGGTCTGGGCGGAAGGCTCACGTGCCCGCCTGATCGAGCGGGTCGCGAAGCCGGCGGTCCTCGGACTCCTGCTGCTCGCGTCCATGACCTGGCCGTGGGCGGACTCGGACGTGGTCGTCCGGGCGCTCCTCGTGGTCGCGCTCGCGGCATCGCTGATCGGGGACGTGCTGCTGCTCCCGCCGGGACGCCTGCTGCCCGGGCTCATCGCATTCCTCGTGGCGCATCTCGCGTACGCGCTCGCCTTCGCCCGGCTCGACGGCAGTCCCGCCTGGCTGCTGGCCGGGATCGCCATGGCGGGGATCGTGGCGGTGACGGTCGGCCGCAGGCTCGTGGCCGCCGCCCGCCCGAGGGGCATGAGCGGGCCGGTTGCCGTCTACCTCGCAGCCATCAGCGCGATGGCCATTGTCGCGACCCGGACCGGCATCCCGGTCGCCATCGTCGGCGCGTGGCTGTTCGTCGCGTCCGATGCGCTGCTCGGCTGGGGGCAGTTCGTGGTGGGCAGGGACGAGGCCGGGAGGGCGCCCAGACCGCTGCGGATGGGCGTGATCACCACGTACCACGTGGGCCAGCTGCTGCTGGTGGTGGCGCTGACGGGCTGAGCCGGAGCAGGCCGGCGCTGGCGGGCTGAGCCGGCGCGGGCTGAGCCGGCGCGGGCTGAGCCGGCGCGGGCTGGAACGCGCAAGAGACGCGCCGGAGCCTGGTGTCGCGTGCCGCCAATGCCCGGCGGATACCCCTCCGTGCCCGTGCCGCTGGTCGGAGGCGGCATCACCGGGCGTCGCCCACGACGGCTGCTGCCGTGCGCACCCGGCGCGCACACGGAGCGGTGACGTCGCGGGATGTGCGCCCCGTGCTCCGCCCGTGCGCTCCGCCAGGGTCCCGAGGGCACGACCTGCGCACCAGCCGCGCATCGAGCGCTGCCGCCGCACCGTGTGGCCGTCCGGCGCGCAGCCGGACGGAGACAGGACCCGGACGGAGACAGGACCCGGACGGAGACAGGACCCGGACGGCGCCAGGACCCGGAGCGGCGGTCCGCACGCCGCCAGCGACCAGCGAATCGGGAGCCTAGGTCATCCGGCGGTGGATCACCCGGCCGCGCTTGATCACCACGTCGGCAAGGTCGGCTCCGACCCAGTAGGGCAGCTGCCGGACCGACGTCGCGTGCCAGATCACGATGTCCGCCGTCTTGCCCGGCTCCAGCGACCCCACCTGGTCGGCCACGCCCACCGCGTGCGCGGCGTTGATGGTGACCGCGGCGAGGACCTCCTCGGGCGACATCCTCATCGCGAGGCAGGCGACGGTCATCACCAGGGGCAGGTTGGGCGTGGGCGAGGTGCCCGGGTTGAAGTCCGTGCCCAGCGCCACCGGGACGCCGGCGTCGATGAACCGGCGGGCGGGCGCCGCGTCGTCGGTCATGAGGAACCAGGTCGTGGCGGGAAGCAGCGTCGCCACCGTGGGCGTGGGGCCATCCGCCGATGCCGCCATGGCGGCGATCCCCTCGTCGGAGGGCGTGTGCAGGTGATCGGCCGACAGCGCACCCAGCTCCGCCGCGAGCTCCGCGCCACCCGACGGGGCGAGCTCGTCCGCATGGAGCCGTACGGCGAGCCCGTAGCCGCGGGCCGCCTGCAGGATCCGCCGGCTCTGGTCGTCCGTGAACACCCCCTGCTCGCAGAACACGTCGCAGGAGCGCGCACGCCCCTGGGCGGCGATGCCGGGCAGCTGCTCCTCGATCACGTGGCGGACGTAGGCCTCGGTGCCATCGGGCCGGGCGCGGTACTCCTGCGGGACGGCATGGGCGCCCAGGAACGTGGGCACCACGTCGATGGGGCCCTCCTTCCCCAGCTCGTCGGCCATCTCCACCAGCCGCAGCTCCGTCAGCAGGTCCAGGCCATACCCGGACTTCGCCTCGACGGTGGTCACGCCGTGCCTGCCCATCTCGTCGAGCCAGCGCCGGCCGTGAGCCCAGAGCTCCTCCGGGGTGGCGCGGCGGGTCGCCTCGACCGTCGACAGGATCCCGCCGCCGGACGCGAGGATCTCCATGTAGCCCGCACCCTGCTGGCGGAGCACCAGCTCACCCTCGCGGCTGCCCGCGAAGAGCAGGTGGGTGTGGGGATCCACCAGCCCGGGCGTGACGACACCTCCCGCGGCATCGAGGCGTACGAAGCGGGAGAGCGGGTAGCCGCTCATCTCCAGGCCCTGTTCCACGCGATCGCGTGGACCAACGCCGACAATCCTGCCCTCCCAGCAGGCGACCACCGGTGCGCCGGGGGCGCTGGGGCCGCCTGCGTCGGCGGCATCGAGCAGGCCGAGGTCGCCCTGGGTCGCGCCTCGCCGCAGGCCGCCCGCCAGCGTGGCGACCTGGGATGCCCCGTGGATCAGCAGTCCCGGGGCGTCGGCGTGGGCACGCCCCCCCTCGATCAGGCGCAGCGTCACGATCCGGCCCGCTACCGGCGGTCGCGTGCTGCGGCCAGCCGCAGCTCCAGCGCACGCTGCGGCGTGAAGTCCCGGAGGTGGATCGCGCTCGCAGCCGCCGCCAGGCGCTGCTCCACCGGGGCATCGCCGGGCACGCCGACCGCATCGGCGACATCGGTGAGCGCGGCGACCGGCGCCAGGCCGATCAGCTCGGACTCGAGCAGGGCGACGCCGTCCTCGGCCGCCAGCGCCTCCACGGTCTTCCAGACCTGCCACAGGCCGGTGGTGCGGAAGTCGAGCAGGTTCATCGAGACCTGGGCCAGCACCGGGTGCCCGCGCTCCGGCTCCTCCACGCGGAACCCGTTGCCCTGCAGGCGTGGCAGGCCGCCGCCGGACTCGCGGACGCGGCGCGCGATGCGCTTGGCAAGCTCCACGTCGTCCGAGTCGAGGTTGATGTTCCAGGCGATGAGGAACGGCCTGGCGCCGACGGCCATGGCGCCGAACCGCGGATGCATGCGGGCCGGGCCGAGGTCGGGCTCACGGCCATGCTGGGCGATCTCCGCGCGGAGGCCCTCGTACTGGCCTCGGCGCACGTCGGAGAGCTTCACGCGATCGCCGCGGAGGGCAGCGTGGGCGTAGAGGAAGACCGGGATGTCGTTGCGCGACGCGATGCGCTCGGCGAAGCGCCGGGCAACCTGGATGCAGTCGTCGAGCGTCGTATCGGCGAGCGGCACGAAGGGGATGACGTCAACGGCGCCGATCCGGGGGTGCTCGCCGGTGTGCTGCTCCATGTCGATGTCCACCAGCGCCTGCATCACCAGGCGCTCGAGCGCCTCGGTGACATCGTCGTGCTGGCCGGCGATCGTGAACACCGAGCGGTTGTGGCTGGCATCCGACGTCCGGTCGAGCAGGAACACGCCCGGGACCGAGGTCAGGGCGTTGGCCAGGCGCTCGACGACGTCGAGCCGGCGGCCTTCGGAGACGTTGGGGACGCTTTCAACAAGCACGTTGCGATGCTACCTGTCGCAACGGTGACCGTTGCGGCCGCGCTGCGCCCAATCCGGTACCGTCAGCCCGGCGAACCTCCGTTGCGTCCCCACATCCAGACAGGTTCCCCACCCGCAGCGTGAGTCCGAGCCCCCATGACCGACCCCATCGCCCAGCCCGTCACCATGCCAGTCGTCACCATCACCCCGCGCGACAACGGCTCCTACAAGGTGACCGGGCCTGTCGTGCTCGCCGACCAGGAGGGCAACACCTGGCCGATCCCGGAGGGCAAGGCCGTCTGGCTGTGCCGCTGCGGCCACTCTGCCAACAAGCCCTTCTGTGACTCCTCGCACAAGGCGGTCGGGTTCGAGAGCGTGGTGCGGGCACCGGTCGCGGAGGTCGTGTCGGGCGGATGACCGCGCAGCGGGGCCGGCGGCCGCGCGCCGTGCGATCTCCGGCCACGGGGGTAGGCCAGGGCGAGGTTTTCGGTCCTCGGTCCTCGTGCCTCGGTCCTGGTGCGCGCCAGACAGGCACACCGTGCAGTCCCGTCGCTAATTGACGGATCCGTGCGCACGCCCCGCCGTGGCGGCGTCCCCCGCGCGCATGTCCTGCGCGCCGCTCGCGCATCCAGCGACGGCACCGCACCGTGTGTGCGATCGGTGCGCGGCGGAGCCCGGCGCTCACAGGATGCTGAACGCGCTGCCTCCGCGGCAGGGAAAGCCCCGGTAGACTCGCGCCGTGTCAGGCCCAAACCGCAGCCTCCTCCGCCACCCCGACTTCCTCAAGCTCTGGACGGCTGAGACCGTCTCGGTCTTCGGGACCGCGATCACGCAGCTCGCGATCCCGATCATCGCCGCAACCGCGCTCTCGGTCAGCCCGTTCGAGTTCGGGCTGCTGACCACGATCGAGATGCTGCCGTTCATCCTCCTGAGCCTGCCGGCCGGGGTCTGGGTGGACCGCCTCCGACGACGCCCCATCCTGATCGCGGGCGACCTCGGGCGCGCCGTCGCGATCGCGTCGATCCCGGTCGCCTTCTACTTCGACGCCCTCACGATCTGGCAGCTGTACATCGTGGGCTTCACCGTCGGCTGCTTCACCGTCTTCTTCGACGTCGCCTACCAGAGCTACCTGCCATCGGTGGTGGAGCGGGACCAGCTGGTGGACGGCAACTCGAAGCTGGAGATCACACGGTCGGCGGCGCAGATCCTGGGGCCGGGCATGGCGGGCCTGCTCATCGGCTGGTTCAAGGCGCCGTTCGCGATGGTTGTGGACTCCGTCTCGTACCTGGTCTCAGCCGTGTTCCTGTTCTGGATCCGGCGACCGGAGCCGCCCGTGGCACATCACGACGAGGCCGTCCACGGGCCGAAGCCGTCGATGCGCTCGGAGATGGCTGCGGGTCTGCGCTACGTGGGAGGCCACCGGTGGCTGCGCTCGATCGCGGCGACCACGGGCATCTCCAACCTGTTCGCCAGCCTGGGTGGCGCGATCCTGGTGCTGTACCTGGTGGACGAGCGGGGCCTGGGCCCGGAGGCGATCGGCTTCGCCTTCTCCCTTGGATCGGTGGGGGTCCTCGTCGCCGCACTGTCGACGACGTGGCTCACGAAGCGTGCCGGGGTGGGCCGGATGCTCGTCGCAACGTCGCTCACGTTCTCGGTGTCGAACCTGTTCCTCGCGTTCGCCCCGGCGGCCCTCGTGTGGTACGGGCTCGCGGCATCCACGTTCCTGGGCGGGTTCGCAGGCGTGGCCTGGAACATCAACCAGGTGTCGCTGCGCCAGGCGATCACACCGCCCCGGATGCAGGGCCGGATGAACGCGACGATGCGCTTCATCGTGTGGGGCACGATGCCGGTCGGGTCCATCATGGGAGCCGCGCTCGCGCAGGTGATCGGACTGCAGCCGACCATCGTGGTGGCGGCGCTGGGCGGGCTGGTGGCGTTCATCCCGGTGACGCTCTCGTCGGTGCGCCGGATCACGACGATGCCGGAGCCGGTGGACGATGCTGGAGCGGCGACGGCTGGGGGCCCGGCGCCCGCGTGAGGTCGCCGGTCGGGGCGGCCCATCCTGCGCCAGCCTGACCGGCCTGCGTCCGAGTCAACGAAACCTCGCAAACGGCGCCCCGCCTGTCCCCGTTGCGGGCTTCCGCTGCGTGGCGGACAACGAATCCCCGCAACGAGTCCGGTTTCGGCTCCTCGAGCCCGAGCTTGCGGGGTTTCGTTGACTTCCAGTCACATGGGGGGCTGGGGGGCGGCGCACCCGGCGCACCCGGCTGGGGGGCGGCGCACCCGGCTGGGGGCGGCGGACCCGGCTGCAACCCTCGTTCAGATCCCCAGCATCGGGATGCGGACGCCGCGCTCCTTCGCGACCTCGATCGCGCGCTCGTAGCCCGCGTCCACGTGGCGCACCACGCCCATGCCGGAGTCCGTGCGGAGGACCCGGGACAGCTTGCGCGCCGCCAGCTCCGTGCCGTCGGCCACGACCACCATGCCCGCGTGCTGCGAGTAGCCGATGCCCACGCCGCCCCCGTGGTGGATCGACACCCAGGTCGCCCCGGCCGCGGTGTTCACCAGCGCGTTGAGCAGCGGCCAGTCGGCGACCGCGTCGGTGCCGTCGAGCATCGCCTCCGTCTCCCGGTTGGGCGACGCGACGGACCCGGAGTCCAGGTGGTCCCGCCCGATCACGATCGGCGCCTTGACCTCGCCTCGGGCGACCAGGTCGTTGAACGCCAGCCCCGCGAGGTGCCGCTCGCCGTAGCCCAGCCAACAGATCCGGGCCGGCAGCCCCTGGAACGGGACCTGGGCTTCGGCCATCTCGATCCAGCGGCGCAGCCCCTCGTCATGGGGGAACAGCTCCAGGATCGCGCGGTCCGTCCGCAGGATGTCCGCCGGGTCGCCCGAGAGCGCCACCCAGCGGAAGGGCCCGCGGCCCTCGCAGAACTGCGGCCGGATGAACGCGGGCACGAACCCCGGGTAGTCGAACGCGTTCTCGACCCCCGCCTCCTGCGCCTGGGCGCGGAGGTTGTTGCCGTAGTCGAACGCGATCGAGCCGGCCTTCTGGAAGTCCAGGATCGCCTGGCAGTGGGCGGCCATCGCCCGCTTCGAGCGCTCCTCGTACAGCGCCGGATCCACCTCACGCAGCACGGAGGCGTCCTCCAGCGAGATCTCGGCCGGGATGTAGCCACCCAGCGCGTCGTGCGCGGAGGTCTGGTCCGTGACGATGTCGAATTGCTCGCCTGCCTTCACCCACATGGGCTCGATCTCGGCAGCATTGCCCACCAGCGCGATCGACAGGGCGCGGCCCTCGGCCGCAGCCTCGCGGGCCAGCCGGAGCGCCTCGTCGGGATCGTGGGTCAGGCGGTCCACGTAGCCGATCTCGTGGCGGCGAGCGGCGCGGTGCTCGTCGACCTCGATCGCGATGCACACGCCCTCGTTCATCGTGACCGCCAGCGGCTGGGCCCCGCCCATGCCACCGAGGCCCGCGGTGAGCGTGACCGTCCCGCGCAGCGTCCCGCCGAAGTTGCGCCGTGCGCACTCGGCGAACGTCTCGTACGTGCCCTGCAGGATCCCCTGGGTGCCGATGTAGATCCAGGACCCAGCGGTCATCTGGCCGTACATCATCAGGCCCTTCCGCTCGAGCTCCCGGAAGTGCTCCCAGTTCGCCCACTTGCCCACGAGGTTCGAGTTGGCGATCAGGACGCGCGGCGCCCACTCGTGCGTCCGGAACACGGCGACCGGCTTGCCCGACTGGACGAGGAGCGTCTCGTCGTCGGCGAGCTTGCGGAGCTCGCGGACGATGGCGTCGAACGCCTCCCAGGAGCGGGCGGCCCGACCGGTGCCGCCGTAGACGACCAGGTGGTCCGGGTCCTCGGCGACCTCCGGATCGAGGTTGTTCATCAGCATCCGCAGCACGGCTTCCTGCTGCCAGCCGCGGGTGGACAGCGTGGTCCCGCGCGGGGCGCGGACGGGGCGCGGACCTGAGGCCGCGATGCCCGTGTTCTCGGTGCTCACGGCGGCGAGTCTACGACTTCACGGGGTGGCGCGGCAGGCGTCAGGGCCGGAGCGATCCCATGACCTGCTCGCCCCAGCGACCCTCGCCGATCGAGATCAACGACACCACCACACCCTGCTCCTTCACCCAGGCGTGGTAGACCCGCATGCCACCGGCACACGTCGTGATGTGGACGGCCCGGCCCCCGAGGTTCGTCTCCGCGCGCCCGCCCACGCCGCCGGCCTGCCCGCAGGCGCCGTTGTCGTACGTCTCGCGCCAGTCGAGCAGCCAGGCCTCCGAGTACACGCCGTCGCGCGGCCGCGCCACCAGGCCCGAGACGATGTCGTCGGGGCCCGGGCCCACGAAGAACGACGGCGGACCCGATGCTCGCCGCGAACGTCCGGATCTGTCCTGGCCTCCACGAAGGCCTGGTGCTCCATGCGCAGCGGCGTCCCCTCCGACCTCCTCGGGCAGGACCGCGAGCAGGGCCTCGTCCTCCTCGATGCCGGGTCGGTCGGTCGGCAGGGTCGCGAGCGAGGTCGACGTCGGGGTGGTCGACGGCGTCGTGGTGGGCGGCGCCGATGGCGGCGGCGACGGAGTGAGCGACGGCGGACGGCGGCCTCGAGACGGGGCGGGCGCCGGTCCCGCAGGCCGACCAGCGCGACCGCCAGCACCGCACGGCGGCGGACGCGCTCGCGAGCGACGGATCACCCGAGCTCCCGGCGCATCACCGGGAAGCGCTCGTCCGGCGCCGCAACGACGAACCCCAGGCCCTCCCAGAACGCTGGTGTGGCGGCGCTGGTGGCATTCGGCTTCGCGCCCACCTCGGGGTAGGCCTCGATCGCGGCGAACCCGCGTGCGGCCAGGTCATCGCAGACGGCATCGACCAGCATGGCCGCGAGACCCCGACCACGGGCGGCCGCTGTGGTCGCGATGCAGGTGATCACCGCGGGCAGCGGTGCGGCCGGAAGGCGGGGGTACAGGTCCCGGGTCCGCAGCGCCCGCGGGTACGCGGACAGTGGCCCGAACTGGGCGTACGCGAGCGGCTCGTCGTCCTCGAGCAGCACCTTCGCGTAGGAGCCGAAGACCGCCAGGCCCCTCGCCAGCAAGCGCAGCTTGGGCGGCGCACCGGCAGCAACGGCCGGCCTGGCAGCCGGCGTGGGCGCGAACGGGTTGAAGGCGGGTTCGTCGTCGTCGGCGAACGGGTTGAAGGCGGGCGCCTTGGCCGGCGTCGCGAACGGGTTGAACCCCGGCTCGTCATCGTCATCGGCGAACGGGTTGCGCGGCCTTGGCTTCGCGACCGGGGGTGGAGGGGAGGCCTCAAGCCAGGAAGCGCGTGCGGCCCTGGAGCCCCGGTCGGCGTCCTCCCAGTAGTCGCACGAGCGGTGGTCGAACCCGGCATCGGCGCAGGGCGCCACATGGGCGAAGCTGGAGGCGTCGGTGATGTCGACAATCCGAATGGCCATCGTCCGGCCAGTCTACGATCGGCGGGCGGCGAGCGCCCGCACGTCCGAGGGGTACCGATGCACGCCCGATCTGTCCCGGTGATCCTGGCCCTGGCCGTTGCAGCGTCGGTGGCGCTCGCGGGCTGCGGCTCGACGGCGCCGGCGACCCCGACGGCGACCTCGACGGCGACCGCTCCGGCCTCGAGCGCTCCGACGGCGTCCTCACCGACCGCCTCGGCGACGCCCGCGCCTGCCCCGACGGCGACGCCGGGCCTCGACGCCGAGGGCTGCCCCCTCGCCACGGAAGGCAGCCTTGCCCTTGCGGTGGCGCTCGACCGGCGCCTCGCGGTCAACCGCGGCCGGATGATCCGGCTGACGACGGCCACCGTCGCCGCCCGCAACGACACCTGGGCCGCCGATGACGCGATCCCGCAGTTCGTCGGGCTCGACCTCTCGGCCAGACCGCTGATCCTTGGGCCGGCCGCGCGCCTGACCGTCGCCGGTGTGGGCACGATGACCATGGCGGGCGGCGAGGCCAGGGCATGGCCACGCGATCGCGTGACGGGCGGCGAGGACGGCGCGGAGATCCTCGTCCGCGGGAAGCCGGTGGGCCTCGCCACGGCGGTCGCCGATGGACGCCTCTCGATCCGCCTGCCGGGCGCCGGGACCTGGGTGGTGGAGATCCTCCCGCGCTGGCAGACCGACTGCCTCGAGGGCGACGGCACCGCGTACAACGTGGTGCGCGTCCGCTGACGCTCCCTGGGGATCGAGCCGTTCGCGACGGGCGGCCGTGACGTCGCGACCTCACCTCTTCCCATCCGGCATCGGGTCGGCGACGAAGAAGAGGGTGGAACGGTCAGATGGCGCGGAACCCCCCGACGCAAGCCGAGTCCCGTCACCTCCCCGGAAGGAACCACACAATGAAGCGCAGCACCCTCCTCCTCTCCGTTGCGGCCGTCGCCCTCGTGGTGTCGGCCTGTTCAACCACCGCGGCGACGCCCAGCCCGGCGCCGGCGACCCCCGCCCCGACCATGGCCGCCGAGATGGGCGACATCGTTGACGTTGCCACGGAAGCCGGCTCGTTCACGACGCTCCTCACGGCCGCGACGGCCGCTGGCCTTGTCGACACCCTCAAGAGCGAGGGACCGTTCACCATCCTTGCCCCCACCGATGAGGCCTTCGCCGCCCTGCCCGCAGGGACGCTCGACGGGCTCCTCAAGGACCCCGAGGCCCTCAAGCAGATCCTCCTGTACCACGTGATCAAGGGCAAGGTCATGGCGGAGCAGGTCGTCAGCCTGACCACGGCCGACTCGGTCGCGGGCCCCGCGATCAAGATCGAGGTCAAGGACGGAACCGTCTACCTCAACGACACCGCCAAGGTCGTCACCACCGACATCGAGGCGTCGAACGGCGTCATCCACGTCATCGACCAGGTCATCCTGCCGCCGGCGAACTGACCCCACGGGCCCTCGCGGGCCCGCAGCAACCGACCCGAATCGAAGGCGGGGCCCCCGTGGCCCCGCCTTCTTGCATGTGCGACGTCATGGCGCACGTCCGGTGGTGACGACCCCGCGTGGTAGGGTCCGCGGATGACCAGACCGATCCTCGCCGACGCCTTCGACCACCACACTTGGGCGACCCTGCAGCTCATGGACACCTGCCGGGTGTTGACCGACCCGCAGCTGGACGCGCCGGTCCCCGGCGGCTTCGGCTCCATCCTCGACACCCTCCGCCACGTCGTGGGCGGCGAGGCGGGCTACCTCTTCGCGCTCTCCGGCGGCCGGGTGGCCGAGGTGGACGAGGAGGCCCTCGACCTCGATGGGCTTCGCGCGGCCATGGCACGCCTCGGCGCCGAGTGGGCCGGCGTGCTGGCCGATGCCGACGACCCCGACCTCGCCGTCGCCCGGCTCCGCGATGACGGCACCCGGAGCATCGCGCCGCTGGGAATCCGGCTGGCGCAGGTGCTGCACCACGGCTCGGACCATCGCAGCCAGGTCTGCACGGCGCTGACGCTCCTGGGCATCGAGCCGCCGGCGATCGACTGCTGGGACTTCGCCGACTCCCAGGGCCGCCTCAGCGTGGAGGCCGCCGCGTCCTAGCGCCCCGCTCCGCTGATCGGAGCGGCATCACCGGCCGTCTCACACGGCGACTGCTGCCGTGCGCACCCGTCGCACACACGGAGCGGTGACGTCGCTTGATGTGCGCCCGGTGCGCCGTCCGTGCACTCCGGCAGGGTCCCGACGGCGCGACCTGCGCACCAGCCGCGCATCGAGCGCTCCGGCCGCACCGTGTGGCTGTCCGGCACGCAGCCGGACAGCGCCAGGATGGGCGCCAGGACCCGGAACCGCGGTCCGCACGCGGCCAGCGGCCAGCGGCCAGCGGCCAGCGGCCAGCGAAGCGGGAAGCTAGCCGGGGCCAGCGAGGTCGGCAAGAGCTCCCTCGTGGACCATCGCCAGCAGCGCCGCCATGTCCGGCCCGGGCTCCCGGTCCCCCGCAAGGAAGGACACCCGGGCCCGGATCCGCTCGTGCGCCTCGGCCACGCCCAGCCCCGGGACCGGCGCCGCGCGCTCGTGCCCGGTCGCGGCATCGTGGCCGTCCGCGGCGCCCGCCGGCGCTGGCTCCCCAGTCGCGGCATCGTGGCCGTCCGCGGCGCCCGCCGGCGCTGGCTCCCCAGTCGCGGCATCGTGGCCGTCCGCGGCGCCCGCCGGCGCTGGCTCCCCAGTCGCGGCATCGTGGCCGTCCGCGGCGCCCGCCGGCGCCGCCTCCCCGGCTGGACCCGCTCCGGCGTCTGCGTCGTGCGCCATCTTCGCCAGCCGCAGGTCCAGCGCCTGCGCACCCGCGAGCAGCTCGATCGCGATGATCTGCTCCACGTGGCCCAGCACCGTCCGCGCGTGACGCGCCGACGAGGCGCCCATCGACACGTGGTCCTCCTGGTTGGCCGAGGTGGGGATCGAGTCGGCTGAGGCCGGGTGGGCGAACACCTTGTTCTCGGACGCGAGCGCCGCCGCGGTGTACTGCGTGATCATCAGGCCGCTGTTGCGTCCGGGATCGGGCGTGAGGAAGGCCGGCAGTCCGCCGTTGAGGCGCGGGTCCACCATCAGCGCGATCCGCCGCTCCGAGATGGCCCCCAGCTCCGAGAGCGCCAGCTTCGCGAAATCGAGCGCGAGCGCGATCGGCTCCCCGTGGAAGTTGCCACCGCTGATCACCAGGCCGCCGCCCGTCGCGAGGGCATCGGTGGGGACGGAGCCGCCCTCCGGAAAGACGAGCGGGTTGTCGGTGGCCGAGTTGAGCTCCACGTCCAGCACACGCCGCAGGTGGTCCAGCGCATCGCGGACGGCGCCGTGCACCTGCGGCACGCACCGCAGCGAGTACGGGTCCTGCACCTTGTGCGCCGACGACGTGGTGCGCCGTCTGCAGGCCGGAGCCGCGCAGCAGGTGCCGCAGCTCGGCGGCGGTTCGGACCTGGCCCGGGTGCGGCCGGGCCAGCTGGTAGGGGGCGGCGTACGCGACCTCGGTGCCCAGCATCGCCTCAACGGTGAGTGCCGCCGCCACCGACGCGGTGCGCACGAGGCGGTCCGCATCGGCGAGGAGGAGGGCGCCCAGCGCGCTCATCAGCTGCGTCCCGTTGAGGAGCGCCAGGCCCTCCTTCGGCTCCAGCCGCAGCGGGTCCAGCCCGCATTCGCGCAGGGCGATGAGCGAGGGCATCACCTGCCCTCCCAGCTCCACCTGGCCGCGCCCGATGATCGGCAGCGCGAGGTGTGCAAGCGGGGCGAGGTCACCGGACGCGCCGACGCTCCCCTGCTCGGGCACGACCGGGTGGATTCCCAGCTCCAGGAACGCGCAGATCCGGTCCACGAGCAGCGGCCGGCAGCCGGAGTGCCCCAGCGCGAGCGTGTTCGCCCGCAGGAGCAGCATCGCCCGGACGACCTCGCGCGGGAACGGCCGGCCCACGCCCGCGGCGTGCGACGCGATCAGGTTCTCCTGGAGCTGCGCGGCATCACCGGGTGGGATGAAGGTTGTGGCCAGGTCGCCGAAGCCCGTGGTGACGCCGTAGACCACCTCGCCCCGGGCGACGAGCGCCTCGATGACGTCGCGCGCCTCCTGCATGCGGTCGCGGGCATGGACGTCCAGCGCGGCACGGGCGCCGTGGCGGGCCACGGCTTCGACGTCGGCGATCGACAGGTCGGCACCCGTCAGGACGACGAGATCACTGGGATGGGGGGCCGGGGAACGCTCGGGGAGGAAGTGTGCGTCGGTCACCTGTCCGAGGATAGTCGGCTATCCTGCGGCGCGTGTCCGCGCGGCGCAGGTTCGCGTCGGACGCCCACTGGACCTGACGACACCACGCGCACCGAGGACCCGCCCGCCCGTGATCGGCTTCATCGACGACATCGCCCTGCCCTTCCTGCAGTCGCTGTACGGCGCCGTCGGCTACATCGGCGTGATGCTGGCGATGGCGATCGAGTCGGCGATGATCCCGCTCCCGTCCGAGCTCATCCTGCCGCTGGGCGGGTTCATGGTCTCCGATCCGTCGCAGGTCGAGCCGCTCACCGGCCAGCCCTGGAACTTCTGGATCGTGGTGGTGGTGGCGACGATCGGCAACACGCTCGGGTCGCTGGTGGCATATGCCATCGGCGCATGGGGTGGCCGGCCGTTCCTGGAGCGGTACGGCAAGTACATGCTGATCCGCGAGCACGAGCTGGAGGCCGCCGACAGGTTCTTCACCAAGTACGGCTCGGCCACCGTGTTCATCGGCCGGCTGCTGCCGATCGTGCGCACGTTCATCTCGTTCCCGGCCGGCGTCACCCGGATGCCGATCGGCAAGTTCGTCATCTACTCGACGGCGGGCGCGTTCCTGTGGTCGATGCTCCTCGTGTATGCGGGCGTGGTGCTGGGCGAGAACTGGGTCACGATCCGGGACATGCTCAAGCCGTTCGACATGGCGATCGCCGCGGGCGTGATCCTCGTGTTCCTGCTGCTGCTCTGGTGGCGGTTCGGGATGCCGGGCCTGCCGAAGCGGAACGCCACCGCCACCGCGACCGCGACCGCGACCGCCGAGGCCGCCGAGGAGCCGGCGTCCGAGGGCTGATCTTCGCCCTACGCCGACCGCGACTCCGGGCGCCGGGCGGGTGCAGAGCTCAGCCGGCCCAGGGCACTCCGTCCACCGGCAGCAGGTGGGCGAGATCGTTCCCGACCAGCAGCTTGCCGTCGCCAGGCGCGTCGCCGGCCTCCCAGCGCAGGACCGTGAGGTTCGCCTGGCCCTGGACGAACCGGCGCCGGTAGTCGCGGATGTCCGTGCCCAGCGCAACGCACAGGAGCACCCGGTTGGTGGAGCTGTGGCCCACCACCAGGATCGGGCGCTCGGGGGTCTGGGCCGCGGAGCCGGCCTTGAAGGTCGCCCGGAACGCAGCTCGCGCATGCCATGCCTTGTGGTCGGCGAGCAGGTCGTCGAGGAACGAGCGGACCCGCACCGCCACGTCCTGGCCGGACTCCCCACCGGGACAGGCCAGCCGGTCCGGGGCGAGCTCCCACTCGCGCCGGAACGCGCCGTCGCGCTCGGCGATCTGGGCGTAGGTCATGCCCTCCCAGCCGCCGTAGTCCATCTCCTTGAGGCGCGGGTCCGGCTCCAGGTGGATTCCGCCGGCCACGATCTCGGCTGTCTCCTGGGCTCGGAACAACGGGCTCGTGATGGCCCGGTCGAACCGGACGTGGGCGAGGCGCCGTGCAAGCGCCTTGGCCTGGCGGCGGCCCGCGTCGTTGAGCGACACGTCGACGCGTTGGCCGAGGTGCTGCTCGGGCTCGGAGAGGTCGGTGAGGCCGTGGCGGGTGAGGACGAGTGTCAGCATCAGGAGAGAGTCTAGTGTCCCGATTCGCTGGTCGCTGGCGGCGTGCGGACCGCCGCTCCGGGTCCTGGCGCCGTCCGGGTCCTGTCGCCGTCCGGGTCCTGTCTCCGTCCGGGTCCTGTCTCCGTCCGGCTGCGCGCCGGACGGCCACACGGTGCGGCCGGAGCGCTCGATGCGCGGCTGGTGCGCAGGTCGTGCCATCGGGACCCTGCCGGAGCGCATGGACGGCGCACCGGGCGCACATCCCGCGACGTCACCGCTCCGTGTGCGCGCCGTGTGCGCATAACGGCAGCAGCCGTCGTGGGCGACGCCCGGTGATGCCGCCTCCGATCAGCCGCACCGGCACGGAGGGGTATCCGCCAGCCATTGGCGGCACGCGACACTAGCTCGGTTCGGTCATGGAACAATGGGCGCGGAGGTTCCACGAGAAGACGATGAGCGACCACGACGCACACGGCGCTGCCGCACATGACGATCACGGCGGCCATGACGATCACGATGGCCACGGCGGGCCTGCCCTCGGCCCGATCGACTGGAAGATGTGGGGCGTCGGCCTCGTCGGTGTCGCAGCCGCCGTGGTGGTCGTCGCCGGGTTCGTGGTCGCGACGGGTTTCGCGTTCAACGCCTGATCGCCGACCGGAGGCCTGATCGCCGACCGGAGGCCTGGTCGCCGGCCCGAAGCCTGGCCGCCGACCGGAGGCTGATCACAGACCGGAAGCCCGGCCGCCGACCCGAGGCTGATCACACCCCGGCGAACGCCACCGCGATCAACGGGATGGCGACAAGCGTCGCAAGCGTGGCGAGCGACAGTGTGTCCGTGACGTACCCACGCTCATCGCGGTCTGCGTTGTCACGGTCGGTGTCGGGGCCGCCGGTCCCCGGATCGCCGCCGTCGCGCATGTAGAGCGGGACCACGAACGGCGGCGGCAGGACCGCCATCGTCAGCACCGCCGCACCGAACAGCCGGTCCAGCCCCAGCAACCCTTCGACCACCAGCTTGTCGAACGCGACCGCGAGCAGCACCCATGCCGTCATGCGGACGGCCACCGTCCGGGCCGGCATCGAGAGCGCCCCCGGCCGCAGCTGCGTCCCGTAGCCGATCACGATCGCGATCACGGGCGTGGTCACGGCCCCTAGCAGCGCGAGGGTCGAGAGCACCGCGCCGCTCAGCGGGTTCGAGTCGAGGACGGGCGCCAGGCCGATCGCGCTCCCGGCGACGCCGGCCACGATCGCGAGGATCACCGGCGTCCGCACGAACGCGAGGAGGGCCTCCTTCGCCTCGGGCGTGCGCCCTGTCGCATGGCGGGTGAGCACCGTCGCCAGGACGAAGAACACGAACAGCACCTGGCCGAGATCGACGATCCCGAAGCGGTAGAGCGCCTCCTGGCCGAACACGCCGCCGTAGATGGCGTAGCCCAGCATTCCAGCTTCGAAACCGGCCAGCAGGCGGCCGCCGTACCACGACCGCACACCGACCCCGCGGGTCAGGAGCGGTCCCACCACGAGCATCAGCACGCAGGCGGCGAAGACGATCGCGACGATCGGCAGGTAGCGCGCCTCGAGCGAGACGCGCAGGAACGTCAGGAACAGCGCGGCCGGAAGGGTGATGTTGAGCACCAGCCGGCGCAGGTCGGCGACGGTGGTCTCGGCGAGGAACCCGGTGCGGCGCAGCAGCGCGCCAAGGCCGAACAGCAGGAGGACCGGGAGGACCCGGCCCAGCGCGTCGAGGATCAACATGCGGGAATCAGCGCGACGGGGCGGGCCGGAGCCTGCCCCGTCGTGGCTGTGCGGTGCCTAGAACAGGCCGACGATGTTCCCGTCCTCGTCGATGTCGATCCTCTCGCCGCCGGGGCGGGAGTTGAGACCGGGCATCGTGCGCATGTCACCCAGGATCGGGGTGACGAAGCCCGCGCCCGCGTAGAGGCGGACCTCGCGCACCGGGATCCGGAAGCCGGTGGGCGCGCCCAGGAGCTTCGCGTCATGGGACAGCGAGTACTGGGTCTTGGCCATGCAGATCGGCAGGTGGCCGTAGCCCATGGCCTCGAAGGCGGCGAGCTGCTTGTTGGCGGCCGGCAGGTAGTCCACGCCGTCCGCGCCGTAGATGCGGGTGGCGATGGTCTCGATCTTGCCCTTGAGCGGCATGTCGTCGGGGTACAGCAGCTTGAAGTCGGGCGAACCCTCCTCGGCTGCGGCCCAGACCGCCTTGGCCAGCTCGATCGCGCCATCGCCGCCATCGGTGAAGTGGCGGGCCTCGACGGCGGCCTTGGCACCGGCGGCGGCCGCCTCCTCCTTGATCGCCTGGATCTCGTCGGGCGTGTCGGTCGGGAAGATGTTGATCGCCACCACGACCGGCACGCCGAACGCGCGCACGTTCTCGATCTGCTTGCGCAGGTTGGCGGCGCCCTTGCGGACACCCTCGGGGTTGTTCTCGAGGAGCGCCGGGTCGAGCGGCTTGCCCGCCACGACCTTGCCCACGCCGCCGTTCATCTTGAGCGCGCGGATGGTGGCCACGATGACCGCCGCGTCGCAGCGCATGCCGCTGGCGCGGAGCTTGATGTCGAAGAACTTCTCGGCGCCCATGTCGGCCCCGAACCCGGCTTCGGTGACGAGGATGTCCGAGCCCGCCAGCGCCGCGCGGTCGGCGAGGATGCTGTTGTTGCCGTGGGCGATGTTGGCGAACGGGCCGCAGTGCACAAAGGCGGGGCCGCCCTCGAGCGTCTGCATCAGGTTCGGCTTGAGCGCGTCCTTGAGCAGCACGGCCATCGACCCCGCGACCTTGAGGTCCTCGGCGGTGATCGGGGTGCCGTCCTTCTTCGTCGCCAGGACGATGCGGCCGAGGCGCGCGCGGAGGTCCTTGAGGTCGGTCGCAAGCGCGAGGATCGCCATGACCTCGGACGCGACGGTGATCACGAACTGGGTCTGGCGCGGGTAGCCGTTGTCCTTGCCGCCGAGGCCCACGACGATCTCGCGCAGGGCGCGGTCGCTGATGTCCATGACCCGCGGCCAGAGCACGTTGTTGGCGTCGATGCCCAGGGCATTGCCGTGGTGGATGTGGTTGTCGATGAAAGCCGCGGCCAGGTTGTGGGCCGCGCCGATGGCGTGGATGTCGCCCGTGAGGTGGAGGTTGAAGTCCTCCATCGGGATGACCTGGGAGTACCCGCCGCCGGCGGCGCCACCCTTGATGCCGAAGACCGGGCCGAGCGACGGCTGGCGCAGGGCGACCGTGGCCTTCTTGCCGATCTTCTGGAGGCCCTGGGCGAGACCGACGGTCGTGGTGCTCTTGCCCTCGCCGAGCGGCGTGGGGCTGATCGCGGTCACGAGGACGTACTTGCCCCGGCCGTGCTCGCGCTCCTTGCGCTCGATCCCCTCGATCGTGATCTTGGCCTTGTAGCGGCCGTAGAGCTCGACCTCATCCTCGGTGAAGCCCATCTCGGCGGCGATCTCCATGATGGGGCGAGGCGTGACGGAGCGTGCGATCTCGAGGTCTGACGGGAAGCTCATCGGTGGGGACTCCTGGCTTGGACTGGGGCGATCGTGGGAGCAGGACTGGATTACGCGCGGACGTGGGTGCCGAGCGGCGTGTCGCCGGTCGCCTGGGCGCGGGCGGCCTGGACAAGGTGCGTGAGCAGGATCGCGTTGGTGAGCGGCCCGACACCGCCCGGGACGGGGGTGATCGCGGAGGCGATGCGGACGGCCGAGTCGAACTCGACATCGCCCACGAGCTTGCCGTCCACAACGTTGATGCCGACGTCGACGACGACGGCACCGGGCTTGAGCATGGCGCCGGTCACGAAGTTCGCCTTGCCGATGGCGACCACGACGATATCGGCCTCCCGGATCACGTCCGGCAGGTTCTCCGTCTTGCTGTGGCAGATCGTAACGGTGGCGTTCTCGCGGACGAGGAGCAGCGCGGCTGGCTTGCCGATGACGTTCGACCGGCCGACGACCACCGCCCGCTTGCCCGAGATCTGGATCCCCGACTGCTTGAGGATCTCGATCGACGCGTGGGCGGTGGCAGGCAGGAACCCGTCGTAGCCGAGCGACAGGAGCCCGGCGTTGGTGGGATGGATGCCGTCGATGTCGCGCAGCGGGTCCAGGACGTCGATGACCGAGCGCAGGCCGATGGCCTTGGGCAGCGGCTGCTGGACGATGAGGCCCGCGACCTGGCGGTCGTCACAGATCCGTTCGACGGCGGCCGAGACGTCCGCCTCCGTGGCGTCGGCCGGCAGCTCGACCAGGCGGTCCTTGATACCGACGAGGCGGCACCCGTCGAGGATCTTGTTGAGGTAGACGAGGGACGGCGCATCCGCTCCCACGACCAGGACGGTGAGCCCGGGCGTGTAGCCGAACTCCTGCTTGAATGCCGCGACGTCGGCAGCGACTTTCTCCCGGATTGACGCGGCGATGGGGCCGCCCTTGAGAAGGCGCGGGCCCTCCTCGACGATGGCCGTCATGCGACGGGCTCGGGCAGCGGCTCGCGGGCCTGCCCGCCGCGCACGTGATTGCGCGTGGTGGCGGCCGCGCGGTCGATCTCGTCCACGAGGAGCTTCGTGCGCTCCAGCAGGTCCGATGCGACACCCTGGTCGGCGATCGCCGGCAGGTTCACGTAGACGTTGGCAGCAGCCGACTCGGCAGCCGCGACCGCCATCAGGCTCGCGACCTCGAGGTCGGACGAGGCGTTCCTGTTGCTCCGGCCGGCGAGCGCCTCGGCCCAGGCGACCACCTCAGCGCATGCCTGGACGGTCTTGAACGGGGCCTGGCTCGCGGCGATGGCGGCATCCGAGATGGCTGCCGTGCGGGCCGCCTTCTCCTCGTCTGTCTCGCGCGGCAGCTTCATGGCGATCCCGAACCCGGCGAACGCCTCGGCATCCTCGTCCGCCAGGGCGAGCAACCGGTCCGCGAGCTCGCGCCCGGCGGCCAGCGCCTTCGTGATCAGCGCCTGGTGCTCGGCGTACTTGGGGCGTCCGTCCGACAGGGCGCTGACCATCGCCACCAGCGCACCGCCAAGGCTGCCGGCGACGGCGGCGGCGGCTCCGCCGCCTGGGACTGGCTCACCCGACGCGAGCTGATCGACGAACTGGGCGACCGTGAGGTCGCGAAAACGCGCATTCGGTTCCATCGTCGCGATTGTAGAGATGCGCACCAAGCGGGGTCAGTCCGGACCGTCCGCCCAGCAGGGTCCTTCGGCCCATCTTGTTGACAGTTGTCAGAAGCGAGCGCCTGGCTCCAGGTGGCCCGCGGGGCGAGCGCATCAACGCCCGCGGGGCGAGATGGCCCGCGGGGCGAGCGCATCAACGCCCGCCCCGCAGCCGACCCGGGGAGCCGACGGGGAAGGAGCCGCGACTCCCGTGTGTGGTGGGAACGTCAGGCGGCAGCCTTGAGCCCGTCGAGGCCCTCGATCGTCCAGCGGCGCGAGCGGTGCTGGAACGTCAGCGCCAGGCGCAGCGTGGGGGTGTCAACCTCGAACAGGGTGCGGGGGCCGGTGATCGCCGGGTAGGCGCGACGCTCCTCACGGATGGACACGAGGCGCGTGACCGTCATCCGCTCGTCACCCCACGTGATCTCCCGGGGCAGCCCGTTGAACCAGCCTGTGCGCACCTGGACCGAAACCGGTGCGACGCGAACCATCGCCATCATGTTCTCCTCGTCGGCGGTGATGTCGTCGTAGCCGGGGGCACTCCGGATGCGAACGCTTGTTCGTTTCTGGGCTGACAGTAGACCGAACAAGTGTTCGGTGTCAAGCCCCTGACGCGACGTTCAAGGGCGGCCGTGACAGCTGTATGGCACGCAGTGTCGATTCCTGTCACAAGCCCGCGAGCGCGGCCAAGTGCGCCGTTCCTGTGATGCCCGGAGTGTCAACGCAGACAGGGATGTGTCCGGCGGGGCGGTTCCCGGCCACGCACGCACGCAGGGGGAGAGATTGATGCCGTGGCGACGCACGCGTCGGCAGGTACTACGGATCCTCGGGCGCCGGCGGATCAATCCCGTCGTCGGACTCCTCCTGGGGCACGTCAGCCGGACGAGGCCGACGACCGGTGGGTTCTTGCGGCACGCCGAGCCGCCCCTCCACCGCCGACGAGGGATCCCGCTCGAACACCGAGGGCACGCCCGCTCGCACCAGCCGCCCGCGGGTCACCGCCCGCTCGCCGTACTTGCGCCTGATGGAGTCGAGCGCGGCGGCTGCCTGGTGGCGCTTCGGGTCATCGAGATCGTGGACGACGGTGGGCGGACCGGCCGCAGGGTCGACCCCTCGCCTCCGCATCGCCCCCGAACAGTGAAAGCTGCTCGCGATCCCTGAAGTTCGACGCAGTCACCCCCACCAGCCGGATCCGCTGCCCGTGGAGCTCCCGTCGCAGCAGCACCAGCGCTGCCTCGTAGATCGGCTCGGTCAGGTCGGCCGGCACGGCAGCGTCGTCTGGCGCGTGATCGTCGCGAAGGTGGAGTCGCGCAGCTTGAGCGTGATTGTCGCCGCCCGCAGCCCGGCGGCCCGCAGGCGCCAGGCAACGCCATCAGCCATGCCCAGCACCGTCCGCTCGATCACCTCCACGTCGGCCGTGTCGTGCCCGAAGGTGTGCTCGTGCCCGATCGACTTGGCGGGCTCCCCTGACGCGACCGGGTCCGGGTCGATCCCGTGCGCCCGGTCCACGAGCGAGGCGCCATGCTTGCCGAACCGCCGCACGAGCGCGTCGCGCGGGAGCGCCGCCAGGTCGCCGATCGTCTGAACGCCGAACTCGCGCAGGGCGAGGGCCGTCTTCTCGCCGACGCCCCACAGCCTCGAGATCGGCAGCGGTGCGAGAAAGGCGGCCTCCTCGCCCGGCGGGACCACCACCAGGCCATCGGGCTTGCGCAGGTCAGAGCCCACCTTCGCGACCAGCTTCGTCGTCGCCACCCCCACCGAAACGGTCAGCCCCACCTCATCGCGGACCGTCGTCTTGATCGTGCGCGCGATCGTCTCGCCATCGCCGAAGAGGGCGCGCGACCCCGTCACGTCGAGGAAGGCCTCGTCGATGGAGATCTGCTGGACCTGGGGCGTGTAGCGCCGGAGGACCGCCATGACATCGCGGCTGGCCGCCTGGTAGCGGCGACCGTCCACCGGCAGGAACACGCCCTGCGGGCAGAGGCGGAACGCCGTGCGCAGCGGCATCGCAGAGTGGACCCCGAACGTGCGGGCCTCGTAGCTTGCGGCCGACACCACACCCCGCGACGTCGGGTCCGAGCCGCCGACGATGACGGGC
The DNA here is from genome assembly GCA_963748625.1 of uncultured Chloroflexia bacterium. Taxonomy (GTDB): domain Bacteria; phylum Chloroflexota; class Limnocylindria; order Limnocylindrales; family CSP1-4; genus CAIXZV01. The sequence goes on along the minus strand of CAVVJT010000002.1, from coordinate 19,554 downwards.
CGGCCCAGGAGCTCCGGTCGGTCACGCTGCTCCACCGCCGCGAAGAAGGCGTCGAGGTCCACGTGAAGGATCGTCCGGGTGCTCACGTGCGCGATTCTGCGCCCGCTGCCAACGGTCGCCAATCCTCGCTGATGGGCCGCGTGCATGCGCGGCAATACTTCGCCGAGCGTCTGCCGTCGCGTTGCCTCTCCAGCACGCGGACGACCCCTATGACCGCCTCGGCGGCTGTTCAGGCGTCGTCAAGGTGTTTCAGAAGCACGGGCCAAGCATCCAGAGCCGGATCTATTGCTTTGCATGCATCTGCATCGGGACATGCTCGGGGAGGCCGCCGCGGTTCCCGCCCAACCGGGCCGAAACGCAATCGCCCGGACCCACTGGGCCCGGGCGACCGGTTGGTGCGAGGCGATGTTCGTGCGAGGCGATAGCGGGCATGGCGCCCGCCGCGACGTCAGCCCTTCGGCTCGACGACGATCGTCACCTCGGGGGTCATCCCCGAAAGGACCTTGATCGCGACCTTGTAGGTGCCGAGCGACTTGATCGGCGCGTCGAGATCGATCTTGTGCTTGTCCACGACGATGCCGCGGCGACCGAGCGCCTCGGCGATGTCCTGGTTGTTGATGGAGCCGTAGAGCTTGCCGCCCTCACCTACCTTGACGCCCATCGTGAGCGTGGTGGAGGCGATGCGGGTGGCCGCGATCTCGGCGTCCTCGCGCTCTCGCTTGCGCTTCTCCTCCCGGCTCGCGATGTCGTGCTGGTACGCGCGGTAGGCGCCTCCGGACGCGACGACGGCGAGCTTCTGCGGGATGAGGAAGTTCTGGGCGTATCCGTCCGCAACTGTCTTCATCTCGCCGCTCTTGCCGAGCTTCGGGACGTCCTTGGTCAGGATCACCTTCACGCGCTTGAACCCTCCTAAGTGTTGATCCAGGATCGGACCTTGGGCCCGACCCCGCTGGTGCGCAGCATGTCGCCGGCGAAGGACACCACCTCCGGCGCCCGGCGCATCATGCGACGGAGTGGCGCCGGTGTGAAGCGCCGGATGCGATTCACGTCGTCATGGAACGACCGACGGTCGATGCCGAGGTCGTCCAACTTCTCGTCCAGGACGTCCATGGGCACGCCGTCGAGGAACAGGTCCACCGCCAGGACCACGACGACGATGTCGTCGAGGCCGCCGATGAGCGGGAGGTCGTCCGGGACCAGGTCCCGCCCGACCACGAGGTATCCGAGGGCCGCCGCCAGCAGGGCCTTCCTCCCGCCCGGGGTCCGCTCGTCGCGGATGAGCTCCCAGAACAGGCGGACGTAGATGGGGGCGCGGCTCGCCAGCGGCAGGAACGCCGCCAGGCCAAGCATCCGCCGCAGGCCCATCCGCGGTGCGCGGCGTCCCCTGGTCGATGCCTGCCGATTCTCGCGGTCCTGCCGCGCTGTTCGAGCCACCCTGTTCCTCACGTGTGCACCCGCGATCCACATGCGCGACCGCGGACCAGCGATGGTAGCACCGGCCATCCACACCACCTCAGCCGGCAGTCACGCCCGCCTGTTGACATCGAACGTCCGTTCTGTATGATGCAGGTCACAACGCAGGAGAACACCCGTGACCCGTCACGACGCGGAACGCAAGCGGAAGATCATGGACGTGATCGCAGCGTCGATCCGGGCCAACGGCTACCCGCCGTCCGTGCGGGAGATCGCGAAAGCCGTCGGGCTCGCTTCGACGTCCGCTGTGCACCACCACCTGCAGGTGCTCCAGGAGGAGGGCTACCTCGACCGGAGCGAGGCCCAGTCGCGCGCCATCCGGCTGACCCCCAAGGCGGCCCTCATGCTCGGCCTCTCGAGCGAGCTGACTCCCCAGTCGATGCCGTCGGAGACCTACTCGCTGCCGATCATCGGTGAGATCGCCGCAGGCGGGCCCATCGAGGCGTACCAGGACGCGTCGGAGACGCTCGCCGTCCCGGACATCCTCGCCCCGTCGGGCGACGCATACGTGCTGCGTGTCCGCGGGGACTCGATGATCGAGGCCCACATCGCGGACGGGGACTTCGTGGTCATCCGGCGGCAGGACACGGCCCGGGACGGCGACATCGTCGTGGCCCAGGTGGAGGAGAACAGCGTCACGCTCAAGCGGTTCTTCCGCGAGAAGGACCGCGTCCGCCTGCAGCCCGCCAACCCGGAGTACCCCGCGCAGTACTACCCGTCGGTCCGCGTCCAGGGCAAGCTCATCGGCGTCATCCGCCGGCTGGACTGAGCCTCTTTCCACACCCCGTCCACATCCGGGCACGGATCGCGGGACCACCTCGGGGATAAGCCCCTACCGGCCTGAGGCGATGTCCGCGACAGTCAAGCTGTCATTCCGCCGCGCCATCTTCAGGACCGCATGATCGATCGCCTGCCCCCGCAATCCATCGAAGCCGAGCAATCGGTCCTCGGGTCGATCCTCATCGACCGGGACGCCCTCATCGAGGTCGCGGACTTCCTCAAGGCCGACGACTTCTACCGGCAGGCGCACGCCCGCATCTACACGGTGATGGTCGACCTGTCGGAGCGACGGGAGCCGATCGACATCGTCACGGTGGCCGAGGCGCTTGACCGGAGCGGGGACCTGGAGGCGATCGGCGGACGGGCCTACCTGGGCACCCTGTCCAACCAGACACCCACCGCGGTGCACGCCGCCCAGTACGCCCGGATCGTGGAGCGCAAGGCGGTCCTGCGGAACCTCATCGGGGCCGCCGGCAAGATCGCGGGGATCGGGTACGAGGATCCCGCGGAGGTCACCGAGGCCATCGACCGGGCGGAGGCGGAGCTGTTCGCCGTCAGCCAGCGGCGCGTCTCGGCCGGCTTCTCGCCGCTCAAGAGCCTCCTCCACGAGGCCTACGACCGGCTTGACTACCTCCACGAGCACCGCGGCGAGATCAGCGGAATCCGGACTGGCTTCCAGGACCTGGACTCGCTCACCACCGGCCTCCAGAAGAGCGACCTGGTGATCCTCGCGGCGCGGCCGTCGGTGGGCAAGACGAGCTTCGCGCTCAACATCGCGGAGCACGCGGCCGCGCGGGACCGCAAGGCCGTCGGCATCTTCAGCCTGGAGATGAGCAAGGAGCAGCTGGTGCTGCGCCTGCTCTCCTCGGTGGCCAACATTGACTCGCAGCGCCTGCGCACGGGCTTCCTCGACGAGATGGACTTCACGCGGATCGCCCCTGCGATGAACACCCTGTCCGAGGCGCCCATCTACATCGACGACACGCCCAACATCACCTCGATGGAGCTCCGGACGAAGGCGCGCCGGCTCCAGGCGGAGGTGGGCCTCGACATGGTGATCGTGGACTACCTGCAGTTGATGCAGGCGACCACCACCAACCGGGACGCCAATCGAGTCCAGGAGGTGGCGGAGATCAGCCGCGGCCTCAAGGCGCTCGCACGTGAGCTGCGGATTCCGGTGATCGCCCTGTCCCAGCTCTCACGCCAGCCGGAGATGCGCGAGTCGAAGGAGCCGCGGCTCTCGGACCTGCGCGAGTCGGGGTCGATCGAGCAGGACGCGGACCTGGTGATGTTCCTGTGGCGCGAGAAGGAGCGCGGGGGCGACGACCAGGTCACCGACGGCGAGGTCATCAAGCTCAAGCTCGCCAAGCACCGCAACGGCCCGACGGGCGAGATCGACCTGTGGTTCAAGAAGGCGCAGACCCGCTTCGTGAACTACGCCGGAGAGCGCTTCGCCGACGTGGGCTAGTGTCCCGATTCGCTGGTCGCTGGCGGCTCGCGGACCGCTGTTCCGGGTCCTGGCGCCCTCCGGACCGCCTCGGCTAGAGCGCTTCGCCGGTCGCCTGTCGCCGCCGGCGTGCGGACCGCCGTTCCGGGTCCTGGCGCCGTCCGGACCGCCGTTCCGGGTCCTGTCGCCGTCCGGCTGCGCGCCAGACGATCACACGGTGCGGCCGGAGCGCTCGATGCGCGGCTGGTGCGCAGGTCGTGCCGTCGGGACCCTGCCGGAGCGCACGGTCGGCGCACCGGGCGCACATTCGGCGACGTCACCGCCCCGTGTGCGGGCCTGGTGCGCACGGCAGGGGCGGGCGTGGCACCGAGGCGTCGCGCGGGGTCGCGCGGGGTATCGCGGGCTACGCGGTCTCGTGCGGGAGCAGCGGGCGCAGGACGATCGAGTAGATCTTCCCGTCGTCGCCCTTGGCGTAGATGCCGCCGGGGATGCCGTTCTGGTAGCCCTCCACGCCGAGGGCCTCCGCCTGCTCGGGCGTGATGATGGCCGTGCCCTGGGGCAGCTGGTTCGGGTCGTTGGGGACGTTGAAGTCGGCGACCGTGAGGTCGGTCCACGGCCAGTCCGTCACCTGGACGCCCTGGACGCCGCCCTGCTGCTCGGTGATGACGGCCCGGTACGCAGTCGCCTCGTAGGCGTTGCTCGCGATGGTGCCGTTCTGGTCGAAGTTGCCGAGGCGCTCGCCGAGGGCCGCAAGCTGCTTGAGGACCGCCGTGTCGGCGCTGGGCTCGCTGTCGAAGCCAAGCCCGTAGGCGGAGACGGTCTTGGTGTCGTTGTCGGCGCTGATCGTGAACACCGCCGTGGGGGCGTCCGCGACCATCATGTTCGAGTACTCCTCCTTGGCGACCGCGAGGCCGCCCTCCTGCAGTGCGTACAGGAGGAGGTCCTGGACCTGCTCCTCGGAGAGCTTCGCCGTCCGGAGGGGCTGGTTGACCGCCACCACGCCCTGCTTGAACTCCGCGGTGGTCTGGACGAACACCACCGTGCCGTCGCCGTAGAGGGTGAAGATCGGCACATGCGCGGCGAGCCACTCGACGGGCACGAAGCCGCCAGCCTGGTCGTACGAGAGGATGATGTCCGTGGCGCCGGTCGGATGGGCCAGGCCTTCCGGAGTGGCAGCAGGCGTCGGCTCCGCGGCCGGGGACGTGGATGGCTGGCTGGTGGCGGCGCCTCCGCCCGTGCAGGCGGCGATGGTGGCGGCGGTCATCAGGATCGCGGTGGGGAGAAACAGACGCTTCGACATGGGCCTCTCGACGCCGGTCCGGCCCGGGCGGTTCCCACCCGGATGTCTTGACACGGAGCCGTATTGTCCGCCGTGAGTACCGACCCTCGTGGTTCCGTGCCTGAGCGCTCCGTCCAGAGGCCGCCCGCGCCGCATCACCGCCGGTGCTGGCAGCTGGGGAGGTTGAGAGGGGTGTTCCAGGACCGGACGCTCACATGTCGCGACTGCGGCGACCCGTTCGTGTTCTCGTCGGGCGAACAGGAGTTCTTCGCGAGCAAGGGGTTGGCCAACGAACCGCAGCGCTGCGCCTCGTGTCGCGCGGCCGCCAAGCGCTCCAGGACATCCGCCCCGGGTGGGGCCCGCGAGTACCACGCGGCGGTGTGCAACGGATGCGGGAACCAGGCGATGGTGCCATTCGAGCCGCGCAATGACCGGCCCGTCTACTGCAGCAGCTGCTTCGACAAGGTGCGGGCCGAACAGACCCGGGTGGCGGAGGGCTGATCCGGGCGACCTCCGCCCAGGGGTGACACGCGCGGACTCCACCGTCCTGCTCCACCACCTCGGTGGCCTATGCTGGCGCGGACAGCAGCAGGAGGAATGGAGTGGGCGTGATCATCATCCGGGAGATGGTCGGGACGAGTCCCCGGTCGTGGAGCGACGCGGCTCGACAGGCGGTGGCCACCGCGAGCAAGACCGTCCGGAACATCCGGAGCGTCGAGGTCGTGAAGTCCACCGCGCGGATCGAGGACGGCGAGATCGTCGAGTACCAGGTCCAGCTCAAGATCGGGTTCGAGTACGAGGGCTGACCGCCAGGAACCCAACGCGCTCCTTGTCCACAGGTGCTCGGCGGACGCATAAGTCCGCGTTGAGTGCCGCCCGGCACGATGCCGGACATGCCCAGTCCCAGTCGCTCCATCCCTGCATCCACCCGCGGCCCGGCCGCGCTGTCATCCGTGCCGCCTGCGGCATCGCCTGCACGGCCGAGGCCCCAGGAACAGGCACGCGGCGCAGACGACGAAGGCACTCCCGCGGGCCATCCGGCCCCCTCGCATCCGGGCACGCCTGCCGTATCGTCACGCACGAGCAGCGCGGAGATGCACGCGGCGGACGATCCGCCGGCTCCGGCGTCGCTAGGGGCGGATCGCGGCAGTGGGCTCGTGGCGGTCGGACCGGGCATGGCCGGATCGATGCTGCTTGCCGGGCTTGGCGCCTACATGACCAATCCGCTGCCGGTGCAGCCGGCCAAGCTCCACTGCCCGCCGCTCCGGGCTGACATGCTGTCACGCGAGCGCCTGACCGCGTGGCTTGACCGGGCTGCCGCGGGTCGTGTGGCCCTCATCGTGGCCGAGGCCGGCTTCGGCAAGACGACCCTGCTCGCCGATTGGGCCACCCACACCCGCCGCCTGACCTCCTGGTACCGCCTCGAACGGGATGACCGTGACTGGCTGGTGTTCATCCGCCACCTGGTCGCGGGCGGTCGTGAGGTGGACCCGACCTTCGCGCCCGAAACGTTCGACATGCTCCAGTCACTCGGACCCGGCGGGCCGACGCGCCACGACCTCATCGCCACGATCTCTCGCGAGATGGCCGAGTTCGGCGCCCGCAGTGCCACCGGGTTCACGTTGATCATCGATGACTACCACGCCGTCGATGGCTGCCCGGACACCGAGCCGATCGTCCGGGCGCTCCTGGACCGGGCCGTGCCCGGCTTCTCGGTGGTGCTCTCGTCGCGATCGGCTCCCTCCCTCCCGATGGGCAAGGTTCGCGCCCGCGGCGGTGTGGACAGCCTCAGCGGCGAGGCGCTGTGCTTCGACCGCGACGAGACCGAGCGCCTCTTCCGCGATGCCTACCATCGGCCGCTCCCGGGTGACGTCCTCGCCGACCTGTTCGCGCGCACCGAAGGCTGGGCCGCGCTCCTCACCCTCGTCCGCACCAGCCTCGACGAGCAGGGCGGCCCGGATCCCAGGACCCTTGTCGCACACCTGAGCGCCAGCGGCGGCGACCTCTACGAGTTCCTGGCCGAGGAGGTGCTCGCGGGCCTGCCCACAGAGCTCCAGCACTTCCTGACCCGGGCTGCGGTGCTGACGGCGGTCGATCCAGAGACGGCCGTGCTCGTGGACGAGCGCCCGCTGGACGACGTCGTCGCCTTGATCCGCCACTGCGAGAGCCTCGGCCTGCTCAACCGCCCGGACCGCGAGTCACCCCACCGGTTCCATCCCCTGGTCCGCGAGTTCCTGGTCGCCCGTCTCGAGGCCGAGATCGGCCTTGAGGCAGTCCGCGCGCTCCACATCCGAGTCGGTAACGGCCTGTCCGGGGTCGACTGGAGACGCGCCGCTTGGCATTACGTTCAGGCGAAGGAGCCTCAGGCCGCAGCGAGAGTCATCGACAACGCCATCGACGCGATCCTGGCGGAAGGCACGTTCGAGCCCGTGGTTGCGTTTCTTGATCCGGATGCCGGCGACCCAGCAAGGCCGATCGCACTTGTTCTTCGCTCGCGCATCGACTTGGATCGTGGCAGCGCAGAGAAGGCGACCTCGCGAGCGCGGCAAGCCGTTGAAAGCGCGGGGGACGGACCAGCGCGAGGTCTCACCCTACTGAACTTGGCCTCAATCCTAAGTGTTGGTGGATTCGCGGATGAGGGCGTGCGCACGGCTCGCCTGGCCCTAGAGTGTGACCTCAGCGGCAGTCAGAGGCTTGTGGCTCAGGCCACCGTCACGGTCTGGGAGGCTAGCGAAGAGGGCGATCTCGACCGAGTCGTGGATGTGCTCCGCGACCTCGCTGCGCAACAGGAACGTGAGGGGCTCCAGCGATACGCTGGCATCTCGCGCCTCAATCTCGCTGCAACGCTTGCGTGGCTGGGCGACGCCGACAACGCCCTGAAGGAAGCTGCACGGGCCGAGATGGTCCTCGGAGGGCGGTCGAGCGATTCCGTGGAACGCGTCGCGGCGACGGCGACCCGATGTATCGCACTCGCCCAACTGGGCCGACTGGAGGAGGCCGCCGCCCAACTGAGCGAGGAGCGGTCCGCAGCTTCTCCTCTCGCGCGCGATGAGCTGGCTCTTGAGGCAGCGCGGGTCCACAGTGACTTCGGCTCCTTCGAAGAGGCGGAGAGCTACCTCGCACTGGTTGAACCGGACCGACTGGCGGGTGGCTACATGGGTGTGTTCAGCCTTGTCCGCGGTGTTGTCGCCATGCGCCGCGGGGACCTCGACACTGCCTCCGCGATGTGCAACCGGCTCCGTGAGACCCGCAGCCCAGATGCGGCGGGCAGACTTCGAGCCCAACTCTTGCGTACACGCGTCGCGATGGCACGGAAGGCGCCGGATCTCGACGCTGAGCTGGGAGAGCTTCTGCGTCTAGCCGAGGCGCAGAACTCGAGGCCAGCGCGCCAGATTGCAGCCATTCTTGCCCGCATCGCCGGCAACGCACCCTTCGGCGATGAGGTCGAGCGACTCGGGCCAGCTGACCTCTTCGGGCTCTCATTGGTGGCAGAGGAGATTGCTTCCGCGTTCGACCGACTCACCCCTGGCGCACGGGCGATCGCGTTTGCGGAGGCGCGACTCCGTCCCGCTCGCTGGCGCACGGCTCTCCGCCTTCATATTGGTGGTCGCAGCGAAGGCACCAGGGCTGCAGCTGAACTGCTCGCCGAAATCGGGTTTGCGGAAGATGCCTCCTTTCTCCGAGCTCAGGCTGGACCGACGAAGGCGCTACGGCCATCAGCTCTGCGAATTACTCAGCGCCTTGCCCAGCCGGTCTACCTACGCGATCTCGGGCCTGTCGACGTGTTCATGGGAAGGACGAGCCTGAGGCCGCGGCTGCGGAGGAAGGTCCTAGCCCTGCTGTGCTTCCTGTCCTCGCGTCCGGACATGGCAGCCACCAAGGACGAGGCGCTCGAGGCACTCTGGCCGGACCTGAGTCCCGACACCGGCAGCAACTCACTGCACCAGACGATCTACTCCCTTCGCCGGGTGTTTGAACCTGACTACAAGGAAGGCATGAGTGCCGGCTACGTCCTGTTCGACGGCGATGTCGTCGAGCCTCAACCCGGCGATCGTTGACTGCGCCAGCCGCCGCTGCTGGCGAGTACTGCGCCGGACGGATGGCGACGCCAGCGGGGCCGCAGAGGAACTGATCGGTCATCTACCAGGGGAACTACGCACTGGACTTCGCGTACGAGGACTGGTCGACGACCTATCGAGAGAACCTGCACGCAGCAGTCCTCGCGGCCGGCGAGGCTCGCTATTCGCATCTGCCGACGAGCGAGGACCTCGAGCGTGCGATCCGGCATCGCACATGACCTGCTTGCGATCGACCCGTCTGCCGACGCCATCGAACTGGAGCTGCTGAGTGCCTACAAGGCAGTGGCAGGCAGGCGGCAGCCGCCGAGCAGTACGCCCACTACTGCCGCCTAGATGCGACAAGAGATGGGCGTCGACGTTCCCCCTCATTCAGCGAACATCTAGGGGACGCGCGACCCGTTTGTGTGCAGTTTGGTGGCATCTGGCATATACCGCACGGCATAGGTAGGGTTGCGTATTGACCGGTGCGGTTGCCGGTACCTATTGTTCGCCCCGCACTAGTACTTCAGTACTTGGGCACCATCAATGAACGCTCGGACGCGCTGATGCCCCCACCTGAATTGGGCACTTAGGGTGGAGGTGGAGCGAGTAGTGCAACCGACCGACTTTCGAGTCAGGTCGGTTTCCGTGTTCTTAGGACACGGGGGCCGCGAGGAGGTACGAGCGTGGCACCGGACAAGGCCTACAAGGGCTGGTAGGACAGGATCGCGGAGGATCGACCGATGAAGGATCGCCTCATGCGGCTCCTGGCCGCTCTCAGCGCAGTCGCCGCTATGGCGCTGGCTGGGGGAGCATCGCTGAAGGGCTTCTAAGCGCCAGCTGCTCCGACTTCAGACTCTAGTTGCTCCCCTGAGGAGGCGGAACGGGTAGAGTCCCGGTACACACTGGGAACTGAGGACGGATGCCGAGGAACCTGAAGCTCTACATTTCTGGGGTCGTGGCAGCGAGTGCACTTGCACTCGTCGTCACGACCTCAACGTTTCCGCCCGCCAACTCGATCGCTCTCGCCACGGATGTGTTTGGCGAGTGGTCGGTGCTGGCGGGCATTGTCTTCTGGACCCTGGTGTCGCTGGTGGCGGGTGCCATGCCAATCCAGATGCCGCGCGGCGGCAACTTTGCCGTGTCCGTCGCTGCGGTCATGGCAGCGACCATTCTCGGTGGTCCGACCGCGGGAGCATGGGTGGGCCTTCTCGGCACATTCGATGTGCGCGAAATCACCGGTCGCGTTCCTTGGTACGGCACGCTGGCCAACCACGCGGGCGTAGTGCTACCTGTCGTGATCGCAGGGCTGGTGATGCAGGCGCTTGGAGTCCCGGGGCGTGAGGCGAGCGATCCGATCGGTCTGGTCGTCTCGATGGTCGGTGGTGCCATCTTCCTGGCCCTGAACGGCGGGCTGACCGCAGTAACCGTGGCCCTTCGCACGGGTCAGAATGCCCGGATTATCCTCGCTGCGGAGGCCCGCGGCACGATGGCCAGCAACCTCAGCCTAGCGCCGATCGCATGGCTGATGGCGGTCATCTACGAGACGGTCGCATGGTGGGCTGCGGCCTTGTTCGGCATTCCGCTTTATATGGTCCGCCTGGCCTACCAGAACTACACCGAGATGCGCGAGATGTTCACCGAGACCATCACCGCGCTTGCCGGCGCCGTGGACCGGCGTGATCCCTTCACCGGGCGCCACTCGTGGCGGGTCAAGGAAATCTCGGGCGATATCGGGCGGATCATGCGCCTGGGCGAGGCGGACCTTGAGGCGCTCGAGTGGGGCGGCCTGCTCCACGATGTCGGCAAGATCGGCGTGCCCGATCACGTCCTGCTCAAGCAGGAGAAGCTCAACAAGGAAGAGCGGATGATGATGAACGCGCACCCGGTCCTGGGCGCCGAGATCATCGGGAAGGTCAGCCGGCTCTCCGCAGAGCTGCCGATCATCCGCCACCACCACGAGTGGTACAACGGCTCGGGCTACCCGGACCGGCTCATCGGGGACGAGATCCCGCCGCTCGCGCGGATTCTGCACGTGGCCGACTCGTTCGAGGCGATGACCGCTGCGCGGCCGTACCGCATGACGCCGCTCACAGCCGAGCAGGCGGTCGCGGAGCTGCGCAAGTTCGCCGGGATCCAGTTCGACCCCAAGGTGGTGGACGCGTTCGTGAAGACCCGCTGGGCCGAGGACGTGAACGACCCCGGCCGCACGGTCCAGCCGCGTCCGATCCCGCTCATCTCGCAGCATGCAAGCCGGCCCGCGTCCCCCGGCACCCCCGCATCCACCGGCACCCCCGCGTCCCCCGGCACCACCGCGTCCGTTGCGGCACACGCGCCCGCAACGCAGACCGCGCCGGCCCCGGCCGAGCCCGGCGGCGCCACCGGGACGCCCGCAGCCGCCGACCCGCGCTGAGCGGCCACGCCCTCGGGGCCCTCCAGGGGACCGGTCGATGCTGATCGGCGGGATCGTCGCTGGCCTCGTGCTCGGCCTCGTGCTGGGCGGGAAGCTGGAGAACCTCGCCTCGATCCGGCTGCGCCACCTGAACCTGCTGTTCCTGGCGGTGATCATCCGCTTCGGGACGGAGCTGATGCTGCAGCTGGTGGCACCGATCGAGGCGGCGGTGCCGCTGGTGCTGCCGAGGATCCTGCTGTTCGGGCTGGCGTACGGGATGCTCCTGTACGTCCTCTGGTCGAACCGCACGTACCCGGGCATGGCGCTCGCATTCGTGGGCATCTCCATGAACGCGCTCGTGATCATGGTGAACGCGGGCCGGATGCCGGTGTGGGAGGCCGCCTACGCCGCCTCGGGGCTGACCGGCGAGATCAACACGGTGCTGCACCAGCCGCTGCAGAGCGCGAACGCCGTCGACTTCCTGCTGCGGCTCGGTGCCTTCGGCGACATCATCCCCATCCCGATCTGGCCCGTGCAGAACGTGGCGTCGATCGGCGACATCTTCCTCACCGCCGGGCTGGCCTTCTTCCTGTTCGCGACGCTGATCCGCGGGCCCAAGGGAGACGAGTGGGCCGAGAACGAGGACGACGACCGCACCGTCCGAGCCGGTGGCGGGATCACGGGAGCCATTGCTCTCCCCCGCCCGGACGCGCCCGACGCCGCCGCGCCCGGGATCTCGATCCGCTCGGGCACCGGCCTCACGGCGGCCTTCGACGAGACGGTGTCGCTGGAACGGCCCCTGATGATGAGCGGCGGTTCCATGGCGATGGCCGCACCGGGCTCCGGCGCAATCCCGGTCGGGGGCACGGCACCCGTCCTCCAGCGCCAGCGCACGTGGCTGCTCCGGGCCCGCCAGCATCCGTACGTCAGGCTTGCGACCAACGGCTCGTTCTCGGCCCTGTGGATCGGCCAGGTCATCAGCCTCTTCGGCGACCGGATCACCCAGGTCGCGCTGGCGGCCTTCGTCTACGAGATCACGGCGTCGCCGATGGCCGTGGCGCTCACGTTCCTGGCGGGCACGATCCCGAACCTGTTCTTCTCGCCGATCGCGGGCACGTTCGTGGACCGCTGGGACCAGAAGCAGGTCCTGGTCGTGTCCGACATCCTCCGGGCGGCCCTGGTCCTGCTGATCCCGGTGGCGATCATGACCAACGTCTGGCTGGCCTACCCGCTCGTGTTCCTGATCACGACGGTGTCGATCTTCTTCCGGCCCGCCCGCGTGGCGGTGCTGCCCCGGATCGTCCACCAGCACGACCTGCTGGCCGCCAACTCCGCGACGTGGGTGGCCGAGACCCTCGCCGACATCATCCTCTACCCGCTTGCCGGCCTGTTCGTGGTGTTCCTGGCGCAGTCGCTGGCGCTGGCCTTCTGGTTCGACGCGATCACGTACCTCGCGTCGGCCGTGCTGCTCTCCACGATCGTGGTGCCGCCGATCGTCCGGCGGACCCGGGCCGCTCGTGCAGCCAGCCCCCTCGATGCCGATGCGCATGCCACCCGGCGCCGACGAGGACGAGGACGGGGCGCCCGAAGCCCCGGCCACGGTGGTGGAGGATCTCCGCATCGGCTGGGCCTTCCTGCGCAACGAGGCCGTGCTGCTCGCGAACACGCTGCAGGGCACGGCCGGCCAGTTCTCCCTGGGAATCCTCACGGTGGCCAGCCTGATCCTGGCCAAGGAGATCACCGACGCCCCGGGCCAGGCCTATCGCGGCACGTACGCGTTCATGGAGACGGCAATCGGTCTCGGGAGCCTGGTGGGCGGCTTCACGCTGGGCCTGGTCGCGAACCGCGCCCGCAAGGGCCGGATGATCATCGCCGCGTACACTGCCTTCGGCCTGTGCGCGATGGCGCTGGGGCTCGTGGACAGCATCCCGCTCGTCCTGCTGATCATGTTCGCCGGCGGCATCGCGAACATGGCCTTCGTCATCCCCAGCCAGACGTTGTTCCAGGAGCGGACCCCGCCCGAGCTCATGGGTCGCGTGGTGAGCTTCCGGTTCGCGCTGGTGTTCGGCGGAATGTCGGTGGCGATGGGCCTGGGCGGCGTCCTGATCTCGCTGGTCGGGCCGCAGCCGGTGATCTTTGCGGCAGGCATCCTGTCGGCGGCCGCGGGGCTTGCGGGCCTTGTCGTCCCGGCCGTCCGCGACGCCTGACATGCAGCACGCACGGCGCCTGGGCGGCGACTCCCGCACCGATAGCCGCCGTCCCTCGCGAAGGATCGCCCGCGGTCGGTACACTGTCGCCCGCGTGAGGCTGCGCCCGGAGGCGCGCCCGCGGAGAGGAGATCGAGCACCCGCATGACCGACCAGGAGCGCGACCCGGAGGCCACGGCTGCCACCGAGGGCGCAGCGGACCCCGAGGCCGCCCCCGAGACCGTCGCCGAGACACCGTCGAGTGTCGAGGCCGAGGTGCACCGCGCGACGAGGCCGATGCCGATGCCGATGCCGACGCCGTCGACGATGCCGTCGACGATGCCGAAGGCGACGAGGTCGCCCGCCGACGCCGCCGACGCAGCCGAAGGCGACAGTCCGCTGCCGACACCACAGCGACCGTCGCTGGAGCTGCCGCCCCCGCCGGCCGCCGCGCCAAGGGGAAGGCCCCGGTCGGCAAGGCCGCGCCGGTCGCCCCCACCATCGCGGATACGGCCGTCAAGGTGGACGACCGCTTCTCGAAGTGGTTCGTGATCGCGAGCGTGGCCGTCTTCGTGGCGCTGTTCGCCTACGCGGTGCTCTTCGGCCACGCCGGTCTCATCTCCGGCGCCCTCGCCACGCCGAAGCCCGAGGCGACGCCGATCGTGACCCTGGCCCCCAGCGCACCCGCCGCGACCGAGGCCCCGTCCGTCTCCATCGAGCCGAGCCCGTCGCCGAGCTGATCGGGCGCCACGCTGATCGGGGTCACCGCGACCGATCTGCCGACACGGTCCGCGCTGGTCGTGCTGCGGAGGCCGGATCGCCTGTTCAGGAGCGCAATCCGCCCGGCTATACTCCGCAGGCCATGACCCATGTCTTTGTTGCCCCGCACCCGGACGACATCGCCCTCTCCTGCGGCGGGCTCATCGCGAGCCTGCGCGAGCTTGGCCAGAGCGTCACGATCCTGACCCTGTTCTCGGGCTCCGGGAACGCGGACGATCTCACGCCCTACCAGCGTGAAGCCCTCGGATTCGGCTCCAAGGCGATCTGGCCCACCACTGAGGCATTCAACCGCTCCCACCTCGCCGCCGACTATCCGAACGACGAGGCGGCCGCACCCTGGCAGGCCAGCAAGGATGGCCTCGACGCCACCCAGGCCGAGGCCGACGCCGCCGCCAAGAGCTTCTGGCAGCGCTCCTCCTGGTACCGCCGCGCGCACATCCACAACACGCCCCTGGCCGGCCAGCCCCTCGTTGACGACACCTCCACACAGGGCGCCGTCCTCACGAGCGAGCGCCTGGACGCCGCGGACGCGGGCGACACGATGGCCACCCGACGCCTCGAGGATGAGCGCTACGCCGCCTTCGCCGAGGTCTCCTTCGTCTGGCTGGACCTGCCCGATGCCGTCTTCCGCGGCTACGAGGGCGACGACCAGCTCCTCGGCGCGCCGCGCGCGGATGACCCGGCCCCCGTGGACCTCCTGCGCCGCGAGCTCGCCCGCCTGGAGGCGTCCCGCGTCTACCTGCCGATGGGCATCGGCGGGCACGTGGACCACCAGCTGGCCCGTGACGCCGGCCTGGCGCTGCTGGCGGACAGCCGCAAATGGGTGATGCCCGGCACCGACTACACCGGCCGAGTCGTGCTGTACGAGGACTTCCCGTACGCGTACTGGGAGGACTTCGGGCGCCTGTCGGACATGCCGTCGGGTTCCTTCGCGGCGATGCCGGACGGCATCTCGCTCCAGGCGGAGTTCGCGGACATCCACGACGTGATCGAGCGCAAGATCCGCGGCATCGCGCTCTACGAGAGCCAGATGGAGCGGCTGTTCGACAGCGAGCAGGTCATGGCCGAGGCGGTGCGCCAGTTCGCGACCCGCGTGGGCGACATCGGCAGCGTGCCCGGCGGCAAGGCCGAGCGCTACTGGGTGACCGTCGCCTCCTAGCCCTGCCGGACGAGGACGGCGCCGTCGGCGTCGGCGTACAGCTCCGACCACCCGGCCGGGGCCTCGGTGCCCGTCGGAACGACCACCATGTCCACCTGCCAGCGGTCGAGCATGGCTGCAGCAGCGTCCCCGCCTGCGGCGAGCACGGCGTAGTCGGCCCAGGTCGAGGCCGGGAACAGCTCGAACCGGGAGTCCACGAAGTACGACGCCTGGGGCGCCATCAACTCGAACCACGAGCCCCACGTCTGCGGGACGACCACACGCTGGCCGGTGTCGACGTTGTCGCGGACGGCGGCGGCGAGGCCTGACGGGGCGTACGACAGCAGGCCGACGCGGCCGGTCAGCGGGTCAGGCGGGCGCCACCAGGGCAGCGCCGCGACGATCAGGATGCCAAGAAGCGCCACGACGGCGCCGTTGAGACGGCTCGCGCGTCGGGCGCGGGCCTGCCGCAGGTATTCCGTCGAGAACCCGGGCTCGGCGGTGGGCGGTGGGACCTCGGCGTGCGCGTCGGTCGCGCGAACGGCGGCTGCACGTGACGCCGGTTCCACGGCCAGCACGCCGCCCAGCAGGTACACCATGCCCATCGCCCACCAGGCGACCCCTCGCTCCGCCCACAGCGCCATCAGCGTCAGCGCCAGGGCGAGCCCCCAGGCCGGCACCGACACCCGCGATCGACCGCGCACCAGGATGACGATGGCGGCGATCGCCGCCGGGTACAGCAGCGCGCCCGGCATCCGCAGCGGCGATGTCCGCTGCCACTCGGTGACCATCTGCGTGACGCCAGGGTTGGCGCCGATGCCCGCCGCATACGCCCACACGCCGGCGCCGTACGGGTTGACGAGCGTCGCCAGCGTGCCCGCGACGAAGACGATGACCGAGCGCGTGGCGCCCGGCTTCCCGGCGATGAGGTCCTCCACCCACGCGTAGCCCAGCACCAGCGGACCCAGGACAAAGCTGCCATGGATGTTCGCCCAGAGCGCGATGACGAGCGGTGCCGCGAGGTAGGCACGCGGGTGCCGCTCCCGAGCGGCGACCAGCAGCAGGAGCACCGCGAACAGGACGATCCCACCCAATTGCGGCCGGAGCGCCATCGCCGAGGCCATCAGCATGAACGCGGCCAGCGCCAGGATCGACGCCGTGCGGGCGGGCGCGCCGCGCACCATCGCCACCGCGACCAGCAGGCCCACCGAGAGCGCCACCAGCGCGGCCCGCGCCACCGCCAGCAGCTCCCAGCCGCCCAGGTTGTAGCCGAGCGCCAGGAGCACCTGCGACGAGCCACTGCTGGTCCACCCACGGCGTGCCTGCCACCGTGAAGGTCCAGGTGTCCACCGCTGGGAGGGCGCCGGTCGCGAGGATCTGGTTCCCGGCTCGCACCTGGTACGCGAGGTCCACCGCGGGCAGCGGCACGAGCAGCGCGACGAGGGCGGGCAGCATCACCGCGATTGCGATCCACAGGTGGTCGAGTGTCAGGCGCATCGCGACGGATCGTACGCGACGGGCTTCGTGTCGTGGACGGGCAACCCGGGGAAATCCCGGATCGCCCGGCGGCTCTCAGCCCGCGATCGAGATCTCGCGGGGCCGCACTGCCCGGGCACCCTCGTCGTAGAGCGCCTGGACCGCGTTCACCATCAGCTGGATGCAGAACCGGTCATGGACCAGGTCGTGGCCGGCCCGGGCGATCATGTCGGCCAACTGGTGGTCCTCCAGCAGCCGGACGATGGCACCCGCGAGGGCCGGAGGATCGTGCGGCGGGACCAGCAGGCCCGTGACCTCGTGCTCCACCATCTCCGGGATCCCGCCAACGTTGGACGCCACCACCGGGCGGGCGAGCGCCATCGCCTCGAGGATCGTGAGGCCCTGCGCCTCGCGGTAGGACGGCAGGACGGCCACGTCGAGGGCGGCCGTGATCTCGGGGATGTCGTCGCGGCGGCCGGTGAAGATGACGTGCCGCTCCACGCCCTGCTCCCGGGCGATCTGGTGGAGCGCGTCCTGGCGGCTCCCCTCGCCCACGATCAGCAGGTACGCGCAGGGCACCTCGGCGAGGACCAGCGGCCACGCTTCGAGCAGGGTCGGGTGGCCCTTCTCCAGCTCCAGGCGGCCGACCACGCCCACGAGCACCGCGTCGTCGTCCATGCCGTACTCGCCCTTCAGCGTGCAGCACGGCGCGGTGTGGTCATACCGCTCCAGGTCCACACCGTTGTAGATGAGCGAGCGCGGCGCTCCGAAGCGCCCCTCGGCGACCACCTTCGCCTCGATCGCCTTCGACACCACGATCACCTGGTCGATCTCCGGCGTCAGGCGGCGCAGGAGGTCCTGGTCCTCGGTGGGGCGCACCCGCGACGAGTGGATCGTGGAGATCACGTACGGACGCCGGTGGCCGGCCTCGCCCAGCGCGATGGCGGCCTTCGTGCCCACGACCTCAGCGCGGTACATGTGGTTGTGGATCACGTCGGCGCGGACGTCGGCGAGGTGGGCGGCAAGGGTGGCGGTGGCGATGACGTCGTCGTCGGTGTCGATGACGGTGACGTCGAAGCCGGCCTTCTGGAGCTTGCGCACGGCGCTGCCGGGCGAGAGCGACACGATCGAGACGTCGTAGAACGCCCGGTCGAGCCGGCTGACCAGGCCGAACACGTGCTCCTGGGCACCACCGTTGGTACCGGTCGCCATGACCTGGACCACGCGGACACGCCGGGAGCCGGGGACCGGCTGGTGGACCATCGGGGCGACGCAGGGGTCACCCGGGAGCGGCGGCGTCATCGAAGTGCAGTTCGTCTGACCAGGATGCGCTGGATTGGCTCGTCCACGGAGCCCCACTCGTACTTGTAGCCCTCGTCGCCGCGCAGGAAGTCCATGCGCCGCTTCCCGGTCTCGAGGGCGCGACGCACGTAGCGCTCCACCATGAGCACGCCCGGGCTGAGCTCGCGGGCCTCGGGGTCCACGCCGGCGTTGTAGTAGTAGATCGAGTCGGCCGTCTCGAAGGACACCCCGGCCGCGATCCGCCGGCCGCCCACCGTCAGGAAGGCGAGGCGCAGGGGGCCGTCGGCCGGGAACAGCTCGAACAGGCGCCGGAAGAACACCCGGCTGTGGGCGCCGCCCGGGCCGTCGGGGAACAGGCCGTTTGCGCCCCAGCGCTTCTGGTGCAGGTCGATGAAGGCCTCGAGGTCTGCGAGCGGGTCCGCGGAGTCCGTGAGGGCCACCTCGCCGGCGGCCTCCGCGCGGCGGACCTTGCGCCGGATCTCGTGGCGTTCCTTCTTGCCCAGCGTGCCGAGGTAGGTGTCGATGTCCGCGTTCTCGGGGAGGGTGGCCACGGGGCAGACCTCCTCGGGCTCGATGTTCATCGTCCAGCCGCGGGCCATCTCCCGCGTGCCGAACGCCGTCGCGAGGGCGGTCGCGGCCGGGTCCCCGCAGCGCAGGCGCCGCAGGTCCACGGCGTCCCACTCCTTGGGGTGCTCGGGGTCGCCGATGCTGCCGCAGTAGTCGGCGAGGGCGTCGGCGGTGGCCACCAGGTCCTCGGGCGCGCAGAGGAGCGTGGCGTAGTCCGCGTGGTAGGAGGCGCCGAAGAACACGGCCTTCGTGTCCGGCGGGACCGGCGTCAGCACGAGGCCGTCCGCGTGGCGCATCGTGGTCCTGAGCTCCAGGTCGCCGGGCTCCACCTCGTGGCGGTGCATGAGCGGGATGATGGCGACGGGCTCGGCGTCGTCGGGGCCGTCAGCCGGGACGGCAACCAGCGTCTCCTCGTGGGCGTTCTCGCCGTAGCCGTCCCACCACGCGCGCTGGAAGGCCCAGGCGGAGAAGGGGGTGGCCCACGGGTTGCGGGCGGCGAGCGCGTCCCAGGTGGCCGCATCGATCGACTCGAAGGAGCGGCGGACGGCCCGAAGGCGCCGGGTGCTGGCCACCAGCTGCTCACCGGTGGCCGGCGGACAGGCGGGTTCCGAGGTCAGCTGGGGCGAGGGCACGAGGGCGAGGATAGCACTGGGGTCGCGAGGTGGTTGCGGGCGCA
>CAVVJT010000001.1:0-28285 GCA_963748625.1 uncultured Chloroflexia bacterium | reverse complement strand
CGTCAGCGCTTGCCGCGGCGGCTGCCCTGGGCGGCAGCGGGCAGCTCCCAGGCGAGGCCGTCGAACCGCCCGAAATCCCGGTCGAAGGAGACCAGCGTCGCGTCGTGCTCGATGGCGAGCGCAGCCAGGTGGGCGTCGGTCACGAGGTTGCCCCCGGTGCCGCTGCTCGCGAGGAGGCCTGAGAGGATTGCCACGTGGCGGTCACCCGGCCCCACCGGGATCGCCGAAGGTGCCGCCAGCCAGAGCCGGACCACGCGCAGCGCATCGTCAAGCTGGAGCGGGTGGGGGAAGACGGCCGGGTGCGTGGCAAGGCGGATGAACGCCAGGAGCGACGTCCACGGGAGCCCGATGGTCTCGTCCGACGCGAGAGCCCGGTCGAGCCAGTCACGCGCCGGCTCGTTGTGCGGGCTCGACTCGTTCACGGCGTACAGCAGGACGTTCGCGTCGACGAGCCGCATGTGCGCTACGACCGTCGCGCGAGCTTGCGGATGATCTCGTCGTCCTCCAGCTGCGCGGCGAGCCCGAGCGCCTTGTCGAGGTCGAGCCGGGGCTCGCCCATCGCGAACGTCGGCGTCCGGGCCATCCGGTGTCGCGCGGGCTGTGTCGCCCCCGCCCGGATTGCCGCGTTCACGGCCTCCTTGAACGAGATCGACCGCTCCCGCATGAGGCGGCGGACGAGCGCGTCGGTGTCTGGATCAAGGGTCACCGTGGTTCGCATGCACGGCATCGTAGCATCAGGCACGAGCGCATCAACGCATCACAGTGCCAGCGGGCATGGGCGGGCGACGGCACGGGAGGGGGAGCCGTGCCGTCGCCGCGAGAGAGGGAGAAGGACGTCTAGGCCGCGACGGCCTCCTCGAGCAACTCGTCCTCCTCGTCGTCCTCGTCCTCGACCGGCATGACCGCGAAGCCGCTGTCGTCCGCCATCGGCTCCGACGCGTCCGACGGCACGCCCGCCGCCTGGGCCTGCGCCTCAAGGGCATCGGCGGCCTGGTCGCCGCTGTAGTCACGGCGCCGCCGGCCCGCGAGCATCTCCACCGACGACGCCACGATCTCCGTCTTCCAGTGCCGCTTGCCGTCGGCGTCGTCCCACGTCCGCGTCTGGATGCGGCCCTCGACAGCCACCTGCTGGCCCTTGCCGAGGTACCGGCCGCACGTCTCCGCGAGGCGGTTCCACGCCACGATCGAATGGAATTCCGACTTCTCCTTGCCACCCACGAACTCGTGGCTGGCGATCGAGAACTGGACGACCGCCTTGCCGCCGGCGGTGGTGCGGAGCTCGGGGTCGCGTGTGAGGCGACCGGTCAGCGTGACCCGGTTCATCCGGGGTCTCCTTTCGGCTGTGGCGGGCGGGGGCGACGGGATGCACACCGTACGCACCGTCACTGCACCCGGACTCACGCCACACTCACCGCGCGCTTATGTACCGGGGTCGCACCGCGATTGCCATCGTGGTTCAGCCCCACCGAACGGATCTGCAGTGACGCGTCCGGTTGTCCGACTCGGCCGAACGACACGACCGCGGAAGGCGTCGTGACGGCCCGACGGCCGGCCGACTGTTCAGTCGCAGCGAACTCCTGGCTGACGGGCGGCGAATCCGTTCGGTGCAACCGGAAGTTGCGCTCGTCACTCCGCACACGACCGTCGGGCTGGGCCTGTTCGACCCCGATCCGCAACCCGCGCCGGCGTGTCGGGCGCCACCCCCGTCGCGTATACTCGCCCTTCCTCGGAAGCCGGCCCTTGACCGGCCCCGCGATGGAGGGACAACCGTTGCTCGAGGAAGGCGCGGGATCCGCCCCGTGAGACGGGATCGCACCTTCGATCACCCGGTCCGCCAGGTCACCGGCGGGCAGACGCGGGAGACGTGTATCCAGAACCCCGGCCCAGAGCGCCGGGGTGTTTTTGTGTCCGGAGGCTGAGCCATGCCCGCGACCGTGATCACCGGCCTCCAGTGGGGCGACGAGGGAAAGGGGAAGACCACCGACTTCCTCGCCGAGCACGTGGCGATGGTGGTGCGCTACCAGGGTGGCGACAACGCCGGCCACACCGTGGTGGTGGGCAGCGAGACGATCAAGCTCCAACTGTGCCCGTCGGGCGTGATGTACCCCCACATCACGTCGGTGATCGGCAACGGCGTGGTGGTCAACCCGGCCACGCTGCTCCGCGAGATGGACATGCTCGCGGGCAAGGGCGTGGACACCAGCAAGATCCGCGTCAGCCGCAGCGCGCACGTGATCATGCCGTACCACGTCGCCCTCGATAAGGCGAACGAGACCCGCCTTGGCGGCGCGAAGGTGGGCACGACGGGCCGCGGCATCGGCCCCACGTACGGCGACCGCGCCTGGCGCCTGGGCATCCGGATCGAGGATCTGGTCAACGAGCCGGTCCTGCGCGAGCGCATCGGGCGTGCGCTCCCGGACAAGAACCTCCTGCTGGCGTCGATGGGGGCAGACACCTTCGAGGTGGAGCCGCTCGTGGCGCAGTGCATGGAGTGGGGCACCCGCATCGAGGCGCACATGGACGACACCACCTGGCTCGTCCAGGACGCCCTGCGGCGCGGTGACCACGTCCTGCTCGAAGGTGCCCAGGGCGCGCTGCTGGACCTGGACCACGGCTCGTACCCCTTCGTCACCAGCTCCAACCCGGTGGCGGGCGGCGCCTGCACCGGTGGCGGCATCGGCCCGCTCCAGGTGGACGAGGTCATCGGCGTGATGAAGGCCTACTCCACCCGCGTGGGGTCGGGCCCGTTCCCGACCGAGCTGTTCGACGACATCGGCAAGGGGATCGCGGAGCGCGGCCACGAGTTCGGCACCGTCACCGGGCGCGCCCGCCGTGTCGGCTGGTTCGACACCGTGCCGCTGCGGTACGCGGTCGCGGTCAACTCCAACTCCGCCATCGTGCTCAACAAGCTCGACATCCTGTCCGGCATCGAGACGATCAAGCTCTGCGTCGCGTACGACCTCGACGGCAAGCGCGTGGACGAGCTGGCCGTCCTCGGGCTCCGCGCTCGAGCGAGCCGTCCCGATCTACGAGGATTTCGAAGGCTGGGAGCAGCCGATCCACGACGTGCGCAGCCTCGCCGACCTCCCCGAAGCCGCCCGCCGCTACGTCCAAGCGCTCGAGGATCATGCGGGCGTGCCGATCGTGTTCGTGAGCGTGGGCCCGGAGCGGACCCAGACCATCGAGCGGGCCTGGCGGCCGATGCGCCACCGCCCGCAGATGCCGGCCTGAGCCATCGACCGTCCCGACGGAGGCCAGCTGTGACCCTCGCCGTCCCCTCGCGGGTGCTCGTCCTCGGCGGCGGCGGGCGCGAGCACGCGCTCGCGTGGAAGCTGGCAGGCGAGGCAGGCGTGGCCGAGGTGGTATGCGCGCCGGGCAGCGCCGGGATCGCGACGACCCACGGGGTCCGATGCGAGCCCGTGAACCCGCTCGATCCCGCGGCCGTGGTCGCGCTTGCGCAGGCGGAGGCGGTGGACCTGGTCGTCGTGGGGCCCGAGGCACCACTTGGCGCCGGGGTTGCCGACGCCCTGCAGGAGGCCCGGATCCCGGTCTTCGGCCCGGTGGCGGCCGCCGCCCGCCTGGAGACGTCAAAGGCGTTCTGCCACGAGGTGGCCGAAGCCGCCGGCGTCCGCATGGCGCGCGCGCGCGCCTTCGCCGGTGGCGAGGAGCCCGCGGCGCTCGACTTCATCCGGGAGCTGGCGGCCGATGGTGCAGGTGCCGTGCTCAAGGCCGACGGCCTCGCGGCGGGCAAGGGCGTCATCGTCACCGACTCCCTTGAGCAGGCGCTCGAGCTGGCGCCGTCGTTCCTGGCCGGCCGCGCACCGGGTGAGCCCGCCCTCGTCCTCGAGGAGCGGCTCGAGGGCCCGGAGGCGAGCGTCATCGCCATCTGTGACGGCACCCGCGCCGTCGCCCTCCCCGCGGCCCGTGACCACAAGCGCCTGTGCGGCGGCGACAAGGGTCCCAACACCGGCGGCATGGGCGCGTACTCGCCACTGCCGGACCTCACCGACGCCGATGTCGACCGCGTCCTGACGACTGTGCACCTGCCGATCCTCGCCGAGATGGCCCGCCGGGGCACCCCGTTCCGGGGCTTCCTGTACGCGGGGCTCATGCTCACCGCGACCGGGCCCGCGCTGCTCGAGACCAACGTCCGACTGGGCGATCCCGAGACCCAGGCGATCCTGCCGCGTCTCGACGCGGACCTCGCGCAGGTCCTCCTCGCCGCCGCGACCACCGGCCTCCCGAACGGACTGCCTGCCCACCTCCCCACGCGGGACGAGGCGGCCGTCACCATCGTGCTGGCCGCGAAGGGCTACCCCAACGATCCGCGCAGGGGCGACCCGATCGACGGCCTCGACGAGGCCCTCAGGCTCGGCGCCCTCGTCTTCCACGCGGGCACCGCCGCCCGCCAGCGACCCGAGGGCGGCTTCGGGACCAACGGGGGCCGCGTTCTCGCTGTCACGGCGCTCGGCCTGGACATCCCCTCGGCACGCGCCGCAGCCGAGCATGCCGCCGACGCCGTCACGTGGGACGGCATGCACCGCCGCCGCGACATCGCCGCCACGCTCCCGGAGACCACCCGATGATCCGCCGCTACACCCTTCCCGAGATGGGCGCCCGCTGGTCCGAGGAGGCCCGCTTCGAACGCATGCTCGAGGTGGAGGTCGCCGTCTGCCGCGCCCAGGTGCGCCGCGGCCTGGTGCCGGCGACCGCGCTCGCGACGATCGAGGCCAGGGCCGTCGTCAACGTGGAGCGGATCAACGAGATCGAGCTCACGACCGACCACGACGTGATCGCGTTCGTCTCCCAGGTTGCCGAGACGGTGGGTCCGGACGGACGTTTCCTGCACCTTGGCCTCACGTCATCGGACGTGGTTGACACCGCGCTCGCCCTCCAGCTCAAGGGGGCGGGGGAGCAGCTCCTCGCCGGGGCCGACAGACTGATCCTCGCGCTCATCGCCCGGGCGCGCCAGGAGGCCGGCACCGTGATGATGGGCCGCACCCACAGCGTCCACGCGGAGCCCACGACCTTCGGCCTCAAGTGCGCCGGCTGGGCCTTCGAGGTCGCGCGAGGACGCGACCGCCTTGCGCAGGCCACCACGGAGATCGGCACGGGCAAGATCAGCGGCCCGGTCGGGACGTACTCACACCTCGGGCCGGACCTGGAGGCCGAGGTGCTGGCGGACCTGGGCCTCAGGGTCGATCCGGTCAGCACGCAGATCGTGCAGCGCGACCGCCATGCCGCGTTCGTCGCCGCCATCGCGATCATCGGTGGCAGCCTGGAGCGCCTCGCTACCGAGGTGCGCAACCTCCAGCACACCGAGATCGCCGAGGTCATGGAGCCCTTCAAGCGCGGCCAGAAGGGCAGCTCGGCGATGCCCCACAAGCGCAACCCGATCCTGTCCGAGCGGATCGCCGGGCTCGCCCGCCTCCTGCGCGGCTACGCCGTCACCGCCTTCGAGAACCAGCCGCTGTGGCACGAGCGCGACATCAGCCACAGCAGCGCCGAGCGCGTGACGCTGCCGGACGCGACGATCCTGCTCGACTACATGCTCGCCAAGACCACGGGCCTGGTGGAGGGCCTGGTCGTGCGGCCCGAGCGCATGCGCGAGAACATCGAGCGTGGCCACGGTCTGCACGCCAGCTCCCGGGTCCTCGTCGCCCTCGTCGAGAAGGGCGGCATGAGTCGCGAGCAGGCCTACGCCATCGTCCAGCGCAACGCCCTGCGTGCCGCCGACGAGCGGGTCGCGCTCCACGGCCTGCTCGCCACCGACGCGGAGGTGGCCCAGAAGCTGCCGCTGGCCGATCTCGACGCCTGCTTCGACGACCACGTGGTCCTGCGCCACGTGCCCACGATCATCGGCCGCCTCGAGCCCCTCGAGGCATCCGTTCGGGAGCGGTCGACCCCGCTTGGTCGCGCACGGGAGGGCTCCGATGCCGCTGGCTGACGCCTTCGTCCGGTCCGGCAAGGTCCGCGACCTGTACGCGGTGGGGGAGGACCGCCTGCTCCTGGTGGCGTCGGATCGCCTCTCTGCCTTCGACGTGGTCCTGCCCACGCCCATCGCCGACAAGGGTCGCGTCCTCACCGGCCTCTCGCGGTTCTGGTTCGCGCAGACCGCGGACATCATCGCCAACCACCTGCTCTCCACGGATCCGGCCGACCTCCCCGAGGACCTCACCGGCGGGGACCCGGCGGTCCTGGCCGACCTGCGGGGACGGATGATGCTGGGCCGCCGCGCCGAGGTCCTCCCGGTGGAGTGCGTGGTCCGCGGCTACCTCAGCGGTTCGGGCTGGAAGGAGTACCAGGCCGGCGGCACCGTCTGCGGCATCGAGCTCCCGCCGGGCCTGCGCGAGTCGGACCGCCTGCCGGAGCCGGTCTTCACGCCCGCCTGGAAGGCGCCTGCCGGCCAGCACGACGAGAACATCCCGATGGGTCGCGTCGCCGAGCTCATCGGACACCGGCTCGCCAACATGGTCATGATCGCGTCCCTCGCGCTCTACACGCGCGGGTCGATCATCTGCGAGCGGGCGGGGATCATCCTCGCTGACACCAAGTACGAGTTCGGCGTCACCCCCGACGGGGAGCTGATCCTCATCGACGAGGTGATGACCCCCGACTCGTCACGGTTCTGGGAGGCCGCGGCGTACGAGCCGGGCCGAGCCCAGGCCAGCTACGACAAGCAGTTCGTCCGCGACTGGCTCGAGCAGCAGCCGTGGACCAAGACGGCGCCGGGGCCCGAGCTCCCGGACGACGTGGCCGCCGGCACCCGCGGGCGCTACGTCGAGGCATTCGAGCGCATCACCGGGGCGAGCTTCGCCCGCTACCTTTCGGAGGACGTCATCTCCCGATGAGCGAGCTCAAGATCGCATTCCGCTTCGCGGTCAACGTCACCCCCAAGCCCGGCATCCTGGACCCGCAGGGAAAGGCGGTCGAGCGCAGCCTGCCGCACCTGGGGATCGCCGGCGTCACCGGCGTCCGGGTCGGCCGCCGCGTGGAGCTCACGGTCGCGGCCGGCGACGAGGCCACGGCTCGGGCGACCGTGGACCACCTCGCGGGCGAACTCCTGTCCAACCCGCTGATGGAGCAGTTCTCCGTCGAATCGCTCGGGGCCGCCGAGGCGCCGGCGACGGCAGGGGTGGGCGGATGACCGTTCGCGTCGGCATCGTCCTCTTCCCGGGCTCCAACCGCGACATCGACGCGGTCAACGCGCTGACGGTCGCGGGTGCCCAGCCCGAGATTCTGTGGCACGAGGACGCGGACCTGTCCGGGGTCGCAGGGATCCTGCTGCCCGGCGGCTTCGCCTATGGCGACTACCTGCGGGCGGGCGTCATCGCGCGCTTCAGCCCCGTCATGCGGGCCGTGGCGGACTTCGCGCAGCGCGGAGGCCCGGTCCTGGGCATCTGCAACGGCTTCCAGGTCCTCGCCGAAGCGCACCTCGTGCCCGGCGCCCTGCTGCGCAACCGCGGCCTGCGGTTCGTGTGCAAGGAGGTCACGCTGCTGCCGGAGCACCTCGACACGCCGTTCACCCGCGAGCTGGACGCGAAGCGCCCGCTGCGCATGCCCGTCGCCCACGGCGAGGGCTGCTACTACGCGGACGACGCCACGCTGGACGCGCTGGAGCGCGACGGCGGCGTCATGTGGCGCTATGCGAACAAGGACGGCTCGGTCGCCGGGCCTGACGATGCCGGCAACCCGAACGGCTCGCTGCGCGGGATCGCGGGCGTGCGCAACGCCGTGGGCAACGTGGCAGGCCTGATGCCTCACCCGGAGACCGCCGTCGAGGCGATCCTGGGCTCGGACGACGGCCTGGGGATCATCCGCTCGCTCGTGGTGTCTGCGGAGGAGTGGGCGCAAACGGGGCGGATCTCGTTCACGCACCCGGGCACGGGCTCGGGTGTCGGCGCGGCCACGGTCGCGGGAGGTGCGGCATGACCGCCGGGATGCCGCTCCACCGGGTGCTCGGGCTGACCGACGAGGAGCTCGAGGCGATCCGCGGGAAGCTCGAAGGCCGCGAGCCCAACGGCCTCGAGCTGGCGATGTTCAGCGTCATGTGGTCGGAGCACTGCTCGTACAAGAGCTCCAGGCCGCTGCTCAAGACGCTGCCCACGAAGGGCGAGGACGTGGTCGCGGGCGTCGGCGAGCAGGCCGGTGTCATCGCCATCGGCGACGGGCTCGCCGTGGCCTTCAAGATCGAGAGTCACAACCACCCGTCCGCGGTCGAGCCCTACCAGGGTGCGGCCACCGGCGTGGGCGGGATCCTGCGCGACATCTTCGCCATGGGCGCCCGCCCGATCGCGGTGCTCGACGCGCTCCGCTTCGGCGATCCGTCGGACGCGAGGACGCGTCACCTCGTGGACGGCGTCGTGCGCGGTGTCGGCGGCTACGGCAACTGCGTCGGCGTGCCCACCGTGGGCGGCGAGCTCGTCTTCGACCCGTCATACCAGGGCAACCCGCTGGTCAACGTGATGGCCATCGGCCTGCTCGAGGACGGCATGCTCATGCACGCCTCCGCCGACGGCCCGGGCAACCTCGTCGTCCTGTACGGCAGCGCCACCGGCCGCGACGGCATCGGCGGGGCCTCCGTCCTGGCGAGTGCGACCTTCGGCGACCAGGACCCGAGCAAGCGCCCGTCGGTCCAGGTCGGCGACCCCTTCGCCGAGAAGCTCCTGATCGAGGCGACCCTCGAGATCATCGCCAAGGGCCTCGCGGTCTCCATCCAGGACCTGGGTGCGGCCGGGATCACCTGCGCCACCTGCGAGACCGCCGATCGCGGCGGGACCGGGATCCTGGTGGACCTCGACGCCATCCCGCGCCGGGAGCCCGGCCTGGAGCCCTTCGAGGTCATGATCTCCGAGTCACAGGAGCGCATGGTCGCGATCGTGGAGCCCCACCGCTGGGAGGCCGTCAAGGCCGTCTGCGAGAGATGGGACCTGCCCGTGGCGATCATCGGCCGGGTCACCGAGGAGCCGGACATCGTCGTGCTCACGGCGCCCGACGGCTCCGGCGCCCTCGACGCCGACGGCAACCCCGTCCCAGGCGCCATCGAGCTCGGCCGCATGCCCGCCCGCGCGCTCGCGTCCGAGGCGATCGTCTTCAATCGCGAGTCGCGCGCGCCGTCGCGCCGCCGCGCAGCCCCGGCCCCCGGCTCCCCCGCGGAGCCCGTCGACCACCTGCCGCTCCGCGGCCAGGACCCGGGCGCCGTGCTCACCGCGCTCATCGGCTCGCCGAACCTGAGCTCCCGCCACCCGGTCTTCGAGCAGTACGACTCCAACGTCCAGTCCAACACCGTCGCGGCCCCCGGCAAGGGCGCCGCGGTGCTGCGCATCAAGGGCACCACCAAGGCGCTCGTCGCCACCACGGATGGCAATGCGCCCGTGGGTGCCCTGGACCCGTGGCTGGGCGCCGCGATGTCCGTGGCCGAGGCGACGCGCAACGTGTCGATCACGGGCGCCCGTCCGCTGGGCGTCACTAACTGCCTGAACTACGGCGACCCCACCCGGCCCGAGGCCTTCTGGTTCCTGGCCGAGGGGGTTCGCGGTCTCGCCGACGCATGCACCGCGCTGGGCCTCCCGGTCACGGGCGGCAACGTCTCGCTCTACAACGAGGCCCCGGGCTCGGCGATCGCGCCGACGCCGGAGATCGGGATCGTGGGCCTGCTCGCGGACATCGCCAAGCGCGTCGGGCCGTCGTTCACCGCGGACGACAACGCCGTGCTGCTCGTGGGCCAGGCGGGGCCGGGTCTGGCGGGCTCCGAGTACGAGCGTCTCGCAGGTGGCGCCCCCGGGGACGGACCGCCGCACCTGGACCTTGATCTCGAGAAGCGCACCCAGCAGTTCATCCGGGAGGCCATCGACCGGGGTCTCGTCGAGGCCTGCCAGGACGTGTCGGCAGGCGGCTTCGCCGTCGCCGTCGCGGAGATGTGCATCTGGGGCGCCCGCGGCGCGACGCTGCGCCTCCCCGTGGGCGACTCGCCAGCGGTGGCCCTCTTCGGGGAGAGCCCCAGCCGGCTGGTGTGCGAGGTCGCGCCGCGCCACGTGCCCGCGTTCGAGCTGCTTGGCCGGCAGTTCGGGCTGCACATGGCCGCCATCGGGACCACCGGCGGCACACACCTGCAGATCGGCCTGGCCGGCGAGGGCGCCACGGGCGCGGCGGAGGATCGGGGGAGCCGCCTGGCGGACGCGCTCGAGGTCAGCGTGGCCGAGCTCCGGCATGCCTGGGAGCACGGGCTCCCGCGCGCGCTCGGGTGGGAGGGGTCAGGCGCCGACGACCACGTCGCCGATGCCGCACTCCCGGGTGCCGAGGTGGCCGGCTGATGTGCGGCGTCGTCGGGGTGGTCCTGCCCAACCGCGGCCACGAGGCTGCGGCGACGGCGGCGACCGCCCTGTTCGCGCTCCAGCACCGCGGCCAGGAGTCAGCAGGGGTCGGGGTGTCCGACGGCGGCCACCTGATGATCTACAAGGACCTGGGCATGGTCGGCAACGTGCTCGACGAGCGGCGGATTCCGTCCCTCGCGGGCGAGCTGGCCGTGGCGCACTGCCGCTACTCCACCACCGGCAGCACAGTCTGGGAGAACGCGCAGCCCACGCTCCGCCTCGGGCCACGGCGCTCCATCGCCGTCAGCCACAACGGCAACCTCGTCAACACGCGCGAGCTCCTCGACCAGCTCCAGGGCGGGCGCGGCCGTCTCCCCGCCTCGACCGACACGGAGCTGCTGACCGCGCTCCTCGCGGACGAGCCTGCCGATGACACCGTCGACGCCCTGCGCAAGGTCCTGCCACGGGTCCGAGGCGCCTTCAGCCTCGTGGTCATGGACGGCTCGCACGTCATCGGCGTGCGCGATCCGCACGGGTTCCGGCCCCTCGTCCTGGGCCGCCTGAACTCGCCGGTCGGGGACACCCCCGGCCTCTGGGGTGAGGCGTCCGGTGGCTGGATCCTCGCGTCCGAGACGGCGGCGCTCGACATCACCGGCGCGGACTTCGTGCGTGACGTGGAGCCCGGCGAGATCATCGTGCTCGAGGTGGGCAAGGACCCGGTGTCGTTCCGCTACGCCGAGGCGACGCCGGCGCTGTGCGTGTTCGAGCTGATCTACTTCGCCCGCCCGGACTCGTACATGGAGGGCGTGAACCTCTACGAGGCGCGCCGCCGGATGGGGATGCAGCTCGCCGCGGAGCACCCGGCGGTGGCAGACCTCGTGATGCCGGTGCCCGACACGGGCGCGCCCGCGGCGGTTGGCTTCGCGGAGGCGTCGGGCATCCCGTACCGCGAGGGCCTGGTCCGCAACCGGTACAGCGGGCGGACGTTCATCCAGCCGTCCCAGGCGATGCGCCAGCGCGGCGTGAACGTGAAGCTCTCGCCGCTGCGGGAGATCATCCGCGACAAGCGCCTCGTGGTCGTGGACGACTCCATCGTGCGCGGCACCACCACCAAGCAGATCGTGGCGCTGCTGCGCCGCTCCGGCGCCGCGGAGGTCCACCTGCGGATCAGCGCCCCGCCGATCTACCACCCCTGCTTCTACGGGATCGACACGGCCATCGAGACCGAGCTGATCGCGTCCACCCACTCGATCGAGGAGATCCGCGAGTACGTGGGCGCGGACTCGCTGGGCTACCTGTCGGTGGGCGGGGTACTGGCGGCACTGGACCTGCCGTATGACCGGTTCTGCTTCGCCTGCTTCGACGGGCGGTACCCGGAACCCGTGCCCTACGACGCCACCGAGCGCAAGTTCGTGCTCGAGAAGACGGTGGGGCCGGCATGAGCGGCGCGAAGGGGTCGGCCGACCGGTCCGCCTACGCGGCCTCGGGCGTCGATGTCGAGGCGGGCGAGCGGACAGTGGAGCTCATGCGCGCATCGGTGGCCTCCACGCGGCGCCCGGAGATCCTGGGCGGTCTCGGCGGGTTCGGCTCGGGGTTCACGATCCCGGCCGGGTACCGCGAGCCGGTCATCGTGTCGTCCACGGACGGTGTGGGCACGAAGACCGCGATCGCCGCAGCCGTCGGGCGCTACGACACCATCGGCATCGACCTCGTGGCGATGTGCGCGGACGACGTCGCCTGCACGGGCGCGGAGCCGGTGGCGTTCCTGGACTACATCGCGATCGGGAGGCTGGACCCGGAGCGGGTCGCCGCGCTGGTTGCCGGCATCGCGGAGGGCTGCCGCCAGGCCGGTGCCGCGCTCGTGGGTGGGGAGACCGCGGAGCACCCGGGTCTCATGAAGCCCGACGAGTTCGACCTGGCCGGCTTCTGCACCGGGGTGGGGGAGCGCTCGCGGCTGCTCGACGGGTCGGCTGCGAAGGCGGGCGACCTGATCGTGGGCATGGCCTCGTCGGGACTGCATGCCAACGGGTACTCGCTGGTGCGGCGGATCATCGCGGACCAGCGGCTCGACCTCTCCCAGCCGTGGGGCGGTCTCGCGTGCCGGGCGCTGGGGTGCTCGTTGTCCAGCCTCGAGCTGCTCGAGGCGCCCGAGCTCATCGACGCGACGCTGGGCGACGTGCTGCTCACACCGACGAAGGTCTACGCGAAGCAGTTGCTCACGATGCGCACGACCTTCGAGGCGGCCGGACACGAGGTGCGCGGGTTCGCCCACATCACCGGCGGCGGACTGCCAGGCAACGTGCCGCGGGCGCTGCCGGAGCACCTGGGTGCCCGCGTGGACATCTCGTCGTGGACGATGCCCGCGGTGTTCCGGGTGCTGGGCGCGCTCGGGCACATCGGCGACGCCGAGCTGCGCGCCACGTTCAATGCGGGGATCGGGATGATCGCGGTGGTGCCGTCCGAGGCAGCGAATGCCGCCGTGGAGATCCTCAAGGGCCTGGGGATCAAGGCCTGGACGATCGGCGAGGTGGTCGAGGCGTCCGCGATCGGCGGGCGCTACGCGGAGATCGACACGGCGCGCACCCTGGACTGGCCGATGCGGGAGATGGGGCGGTGAGCGGGACGATCGCGGTCGGGGTGAGCGGGACCGGCTCCAACCTGCGGGCGCTGGTGGCGGCCGCGCGGCGCGGCGAGCTCGGCGGGGACGTGGTCCTCGTATTCGCCGACCGCCCGTGCGCGGGCCTCGACTGGGCGGCGGAGCAGGGGATCGACACGATCGTGGTCCCCGGTGGCAATGACGCGATCCTGGGCGAGACGCTTGAGGTCGTCGCCCCCGACGTCGTGGTGCTCGCCGGCTACCTGCGCCTGGTCGGGCCCGAGGTCCTGGCACGCTTCGGCGGGCGGATCCTCAACGTGCATCCGTCGCTGCTGCCGTCGTTCCCCGGGCTTCACGGCATCGCCGACGCCCTTGCGGCCGGTGTGGCCGTCACCGGGGTGACCGTGCACCTTGTCGATGCCACGCTCGATGGCGGACCGATCGTGGCCCAGGAGGCGGTCCCGGTCCTGCCGGGCGACACCGAGGAGACGCTGGCCGAGCGAACCCACCCCGTCGAGCACCGGCTGCTCCCCGGCGCCGTCGCGGGCCTGCTCGCTGGTGCCATCACGGTCGAACCGGGCGCGCGGCGCGCCTCGTTCTCGGCTGCCATCGCCGATGCCGCCATGCCCGTCCCGCGTCGCGCCCTCCTGTCGGTCTCCGACAAGACCGGCCTGGTGGACTTGGGTCGTGGTCTCATCGCCCGCGGCTGGGAGCTCGTGTCCACGGGTGGTACCGCACGCGCCCTGCGCGAGTCCGGCCTGCCAGTCACCGACGTCGCGGCCGTCACCGGCTTTCCGGAGATGCTCGACGGCCGCGTGAAGACGCTCCACCCCCGCGTCCATGCCGGCCTCCTCGCCGACCGCCGGCGCGCGGACCACCGCGAGGCCCTGCTGGCGGCCGGCATCGCGCCCTTCGACCTCGTCGTCGTCAACCTCTACCCGTTCGCCGCCGCCGCGCGCAGGCCCGGGATCACGTTCGACGAGCTGGTGGAGGAGATCGACATCGGCGGGCCGTCCATGGTCCGCGCCGCCGCCAAGAACCATGCGTCGGTCGCGATCGTCACGTCGCCCTCCCGGTATGGCGCCGTCCTTGCGGCCCTCGATGAGCACGGGTCCGTCCCGCTCGGCCTGCGCTCCGCCCTGGCGGTCGAGGCGTTCCGGCACACCGCGGCGTATGACGCCCGGATCGCGGCGGAGCTGCCGTGCCGGATGTTCGAGGCCGGCGTGCCTCTCCCGCCGGACCCGGGCCTGCCCGGCGCCGAGGACCCGTACCCGCCGGTCCTGACGATCTCGCTGGAGAAGGTGGAGACCCTCCGGTATGGCGAGAACCCCCACCAGCCTGCCGCCCGCTACAGGCGCACCGACCGCGAGCCGCGCATCGGTGAGGGCCCGTTCACCAGCGGTGAGCCGCCGCTCCAGGGCAAGGCGCTCTCGTACAACAACGTGCTCGACGCGTCGGCGGCGGCGGCACTCGGGCGCCTGATGCGCGGGCCTGCGGTGGTCATCGTCAAGCACACCAACCCCTGCGGCGCCGCGGAGCGGCCCACCCTGCTCGAGGCCTGGGAGGCGGCGCTGGCGGGCGACCCCGTGTCGGCGTTCGGGGGCGTGGTGGCGATCACCGGCACCGTGGACCGGGCGCTGGCCGAGCGGCTGACGTCGATCTTCCTGGAGGTCGTGGTCGCCCCGGCGTTCGACGAGGGCGCGCGGGAGGTGCTGGCCTCCAAGCCGAACCTGCGACTCGTGGTCGATCCCTCGCTCGACGCGGACGCGTCGCGTGGCTCGGCGACCGCTGTGGACTGGCTGGGCTCGTTCCGGACGGCGGGCGGCGGCGTGCTCGTGACGGCGCCCGACACGCTCCCCGATGACGCCGCCGAGTGGGTGTGCACGACGTCACGCCAGCCCACGGCGCGCGAGCTGGCGGACCTCGACCTCGCCTGGCGTCTCTGCCGCGGCGTGGTGTCGAACGCGATCCTGCTGGTGCGCGACGGGATGCTCGTGGGCCTCGGCTCAGGCCAGGTCTCGCGCGTGGACGCCTGCCGCGGCGCGGTGGAGAAGGCACGGACCTTCCAGGGCGAGGCGGGCGCGACCGGCGCGGTGGCCGCCTCGGACGCATTCTTTCCCTTCCCGGACGGCCCGCGCGTCCTGCTCGAAGCCGGGGTCAGCGCGATCGTCCAGCCGGGCGGCTCGATGCGCGACGCCGAGGTCCTCGCGGACGTCGAGAAGGCGGGCGCCGCGATGCTGGTGACCGGTCGGCGCCACTTCCGCCACTGAGCACGCGCCGATCAGGGCACGCCCCAGGCCTCCTCGCCCGCGAAGCCACTCGGGACGACGATGTAGCCGTGGTCAGCGGCCCACTCCTTCGCGGCCTTCTCCAGCCGAGGCTGGCCGCAATTGAGATACGTCTCGCCCATCGTCTTGGTCCCGTAGCGCTTGAGCGCCTTCGCGAGGGCTCCAACCGTATTGTCCTGCCCGATCTTGATGAGCGGGCGGTAGACCTGCACGGTGTCCTTGTCGCCGAGGTACTTCACGAGCGGCGTCGCGTTGCCCCGGTGGATCTTCACCAGCGCGCCAACCGCAGCCCGCCGGGTGTCGCTGTCGGACAGCAGGCGCACAAGGCCCTCGGTGGCCTTGGGGCTCCCGATGCTCCCGAGCGAGCGTGCCGCGGCGACCCGCACGTCGTCGGAGCCGTCCTTGAGGGCCTTGAGCAGGACCGGGACCGCATCGGAATCGAGGCCCCCGAGTGCTCCGGCGGCAGCGACCCGGATGGCTGTCCGCTTGTCGCGCACGAGGTCCGCGAGTGCGTCGAGCGCGGGCCGTCCAAACCCGCCCAGCACCGCGACGATCCGGGCGGCGCCGGATGGAGAGGCATCGCGGATCGCGCGCCGGATGCCAGGGATCCCATCCGGCCCGATCGCCACGAGAGCGGCGCTCACCCGGTCCGCGTCCACGGCAGGCGTCTCCTTGGCCAGGATTGCCGCTAGGGATCCGGCCGGACCGGGATCACCGATCGCTCCGAGGGCGTCGACCACGGCACCGGCTGTCTCCTCAGCCGTCGGCTGGTCGGCCGGATCGACGCCGGAGAGGTCGAGCGCCTCGCCCAGCAGGGCCACCAGTCCGTCCACGGCGCGCTCGTCGCCCAAGTCAGCCAACGCCGTCGCCGCAGCGAGGCGCACGTCCCACGATTCGTCGGCCAGCGCCGCGCTCACCGCCGGGACGGCGGCCGCATCGCCGAGGTCCGCGAGCCCGCCGATCGCCGCAACACGATCCCACGTGTCGCCACTCGCCAGGGCCGCGAGCAGCTCGTCCAGGGAGCCTTCGCCGGCCTGACTGCCGCCTCCACCGCCGGTCGCCGACGACGCCCCCGGGCCAATGGTCTGGCCGACGTTGCCCGGGTCGCCGGTGACGCCGTCGGTCGCGTCGTCGCACGCGAGGGGCGCGAGCAGCAGGAGCAGCGCGCAGGCGATCCGCAGCACGGGGTCGCCCCGACGTCCCGTCCCCTTGGTCGCGTGGTCGTCCATGCCTGCCTCCATGTGCCGCGGCGTTGCGGCCTATTCCTGCGCCTCCACGGCGAGCTCGAGGGTCCAGGCGCTCCCGGCGTCGATGGCGTCCGGCCGTGATCCGGATCCGGCGGTCGCGTGGTAGCGGAAGGTGTCGCCGGGCTCGATGCCGGTCACCTGGACCGTCACCTCGTAGGTCGTCTCCGTCCCGGGAGGGAGGCCCGGCCAGCGGACGGCGGTCCGGTGGGCGTCGGGATCGTCGCTCGACATGCAGTCGGCCGGATCGCACGCGATGACGGTGCCGTCGGCTGCCTGACCTGGATCGGCGTCGGCGGGCCGCCACTCCAGGACGAGCCACACCGGGTCGGTGGCCCTCGACGCCGGGTTGGCGGCTGCGACACGGATGGTGAACGGCTCGTCCGCGACGACGGAGCTGCCGTCGAACAGGCGGTCGTCGACAACGGCGGCGGGGATACCGTCCGGGTCGGCAGGGGCAGCGGCTCCCGGTGTGGGCGCGATCCGCCGAGGCCGGGTCTCCCCGAGTCCCGCGACCACCACGGCCGAGCTTCCGACCGCAAACAGCAGCGCAACGGCCACGACACCGACCCAGCCAATGCCCGACGCGCGCCGCCCGACCGACGAGGGCACGCCGCCGACGGACACCTGGGGACCGGGCACGCCTGGCGACGCCGACACCGGACGTGGGGGAGGCGAGGCCGGCGGCGCGGTCGCCGCTCCAGGGGGTCCTGGCGGCGCCGGCGGCGAGGAGACCGGCACCGGTGGCGCAGAGACCGGCACCCGTGGCGAGGAGACCGGCACCGGTGGCGCAGATTGCGCGGCCGACTCGAGATGGCCCCCGCAGCCCGCACAGAACCGGTCACCGGGTCCGGGGGGGCGCCCGCAACCGCCACACGCGGGCGCGACGGCGGCGACGACCGGCAGCATCGGCCTCTCCCTGGCGGCTGTTGGCGCGCGACGGACTGCAGCCAACCCAAGCATTGCGCCGCGCCGCGCCGGGACCAAGGTGCGATGCGGCCCTCGTTGCAGGGCGGACGGCCCTGTCCCGGCGGGCGCGGGCGGCGCACGATCCGCATGCTGGCCGGCAGGGGTCCGGTCGCGCGCGGCCCGGAGACGCCGGTGGACATCCGCCAACTGCTGCGCCAGGGTCTCGTGGGCGGCGACGCGCTGCCCGTCGCGCGGGCGGCCACTGTTCGGGCGGTGCTGCTGGCAGGCGCGATCGCCCTCGCGGGTGCGTCCCCGGTCCTCGGCGCCGATCCCTCTCCCGCGCCCACGCCGGCCACACTGCCGGATCTCAGCCCGGTCGTCATCACGGCCGACGACCTTCCTGCGGGCTTCTCCCCGAGCGCGGCAGACGTGGACTCCTTCACGTCGCTGGCACATGCGCTCGCAGGCGGCCTCCGCGACTCGCCTGGAGCTGGCGACCACAACGCCATGGTCCTCGAGCGCCGGACGGAGTCAGGGGCCGAGTTCGTGACCGCGGTGCTCCTCGGGCCGCTGGCGGCTGGCGACCAGGCAGCCTTCGACGCCACGGTGCAGCAGGCGGACCGTCTCGTCCAGGATGCCGTGGCTGCAACGATGGGTGACGCCGAGGTCGAGATGATCGCCGGCGTACGTGCCGGTGTGAGCAGCTTCGCGGTCGCCATCCACATGCCCGACCTCGGCGTGGAGTACCGGGCGGTCGCGGCTCGGCGCGGCCCCGTCCTCGCGGTCGTGGGCCACGCGTGGACCGAGGGCGTCGAGCCGGTCACGTCCCTTGCCGAGGTCGCGGGCATCCTCGACGCACGGCTGGCTGCAGCGGTGGGCTCCGAGGCCCCGGTCTACCGTCCGGCCGGACCCCTTGTGCCGGTGATCACCACCCACATCCCGAGTCCGCTCGACGTGAGTACCGACCCTGCCGTGGTGGGCACGAACCTCCTGCTCGCCGCGCTCGCGCTCCTGTTGCTCACGATCTCGTCGAAGGTGGCTTCGAGGCTCCTCGCGCGGCACGAGGCGTCAATCGCCGCACGGGTCCCGGGCGTCGGGGTGCTGGCTCGTTTCGAGGCGCGGATCGGGACGGCGACGACCGGGCGGATCCGGCGCCGCCGCCTGCGTGACGTAACCGCGCTCGTGGTCGTCACGCTGTTCTACGGACTGGTGTTCTCGCTGCTGGAACCCGGCTGGGAGCCGCTCACGATCACCGGGATCTGGCTGCTCCTGTCGTTCACTGTGGCCAACGGACTCGTGGGCGTGGGCGACGATCTCGTCGCGTGGGCCGTCGCGCGGCGGTGGGGCGTCGCAGCGTCGTTGTCGGTGCGGCCGACGACGCTGCTGCTGGCCGCCGGGTCGGTCGGGGTGTCCAGGGTTGCCGCCGTCGTGCCGGGGCTCATGTTCGGGACGCCGGAAGCGCTGCGGCTCGACGACGCGGAGCTTGGTGCTACCCGGGCGCGGCGCCTCGCGGTGATCGGGGTGGCGGTGCTCGCGGCCGTGGGCGGCGTCGCATGGGCGATCACGATGGTGACAACGGCGCTCGCCCGAGACGGCGGGCTGGCCAACGGCCTCGCGGGGATCGAGGCGATGCTCCTGCTGGTGTTCGCGTCGGCGCTGCAGAACCTGTTCGTCGCGCTGGTGGGGTTCCGAGGATCGGCGGGCGACATGCTGCGCGAGCGAAGCCGCGTGGCCTGGCTCCTTGCGACGGGCGGGGCGACCTTCCTCTTCTTCCACACGCTGCTCAACCCGCAGGGCGATCCGGCGATGGCGCTCGCGAACCGCAACGTGCAGGTCACGATGGGCCTGGTGCTCGCGTTCTCGATGGTCACCGGTGTGGCATGGCTGGTGGACCGGGTGGCGTCGGCATCGGGGCCGCAGGAAGCCGGGCCGCAGGGCCTGGTCGCACCGCCAGCCCCGGTCGCACCGGCGACGGTGAGCGCACCGCAAGCCCCGTACCTGCCGCAGGCGACATCGAGCCCCATGGTCCCGCCAGTCCCGGCGGCTCCAGTCCACGGGGCATCCGTCGCGATGGTGTCTCCGGGCCGCCTCCCGGCAGGTGCTTCCTGGGTGTCGATCGGGACTGCCGACGGCGCGGCCCGTGGACGTGTCTGGCTGGATGTCGTCGATGGGATGGTCACCGCCCGGACGGAGCTGCTCGACCCGGCGGCACGTCACCAGTACCGGGCCCTCGTGCTGCTCAGCGGTGCCGGGCTCCTGGTCCCGGCGATCGCCGGGGCCATGCTCGCGCCGGGAGGCGCCGTACCGGGCGGGCTGGCCACCGGACTCCTCGCGCTGCTCGGCGCCTGGCTGCTGGTGGTGGTCGCCGGGCGCGCCTGGCTGGAGCGCTACCGGGTCGTCCACGTGGCGGTGTTCCCGGTCCGCGAGGTGGCGGCCGTGGAGGTCGGGCGGGACCTCGGGCTCGGCTGCGTGCTGGCGATCCTGCTCTCGCCCTTGGTCGGACTCCTGTACCTGGCCGTGACCGGCGGACGGGTCACGCGGATCACCGCCCCGTTCGACCCCAGTCGCCCGGGACCGGTGCGGGTCCGGTGCAAGGGAAGCGAGTCCGAGGCCTGGAGCATCAGCCGCCTGCTGCTCGGTGGGGTGCCCTGATCCTCGGCCGGCATCCCAGCCCGCGGCCACGCGCCGCCGTGCTCCAGCACGCTGCTACCATCGGCTGACCATGTCCGATCGTCGTCGCTTCTACGTCACCACTGCCATTGCCTACGCCAACAACGCGCCGGGCCTCCACACCGTGTACGAGGTCATCGGCGCCGACGTCATCGCGCGCTGGCACCGGATGCAGGGCGACGACACGCGGTTCCTGACCGGCACCGACGAGCACAGCGTCAACATCGCCCAGGCCGCCGAGGCCCAGGGCCGGACGCCGCGCGAGTTCGTGGACGAGAAGGTGCAGCTGTTCACCTCGGCCGAGGACGCGCTGCTCATCAGCCCGGACCGCTTCATCCGCACGACGGACCCGGACCACTACCTCTCGGCCCAGGAGATGGTCCGCCGCGCATTCGAGACCGGCGACATCTACCAGGGCACCTACGAGGGCTGGTACTGCACGGGCGAGGGCTTCAAGGCCCCGTCGGACCTGGTCGAGACGGCCGAGGGCATGCAGTGCCCCAACCACCAGGGCGTGCCGCTCCAGTACCTGACCGAGAAGAACTGGTTCTTCCGCCTGTCGGCCTACCAGCAGCGCCTGCTCGACTACTACGAGGCCAACCCGGACTTCGTCCAACCGGACTATCGGCGCAACGAGATGCTCGGCTTCATCCGCCAGGGTCTCGAGGACTTCTCGATCAGCCGCGCAGGTGCCACCTGGGGCATCCCGTTCCCCATCGGTGAGGACGGTCAGACCGCCCAGCGTGAGGACGGCTCCTGGGATCCGGAGGCCGGCACGATCTACGTCTGGTACGACGCGCTGATTAACTACATCACCGGCGCCGGTTTCCCGGGCGACATCGAGATGTTCCAGAAGTGGTGGCCGGCGGACCTGCACGTCATCGGCAAGGACATCGCCCGCTTCCACACCATCTACTGGCCCGCGATGCTGTGGTCCGCCGGGATCGACGCGCCCAAGCACGTCTGGGTCCACGGCTGGCTGCTCGTATCGGGCGAGCGCATGTCCAAGAGCCGCGGCAACTTCCTCGACCCGCACGCGGTGGTCGCCGCCTTCGGGGCCGACGGCGCGCGCTACGTGACCCTGCGTGAGGTCGCCTTCGACAAGGACACCGACGTCAGCTGGGACAGCTTCGTG
This sequence comes from uncultured Chloroflexia bacterium, assembly GCA_963748625.1. Taxonomy (GTDB): domain Bacteria; phylum Chloroflexota; class Limnocylindria; order Limnocylindrales; family CSP1-4; genus CAIXZV01. Next base: position 7,130 of record CAVVJT010000001.1, on the reverse strand, counting down.
CGCCGCTACAACGCGGACCTCGCCAACGACTTCGGCAACCTGGTCAACCGGACTGTGTCCATGGTCAACCGCTACCTCGGCGGCGAGCGGCCGGCGCCCCGTCCCGCGGGCGAGTCCCCGCTGGCCGAGGGCTGGGCTGACACGCTGCGGCTGTACCAGGACGAGCTCGCCACCTATCGCCTCCACGACGCGCTCGCCGAACTCTGGGAGTTCGTGGGCGGCGCCAACAAGACAGTTGATGCCGAGCAGCCCTGGAACCTTGCGAAGGCCGCCAAGGCGGGCGACGAGGCCGCTGCCACACGACTCCGCCTAGTCCTGGCTGACCTCGTCGAGGCCTGCCGGCTCATCGGCCTCGCGGTGGCGCCGTTCATGCCCGCCGCGGCGCCCCGGATCCTCGAGCAGCTTGGCTACGGCTGGGCCTACCAGCCCGACGGGAACGGCGGACCCGCCATCCTCGGGCAGCTCGAGTGGGGCGCAGCCTGGGAGGCGGGCAAGGTCATCGAGACGCCGCAGCCGCTGTTCCCGCGCCTCGAGACTGAAGCTGTCGAAACCGACGCTGCCGCAGGAGGCCCCGCATGAGCGAGCGCGCGGCCGAGCTGGCCAATGCCGAGGCGACCGCTGCCCTTGCGGATCTCGCGTCCACGCTGTCGGCCGAGGACCTGGCCGCCGACCTGGGTGGCGGCTGGACCGTGTCGATGGCGCTGGCCCACCTTGCGTTCTGGGACAGCTGGCACGCCGCCCGCTGGCGCCACGCCGCGGAGTCCGGGGATTCGCTCCCGCCCGCCGTGGCGCCCGACGTCTCGAACCGCAACAACGACGCGCTCGAGCCCACGTGGCGTGCGGTCCCGGGGGCCGACGCGATCGCCCTGTGCCTCGACGCCGCTGCCGCGATGGACATCCTGGCCGCCGCCCTCACTGACGAGCAGGTCGCGGGCGCCCGGGCCGCCGACAGCCTCAACTGGGTGGAGCGGGCGCCGCACCGCCTGCAGCACGTCGAGCAGATCCGCGCGGCGCTCAACCCCGCCTAGCGCATGCGCCTGGTCGATGCCCACGGCCACCTCAACGCCGACCGCTTCGACGTCGACCTCGAGCTGGTCGTCGGGAGCGCCGTGTTCGCGGGCGTCGAGCGGCTCCTGGTTCCGGGCTGGAACCTCCGCTCGTCGGAGCGCGCCCTCGAGGTCGTGAGCCGCTGGGCCTGGATGGACGCCGCCGTGGGCGTGCACCCCCACGATGCCGCGAAGGTCGACGCCGCCGACTGGGCGATCGTCGAGGCCTGGGCGCAGGACGCCCGCGTGCTGGCGATCGGCGAGACGGGCCTGGACTCGGACCGGATGTTCTCGCCGTGGCCGGACCAGCTCGACAACCTGCGCCGGAACCTGTCCCTGGCGCTGGCAACGGGCAAGCCGCCGATCCTCCACTGCCGCTCCCGCGTGGGCGAGCGCGACGCGCAGGACGCGCTGGTGGCCGAGCTGCGGGCAGCGGGGTTCGATGGAGCCGCTGGGGAGGCGGCCTTCGGCGACCGGCCGCGGGTGATTGTGCACAGCTTCAGCGGCCCGGTGGACTACGCCCGCGAGATGCTGGCGATGGGCGGCGTGATCTCGTTCTCGGGGCTCGTGTTCCGCAAGGGCGAGGAGGCGTCGGCGGACGTGGCGCCGCTCGTGCCCGCCGACCGCCTCCTGGTCGAGACCAATTCACCGTTCCTCTCGCCGCCGGGCGGCAATCGCGGGCGCAACACGCCCGAGTTCGTCGCAATCACGGCGCGCTGGGCGGCCGAGCGGCGCGGCGTGGGGGATGGCGACCTCGAGGCGTTCGGCGATGGGCTCGTCGCGGCCTACGACGCGGCGTTCCCGCGGGCCGCGCCCCGCTGAGCGCGGCGCCCTCGCTCAGCGGCGCGCCCTCGCTCAGGACCGCACCCGCCGGCTCCGCCTGGGTCCTGCACCCAAAGCAATAGTCCAGACCTCCGTTGTCGTCGCATTGCTCCGCGAGCACGGTGGCGCCAGGAATCGCCGCCGGATGCGGCCCTGGGGTGTCGCGGCGTTGCTCCGAGAGCAGGGAGGCGGCAGCGCGGTCGCGGAGTATTGCCGCTGGCGCACGACCGGGCAGAGCAGGCGACCGGGCAGAGCAGGCGACCGGTGCCAGCAAGCGGCGTCAGCGCCAGGCGATCGGTGCCAGCAAGCGGCGTCAGCGCCAGGCGATCTCGAACGTCGCCTCCAGGGGGTTGCCCGGCACAGCCGCCGGCGTATCGCCCAACAGGCCGCCGTTGATCCCGTCCGGCAGGCCGGTCACGGGCTCCACGCACACGCCGTCCGGGTGCGCGGTGTAGGCGATCCATACGGCCTCCCCGGACGCCTCGAGGCGGAGCGTGGGGCCACCGGGCCAGCGAACCTCGGGCGGGTCGGTGACGCCCAGGAGGACATCGTCCACGGGCGCGCTCAGCGGCTCAGCCAAGGCGCCGGTGGGAAGGCCGTCGCGGTCAAGCGCGACGCGGCGCAGGGCCTGGATGTCGATCTCGACCGACCCGGGGGCGACCCCGGCGTCGGGCATCCCGGCTCCATCCTGGGATTCCCAGTCGGCTGCCCGCACCAGCGTCCGCCGGAACCACGGGTGCCAGCCGACGATCGCGGGCGTGGGTCCACGATCCGCGTGCACCTCCAGGCGCAGAACCAGGCGATCGGGCAGCAGCTCGACCGAGTGGACCAGGTTGCCGCCGGTGGGCCAGGCGTCACCGAGGGATGCCTGCAGGCGGACACCATGACGCGTCGTCGCCACCACCGCCCACGGGACGGCCGCCAGCAGGCCATGCAGCGCGTGCGGTGGCTCGGTGGCCGGAACCTCCCATGCCCGGCCGTTCCAGGCCACGCGGGCGTTCCGCAGCCGCCCGACCCATGGCGCCATCACGAAGATGCCCCACTCATTGTCGGTCCAGCCGTCGCGGCGGACCAGGTCCCAGCCGTCCACGACGAGCGCCGCAATCCGGCCGCCCACGCCCGGGGCGATCTCGACGACCGCGCGGCCGCGGGCGAGGCGGATCCGGTCGGTGCGCCGATCACGGGATGCTGGCTGGACCATGGACGCGGAGTCTACGCGGGTCGCGGCGCCCGGTCGGCACCGTCCAGGGTGACCTGCGGCGCTCGACACATGACGGCCGGACAGGGGACCATGGCCGGGTCCCGGTCCGCACCAGGGAGCCGCTATGCGCCGCCACCTCCTCGTCGTCATCGCCGGCCTCGCGCTGGCCACCACGCTGCTGCCTGGCTCGGCGCAGCGGGTCGCCGCCGCCTCGATCGTCGTGGACTCCCTGCTTGCCACGGTGGCCGTGGACGACGCCTGCACGCTGCCGGAGGCCCTCGCGAACGCCGGCGCTGACAGTGCGGCCAACCCTGACTGTTCCGCGGGCGCCGGCGCGGACACGATCACCTTCTCGGTGGCCGGAACCATCACCCTGGCGGGTCGGACGGCCATCGGCACGGCGGTCGTGATCGACGGCGGCGGGCGCGTCACTGTTGCAGGTTCCACCGGGACCGCGATCCTGGGGGTTGATGGCGGCGGGTCGCTGACGCTCCGAGGCCTCACGCTGGCCGGTGGATACGGCACGTACGGCGGGGCCGTGGACAACTCGGGCACGCTCCTCATCGAGCGCAGCACCATCCGCGACAACATCGCCACGATGGACGGCGGCGCGATCGACAACTACGCGACCCTCACCGTCCGCGACTCCTCGTTCATCGGGAACACGGCCACCGTCCACGGCGGGGCGATCAGCGCATACACGGGTTCGACCACGTCGATCGTGCGCTCCACGTTCGCCTCCAACTGGTCGTCGTTACAGGGCGGGGCGATCTTCGCCTTCAACGGGGCGGTCCTCTCGATCGCCAACAGCACGTTCGCGGGCAACAGCGCCCCGACGGGCGGCGCGATCATGACCTTCGGCAACGCGACCTTGGTCGTCGAGAACGTGACCATGTCCGGCAACGGCGCGTCGGGGTCCATCGGCGGCCTGGCAGCCGACGCCGCTTCGAGCGTGCACGTGCGCAACTCGATCATCGCGGGCAACGCCGGCGGCGACACGAGCGATCCCGCCACCACCCTGGACACCGGCACCCACAACCTGATCGGCGTTGCGACGGCCGGGCTCCTGGACCCCGCCGGCCTCGCGGACAACGGTGGCCCCACGCAGACGGTCAGGTTGCTCGCCACCGGGGCGGCCGCGATCGACAACGGCGACGCGATGACCTGCGCCGGCGCCCCCGTCGGCGGCACGGACCAGCGCGGCCTCGCCCGACCGGCCGGCGCCTGCGACATCGGCGCCGTCGAGCGTGACCTCGTCGCCCCCACGACGAGCGCCCCGGCCATCGGCTTCCGGTCGGGCATCGCGTTCAGCGGCAAGTCGCCCAAGGCGCGGCTCGTCCTCTCGGGATCGGACGGCAGCGGCATCGGGATCGTCGCGTACGAGCTGCAGCGCAGGTCCGGGTCCGGCGCGTGGACGGCCGTGGCGCTCCCGGCTGGGGCGACCACCTGGGACACGGCCCTCACCAGCGGCACGCCGTACCGCTTCCGGGCGAGGGCTGTCGACCGCGACGGGAACGCCGGCGTCACCTGGGCCGAGACGGACGCCGTCACCGTCGGTCTCACCCAGCAGGGCTACGCCGGGATCGACTACACCAGGACGTGGACCACCCGCACGCTCGCCGCCTATTCGGGCGGGTCGGCGAGATCCGCGAAGGCGGCACGTGCGTCGGCGCGCCTCACGTTCACCGGTCGCGCCGTGTCGGTCGTGCTCGCGACGGGCCCCGCCCGCGGCAAGGCCAGGATCTACATCGACGGCGTCTACAAGGAGACGGTCGACCTCCGCAGCCCGACGGCGGCGCAGTACCGCTACCAGGCGTTCGCGAAGCGCTGGCCCACCGTGGGCACGCACAGCGTGAGGGTGGTCGTGGTGGGGACGGCGGGCCGGCCACGCGTAGATCTCGACGCCTTCGCCGTGCTGCGGTAGGCGGGCCGGCCGCGGCCTACGACCTGCGCTGTTCCCCGGAATGGCTGATACGGCACACCGGACCATCGCCGACAGGATCCGGCCCCCGACGGGGGATACCGGCCCATGGCGGGCCTGCGATACTCCGGGCAGGCGTGCTGAGCCGTCGCATGCGGCGATCGCCCCGCAGGGTGGGAGGACGTTCCGTGGCGAAGGGGACACACGAGGTCCGCAGTGCGATGACCCGGCTGGCCGCCGTGCTCGGGGCCCTGCTCATCCTCGCCGGAGCGGCACCGTCACCCACCCGGGCGGGAGATGATCCCGCGGCCGACGTGCAGCGTTGCATCGTGCGGGCCGATGGCTCCGAGGTCTGCGTGGCAGCCGACCTCCCGGCTGCGGGAACCAGGACCGCCCGACGGCCGACGATCAGCGAGCTCGCCGCCCTCGCGCCCGGTGAGACAGTCACCTCCGACATCGCGGGTGGCACGCCGGGCATCGCCTGTGACGGCAACGGCGTTGATGGCAACCGCGTCCAGGCGGTCTACGTCTACCGGGGCACCAACGACCGCTACCGCAAGGTCGCGCCACTCATCCGCAAGTGGGCGGCGCAGGTCGACACCGTCTTCCGCGCGTCCGCGGCGCGCCTCGGTGGCTACCGGCGGGTGCGCTGGGTCACGAGCAGCACCTGCGTGCTCTCGGTGCTCAAGGTCAAGGTCCGCACCAACCCCATCAACAACTACTGGGGCTGGGAGAGGGAGCTTGCCGGCAAGGGCCTGTCGCGCGAGGACCGCCACTACCTCGTCTGGATGGACAAGCGCCTCGAATACGGCACGTGCGGCGAGGGTGACACCCCGCAGGCGGGCACGCCGGGACCTGACAACCGGGCGAACCTCGGCCCGTACTACGCCTATGTCGTGGCGCCGTGCTGGGGCCAGTCGGCGAGGTCGGGTCCGAGCGGCCACGAGTCGTCCGAGGCCCACGAGCTGATGCACACCCTGGGCGCCGTCCAGAAGGGCTCGCCACACTCCACGGGCGGCCACTGCTGGGACGAGTGGGATCTCATGTGCTACTACGACGGTGGCCACCGGATGGTCAAGCGCTGCGGCAGCACGCTCAAGAACCGCTTCGACTGTGGTGGCAACGACTACTTCAACCCGCGGCCCGCCGCGGGCTCGTGGCTCGCGACCCACTGGAACACTGCGAACTCGACGTTCCTCGCCGGGGTGGACAAGGCCGGGCCCACCGTCTCGCCGCCGGTGCTTGGCGACTACCTCGTCACCTGGCAGTCGCACGACGACCAGCTCGTCCTGCGCGCGACCCTCCAGCAGGCGCTCGATGGCGGCCCGTGGACGACCGTCCAGAACGGTGGCGAAACCGGCGTATGGGTTCCCGAGCAGGCGCTCGCCCGTGGCCACACCTACCAGTTCCGGGTCCGCGTCATGGATTCCTCGGGGCGCTGGAGCGCATGGACGGCTGGGGATCTTGTCGAGATCCCACTCGACGCGCCGCCGGTCGTGGAGATGGGAACGCCGCGACGCACGGGCTATGACGCGGATGCCAGCGCGTGGACGATCGACTTCCCCTGGTCGAGCACGGACGACATCGGAGGTGTCGTGGCCGAGGAGATCCAGCGCTCCGGCGACGACGGCGCGACCTGGTCGGGGTGGGACGGCGGGCAGATCTGGGACGCCACCCCGGGCCACGTCTACCGGCTGCGGGTCCGCGCGCAGGACGACACCGGGCAGTGGGGCCAGTGGGCCGTCTCCGCGCCCGTCGCGGTGACCGCCGACATGGACCCGGTCCTCGAGTTTGCCGAGGTCTGGCAGGACGAGCCTGGCATGGCCTACGTCTGGGCGTGGGCCATCGACGAGGGGGACACCACCCTGCTCGTGGTGGTGACCGACGTCACGGCGGGCGGCGGGGTAGCGGTGGCTGACGATCTCAGCTTCCCGGTCGAGGAGGGGCATGGCTACGAGGTCGTGATCCGCGCCCGGGACGCCGCGGCGCACCTGAGCGAGGCAGTGACGGTCTCCCACGCCGGCTGGTAGCGCGCGGTACGAGGGCGGGCGAACGGGCAATCCCCTTCGGTGACCTCCTGCCATCCGAGGCGGATCGGCAGGGCCGTTTGACACGGGGGGCCGATCTCGCTACATTTCTG